>NZ_CAACYD010000005.1:0-1052431 GCF_900683595.1 Gordonia paraffinivorans | reverse complement strand
GCTGACACGGCTGTCACGGTAGCGCCTCGGCGCGAGCGGCGGCGCTCATGAGAACATGGTGGTCAACGCCCGTGTCCGTCCTACCCCGTGTCGTCCCAGAGGAGTAGTTCCCATTCCCAGCTTCGCCGACAAGACCTTCACCGACCCGGCGCGTATCCGGAACTTCTGCATCATCGCCCACATCGACCACGGCAAGTCGACGTTGGCGGACCGGATGCTGCAGCTCACCGGTGTCGTGGAGGAGCGCCAGATGCGCGCGCAGTACCTCGACCGCATGGACATCGAGCGCGAGCGCGGCATCACCATCAAGGCCCAGAACGTCCGTCTTCCCTGGCAGGTGGACGGTGAGGACTACGTCCTGCACCTCATCGACACCCCCGGGCACGTCGACTTCACCTACGAGGTCTCGCGCGCCCTGGAGGCGTGTGAGGGCGCGATCCTGCTCGTCGACGCCGCGCAGGGCATCGAGGCGCAGACGCTCGCCAACCTGTACCTGGCGATGGAGAACGACCTCACCATCATCCCGGTGCTGAACAAGATCGACCTGCCCGCGGCCGATCCCGACCGCTACGCCGCCGAGCTCGCCCACATCGTGGGCTGTGAGCCGGAGGACGTGCTGCGCGTGTCGGGCAAGACCGGCGTCGGCGTGCGCGAACTGCTCGACGAGGTGATCCGCCTCGTGCCGCCGCCCGTCGGCGATCCCGACGCCCCGCTGCGCGCGATGATCTTCGACTCCGTCTACGACACCTACCGCGGCGTGGTCACCTACATCCGCGTCGTCGACGGCAAGATCGTGCCGCGCGAGAAGATCCAGATGATGTCTACCGGCGCCACCCACGAGCTGCTCGAGGTGGGCATCGTCTCGCCGGAACCGAAGGCGTCCGCCGGCCTCGGCGTGGGCGAGGTCGGTTACCTCATCACCGGCGTGAAGGACGTGCGCCAGTCGAAGGTCGGCGACACCGTCACCAGCGCCCGCAACGGCGCGAGCGAAGCGCTCACCGGCTACCGCGAGCCGCGGCCGATGGTCTACTCCGGCCTCTACCCGGTGGACGGCTCGGATTACCCGGTGCTGCGCGAGGCACTGGAGAAGCTGCAGCTCAACGACGCCGCGCTCACCTTCGAGCCGGAGACCTCGGTGGCCCTCGGCTTCGGCTTCCGCTGCGGCTTCCTCGGTCTGCTGCACATGGAGATCACCCGCGAGCGACTCGAGCGGGAGTTCAACCTCGATCTCATCTCGACCGCGCCCAACGTGGTCTACCGCGTGGTGATGGACGACGGCTCCGAGCACATCGTCACCAACCCGTCCGACTGGCCCGAGGGCAAGACCCGTCACATCTACGAGCCCGTCGTGAAGACCACCATCATCGCGCCGAGCGAGTTCATCGGCGCGATCATGGAACTCTGCCAGTCGCGGCGCGGCGACCTCGGCGGCATGGACTACCTGTCGGAGACCCGCGTCGAGCTGCGGTACACGATGCCGCTGGCCGAGATCATCTTCGACTTCTTCGACTCGCTGAAGTCGCGTACCCGCGGCTACGCCAGCCTCGACTACGAGGAGGCCGGCGAGCAGGAGGCCGACCTGGTCAAGGTCGACATCCTGCTGCAGGGCGAGGCCGTCGACGCGTTCAGCGCGATCGTCCACAAGGACGCCGCCTACGCCTACGGCAACAAGATGGCGCTCAAGCTCAAGGAGCTCATCCCGCGCCAGCAGTTCGAGGTGCCGGTGCAGGCGGCGATCGGCTCGAAGATCATCGCGCGCGAGAACATCCGCGCGATCCGCAAGGACGTGCTCGCCAAGTGCTACGGCGGTGACATCAGCCGAAAGCGCAAGCTGCTCGAGAAGCAGAAGGAAGGCAAGAAGCGGATGAAGACGATCGGCCGCGTCGACGTCCCGCAGGAGGCCTTCGTGGCGGCACTGTCCACAGATGCGATGGGCGACAAGCCAAAAGGGAAGTGATGGCGAGAGGGGACGGCATGGCAGGGCAGGACGGCTCGACCAATCCGGTACTGGCACACAGCGATCTGCCCTACGGACTACCCGACTTCGCGTCGATCTCCGACGACGACTTCCTGCCCGCGTTCACCGCGGCCATGGAATCGCACCTCGCCGAGGTCGAGGCCATCGCGGCGAACGAGGACCCGCCGACCTTCGGCAACACCGTCGAGGCGCTGGAGTTGTCCGGGCGTGACCTCGCGCGCGCGTCGGGCATCTTCTTCAACCTCGTCGGCCCCGACACCAACCCGAGGCGCAACGAGATCTCCCAGGAGCTCTCGACGCGGCTGACCGACCACGCGAACACCATCGCGATGCATCCGGTGCTGTTCGCGCGCATCAAGGACCTCGTCGAGCGCGCGGACGAGCTCGACCTGACCGAGCCGCAGCGCCGCCTCCTCGACAAGCGGTACCGCGAGGCGGTGCGCGCGGGCGCCGGACTCGGCGAGGCCGAACAGGAGGAGATGCGCGCGATCGCGTCCCGCCTCGCCTATCTCACGACGACGTTCTCGCAGAAGATCCTCGACGACACCAACGACTCGGCGGTGTTCGTCGCCGACGAGTCCGACCTCGACGGGCTGTCCGCGGGGCAGATCGCCGCCGCGCGACGGGCCGCGGCAGAGGCCGGGCACGAGACCGGGTATCTGATCGCCCTGGAACTGCCCACGAGTCAGTCGGTGCTCGCCGAACTCACGAATCCGCAGGTGCGGCAGAAGGTCTTCGACGCCTCGGTCAACCGGTGCTCCCGTGGCAACGAGCACGACACCCGCGAGCTCGTCCTCGAGATCGTGCGACTTCGGGCCCGGCGGGCCGAGCTGCTCGGCTACCGCGACCACGCGGAATACGTCATCGCCGAGCAGACCGCCCCCGACCCGTCCGCGGTCGACGACTTCCTGCGCGAGCTCAACGCGTCGGCGATGCGCGCCGGCGGCCGGGAACTGACGCGGCTCAGCGAGTTCGCCGGCGACGCCGAGATCGGTCCGGCCGACCTGACCTTCTGGCTCGAACGCGAGAAGAAGGCGACGGCAACGGTCCCGCTCGACGGATTCGCCGACTACTGCGAACTCGACACCGTGCTGACCCGCGGCGTGTTCTACGCGGCGAACAAGCTCTACGGCCTGCAGTTCGTCGAGCTGACCGGGTTGCCCGTCTACCACCCCGACGTGCGGGTGTGGGAGGTCCGCGACGACTCGGGGGTCGGCATCGGCCTGTACCTCGGCGACTACTTCGCGCGTCCGTCGAAACGCGGCGGCGCGTGGATGAACAACATCGTCGACCAGTCGAGCAAGCTCGGCGACCGGCCGATCATCGTCAACGTCCTCAACGTGCCCAAGCCCGACGAGGGACAGCCGTGCCTGCTCTCGATCGACCAGCTGACCACGCTGTTCCACGAGTTCGGGCACACCCTGCACGGGTTGCTGTCGTCGGTGGACTACCCGTCGCAGTCGGGCACGTCGGTGCCGCGCGACTTCGTCGAGTTCCCGTCGCAGGTCAACGAGATGTGGGCGCTGCACCCGGATGTGCTGGCCAATTATGCGATCCACCACCGGACCGGGGAGCCCATCCCGGCCGAACTGGCCGCCGCCGCACGGGAATCGGCGGGCACCGAGTCCGCGCACGCCACCATCGAGTACCTCGCCGCCGCGTCGCTCGACCTCGCCTGGCACCGCCTGACACCCGCCGAGGCGCAGGCCGTCACCGATGTCGAGGCGTTCGAGGCGAAGGCACTCGCCGACGCGGGACTCAAGACCGAACTCATCCCGCCGCGCTACCGCAGCGCCTACTTCAATCACATCTTCGGCGGCGGCTACTCGGCCGGGTACTACAGCTACATCTGGTCGGAGGTGCTCGACGCCGAGACCGAGCAGTGGTTCCTCGCCGAGGGCGGCCTCGAGCGGGAGAACGGTCGACGCTTCGCCGAGGCGACCCTGTCGCGCGGTGACAGCGTCGACCCGCTGGCCGCGCACGAGAAGCTGATCGGGCGCAAGCCGCAGATCGACCCGCTGCTGCGTCGTCGGGGACTGGCGGCCTGAGACGTGAAGGCCGAACCCAGGGATCTGACGCGCTTCGCGCTGCTCAGCATCGTGACCGCCGTCGCGGTCTTCGCGCTCAAAGTCGTCGCGTGGTGGGTGACCGGATCGGTCGGCCTGCTCTCCGACGCACTGGAGTCCATCGTCAACGTCGTCGCCGCGGTCGCCGCCTTCGCGGCGCTGCGGGTGGCGGCGAAACCGCCCGACAGCGGACACAACTTCGGGCACACCAAGGCCGAGTACTTCTCCGCGGTGTTCGAGGGCGTGCTGATCGTCGTCGCGGCCGTCATCATCGTCGTCTCGGCCGTCGACCGGTTGCTGCATCCTCGCGAACTCGAGTCCGTCGGACTCGGTCTCGGGATCTCGATCGCGGCCACCGTCCTCAACGGCGCCGTCGGCCTGTTCCTCATCGCCGTCGGCCGCCGGCATCGGTCTCTCACGCTCGAGGCCGACGGCAAGCACCTGATGACCGACGTCGCCACGACGATCGGCGTCGTCATCGCGGTGTTCCTGGTCGCGTGGACCGGCTGGCTTCCCCTCGACCCGATCATCGCCATCGCGGTCGCCGTCAACATCATGGTCGTGGGTTTCGGGCTCGTGAAGCGGTCGGGAGCCGGCCTCATGGATTCGGCCCTGCCCGACGAGCAGCTCGAGGCGATCGAGGCGGTGCTCGATCGTCACCGGGCCGACGGCATCGTCTTCCACGACATCCGAACCCGCGAGGCCGGGCATCAGCGGTTCGTCCAGTTGCACATGCTCGTCCCGGGGGACTGGTCGGTGCAGCGGGCGCACGACCTCGCCGAGGAGGTCGAGGGCGAGTTGCACGACGCGGTCGCGGACCTGAGCATCACCACCCACATCGAGCCGGTCGGCGACCCCCGCGCCTACGAGGAGTGGCGGCTCGACTAGGCCCTCCGGCGGGGTTTGAATCCCGCTGATTTCAACCGTTGCACGGTTTCGGAAGAGGATTCTCGGGTCGTCTCGACGCATCGCGGAGCGGAGCGGGGGAACGGGGCCGGAGGCCCGCTCGCGCGGTCCGGTCCCGGGTCGGCGGGTCTGGGCGTCCGGTGCGGTGACCGGGCGTTCTCGCTGGCCACAGGCCTGCCCGATCCATCGGTGGGCTGCGGCGGATCGTAGACGACGATTTCGCTCCGCGTGGGCCGATTGCGTCGGCGGGCAACCGATGCCCGCACCCTGCCGACTGGTGAGGCGCCCACCGGACCGCGGTCCGCGCGCGCAGCGGTGCGAACCGGCTGCGGGCGCGACTTCGCCCCCTGCCAGAGCCGCTTGCAGGTTGCTAGCGTAATCCGGTCCTCGCCGGTCACAGCGTTGTCGCGACCGGCCCTGCGAAGAGAGTCCTGGAGGAATCCGTGAGCGCTGGCTCCGTCAAACGACGCGGCACTGGCGTGCTGGTGAGTCTGTTGGCACTGGCGATGGTGCTCGTCTCCGGATGTGGCGGCGGATCGACCGACGAACCCGGCGGGGTGGACATCTCCAGCGGAGACCGTCACCTCGACCTCGTCGCCTACGCCGTCCCGAAGATCGGGTTCGACGAGATCATCCCGGCCTTCCGCGCGACCCCCGAGGGCGAGGGCGTCGGATTCTCCGCGTCGTACGGCGCGTCCGGCGACCAGTCCCGCAAGGTGGCCCGCCGCGTCCCCGCCGATGTCGTGAACTTCTCCGTCGAGCCCGACATCACGCGGCTCGTGAAGGCCGGCCTCGTCGACGAGGACTGGAAAGAGCAGGCCCCCAACAACAGCACGCCGTTCGGTTCGGTCGTCGCGCTGGTGGTCCGCAAGGGCAACCCGAAGAACATCCGCGACTGGGACGACCTGCTCAAGCCCGGCGTCCAGGTGGTCACCCCGAACCCGGGCAGCTCCGGCTCGGCCAAGTGGAACCTGCTCGCGCCGTTCTCGGCGGTCAGCGACGGCGGCCGGAACCTGCAGGCCGGCCTCGACTACGTCGCCGAGCTCATCCGCGATCACGTGAAGGTGGTCCCGAAGTCGGGTCGCGAGGCGACCACGGCCTTCGAACAGGGACAGGGCGACGTGCTGATCAGCTACGAGAACGAGGCGATCATGCTCGACAAGGCCAACGCGGGCAAGAACCCGAACAGCCAGGTCGAGTATGTGATTCCGCCGCAGACCTTCAAGATCGAGAACCCGGTTGCGGTGGTGAACACCACCAAGGATCTCCCGGCCGCCCGGTCCTTCGTGGACTTCCTGTTCACCCCGGAAGCGCAGCGGATCTGGGCGGCAACGGGATTCCGCCCCGTCGACCCCGTGGTCATCGAGGAGACCAGGGACCTCTTCCCGGGCGACATCGCGAAGCTGTGGACGATCGCCGAGATCGGGAAGATCCTCGGCGAGGGCACCGCCGAGGAGAACGACGGCAAGAACCTGACCGGATGGAAGGCCGTCGACGAGGTGCTGTTCGGCAAGAAGGGCGCCATCACCAAGATCTACGACTCAGGGGGTAAGCAGTGACGACGGTGGACTCGGTCGACGCACCGGCCCCGGACGATCCGCAGGCGGTGTCCGGCTCGCGACCGCCCGGCGGGTTCCTGGGGCGCTCGCGGACCTTCGCCGGGGTGAGCCCGATGACCGTCGGCGTCGCCTGGCTGTGGCTGAGCGTCATCGTGCTGCTGCCGCTCGCCGCGATCACGGTGCAGTCCTTCGAGGACGGCTGGAGCGGCTTCTGGGACGCGGTGACCGCGCCCGCCGCCGTCGACGCACTGTGGATCACCGTCCTCGTCTCGGTGATCGCGGCGCTCATCAACGTCGTCTTCGGCACGCTGATCGCGTGGGTCCTGGTCCGTGACGACTTCCCCGGCAAGGGGTTCGTCAACGCCATCATCGACCTGCCGTTCGCACTGCCCACGATCGTCGCGAGCCTCGTGCTGCTGTCGCTGTACGGCCCGAACAGCCCGGTCGACATCCACCTCAACGCGACCAAGCCCGCGCTGGTGATCGCACTGACCTTCGTCACGCTCCCGTTCGTGGTGCGGCAGGTGCAGCCGGTGCTCCTCGAGCTCGACGTCGACGTGGAGGAGGCCGCGGCGGTGCTCGGCGCCAACAACCTCACGATCTTCCGCCGGATCATCCTGCCCGCGCTGCTGCCGGCGATCCTGACCGGTGCGGGCCTCGCGTTCACCCGCGCCATCGGCGAGTTCGGCTCGGTGGTGCTCATCGGCGGCAACATCCCGGGTGACACACAGGTGGCGTCGCAGTACATCCAGCAGCAGATCGAGATCGACGCGCCGGTCAACGCCGCCGCGATCTCGGTGGTGCTGCTGTTGATCGCCTTCGTGACGCTGCTCATCCTGCGCATCGTCGGCCGGTGGCAGTCCAAGCGGGAGGACGCGGATCGATGAAGGTCTCCCGACTCACCCGCTACGGGCTGCGGACCGTCGCCCTCGTCTACCTGTTCGTCCTGCTGATCGTCCCCGTGGGCACGATCTTCTACCGCTCCTTCGAACACGGCATCGTCCAGTTCTGGGAGTGGATCACCACGCCCGCGGCGATCTCGGCACTGCAGCTGAGCCTGCTGATCGTCGTGATCGTCGTGCCGCTCAACGTCATCTTCGGCGTCATCACGGCACTTGCCCTGGCGCGCGGGCGTTTTCCGGGCAAGGGGCTGTTGCAGGCGGTCGTCGACCTGCCGTTCGCGGTGTCGCCCGTGGTCGCCGGCGTCGCCCTGATCCTGCTGTGGGGCTACGGCGGCTGGTTCGGCGGCATCGAGAGTCTCGGGTTCCGGATCATCTTCGGGTTCCCCGGTCTGGTGCTCGCCACGCTGTTCGTCACGTTGCCGTTCGTCGCCCGCGAGGTCGAGCCCGTCCTCCGCGAGATCGGCACCGAGCAGGAGGAGGCCGCCGCCACCCTGGGCGCCAGTTCGTGGCAGGTGTTCTGGCGCGTCACGCTGCCGGCGATCCGCTGGGGCCTCACCTACGGCATCGTGCTGACCGTCGCCCGCGCGCTCGGCGAGTACGGCGCGGTGACCATGGTGTCGTCGAACTTCCCGGGCGTCTCGCAGACCCTCACCCTGTTGGTCAACTCGCGTTACACCGACGACTACAACGAGTTCGGCGCCTATGCGGCCGCGACGCTGCTGATGTTCGTCGCGATCCTCGTGCTGGTCGCGATGTCGCTCATCGAGCGCCGCGCCAAGTCACGCCTGGCCGAGGCGAGCGAGTCCACCTCGGGCGAGGTCGAGATCGTCGAACCCGAACTCACCCCGCCGCACGGACCGGAATCCGTCGACGCCAAGCAGATCGTCCACTCTCATGCCCATCCCAAGGAAGGCGAGTGACATGTCCATCAAGGTCATCGGCGCCAACAAACGCTACGGCGACTTCGCCGCTCTCGACGACGTCTCCATCGACATCCCGGACGGTCAGCTGACCTCCCTGCTGGGCCCGTCGGGTTCGGGCAAGTCGACGCTGCTGCGCGCGATCGCCGGACTCGACACCCTCGACTCGGGCACCGTGATCATCAACGACACCGACGTGTCGAAGAAGTCGCCGCAGAAGCGCGACATCGGCTTCGTGTTCCAGCACTACGCCGCGTTCAAGCACCTGACCGTGCGCGAGAACATCGCCTTCGGGCTCAAGATCCGCAAGCGGCCCAAGAAGGAGGTCGACGCCAAGGTCGACCAGCTGCTCGAGGTGGTCGGCCTGACCGTCTTCCAGAAGCGGTTCCCGGCGCAGCTGTCCGGCGGGCAACGCCAGCGCATGGCGCTTGCGCGCGCACTCGCCGTCGACCCGAAGGTGCTCCTGCTCGACGAGCCGTTCGGCGCGCTCGACGCGAAGGTGCGCGACGACCTGCGGCGGTGGCTGCGTCGCCTGCACGACGAGGTGCACGTCACCACGGTGCTGGTCACCCACGACCAGCAGGAGGCGCTCGACGTCAGCGACCGGATCGCCGTGTTGAACAAGGGACGCATCGAGCAGGTCGGCACCCCCGACGACCTCTACGACCGTCCCGCCAACGAGTTCGTGGCGTCGTTCCTGGGCTCCACGGTGCGCCTCAACGGAGAACTGGTGCGCCCTCACGACATCCGGATCGGACGCACCCCGGAGATGGCGTCGCCGACCACCGATCCGAACCTCGACGTGGGCATCATCCGCGCCACCGTGCAGCGCGTGGTCAACCTCGGCTTCGAGACCCGCGTCGAACTCGTCTCGGCGTCGACCGGCGAGGAGTTCGCCGCGCAGATCACCCGCGGCGACCAGAACGCGCTGAACCTTCAGCCCGGCGAGACCGTGTACGCGCGGGCCACCAAGGTCGCCGCGCTCGACGGGGTCTGAGCACCGGCGTTCCGCCGGACCGAGAACCGGATTCCGTCGGTCCAGGTTGCCCGCCGGTCAGTGATTGGCCGGCTGGAACGTCGCCTGGTGCTCGGCCTCCTCGGCGCGGATGACGTGCATGACCGCGTTGATCAGCGCCAGGTGGGTGAACGCCTGCGGGAAGTTGCCCAGGTGCTGGCCGGTCTTGGCGTCGATCTCCTCCGCGTAGAGCTTGAGCGGACTCGAGTAGGACAGCAGGCGCTCGCACAGCGCCTTGGCGCGCGGCAGCTCACCGATCTCCACCAGCGCCGACACCAGCCAGAACGAGCAGATGGTGAACGTGCCCTCCTCGCCGGTGAGGCCGTCGTCGGTCTCTTCGACCCGGTAGCGCAGCACCAGGCCGTTCTCGGTGAGCTCGTCGGCGATCGCGAGAACCGTTGCGCGGACGCGATGATCGTCCGGCGGCAGGAACCGCAGCAGCGGCACCAGCAGCAGTGAGGCGTCCAGCGCGTCGTCGCCGTAGCGCTGGGTGAACACGCCGCGGTCGTTGACGCCGTGGGCGAGGACGTCGGCCTTGATCTCGTCGGCGATCGCCGACCACTCCCGGGCGTGCTTGGCCTCGCCGTGCATCACGGCCAGCCGCGCACCGCGGTCGAGCGCCACCCAGCACATCACCTTCGACGAGGTGAAGTGCTGCGGCTCGCCGCGGACCTCCCAGATGCCGCGGTCGGGTTCGCGCCAGTGTTCGATGGCCTCCTCGACCTGGGCCTTGAGTACCGGCCAGAGCGTCTCGGGGACGGCCTCGTGGGACTTGATGTGGAGGTACACCGAATCCAGCATCGTGCCCCAGATGTCGTGCTGCCGTTGGTTGTACGCGCCGTTGCCGATGCGGACCGGCCGGGCGCCGCCGTATCCGGACAGGTGGGTGAGCTCCTCCTCCTCGAGGGTGCGCTCCCCGCCGACGCCGTACATCACCTGCAGCGGATGGCGTTCCCCGTTGTTGATGCCCGAGACGTCGGCGATGAAGGAGAAGAAGTCGTCGGCCTCGCGGTCGAGGCCGAGGGTGTAGAGACCCCAGAGCGCGAAGGTCGAGTCGCGCACCCACGCGTACCGGTAATCCCAGTTGCGCTCTCCCTGCGGCGTTTCCGGCAGGGAGGTGGTCGCGGCGGCGAGCAGCGCGCCGGTCGGGGAGTAGGTGAGCCCCTTGAGGGTCAGCGCCGACCGCTGCAGGTGGCTGCGCCACGGGTGATCGGGGAAGGAGCCGATGTTGATCCACTGCCGCCACGCCTCACTGGTGGTCCACATCTTGTGGGCGGCCTCCTCCCAGTTCTGCGGCGCCGGATGACGCGACCAGCTGAGGGCGACGAAGCGGTTGTCGCCCTCGACGAGGCGTGTGCGTGCGCGGGCCTCGCGGCCCTCGAGTCCCAGACGGAGGTCGGTGGTGAGCTTCAGGGTGGGGGTGTCGGCGTCGGTGTCGTGGGCGGTTGCGACGGCCTCGCCGTAGGCGGGGCCGGTGTACTCCCAGCGGGTGGTGCCGCGGTGGTAGTCGAACGCCGGCTCGCAGCTCATGTGGAGTTCGACCGTTCCCGACACGCAGCGAACCGTCCGCAGCAGGACGTGCTCGGCGTCCCAGTCGGTGGGGGTGCGGCGGTGGGTGCGCGAGCGGCGCTCGGTGTCGTGCCACGGTCCCATGACGAGGGCGTCGCGCACGATGATCCAGCCCGTGTCGGTCTGCCACGTGGTCTCGACCATCAGGCTGCCCGGGAGGTACCGGCGATCGACCGGGACGTTGACGCCGTACGGTGCCAGCCGGAAATGGCCCGCGCTGCGGTCGAGGACCGCGCCGAACACGCTCGGCGAGTCCGGGCGCGGGATACACATCCACTCCACCGAGCCGTTGCGCGCGATGAGGCAGTTGGTCTCGGTGTCGGACAGGAACGCGTAGTCGCCGATGGGAGGGAAGGCGCTGCGATGCGACGGCGCGGTCGGCGGGATCGGCGCGGCATCGGTGACTCGGCGCACGTCCTGGTCGGCGTCGTCGGCCCGGTGGCCGGCGGCGGTCGGCAGGGGCGTTACGGTGGAGTCATCTGCGGCAGACATGGCAACTATCATTGCCACGGGCGCTGTCCGACGCCACTCGGTTCACCGGACCGAGACGCGGATGATCCGAATCGGATGGACGGGGAGATGACGTGACGGCGTTCTTCAACTGGTGGGACGGCGTGGAGGAGTGGCTGACCGGCCTGTCCTTCGTGCCGCAGCTGCTGGTGACGGTCGTCGTGGTGATCCCGGTGGCCGTGCTGATCGCCTACGTGCTCAACTTCCTCGTGGACCTCGCGGCCGACATCCTCGACCGCCGCCGCTTCGCCGACGACGATGGGACCGGACTGTGAAACTGATGCGCTCGCCGGTCACGGTGGCCCTGCTCGCGTTGCTGATCCTCGTGGTCATCGCCTGGCTCGTGACGATGTGAGGTCTCTCACCGCCCGCTGGTGGTGACCGCCGCCCGCCTGGTCGCGGTGCGGTAGAGGCAGCAGATGCCGTCGACGAGGTCGGGATGCGCGCCGAGCGGTCCCGCCACGAGCGTGCCCTCCACCATCGAGTCGAGGGCCGTCTCCACCCGCTCGACGAGCAGCCCCGCCGACAGGAAGTAGGGGCTGAGCGCGATCCGCCCGGCGCCGGCAGCGCGCAGCCGGCGCACCGCCCCGGCGAGAACGCGGGCATCGGAGCCCAGCCGCGTGGCGAAGACCACCTCGACCGGACGGTGCAGTCGCGTCGACAACTCGATCGCCCGGCGTCGGACGTGGAGGTCGGCCGCGGCGTCCGACGACCCGACCGCGGCCAGGATCACACCGTCACGATCGTCGAGACCCGCCTCGTGCAGACGGTCGGCGAGTGCCGCCGCCAGCGACCGGGTGCCGACCACCTCCGTCTGATGCGCGAAGGGCCGATGCGCGGCGATGATCGCGGGCAGGTCGACCTTGTGGTGATACCCCGCCGACAGCAGCAGCGGGACGACGACCGGGTCCGCGTCGGCGTCCCCGACACGTTCGAGGACGTCGCCGACGAACGGCTCGTTCAGGTCGAGGTAGGACAACACCACCTCGACCTCGGGCAGGGCGGCCGCGACGGCGTCGCGCACACGGCGCGCGGTCACGCCGAAGCGCGGATCGCGGCTGCCGTGTGCGGCGAGGACGAGCGTCGGGTTCACACCAGCTCTTTGAGATGCAGCGGCGCCAGGGCGTCGCCGACGAGACCGGCCGCCAGTGTGTTGCCGCCGGCCGGATCGATCAGCAGGAAGCTGCCCGACTCGCGGTTCACCTGGTAGTCATCGGCCGGGATCGGCTCCGCGGTCTGCACCGAGATCCGCACGATCTGATTGAGCTCCACCGTCTCCGGGGCGTCGACCAGCGCGAGGTTCTGCTCGTCGAAGAGGGCGTCGAGTCCGCCGACGATGGCCTGCGTGGTCTTGGTGCCGTGCTTGAGGAGCAGACGCGCGCCCGGGCGCAGCGGCTTCTCGGCCAGCCAGCACACGGTCGCGGTGAACTGCTGGATCGGCTCGGGGGCGTCTGCCACCGCCGCGATCAGGTCACCGCGCGAGATGTCGACGTCGTCGGCGAGCAGCAGGGTGACGCTGCGGCCGGTGTGCGCGGTCTCCAGCGGGCCGTCGGCGGTGTCGATTCCGCTGACGGTGGTCCGCTGGCCCGACGGCAGCACGACGATCTCGTCGCCGACCGTGACGCGGCCGGCCGCGATCTGCCCGGCGTAACCGCGGTAGTCCGGGTACTCCGGGGTGCGCGGACGGATCACGTACTGCACCGGGAAGCGCAGGCCCACCGGGGCGCGCTCGGTCAGGTTGGGAACCGTCTCGAGGTGCTCGATGAGGGTCGGGCCGTCGTAGAACGGCGTGTTCTCCGACGGCTTCGCGATGTTGTCGCCGTGCAGGGCCGACACCGGGATCGAGGTGACCTGCTCGGGCGACCATCCGAGCGAGCGGGTGAGCTCGCCGAATTCGGCCGAGATCTCGGCGAACACGCTCGCCGCGTCGTCGACGAGGTCGATCTTGTTGACCGCGAGCACCAGCTGCGGCACGCCGAGGAGCGCCATGACCGCGGCGTGGCGACGGGTCTGCGCGACGACGCCGTTGCGGGCGTCGACGAGCAGGATCACCAGCTGCGCGGTCGACGCGCCGGACACCGTGTTGCGGGTGTACTGCACGTGGCCGGGGGTGTCGGCGAGCACGAAAGAGCGTGCGGGCGTGGCGAAGTAGCGGTACGCCACGTCGATGGTGATGCCCTGCTCGCGCTCGGCGCGCAGGCCGTCGACGAGCAGCGACAGGTCGGGGGTGTCGAGGCCGCGGTCGACCGACGCCTTCGTGACGGCGTCGATCTGGTCGGCCAGGACCGACTTGGTGTCGTACAGCAGGCGGCCGACGAGGGTCGACTTGCCGTCGTCGACGCTGCCCGCGGTGGCGATGCGGAGGAGGTCGGGGGCGTGGCTCATCAGAAATATCCTTCGCGCTTGCGGTCTTCCATCGCGGCCTCGGAGACACGGTCGTCGCCGCGGGTGGCGCCGCGTTCGGTCAGTCGGGAGGCGGCGACCTCGGCCAGCACCTCTTCGTTGGTGCGGGCCTCGGACAGCACCGCGCCGGTCGACGAGCCGTCGCCGACGGTGCGGTAGCGCACCCAGCGGCGTTCCAGCACCTCGCCGTCGCGGGGGCCGCCCCAGACGCCGGGGGTCATCCACATGCCGTCGCGCTGGAAGACGTCACGCTCGTGGGCGTAGTAGATCGAGGGGAGCAGCACCTGCTCGCGGGTGATGTAGCGCCACACGTCGAGCTCGGTCCAGTTCGACAGCGGGAACACGCGGACGTGCTCGCCCGGTGCGTGGCGCCCGTTGTAGAGGTTCCACAACTCGGGGCGCTGACGCTTCGGGTCCCACTGGCCGAAGGCGTTGCGCAACGAGAAGATCCGCTCCTTGGCGCGCGAGCGCTCCTCGTCGCGGCGGCCGCCGCCGAACACCGCGTCGAAGCGGTTCTCGGTGATGGCGTCGAGCAGCGGGATGGTCTGCAGCGGGTTGCGGACGCCGTCGGGGCGTTCGGTGAGCCGGCCGTCGGCGAGGTACTCCTCGACCGAGGCGACGTGCAGCCGCAGGTTGTGGCGCTCGACGACTCGGTCGCGGAACTCGAGGACCTCGGGCAGGTTGTGCCCGGTGTCGACATGCAGCAGCGAGAACGGAAGCGGCGCAGGCCAGAACGCCTTGAGGGCGACGTGCAGGAGGACGGTGGAGTCCTTGCCGCCGGAGAACAGGATCACCGGCCGCTCGAACTCGCCGGCCACCTCGCGGAAGATGTGGATGGCCTCGGACTCGAGCGCGTCGAGGGTCGAGAAGTCGTCGTCGGCGACGGCGTCGCGGACGGGCTGGGGTTCGGTGATGGTCATGCGTGGAGCCCACATTCTGTCTTGGCGCGGCCGGCCCAGCGGCCGCTGCGCGGATCGGATCCGGGTGCGGGTTTGGCGGTGCACGGCGCGCAGCCGATCGAGGGGTAGCCCTCGTCGACCAGCGGGTTGACCAGCACGCCGTGGGAGTCGATGTAGTCCTGCATCTGCTCGTCGGACCACGGTGCGATCGGGTTGATCTTCACCAGGCCGAAGGCCTCGTCGAACGAGATCAGCGGGGCGTTCGCGCGCGTCGGCGCCTCCACGCGGCGGATGCCGGTGACCCAGGCGTCGTAGCCGGCGAGCCCGGCCTTGAGCGGGACGACCTTGCGCAGGCGGCAGCATTCGCCCGGGTCGCGCGCGAAGAGGTTGCGGCCCAGCAGTTCGTCCTGCTCGGCGACGCTGTGCTCGGGGGTGAGGTTGATCAACTGCACCCCGTAGACCTGCTCGACGGCGTCGCGGGTGCCGATGGTCTCGGCGAAGTGGTAACCGGTGTCGAGGAACAGGACCTTCACCGGTCCGCCGACCAGCTCACGGTCGATGTTCTTGACCGCGAGGTCGACGAGCACCGCGTCCTGCATGTTCGACGCGACGACGAAGTTCGTGCCGAACATCTCCGCGGTCCAGCGGAACAGTTCCTCCGGGCTCGCGTCGGGGCCGAGGTCGGCGGCGCCCTTGGCCGCGATCGCGCGGAGTTCCTCTTCGCTGTGGCGCCGGCCGGCGACCGTCTCGGTGGTGCTGATGGTCATCGGAGTGCCTCCTCGTCGGCGCGAACGGCCCACTGCGCGAACCGTTCGCCGTCTTCTCGCTGCTCCACGAAGTTGCGGACGACGCGTTCGATGTAGTCGCCGAGCTCGGTGGAGAGAACCTTGTGCTGGCGGAGCTTGCGGCCGAATCCCGAGTCCAGGCCGAGGCTGCCGCCGAGGTGGACCTGGAAGCCCTCGGCCACGTTGCCGTCGGCGTCCTCCACGAGCTGGCCCTTGAAGCCGATGTCGGCGATCTGCGAACGTCCGCAGGAGTTGGGGCAGCCGTTGATGTTCACCGTGATCGGGACGTCGAGCTTCGAGTTGATGTCGGCGAGACGCTCCTCGAGCTCGGGCGCGAGCACCTGCGAGCGCTTGCGGGTCTCGGTGAAGGACAGTTTGCAGAACTCGATTCCACTGCAGGCCAGCAGGTTTCGGCGCCACTGCGACGGCCGGGCGTGCAGGCCGAGCGGCTTGAGCTCGTCGATCAGCCACTCCACCTGGTCGTCGGGGACGTCGAGGACGATCAGCTTCTGGTACGGGGTGAAGCGCACGCGGTCGGAGCCGACCTTGGCGACGGCCTCGGCGGTCTTGGTCAGGATGGTGCCCGACACGCGACCGGCGATGGGGGAGAAGCCGACGGCGTTGAGGCCGTTGCGCAGCTTCTGCACGCCGATGTGGTCGATCGGGCGTTCGGGCTTCTCCGGGGCCGGGCCGTCGATCAGCTTGCGGCCGAGGTACTCGTCCTCGAGGACCTGGCGGAACTTCTCGATCCCCCAGTCCTTGACGAGGAACTTCAGGCGCGCCTTGGAACGCAGGCGCCGGTAACCGTAGTCGCGGAAGAGCGCGACCACGCCCTCCCAGACGTCGGGCACCTCGTCGAGCGGGACCCACGCGCCGACGCGCTGGGCGAGCATCGGGTTGGTGGACAGGCCGCCGCCGACCCAGAGGTCGAGGCCGGGGCCGTGCTCGGGGTGCACGACGCCGATGAAGGCGACGTCGTTGATCTCGTGCACCACGTCCTGCTGGCCGGAGATCGCGGTCTTGAACTTGCGCGGCAGGTTCGAGTACTGCGGGTCGCCGATGAACCGGCGGACGATCTCGTCGATGGCCGGCGTCGGGTCGAGGACCTCGTCGAAGGACTCGCCGGCCAGCGGCGAGCCCAGCACGACGCGCGGGCAGTCGCCGCAGGCCTCGGTGGTGTGCAGGCCGACGGCCTCCAGGCGCTGCCAGATGGTGGGGACGTCCTCGATGCGAATCCAGTGGTACTGGACGTTCTCGCGATCGGAGAGGTCGGCGGTGTCGCGGGCGAACTCGGTCGAGATCTCGCCGAGGGTGCGCAGCTGCGCGACGGTGAGCGCCCCGGCATCGCACCGGACGCGCATCATGAAGTGGTTGTCCTCGAGGATGTCGATGTTCTCGTCGCCGGTCCAGGTGCCGTCATAGCCCTGGGCGCGCTGGGTGTAGAGGCCCCACCAGCGCATACGGCCGCGCAGGTCCTGCTTGTCGATCGAGTCGAAGCCCTGCTTGGAGTAGATGTTCTCGATGCGGGCGCGGACGTTGAGCGGGTTGTCGTCCTTCTTGACCTGCTCGTTGGGGTTCAGCGGCTCGCGGTAGCCGAGCTTCCACTGGCCTTCGGCGCGGCGCTTGACCGGACGGGCCTTGCGGGTCGGGCGGGCGCGCTTCTCGGCGGAGGTGTCGGCGGTCTGGTCGGCTGCCGGGGCGGCGGGAGCCGATGCGGACACGGGGGCATCAGTTGTGGACGTCATCAGAGAATCTCCTGTGCCGGCGCACGCGATCGCCGGCGTTCTACGCACGAAAAGTGGGCTGGAACGTGCCGGCATCCCCGCAGAAATGGGGACAGGTCGGGGCCGAGACGTCGCTAGAGGCGACAGAAAGCGCTGTTGACGCGCTTGAGATCAATGTGGCGTCGGGCAGCGAGCCACACCCCGGGGAAAATCACGGCTCGATAATGCCACGTCCGTCGTCGCCACGTCTACTTGGGGTTATTTTCCATCACGATGATGGAAAGGCGGCAAGGTGAGCTGCGCGGCGTTGCAGCCCCGGTCTGCCGCGGGTGTTCGGCCGGCGACCGGCGGCTTCGGTTGAGGGCAAGAGGCGGCGACGCGTTTCCGGGCGGCATGATGGACGGGTGAAGGTCGACATCGAAACACCCGCTCCCGAGCTCGCCGCCGGGCTCATCTCGAGGGCGTGCGCCGACGTCGACCCCGAGGTCCCGTTCGGTCTGTATCTGCACGTCCCGTTCTGCGCGACGCGCTGCGGCTACTGCGACTTCAACACCTACACCGCGGGTGAACTCGGCTCGTCGTCGTCCCCGGAATCCTGGCAGGAGGCGGTCGCGGCCGAACTCGAATCGGCGGCACGCCTGCTGCAGCCGGCCCGCAAGGTGTCGACGATCTTCGTCGGCGGAGGAACCCCGTCGCTGCTCGGTGCCGCCGGACTCACCAGGCTCCTCGATGCCGTGCGCGCCGAGTTCGACCTGGCCGACGACGCGGAGGTGACGACCGAGTCGAATCCGGAGTCGACGTCGCCGGAGTTCTTCGCCGATCTGCGCGAGGCCGGGTACACGCGGATCTCGCTGGGCATGCAGTCCGCGGCGCAGCACGTCCTGCGCGTCCTCGACCGCGTGCACACCCCGGGACGTGCGGTCGCCGCCGCGCGCGAGGCCCGCGAGGCCGGCTTCGAGCACGTCAACCTCGACCTCATCTACGGCACCCCCGGCGAGTCCGATGCCGACCTGCACGCCAGCCTCGACGCGGTGCTGTCGGCGGGCGTGGACCATGTCTCGGCCTATGCGCTCATCGTCGAGGACGGCACCGCGCTCGCGCGGCGAATCCGGCGCGGCGAGATGCCCGCCCCCGACGACGACGTCCTCGCCGACCGCTACCAGATCCTCGACGACCGGCTGAGCGCCGACGGATTCGGTTGGTACGAGGTGTCGAACTGGGCGCGCGACGACGCCGCGGCCTGCCGGCACAACCTCGCGTACTGGCACAGCCACGACTGGTGGGGGGTCGGGCCGGGCGCCCATTCACACGTCAACGGCGTGCGCTGGTGGAACGTCAAACATCCCGCCCGGTATGCGAAGACGCTCGCCGAGGGGGCGCTGCCCGCGGCGTCGGCGGAGGAACTCGGCGCCGAGGACCGGCACGTCGAGGCGGTCATGCTCACCACGCGGTGTCGGACGGGGCTGCCCATGGGCATCCTCGACGACGCCGAACGTGCGAACGCCGAGAAGCTGTGCGCCGACGGCCTTCTCGAGCGAGCGGAGACGGCCTACGTCCTCACCGATGCCGGGCGCCTGCTCGCCGACGGTGTCATCCGCCGGGTTCTCTGGGGCTGAATCACCCTGCAAACCACCGGTTTTCGGCACACGCGCCACCGGATTCGGTGGTGCGTCTGCCGAAAAGTGGTGGAGCTGCGGAAGTCTAGGGGCTGGTCCACCCGGTCGACCGGGGGCCTCGACGGTGCGCGCCGCGACCCGAGGGAGACGGACGTGTCGCGGGGATGCCGGACGGCGATACGCCGGGGCCGGGCACGCGCGGGATCTCCCGGGGCTCGGGAGTGCCGCGCCGCGCCGGGGTCTCGGCGGTGTCGTCGAGCTGCTCCTCGAGCGGGCGGGCACCCTCGGAGAGGTCGAGCGCGTCGAGGTCGAGGGTGCGGGCGTGGATGATGTGCCGGTTCCGCAGCGCGGAGCGGACCGCGCGATGCAGTCCGTCCTCGAGGTAGAGCTCGCCCTGCCACCGGACGACGTGTGCGAACAGGTCGCCGTAGAAGGTGGAGTCCTCGCTGAGGAGCTTGTCGAGGGCGAGGACCTTGGTGAGGGTGGTCAGCTCGTCGAGGCGTAGCTGCCGCGGCGGGATCTTGGCCCAGCCGCGTGCCGACAGACCGTGGTCGGGATAGGGCCTACCCTCCCGCACCCCTTTGAAGATCATGAGACTCCGCGCTCGTTTCGTACTATGGATTACATCCAGTATGAGGTCTGGGCCACTCTATGGCCCGGACCCGCGGCCAGGGACTCGAATCACAGGAGGTGTACCGGGTGTCAGCGACCGAGGAACGCCGGTTCGAGATCCTCCGTGCGATCGTCGAGGACTACGTCGCCACGCAGGAACCCATCGGCTCCAAGGCCCTCGTCGACCGCCACAAGCTGGGGGTGTCGAGTGCGACGGTCCGCAACGACATGGCCGTCCTGGAGGCCGAGGGGTACATCACGCAGCCCCACACCAGCTCCGGGCGGGTGCCCACCGACAAGGGCTACCGGCTGTTCGTCGACCGGATCAGCGAGATCAAGCCGCTCTCGGCGGCCGAACGGCGCGCGATCATCTCGGTCCTCGACGGCAGCGTCGACCTCGACGACGCCCTGCGGCGCTCGGTGAAGCTGCTGGCCAAGCTGACCCGCCAGGTCGCGGTCATCCAGTATCCGGTGCTCTCCGCGGCACGGGTCCGCCACCTCGAGATGGTCACCTTGTCCCCGTCGCGACTGCTGCTCGTGGTGATCGTCGACAACGGACGCGTCGAGCAGCGGATGGTGGTGCTCAACGAGGACCACACCGACGACGACATCGCGCGCATGCGCGACCTCTTCTCCGCGGCGCTCCACGGAAAGCGGCTCGCCGAGGCGTCGGCCGCGGTCGCGGAGTTGGCCAACGACGCACCCCAGGACCTGCGCGACGCGATCATGAACATCGCGACGGTCCTCGTGGAGACCCTCGTCGAGCGCGGCGACGACCGCCTCGTGCTCGGCGGCACGTCGAATCTCGCGAAATCCGCCGCGGACTTCACACCCACGGTCGGTGGGATGGACACCGTCCTCGAGGCGCTCGAGGAGCAGGTCGTCGTCCTCAAGATCCTCGCCCACTCTCAGCAGATGGGGCAGGTCACGGTGCAGATCGGAGAGGAGACCAAGACCGAGAACCTGCGTGGGACCTCGGTGGTGTCGACAGGGTACGGTGCATCGGGAACCGTGTTCGGCGGCGTCGGAGTGCTCGGCCCCACACGGATGGACTATCCGGGAACCATCGCCTCGGTGGCGGCCGTTGCCAAGTACATCGGCGAGGTGCTCGCCGAGCGATGACCGCAGGCCCGGCGGGCGAGCGGGACGCCGCGCGAAGGCCGCCGGCGGGTTTTCGGCAGAATTGAGTGGTTCCCGTGTGAACCGTGCGGCGGGCTGCCCGCAGGCGCGGGGCGCACGACGCGTGGGTGCCGCCGAGAACGGCGCCAACAACAGACCGAAGGATCACTACGACCGTGGCACGTGACTATTACGCAACCCTGGGGGTGTCCAAGGACGCCAGTGACCAGGAGATCAAGCGGGCCTACCGCAAGAAGGCGCGCGAACTCCACCCCGACGTCGCCCCCGACCGGGAGGACGAGTTCAAGGAGGTCAAGACCGCCTACGAGGTGCTCAGCGATCCGGAGAAGCGTCGCATCGTCGACGCGGGCGGCGACCCGATGGCCGGGCCCGGCGCCGGCGGCTTCGGCGGCTTCGGGGGCGGCGGAGGCTTCGGCGACGTCTTCGAGGCCTTCTTCGGCAACGGCGGCGCCTTCGGCGGCGGAGGCTTCGGCTCGAGCCGCGGTCCGCGTTCGCGCGTCCAGCCGGGGGAGCCGGCCCTCGTCGGTGTGAAGCTCGATCTCGAGGAGTGCGCCAAGGGCGTCAACAAGGAGATCACCGTCGACACGGCCATCCTGTGCGACGCCTGCAAGGGCTCGGGTTCCAACGGCGACAGCAAGCCGGTGACCTGCGACACCTGTAAGGGTGCCGGTGAGATCCAGTCGGTGCAGCGCTCGTTCCTCGGCCAGGTCATGACCGTCCGCGAGTGCCCGACCTGCCACGGGGTCGGCGAGGTCATCCCCGACCCGTGCCACAAGTGCGGCGGCGACGGGCGGGTCCGTTCGCGGCGCACGCTGACCGTCCGCATCCCGGCGGGCGTCGAGAGCGGCATGCGCGTCCGGCTGAGCGGCCAGGGCGAGGTCGGGCCCGGCGGCGGTCCCGCCGGCGACCTCTACGTCGAGGTCACCGAGCGTCCGCACGACGTCTTCGTCCGCGACAAGGACGACCTGCACTGCACCGTCAAGGTGCCGATGGTCGACGCGGCGCTCGGCGCCGAGTTCGACGTCCAGACCATCCTGGGCGACGAGGTGACGGTCACGATGGCACCCGGCACCCAGCCCGGACAGGTCGTCAAGCTCCGCGGGCACGGCATGCCGCACGTCAGCTCCGGAGTGCGCGGCACACTGCACGTGCACCTCGACGTGGTGGTCCCGACCCGTCTGGACAACGCCCAGACCGAGGCGCTCAAGCAGTACAAGAAGGTGGCGAACGAAGAGATCGAGGTGGTCAACTCGTCGGCCGCCGCGGCACCGGGCGGACTCTTCTCGCGGCTCCGTAACGCCTTCGCAGGCAAGTGAGCCCGCCGCTCTTCTGGGCGGATTCCGTCCCCGCACCGGGCGCCGATCTCACCCTCGGCGGCCCCGAGGGTCGCCACGCGGTGACCGTCGCCCGGCTCGGGGTGGGCGAACGCATCCTCGTCGGCGACGGCGCCGGGTCCGTCGCGAACTGCGAGGTCCGCGAGATCGTCTCCAAGGACACCCTCGTCGCCTCGGTGCGCGAGCTCACGTTTCGCGCCCGCCCGACCCCGCAGGTGACCGTGGTGCAGGCGCTGCCGAAGTCCGACCGGTCCGAGCTGGCGGTGGACCTGGCGACCGAGGCCGGTGCCGACACGATCGTCCCGTGGCAGGCGATGCGCTGTGTCGCGCGCTGGAGCGGCAAGGCCGACAAGGGCGTCGCGAAGTGGCGGGCCGCGGCGTCGGCGGCCGCGAAGCAGAGCCGTCGGCCCTGGATTCCCGAGGTCACCGATCTCGCCACGACCACCGACGTCCGGGCGCGGTGCGCCGACGTGGTCGCCGCGGGCGGGGTGGTCGCGGTGCTGCACGAGGAGGCGGCTCGGCCGCTCGCCGATCTCCCGCTCGCCGACGCGGGTGAGATCGTGCTCGTGATCGGCCCCGAGGGCGGACTCGACGACTCCGAGGTCGCCGACCTGACGGCCCTCGGCGCCCATTCTGTGGTTCTGGGGCCCGAGGTGCTGCGCACGGCGGCCGCCGCTGCCGTGGCACTCGGCGCGATCGGCGTCCTCACCTCGCGGTGGTCCCGATGAGCCGGCGATGCCCGGTCCGGCGGGTGAAGATCGAGTACGGCGACGAGCCGTCGCAGTTCGGACATCTCTACTTCCCGCGCGAGGGCTTCGATCCCGAGCATGCCCGCGTCGTGGTACTCATCCACGGCGGGTCGTGGTCGGCCGAATACTCCTCGACGATTCAGACCGCGGTCGCGCGGGAGATGTCCGGCCGCGGCGCCTTGGTGTGGAACATCGAGTACCGGCGCGTCGGCGAGCCCGGCGGCGGCTGGCCCGAGACCGGGCGCGACGTCCTTGATGCGATCCGTGCCCTCGACGGGCCGGTCCGCGACGCGTTGTCGGAGCAGGGGATCGATCCGGCCGGCGTCGACTTCTCGACGGTCGGGGTCGTCGGGCATTCTGCCGGCGGGCACCTCGCGGTGTGGGCGGCGGGGCAGCTCGGCGCGCGCACCGCGACCACCCGGATCACGACCGTGGTCGCCGAGGCCGCTGTGCTCGACACCGTCTCCGGCGCCGACAAACCCGCACTCCGGGCGTTGATGGGCCGCCCCTTCGGCGAGTCCCCGCGCCGTTACCGGGAGGCCTCGCCGATGCTGGCGCCGGTCTTCGACGCGCACGTCGTCGCGATCCACGGGGACGCCGACGACCTGGTGCCGCTGGAGTCGAGCCGTCGCTACGTGGAGGACGCGGTCGCCCGCGGCCAGTCGGCCGAACTGATCGTCGTGCCGGGGGAGGGGCACGAGGCATTCGTGGACCCGCGCAGCGCGTGTGCGCGGCAGACGGTGCGGGTCCTGGGGATCTGATTCCCGGAAACCTTCTCGATCACGGTCATGATGGATCGCCGCCGGTCCGGGTACCGGGTTCCAGAACCTCCATGCGGATGAGTCCGCCGTCGCCGGGTGGGACGTACTCCGGCGCAGGTTCGGGCGGCGGCCACGCTCGCTCGGCACGGCATCCGGGCTCGCTCGGCTCGGCATTCAGGCTCGCTCGGCTCGGCATCCGGGCTCGCTCGGCTCGGCGGCCAGGCCGGCGACTCGGTGGGGAACCGACGCGGCGGCGGGCGGCCCGTCGAAATATTGCCTGCTGATGCCGTGTTGCATAGCGATACACTGACCACAGGATGTGTCGGCTCGTGACGTGACGGCGCAACCTGCCATACCACCGCCGACCACCAGGAGTGATTTCATACGTGAGTGACGCCAACCCCGAATCGAGCGGGCAATCCAGCCGTACGCAGCCGCGCCGGTCTGGGGTCACATCCACCATCGAAGTCTCTCCGGGAGTGGTGTTCGGACTCCTCGGTGCCAGTGACATCAACCTGCGGACCCTCGAGCAGCTGCTGCCCGCCGACATCCACGTCCGCGGCAACCAGGTGACGCTGACCGGCGAACCCGCCGACGTCGCCGCCTCCGAGCGGGTCATCGCCGAGCTCACCGATCTCGTCGGCCGCGGCACCCCGCTCACCCCCGACCTGGTCCGGCACAGCGTGTCGATGCTCTCCGACGGCGGGAACGAGTCGCCGGCCGAGGTGTTGTCGCTCGACATCCTGTCCCGACGCGGCAAGACCATCCGGCCCAAGACGCTCAACCAGAAGCACTACGTCGACGCCATCGACAACAACACGATCGTCTTCGGCCTGGGGCCGGCCGGCACCGGCAAGACCTACCTGGCGATGGCCAAGGCCGTGCAGGCCCTGCACGCCAAGACGGTCAACCGCATCATCCTCACGCGTCCCGCCGTCGAGGCCGGCGAACGTCTCGGCTTCCTGCCGGGCACGCTGAGCGAGAAGATCGACCCCTACCTGCGTCCGTTGTACGACGCATTGCACGACATGATGGACCCCGAGGCGATCCCGAAGCTGATGGCCGCCGGCGTCATCGAGGTGGCGCCGCTGGCCTACATGCGCGGGCGCACCCTCAACGACGCCTTCATCATCCTCGACGAGGCGCAGAACACGACGGGCGAGCAGATGAAGATGTTCCTGACCCGCCTGGGCTTCGGGTCGAAGGTCGTGGTGACCGGAGACGTGACCCAGGTCGACCTCCCCGGCGGGGCAAAGAGCGGACTCATGACCGCGACCACGATCCTCGAGGGCATCGACGACATCCACTTCGCCCGGCTGACCAGCCAGGACGTCGTCCGGCATCGACTGGTCGCCGACATCGTCGACGCCTACGGCCGTGCGGAGGAAACCGAGCGGACCGGCGCGACGATCGGCGGCAACCGTGCGGCGCGTCGTGCCGCGGCCCATGGACGTCGCTCATGAGCATCGAACTGGCCAACGAGTCGGGCGTCGAGGTCCCGGCGGAACTGATCATCGACGCCGCGCGGTTCGCCGTGGGCGCGATGGACGTCAACCCCGGTGCGTTGCTGTCGGTCCTGTGCGTCGACGAGGACACCATGGCCGATCTGCACGTCCAGTGGATGGACCTGCCGGGCCCGACCGACGTGATGAGCTTCCCGATGGACGAACTGGTCCCGGGTGGGCGCCCCGACGCGCCCGAACCCGGTCCGGCGATCCTCGGCGACATCGTGTTGTGCCCGGAGTTCGCGCGCAAGCAGGCGCGTGAGGCACGACGTTCCTTCGAGCACGAACTCGCGATGCTCACCATCCACGGTGTGCTGCATCTCCTCGGCTACGACCATGCCGAGCCCGAGGAGGAGCGTGAGATGTTCGGCCTCCAGAACGAGATCCTCGAGGCGTTCTACGCCGACCGGCACCGCCGGGCGCAGGAACAACGACTGGCCGACAGGGATGCGCGGCTGCTCTCCAACATCGGTTTCACCGGCATCGAGAGCGGCCCCGAGGACACGGGGACCGCCCCGGGATTCACCGGACGGTCCGAGGAGGACTGAACGTGTCCTCCGACTACTGGTTCCTCGTGGCCGCAGTCGTCCTGATCGTGTTGGGCGGGTTCTTCGCCGCCGTCGACACCGCGGTGTCGACCGTGTCCATCGCCCGCGTCGACGACATGGTCCGCGAGAACCGGGCAGGCGCACGGCGCCTGGCGATCATCCTCGACTCGCGCGCCACCTACATCGGCCTCGCCGTACTGCTTCGCGTCATGTGCGAGTCGGCCGCCGCCGCGCTCATCGCGCTCGCGGTCACCCGCTGGATCGGCATCGGGTGGGGACTCGTCGTCGCGATCGCCGCGATGACCGTGATCTCCTACGTCGCCATCGGTGTGGGACCCCGCACGCTGGGGCGCCAGCACGCCTACTCGATCGCGCTGTCGACGTCGTACCTGCTCTCGGCGCTCGGCGTCCTGCTGAAGCCGCTGACCCGGCTGCTCATCCTCATCGGTAACGCGCTGACGCCCGGCAAGGGCTACCGCAACGGCCCGTTCGCCACGGAGATCGAGCTGCGCGAGGTCGTCGACCTGGCCGAGGCGAGCGGAGTGGTGGCCGCCGACGAGCGGCGGATGATCCACTCCGTGTTCGACCTCGGCGACACCAGCGCCCGCGAGGTGATGGTGCCGCGGCCGGAGATGGTGTGGATCGAGGCCGACAAGACGGTCCTGCAGGCCACGAATCTCGCCATGCGATCGGGTCATTCACGCATCCCGGTGATCGGAGAGAACACCGACGACGTCCTGGGCGTGGTGTACCTGAAGGACATGGTCGTGCGGACCATCGCGCAGCGCGTCGACCCCGCGACCCTGCGAGTCTCCGAGGTGATGCGCGAGGCGCAGTTCATGCCGGACTCCAAGCCGCTGGACAAGGTCCTCGCCGACATGCAGCGCACCCGCAACCACATGGCGCTGCTCGTCGACGAGTACGGCGGGATCGCCGGCCTGGTCACCATCGAGGACGTCCTCGAGGAGATCGTCGGCGAGATCACCGACGAGTACGACACCGATGAGCTCGCGCCGGTCGAGGATCTCGGGGACGGCTCCTACCGCGTGTCCGCGCGGTTGCCCGTCGAGGATCTCGGCGAGCTCTTCGACATCGAGATCGACGAGGAGGAGGTCGAGACCGTCGGCGGCCTCGTCGGACTCGAACTCGGCCGCGTCCCGCTGCCGGGGGCCAGGGTCGAGTCGCACGGACTGCAGCTGGTCGCCGAGGGCGGGCCGAACCGACAGGGCCGCCAGCGCATCATCACCGTCCTCGTGTCGCGCCTGGAGTCCGAGGACGAGGCAGAGGACCGGGATCACAAGGACCGGGATCACGAGGCTCGGGACCACAAGGATCGAGACCACCGGGACCGCAAGGAGCGCAAGGACCGCGGCCAGAGGGATTCCGGCCGTAGGGACGCGGCCGAGAAGGACTCCCGCGACCGGAGGTCCGCCGACACCGACCACGACGCCCCGGATCAGCACCCACACCCAGACAACCCGGACCACGACGGTGCCGGACAACCGACAGCAAGGATGAACCAGTGACCGAGACCCTCGCGGACGAGGATCAGAAACTCGTGGTGCTCGCGCGCGGCGCCCTGGCACGCGCCGAGGCCCGTTCGGGCGCGGCCGTGCGCGACGGCGACGGGCGCACGTATGCCGGGGCCGAGGTCCGCGCGAAGACCCTCACGCTCAGCGGCCTGCAGGTCGCGGTGGCCTCCGCCCTCTCGAGCGGCGCGACCGCGTTCGAGGCCGCGGTGCTCGTCAACGGCGACGCCGACGATCCGGGCCTGGCCACCCTGCACGAGTTCAGCCCGCAGGCGTACGTCGTCATCACCGACGCCGCGGGCCGTCCCCAGCACCGACTCGGCGGTGACGATGCCTGAGTTCCGTTCCGGCTTCGTCTGTTTCGTCGGCCGGCCCAACACGGGCAAATCGACTCTCACCAACGCCCTCGTCGGCGAGAAGATCGCGATCACCTCGAATCGGCCGCAGACCACCCGACACACGATCCGCGGCATCGTCAACCGGCCCGACGCCCAGCTGATCCTCGTCGACACCCCGGGGCTGCACCGTCCGCGCACCCTGCTCGGGCAGCGACTCAACGACCTGGTGCGCGACACCTACTCCGAGGTCGACGTCATCGGCATCTGCATCCCGGCCGACGAGGCGATCGGCCCCGGCGACCGCTGGATCATCACGCAGGTGCGGGAGATGGCGCCGCGCACCAAGCTGCTCGGCATCGTCACCAAGATCGACCGGGTCTCGCCAGACAAGGTCGCCGAGCAGCTGCTGGCGCTGTCCGAACTGCTCCCGGACGACGCCGAACTCGTGCCGGTGTCGGCCAAGTCGGGCAAGCAGCTCGACGTCCTCACCGACGTGCTCGTCGGCATGATGGAGGAGGGGCCGGCGTTCTATCCCGACGGCGAGCTCACCGACGAGCCCGAGCAGGTCCTCATGGCCGAATTCATCCGCGAGGCCGCGCTCGAGGGCGTACGTGACGAACTTCCCCATTCCCTGGCGGTTGTGATCGAGGAGGTCATCGAACGCGAGGACCGACGCCCTGACCAGCCCCCGATGGTCGACGTGCACGCGGTCCTCTTCGTCGAACGCGACAGCCAGAAGGGCATCATCATCGGGCGCAAGGGCGCCCGGCTCAAGGAAGTGGGTACAGTTGCCCGCGCACAGATCGAGCGGCTGCTGGGCACCAAGGTGTACCTGGATCTGCACGTGAAGGTCGCCAAGGATTGGCAACGCGACCCCAAGCAGCTGCGCCGGCTGGGCTTCTAGACGAACGATTGCCGGTGCCCGTCCGACGACGGGCACCTCGCCTGCGGGGGAGGGACGTCGATGGGAACGCACGAGGCGCACGAGGACTCCGACGCCATCGGCCGGGGCGACCACGAGGCGCCCGAACCGGAGGAGCCGACCGGCCGGACGATCGCCGGGGTCCTCGGCTCCCCGCGGTTCTGGCTGGCGCCCCTGGTTCTCGTCGCGGTGCTGTTCTCGCTCATGGCGGCGCTGTACATGTCCGCGGTCGTCGACCCGCAACGCCATCTGCACGACTTCCCGATCGCCCTGGTGAACGAGGACTCAGGCGGTGAGGTCACCGGCGCCGACGGCAAGCCGGTCGAGCAGAACATCGGTGCGCAGGTCGCCGACGGGATCGCCACCACCGCCGCCGAGAACGGCTTCGAGGTGCGTCGCACCGACCGGTCGACCGCGCTCGGCGAACTCAACAGCGGCAAGATCTACGGCGTCGTCGTCATCGGTGCGAACTTCACCAATCGCGCTGTCGCGCTGGGACGGTCGACGGTCCTGACGTCGGTGCCGGCACGCCCGGCGATCGACGTCTTCATCAACCGCGGCTCGGGTGCGTTCGCGTCGTCGATCACCCAGACCTTCGCCGAGCAGATGACCAAGCGCGTCAACGAGCAGGTCGGCGCGCAACTGACCGAGCAGGTGCGTCGGCAGCTCGACGCGAACGACGTGACGTTCACCGGCGCCGCGCAGCTCGCGGTGGGCAACCCGGTGCAGGTGACGGTGTCGGAGCCGACACCGCTGCCGCAGGGCGCGGGCAACGGACTCTCGGCGTTCTACCTCACACTCCTGCTGGTCCTCGCCGGCTTCACCGGCGCGATGATGGTCAGCATCGTCGTCGACGGCATCCTCGGGCAGACGCCGATCGAGTACGGGCCGTTCTACCAGTGGCGCGACCGGCTGAACATCAGCCGGTGGGCGACCCTCGCCGCCAAGTGGGTCATCATGTTCCTCGTCGCGGTGGTGCTGTCGACGGTGTTCATCGGAGTGGGTGCGCTGGTCGGGACGTCGCTGCCGAACGCCTTCGTACTGTGGGTGATCTCCGTCCTCGCGATCTTCGCGGTGGGCGTGAGCGCGAGCGCGATGATGGCGGTCTTCGGCAACGCGGGCCTGCTGTTCAACCTGATCTTCTTCGTGGTGTTCGGCCTGCCGTCCTCCGGCGGCACGCTCCCGCTCGAGGCCAGCCCGCGGTTCTTCGAGTGGGTGGCCGCGGTCGAGCCGATGCACGTCATCTACCTGGGGGTGCGGTCGGTGCTGTACTTCGACGCCGACCTCTCGGCCGGTCTGGCCCGTTCGGTGATCCAGTGCTTCGTCGGCCTGCTGCTCGGCGCCGCACTCGGCTTCCTCGGCACCAAGTTCTACGACCGCAAGGGCTGGCACCGGTACCCGGGAGGCATGACGCTCCCGCCGAGGCTCGACAAGATCGTCAATGCCGACTGAGTTCGGGGCGACCGGGTTCGGGCCGAGCGGGTTCGGACTGACCGGGCCCACCCGGTGTCCCTGCCCGCCGCTGTCGGGCCGTGGTGGGACAATCGCCGGGTGAGGTTCTACCGGGATGAGGCCGTCGTGGTCCGCCAGCACAAGCTGGGCGAGGCCGACCGCATCATCACCCTGCTGACCGCCGAGCACGGGCTCGTGCGCGCGGTCGCCAAGGGGGTGCGCCGCACCCGGTCGAAGTTCGGTGCCCGGCTCGAACCGTTCGCGCACGTCGACGTACATCTCTACCCGGGACGCAGCCTCGACGTCATCACCCAGGTGCACAGCCTGCACGCCTTCGCCGACGCGATCGTGGCCGACTACGGCCGGTACACCACGGCCTGCGCGGTCCTCGAGACCGCCGAGCGGCTCGCCGGTGAGGAGCGCGCGCCCAGCCGGCAGTTGCACCGTCTGACGGTCGGCGCGCTGCAGGCGCTCGCGGAGGATCGCCGGCCGCGCGAGCTGATCCTCGACGCGTACCTGTTGCGGGCGATGTACAGCGCCGGCTGGATGCCCGCACTGGAGGAGTGCGCGCGGTGTGCGACGCCCGGTCCGCATCGCGCCTTCCACGTCGCCGCCGGCGGCGCGGTGTGCCTGCACTGTCGCCCGCCCGGCTCGGCCACGCCGTCGCCCGGTGTGCTCGACCTGATGGACGCGATGTTCCGCGGCCAGTGGGAGCACGTCGAGGAGTCCACGTCCTCGCTTCGACGGCAGGCCAGCGGACTGATCGCGGCCCATCTGCAGTGGCATCTGGAACGTCAGCTCCGAACCCTGCCGCTCATCGAGCGCACCGCGCCTCATAGGCTGATGGAGACGGGTGCCGAAGCAGGCGCGGAAACCGCTGTGAGGAGTGTCGACGATGGCGTTGCGGCCGGGTAGTTCCTCCAAGGGACGCAAGCCGACGAGCACACGTACCGAGATCCGGCCCCCGGACCCGCACCCGAGCGGTGCTCGTCCGCCGGCGATCCCGGCGGAGTTCGTGCCCAAGCACGTCGCCCTGGTGATGGACGGCAACGGCCGCTGGGCCACCGAACGCGGCCTGCCCCGCACCGAGGGGCACAAGCGCGGCGAGGCGGTCCTCATGGACACCGTCTGCGGCTGCATCGAACTCGGCGTCGAATGGCTGTCGGCCTATGCCTTCTCGACCGAGAACTGGTCGCGCAGCCCCGAGGAGGTGCGCTTCCTGATGGGCTTCAACCGCGACGTCATCCGTCGTCGACGCGACGAGATGCACGAGATGGGTGTCCGTGTGCGGTGGGCGGGGCGTCGTCCGCGCCTGTGGCGCAGCGTGATCCGCGAACTCGAGATCGCCGAGGAGCTGACCAGGGACAACACCGTGATGACGCTGACGATGTGCGTCAACTACGGTGGCCGCGCCGAGATCGCCGATGCCGCACGGGAGATCGCGCGCCGGGCTGCTCGCGGCGAGATCGACCCGGAGCGGATCACCGAGTCGAGCTTCGCGCGGTACCTCGACGAGCCCGACATGCCCGACGTCGACCTGTTCCTGCGGCCTTCCGGTGAGCAGCGGCTCTCCAACTTCCTGCTCTGGCAGTCCGCCTACGCAGAGATGGTCTACCAGGAGAAACTCTTCCCCGACTTCGACCGTCGCGACCTGTGGGACGCCTGCCTCGAGTACGCCAGGCGCGACCGCCGGTTCGGCGGGGTGAAGCCGTCATGACTGACGCCCTTGCGCTGCTCGAACGCGCCGCAGAGGTCGTGGCCGAGTTGGGTCCGGTCGAGCGTCCCGACGCGGAATCGGTTGTGGTCCAAGTGGGTCCGACCCGCGCTTCGATCCGCGTGGTCACGCTCGCCGACGGTCTCGACGTCCTCGCCGTGACCCAGATGGTCGCCATGGACCTGCCCAACACGCCGGACCTGCGCGACGACGTCGAGGCGTTCGGCGCGCGGATGAGCTTCGGCAGCCTGCGCCGGTCCGACCCCGCCGGGGTCACGACGGATGTGCTGCAGTACTACACGTTTCCCGCCGGGCGGCTCGAGGACCTGCCGCTGCTGATGGTGCTGCACATCGTGCTGGCCAACGGGGTCGACGCCGCCGAGCGGCTGACGGGAAAGAGCTAGGTTCCGGCGGGTCGCGCTGGATCACCGTGCGTGTGCCCGGTGGCCGGGACTCGAGCGCAATCGGATCTGTGCCGGACTCAGTTCGACTGCGTCTCAGCGCACTTCGAGCACCGGCCGAACACCTCGACGGTGTGGTTGATGTCGGTGAAGCCGTGTTCCGCGGCGACGGAGGCCGCCCACTTCTCGACCGGCTCGGCCTGGACCTCGACGGTGGTGCCGCACTCCCGGCACACGAGGTGATGGTGGTGGCCCGACGAGCAGTGGCGGTAGCGGGTCTCGCCCGATCCGTCCCACAGCACGTCGATCTGCCCGGCCTGGCTGAGTGCCTGCAGGTTGCGGTAGACGGTGGTCAGGCCGATGGACTCGCCGCGGGCCTTGAGGATCTCGTGGAGTTCCTGCGCCGAGCAGAAGTCGTCGGTGCCGGCGAGCGCGTCGGCGATCGCGGCACGCTGCCGGGTGGAACGGATTCCGGTGACCGGTTGGGGGCCCGAGGCCTGCACGCCGGTCATTCGGTCACCGCCTCGGTGGTGTGCATGTCCGCGGCCTGCTCGTGCGACGCCGGCGCGTCGACGACGGCATCCTCGGCGGGCTCGTTGGCGTGGACCAGCGCGTCGACGACGATGTGTGCGACGTGGTCGTCGATGAGCTCGTAGGTGATCTCCCGGCCGTTGCGGTGACCGCGCACGACGCCGGCGTCCTTGAGGACCCGGAGGTGCTGGCTGACCAGCGGTTGGCTCAGCCCGAGGTGCCCGACGAGTTCGTGGACGCACTGCACGCGCTCCCGCAGCGACAACACGATCGCGAGCCGGGTGGGGGAGGCCAGCGCACGCAGCAGGTCGGCGGCATTCTCGCGCGCGGCGAGGTCGGAGCCCTCGAACGGCTGGGTCGACATGTCACTCCTCCCGGCGGGTCGTGCGGCACTGCTGGCGATCATTCTAACGGAAATGGTTTTCAATCCGAGGTGCCGCCGGGCGGAGATCACTCCGGGATCTCGACCTCGGTCCGCTCACGTGCGGCCACCGGCGGGACGCCGTCGGGGCCGGTCGTCGACAACGCGTACGTGGCCAGCGCATAGGCGGCCGCGGCGGAGTTCACCGCGAGGATGTCGAAGTCGACGTTGTCGATGGTGTCGCTGTCGCGGTGGTAGTTCGGGTCGAACCGCACGCCGGGCTTCCCGCCCCACATGCGGGCCTGCTCCTCGGACTTCTCGCCGTCGGCGCCGGAGAACAGACCGCCGACCGGGACGCCGGCCGCGAGGAACGGGGCGTAGTCGGAGCGTCCGTCGAGATCCGTGTCCGCCACGGAGATGCCCCGCTCGTCGAAGAACCTCCGGAAGACCCGTTCGACGGCGTCCGATCCGGCCGGCCCGGCGCCGCCGCCCGCACGCGCGGAGTCGTCGCCGTCCAAGGTGAAGTATCCGCCGTTGGGGGAGCCGAGCATGTCGAAGTTGAGGTAGAGCGCGATGGCGCGGAGGTCCTCGGCCCTCAGGTTGCCGACGTAGTCCCAGGACCCGCGCAGGTACTCCTCCTCGGCGCCCCAGAAGCCGAACCGGACCCGTTGCGGGACGTCCGGCGACGAACCCAGGCGCAGTGCGGTCTCGAGGAGTGCGGCGGCGCCGGAGCCGTTGTCGTCGATGCCGGGGCCCGCGCTCACGCTGTCGAGGTGGGCGCCGGCCATCACCACGTCGTCGGGTGACCCGGTCCGGGTCTCGGCGATCACGTTGCGGGTGGTGATCTGCTCGGTGGCGGTCTCGGCGTCGAGCGTCAGCTCCCGGGCGCCGCCCACCCGGCCGGCGTCGGCGCGGGTCACGACGATCACCGGTATGTCCGGCACGTTCTCGGGCTCGAGGCGCAGGTTGGGCAGCCCCTCGTCCGCGTCGTCGACGATGACGACCCCGACGGCTCCCGCGGACTGCGCGTTGCGCGCCTTGTCGGAGAAGGTGCACTCGCCGCGGGCGATCACGGCGAACGCGCCGCGGACATCGGCGGGGAAGTCCGCGGCCTCACACCCCCGGGCAGGGACGGACACGGGCCTGGCCGTCAGCGGGCCGCGTGTGTCCACCGAGTACTCGAGCATGCGCCCCTTCACGTCGGCGGCGCCGGCGGCGAACCGCACCGACCCGACGGTGAATCGCGTGTAGGAGAACTCGGGCGTCGACACCTCGAACCCCGCCTCCCGGAGCAGGCCCGCGACGTAGTGGATCGACGCGTCGTTGCCCGGGGTGCCCGCCGCGCGTGTTCCGTCGTTGTCGTCGGCGATCTGCTGCAACGCGCGCAGGTGTGCGGTCACGCGGTCGATGTCGATCGCGTCGGCGAGGTCCTGCGGGGTCACCTCGGCGACCGGAGGAAGGGGCGAGGGGGCGACGACCGGCGCCGGTCGGCCGGTGTCGGTCCCGGCGCCCGCACACCCTCCGGCCAGCATCGTCGCCGCGGCCGCGAGGGTCCGCAGCTGCAGCATCGGGCGGCGTCGTCTCCGGGCGCGGGGGCGGGGGCTCATCCTGCCACTCTGACAGCCGGCCGCCCCACCTCCGGTGCGCCCCCGCGATCGGCCAGGTGAGGGCACTGCTTTAGGGGAACCCTCACCCTGCTCGGTAGTCTGTAGGGGTTGCCGTGCGCGCCGGACCTCATCATCGGTCGCCCCACGCATGAGCGCCGACAGAACAAGCCGAACACCGACCCGTGGAGAGCAGTTAACCGTGGCCGCCCAGTCCAAAGTGGAATCCGTCGTCAACCTCGCCAAGCGCCGGGGTCTGGTCTACCAGTGCGGTGAGATCTACGGCGGCACCAAGTCGGCCTGGGACTACGGCCCCCTCGGCGTCGAGCTGAAGGAGAACATCAAGCGGCAGTGGTGGCGGACCATGGTCACCAGCCGTGAGGACGTGGTCGGCCTCGACTCGTCGGTCATCCTGCCGCGTCAGGTCTGGGAGGCCTCCGGCCACGTCGAGGTGTTCAGCGACCCGCTCGTCGAGTCGCTCTACACCCACAAGCGCTACCGCGCCGACCACCTGATCGAGGCGTACGAGGCCAAGCACGGCCACCCGCCGGCCAACGGCCTCGCCGACATCAACGACCCGGAGACCGGTCAGCCCGGCAAGTGGACCGAGCCCAAGCCGTTCAGCGGCCTGATGAAGACCTACCTCGGCCCGGTCGACGACGAGGAGGGCCTGCACTACCTCCGCCCGGAGACCGCGCAGGGCATCTTCGTGAACTTCAAGAACGTGATGACCACCGCGCGCAAGAAGCCGCCGTTCGGCATCGCCCAGATCGGCAAGAGCTTCCGCAACGAGATCACCCCGGGCAACTTCATCTTCCGCACCCGCGAGTTCGAGCAGATGGAGATGGAGTTCTTCGTCAAGCCGGGTGAGGACGAAGAGTGGCACCAGTACTGGATCGACCAGCGTTTCAACTGGTACGTCGAGCTCGGCATCGACCCGGAGAACCTGCGGCTGTACGAGCACCCCAAGGAGAAGCTGTCCCACTACTCCAAGCGGACCGTCGACGTCGAGTACAAGTTCGGCTTCACCGGCAACCCGTGGGGCGAGCTCGAGGGTGTCGCCAACCGCACCGACTTCGACCTGTCGACGCACAGCAAGCACTCCGGTGAGGACCTGTCGTACTTCGACCAGGCGACCGGCGAGCGGTACACCCCGTACGTCATCGAGCCCGCGGCCGGCCTGACCCGCTCGCTGATGGCGTTCCTGTGCGACGCCTACACCGAGGAGGAAGTGCCGAACGCCAAGGGCGGCACCGACACCCGCACCGTGCTGCGTCTCGACCGCCGGCTCGCGCCGATCAAGGTCGCCGTGCTGCCGCTGTCGCGCAACGAGAAGCTCTCGCCGAAGGCCCGCGACCTCGCCGCCGAGCTGCGCAAGAACTGGAACGTCGAGTTCGACGACGCGCAGGGCATCGGCAAGCGCTACCGCCGCCAGGACGAGGTCGGCACGCCGTTCTGCGTGACCGTCGACTTCGACACCCTCGACGACCAGGCCGTGACCGTGCGCGAACGCGACACCATGAGCCAGGAGCGCGTGGCACTCGACAAGGTCTCGGAGTACCTCGGCGGCAAGCTGCTCGGCGCCTGACGCACGGTCGACTTCGGTCGACGATCCCCGACAGACGACCGCCGGCGGTTCTCGCGACCGGCGGTCGTCTGTCACAATTGAGGACGAGTTGTCGCGTCGACAGGACACGGGGTCCGTTCCGAACGCGACGAGAGAGTGAGTGGAGTCGTGGCTGTCAGCGGGAAGGTCGTCCATTACGACCCGAATCGGGGATTCGGATTCCTCGCGCCCGAAGAGGGCGGCGCCGATGTGTTCTTGCACATCAACGACATCAACATCGACGAGGACTCGCTGCGTCCCGGCGCCAAGGTGTCCTTCGACATCGAGGAGACCGATCGGGGCTCCAAGGCGGTCAACGTCGAGGTGACCGAAGAGGCTCCTGCCGACGACTCGGCAGGTGGCTCGCGCCCGCATCGTCGCGACGATCACCACGGCCGTGGGCACCGTCACGACGAGCGCGGCGGACGCCGCCCGCGCGGTGGTCTCGACGCGGCTGCGTTCACCGAGGAGCTCACCGAACTGCTCCTCGACGCCGACGACGACCTGACCGCCCGTCAGATCGTGGCGATCCGGCAGCGGATCACCGACTTCGCCGTCGGCCGGGGCTGGGTGCTTGACTGACACCCCACCCACCGCGGGCGCGGGTCACGCGCTGCCGCCCATGGCCGCCTACGGGGAAGAGGCCGTCGAACGTGTCGTCCCCGAGGCCGCCAAGGTCGCCAGCCTGCCCGGAACCCGGACGGACCACCGCAGTGACTTCGCGCGCGACCGCGCTCGCGTGCTGCACTGTGCCGCCCTGCGGCGCCTGGCCGACAAGACCCAGGTGGTCGGCCCCCGCGAGGGCGACACGCCGCGCACCCGCCTGACCCACTCGCTGGAGGTGGGGCAGATCGGCCGGGGCATCGCGATCGGCCTCGGCGCCGAGCCCGACCTCGTCGAGCTCGCGGGACTCGCCCACGACATCGGCCATCCGCCCTACGGGCACAACGGTGAACGCGCCCTCGACGAGGTGGCCGCCGACTGCGGCGGCTTCGAGGGCAACGCGCAGAACCTGCGCATCCTCACCCGGCTCGAACCGAAGCTGCTCGATGCCGACGGGCGTAGCGTCGGCCTCAACCTGACCCGCGCCTCCCTCGACGCCACCCTCAAGTACCCGTGGACGCGTCGCACACCGGGCGGCAAGTTCGGCGCCTACGAGGACGACGCGGCGATGCTCGGTTGGATCCGGCGCAACGCCCCGGACACCCGACGCTGCATCGAGGCCCAGATCATGGACTGGTCCGACGATGTCGCCTACTCGGTGCACGATCTCGAGGACGGCGTGATCGGCGGTCGCATCGACCTGCGCACCCTCGGCGATCCGCAGGACCAGCGCGCGCTCGCCGAGATCGGGGTCAAGGAGTTCCCCGGGCTCGATCCCGAGGCGCTCATCGACGCCGCGCAACGGCTGCACCGGATGGACATCGTGCGCGCGGTCGGCGTCTTCGACGGCACGCTCGACTCCTACGTCGCGCTCAAGCGCCTCACCAGCGAGCTCATCGGCCGATTCGCGTCGGCCGCCATCACCGGCACGCGTGCGGTGGTGGGCGACCGCCCGGTGTCGCGGTACAGCGCCGATCTCGAGGTTCCGGCGCTGATCGCCGCCGAGGTGTCGATGCTGAAAACCCTTGCGCTGCGGTTCATCTTCTCCAACGAGCGGCACAAGGCGACCCAGCAGCGCCAGCGTGAGCGCATCCACCGCGTCGCCAACTGGCTCGTCGAGGCCGCGCCCGGCGGGCTCGACCCGATCTTCGTGCCGTGGTGGAAAGAGGCCGAGGACGACGCCGCGCGCATGCGGGTCATCGTCGACCAGATCGCGTCGATGACCGAGGGCCGCCTCGAGCGCACCGACAAGCAGAACTCGGGAGCGCAGGCGCACCTCGGGTAGTCGGGGGGCGTGCGAGCACTGAGCTGCGCCCTGAAGAACGCCCCTCCACACGGCGGCGTGGACGCCGTCGTGTGTTCCCGCGTGGGGCTACTTCGGGGTCGATTGCAGGGGCGGCATCGCCGGGGACGAGAGCCAGGGCGGATCGGCCTCGCGACGTCACTACACTGGACGCGTGGCAGGACGCATTCCCGATCGTGACATCACGGCGATCCGTGAGCAGACGAGGATCGAGGACATCGTCGGCGAATACGTCGCCCTGCGCCGCGCCGGTGCCGACAGCCTGAAGGGACTCTGCCCGTTCCACGACGAGAAGACCCCGTCGTTCCACGTCCGCCCCAATCACGGGCACTTCCACTGCTTCGGCTGCGGGGAGGGCGGCGACGTCTACAGCTTCCTGCAGAAGCAGGAACACATCAGCTTCGTCGAGGCCGTCGAGCAACTCGCCGATCGCATCGGCTACCGGATCAACTACGAGGGTGGCGGCACCGCGATCAAGCGCGACCGCGGCACGCGCGCCCGGCTGGTCGCGGCCAACGCGGCCGCGGCGAAGTTCTACCAGGTGCAGCTGCAGACCCCGGAGGCGCAGGCCGCGCGGGATTATCTGGCCGAACGTGACTTCGACGCCGCGGCCGCCGCGAAGTTCGGCTGCGGCTACGCGCCCGCCGGCTGGGACACCATGACCAAGACGCTGCTGGCGCAGGGCTTCGAGTTCAGCGAGCTCGAGGCCGCCGGACTGTCGAAGCAGGGGCGCAAGGGTCCGATCGACCGGTTCCACCGCCGGCTGCTGTGGCCGATCCGCAACCTCGGTGGCGACATCATCGGGTTCGGTGCGCGCAAGCTGTTCGACGACGACAACCTCGGCAAGTACATGAACACGCCGGAGACCATGCTGTACAAGAAGTCTCAGGTGCTGTTCGGCCTCGACCACGCGAAGAAATCGATCGCCAAGTCGCATCAGGTGGTGGTCGTCGAGGGCTACACCGACGTGATGGCCATGCACCTCGCCGGTGTGACGACCGCGGTCGCATCGTGTGGCACCGCCTTCGGCGAGGAACACCTCGCGCTGATCCGACGCCTGATGATGGACGACTCGTACTTCCGCGGCGAGGTCATCTACACCTTCGACGGCGACGAGGCGGGAAAAGCAGCTGCGCTCAAGGCATTCGAGGGGGAGCAGGCGATCTCGGGACAGACCTTCGTGGCGATCGCGCCCGAGGGGATGGACCCGTGCGAGCTGCGCCAGGCCCGGGGCGACGCCGCGGTGCGCGACCTCATCGCGCGCCGGGTGCCGATGTTCGAGTTCGCCATCAAGGCGCTGCTCGCCGAACACGATCTCGACACCGCCGAGGGGCGCGTGCACGCGCTGCGCGACACGGTGCCGGTGGTCGCGCGGATCCGCGACGTCGCGCTGCGTGACGAGTACGCGCGCCAGCTCGCCGGCTGGGTCGGCTGGGAAGAGGTCGGACAGGTGCTCTCCCGGGTCCGCGAGGAGGGTGCGAAGATCCGGAAGGCGAAGGGCGTCGACGATGCCGTCCGCGTCCGCGGTCGTGGTGCGCGCAACCGTCCCGAGGCCGAGGCGGCGCCGAACTCGGCCCGACCCAATCCGAACGATCCGCGGCTGTGGCCGCAACGTGAGGCCCTGAAGGCGGCGCTGCAATACCCGGCCATCGCCGGCACGGTCTTCGACTCGCTGCCGGTCGAGTGTTTCACCGAGCCCGCGTATGCGATTGTGCGACAGGCGATGACGTCGGTCGGCGGGACGTCGTCGGGTCTCTCCGGGGCGGCCTGGGTCGACGCCGTGCGCAACGCCGTCGACGATCCCGTCATCGATCCGCTGGTCACCGAGCTCGCGGTCGAGACGATGCCGGTCGAGGAGGACAACATCCCCCGCTACATCTCCAGCGTCCTCGCCCGGCTGCAGGAGGTGTGGGTCGGCGAGCAGATCGCCGACATCAAGTCACGTCTGCGCCGGATGTCGCCGAGCGACGACCCCGACGGCTACAACGCCGTCTTCGGCGACCTGGTCGCCCTCGAGGCGTACCGTCGGAGCCTGCTGGAACAGGCACTCGATCCGTCCGCCGGCGTCGGCTGACGCAGCCGCAGACGACCACGTCGGCAGACCCTGCCGGAGATGAGGGAGACATGAACACGGTGACCGTCGGCGACGTGCTGGTCGCCTACACCGAAAGCGGCCTGGCCGAATCGGATTTCCCGCCGGTCGTCTTCGTCCACGGACTCGGCGAGGACCGTCGCAGCTGGGCGGGCGCCCAGGCCGACCTCGCCGAGGTGCACACCTACGCCTACGACCTGCGCGGTCACGGGGCGTCGACGCTGGGGAAGGCGGACGGCACCGTCGATCAGCTCGGCCGGGACCTGATCGGCTTCCTCGAGGAGGTGTCGGGTCCGGCGATCGTCGTCGGCTTCTCGGCCGGCGGGACGATCGTGCTGTGGGCCGCCGCCGAACGTCCCGACCTGGTGACCCGCGCCGTGGTGATGGGCACCTCGTCGGTGGTGGGGCGGGCGGCTGCCGAGTTCTATCAGGGTCGCGCGGCCCTGGCCGCCAACACCTCGACCAGGGAGTTCCACGAGGCCATGCGCCAGGACACCGCGGCGGGCATCGTCGCGGCGACCGGCCGGGTCGACGAGCTCACCGAGATGCGCCTGGAGGCGGTGGGCGACGGTGCGGGGTACACCAACGTCGCGCAGGCGATGTCCACGCTGCGGGAGCGCCCGCTGACGCCGCGATTGGGCGAGATCACCCAGCACGTCGACGTGATCGCCGCGACGCAGGACGCCCTGTGCCCGGAGAAGGCGGCGCAGATGATCGTCGACGGACTGCCCGACGTCACCTACCGGACGATCCCGGACGCCGGGCACCTGATGAGCGTCGACAACCCGGCCGCCGTCACGGCGGCACTGCGCGCCGCGATCCTCGAACACCGGTGATGCCCGCGGGGGTCGGCGGGTCATGGCGGGGGCGAGCCGACGTCCGTCACATCGACGGGTTTCCGCTACTCACGACGCTCGGTCGCGTTGTGATCTGAAGACCGCGGCGACTGATCGGCGGCCGACGGCCACCGCGAGGCCAGCGTCTGGCACACGGTGCGTTGCTCGTTCTCGTCGGCCGTGTGCATCAGCAGTCCTTCGACGGTGAACACGGCGATCATCACCTCTGCGTCGACGGTCTCCGGGGAGACACCTGCCGCCTCCAGCTCCGCTCGGAACAGGACGCTGGTGAGCACGTGAAAGTTGTTGTGCCACTCCGCCACCTTGGGTGAATGCGGCACCCGGGCGTGGACTGTCGTCACGAGACTTCGCATCTCGGTGAGCCGCCGCACGATCCACAGAACCCGTTCGGAGATCGGCTCGCCCGCGACCGCCTGGTACATCGGCCAGACGTCCGCCATGACGGCGGACAGCACCGCGACGAGGACGTCGTCCTTGTCCTCGAAGTACCAGTAGATCGTGTTGGCCGCGACCCCGGCTTCCTTGGCCAGCCTGCTCATCGACGTCGCGTCGTATCCGTTCTCGAGGAACAGCCTGCGCGCGGCGGTGACGATCTCCTCCCGCTTCTCGTCGGCGGCCTGCGGCCTCTTGTTCCGCGCCATCTGAAGCGGTCACCTCCGTGCGAGTCTCTTGAATGGTGTTCAAGACGCTGTTACCGTGTTGAACGTCATTCAAGATACCCCGTCGAAGGCTCTCATCATGTCACGTCAGTTCAGCTATGTCCGGTCCGATGTCTGGTTCACCTCCGGCGACGCCCGGTGTGCCGCCTGGCTCTACCGGCCGGATGGTGTCGTGAATCCTCCGATCGTCGTGCTGGCCCACGGTTTCGCCGCATTCCGCGAGTTGCGACTCGACGCCTACGCGTCGAAGTTCGCGCAGGCCGGTTACGCCGCGCTCGTCTTCGACTACCGGCATTGGGGTGCGAGCGACGGGTCGCCAAGGCGTGTGCTCGACCTCGCCGAGCAGCACGCCGACTGGGATGCCGCGATCGCCTATGCCCGCAGCCTCGATTGGGTCGACACGCGTCGCGTCGTGGCATGGGGGACGTCCTTCGCCGGTGGGCACGTCTTGCGGTTGGCCGCCCGTGATCGGGGTCTGGCGGCTGCGATCGTGCAGGTGCCGCACGTGAGCGGGCCGGCATCGGCGTTCTCCCAGTCTCCGGCGCTGGTGAGTCGCCTGATCATCGCCGGGGTACGGGATCAGATCCGGGCGTGGACAGGCCGCGAGCCGTATCGGGTGGCGGCGGTCGGACGCCCCGGCGACTTCGCGATGATGACCTCGCCCGGCGCCTACGAGCAGGTCGAGCGGATGGGGGGCATGCGTGAGGAACTCCTCGCCGAAAACGATGTGGCCGCGCGGATCGCGTTGCGCGTTCCGTTCTATTCGCCCGGGCGGTACGCAGCCGACATCGACATCCCGGTGCTGGTGCAACTCGCCGCGAGGGACGACGTGACGCCGATCGACAAGGCCCAGGCGGTGGCGCGTCGCATTCGGAAGGGCGAAGTCCACACCTACGACTGTGCGCACTTCGAGCCTTATCTCGATCCGTATTTCGACACCATCATCGCCGACCAGATCAACTTCCTCGACCGCCATGTGGGAGAAGGGCGAGAGTCGTCGGCGCGATGAGTGACGCTGCCGGGCAAGAGCTGCCGACAGGTGCACGACAGGGTTCTCCGCGAAGATCGGGGAGGACGACGAGCGCGCGGCGAACGGCCTGTCGGCGATGGTGGGGAGTGCGGGGCTCGAACCCGCGACCTACGGATTATGAGTCCGCGGCTCTAACCGACTGAGCTAACTCCCCGTGTGGGCACCTGGCCCGCGGGAGGAGATTACCGCACGCGCGCTGATGTCCTGCACCCTGTCGCGGAGACAAACCGTCGGTGGGCGCGGTGCCGGCGTGTATCGGCTTGATCCACGCCCCGAGGAGTGTGGGCGGCGGGACCTGAGGTTGCACTCGGCCATCTCCTGCTCGCGCTGGTGTGCTTCCTCTCCTGGTTCCTGTCCGGGGCGAGGGCGCCACGTCGCCGGCCACTGAGTGCCCCGATGGCACATGCGGCAGTTGGTTCCGGATCGCGGAACCAACTGCCGCATCTTTCGTCATCAGATGTCTTCTGACCAGCCGTTTTGTTGTCCGGCGTCGGCATGCGCTAAAGTCTGTCCTCGGTTCGAGTGAAGCGCTCCGGCGCCGATCGAGGACCTGAGCAATCCCCCATAGCTCAATTGGCAGAGCATTCGACTGTTAATCGAACGGTTACTGGTTCGAGTCCAGTTGGGGGAGCAGAACAGAGCCCGTCCCCTGCGAGAGCAGGAGGCGGGCTCTTCTGCATCACCGCGTGTATCCATCACCTTTCCGCATTCCGCCACCCGCCTCGCCGCCTGCGGGTGGGTTTGCGCTCGGATCAGGCTCGTTCCCCCTGTCGCGCGTCGTACTCCGCCTGCGCTTCACGTACTGCCGGCATGTTGTGCTGCACCAGATCGATGAGCCCCTGCAACTGGTTGGCGACCTGCCGGCCGAGTGGGGTGAGGTGGTATTCGACCTTCGGGGGGATCACCTCGTGGACGGTGCGCACGAGCATGCCGTCGCGCTCGAGGTTCTGCAGGGTCTGCGACAGCATGCGCTCACTCACGCCGTCGACGCGGCGTCGCAGCTCGCCGAACCGATAGTTGCTCTCGCCCAACGCGATCAGAACGAGGCTGCCCCACCGGCCGGTGACGTTCTGCAGCGTCGTCCGCGAGGAGCAGTCGCGGGCGAAGACGTCCGCTTCGAGGGACTGGTCACTGCTGTCGGGCATTCCTCGAGATTAGCAACCTCGCTAATCGAATGTGTTGCACTTACGAAAAGTAAGTGCATACTGGTGGGGAAGTCAGCGTCGACGAGAACGGAGATCTGAAGATGACGATTGCGGTGACTGGTGCGACGGGGCAGCTCGGCGGCCTGGTGATCGGGGAACTGCTCGAACGGGGTGTCGCGCCCGGCGACATCGTGGCGGTGGTGCGCGACGAGGCGAAGGCGGCCGATCTCGCGGCCAAGGGCGTGCAGGTCCGCGTCGCCGCCTACGAGGACCCCACCGCGCTGCGCACCGCATTCGAGGGGGTCGACAAGCTGCTGCTGATCTCCGGGTCGGAGGTCGGACGCCGGGTTCCCCAGCACACCAACGTGATCGAGGCCGCCGAGGCGGACGGCGTGAAGCTCATCGCGTACGCGAGCCTCCTGAAGGCGGACACCAGTGGAATCGGCCTCGCGCCCGAGCATCTCGCCACCGAGCAGCGGCTGGCCTCCTCGCCGATCCCCGCGGTGTTCCTGCGCAACGGCTGGTACTGGGAGAACTACGCCCAGGCGATCGGCCAGGCGGCGGCGACGGGCACCCTGATCGGCGCGGCCGGCGACGGCAGGGTCGCCGGTGCGGCGCGCGCCGACTACGCCGCGGCGGCCGCGGCGGTCCTGACCTCGGAGGAGGGCCAGGGCGGCAGGGTCTACGAACTCGGCGGCGACGAGCGTCTCACCTACGCCGACCTCGCGCGGATCATCGGCGAGGTCGCCGGCAAGACCGTCGAGTACAAGAACTTGCCCGAGGCCGAGTATGCGAAGGTGCTCGCCGACAACGGGGTGCCCGAACAGTTCGCGGCGGTGCTCGCCGGTTCCGACGCCGGCATCGCGCGCGGAGAGCTCGACACCGAGTCCGGCGACCTGCAGAAGTTGATCGGGCGGTCGTCGACCCCCTTCGCCGACGTCGTGAAGGCTGCGCTGGCCTGATCGGACGCCGCACCGATGACTTTCGCCGCGGCGTGCGGTCTGTCCTGGTGTAGTGGGTGACAACGAGGACGGAGAGCCATGCCGCAGCTACTCAGGGTGCAGAACTTCGCAGTCTCGCAGGACGGGATCGGTGCCGGTGAGAATCAGACCTTCGAGCGGCCGTTCGGGGATGTGGTCGATCCGTGGGAGCTGATGTCCTGGGCGGGTGCCACCGCCGACTGGCCCAACCGCACCGATCCCGGCGGGACCCGCGGACTCGACAATTACTTCACCCGTGACTTCTCGCACAACATCGGTGCGGAGATCATGGGCCGCAACAAGTTCGGTCACCAGCGGGGCCCGTGGGCCGACCACGAATGGAAGGGGTGGTGGGGCGACGAACCGCCCTTCCACACGCCGGTCTTCGTGCTCACGCATCACCTGCGACCGTCGTTCACGCTGGCAGACACCACGTTCCATTTCATCGACGCCACACCGGCGGAGGCCGCGGAGATGGCGAAGGCCGCGGCCGGCGGCAAGGACGTACGCATCGGCGGGGGAGTGAGCACGGTGCGGCAGTTCCTCGACGCCGGCCTCCTCGACACCCTGCACATCGCGGTCGCACCTGTCACCTACGGCACCGGACTGGGGCTGTGGGAGTCGCCCGATGAACTGGACGACCGCTTCGAGCACGAGGTGATCCCGAGTCCCAGCGGGGTCACCCACCATCTCTTCTGGCGGAAGTGATTGCCGCCGGGCCTGTTCGGCCAACTCCCGGAAACCGGCGGTCGGACGGCGTAGTTGTAGGGATATGACCGAACTCGCCGCCAAGGCCGCGACACTGCTCGAACTGCACAGGCCCGGAGATCCGGTGATCTTGCCGACGGTGTGGGACGCGTGGTCGGCGAATCTGGCGGTGTCCGCCGGGTTCCCCGCTCTCACCGTCGGCAGCCACCCGGTGTCGGACTCGATCGGCAAACCCGACAACGAGGGCATCACCTTCGACGAACTGACCGCCCGCGTCGCGCAGATCACCGCGACGGTCGACGTCCCGGTCTCCGTCGACATCGAATCCGGTTACGGCGAGGACCCGCGACGCCTCATCGAGGGCCTGCTCGACGCCGGTGCCGTCGGCCTGAACATCGAGGACACCGTCCACAGCGAGGGCGGCCGGCTCCGCGAGCCGCAGGAGCATGCCGATCTCGTCGGAGCGCTGCGCGCCGCGTCGGACGCCACCGACGTCCACGTCGTCGTCAACGCGCGCACCGACCTGTTCCTGAAGCAGGTCGGCGACGAGGCCGACCGCGTCGAGCGTGCCATCGCCCGGCTGACCCTGTGCGCCGATGCCGGGGCCGACGTGCTCTACCCGGTGGGGCTCCACGACACCGCGACCCACAGGCGTCTTGCCGACGGCCTGCCGCTGCCGATCAACGCGGTCGCGCATCCGACGCAGCACGACAAGGCCGCGCTCGCCGAATGCGGCGTGGCACGGGTGAGTTTCGGTCCGTTCTGGCAGGCGGTGCTCGCCGAACGCGCCACCGAGGTGCTCGAACCCTGGAAGTAGGAACCGCTGAAGCTCCCCACGCCGTCGGTGCCCGGGCTTACCGTCGGAAGATGGCACTCAGCAAGAGCGAACGAGAAGCGTTTCTGTCCGAACCTCACGTCGCGGCGCTGTCGGTGGAGGCCGGACCCGGCCGCGCGCCGTTGACCGTCCCGATCTGGTACCACTACACGCCCGGCGGGCGGCCCTGGCTGCTCACGGGCACCGAGTCCCGCAAGCTGAATCTGATCCGGGCCGCGGGGCGATTCACCCTCATGGTCGACTCGGTCAGCCCGAAGATCATGTACGTCTCCGTCTCCGGCGACGCCGTGGACATGACGGCCGGTACGCGAGAAGACCTGCGAACCATGGCCTCCCGCTACCTGCCCGCCGAGGCGGTGGAGCCCTACCTCGAGATGGCCGAGCGCGACCACGGGCCCCAGACAAAGGTGTACCTCGAGCCCAGGCAATGGCTGTCACTCGACCTCGGCAGCCTCTGACCGGCGAGCGACCGGGTGCCGCTGCCGTGACGGGGGTCACGGCACCGTCGGGCGCATCGCTACATTGAACCCATGTCGAAGTCCCGTTCCACCTCTGACGCCTCCGACGCCGACGCGGCGCCGCCCGCCGTCGAGGACGACGTGACCCCGCTCGAGCGGGACGAGTTCCTGCAGGCCAACCGTGCCGCCCGGGAGAAGCTCCGGGCCGAGGCCGAGGCGAAGGCCGCCAAGACCAGGCGGACCGACACCGGTGACGAGCCCCGCGAGACCGCCGCCGGCGACGACCGGACGCCGCGCAAGATCGACCCGGATGACGCCCGGCGCGAGCGCGGCTCCCGGTGGACGGGCTGGGCGACGCGGTTGGGCGCGAAGCCCTGGGCGGTCATCGCCCTCGTCGCCGCCGTCGCGCTCCTGGCCGCGTCGACGGCAGTCCTGGCCCTCGCCTACGTCGACGCGGACCGTCGCGCCGACGCCGCGGTCACCTCCGTCGACTCGGAGATCCTCGACACCGCGCGCAAGTACGCCGCCGAACTGTCGACCTACGACTCGGCCGACTACTCCGACCTCGATCGCCGCATCCGGGAGATCTCGACCCCGGAGTTCACCAAGTCCTACGTCGAGGCCTCTCAGGACGCGCGCCGCGGCTCGGCCGAGGCGAAGGCGGTGTCGTCGGCGAAGGCCGAGAACGCGGGGCTGATGTCCGTCGACGGCGACAAGGCCGTCGTCCTGGTGACGCTGGATCAGACCCTGAGGTCCCCGGACACCGCGCAGCAGTTCCCAGAGGGCGTCGGGTACCAGACCCGCGTCAGGGTCACACTCGAAGAGCAGAACGGCCGGTGGCTCCTGAGTGACTTCGAGGTCGTGTGACCTCGGAGGACACGGGATCTCGCACGCCTCGTCCGGTTGGTCTCGCTGCGGCCCGCGGGTCGGTGCGGGTTCAGGAGTTGTCGCCCAGCAGGATTCGCGTCGACAACGCCTCGATGCGCTCCGGTGCCGGTTGCGGTTTCAGCCGCGACAGGTCGGTCACGACGTTCAGCGCGGCGTGGACCAGGAAGCGTGCATGGGTCAGGGGAAGGTCCCGACGTTCCCGGCCGACCCACGTCGCCCACTCCTCGACGGTGATCCGTTGCTGGCCGCGGAGCTCCGCACGCGCCCCGGGCGTCACGTGTCCGATCTCGGTCTCGTAGACGCTGATCAGTTCGGTTGAGCTGCAACTCAACTGCACGTAGCGGTGAACCATGGCCATGATGGCCTCACGCGGGGTCGTCGACGACGCGAGCGCGTCGGAGGTCGCGGTGGTCACCCGGTCGGTGGCACGCCGGAACGCGGCCTCGAGGATCGCGACCTTGCTGGGGAAGTGCCGGTAGACGCCCGACGCCGGGAGATCTGCGGCATGGGCGATGTCCTCGATGGTGACATCCCGAAACCCCCTGTCGGCGAACAGGATCACCGCCTCGGTGAGGATGGCCTCCCGCTTGGCCGACGGCACGAGACCGTGCCGGGCCGGCTCCCTCGGCGCCGCGGGTTCGGGCAGCGCGGCGTCGAGCAGGTCGATCGCGGCGTCGGGGATCAGCGTCGTCACCTCGCGCGCGGGCAGGGAGGCGCGGTGGGTCGTCGGGCTGGCCGCGACACTCGTCATCGCCGCGACGACGAGGTTCGCGTCCACCTCGCCGAGGTCGGGGCGCAGGCGCCGCGCCGCGGCGCGTACCCGGCGGTGCTGATGGACCACCACGTCGAGGACGATCGCCCGGTCCTCCGGCTCGAGGTAGCGGGACTCCCAGCGGTAGAGACCGCCCGTGCGCCGGTTCTCGAAAGAGGCGAGGGTCATCGCCTCGAGCAGGGTGCGGAGCTCGCCGTCTCCGCCTTCCGGCACGGCATCGAGCGCAGCGCGCAACGACGCGGCCAGGACGGCGGTCGTCTCGGCGAAGAGCGCGTACTTGTTGGGGAAGTGCCGATACAGCGCGGGGGCGGAGATGCCCACCGCGTCGGCGATGTCCTCGAGTCGGACCGCGTGATAGCCGCCGTCGCTGAACGCCTTGGCCGCGGCGTCGACGATGAGGCGCCGACGGTCGGCGGGCCGGCGGCGCCGCGGGGTGGCCGGCGCCGGACCCGGCGCCACCTGGTCAGACGTCCCGGGGCGTGCGGTCATGGCGCCTCAGCGTAGACGGATACGACGTTCACGACGCACTTTTCGCCGACGACGCCGAAAAGCCCAGCACGTCGGGATGTGTGACCGGACTAAGTTAACGAAGATTCTCGTGATCTATATCGCACTGTGGTAGTAGTCTAGGTCTGGCACAGAAATGGCAAGTTGTGTCAATCGGCACGTCTCGAGTGGGGAGAGCAGTGAGCGACGACCAGATCAGCCAGGGCGCAATCCGGACCTCGGTCGACGACCGCGGGGTCGCGCGGCTCACCATCTGCCGCCCCGAGAAGATGAACGCCCTCGACACCGAGGCGAACTACGGCATCAAGGCCGCGATGGAGGAATGGTCGCAGCGCGACGACGTCCGCGTGATCGTCCTCGACGGCGAGGGCGGCAGCTTCAGCGCCGGCGCAGACGTGGTCTCGATCAACCGGCAGTCCACCGCGAACGGCGCATCCGGTCTCGACGCCGGCCAGGCCCGCGGGATCATCTCCGCCGGTTCGGAACTCGCCCGCGCCGTCCGCTCGGCTCCCGTCCCGGTCATCGCCTCGGTCGACGGGCCGGCCGCCGGCATCGGCGCCTCGCTCGCACTCGCCGCCGACCTGATCTATGCCACCGAGCGCTCGTACTTCCTGCTCGCGTTCGTCAACATCGGACTCATGCCCGACGGCGGGGCGTCCATGCTGTTCGCCACGGCGATGGGTCGTGTCCGCGCCAACGAACTGGCCCTGCTCGGCGAGAAGCTGCGGGCGCCGGAGGCGCTCTCGGCCGGACTGATCAACGGCGTCTACGACGACCGCGCCGCCCTCGACGCCGCCGTCGACACGGCCGCGGGCAAGCTGGCCGGGAAGAGCCGCGCGGCGCTGCGGCTGACGAAGTCGGCCCTCGACGCCCACACGATGTCCGGGTTCGAGGCCGCGATCGAACGCGAGCTCGAGGGCCAGACAGAACTGCTGCAGTCGCCCGAGTTCCAGGCGGCCATCGCCGCCTTCGCCGGCGCCAAGAAGTGAGCTCCGCCGGGTGATCCCGGCGCGTCGGCGCACAGCCGAGAAGTGCTTCCCCTCAGAACGTTTCCGTCCCGACCTTCGTCACGACTGACACCAAGGAGCCGATCGTATGACTGCGACCGTCGACATCACCAGCGATCTCACCACCGAGCCGCTGCGTTCGCGTCGTAACCACTGGAACAACCAGATCAAGCGCCATGCCTTCATGAACCCGGACGGCCCGGCCCTGAAGTTCATGGGCAAGCTGACCACCTGGAAGGAACTCGACGAGCGCATCCGCGGATTCGCGGCCGCCCTGAGCCGTCGAGGCGTCAAGTTCGGCGACCGGGTCCTGGTCGTCCTGCTCAACCGCAGCGAGTACGTCGAGGCGGTCCTGGGTGCCAACCTGATCGGCGCGATCGCGGTGCCGGTCAACTTCCGCATGAGCCCGGCCGAGGTCGCGTTCCTCGTGCAGGACTCCGGCGCCAAGGTCGTCGTCACCGAGAGCATGCTCGCCCCGCTCGTGGACGCCGTCGCCGCGCAGACGGGCGCGCTCGAGCACATCATCGTCATCGGCGAGACGCAGAACGAGAGTCACCTCGCCTACGAGGAACTGGTCGCCGAGGACTCCTCGGATCTGCCGGAGATCGACGTCCCCGAGGACACCGTCGCGCTGATCATGTACACCTCGGGCACCACCGGAAAGCCCAAGGGCGCCATGCTCACCCACACCAACATGCAGGCGCAGGCGGTCACCTGCTTCTACGTCCTGCAGACCCGACCCGACGACATCACCTCGTTCGTGGCGCCGCTGTTCCACATCGCCGGTTTCGGCGCGCTGGCGCCGATGTTCTACATGGGGGCGCTGTCGGTGATCCATCCGCTCGGCGCCTTCGATCCCGACGCCCTGCTCGACTCCCTCGAGGAGGAGGGCACCACCTCGATCTTCCTGGTGCCCGCCCAGTGGCAGGCCGTGTGTGCCGCACAGAAGGCGCGCCCGCGTGACCTGAAGCTGCGCGTCATCAGCTGGGGTGCCGCCCCCGCGTCGGACACCGTGCTGAAGGCGATGAACGAGGCCTTCCCGGATGCGCTGAACGTCGCCGTCTTCGGCCAGACCGAGATGTCGCCGATCACCTGCTCCCTCGACGGCAAGGACGCACTGCGCAAGCTGGGCTCCATCGGCAAGGTCGTCCCGGCCGTCACCGCCCGCGTCGTCGACCCCGAGGGCAACGACGTGCAGCCCGGCGAGGTCGGCGAGATCGTCTACCGCGGCCCGACGATGATGAAGGGCTACTGGCAGAACCCCCAGGGCACCGCGGATGCGTTCGCCGGTGGCTGGTTCCACTCCGGCGACCTGGTCCGGCAGGACGAGGAGGGCTTCCTCTACGTCGTCGACCGCGCGAAGGACATGATCATCTCGGGCGGCGAGAACATCTACTGTGCCGAGGTCGAGAACGCGCTGTTCGGCCACGAGAAGATCGCCGAGGCCGCGATCATCGGCCGTGCCGACCCGAAGTGGGGCGAGGTGCCGGTCGCGGTGGTCGTCCTGGCCCCGGGCGTCGAGGACCTCACCCTCGAAGAGCTCGAGCCGTACCTCAACGAGAACCTGGCCCGCTACAAGCACCCCAAGGACCTGGTCATCGTCGACGAGCTGCCGCGCAACGCCGGCGGCAAGGTCGTCAAGCCCAAGCTGCGCGCCCAGTTCGGCAGCAAGGACGCCGGTCTGGCCGACTGATCGCGGGCATCTCACGGGGGCTTCGGCCCGCGTCGACAGGCTCACATGCCCCGGCCTGGTGCGTGTCCGCGCGTGCCCAGGTCGGGGTGTTTTCCGGGGCACGATCACGCCTGGACCACGGACTAGAACACGTTTCAATTTTGTGATTGAGTGACTACAGTCACACGCGACGCGACGTCGCGGCGAAGACTCCCGGGACGAGACGTTCACGGGGCGAACGGAGGAGAGCAGTGAAGACAAAGGGCGCGCTGCTGCGCGAGAACAACACGCCGTGGGTCATCGAGGAGATCGAGATCGGCGACCCGAAGGCGCACGAGGTCAAGATCCGGATGGAAGCCGCCGGCATGTGCCACTCCGATCACCACCTGGTGACCGGCGGCATCCCGATGGCAGGCTTCCCGATCCTCGGCGGGCACGAGGGTGCCGGCGTCATCGAGCAGGTCGGCGAGGGCGTCACCGATTTCGAGGTCGGCGACCACGTCGTCCTGTCGTTCATCCCGTCCTGTGGCAAGTGCCCGTCGTGTAAGTCGGGCCTGGCCAACCTGTGCGACTTCGGTGCCATGCTCCTGCAGGGCGAGGCCGTGTCGGACAACACCTTCCGCATCCACACCGCGGCGGGCGAGAACGTCTACCCGATGACCCTCCTCGGCACCTTCGCCCCGTACATGGTCGTCCATGAGGCATCGGTGGTGAAGATCGACAAGGACATCCCGTTCGAGGTCGCCGCGCTGTGCGGCTGTGGCGTCCCCACCGGTTACGGGTCGTCGGTGCGCAGCGGCGACGTGCGGCCGGGCGAGGACGTCGCCATCGTCGGCGTCGGCGGTGTGGGCACCGCGGCGCTGCAGGGTGCCGTGATCTCCGGCGCCCGTAACGTCTTCGCCATCGACCCGGTGCCGTGGAAGCGTGAGCAGGCGCTGAAGTTCGGCGCCACCGCGGCCTTCGCCTCGGTGGAGGAGGCGGCGATGAAGATCGCCGAGGTGACCTACGGCCACATGTGCCACAAGGTGATCGTCACCGTCGGCGAGGTGCACGGCAAGGACGTCGACACCTGGATGGGCATCACCGCCAAGGCCGGCACCTGCGTGCTGACCGGCATGGGCAACATGCTCGACAGCGAGGTGACCCTCAACCTGGCGATGCTGACGCTGCTGCAGAAGAACCTGCAGGGCTCCATCTTCGGCGGCGCCAACCCCAAGCTCGACATCCCGCTGCTGCTGTCGATGTACCGGGCCGGCAAGCTGAACATCGAGGACATGATCACCCGCCAGTACCGCCTCGAGCAGATCAACGAGGGCTACCAGGACATGCTCGACGGCCGCAACATCCGCGGCGTGATCCGCTACACCGAAGAAGACTGGTGATCGTCGGCCGCGCATCGGTCGAGAACGTGGCCCCCGGGTAACGTGACCGATGTGTCGGTCCTGGATTCTCTGACGGAATGGCCCGTCGACCACGTGTCGGCGGCGATCATCACCCGCGACGGGGTCGCCGAGGGATTCGGCGACCCCGTTCGCGTCTACGAACTCGCGTCGGTCACCAAACTCCTCGTCGCAGAAGCGGTTCTGGTGGCCGTCGAGGAGGAGGCGATCGCCCTCGACGACCCGGCGGGGCCTCCCGGGGCCACGGTCACACATCTCCTGGCGCACGCCTCGGGCCTCGCCTTCGACAAGCGCGAGGTCGAGGCCGGCGTGGGGGAGAGGCGCATCTACTCCAGCGCGGGTTTCGAGATCCTCGCCGAGACCGTCGAAGAGGCGACCGGGATAGCGTTTGCCGATTACCTCGCCGAGGCGGTGTGTGCGCCGCTCGGCATGACGTCGACGGTCCTGTGGGGGCCGGCCGGTCACGGCGCGCGGTCGAGCGTCGCCGACCTCGCACGGTTCGCCTCGGAGCTGTTGGCGCCGCGACTCCTCGCGCCGGAGACGCTGGCGAACGCCACGAGGGTGCAGTTCCCGGGGCTCGACGGGTTCGTCCCGGGCTACGGCAAGCACAAGCCCAACGACTGGGGGCTCGGCTTCGAGATCCGGTCGCACAAGGCGCCGCACTGGACCGGCGCATCGAACTCGCCGCGCACGTTCGGGCACTTCGGCCAGGCCGGGACCTTCCTCTGGGTCGATCCCGAACTCGAGGCGTCGTGCGTGGTGCTCACCGACCGGCCTTTCGGCCCGTGGGCCAAGCCCCTGTGGGGAGAGTTCAACGACGTCGTCGTCAGTGAACTCTCGTCACAGAAATGAACCTGTCTCGCAGAAGAAACTGGCGCAACACGTGTCTCATGGGGCACAATAAATCCCACGAGTGTGATATCCGGAGTCGCGAGGTGTGTTGGGGAAGACGTTCCTCGTCGACAACGGAGGTGAAGAGGTGCGCAATCTGAACCAGTTTGCGGACATGACAACGGGAGTGGTGTACATCCACTCGGCGCCGGTGGCGCTGTGCCCGCACGTGGAGTGGGCCCTGTCGTCGACCCTGAATGCGCGCGCGAACCTGAAATGGTCGGCACAGGAAGCCGAGCCGGGTATGCAGCGTGCGACTGTCGACTGGGCGGGGCCGGTCGGTACCGCTGCGCGCCTGGTGACCGCTCTGCGCGAGTGGTCGGCACTTCGTTTCGAGGTGACCGAGAACCCGAGCGAGGGAGTCGACGGGGAGCGGTTCAGCTACGTTCCCGGTCTCGGACTCTGGCGCGGCTCGACCAGCGCCAACGGAGACGTGATGATCGCCGAGAACCAGCTCCGCGCGATGATCGAGGCACAGCCCGACAGCGCCGGTCTGGCAAGCGAACTCGAAGCCGCACTGGGCACCGCCTGGGACGAGGCACTCGAGCCCTACCGCATGGGCGGGGCCGGCGCCGAGGTCACCTGGTTGCAACAGCGCGTGGGCTGACCGCCGGAACACAGAAGACGTAGATGGCGACAGGCCGGGGCCGCAGACCCTGCGGACCCGGCCTGATGCCGTTTGGCGTCCGCACTGTTGGGACGGGTCGGTCGGTCTGTGACTGTCATCTCAGATTTCCATCGAACACGGCAGCTTTGCTATGGTGAATCAACGTTCAATCCGATCGGGGGGAATCAGCAATGAAGAAGCGTGTGATGGCATCGGTGGCTGCAGCAGTTGCCGCGACCGGACTGGTCTTCGCCGGGGCCGCTGATGCCTCGGCAGCCGAGGTCAGAGAGACTTCGACAAGGGTGTTCGTCGGGTTCACGCCGGCCGAGACCAAGCAGATCGCCGCGAGTGGGGTGACCTCCATCCTCGATACGCCCGAGTTGATTCCGTACTACTACGTCAAACCCGATGCCGATTCGCGGTTCGAGAAGTTCTACGTTCCCGGCAAGGGATATGTGGCGCGGTCCATGGCGCAGGGGATGGTCAACGAGGCGGCCGCTCACCCGAACGGCCGGGTGTGGGTGTCGTTCAACAAGACACACAAGCGTCCGCTGACCCTGTGGACGCAGTTCTGACCTGCGGGTCGGGCGTTATCTGGTTACGAAGAACGCCACCGGTGTACACCGGTGGCGTTCTTCGTGAGTCGCGTCAGGAAATCACAGCGGGATGTTCTTGTGACGGCCGCGTCGCGCGGGTGCGGCGGCGAGCGCCTCGGCGATGATGCTGCGGGTGCGGGCCGGATCGATGACCTCGTCGACGACGCCGATCGACTGGGCGCGGCCGACACCGCCGGCGATGGCCTCGTGCTCGGCGGCAAGACGCTCGTGCAGCGCCTCCCGCTCGTCGTCGGGGGCCGCGGCGAGGGCCTTCTTGTGCAGGATTCCGACTGCCGCCTTGGCGCCCATGACGGCGACCTCGGAGCCGGGCCAGGCGAAGACCGCGGTCGCGCCGAGTGCACGTGAGTTCATCGCGATGTAGGCGCCGCCGTAGATCTTTCGCGTCACCAGTGTGACGCGGGGGACCGAGCACTCGGCGAACGCGTGCAGCAGCTTGGCGCCGCGTCGCACGACGCCATTCCACTCCTGGGCGACGCCGGGCAGGTAGCCGGGGACGTCGGTGATGACGATCAGCGGGATGCCGAACGCGTCGCAGAGACGCACGAATCGAGAGGCCTTCTCGGCGCTCTCGGAGTTGAGGCAGCCGCCCATGCGCAGCGGGTTGTTGGCGATGACGCCGACGCTGCGACCGGACAGGCGGCCGAACCCGATGACGATGTTCGGGGCCCACTTCTTCTGCAGCTCTTCGAAACTCGAGACCTCGGTCTCGCCGTCGGCCGCGAGGGCGGTGTCGAGGAGCCCCTCGACGACGGGGTGCACGTCATAGGCACGGCGCGGCGACTCGGGGAGCAGCGCCTTGAGGTCGGTGTCACCGGCCGCGGCGAGCTCGTGGTTGAAGTGCCCCTGCTGGGTGAACGTCGACACGAGTCGGCGTGCGCGCCAGTAGGCGTCGGCCTCGGAGTCGGCCACGATGTGGCAGACACCGGACTTCTTGCCGTGAGTGGCGGGTCCGCCGAGGGACTCCATGTCCACGTCCTCGCCGGTCACGCTGCGGACGACGTCCGGTCCGGTGACGAAGACGCGGCCCTCCGGCGCCATGATGACGACGTCGGTGAGGGCCGGGCCGTAGGCGGCGCCGCCGGCCGCGAAGCCGACGACCACCGAGATCTGCGGGACGTATCCGGAGGCCCGGACCATCGCCTCGAAGACCAGGCCCACGGCGTGCAACGCCTCGACACCCTCGGCGAGACGGGCGCCGCCCGAATGCCAGATGCCGACCACCGGCGCCTGCTCGGTGATCGCGGTGTCGATGGCGTTGACGATGTGCGCACACCCGACGACACCCATGGCACCGCCCATCACGGTGCCATCGGTGCAGTAGCAGACCGTCCGCACGCCGTTGACCAGGCCGACAGCGGCCTGGACACCGGACTTGTCGCGCGGATGCAGCAACGACATGGTGCCTTCGTCGAAGAAGTTCGTCAGCCGCAACAAGGGGTCGCGGGGATCGACGGCTTCGTCGGTGTCGGCGATGGGGGCCAATGTCGTCATCAGCGGTCTCCTGGGTGTCGGAACGTGTTGCGTCTCGGACGTACTGACGGGAACGGGCGAGCCGTACCCGATCTCAGTAGCGGCCGAAGGCGAGCGCCACGTTGTGCCCACCGAAGCCGAACGAGTTGTTGATCGCGTAGTCGATCTGGCCGAAGCGGGGTTCGCCGTGGACCACATCGATGTCGCACTCCGGATCCTGGTTCTCCAGGTTCAGGGTCGGCGGGATGACGCCTTCCTCGACGCTCTTGACCGTGAGGACCGACTCGAGCGCACCCACCGCACCGATCGAGTGTCCGAGAGCGGACTTCGGCGCGTACACCGCGGCATGCTGGCCGATGGCGGCGATGATGCCGGCCGCCTCTGCCGTGTCGCCGATCGGGGTCGACGTCGCATGTGCGTTGATGTGGGTGATGTCGGACTTCTGCAGACCGGCGGTCTGCAGGGCACGGGTCATGGCGCGGGCGTTGCCCTGGCCGCTCGGATCCGGTGCCACCAGGTGGAAGCCGTCCGAGGTGATGCCGGCGCCCAGCAGACGTGCGTGGATGTGCGCACCGCGTGCCCGGGCATGCTCCTCGCGCTCGAGGATCATCATGGCCGAGCCCTCGCCGAAGACGAAGCCGTCGCGGTCCTTGTCGAACGGACGCGAGGCGGCCTTCGGGTCGTCGTTGCGGGTGCTCATCGCGCGCATCATCGAGAACGCGGCGATCGGCACGGCGTCGATGTGGCCCTCGACGCCACCGGTGACGACCATGTCGGCGTCACCCATGACGATGTGGCGCCACGCGTGGGCGATCGCCTCGGCGCCCGACGAGCAGGCCGAGACCGGGGTGATGACGCCGGCGCGTGCACCGACGTTGAGGCCGACGACCGCGGCGGGCCCGTTGGGCATGGCCATCGAGACGGCGAGCGGCGAGACCTTGCGGTAGTTGCCGGTGGTCTCCATGGCCTGGACGGCGTCGACCATCGCGTCGGCGCCACCCTGGCCGGTGCCGATGACCACGGCCAGCCGGTCCTTGTCGACCTCCGGTTCACCGGCCTGGGCCCACAGGCGCTTGCTCATTACATGAGCGATGCGCTCGACGTAGGCCATGCGGCGTGCCTCGACTCGACTGACCTCGGTGGCCGGGTCCTGGACCAGGCGACCGCCGATGCGCACCGGCAGGTTGTACTTCGTGATGAAGTCGTCGGTCAGCTCGCGGATGCCCGACTCACCCGCAAGCAGGTTCTTCCACGTCGAGTCGAGATCCTCGCCGAGCGAGGTGGTCGCCACCATCGAGGTGACGACCACGCTCGGGAAGTTCCCACCCAGCGTCGAGTAATCGCGGAGGGAGGGGGAGCTCATCAGTTCTGGTCTGCCTCGACCTGGGCCTTGATGGCTGCAGCAGCCTCGGGGTTCTCGGCCTCGAGCTTCTGGATGTAGGCGACGGCGTCACCGACGGTGCGCAGGCCGGCCAGATCCTCGTCCGGGATCTTCACGCCGTACTTGTCCTCGGTCTGGACGGCGATCTCGACCATCGACAGCGAGTCGATGTCCAGGTCGTCGACGAACGACTTCTCGAGGGTCACCTCGGACGGCTCGATGCCGGTGACTTCCTCGATGATCTCCGCGATGCCGGCAATGAGTTGTTCCTGGGTGGCAGCCACTGTGTGGTTCCCTTTCGTTTTTCGAATGATGAGAAATTTCCGGAGCGCAGCGGACCGAGAGCGGCCGCGCGCTTGGACACACCGGCGCGCGAGACGGCTGGTGTTCCGGGGGTCGCGGACCTATCCGCGACCGCTATCCAAGTTCGTTGATCTTCTCGATGTCGCCGGGCTCCTTGAGGGCCAGCGACGGGGTGCCCTTGAGCTCGCGCTTGGCGATTCCGACGAGGGTCCCCGCCGGGGGCAGCTCCACCACGGCGGTGGCGCCGTGTTCGCGCAGGTACGCCGAGCACAGATCCCAGCGGACCGGCTTGGTCACCTGGCCCACCAGCTTGGTCAGTGCATCGGCGCCGTCCGTGACGGGCAGGCCGTCGGAGTTCGACAACAGCGTGCGGTCCGGGTCTGCCGGGGTGATCTTCGCGGCGGCCGCGGCGACGGCGTCCTGGGCCGGGGCCATGAAGTGCGTGTGGAACGCGCCGGCGACCGCGAGCTTGCGGATGCGTGCCTTCTCCGGCGGGTTCGCGATGAGCTCGTCGATCTTGTCGACGGCACCGGCCGCGACGATCTGGCCGACGGCGTTGCGGTTGGCCGGGACGAGATCGAGCTCTTCCAGACGCGCGAGCACCGCTGCCTCGTCGCCGCCGAGGACCGCGGCCATCGTGGTGGGTTCGATCGCGCAGGCCTTGGCCATCTCCGCGCCGCGGATCGCGGCGAGGGTGACGGCCTCGTCGGCCGAGATGACGCCGGTGATCGCCGCGGCGGCGAGCTCGCCGACCGAATGACCGGCGACGACTGCGTCCGCGGGCAGATCGCCGTTTCGCTTGCGGACCTCGTCGAAGGCGAGCAGGGCGGAGACGACGACCAGCGGCTGCGTGACGGCGGTGTCGGTGATCTCCTCCGCGGTGGCCGTGGTGCCGAGGCGTTCGAGGTCCAGCTGGGTGAGCTTGGACCACGTCGCGATCTGGTCACGGGCACCGGGCAGATCGAGCCACGGCGTCAGCATTCCGGGTGTCTGGGATCCCTGGCCGGGAGCAAGCAACGAAAGCACGTGACCAGAGAACACCGTTTCGGCCTCCGATGTGGGTGTAGAGAACCATGAACCTTCAGAGGCCCTTTTGTAGGGTTCCCACAAAAAAGACCGTACTGGCACCCCCTTCGTAATCGGTCCGAGATTCGTTACAGAACCGTGTCATCGCGCCGTCTAACAGGCAAAACAACGAATCGGACATGTGGCGGGTGTGACTCATGTTGCAGAAGTTGTCGTTTTGTGCCGTAAGTGTGTCAAACGCCCAACCGTCATGGCGATCCGCAGAACGTAGGCGTCGCGCGGGTTCGTCGGATCCCGGCCTGTGATTTCCGCAATTTTCTTCAGTCTGTAGCGGACGGTATTTGGATGGATGTACAGAACGCGGGCGCAGGACTCGACCGAGCCGCCCGAGTCCAGATACGCCTCGATGGTCGTGGTGAGGGTGGGGCCGCCCTCCGAGAGCGGCACGACGAGCGATTCGACCAGCGCGGCCATCGCGGATTCGTCTCCGTTGAGTGCCCGTTCGGGTAACAGTTCGAGGCTGTGGACCGGGCGCGGCGCGTTCGGCCAGCCCGCCACCGCCTCGATCGCGGCCATGGCCTCGGCGGCGCTCGTATGTGCGCTCCCGAGGTTCGGCATCGTCGGGCCGATGACGACCGGGCCCTCGGCGAAGTGCTCGAGGAGCGCGGCGATGAAGGCTTCCGTGGGGCGGATCGGGCCGCTGACGATCGCGACCAGTAACGAGCCCTGGACCACCGACAGCGCCGATCGGTCGTATTGGCGGGCGGTGTTGTGGATGGCCAGCGGCACCGAGACGTTCTGTTCGGGCGGCGGGGTGCCGACGAAGACGGTGGCCGGCGCGTCGGAATCCCAGTTCAGCGCCGCGGCGCGGGACAGCAGCTGTGGTCCGGTGTCGCCACGGACCACGGCGTCGACGACCAGCGCCTCGAGCCGGGAGTCCCAGGCGCCGCGGGACTCGGCGGCCGACGCGTAGATCGCCGCCGCGGCGAACCCGATCTCGCGGCCGTAGCGCAGGACCGCCTCGGTGAGCGCCCGTAGCTGCTCGTCGTTGCGGGCGAGCAGCGGCAGCCACTTCTCGAAGAACTCCATGGCCACGCGGACCATCTCCACCGTCTGCAGCAGCGAGATCCGTCGCGCCAGGTCCTGCGGGACCACCTGGAACGCCTGGACGGTGAACTTGACGTTGCCCTCGGGGTCCTGGATCCACTCGACGAAGTTCACCACCGCGGTCTGCACGACCAGTTGCACGCTGGCGCGTTGCGCGGCATCGAGATCCCCGAAGTACGGCAGCTGCTCCTGCATGGAGTGGACCGCCTCGGTGGCCAGGCGCCCGCTGTACTGCTTGACCCGCCGGAGCAGGGTGTCGGGCAGCGCGTCGTGCACGGTGGCGGGGGCCGGGACATGCGCCCCCCGCTCACCGAACACGTCAGCCGGTGGGGTCTTGGGCTGATTCACGCGCGCGTCGGACACGACCTCAATCTAGTCCCCGTCGTGTCCGACGCGGCGTGATCGATCAGGCCACGCCGGGATCGCTGGTCTGCTCCGGGGCCGCCGCGACGTCGTCGACCCGGTACTTCTTGGCCGCCTGGTCGGCCACCGACAGGTCGATGTGGCCGTCGCGGGCGAGCGTGAGCAGCACCGCGACGACGATCGACTCGGCGTCGACGTTGAAGAACCTGCGGGCGGCCGGGCGGGTGTCGGAGAAGCCGAACCCGTCGGTGCCCAGGGTCAGGTACGTGCCGGGCAGGTAGGCGCGGATCTGTTCCTGGACCCCGCGCATGTAGTCGCTGACGCCGACGAACGGTCCGGCGGCATCGGTGAGGAGCTCGGTCAGGTACGGCGTGGACGAGGCGCCGCCCGGATCGCGGACGGCCGCCCGGTCGGCGCGGATGCCGTCGCGGGCGAGCTCGCTCCACGAGGTGATCGAGTAGACGTTCGCGCCCACGTTCCACTCCTGCGCCAGGAGCTCCTGTGCGCGCAGCGCGTCGGGCATCGTCACACCCGAGACCAGGATGTTCGCCGGGAACTGCATGCCCTCCGGCGCGGCCTTGTACAGGTAGCCGCCCTTGACGATGCCCTTCGGGTCGAGGCCCTCCGGCATCGGCGGCTGATGGTAGGGCTCGTTGTAGACGGTGAGGTAGTAGAAGACGTCCTCCGGATCCTCTCCGTACATCCGTCGCAGGCCGTCGTCGACGATGTGGGCGAGCTCGTAGGCGAACGCCGGGTCGTAAGCGACGACCGCCGGATTGGTGGCCGCGAGCAACGGGGAATGGCCGTCGGCGTGCTGCAGGCCCTCACCGGTGAGCGTGGTGCGTCCGGCGGTGGCGCCGACGACGAAACCGCGGGCCATCTGGTCGGCGGCGGCCCAGAAGCTGTCGCCGGTGCGCTGGAAGCCGAACATCGAATAGAAGATGTACAGCGGGATCATCGGCTCGTCGTGCGTCGAGTACGAGGTGCCGACCGCGGCGAAGCTCGCCGCCGAACCCGCCTCGTTGATGCCCTCGTGCAGGATCTGGCCGTCGACGGCCTCCTTGTAGGCGAGCATCAGATCGGCGTCGACCGACGTGTACAGCTGTCCGTTGCGGTTGTAGATCTTCAGCGTCGGGAACCACGAGTCCATGCCGAAGGTGCGGGCCTCGTCAGGGATGATCGGCACGATCCGCTTGCCGATCTCCTTGTCGCGCAACAGATCCTTGAAGATGCGCACCAGTGCCATGGTGGTCGCGACCTGCTGCTTGCCCGACCCCTTCGCGGTGGTCTTGATCGCCGAGGAGGTGTCCGGCCGCAACACCTTGGTGGTGGCGGTGCGCCGGCTCGGCAGGAAGCCGCCGAGCGTCTTGCGGCGGTCGAGCATGTACTCGATCTCCGGGGCGTCCTTGCCGGGGTGGTAGTACGGCGGCAGGTACGGGTCCTTCTCGAGTTCCGCGTCGCTGATGGGGATGCGGGTGCTGTCGCGGAAGGCCTTGAGGTCCTCGAGGGTCAGCTTCTTCATCTGGTGGGTCGCGTTGCGTCCCTCGAAGTGCTTGCCGAGCGTGTAGCCCTTGATCGTGTGCGCGAGGATGACCGTCGGCTGTCCCTTGTGGGCCATCGCGGCGGCGTAGGCGGCGTAGATCTTGCGGTAGTCGTGACCGCCGCGCTTGAGGTTCCAGATCTCCTCGTCGGTGAGGTTCTTGACGAGTTCCTTGGTGCGCGGGTCGCGATTGAAGAAGTGCTCGCGGACGAAGGCGCCGTCGTTGGCCTTGTAGGTCTGGAAGTCGCCGTCGGGCGTGGTGTTCATCAGGTTCACCAGGGCGCCGTCGCGGTCGGCGTGGAACAACGCATCCCACTCGCGACCCCAGATCACCTTGATGACGTTCCAGCCGGCACCGCGGAAGAACGACTCCAGCTCCTGGATGATCTTGCCGTTGCCGCGGACCGGCCCGTCGAGACGCTGCAGGTTGCAGTTGACGACGAAGGTGAGGTTGTCGAGGCCCTCGGTCGCGGCGAAGCTGGCGAACGCGCGCGACTCCGGCTCGTCCATCTCGCCGTCGCCGAGGAAGGCCCAGACGTGCTGGTCGGAGGTGTCCTTGATGCCGCGGTCGTGCAGGTAGTGGTTGAAGCGCGCCTGGTAGATCGCGTTCATCGGGCCGAGGCCCATCGAGACGGTGGGGAACTCCCAGAAGTCGGGCATCAGGCGCGGGTGCGGGTACGACGGCAGGCCGCCGCCCATGCCGGCGTGGCTGCGTTCCTGGCGGAAGCCGTCGAGCCGGGCCTCGTCGATGCGGCCCTCGAGGAAGGCCCGGGCGTAGATGCCGGGGGACGCGTGGCCCTGGATGAAGATGTGGTCGCCGCCGCCGGAATGGTTCTTGCCGCGGAAGAAGTGGTTGAAGCCCACCTCGTACAGCGACGCCGACGAGGCGTAGGTCGAGATGTGGCCGCCCACACCGACTCCCGGCCGCTGTGCACGGTGGACCATGATCGCGGCGTTCCACCGGATCATCTGACGGAAGCGCCGCTCGACCTCCTCGTCACCGGGGAACCACGGCTCGGCCTCGGTGGGGATGGTGTTGACGTAGTCGGTCGATGTGAGCGCGGGGATCGACACTCGTTTCTCGGCGGCGCGCTCGAGCATCCGCAGCAGCAGATAGCGCGCGCGACCCGGGCCGGCGTTCTCGAGGAGGGCGTCGAAGGAGTCCAGCCATTCGGTGGTCTCCTCGGGGTCGATGTCGGGTAGATACGACGCGACGCCCTCGCGGATGACGCGGACGCGCTGTCCGCTCGTCGTGGCGCGGGGGAACGAGGTGGCGGAGTCGGCGTGTTCGCTGGGAATGGTGTCCTGCGGCGCACGGTCCATCTGGTCGGTCACGGTTATGCCTACTCCCTCTGACAGGCCGGACCCGGGGTGGTGGTCCGGCTGCATGGTGTACGACACCGCAACTCCTTTGTCGTGCGGTGTCACTCCACATCGTGCCCCATGTGAGTTCTGTTGGCACCGGGTACATCTCTGTAAGCTGACCCGACCGCGACGCCTGTCGCGGCGTCCGCTCGGGGCTACTGACGAGTAGGGGGATCATGCTGGGCACATGGGAGGTCTCGCCCGGCCGAGAGGGACATCGGGGGGCTCGCACGCGCGTGACGATCGGCATCGCATTCGGGGGGATGGTGCTGGCGGCGTGTTCGTCCACGGTCTCCGGTTCCGGCTCGCCGGCGCCGGGAGAGGTGGCCGCCTACCGGTCGGAGTTGTCGGCCTCGGCCGCTGCGGCCGTCCGCGCCGAGGGCGTCGAACTGTGCCGGGAATCGATGTCGTCGATGGTCGTGATGGTGCGCGGGTACAACGCCTTCGTCGACCGCCTCAACGCCACGCACTCGTATCCGGCGGTGGGGGATCTCGACGAGAAGGCGCGCGCGAGCCTGATCGCCGGCGCAGACCAGATCCGGCCGAAGATCACCGAGACCGCGCCGCGCGATGTCGCCACACCGGCGCGCACCTTCCTGGAGACGACCGCGCGGCTGGAGAACGCGATCCGCAGGCAGCAGCGCACCGAACTCAACCCGGTGGCCGGGCAGTGGACGCGCGACAAGCAGCGACTGCTCGAGGCGTGCGCCGCCTACACGCCGTTGCCGGCCGCCTCGTCGGCCACACCGCGGTCGCAGGCGCCGAACCGGCCCCCGGGCACGAGCGCGCCCGTGCCGACGACCGCGGGGCGCTGAGCCGCCGCGGGTGCGTCGATCGCAGCGCGGATTCGGGGCGGGGAAACGCCCGAAATCCCTGACGTGGGTCGCCTCGTAATGTGAGGCTTTAGGCTGTTGCCTATGCTGACAGGCGAGTTGGCGTCCGGTGACGGACACGACGACGCACCAACCGGCGACGAACCCAACGTCCCATCACCCTCAGGAGGTCACGCGCGGTGGTAGCCGCCACAGACGGTACCGGCAGCAATGCCCAGAAACTGGGCCTGAAGGCCGGATTGGTCGTGCAGGAACTCGGCTGGGATGAGGACACCGACGACGATCTCCGGGCTGACATCGAGGACGCGATCGACGGCGAGATGCTCGACGAGGACGCCGACGACGTCATCGACGTGGTCGTCCTCTGGTGGCGCGACGGGGACGGCGACCTCGTGGACGCGCTGATGGACGCCATCGGCCCGCTCGCCGAGGACGGTTACATCTGGGTTCTCTCGCCGAAGACCGGCCGCCCCGGATATGTCGACCCGAGCGAGATCGCCGAGGCCGCCCCGACCGCAGGTCTGACCCAGACCTCGGCGATCAGCCTCGGAGACTGGTCGGCGGCACGACTCGTGCAGCCCAAGGCGCGCGCGGGCAAGAAGGCATGAGCGATGCCGTGCCCGCAGGCCCGCTGAAGGTCGGCGACCGCGCCCCTGACTTCGAGTTGCGGGACCAGAACAACCAGCTCGTCTCCCTGTCGTCGCTGCGCGCCGATCGCAACGTGCTCGTTGTGTTCTACCCGCTCGCCTTCACCGGCACCTGCCAGGGCGAGCTGGGCTACATCCGCGACCAGCAGCCGCAGTTCTTCAACGACGACGTCACCACCGTGACGATCTCCGTCGGGCCGTCGCCCACGCACAAGGTGTGGGCGTCGGCTCAGGGGTTCCTGTTCCCGCTGCTGTCGGACTTCTGGCCGCACGGAGAGGTCGCCCGGGCCTACGGGGTGTTCAACGAGGAGCGCGGCTACGCCAACCGCGGCACCTTCCTGGTGAACCGCGAGGGGACCATCGTCTTCGCCGACATGGTCGGCCCGGGTGAGATGCGCGGTGCCGACGTGTGGGACAAGGCGCTCGGTTCGATCGGCTGATCCGTAGCTCGAGACGCGGTGCGCGCGGGTCGGGGCAGTGAAACATGCCGGGCCACCCGAAGGTGGCCCGGCACTCGCATCCCCGGGGTCAGTTTCCGGTCAGCTTGTCCTTGATGTTCGAAGCGGCGTCCTTGACCTTCTCGGCACCGTCTTTGACAGCTGCCGAGAGTTGGTCGCCCTTGCCCTCGTTCTTCAGTTGGTCGTCGCCGGTGACGTCGCCTGCGGCTTCCTTGGCCTTGCCGGTGAGGTCCTCGGTCTTGTTGTTGATCTTGTCGCTGAATCCCATTTTCTTCTCTCCTTCTCTTGACTTTGTTCGGTCGTTGTCCGTAGCGGTCATTTCTCGAGGTGGATGAATCCCTGCACATGGACGTCCGATTCGCCCAGTGCGGCGACGATCGAGTCCGTCGCCCGATCGACCGGGCCACAGATCTCGGCATAGGTCCGATTCGGCCGTGCAGTGACGACCACCCGGATGATTCTGCGGGCGCGGTCGTCGATGGCCTTGGCGGACACCTTCTGGAACAGGGGGTTGCCCTCGAGTTCGTCGGCCACGGCCGAAGCGATCAGTTTCGGCGCTATCGTGAGCGTTCCGGCCTCGTCCGAGCCCGCCAGCCGGACGTCGTCAACCGCGCGAGGTGCAATGTTGGTGGACAGCAACAGCACTCCCCAACCCAGCGCGATGACCGTCGTGGCGATCAGCACCCAGATCCACCATTGCTGCTCAACCGCCCGCGAGAAAGCGGTTTGGTCGACTCGGTCGATCCATTCGTCAACGGGGTGCGCCCCCATGCGCCACGCGATGGCGCCGCCGCCAACGGCGATCATGGCGAGTGCGACGATCATCACGGTCACACGGTGTAAGACCGCGGGCAGTCGGTTCATCCGATCCTCCTGGAGTCTCGAAGTCGAAGTCGGACCACGACTCGGGGCGGTGACTCGAGGACCGAGACGACGTCGGTGAGGGTCGCGGCTATCCGCTCGCGGTCCGCGACCGCGGAACGCCCATGGACGGTGGACTTCACTTTGCGACGCGTGACGATCGTGTCGGCGTCGTAGACACCGGGCAGTTCAGCCACTGCGGCACTGCACTGCCGGGCGACATCCCCGGCGCGGGTCCACAGGTGCGGGGTGGCCAGCGGCAGGTGTGATCGTCGTCGCGGTTTGATCGCGACCCACAACAACAGCAGTCCGATGCCGACGAGACCCATGGCCGCGGGCCACATCCAGTCCTGCCAGGAGAGGTCGGCGATCCATTCGGCTGCCGAGATCGACCATTCGCGACCGTTCAGCCAGTCCGCCCGCACCGCGACGTCGCGGATCGCCGTCGCGCACAGTGCGATGAGCGCGACGCCCACCATGGCCCCGGCGACGGCCGATCCGGGATGCCCGGCGGGAGTGAAGACGCGCTCGGTGGGCTCGGCGCCGTCCCGGCCGGATTCGGTCGATGTCACGATGCCACCTCGCTTTCGGTCATCGGTTCCGCTGGCGTCGCCGGGAGATCGATGAACCCGCTCTTGCGGCGTTGCACCTCGTCTCGGGGTAGCAGTTGGCGGACGGTGACATCCACTCGTACAGGCCTTGTGCCGGTGAGTCTTTCGACCTCGTCGGCGACATGGTCGCGCGATCGACGACTCACATCGGCGACCGCGCAAGGCCATTCGAGGGCGATCTCCAGCGAGATCCGACGTGCCGAACCCGATGACCGCAGGGTTGCGCGGGGGAGGTCGGAGCCGATGGCCGACCGCCCCGCCGTCGAACCGAGCAATGATCCGACGGTGCCCTGACGTCGTGTGACATCTGGGATGTCGAGGACCGCGCGCGCGGCGATCTGTTCGACGACGCGGTCCTCGATCGTGAGGGTGCCGGCGGGCTCGGCGGAGGCCGTCATCTCAGCCACGTCCCCTGCTCCGGAGCAGGGCACCCAGGTCCACGGTGCCGTCGCGGTTGAGTCCGAGGAGCAAACCGACCGCACCGAACGCCAGAGCCGCCAGCAATCCACTGATGCCACCGGCGATCAGGGCAAGTGCGAGGAACAGTCCGACGAACATCCCGATGAGCGCGTTGTTCACGGGGCGTCACCTTCTTTCGGTGTTAGGCGTGGGATCTGTGGTGATGTCTTCCACGATCACCGTGAATGTGCGACCTGCGAGTTGCTCGGCGGTGTCACGCACAGTTGCCGCGACGGACCGCAGATCGTGGGTCAGGTCGGCAACGATGTGGATCTCGCCCGCCTCGTCGTCGAGGGCGATCCCGGCGACCCGGCGACCGGGCAGGTAAGTGGCGACCTCGCCGAGAAGACCGCCGTGGAGTCCGGTCACGCCGGGCACGGCGAGAACGGCCTCGGCCACTTCGTCGACGAGCTCACGCTTTGGTTGGTGGTCGGGGCGCGCGTCGGGAAGGTCTGCGGGCGTCACTGGACCCGGGGCGCGTCATTGACCTGCTGGTCATCGTCGCCGAACGCGATGTCGTGGACGGTGACGTTGACCTCGGTCACCTCCAGGCCGGTCATCTGCTCGATCGCGGTGATCACATTCCGACGGATGGCGGCGGCCAGCTGGTGGATCGCGACGCCGTACTCGGCGACGATCGAGACGTCCACGGCGGCCTGACGCTCGCCGACCTCGACCTCGATGCCCTGGGTGGTGCTCACCGAGGTGCCGGGCAGGACGTCGCGCACCTTGCCGACAACGCGTTCGGTAGTGCCGCCGAGGTCGTGAACGCCATCGATCTCCCGGGCCGCGATGCCGGCGACCTTGGCGACGACGATGTCGGCGATCGAGGTGCGTCCGCGGTCACCCGAGCTGTCCCGCCGTGCGAGGGCCCGACCGGTGGTCGCGTCGGTGGCGGAGTCCGTGCTCGGTGCGTCCTTGGTCGAGATGTTTTCGTTGGCCGGTGCGGTGGAGTTGGCAGGCATGTCGATCTCCTTCGGTCGTGTTTCTGCTGCACGGACCACGCCGATGCGCTATCGCAAGGGTCGCGTGCGTCCGTCTGTAAGGTCAGTCGGTAGGGACGGGGGGAGTTGCACGCATGACTTTGGGTGATTCGGCTCACAGCCGGTCGCTCGATCTCGGGGAACTCGGCGATGACGAACTCGCCGGGGCCGCCGCAGTCGGCGACATGGAGGCATTCGGGGTACTGATCCGAAGGGTGACCCCGGCACTGGCGGGTTACCTACGACGAATGGTGGGCGACGCCCAGACGGCCGAGGATCTCACTCAGGAAACACTGCTCTACGCATGGAAGGGGCTGCCGGACTTCGCGTTCCGAAGTAGCTTCCGGACGTGGGTGTTCTCGATCGCACACCGCAGGGCGGTCGACCACCACCGTCGGCGTAGGGATGTGCCGTTCGAACACGAACACTTTGCCGAACTCGAGGCAACGGGTCCGATCCCTTCGGACGAAGCCGAGCGGCAGGAGTTGATCGACGCGCTTCGTGCCGAACTCGACCACCTGCCGACGACCTCGCGGGCGGCGTGGTGGTTGAAAGAAGTGGAGGGGCTGACACTCGTGGAGATCTCCCAGGTCCTGCGGATCAGCACGGGCTCGGTCCGCGGCCACCTGCAGCGGAGTCGAAAGTTCCTGCATACCCGCCTGTCTCCGTGGGATCCTGGTGGACGCACACCGACACAGAGCATCGACGAGCGGGGAGGAGAGGTTCATGCCTGAGTCGTATGATCTGACCGACGCCTGGCTCGTCGAGGCCGCCCGTCAGCTCGCCGAACCGCAGAACGACATCGAGCGGCTGATCGCGTCGATCTCCGCCGGACTCAACAGGATTCGGCGGTCCGCACGTGCGCTGGCCACCGACGATCAGCGCATCAAGATCAGCGACGCGATCATCAAGCAACTGATCGCAATCCGGACTCGGCGCGGGCTCGGGCGCCTGGTGGTGTTCGTCTCGGTCGACGGCGTCGGGGATGCGGTCACCGGACTCCGGGTGGGGCTCGTCGCGCGCTACGCTGACGATCTCATCGAGCTGTCGGATCGGGTTCGCGACATCGTGGACGACATTCTCGTCGACACGATCGGGGTCGACGCCAGTGCCGAGGCGCGTCGGAACATCGCGGTGCGATGGCAGGATGTCTACACCCGGGAATGGCTGGGTGGCTGACGCTGCAGGTTGGTGCGCGCAAAGGGATTCGAACCCCTGACCGCTGGTGTGTAAGACCAGAGCTCTACCGCTGAGCTATACGCGCGTGGAGCGTCGTCGGCGACACTCGCGACAACGAATCTAGCGGGTCGACGGCGATCGCCCAAAACCGCTCCCTCTCACGTCGCGACGCGGCCGGAGGCTGCGGCGACACGGCCCGGACTCGGCCGGATGCGGCACCTGGACCCGCATACCGGCACCAGACGCCCCAGAAGAGTTCACGCGAAGATCGGCGGCAGGGCGAGCACCATGATGGCGCCCCAGATGACGTGGGTGATCGCCGGTGCGAGGACCCCGGCGGTGCTACGGCGCAGGATCGCGCAGACGGTGCCGAGGATGGCGCCGGCGAAACCGAGCATCACGTTGCCGCTGGCCATGGTCACCAGCACGTAGATCACCGTCGACACCAGCACCGGGTTGTGGGGCCGGGCGGCGGAGTAGACCGAGCCGCGGAAGAACAACTCCTCGGCGAGGCCGTTGACGAGGGTGATCGCGGTGACGACGGCCAGGCTGCCGTAGTCGGCGAACGCGAGCACCTGGTTCGCGAGGTCGCTGACGCCGGGGATCATGCGGGCCACCAGCGCGCCGACCACGAAGGCCCCGCCCACCGCGAGGCCGGTCACCACGCCGAGTCCGGCCGCGCCGAGACGGTCGGGAGACCGGGTGGCGACCGGGCTGTAGGAGCCCAGCCTCAGCGGGCCGGAGGCGAAGGCGCCCACGGTCCACACGACGGCCATGCCGATGGTCAGCGGGTAGAACGCCGCGTCGCCGGGTGCCACCCGCAGCGAGACGGCGAGCATCACCGCGCCGATGACCAGGAACAGGCCGACGATCCAGCGACGCCGGACCGAGTCGGCCCCCGGGTCGGGGTCGCGGTCCCTGGCTATCGAGTTGTACAGGTCGCGCGCCAGTGTCGTCACCAGCACTCATCACCACCTAGGTCGGGGTCGCCACGCGGGGCGAGCGGTCGAGGCGTAGGGGCCGTGAATCGTTCATCCACGGCTGGGCAGGAGTGTTCCGGCGATCCGCGCCGACATCCGCAGCGTGCCACCGATCGTCTCGCCGATGGCGCGCTTCGCGCGGAGGAGATCGCCGCCGGCCCACGCGGGGTCGGTGACGGCGAGATGGTGCAGGTCGTCGAGATCGCACACCGGACGCGGGGACGGGGAGTGGACCGACGCCCGCACCGCGTCGCGCATCGGGGTCAGGCCGCCCTCCGGCGGCGGGATAAGATCCCGAATCCTGTGCTCGGAGGCCGTCATCGGATGGTTGAGCGACGTCACCAGCTCCTCGGTGAGCGACGACGGCACCGGGACGAACCGGCCGCCGAGACGCCCGGCCAGACGCGTGCTGACGCCGTAGACCGGCAGACGCAGCCGGGGGAAGCGGACCGCGGAGATGTACTCGTGCAGGATCGAGATGTAGCGGGCGTGATCGGGGCCGGAGATGTCGTATTCGCCCGGCGGCAGCGATGATTCGCACGACGCGACCAGATAGTGGATCGCGTCGCGGATGGAGATCGGGTCCATCTCGTTGACGATCCATGCCGGCTCGGGGATCACCGGCAGGCGATCGGCCATGTACCTGATGATCTCGAACGACGTCGAACCGGCGCCGATGATCACCGCGGCCCGCAGCCACACCAGTTCCGGCCCGTCCTCGACGGTCAGGCCCTCGGCGACGTCGGCACGGCTCTGCAGGTGCGACGACAGCTCGTCGTCGGCCGGGACGAAGCCGCCGAGATAGATGATGCGGCCGACGCCGGCGTCACGTGCGGCCTCGGCGACGTTGCGGGCGGCGTCGCGGTCGCCGTTGGCGAAGTCGGCCTGGCCGATGCCGTGGACGAGGTAGTAGACCGCGTCGATCGCTCCCGCCTCGGCCATCGCTCGCTTCACCGACGACGCGTCGTCGGCGTCCATCGCCACCTTCGTCACCCTCGACGACCAGCTGAACCGGTCGAGTCGTCGTGGGTCTCGCGAGGTCACGACGACGTCGTGGCCCTTCTTCAGAAGTGCGCACACCAGCCGGGAACCCACGTACCCGGTTGCCCCCGTGATCAGTAGCCTCATCCCTCCGACCGTAGAGAAGAATCCCGGGTCGGGTCGTCTGCGCAGGTCAGCGGTCAGATCGTGCGGTGATCGCGCGCCGGTACCGCGCGGCGATCCGAGCGTGGTACTCGGCGACGGCGGCGAGTTCGTCGCGCAGTTCTTCGGGTTCGAGGACGGTGAAATCGGCGTCGAACAGATACAACCAACGGGCGATGGTGGCGAACGACGAGCCGTGGACGGCGACGACACAGCCGGCCTCGCCGGATTCCGTGTCGCCGGTTTCGAGGGTTCCCCAGGACTCGTGGACCATCGGTGCGATCTCGTCGAGCGGGGCGTGGACGCGGATGCGAGCGGCGGCTCGCTGGTGCACTGCGCCCAGTCCGCGCGCGACGAACGCCGCGGCACCGCCCGCCGGGAGTTCCCGCGGGGTGAACCGCGGCCCGGTGGGGGTCCGCGGTTCCATCCGATCGACGCGGAAGGACCGCCAGTCGTCGCGGCCGATGTCGAAACCGACCAGATACCACCGGTTTCCGTTGCGCACCAGGCGATACGGCTCGATCTCGCGCCGGCTCTCGTCGCCGTCGTCGCGGCGGTAGTCGAACCGCAGCCGCTCGTGCCGATGGCAGGCGGTGGCGATCTCGGTGAGGCGCTCGGCGGAGACAGCGGTGGCCGGTGCCTCTCGGGGAACGGCCTCGATGCGCAGTGCGTCGAGGCGATGCCGCAACCGGGACGGCATGACCTGCCGCAGCTTGGCGAGAGCGCCCGCCGAGGCCTCGGCCATGTCGGCGACCGGACCGGTGGTCACCGCGTCGAGGCCGAGCGCGACGGCGAGGACCTCCTGGTCGTCGAGCAGCAGGGGCGGCATCTCCGCGCCGGCGCCGAGCCGGTACCCGCCGCGCACGCCGACGTCGGCTTCTATCGGATAGCCGAGGTCACGCAGCTTCCCGACGTCGCGGCGGACCGTGCGGGTGGTGATCTCGAGGCGGTCGGCGAGCTCCCTGCCCGACCACTCGCGACGTTGCTGCAGCAACGACAGGAGCGCGAGCAACCGGGCGGAGGTCTCCAACATGAGGCCATCGTGCCGCAGAACGAGGACGGTTTCTGTCCTTGTCCGCGGTTCTGTGCGAGTTCAGCAGGTGATGTAGGATGTCGGGTCCGACGTGGTGTCGAGCCACTTGCCGTAGGCGTCGCCGCCGATCCGGTTGCGGAGGGTGCAGATGTCGCCGAGCGTCGGCCCGGCCACGTAGTACACCGCGTAGATCGGGTTGCTCTCGTCGCTGCGCTGTCGCAACGACGGGCAGGACTGGTCGGTGCGGAGATAGCTCGCGCCGGGGAAGCGGTCGAGGAACGCCTGCACCTCCGCTGGGTACGCGCCCGGCGAGGTCGCGTTGCCGACCACGACGATGCCGGTGCCGTCGCACGGCGGCCGCGTGATCGGGACGGACAATCCGAGGTCGCCGGGACCGCGCCCCGACGGCGCCTGCGTCGTGGGGGCGGGTGCCCGGGTGGCGGGCGGCGGCGCGGGAACCGGCGTCGTGGTCTGCACCGGCGGCGGCACGGGAGCGGGGGGTGTGGCGGTCTGGACGGGGGTCGACGACGAACCGGCGGCAGTCGTCGCCTCCTCGTCGTCGGAGGTCAGGATGGCCCAGCCGAGGACACCGACGCAGACCATCAGGACGACGATGGTGGCGACCGCGATCGGGATGGCCGGTGAGCGTCGGCGCGGGGGAGCGGGCGGTTGCCACCCCGCCGCGGCGATCGTCGGATCCCACTGCGGACCGGAGGGGCCGATCGCCTGGGGACCGGTGGGCACAGGAGACGCCATCGGCCGCGTGCCGCCCGGCGGCACGACCGTGGGTGGTTCCGGGACCGGCGGGGCGGCCGTCGGCGCGGCGGGCGCGATGGCGGGAGGCCCGTGAAGAGGGTCGGCGCGCAGCGCCGCCTCGGCCTCGGCGACGAGCGTCCCGGCGGACGGCGGCCGCTCCGCCGGGTCCTTGGCCATCCCCCGCGCGATCACATCGTCGACGGCCGCCCCGAGGCGCGGGGGAGGCGCCGTGAGGTGAGCCGTGATGAGGCGTTCGATCGTGGTGGCCGACGCGAACGGGGGCACGCCGGAGAGACACTCGAACAGCACGCAGCCCAGGGCGTAGATGTCGGCGGGTGCCCCGACCGTGCCCGAGCCGAACCGTTCCGGCGCCATGTAGCCGAACGACCCGATCGCGGTGCCGGTGCTGGTGAGACGGGTGTCCGTATCCGCTTGCGCGAGGCCGAAATCCACCAGGTACGCGAAGTCCCGGTCGTCGACGAGGATGTTGTCGGGCTTCACGTCCCGGTGGCAGAGCCCGCTGCGATGGGCGGCGTCGAGGGCGTCGGCGATCTGCCCGACGATCTTCAGGGCACGCTCGGCGGGCAGCGGCCCGGTGTCGGCGAGCAGGGTGCGCAGGTCCCGACCGTCGACCAGTCGCATGTCGATGAACAGCCGGCCGCCGATCTCGCCCCAGTCGTGGATCGGGATGACATGGGGGTCGTTCAGTTGCGCGGCGACCCTCGATTCGCGCAGGAACCGGTCACGGGCGGCGGGATCGCCGGCGATCGCCGGGCTGAGGAGCTTCAGGGCGACGACCCGGCCCTTGCACGTGTCGGTGGCGCGGTAGACCTCGCCCATCCCGCCGCGGCCGATGAGCTCGTCGATCGAGTAGGGGCCGAGGCGCGTGCCGCTGAGGTCGAAATCTGACACGCCCCTCAATCTAGGTCTTCCTCCGGTGATCGGCGGCGCAACCACGCGACGGCGGTCCCGGGTTCATCCGAACGTGTCACGACCCCGCGCCGATGTGTCGCGCGAGCGGTCCCGGCGGGTACGGGTCCCCGCGAGAATGGGTTATCTGACCAATGGTGGCCTGCGTCACACCCGACCTAGTGTCGGCCCATGACCGATTCATTCGCATACCTGACAGCAGTCGAACTCGCACAACGGATCTCGTCGAGGGAGGTGTCTCCGACCGAGGTCGCCGAAGCCGCGGTGGCCCGCGTCGACGCGGTGAACCCGTCGGTCAACGCGATCATCGACTTCGATCGCGAGCAGGTGCTCGCCGACGCGGCCGCGCTCACCGACCAGGTGGCCAAGGGCGAGCCGCTCGGTCCCTTGCACGGGGTGCCGTTCACCATCAAGGACCTCACCGCGGTCAAGGGCAGGCCCCTGACCTTCGGCATGGTGCCGCTCAAGGACAACATCGCCGAGGCCGACGCGGTCGTGGTGTCGCGGCTGAAGGCCGCCGGTGGCCTGTTCCTCGGCAAGACGAACACCCCGGAGAGCGGCTACTACGGCAACACCGACAACCACCTGTTCGGCCCGACGCACAACCCATGGAAGCCCGGGCACAGCGCAGGCGGCTCGAGCGGTGGTGCCGCGGCCGCAGTGGCCGCCGGTCTCGGTCCGCTCGCCGAGGGCAGCGACGGCGCGGGTTCGGTGCGCATTCCCGCCTCGCTCTGCGGTGTGGTCGGGCTGAAGCCGTCGACCGGCCGTATCCCGCAGACGATCCTCGGCGGCCGCTACTACCACTGGGCCTACCACGGGCCGATCACCCGCACCGTCGAGGACAACGCGCTGATGCTGTCGGTGATGGCCGGTCCGGACTCCGCCGATCCGCTGAGCCTGCCCGCCGCCGACACCGACTGGGTGGCCGAGACGCGCAAGGACGTGAAGGGCTGGAAGATCGCGTGGTCGCCGGACCTGGGGTTCGCCGTGGTCGATCCCGAGGTGCTCGCGATCTGCAAACAGGCCGTCGAGGTGTTCGAGGAGCTCGGCGCGACGGTGGAGGAGGCGACACCGGCCTGGGGGAACCCCGAGGAGGCGATGTGGAACGGGATCTGGGTCCCGGGCTTCGCCGCCGAGTACGACATGCTCGAGTGGGATCAGTGGAAGGGACAGGTCGACGACGAGCTCGTCGCGCTGTTGCGGGAGGCCGAGCGCCTGACCGGCGTCGACGTCGGACGTGCCGACGCGTTCCGCGGACAGATGTGGGACACCTTCAACCAGTTCATGGGGGAGTACGACCTGCTCATCACCCCGACCCTGGCGGAGGCGACCTTCCCGCTCGGCCAGTTCGCGCCGGAACGGCTGCAGGGTGAATCGCTGCGCTCGCAGTTGCTCGGCTGGCTGCTGACCTACCCCTTCAACATGATGACGACCCCGGCCATCTCCGTGCCGGCCGGCTTCACCTCGGACGGGCGTCCGGTCGGTCTGCAGATCGCAGGTCGCCTGCACGACGACGCGGCGGTGCTGCGCGCCGCGGCGAACCTCGAGCGCGTGCGTCCGTGGGCGCACGAGGTGCCCTCCCTCTGACGGCCACGGGCGGGGTCGGATGTCCCTGATCATCAGGAGGTTTTCCGAGACTTCCGGCCCCGCCCGCCACTAGGATCTGTCCATGGCGACGATGCTTCTGGAAGGGCTGCTCCCGGCCGTGACCGAGGGTGGTCCGGGCGACCGGATCGACGGCCTGACCCGTTTCGTGACCGGTCGTCTCGACGCCGCCGCCGCTGCCGTGACACGGGTCGATCCCGAGACGCAGCGCCACGTGGTGCTCTCGAGTTCCGGCTACGACGACCGGACGCTGGACTACCTGCTCACCGACTTCGTGCGTCGCGATCCCGGCATGGCGGTCGTGCAGTCTCATCCCGAGCGGGTGCTGACCTGGCGCGACGTCGAGTCGTACCGCTCGTCATACACGGTGAGATCCGTTCTGGCTCCTGCCGGTTTCGACGAGGGCTCCTCGGTCGCCCTGGTCGCGGGCACCGGCGAGGTGGTCGGGGCCATCCACGTGAGCGTGCGGCAGAGCGTCTTCCCGGACTGGCTGCGTGCGCTGCTCGCCGAGGTCCGCGGACTGACCGGCGGCCTCGTCGACCAGATCATGGAACAGCAGCGGATCGCGTTGACGCCGCGCGAACTCGACGTCCTCGCGCTGGTGGCCGACGGGATGTCCAACGCCGACATCGCCCAGCGCCTGTTCATCTCGCGGAGCACGGTCAACCGGCACGTCGAGCACATCCTCGACAAGCTCGGCACCTCCAGCCGGGTGAGCGCCGCCGTGCGGGCGACGCAACTCGGTCTCATCTGACCGGGCCGCAGCCGACCCGGCCGGATCCGCGACGTGCCGATCGACGGACGTTCGGAGCGCTAATGTTGTCCCGGTCCGGATCTCGCCGGGCGATGAGATCGCGAGGAGCACGCACATGCCGACAACGATCCTGCCGAAGGCCGAACTCACCGAGGCGCTCGTGGCCGAGTGGGCGACGATCGCCGAGGTCGCGGCCGGACTGGGCGACGAGCAGTGGTCGGCGCCCTCGGTGCTGCCGGGGTGGACCAACGCCGACGTCGTCGCGCACATCATCGGCACCGAGTCGATGCTCGACGGCCGCGACGTGGCGGCGTCGCCGACCATCAGCGCGCTCGAGCACGTGCGCAACCCGATCGGCGAGCTGAACGAGAAGTGGGTCGAGCACTTCCGCCCGAAGTCGAGGTCCGAGGTGCTGGCCGCACTCGACGAGATCGTCAGGGTGCGCACCGCGGCGCTGAACGCGATGTCGCAGAACGACTTCGAGGCCGAGGCGCTCACCCCCGCGGGCCCCGACACATACGGCCGCTTCATGCGCATTCGCGTCTTCGACTGCTGGATGCACGAGATCGACCTGCGCGATGCCACCGACGGCACGCTGCCGACCGATCCCGTCCCGGCCGCGTGGGCGCTCGACGAGATCACCGCGTCGCTGCCGTTCGTCGTCGGCAAGCGCGCCGGCGCGCCGAAGGGCAGCAAGGTCGTCTTCGACATCACCGGGCTGTCGCCGCGCGTGGTGCGGATCGCCGTCGCCGACCGCGCCGGTCTCGTCGAGGAGTTCGACGGCGGTGACGCGTCGGCCGACGTCCGGTTGCGCATCGACGCGGTCAACCTCGCGCGCTGCGCCGGCGGGCGCCGCGACGCCGATCCGTCGGCAGTGGAGGTCGACGGGGATTCGGCACTCGCACAGGCGATCCTGACGCGGATGAACTACGTCATCTAGTCGCTGATCCGGACCTTCTGGATCAGCAGGTTCTGGTTGGGCGGGCCCGATTGCGCGCCCGGGCGCGACGGGGTGAACCCGTCGGCGAGGATCGTGTCGAGCACCGCGAGTCCGGCGGTGTCCATGGTGCCGACGATCGAGTAGCTGAGCGGCAGGATGGTGTCTTTGGCGAGCATGAAGAACGTGGTCGAGCCGGTGGCGCCGCCGTCGTCGGGCAAATCGAGGATGGCGACGGTGCCGCGCGGGTAGACGACCGTGGGGACGCCCTTCTCGGTGCCGGTCGTGCGCAGGTTCGTCGGCAGCTCGTCGGGACTCGTCCAGCCGGGGTTGGTGCCTTCCTGGCCTGCCGACGAGCCGCAGATCAGGTATTTGTCCGACGCGCGGTGGCACTTGCTGCCGTCGTAGAAACCGGACTCGATGAGCGAGACCATCGCGCCGACGTTGCACGGGGCGTCGGCGCGGTCGAGGGTCATGCCGATCGTGCCCTGCGCGGCGATCGGGACCTCCACGTCGACGGTGCCGGTGTTCGGCTGCGCGGACGCGGGAGGCGGCACCTCCACCCCGCCGACCGCGGACCGGGACGGGTACGTGCACTCCACCGTGCCGGCGGGCATCGCCGTCGACGACGGCGCGGGCGGCCGCGGATCGTCGCCGGAGCCCGACAGCGCCACCACGACGCCCGTCACCGCGAGTGCGATCACCACCACGCCGGCGAGCACGGCGAACACGATGTTGCGATGCGTCTTCGTCCCCGCCGGGGTGGGGGCGGAGCCCCACTGTCCCCCCGGACCGGCGTGGGGTCCGGACAGGTGCGGGGGCACCGACGCATAGGGGTCCGCCTGTGCCGGCGCGGGGTACCGGGGTCCGCCGTGCGAGTGGGCGTGCGGTCCCGAGGTGTTCGGCACGGAGGGGTTGCCCTGCGCCGGATCGTGGCGGGGACCCGAGCCGTGGTGCGGCCCGGAGCCGTACGACGGCCCGGAGCCGTACGACGGCCCGGAGCCGTACGACGGCCCGGCCTGGGGACCGGACTGCGATCCGCGGGCGGGCGCGCCGGGCGGTGGCGTGACCGACGGCGGCGGGGTGTACGCCGGGGTGGTCGGGGGCAGGGGCCGGGGGCTGGCCACCCGGGTCTCCGGTGACGCAGGCCGCGGCGCCGGGCCCGCGGCCAGAGCGTCCTTGGCGGCCCGGATGAACTCGCGGGCGGAGTCGTACCGCTGTGCCGGGTCTTTCGCCAGTGCCCGTGCGAAGACCGGGTCGAGCGGGCCGCCGGTCTGTGGCGGCGCCTTGGTGAGGTGCGCCGTCATCAGCCCCTGATCGGTCCTGGCCGGGAACGGGGTCTGTCCGTGGATGCACTCGAACAGCACGCAGGCCAGCGCGTAGTCGTCCGACGACGGCCCGGCCGGCTGGTCGCCGAACCGTTCCGGCGCCATGTAGGCGAGCGTGCCGAGCGCGGTGCCGGTCTGGGTCAGGCGACTGTCGGTGGCGCCCTGCGCGATCCCGAAGTCGACGAGGTAGGCGAAGTCGTCGGCGTCGACCAGGACGTTGTCGGGTTTGATGTCGCGGTGCACCAGGCCGTCGCGGTGCGCGGCGTCGAGCGCGGAGGCCACCTGTCCGAGGATGTCGAGGGCACGCTCGGGGGCGAGCGTCCCGGACTCGAGAACCCTGCGCAGGTCGCGGCCGTCGACGAGTCTCATGTCGATGAACAGGACCCCGTCGATCTCGCCCCAGTCGTGGATCGGGATGACGTGGGGATCGGACAGTCGCGCCGCGGTCTTCGACTCGCGTTCGAAGCGCTCGCGGAAGTCCTTGTCGTGCACCAGGTGCGGAGGAAGCAGCTTCAGCGCGACGCGACGCTCCCGGACGGTGTCGTAGGCCTCGTACACCTCGCCCATGCCGCCGCGGCCCAGCAGTCTGTCGATGCGGTACGGGCCCAGCGTGGTGCCCGCTCTCGACGATGGCTCCGTCACGTGATCCTCGTTCCCTGGCAGCAGTCGACTCTGCAGCCCCCGGCGGCCGTCGTGACCACCCTAACGAGTGGAGTGCGGGGTTCGTGCACCGAGCACGCGGCACGCTCGTGCCCGGAGCGGGAGGACCCTAACGTGCGGCGGAGTCGGAGTCGGTGAGTTCGGGACCGCGCGCGAAGTCGCGGGCCTTGGCGCCGGCGAGGACCTGGGCGGGCAGCGGGTCGCTGAGTAGCGTCCGGACCAGGTGCGACGACGGTTCGAGCGGGGCGTCGCTGCCGACGATCACGATGTTGCCGGTGCGGCGCCCCTTGAACATCGCGGCGTCGGCGATGAGCATCAGGTTCTCGAAGACCGACGCCACGGTGGCCGCCTCGGCACGGGCTCCGGCGAGGTCGCGGCCGTCGCCGCAGTTGGCCAGGTACAGGCCTCCCGGCACCAGGACCTCCTTGACCGCGGCCGTGAACTCGCGGGTCGTGAGATGGGCCGGGGTGCGGTCGCCGCTGAACGCGTCGCGCACCACCACCTCCCGGGTGCCGGGTTGCAGCGAGGTGACCACCTCGCGGGCGTCGCCCACCCGGATGCGCAGCCTGGGGGCGCGGGGGAGGTCGAACCACTCCCGGACGAGCCGGGCGAGCTCGGCGTCGATCTCCACCGCGACCTGCCGCGCGTCGGGATACTCGTGGTCGAGGTAGCGGGCGAGCGCGCACGCCGCGCCGCCGAGATGAAGGACGCGGAGCCGGTCGGACCGGTCGTGGCGTTCGGCGATCACCGCGGCCATCTGTCGCAGGTACTCGAAGTCCAGGACCGTCGGGTCGTCGGGGTCGATGTGCGAGCTGTGCGCGCCGTTCACGGTCAGCAACCAGCCGCCGGCGAAGGGGTCGCGCGCGAGTTCGGCGACACCGGTGTCGATGTCGTACCGCCCGGGGGATGGTTCCGCGGATGACCTGGCCACGGGGGTCAAGTGTGGCACGGCCTCCGCACGGCCACGACGCGCGGTCGATACCATCGCGCGGTGCCCCGAGACAGGAAGCGACCACGAGACGCCGGGCGGCGCCGGACCGGGCGCGCGGTGGTTACCGCCATCGGCCTGGCGGCCGGGTATCTCCTCGACGAGGCGTTCGGCGACCCGTCCCGCGGGCATCCGGTGGCCGGCTTCGGCCGGTTCGCGGGTTTCCTCGAGGATCGGATGTACGCGGACTCCCGCGAGGCCGGTGCGCGTCTCGTCGCCGTCGCAGTGGGATCGGTCGTCGTCGGGTCGGCGACCCTGACCCCGCCTGGGTCGGTCGGCCGGGCCGCGGCCACCGCCGCGGCGACGTGGGTCGCGTTGGGCGGGACCTCGCTGTGCCGGGTCGGGGACGAGGTCGCCGACGCACTCGACGCAGGCGACGTCGACGCGGCCCGCGCTCTGGTCCCGAGCCTCTGCGGGCGGGACCCGAACTCACTCGACGAGGACGGGATCGCGCGCGCGGCCCTCGAATCCATCGCCGAGAACACCTCCGACGCCACCGTCGGCCCGCTCTTCTGGGGCGCCGTCGCAGGCGTTCCCGGGGTCCTCGCCTATCGCGCGGTCAACACGCTCGACGCCATGATCGGCTACCGCAACGAGCGCTATCGCGACTTCGGCTGGGCGGCGGCGCGACTCGACGATCTCGCCAACCACCTGCCCGCGCGACTCGCGGGCGCGGTGATCGTCGCGGCGTCGGGCCGGCCGCGCCGGACGCTCGACGCGTGGCGTCGGGACGCCTCGGCGCACCCGAGCCCCAACGCGGGCGTCGTCGAGGCCTCCTTCGCCGGGGCGCTCGGCGTGCAGCTCGGGGGGCGGACCGTCTACCCGCACGGCGTCGAGATGCGTCCGGCGCTGGGGCGGGGGCCCGCGCCGCGCCCGGCCGATCTGCGTGCCGCGGTCGAGTTGTCGCGGCGGGTGCAGCGGACAACGGCGGCGGTGTGCGTCGCCGGGTGCCTGGCACGGGCCGTTCTCAGCCGCCGTAGCGCCGGCTGAGCTTGTCGCTCGCCGACTCCTCGCTCGTCGGACCCTGCCCGATCTGGCCCACCTGACGGGTGACCGACGCTCCGGCGGCCGCGCGCAGTTCCTCACGCATGCGGCGCTTGCGTTCGGCCCGGGACTCCGGGGCGCCCTTCGTCGGCGTGGGGGTCCGAACGACGGCGGCGGCCGCGTGGGCCTCGTCGGGCGACTCGGCGCCCGCGGTCTGCTCGGCGGTACCGCCGCTGCGGGGTTCCGAGGACTCCGGTGCGGACGCCTCCGCGGCCCGGCGTCGCGCCTTGATCTCCGCCCAGAGGAAGTAGCCCACGCCCAGCGGCGCCATGATGCCGAATGCGAGCCACTGCAGCCCGTAGGAGAGGTAGGGGCCGCTGTCGAGGTGGGGCAGTTCGATCTCGCCGAGCGCGCCCGGCTGGTCCTTCGACAACTGCAGGTAGAACTCGTCGAGCTTCGTGCCGGTGGCACCGCCGACCAGGCCCGGGTTGATCGACGGGACGGTGAGCACGCCGTCCTGATCGCCTGCGCCGCGGTCATTGCTGACGCTCTCGGCCGCGCGGATGCGTCCGGCGATCGTCACCTCGCCGGCGGGCGGCGGAGGGATGTCGGGCACCGCGCCCTCGGTGGGACGCACGAAGCCCCGGTTCACCAGGACCACGCGATCGGAACCACTCACCGCGAACGGGGTGAGCACCTCGATGGCCGGGCGCTCCTTGACGTTGCGCAGCCGGACCAGGGCCTGCCGGTCCTCCAGGTAGCGACCGGTCACCGAGACCTCACGCCACTCGGTCTCCGGGTCGAAGGCAGACCCCGGGGCGACGTCGTCGATCGGCGCCGTCTCCAGCGAGGTGGCCGTGCGGATCAGGTCGTTGCGGCGCTCGGTGTCGGTGTTCTTGCCGAGCTGCCACGGCGCGAGGAGCGTGAAGCAGGCCACTGCGAACGCCACGACCACGATCCCGAGGGCGATCCACCCAGGTCGGAGGATTGTTCGCAGTACGTGCACGATGCCCAGGTTACCGATCGCGGGTACGGTGGCTGAAATGCGAGACTTCGTCTGCCTGAACTGTGGCCAGCGCCTCTCTTTCGAGAACAGCCTGTGTCTGAACTGCGACAGCGCGCTGGGATTCTGGCTGGAGTCACGCTCCATCCACGTCCTCGACGACCAGGGGCGCGCCGAGGTCGACGGCGTGCTGCTGGAGCGGTGCACCAACAACAAGGTGGCCCAGTGCAATTGGCTGGTGAAGTGGACCGGCCACCCGGAACTGTGCGAATCGTGCCGGCTCACCCGGACCCGTCCCGCCGACGACGACACCGAGGCACTGGCCGCGTTCGGGCAGGCCGAATCGGCCAAGCGGCGACTGGTGCTCGAACTCGACGAACTCGGCCTGCCCATCGAGAGCCGGGAGGACAACCCGCAGACCGGTCTCGCCTTCGACCTGCTCTCGAGCGCGGAGGAGAACGTCATCACCGGGCACGCCAACGGCGTGATCACCCTCGACCTCGCCGAGGGTGACGACGTGCATCGGGAGCAGCTGCGCGTCGACCTCGACGAGCCGTACCGCACGGTCCTAGGGCACTTCCGCCACGAGATCGGTCACTACTACCAGCTCGTCCTCATCACCGACGAGCGGCGGCCGGCCTTCGAGGAGCTCTTCGGCAACCCCGACGACGACTACCAGGCCGCGCTCGACCGGCACTACAACGAGGGCGCGCCCGCGGGCTGGCGTCAGAACTACGTCTCGTCCTACGCCACGATGCACCCGGCCGAGGACTTCGCCGAGACGTTCGCCCACTACCTGCACATCCGCGACACCCTCGACACCGCGGCGGCGTTCGCCATGGCCCCGTCCGGCACGACCTACGACAGCGTCCCGCCGGGGGACGTGGGCTTCGACCGCATCATCGGCGAGTGGCTGCCGCTGACGTGGGCGCTGAACCAGATCAACCGGTCGATGGGGCACCAGGACCTCTACCCGTTCGTGCTGCCGCAGCCGGTTCTCGACAAGATCCGGTTTGTGCACAACCTGGTCGCACCCATCGACTGACCAGGACCGGTCGAGCCCGCGGCACCCATCGTCCGGGCCGGCGGGTGCCGAGGTCGTGGGAGGCCGGGGCCGTCGGAGGCCGGGGCCGTCGGAGGCCGGGTTCAGTCGATGCCGAGCTGCTCGCGGACCCAGGCCAGCAGGCCGGGAACGGCGCTCTCGATCTGCTCGCGCGTGGCGACGAAGTCGTCCACTCCGCCGTAGTAGGGGTCGAGCAGATCCAGCTCGTCCTCGGAGACCGTCGGATCGAAGGACCGCAAGAGGCGCGTGCGGTCGCCGAGTCGCTTGCGGACGAGTTCGCGGACGTGCCCGGAGTCCGCCGCGACGAACAGGTCGGCGTCGAAATGCTCGGGTCCGAGCACCGCGGCCACGTGCGCGTCGGAGTATCCGCCCGCCACCAGTTCTGTTCGCGCCCGGTTGTCGGCGGGTTCGCCGACGTGATACGCGGCGACGCCGCAACTCGTCACGCGCACCTTTCCGCCGAGCCCGGCGTCGTCGAGTGCCGCCCGGAAGATGTTCTGCGCCATCGGCGACCGGCAGATGTTGCCGGTGCACACGAAACACACGTGTAGTTCTTCAGCCACTGCTACCTCAGATCGCCATGCCGACGCGTCGGGTGTGGTCCCGGTCGTGCCTCACACGCCCAGGATGTCGCGCAATTCGGCGGTGGACGCCACCGACCAGGCGGCGTCGCGTTCCTCCCCGTGCAGAGCGTAGCCCCATCCGACCAGGATCGCCGGGATGCCGAAGGCCCCCGCACCGTGCACGTCGTGGCTCCGGTCGCCGATCATCACGACCGGCGAGGTGACGTGACCGGTGTCCGGATCGACCGGGATGCCCAGTTCAGAAACTGCGTGGGCGATCACGTCGGACTTGTGCCGCCGGGTGTTGTCGTCGCTGGCCCCGGCGATGTACTCGAAGTGGCCGGCGAGTCCGAAATGGTCCAGGATGCGGCGCGCCGTGGTCTGGTTCTTCGACGTCGCGACCGCCATGGTCCGGCCGGCGGCCGAGAGATCGGCCAGGACGGCGTCCATCCCGTCGAACACCGAGTTCTCCAGCCAGCCCACCTCGGTGTAGCGCGCGCGGTAGGCGCGCATCGCCTCCTCGGCGACCTCCGGGGCGAGGCCCAGGGCGTCGAGCGTGTCGATCATCGGCGGTCCGACGACGCCCGCGACGACCTCCGGGTCCGGTTCGGGGGCGCCGACCGCGGCGAGCGCATGCCGGAAGCTGTTGGCGATACCGGCGAAGCTGTCGGTGATGGTGCCGTCGAGGTCGAGCAGCAGAACGGTGTCGGGATGGCGGGGATCCGGCGGCGTCAGCACCCGTCCATGGTGCACGTAAGGTCGATGGTCATGACAGTTGGGTGTGGCGCGGAGCCGGCGTTCGGGGCGTCCGACCTGCGGGCCCCGGACCGGCACGGCGATCGGGACGCGATACCCGGTCTGATCGACTTCGCGGTGAACGTCCGCGGCACGCCGCCCGCCTTCGTCCTCGACGCGGTGCGGGCCGGGATCGGGGATCTGTCGCGCTATCCGTCGGTCGCCGACGAACAGCGCGCGATCGAGGCGATCGCGGCCTCCCACGGCCGTCCCGCCGAACACGTGCTGCTGCTGTCCGGTGCCGCGGACGGATTCGAGATGCTGCCCCGCCTCGGGGTCCGGCATGCGGCCCTGATCCAGCCGTCGTTCACCGAACCGGAGATCTCGCTGCGTGCCGCGGGAGTGCCGATCACGCAGGTGACGCTGGCCGCGCCGTGGTCGCTCGGCGCCGGGACGGGCGACGGCGTGCCGGACGACGCCGACCTCGTCGTCCTGGGCAACCCCACCAACCCGACGTCGGTGCTGCATCCGCGCGCGGCGATCGAGGCGCTGCGCCGGCCCGGCCGCCTCATCGTCGTCGACGAGGCGTTCGCCGACCTGACACTCGGCGCCGACGGCCGTCCGGAGCCGGAGTCGCTCGCCTCGTGCGACTGGCCGGACCTGATCGTGATCCGAAGCGTGACAAAGACGTTCGGCCTGGCCGGATTGCGGGCCGGGTATCTGCTCGCCGCACCCGACGTGCTGGGGCGACTGTCGGCGGGACGACGACCCTGGGCGCTGTCGACGCCGGCGCTGGCCGCGCTGACCGCGTGCCTGGGGGAGCAGGGGCACGCATACTGCGCGGCGCAGGCGCAGACGGTGGCCGCCGAGCGGGCGCTGATGCTCGACGAGCTCGCCCGCGTCGGACTGCGCGTGGCGGCGACACCCGCCGCGCCGTTCGTCCTCGTCGAGGTCCCGCGGGCGACGGAGGTCAAGCGGAGGCTCGTCGAACACGGCTTCGCGGTGCGCGGTTGCGCGAACTTCGTGGGACTCGGCGACGGTCACCTACGGTTGGCTGTGCGTCCCGCAGAACAGGTTCGCGCGCTGACCGCAGCGATCGGACAGGTAACGGAGGAGATGGGGAATGGGTCACTCGCTTGAGCTCGTGACCGTCGGCCTGGTGGCCGACGTCGTCGAACGCGCGTATCCGCCGGCGCTCGCCGAGTCCTGGGACGCCGTCGGCCTCGTCTGCGGCGACCGCCAGGAGCGGGTGGAGCGCGTGCTCACCTGCGTCGACGTCACCGATGCGGTGGTCGACGCGGCGATCGCCGGCCGGGCCGACATGATCGTCGCCCATCACCCGCTGCTGATGCGCGGCGTCACCACGGTGGCCGCCGACACCGCCAAGGGACGCATCGTGCACCGATTGATCCGCAACGGCATCGCGCTGCTCTCCGCCCACACCAACGCCGACCGCGCCCGCCCCGGCGTCTCCGACGCGCTCGCCGACCTCCTCGGCGTGATCGACACCGTGCCCATCGAGCCGAAATCGCTTGCGCCGATCGACAAGTGGGTCGTCATGGTGCCGGAGGGCAATGTCGAGCAGGTCAGCGAGGCGATGTTCGCCGCCGGTGCGGGCGAGGTCGGGGACTACCGCGACTGCATGTGGTCGGTGGTGGGCACCGGGCAGTTCGAGCCGCAGGAGAACGCGTCGCCGGCGATCGGCGACATCGGGATGCGCACCCACGTCGACGAGGCGCGGATCGAGATGGTCGCCGACCGGTCCATCCGCGCGAAGGTCCTGCAGGCGCTGCGCCACGCGCACCCCTACGAGGAGCCGGCGTTCGACGTCCTCGAACTCGCCGATCTCGACAGCGACCTCGGGCTGGGCCGCGTCGGCACACTCGCCGAGCCGATGTCGCTGCGCGACTTCACCGCGAAGGCCGCGCGGGTGCTGCGCACCCCGTGGGGTGTGCGCGCCGCCGGCGATCCCGACGCGCTCGTCCGCACGGTCGCGGTGTGCGGCGGTGCCGGCGACTCGCTCCTCGGGCGTGTGCGGGGCCTCGGCGTCGACGTCTACCTGACCGGCGATCTGCGCCACCATCCCGTCGACGAGAGCCTGCGCGTGGGCGGTCCCGCCCTCGTCGACGCCGGACACTGGGCGACCGAGTTCCCGTGGTGCGCGCAGGTCGCGCAACTGCTCGCCGACGAGCTCGGCGTGGAGGTCCAGGTCTTCGGCGAACCGACCGATCCGTTCGTCGTCCACAGCCTCGGGTGATGCGGGAGCGCAGCCGAGAAGACAACAAACCCGCCCGCCGGGACGCGGTGACCACCCGCGTACGGTTAGGGGACTTCAGAGACAGGAGGCCGCAATGAAAGTCGACGCCGGTGTGCAGCGACTGCTGCTCGATCTCGCGGACTCCGATGCCGAGATCAACCGACTCGAGCATCGCCGCAAGAACCTTCCCGAGGACGCCGAGATCGCCGAGATCGGCAAGTCGATCGACGCCGCCCGCGACGACCTGGTGCGCGCGGAGATCTCCGCCGAGGACCTCGGGCGCGAGTACCGCCGCATCGAGTCGGAGGTCAAGGGCATGACCGATCGCGAGGCCAAGGACGCCAAGCTCCTCGCCTCGGGCGGTCTGGCCCCCAAGGCCCTGACGGAGCTGCAGCACGAGCTCAACAGCCTCGGACGCCGCAAGGCGCTCCTCGAGGACGAGATGCTGTCGCTCATGGAGCAGCAGGAGGCCGTGGAGGCCGAGCGCAACCGCGCGTCGGCGACCATCGCGCACCTCGAGGAGAAGCTCGCCGCGCTGAACGAGAGCCGCGAGAAGTCCCTCGCGACCATCGACGAGGATCTGGCGCACGTCCGGGAACGTCGCGAGGGCCAGGCCGCCGAGATCGCCCCGGACCTGCTGGCGATTTACGAGAAGCAGCGCGCCAACGGCCGAATCGGGGCCGGACTCCTGCGCGCCCGTCGCTGTGGCGCGTGCCGGATGGAGCTCGACCGCGGCACCATCGCGCAGATCAGCGCGGCGTTGTCCGACGAGGTCATCCGGTGCGAGGAGTGCGGCGCGATCCTGGTGCGCACCGCCGAATCCGGGATCTGAGCCTTGACCGCGAACAGCGCGGAGAAGGGCAACGCCGACGCGGCGACCCCGAGCGGTAAGGCACCCAGCTGGCAGGGGCAGCGCAGCGCGCCGACGAGGTTCATCCTGCTCCGTCACGGCCAGACCCCGCTCTCGGTGGAGCGGCGCTACTCCGGGCGCGGCAACCCGGAGCTGACCGAGGAAGGTCTGCGCCAGGCGCGTGCGGCGGCGCAGCGGGTGGCCCGCGAGGACGGCATCTCCGCGATCGTCACCTCGCCGCTGAGCCGGGCGCGCGCGACGGCCGAGGAGGTTGCGGCGCTGACCGGCGTCGACGTCGTCGAACACGCCGGGCTCATCGAGAACGACTTCGGCGAGTGGGAGGGCCTGACCTTCACCGAGGCCGCCGAGAGGCATCCCGACGTCCATCGCCGGTGGCTGTCCGACATCACGGTGCCGGCGCCCGGCGGGGAGAGCTTCGCGCAGGTCGCCGAGCGTGTGGCGGAGACGAAAGCGGATCTGCTGCAACGCTATCCGGGGCAGACGGTCGTGCTCGTCTCGCACGTGACCCCGATCAAGCTGATGCTGCGCGAGGCGCTGGGCGTCGGACCGGAACTGCTGTTCCGGCTCCACCTCGATCTCGCCTCGGTCTCCATCGCCGAGTTCTTCCCCGACGGCGGGTCCGTGGTGAGACTCGTCAACGACGCGCAGCACTGGCGCTGAGCCGCGCACGAGCCGCCGGCCGTCTGCCGTATCCTGAGGACGCGAACGAGTCGGCCGGGCGGCCGCGGTGGGCGGAACGGGCGGCACATGCCGTCACGCCGCGCATCGAGGAAAGTCCGGACTCCACAGAGCAGGGTGGTTGCTAACGGCAACCCGGGGTGACCCGCGGGACAGTGCCACAGAGAACAGACCGCCGGCCGCGAGGCCGGTAAGGGTGAAACGGTGCGGTAAGAGCGCACCAGCGGCGCGGGTGACCGCGTCGGCTAGGTAAACCCCACCCGGAGCAAGGCCGAAGCACGCACCTCGCGGTGCGTGTGCGCGGGCGTCACGAGGGCTGCTCGCCCCAGCCCGCGGGTGGGCCGCTCGAGGTACCCGGCGACGGTGTGCCCAGATGGATGGTCGCCGCCCGCGACGACCGAGTGGTCGCGCGGGTACAGGATCCGGCTTACGTGCCGGCTCGTTCGCCTCCGAGCAGTGTTCTGCGGTCGTCAGGCGCCACCCGCGCCGGACCGACCCCTGCCTGTGCGGGCGCGCTAGTGTCGGACCCGTGGCCCGTATCCTCTACGCACCCGACATCGACTTCGCCGGCATCCGCGACCAGCTCGGGGTGAACGAGGAGTACGGCGCCGACGCGCTGCACGAGGCCCGCACCGCCGTCGACCGCTTCGCCGACGCCCGCGAGGACCACACCGGCGTCCCCTTCGTCACCATCGACCCGCCGACGTCCCGCGACCTCGATCAGGCGGTGCACATCGCGCGCGACGGGGACGGGTTCGTCATCGACTACGCCATCGCCGACGTCGCCGCGCTCGTCATCCCCGACGGTGCGCTCGACCAGGAGAGCCGGCGCCGCGGATCCACGGTCTACTTCCCGGACGGTTCCGTGCCGCTGCACCCGCGCGAACTGTCCGAGGACGCGGGTTCGCTTCTGCCCGAGCAGGTCCGGCCGTGTGTGCTGTGGACGATCCGGGTGGGCGCCGACGGCGCGGTGAGCGATGTTCGGGTGCGACGGTCACGCATCCGGTCGGTCGCACGTCTCGACTACGCCGGGGTCAGCGCCGACGCCGAGGCAGGACGGCTGCACCCGTCGATCGAGGCGCTGCCCGCCTTCGGCGAACTGCGCCGGCAGGTCGCGCTCGACCGCGGGGCCGTCGAACTCGACCTGCCCGATCAGCAGGTGTCGCACGCCCACGGCGGGTGGCACCTGGAGCTGGAGCCGCACACCCCGGCGGAGGTGTGGAACTCGCAACTGTCGCTGCTGACCGGGATCTGCGCGGGCACGATCATGGCGGAGGCGGGAATCGGCCTGCTGCGTACGCTGCCCCCGGCCGAACCGGAGCGCGTCGAGGAGCTGCGCGCCGCGGCGGTCGCGCTCGGTGTCGACTGGCCGGACGGGCTTTCCGTCGGCCATTTCCTGGCGGGTCTGCCGAGCGATCGGCCGAGCACTCTCGCGCTCCAGTCGGCCGCCGGCGGCCTCATGCGCGGCGCCAACTACCTCGCGCTCGACGGCACCGACGAGGCTCGCGCCATCCCGCACGACAAGAAGCAGCACGCCGCCATCGCGGGCCTCTACGCGCACGTGACCGCGCCGCTACGCCGCCTCGGGGATCGCTTCGCCACCGAGGTGTGCCTGGCGGTCACGTCGGGACAGGAGGTCCCCGAGTGGGTCCGGCGGGCCCTGCCGACGCTGCCGAAGATCCTGCGGTCGGCCGACTCGCTGAGCGCGACCGCCGAACGCGCGAGTATCGACCTCGCCGAGGCCGTCATCCTCGGCGATCGGGTTGGGCAGCGGTTCGACGCCGTGGTCATGTCGGCCGCGACCGAACGCAAGCCGGCCCAGATCTTCATCGCCGACCCGCCGGTGATCGCGGGGTGTGAGGGCGAGCTGAGGGCCGGCGACCGGTTGCAGGTGGAACTGGCGACCGCCGACGAGGTCACGCGCACGGTGGCGTTCCGGCCGGTGTGACGGGCTTCGACTCGTCGGCCGGCACCGCATCGTTCCCAATGAGGGAGTCTCCTTCCGCTCTGGTCGATCTCATCGGCGGGAAGGACACACCATCGCGGGAATCGCGATGGCGCCTCAGAGCTTCTTCGCGGCTTTTCGGTATTCGGCGACGGCGCGCTGGGCGTCGGCCTCGAGCCGGGCGTCGAGGCGGCCGACGATGAACATGTCCTCGGCGCCGAGTTCGCCGGCGTCGACGATGGACCGGAGATGCGCGCGGTTGATGCGGATGTCGTTGAAATCGCCGAGCGCGGACTGGATCTTCTTGGCGATCTCGCCGATCTCGCGGTAGCGCCTCTTGTTCAGGGGAGCGGCCGCATCGATGCTGTACCGCAACCGCTTGGCGCGCTTGCGGATCGTGTGCAGCTGCTCGCTCCACTCGTCGGAACCCTCGGTCAGGGTGGCCAGCCGCGCCTGGGCCTTCCGGATGTGCCTGCGGCTCCGGGCGATCGCCTTGTCGACGACGTCGGTGGCCGCGAGGTCGGCGTCGGGACCGGGCGGGGGAGAGGCGATGAGGTTGTCCACGGCGTCGAGCAGTGCGAAGTAGCGATCCGATGCCATCGCCTTGTGCGCCTGGCGGATCGCACGGTCATGGGTGCGGGTCTCGGCGCCCGCCAGTGCGGCACGCAGTTCCGGCGATGCGTTCTCGCCGGCGAGCAGCGACTTGTCGAGTTCGAGCTGCACCTCGGAATCCCGTGCCTCGCCGAGGATCCGGGCCAGCAACTTCAGCTCACTGTTGATGTGCTCGGTGCGCTCGGCGTCGAGCACCGTGGGGAAGCCGGACAGCACCGATCGAAGCCGTCGGCACGCCACGCGCATCTGGTGGACGGCGTCCTCGGCGTCCTCGCGGACCAGGGGGTCGTAGGCGATCAGGCTGTTGCGGTGCAGGGCGATGTCGGTGACGACCAACTCGAGTGCGGTGGGACGCTTGGACAGTCGCGGCTCGTGGACCGTCGGCGTCGAACCGATCGCGCGGGCGAGCTTCGACGCGCTCGACGCCGGACGCGCGCCGGCGGCCCGCAAGGTCTTCTCCGCCGCCTTCAGCAGCTTGCCGTTGCCGCCGGAGAGGAGCTCGAACTCCCACTCGGCCCACTGGTGGGAGTGCCCGCCGGGCAGCAGCGACTGGGCGGTGACCAGGTCCTCGGCCAGTTCGGCGAGGGGCTCGTCGTCGACGCCGAGCAGCCGGGTCACGGTGCGCGTCGTCGAGATCACCGCCACCGGCCGGAGGCTGCGGGTGCGGATGTGCGCGAGGACCGGCGTCAGCAGCGGCTCGGGGACGTCGCCGTCGGCGGGCGCCTCGTCGAAGCCCACCGTGAGTTCACGGCGCGCACCGGGAGTGTCGCTGGGGCGCTTGAGATGCCAGCCGGCGTCGGTGCCGCCGGTGCGGCGCCGCAGGGTGATCCGGTTGCCGGCGAGGTCGAGGTTCTCGGTGTCGAAGTACGTGGCGTCGAGCTCGAACGTCTCCGGCTCGGTCGCCGACACCACCCCGGGCAGCGCACGGAGGTCGGGAGCCGTGTGACCGGGATCCACGTCGAACTTGAGCTCCACCTCGACCTGCTCGGATGCGGCCACTGAGTCCTCCTGACACCGACGTTGCTGCAGCTGATGTCGAGTCTAGTGACGCCGTGCCGTCGGCCCGCCCGTTCGGCGGACCGGTCTGTCGGTCAGCGGTCCGCGAAGCGGTCGGTCGCCTCGATGAGGTGGTGGCGGATGCCGGGCTCGAAGGACGCGTGGCCGGCGTCGTCGACGATGTGCAGCCCGGCGCTCGGCCAGGCGCGGTGCAGATCCCAGGCGCTGCGCATCGGGCACACGACGTCGTATCGGCCCTGGACGATCACACCCGGAATGTGGGCGATCCGGTCGATGTCGCGCAGCAGCTGGCCGTCGTCGAGGAAGCCGTGGTTGACGAAGTAGTGGTTCTCGATGCTCGCGAAGGCCAGATCGAAGCGCGCGGCCTCCTCCGGGTCGGACGGCGCCGACTCGTCGGGGCGGGGGAGCAGGTAGCTGGTGGCCTGTTCCCACCCGGTCCAGGCGCGGGCCGCGGCACGGGCCACGTCCTGATCGTCGGAGGTGAGCAGCCGGTGGTAGGCGGCGACGAGGTCGCCGTCGCGCTCGTCGGCCGGGATCGGTGCGAGATATGACTCCCACACGTCCGGGAAGATGTGGGCGGCGCCGCCGTTGTAGTACCAGTCGATCTCGCTGCGCCGCAGCAGGAAGATGCCGCGCAGCACGAGTTCGGTGACGCGATCGGGATGGGCCTGCGCGTACGCGAGGCCCAGCGTCGACCCCCAGGAGCCGCCGAACACCTGCCAGCGGTCGATCCCGAGGTGGGTTCGCAGGCGCTCCATGTCGGTGATGAGGTGTTGCGTGGTGTTGACCGACAGGTCGGCGCCGTCGGCGATGTGCGGACGCGACCTGCCGCAGCCGCGCTGGTCGAACAGCACGATCCGGTACCTCGCGGGATCGAAGAAGCGCCGCTGCAGTCCCGATGTGCCGCCGCCGGGGCCGCCGTGGACGAACACCACGGGCTTGCCCTCGGGATTGCCGGAGGTCTCCCAGTAGATCTGCTGGCCGTCACCCACGTCGAGGTGACCGGACTCGTAGGGCTCGATCTCCGGATAGAAGTCACGCATGGATCGAGCCTAGGCGCTATGCCGAATCCGTAGAAGTCGTGGGCGCATGGCGTCCACGACTTCTACCGATTGCGGATCAGTAGCTGTGCTCGGGTCCGGGGAAGACGCCGCGCCGGACCTCGTCGGCGTACTGCTCGGCCGCCGAACGCAGTTCGCCGCCCACGTCGGCGAAGCGCTTGACGAACTTCGCGGTCTTGCCGTGGGTGAAGCCGGCCATGTCCTGCCAGACGAGGACCTGGGCGTCGGTCTCGTTGCCGGCGCCGATGCCGACGGTCGGGATGGTGAGCTTGCGGGTGATCTGGCCGGCGAGCTCGGCGGGGACCATCTCCATCACGACGCTGAAGGCGCCGGCCTCCTGCACGGCGATGGCGTCGGCGATGAGCTGGTCGGCGCCGTCGCCGCGGCCCTGCACGCGGAAGCCGCCGAGGCCGTTGACGCTCTGCGGGGTGAAACCGATGTGCGCCATCACCGGGATGCCGGCGGCGGTCAGGGCCGCGATCTGCGGGGCGACCCGCTCGCCGCCCTCGAGCTTGACCGCGTGCGCGCCGGTCTCCTTGAAGATCTTCACGGCGTTCTCGAGCGCGTGCTGCGGGCCGGCCTCGTAGCTGCCGAAGGGCATGTCGGCGACGACGAGGGCGTTCGGGGCGCCGCGCACGACGGCGCGGATGAGCGGGATCATCTCCTCGACGGTCACCGGGATGGTGGTGTCGTAGCCGAGGACCACGTTGGCGGCGGAGTCGCCGACGAGGAGCACGGGGATGCCGGCCTCGTCGAAGATCCGTGCGGTGGAGTAGTCGTAGGCGGTGAGCATCGACCACTTCTCGCCCTCGGCCTTCATCTGGGCCAGGTGGTGGACGCGGGTCTTGCGACGCTTGGGGGCGTCGGCGGAAGTCGTGGTGGCGGCAGCGCCATAGACCGAGTTTTCGGACATCGTCGTCTCTTTTCTGCCTCGAGTCCCGCCTGGCGGGTACCCGGGTTGAACACGGACAAGCGCCATTGTGTCACCGGCGGTTTGCCCTGTAACCGGGTGAGTGATATGCGATTGGTCACACCGGTGGCGGTCGTCTTCGCACACCGGGCGCGGGAGCTTCGACGATCATGCGGCATCATCGCTGTTCGCGGGCTTCCCAGAAGCACTGTCGCACCGTCTCAGATTCTGGGACGGCGTCGGCAAACGTGCAGGACACGGAGTTGGACTCGTGTGTGTAACACAGATTTAACAGCCGACTTCTAATGTCGGCGTCCATGGATCGCCAAAAGGAATTCGTGCTCCGGACCCTCGAAGAGCGCGACATCCGCTTTGTCCGGCTGTGGTTCACCGACGTCCTCGGCTACTTGAAGTCCGTGGCGATCGCCCCCGCCGAGCTCGAAGGTGCCTTCAGCGAGGGCATCGGCTTCGACGGCTCCGCGATCGAGGGCTTCTCCCGCGTCTCCGAGGCCGACACGGTCGCCAAGCCCGATCCGTCGACCTTCCAGATCCTGCCCTGGACCACCTCTGCCGGCCGTCATCACTCGGCCCGCATGTTCTGCGACATCGCGATGCCCGACGGCACGCCGAGCTGGGCCGACTCCCGGCACGTGCTGCGCCGCCAGCTGAACAAGGCGGCCGACCTCGGCTTCAGCTGCTACGTCCACCCGGAGGTCGAGTTCTTCCTCCTCAAGAACGCGCCGCTCGACGGCTCGGTCCCGACCCCGGCCGACACCGGCGGATATTTCGACCAGGCCGTCCACGACGCCGCGCCGAACTTCCGCCGCCACGCGATCGACGCGCTGGAGTCGATGGGCATCTCGGTGGAGTTCTCCCACCACGAGGGTGCGCCGGGCCAGCAGGAGATCGACCTGCGCTACGCCGACGCCCTGTCGATGGCCGACAACGTGATGACCTTCCGCTACCTCATCAAAGAGGTGGCGATCAACGAGGGCGTCTGGGCCACGTTCATGCCCAAGCCCTTCAGCGATCACCCGGGCTCGGCGATGCACACGCACATGAGCCTGTTCGAGGGCGACATCAACGCCTTCCACAACCCCGACGACCCGATGCAGCTGTCGGCGACCGGCAAGAAGTTCATCGCCGGCATCCTGCACCACGCGTCGGAGATCAGCGCGGTCACCAACCAGTGGGTGAACAGCTACAAGCGCCTCATCCACGGCGGGGAGGCCCCGACGGCCGCGACCTGGGGGCGCGCCAACCGGTCGGCTCTCGTCCGGCTGCCGCTGTACACGCCGAACAAGGCGTCGTCGCGCCGCATCGAGGTGCGCAGCCCCGACTCGGCGTGCAACCCGTACCTGACCTTCGCCGTCCTGCTGGCCGCGGGCCTCAAGGGCATCCAGGAGGACTACGAGCTCCCCGACGAGGCCGAGGACGACGTCTGGGCGCTCACCCCGGCCGAGCGCCGGGCGATGGGTTACCAGGAGCTGCCCGACAGCCTCGCCGACGCGCTGACCGTGATGGAGAGCTCCGAGCTGGTCGCCGAGGCCCTCGGCGAGCACGTGTTCGACTACTTCCTGCGCAACAAGTGGGCGGAGTGGACCGACTACCGCGGCCGCGTCACGCCGTACGAGCTGCAGAACTACCTGCCGCTGTAGGGGACCGCCATGACGTCGCCGCTCGTTCAGTCGCTATTTTGAGTCTGTGACAACACGATCGGGACGCAGTGCGATCCCCAGCGCAGGCCGGCTGGGACTGCTCGACAAAGGCGCGCCGCAGAGTCTGGCCGAGCTCGGCTGGAACACCCCCGAGTCCGTCGACGTCCTGTGGGCGCTGTCGCGCTCTCCCGATGCCGATCTCGCCCTCCGCACCCTCGTCCGCCTGCGGGCCGAGGTGGGCGAGGAGTGGGCCGAGATCGACTCGGAACTGCGCTCGAACCGCTCGTTCCGCGGCCGTCTCTTCGGTCTGATCGGATCGTCGGTCGCACTCGCCAACCACCTCGTCGCCGAGTCCGCGACGTGGCGGCTGCTGCTCGAGGACGCCCTGCCCGATCGCGCCGAGGTGGACCGCCTCATGCTCGAGTCGGTCGGCGCCGAACCCGAGCCGGGCGAGGTCGAGAAGGGCAACCGGGTCTACCGGGCGAAGATCTCCGGGCCCAAGGCCGTCGTCGCGATGCGACTGGCGTACCGCAACCTGATCATGCGGCTCGCCGCCCACGACGTGGCCTCCACCGTCGAGGACGAGCCGGTCCTGTACCTGCCCGAGGTGGGCGGTTATCTTGCCGACCTCGCCGACGCAGCGCTCACCGCGGCGCTCGCGGTGGCGTTCCGGGAGGTGTGCGGCGATGACCCGATCCCGGTGCGGATCGCCGTGATCGCGATGGGCAAATGCGGTGCGCGGGAACTGAACTACGTCAGCGACGTCGACGTCATCTTCGTCAGCGACCCGGCCGACGGGACCTCCGCGCGGATCGCGGGGGAGATGATGCGGGTCGGTTCGCTGGCCTTCTTCGAGGTCGACGCGGCGCTGCGTCCCGAGGGCAAGTCCGGGGCGTTGACCCGGACGCTGGAATCGCACGTCGCCTACTACGAGCGGTGGGCCAAGACCTGGGAGTTCCAGGCGCTGCTCAAGGCCCGTGCGATGACCGGCGACATGGAGCTGGCCAACCAGTACATCGACGCGGTCAAGCCCATGGTGTGGAAGGCCGCCGAGCGCCCCGACTTCGTGCCCGAGGTCCAGAAGATGCGCCGGCGCGTCGAATCGCTGGTGCCCGCGTCCGAGCGGGACCGCAACCTCAAACTGGGGGCGGGAAGCCTGCGCGACGTCGAGTTCGCGGTCCAGCTGCTCCAGATGGTCCACGGCCGCGTCGACGAGAGCCTGCGCGTGATGGCCACCGTCGACGCGCTCGCGGCGCTCACCGCCGGCGGGTACGTCGGGCGTGACGACGGCGCCAACCTGTCCGCGTCGTACCAGTTCCTGCGGCTGCTCGAGCATCGCCTGCAGATGCAGAAGATGAAGCGCACGCACCTGCTGCCACCGCTCGACGACACCGAGGCGCTGCGCTGGCTCGCCCGCGCCGCCCACATCCGCCGCGAGGGCGACCTCGACGCGACCGGTGTGCTGCGCGAGCAGATCAAGCACAACACCCTCCGGGTGCGGCGCCTGCACCAGAAGCTCTTCTACCGTCCCCTGCTCGAGGCGGTCACCCGCTTCAAGGCCGACGAGCTGACGCTGAGCGACGAATCGGCCGAACGGCGGCTGGCCGCACTCGGCTATGCGATGCCCGACCGCGCCCTCAGCCACATCCGCGCGCTGTCCAACGCGCCCGGCCGTCGCGGGCAGATCCAGTTGCTCATCCTGCCGCAGCTGCTCGAACACATCGGCGACACACCGGATCCCGACGCGGGCCTGCTCAACTACCGCCGTCTCTGCGAGGCGCTCGAGGACAAGGACTGGTTCCTGCGCCTGCTGCGCGACGACGGCGTCGTGGCCGAACGGCTCATGAGGGTGCTCGGCACCTCGGAGTACATCGCGAACATGCTGATGCGGTCGCCCGAGGTCATCCACCAGTACTCCGACGGTCCGGACGGGCCGAAGCTGTGCGAGGTGCGGCCGGAGGATGTGGCGAAGGGGCTCATCGCTTCGACGGTTCGCCAGGAGGACATGAAACGCGCTGTCGCCGTTGCGCGTTCGCACCGACGGGCGGAACTGGTCCGGATCGCCTCGGCAGACGTGCTGGGCCTGATGGACGTCCGCGAGGTATGCAAGGCGCTGTCGAGCGTGTGGGCGGCGGTCCTCAACGCGGCACTGACCGTCGCGATCAACATCTCCGAACGCGAGCGTGGCAAGCCGGCCCCGGCCCGCATCGCGGTCATCGGCATGGGACGCCTCGGCGGCGGAGAACTCGGGTACGGGTCGGACGCCGACGTGCTGTTCGTCTGCCAGCCCGACCACGACGTCGACGAGTCCGCGGCGGTCCGATGGGCGCAGGGCATCGCCGAGACGGTCCGCAGTGCCCTGGGAAGCCCCAGCGCCGACCCGCCGCTGGAGGTCGACACCGGCCTGCGGCCCGAGGGGCGCAACGGCCCGGTGGTGCGGACCCTCGCGTCCTACGCCGCGTACTACGCGCAGTGGGCGCAGCCGTGGGAGGTGCAGGCGCTGCTGCGCGCCCACCAGGTTGCCGGCGACGAGGCGCTCGGCATCGACTTCCTGCACATGATCGACCACGTGCGCTATCCGGCCGGCGGCGTCAGCAACGACGCGGTCAGGGAGATCCGGCGCATCAAGGCGCGTGTCGACGCCGAGCGGCTCCCGCGCGGCGCCGATCCCGCGACCCATACCAAGCTGGGTCGCGGCGGCCTCGCCGACATCGAATGGACCGTGCAGCTGCTGCAGCTGCGCTACGCGCACCGGTACCGCAGCCTGCACAACACCTCGACGCTCGAATCACTCGACGCCATCGGCGCCGCGGAGCTGTTGAGCGAGAACGACGTCGCGCTGCTGAAGGACGCGTGGATCACCGTGACCAAGGCGCGCAACGCGCTCGTCCTGGTCCGGGGCAAGCCCGTCGACCAACTGCCCGGCCCGGGCAAGCTGCTGCGCCAGGTCGCCTACGCCGCGGGGTGGCCGCAGGATCAGGCCACGGAGTTCCTGGAGAACTACCTGCGCGTCACCCGGCGCGCAAAAGCCGTGGTGCAGAAGGTCTTCGGGGCCTGACGCGCCCGCAATCGCGAGCGCGTGAACCGTTGGGGGCGGATGAAGAAATTTCTGTGGGTGTCGACGTATATCGTCGGCCTGGCCATGACGGTCGGTGTGCTGCTGGCGATCTGGCTGCACTTCTATCCGTCCCGCGGCAACGTGGCGCTGTATCTCACCAGCGGGGTGCAGTTCGCGTTGATCCCGGCGTTGACCGCGATCGTCATCTTCGCCGGCCTGCGGCGGTGGGTCATGCTCGCAGTCGCGTTCCTGGCGTCTGCGGCGCTGGTCTACACCCAGGTCCCGCTCCTGGTCCCGGCGGATGCGCCCGACGGTGAGCGGTTCCGCGTGGTGTCGGCGAACCTTCTGTTCGGCGGCGCGGACATCGACGCGCTCGAGCAGATCGTCGCCTCCGCCGATGCCGATCTGGTCTCCCTGCAGGAGGTCACTCCACAAGCGCTGCAACGGATTCGGAACGGAACGATCCCTCGGCAACTGCCCCACGAGTTCGCCGAGCCGGCGGCCTATGCCACCGGGACCGCTTTGTTCAGCAGGAAGCCGCTGACCGACACGTCGGTGGTTCCGGACACGGCTCTGCGGAATCTGCAGGCGCGCACCGATCTTCCGGGTGCCCCGGGCACGCAGGTCTTCGCGATGCACCCGGCGGCCCCGTTGTGGAGCAACAAGGACCATTGGTTCCACGACATGGGGGTTCTCGCCGGTCATCTCGCGGCGCTGCCGCAGGGGAGGGTGCTGGCGATCGGCGACTTCAACTCGACGTGGAATCATGCGACGTACCGCAAACTGCTCACCAACGGCCTCGCCGACGGCACGGACCTCGCCGGAGCGGGTTATCTGCCCACCTATCCCACCGACAAGCAGATCGGCAACCATCCGCTGGTGGCGATCGACAGGATCATCGTGCGCGGATTTGTGACCACATCGATGGATACGCATCACCTCCCGGGTTCCGATCATCGGGCCCTGGTGGTATCACTTGTTGCATCATGAGCATTTCCGAGCGTCTCCGCGAAGCCACTGCCGAAGCACACCGACAGGCCGAACATTCCCCCTTCATCGAGGACCTGATGTCCGGCCGGCTCGATCGCGGCGAATACGAGCGGCTCGCCGCTCAGCTCTACTTGATCTACGAGGCGCTCGAGGAGGTCGGTGACGCGCTCGCCGACGACCCGGTGGCCGGTGCCGTCATCGACGACAAGTTGCGTCGTCTGCCGAGCCTCGGCGCCGATCTCGCCTCGTTCGGCGTCGACCCGTCGACCGTGACGCCGCTGCCCGCCGTCGCGCGGTACGTGGAGGCGATCCAGTCGACGCGTACCGACCCGGCTCGGTACGTGGCGCACCACTACACCCGGTACCTGGGAGACCTCAGCGGCGGCCAGGTCGTCGCCCACCGCATGCGCGAGCACTACGGGGTCGACGACTCGGGCCTGACCTTCTACAACTTCGAGGGCATCGACAAGCTCAAGCGGTACAAGGACGACTACCGCGCCCGGATCGACGCACTGCCGCTCGACGCCGACGCCGTGGACCGGCTCGTGGACGAGGCGCTCGCGGCGTTCGCCCACAACCAGGCGGTCTTCGGCGACCTCGACGGTGCTCGCGCGGCCTGAGCCGCGACGAGCCGTCGAGAGCCGTACTCCTAGTTGACCTGAAGCTTCGCGGTGCGGTCGAGGATGACCTCTTGCAGGTCGTCGTGACCCTTCACCAGCTCGATGCGCAGGCGATCGTCGTCGAGCCGGCTCGTGGTGCGGACCACGCGGGGAGTGCCGTCGAGGCGGATTCGATCACCCGGCACAAGGTCTTCCACATAAACGTCTCTGGTCATGTGCCCAAATTACGGGTGATCGGTGTGTACCGGCAGGGTAAGAAGTCCATTCTGTGGAACAGATCACAAGGTTTTTACAATCGATTTCCGCCGGTCCATAGGTGCGGGCCGACGAAGGTACGCCGAGGTCGGCGGCGTTTCTTCTCGAATGCCGGGCGCGGCCGGACGGAACCGGCCGAAATCACCGCCGCCGTGTCGCCGAATACCGACCGGGAGTACGAACGGCGCCCTGATTCGCTCCAGAAACGGATGGCGAACCCGGCCCCACCCCTCCTCGGTGACCCTTTCTCGGGTTCTGGGGCTCCACGCGGCGAATACCCACCGAGACCGCAGGATCGCCGCCGGGGCGGCCGCTGCGCGGCAAGTCGTGGCTGCAGACGCAGAACACCCCGCCCGCGATAACGCGGACGGGGTGTTCGGACGGTTGCCGTCGAAACCGATCAGCAGTCGTAGTACAGAGCGAACTCGTACGGGTGAGGACGGATCTGGACCGGCTCGATCTCGTTCTCGCGCTTGAGAGCGATCCAGGTCTCGATGAGGTCCTCGGTGAAGACGCCGCCGGCGGTGAGGTACTCGTGGTCCTCCTCGAGGCGGTCGATGACCGCGGCCAGCGAGGTCGGGGCCTGCGGGATGCCCTTGGCCTCCTCCGGCGGGAGCTCGTAGAGGTCCTTGTCGACCGGCTCGTGCGGCTCGATCTTGTTCTTGATGCCGTCCAGGCCGGCCATCATCATGGCGGCGAAGGCCAGGTACGGGTTGCCGGAGCTGTCCGGGCAACGGAACTCGATGCGCTTGGCCTTCGGGTTGTTGCCGGTGATCGGGATACGGACACAGGCCGAGCGGTTGCGCTGGCTGTAGACCAGGTTGATCGGGGCCTCGTAACCCGGGACCAGACGCTTGTAGGAGTTGATCGTCGGGTTGGTGAACGCCAGCAGCGACGGGGCGTGGTACAGGATGCCGCCGATGTAGTAGCGGGCGATGTCCGACAGGCCTGCGTAGCCGGCCTCGTCGTGGAACAGCGGCTTGCCGTCCTTCCACAGCGACTGGTGGGCGTGCATGCCCGAGCCGTTGTCACCGAAGAGCGGCTTCGGCATGAAGGTGACCGACTTGCCGTTCTGCCACGCGGTGTTCTTGATGATGTACTTGAACAGCTGGACGTCGTCCGCGGCGTGCAGCAGCGTGTTGAACTTGTAGTTGATCTCGGCCTGGCCGCCGGTGCCGACCTCGTGGTGGCCGCGCTCGAGTTCGAAGCCCGCCTGCTGCAGGTTGGTCGACATCTCGTCGCGCAGGTCGACGTAGTGGTCGTACGGCGCGACCGGGAAGTAGCCACCCTTCGGGCGGACCTTGTAGCCCAGGTTCGGGCTGCCGTCCGGATCGGTCGGCGAGGCGGTGTTCCACCAGCCCGACTCCGACTCGATCTCGTAGAAGGTGCCGTTCATCTCCGAGCCGAAGGACACCGAGTCGAAGATGTAGAACTCGGCCTCGGCGCCGAAGAAGCAGGTGTCGGCGATGCCGGTGGAGGCGAGGTAGTCCTCGGCCTTGCGGGCGACGTTGCGCGGGTCGCGGCTGTAGGCCTCGCGGGTGAACGGATCGTGGACGAAGAAGCTGATGTTCATCGTCTTCGCCTTGCGGAAGGGATCGATCCGCGCGGTGGCCGGGTCGGGCAGCAGCATCATGTCCGACTCGTTGATGGACTGGAAGCCCCGCACCGACGAGCCGTCGAACGCGAGGCCGTCCTCGAACACGCTCTCGTCGAAGGCCGAGGCCGGGATCGAGAAGTGCTGCATGACACCGGGCAGGTCGCAGAAACGGATGTCGACGTACTCGACACCTTCCTTCTTGATGCCCTCGAGTAGTTCTTCTTTACTGCTGTACACCGTGCGGTGACTCCTTCGTGATCGGGTGGTCGAGCTGACGCGCCACACACATCCGCCGCCGACAGCAGCGGATCTCAGCGGCAACCGTATGGAGGTGAAGTTGCCCATGCGTCAAGTCCGTGTTTCCCCCGTGTTACACACCGGATGTGCTTCACCACACAGTGGTCCGGACGCGGGAAAAGGTACTCGGCGAAACCCACCCTAGCCGTGCTGGAAGGCGTGCGCGGGAGGTCTGGAAAGGCCCGTGACTACGATGGACCCAAAGCACGACGCAGTCGTCGCGGGCCCGGGACCCGGGTCGGGTCGCGAGAGGAGTCATGAGCATGGGACGTGTCACCGGTTCCTGGTTGTCGGGGCCGCAGATCGGTCCCGGCGCCGGCGTCGACAACGAGTACCGGGGCCAGGACCTCGGTCTGCCCGCATCCGGCCCCGGATCGCTGGCCACCGGATGGCCGCGGGTCATGGGCCTGCTCGTCGACTGGCTGATCGCGGGCGGCCTCGCCCTGATCTTCGTCGGCGGGAACCTGCTGTCCTCGAGCCTCGCCGGTGCCCAGCTGATCATCTGGTTCGTGATGGGCGTCTTCGCGGTGACCCTCTTCGGGTTCACCCCGGGCCAGTACGTGATGGGCATGCGCGTCGCCCGCGTCGACTACGGGCCGGAGCGCAACACCGCCGAGGCCACCGGCAAGGAACCGCCGGCCGCGGTCGGCGTCGTGCGCGCGTTCTTCCGGCAGTTGCTGATGGTGTTCCTGGTGCCCGCCCTCATCAACGACTACAACGGCCGCGCGATGCACGACCGCGCCACCGGGACGGCGATCGTCCGAACCCGATAGAGGGCGTGTGACGCCCGTCGCCTGTGGATATGGGTGACAGTGCGGACGCCCGCATGTGATTCGATGGGCGCATGCGGGGGATCTCGGGGCTTTTGCGTGCTTTGCGGTCGGTGTTCTGGGGGTGGTCGCCGGTCTGGTCGTGACGCTCGCGGTTCCTCGAACCCTGGACGGCGCGGCGGTGGCGGCCGCTCCCGCCGAGGCGACCGAGGACCCGTATCCGGACGTCGTGCCGCTGGCGACGACGCCGACACCGCGGTGGACGGTGTCGATGTCCGACATCGACGTGCCGGCCGACACGCAGGATGCCAAGTCACGGCGTCCCGCGGTCCTCGCGGCGAACACCTCGATCGTCGTCGGCGGCCCGCGGGAGGTCACCGAGACCGCCCTGATGGCATTCGACGCCAAGACCGGGAAGAAGAAGTGGCCGAAGGTGTCGGACTTCCGTGCGGAGGAGTGCGTCTTCAGCCGTGACGGGCGACTGGCGTGCATACGTCGTGGCGCCGACCGGGCGACCTCGGAGATCGGTTTCATCGATGCCGGGTCCGGTCAGGTGACCGGAACCCGGACGATCGCCGGAGGGGAGAATCCCACCGGGCCGGCTCTGGTGTCCGCGGGCAAGGGCTTCCTCGTCACGACCAAGCAGTTCGTCCACAAGGACGCGCATTACGCGCTGACGCTGACGTGGTTCAGTTCCGACGGTTCGCGCACCTGGGAGCACAAGCCCCCGCCGGGGTTCGACGACCCGGCGCTGTCCGAGGCCGGGAACGTGGTCGCCGTACGCGACTTCGGACGTCGAGTGCAGGTGTACGCACTCGACAGCGGTGACCTCGTCTACGACTCCACCGAGGACCTGAAGAACACCCCGAGCAGGATCTCGTCGCCCCTCGTCGAGGTCGCGCCCGTGCGGACCGGTTTCGCCGTGAGCATCCGCGGAGACGCGAAGACCGTCACGGTCTACGACAGCAAGGGCACCAGGCGCGGGGTGATCGAGGGCGTGGTGCTCGCTTTCATGCCGCAGGGTTCGGAAGGAGACCTGATCCCGGTCGAGGGCACCGACGACGACCATCAGCGGACGCTCGGGGTGGCGTCCACCGTCACGTTCGAGGTCGTCGCCGCCACGCCGAGCCGAGACAGCGTGATCCGTGAGCAGATCCTCGGGGAACGGTTCCTCGTCGGTCTCCGGTCCGGTCGCGACGAGGACTGGCTGGACTTCGACACGCAGAGCCCCACCCGGACACGGTCCATCGCGGCGGGACCGACCGTGCTCCTGGCATTCGACGGGACACGCGGCTTCTTCGCCGACCGCGCCGGATCGAACTCCGGCGTCCCGTACCTGTTCGCCTGCGACCTGGCATCGGGCCGTCAGGTGTGGGAGATCGGGAACGCCGGCGGGGAGGAACGCGAGCACGAGTTCGTCGGGCCGTACCTGATGCACACGAGATCAGGCGACGCGGGACAGGCGACGATCAGCAGATTGGGTGCGTAGATGGCCGACAGGCGTAAAGGGATTCTGAGCGGGGTCGCAGCGGTCGCCATCGGGGTGATCGCGGTGACGTGTGCGCTCGTGGTGTCGCTGGTGGTGCCGCAGTCGGTGCATGGCTCGGCGACGCTGCCGGGTCAGTACGCGGCGCTCGCCGGTGAACCGGGCGACGACCCGTCCGTCGAACCGCTGCCCGGCCCGCCCGGCCGGAAATGGGAGGTCACCGCCGACTCGGTCTTCGGTTCGGGATCACAGGTCGGCGACTCTGCGCCGGTGCTGTACCTGATCCCGTTCGACGCGAACGACCGGATGATCGTCGCAGCCGGCCTGCCCGGGCTGGGTGATCCCGCGGCGGTCATCGCGCTCGATCCCGCGAGCGGAAAGCCGTTGTGGCCGGGGGCCTCGGAGTTTCGGGCGAACGGCTGCGCGCTGAGCCGGGACGACAAGCTGGCCTGCGTCCAGACGACGGATGACGACGAGAAGGCCACCGAGGTCGCTTTCCTCGACCCCGGGTCGGGCAAGGTGACCGGCACGGCGTCGGCCGAGTTCGGCAAAGGCCGGATCGACCGAGCCGGCGACGGCTTCCTGGTCACCACCGCCGTCTATCAGAAGGACGACGAGGGGCGGACGACCAAGACCGAGACCCTCACCCGGTTCGACTCCGCGGGCGGGAAGCGCTGGTCGCAGACCCTCCCCGTCGACTACTCTCAGGCCGCGGTCTCGGAGGCGGGCAACGTGGTCGTGGCCGGCGACGACCGGACCGGTGTCCGTGCCATGTCCCTGCCGACCGGTGAGATTCTCTACGATTCCGCCGACGATCCCGCGACGAAACCGAAGGACGAGACCACGTCGAGCGGCGTGCGGCTCGGCGTGGCCGCCACCGGAACCGGATTCGCGGTCAGCGTCACCGACTATCCGCGGCGCACCCTGAGGCTGTTCAACAGCTACGGGGTCCAGACCGCGGAGCTCAAGGACGTCGCGGTCGCCGACATCTGGCCCGTGGCGACCGAGACCGATCTCATCGCGGTCGAGGGCGAGGACAAGTCCGACAACGACATCGTCGGCGCGGTGTCCTCCGGCCAGAAGAAGCTGCTGTGGTCGGCCGACGCCTACCACGGCCACGACATCGAACTGCTCGGCGGCCGGTACGTCGCGATGCAACGGCTCGCCGACCCGCAGGGGTACGAGTGGACGTTCTTCGACGCCACCACGGGGGAGCCCGGCCCGCCGATCCTGATGAGCATCTACCAGCGGTTCGAGGCCTTCGACGGCAACCGCCTGATCTTCGAGGGCGACGCCCGTCGCGATGAACCCGGACCGCCCGCGTTCACCGCCTACGACCCGAAGACCGGCCGACCGGTGTGGCGACTCAAGGAGACCCGCAGCGCCGACGAGGTCAACGTGCGCATCGTCGGGCCGTATCTGTTCGTCCTCGACGCGCGTGAGGGACCGAACCCGGTCGCGAAGATGTCCCGGTTCGCCTGATCGCCCTGACCCCGCGTGCTTTACCGGCATGTGGCACGCGTCCCGGACGCGGCTCACGCCGGCAAGGCCACCAGGAATGCGTGAATCCACCGCCGGATCTGGCGGTGAATTCACGAGGCGGGGTGGACGTGCGTCAGCTGCGACGACGCGCGGTGCGCTGCATGCTGCGCATCTTGGCGTTCGCGGGCAGCGGGCCCTTCGGCATACCGGGGCCGGGGGCCTTGCTGCTGAGGGCGGACAGACGGCCCTCGAGGGTGTCCATGCGCTTGCGGTCGATGTTGTTGGGCAACTTGTTGAGATGCCGCTCGAGCTTCGACAGCGGGACCTGGCCCTCCTCGTTGCCGACGACGACCTCGTAGATCGGGGTGTCGCCGACAACGCGCGCGACCTTCTTCTTCTCCTGCGCGAGAAGCTGCTTCACGCGGTTCGGGTTGCCCTCGGCGACGAGGATCACACCCGGCTTGCCGATGACGCGGTGCACGGCGTCGAGGTGGGTGGTGCCGACGACCGCCTGCTTCACACGCCACTGGCCGCGCATGTTGCCCAGCGCCCAGCCGGCGGCGCCGGGCTGGCCCTCGGCCTTGGAGTAGACGTTCTTCTGCACGCGGCGTCCGAAGATGATGAACGCGCCGAGGGCGCCGAGCACCACGCCGAGCGGGATCAGCAGCCACGGCGAGCCGATCAGGAATCCGAGCACGACGAAGACGGCCACCATCAGCACGAACACACCCGCCATGTAGGGGATGAGCCGCTTGTCTTCCTTGCGCTGCATCTGGAAGGCCTGCCACAACTGTTGGCGGCGTTCCTTGGATGCCGCCTTGCGGGCCTGCTTCTTCGCGGCCTTCTCTTCTTTGCTGACCGACTGCGCCTTTGCCATAGGGGCCAGTTTACGTCCGACGCCGGAACGTCCCGACGTCGCGGTCGGCCGAGGAGAACGGCCGATCAGCGGCCGAGGCGCGTCATGAGGCTCGACGCCTCCTGGGCGGCAGATCCCTCGGACGCGAGATGCGCCAGGGCAGGGGAGATCTCGCGGCCGTGATGGGCCATCGCCTGCGCGTACAGGCGGCCGGCACGGTAGGACGACCGCACCAGCGGGCCGGCCATCACACCGGCGAACCCGACCTCCTGGGCGAACTCGGAGTGATCGACGAACTCCTCCGGCTTCACCCAGCGCTCGACCGGATGGTGGCGCGGCGACGGGCGCAGGTACTGGGTGATCGTCAGGATGTCGCAGCCGGCCTCGTGCAGGTCGACGATCGCCGACTGGACTTCTTCGGGGGTCTCGCCCATGCCGAGGATGAGGTTCGACTTGGTGACCAGCCCGAAATCGCGAGCCGCGCGGATCACGTCGAGCGACCGCTCGTAGCGGAAGGCAGGACGGATGCGCTTGAAGATGCGGGGCACGGTCTCGAGGTTGTGTGCGAGCACCTCGGGGCGGGCCTCGAACACCTCGGCCAGCAGGTCGGGCTTGGCGTGGAAGTCCGGGATGAGGTTCTCCACGCCGGTGCCCGGATTGAGCTCGTGGATAGCGCGGACGGTCTCGGCGTACAGCCAGGCGCCCTCGTCGGGCAGGTCGTCGCGCGCGACGCCGGTGATCGTCGAGTACCGCAGGCCCATCGCGCGGACGCTCTCGGCGACGCGGCGCGGCTCGTCACGGTCGAGTTCGGCGGGCTTGCCGGTGTCGATCTGGCAGAAGTCGCAGCGCCGGGTGCACTGCTCGCCGCCGATCAGGAACGTCGCCTCGCGGTCTTCCCAGCACTCGTAGATATTGGGGCAGCCGGCCTCTTCGCAGACGGTGTGCAGCCCCTCGCGCTTGACGAGTCCCTTGAGTTCGGTGAACTCGGGGCCCATCGTGGCGCGGGTCTTGATCCAGCTGGGCTTGCGCTCGATCGGCGTCTGCGCGTTGCGCACCTCGAGGCGGAGCAGCTTGCGTCCGTCGGGCGCGGTCGGGGTGGTCTTGTTCGGTGCGTGATCCGAGGCCGGGGGTGTGGCGTCGGCGGCACCGGGTCCGGGGGTGAGTGGGGACGCGGTCACCGCACCGATCCTACGCGCGTGGATGCGGGGTCATCCGAGCGCGGGGAGGGGGTCTCCCGCGGCGCGTCGAGCGCCTCTCGCACCGCCGCCTCCACCGGGTCGAGGAACTCCTCGACCGACAGCGGGCGACCGAGTTCGCGGGCCAGGGAGGTGACGCCGGCGTCGGCGATCCCGCACGGCACGATGGCGTCGAACGCCGACATGTCCGGGTCGATGTTGAGGGCGAAACCGTGCAGCGCGACGCCGCGCGCCACGCGGATGCCGATCTGACCGAGCTTGCGCTCGCCGGCGTCGTCGCTGATCCAGACCCCGGAACGTCCCTCGACGCGGCCGGTGGTGACGCCCGCGCCGGCGCAGACGCCGATCAGGGCCTCTTCGAGTCGACGCACGTACTCGACGACGTCGAGCGGCTCGGCGAGCTTGACGATCGGGTAGCCGACGAGCTGGCCTGGACCGTGCCAGGTGATCCGCCCGCCGCGGTCGACGTCGATGACGGGAGCGCCGTTGGTGGGCCGGTCGGAGTCCTCCGTGCGCTTGCCGGCCGTGTAGATCGACGGGTGCTCGAGGAGGAGCAGCAGATCGTGGTCGAGAGTGCCGTCGGCACGTTCGCCGGCGAGTCGGTGCTGCAGGTCGTAGGTGTCGCGGTAGTCCACGGTGCCGAGGCGCCGCACCTCGATCGGCGCGGCGTCGGCCCGGACGGAACGTCTGGTCATGACGAGGGCTTGGTGATGTAGTCGAGAGCCCGGCGGATGTCGGGGTGCTCGAAGGTGAATCCGTGCTCGGTGAGCACACGCGGCTCGACGCGCTGGGAGAACAGGATCATCTCCTCGGCCATCTCCCCGCCGAAGGTGCGCGCCAGGAACTCGGGCACCCGCATCACGGCCGGGCGGTGCACCGCCTTGCCGAGCGCCTTGCAGAACTCGGCGAACGGCAGGGCGCCGGGGGAGGCGAGGTTGACCGGCCCGGAGATGTCGGAGTCGAGCAGGAACTCGATGGCGCGCACCTCGTCGATCAGGCTGATCCACGAGAAGTACTGTGCGCCACTGCCGATCGGTCCGCCCAGGCCGAGCTTGAACAGCGGGAGCAGCTTGGCGAGCATGCCGCCGGAGGCGCTGAGCACCGGAGCGGTGCGCAGGAGGACGACCCGGGTGTCGTCACCGGCGTTGGCGGTGGCCGCCTTCTCCCAGTCGATGACCAGTTCGGCGAGGAAGCCCGCGCCGGGCGGGTCGGTCTCGACCGCTGCGCGGGTGCCGGTGTCGCCGTAGTAGCCGGTGGCACTGGCGCTGACGAAGGTCGGGATGCCGTGCTCGCGGACCGCCTCGGCCAGCACCTCGGTCGGGGTGATGCGCGAGTCGCGCAACTCCTGCTTGAAGCGCCCCGTCCAGCGGCCGTTGCCGACGCCGACGCCGCCGAGGGAGACGACCGCGTCGACGCCGTCGAGGGTCTCGGGCGGCAGCCCGATCGTCTCGGGATCCCAGCTGAACTCGTCGTCGTCGAGGGCTTCGCGGCGGACCAGACGGATGACCGTGTGGCCCGCCGCGCGCAGCGAGTTGACGAGGGCGTTACCGATGAGGCCCTGTGAGCCGGCGACGGCGATGCGCATCAGCGTGTCCCGAGTCCCTCGCTTCTCCTCGTGTGCTTACAGTCCCAGATCCGCGGCGAACGACGCCTCTTCGAGACGCTTGCGCACCGTGGTCAGGAAGCGGCCCGCGTCGGCGCCGTCGATGAGGCGGTGATCGTAGGTCAGCGGCAGGTATGCCATCGACCGGATGGCGATCGACTCCGAGCCGTCCTCGTCGGTGACGACGACCGGACGCTTGACGACCGCGCCGGTGCCGAGCATCGCCGCCTGCGGCGGGACGAGGATCGGGGTGTCGAACAGCGCTCCCTGGCTGCCGATGTTGGTGATCGTGAACGTGCCGCCGGCCAGCTCGTCGGGCTTGAGGCCGTTGTTGCGGGCGCGATCGGCGATGTCGGCGATCGCACGTGCCAGGCCGGCCACCGACAGGTCGTCGGCGTTGTGGATCACCGGCGACAGGAGCCCCTGCGGGGTGTCGACGGCGATGCCCAGGTGCACCTTCTCGTAGTAGGTGATCTCCTTGGCGTCTTCGTCGATCGACGCGTTGACGTTCGGATGGACCTTCAGCGCCTCGACGACGGCCTTGGCGATGAACGGCAGGAAGGTCAGGTTGACGCCCTCGGTCGCCTTGAAGTGCTCCTTCGCCGCCTTGCGCAGGGCGACGATCTTGGTCAGGTCGACCTCGTGGACCTGCGTGAGCTGAGCGGACTGCTGCAGCGACTCGCGGGTCTTCTTGGCGGTGATGAGGCGGATGCGGTTGGCCTTCTGCGTGGTGCCGCGCAGCTCGGCGAGCTCCGGACGGATCTCCGGCGACGCAGAGGCGGCGGCCGGCGCGGAAGACGCTGCCGCAGCGGGCTTCTCGGCCGGGGCGGCGGCGGGTGCCTTGGCGGCCTCGGCGGCGGCCAGCACGTCCTGCTTGCGGATGCGGCCGCCGACGCCGGTGCCCTTGATGGTGTTCAGGTCGATGTTGTGCTCGGCGGCGAGCTTGCGCACCAGCGGGGTGACGTACGGCGTCGACTCGACGGTCGGCGGGTCGGTCTTCGCCGGGGCCTCGGCCTTCGGCTCCGGCTTGGGCTCGGGCTTGGGTTCCGGCTTGGGCTCGGGCTTGGGTTCCGGCTTCGGCTCTTCCTTGGCCGCGGGCTCCGGTTCGGGCTCGGGGGCCTTCTCGGCCGGCGCGGCGGAGGCGTCGCCGATGACGGCCAGCTTGCCGCCCACCTCGACGACGTCGTCCTCCTGGGCCAGGATCTCCAGCAGGGTGCCGGCGACCGGCGACGGGATCTCGGTGTCGACCTTGTCGGTGGAGACCTCGAGGAGCGGCTCGTCGGCGGCGACCTCGTCGCCGACCTGCTTGAGCCAGTTGGTCACGGTGCCCTCGGTGACGGACTCGCCGAGTTCGGGCATGAGCACCTCGGTGCCCTCGGCCGAACCCGAACCGGTGGCCGCGGTGGGCTTCTCGGCGGGGGCCTCTTCCTCGGTGGAGGGCTCGGCGGCGGCCTCTTCGGGCTCGGGCTCGGGGGCGGCCTCGGTGGGGGCGTCGCCGCCGGCGGAGTCGTCGGAGCCGGACGCGGCCTCGTCGGCGGCGCCGATCAGGGCGAGCTCACCACCGACCTCGACGACGTCGTCCTCCTGGGCGATGATCTTCACCAGCACACCGGAGGTGGGGGCCGGGATCTCCGTGTCGACCTTGTCGGTCGACACCTCCAGCAAGGGCTCGTCGGCCTCGACGGTGTCGCCCTCCTCCTTCAGCCACCGGGTGACTGTCCCCTCGGTGACACTTTCACCAAGGGCGGGCATCTGGACGGAGAAGGCCATCGTTGTGAACTCCTGAACTCGACGTGGTGGTCTGTAGGTCTACGGCCCGTCGGTGTGTGCGCCGGGGGCACAGGGTCTTGGGGAGCGGTCGGGGTAACCGCCGAGATGGGTGGCGGGTCAGCCACTCATCCCCGCGGATCACCCTACCCGCACGGCGGTCGTACGACTCGATTCGGCTCGTACTCGGCGGTAACCATTTCTGGGCGATGCGCTGCCGCGCCCATGCGCCGGCGCGGATCGCGCGCGGCGCATCGGCGGGCGGGGTCAGCCGTTGGCGGCGATGTCCTCGAGGACGGCCGCGATCGTCCGGACCGGAACGCCCGTGCCGCCCTTGGGCGTGTACCCCCACGGGCCGCCGGTGTTGAACGCCGGTCCGGCGATGTCGATGTGGGCCCATTCCACGCCGTCGGCGACGAACTCCTTCAGGAAGATGCCCGCGGCGAGCATCCCGCCCCACCGGTGCGGCGTGACGTTCGCCAGGTCGGCGACGCGCGACTTGAGATCGGCGCGCAGCTCGGCCGGCAGCGGCATCGCCCAGGCGTTCTCGCCGACATCCGCCGACCGGGCGGCGACTCGGTCGCGGAACTCCTCGGTGCCCATCACGCCCGGGGTCCGGGTGCCCAACGCCACCATCTGCGCGCCGGTGAGCGTCGCGGTGTCGATCAGGTAGTCGGGCTCGTCCTCGCAGGCGCGGACGATCGCGTCGGCGAGGATCAGGCGGCCCTCGGCGTCGGTGTTGAGGACCTCGACGGTCGTGCCGCCGTACTGGATGAGGACGTCGCCCGGGCGCTGCGCGGTACCCGACGGCATGTTCTCGGCCATCGGCACGGTCGCGGTGACCGACACGTCCAGGTCGAGGCGCGCGGCCAGGATCGTCGCGGCGATGACCGCGGCGGCACCGCCCATGTCCGAGGTCATCTGGTCCATGTTGGCCGCCGGCTTGATGGAGATGCCGCCGGTGTCGAAGGTGATGCCCTTGCCGACGAGGGCGACCTTCTTCGAGCCCTTCTTGGCGTCGTGGGTGAGCCGCACCAAGCGGGGCAGGCGCGACGAGCCCTTGCCGACGCCGACGATGCCGCCGAAGCCCTTCGCCTCGAGCTCCTTGTCGTCGAGGATCTCCACCGACAGCCCGGCCTTCGACGCCAGCGCGCGGGCACGGGCGGCGAACTCCTCCGGGTAGAGGTGGCTCGGCGGGGTGTTGACGAAGTCGCGGGCGATGGCGACCGAGTCGGCGACGGCGACCGCCCGGTCGAGCTCGGCCTTGGCCTCCTTGGACTTCGACTCGACGATCAGCGTGAAGTGTTGCGGCGGGGTCTTCTTCGGCTTCGACGACTCGGAGCGGAACTCGTCGAAGCGGTAGGCGCCGAGGAACAGGCCCTCGACGGTGGCGCCGAGGTCCACCGACGACAGCGTGGTGGCCGCGGACTCGATGCCGTCGAGTTCGCGGGCGACGATGCCGGCGGCCTGGCGAACCTTCTCGGCGTCGTCGAGGTCGTCGGGCGAGCCGAGGCCGACGGCGACGACGAGGTCCACGGGCAGGGACTCGGGTGCGGGGACCTTCACGACCTCGCCGTGCGACCCGCTCGCGCCCAGGGCGGTCACGGCCGCGGAGATCGCGGCCGCCTGTGCGTCGTCGAGAAGGCCCTCGCCGATGGCCAGGGTGGGTTCGGCGGAGGCGTCGTCCTTCTTCTCGGTCTTCTCGTCGTCGGCCTCCGGCGGCGAGACCAGGCCGATGACGAGCGCGGTGTCGCCCTTGGCGATCGAGGTGGACAGGTCGAATTCTGGGCCGCGTACGCGGTCGACGGTGTCGTTCTTGCTCACCCGGTCAACTCTGCCACAGCAGACGGTGCCCGTACGGGGACTGCGGGAGGCGGTCCGCAGGTCGCGGGCGCGCCCGTTAGCGTAGAGCCCATGAGCGAACTCCTTGCCGGCCCGATCGCAGACCGTCACGCCGCACTCGGTGCGACCTTCGCCGAATTCGGCGGATGGAACATGCCGGTGTCCTACGCGGGCACCGTCGCCGAACACACCGCCGTCCGCGAGGCGGTGGCGATCTTCGACGTCAGCCACCTCGGCAAGGCGCTGGTCTCCGGTCCCGGTGCCGCGGAGTTCGTGAACTCGACCCTCACCAACGACCTGCGCAAGATCGCCCCCGGCAAGGCGCAGTACACCCTGTGCTGCAACGAGAGCGGCGGGGTCGTCGACGACCTGATCGCCTACCTCGTCGGTGACGACGAGGTCTTCCTGGTGCCCAACGCGGCCAACACGGCGACGGTCGTGGCGAAGTTGAAAGAGGTTGCGCCCGAAGGTATCTCGGTGGTCGACCAGCATCGCGAGTTCGCGGTGTTCGCGGTGCAGGGGCCGCGCTCGCCCGAGGTCCTCGCCGGACTCGGCCTGCCCGCCGACATCGAGTACATGGCCTTCGCCGACGCCGAGCTGTCCACCGCCGACGGGCCCAAGCCGGTCCGCGTGTGTCGCACCGGCTACACCGGCGAACGCGGCTACGAGGTCCTGCCCCGGTGGGACGACGCCGGCGCCGTCTTCGACACGCTGTACGAGGCGGTCGCCGCCGCGGGCGGCCAGGCGGCCGGTCTCGGTGCCCGCGACACCCTGCGCACCGAGATGGGATACGCGCTGCACGGGCACGAGCTGAGCCCGGAGATCTCGCCGGTGCAGGCGCGGTCGAGCTGGGCCGTCGGCTGGGACAAGCCGTCGTTCTTCGGGCGCGACGCGCTGCTGGCGGAGAAGGAGAACGGGCCGGCCCGTCGCCTGTACGGACTGAAGGCCGTCGGACGCGGCGTGCCGCGTGCCGGCTGCGCGGTCCGGCTGGGCGACACCGTGATCGGGGAGTGCACGTCGGGGACCTTCTCGCCGACGCTGAAGCAGGGCATCGCGCTCGCGCTCCTCGACACCGCGTCGGGTGTGAAGAAGGGCGACGAGGTCGTGATCGACGTGCGCGGGCGGGATCTGCCGTGCGAGGTGGTCATCCCCCCGTTCGTGCCCTCGCACGTGTAGCGAAAGTCCTTGGGCCGTCCGGAATAGGGCCGGAATGCCCCATGGGCGCGTAAACGCGGTTGTACCCGGCGGTACGATGGACCCCATGACCTTGGAGTTCAAGCGTACCGAGCATCCCCATCCGGTTTCGGAGAACCAGCGTGCGGAAATCCTGGCCGCACCCGGCTTCGGCCGTCACTTCACCGACAACATGGTGATGATCGACTACGCCCACGACAAGGGTTGGTACAACGCGCAGGTACGCCCCTACGGGCCGATCGCGCTGGACCCGTCGGCGATGGTGCTCCACTACGGTCAGGAGATCTTCGAGGGCCTCAAGGCCTACCGTCAGCCCGACGGCTCGATCGCCGCGTTCCGCCCCGAGGCCAACGCCGAGCGTCTGCAGCGCAGCGCCGAGCGTCTCGCGATGCCGCCGCTGCCGACCGAGGACTTCATCGCCTCGCTCAAGGCGCTCCTCGAGGCCGACCACGAGTGGGTCCCGCCGTCAGGCGGCGAGGAGTCGCTCTACCTGCGGCCGTTCATGTTCGCCTCGCAGGCCGGCCTCGGCGTCAACGCTCCGTCGACGGAGTACATCTACGCCGTGATCGCCTCGCCGGCCGGTGCGTACTTCTCCGGCGGCATCAAGCCGGTCAGCGTGTGGCTGTCCACCGAGTACGTGCGGGCGGCCCCGGGCGGCACCGGCTTCGCCAAGTGCGGCGGCAACTACGCCGCGGCCTTCCTCGCGCAGCGCCAGGCCACCGAGCAGGGCTGCGACCAGGTGGTCTGGCTCGACGCGATCGAGCGCCGCTACATCGAGGAGATGGGCGGCATGAACCTGTTCTTCGTGTTCGGCTCCGGCGCCGACGCCCGCCTGGTGACCCCCGAGCTGTCGGGGTCGCTGCTGCCGGGCATCACCCGCGACTCGCTGCTGACGCTGGCCACCGACGCCGGCTTCGCGGTCGAGGAGCGCAAGATCAGCACCGACGAGCTGCGCAAGGGCGTCGCGTCCGGTGACATCACCGAGGTCTTCGCGTGTGGCACCGCCGCCGTGATCACCCCGGTCGGCCGCGTCAAGGGCGTCGACGAGGACTACACGATCAACGACGGAAAGACCGGCGAGGTCACGCAGGCGCTGCGCGACACGCTCACCGGCATCCAGCGCGGCACCTTCGCCGACACCCACGGGTGGATGACGGAGCTCTACCGCCCGTAAGGGAACACTCTCGCGTTCTGGCGTCACGGTCTCACGATCGTGACGCCAGAGCCGTTTTCGGGGAAGGTCGCCCGGCCGGAGGTCAGAGCAGCAGGCCGACGACGGCGATCGCGACGCAGAGCTCGATGGTCGCGCCGAGGACGTCACCGGTGACGCCGCCCATGCGCCGGGCGCAGTGGCGGGTGAAGAGCAGGCCGAATCCGGCGACGGCCGCCAGGACGAGCCAGCCCTGCACCAGCGCGGTCACGTCGGCACCGTCGCCGTCCCAGCCCATCGGCAGCGTCGCGACGGCGAACACCGCGAGCCACACCGGGATCGAGGTCTGCTGCGTGCCCGCGGCGAGGGCGCCGAAGCCGTCGGGGTGAGCCGGACCCAGCGCGCGGCGGGCACCGATGACGGCGCCCAGGCGCCCCAGGGCGACAGCGAAAGCGAGCTCGTACCAACGTGATCCGGCGGCGAGACCGGCGATCCCCGTGGCCTGCACCCCGAGCGTGAGGACCAGCGTGGCGACACCGAACGGTCCGACGGTCCCGCTGCGCATCACCTCGGCGACCCGGTCGGGCGGTCCGTAACAACCCAGTCCGTCGGCGGTGTCGGCGAGACCGTCGAGATGCATGCCGCGGGTGAGCAATGCCAGGGCGGCGACGACCAGCACGCCGATCAGCGCGATCGGCAGACCGGTGTGCCCCAGCCCGTAGGCGATCCCGGCCGCAGCCGCCCCGAGGAGCGCGCCGACGACGGGCAGCGCGGCGAGCACCGCCCCGCCCAGTTCGCGGTCGGGGGTCTCCTCACCGCCGGCGCCCACGGGAACGACGGTCATCCAACCGAGCGCCGTCCGGACGGCCCGCACCGGTGAGATCATCGCCGTGCCGTCCGGTGACTCAGGGGATCTCGACGTCGGCGGGGGAGTCGTCGCGACCGGCGACACCGGCCTCGTCGAAGGTCGTCATCGAGGTCATGATGTCCACCGCTGACTGCACGATCGGCAGCGCCAGGACCGCGCCGCTGCCCTCGCCGAGACGCATGGACATCTCCAGGACGGGTTTCAGGTCGAGATGGTCGAGGGCGATCTGATGGGCCGGCTCCACCGACCGGTGGCCGGCGATCCACCAGCGCGTCGCGCCCGGGGCGAGCGCGTCGGCGACCATCGCCGCGGCCGTGATCACCAGACCGTCGAGGATCACCGGCGTCCGGCGCACCGCCGCCTGCGCGAGGAAGCCCGCGACGGCGGTGAGGTCGGCACCGCCGACCGCCGCGAGCAGGGCCAGCGGATCGTGCACCACCTTGCGGGCGCGCCGCATGCCGTCGCGGATCGCCGCCGTCTTGCGCATCCACCCGTGGTCGTCGACACCCGTTCCGCGGCCGACGATCTCGACGGGCTCCCGCCGGGTCAGGGCGCCGACGAGGACCGTCGCCGGGGTGGTGTTGCCGATGCCCATCTCGCCGGCGATCAGCAGGTCGCTGCCCGAGTCGACGAGACGGTCGGCGATGGCGCGCCCGGCGGCCAGCGCCGCACGGGCCTCGGCGATCGTGATCGCGTCGGTCGTGCGCAGGTCCTCGCTGGAGCGGCGGACCTTGTAGGTCGACAGGTGTGGGGCGGTGTCGGCGTCGACCGACATGTCGACGACCGTCACCGAGGCGCCGGCCCGTGCCGCGAGCACGTTGACCGCGGCGCCGCCGTGCTCGATGTTGGCGACCATCTGCGCGGTGACCTCGGGCGGGAAGGCCGAGACGCCGCCGCGGGCGACGCCGTGGTCACCGGCGAAGACCACGACGGCCGGCTTGACGATCGGCGCCGGCGGGCACTGTCCCTGGCACGCGGCGATCCACACGCCGATCTCCTCGAGACGCCCCAGTGAGCCCGGCGGCTTGGTCAGCGAGTTCTGCCGTTCCCGCGCGGTGAACGCGACCGCCTCGTCGGGCGGCGTGACGGCGGGGAAGATCTCCGCGTCCGTGGGGTCGGGGAGGTCGGAGGCGTCGGCGGCGACCGGGGTGGCCGCGACCCGGGTCCTGGCGGCCGGGGGGCCGGCCGTGCCGGGAGCGGGCGTGGCCGCTATCGCGGTCTCGGGGGCGTTCGCCGGGGCTTCCTCGGCCTGGTTGTTCGATGTCTGGTCGTTCGATGTCCGGTCGTTCGGGGCCTGCTCGGCGGCTGTCGGCGGAACCGGCGACGCGTCGAACTCGCCGCGCGGAAGGTCGAGGACACGCCCGGCGATCACCAGCGACACCCGGTCGCAGGCCTGCGCGACGGCGGCGTTCAGCGTGCCCAGCAGATCCTGGAAGAGTCGTCCGGCCGGGGTCGACGACACCAGCGACAGGCCGACCTCGGAACTGATGACCACGGTGTCGGCGTTCATGCCGCGCAACGCATCACACAGGTCGGCGATCTCGGGGTCGAGGTCGACGTCACCGGACTCCCACCCGCCGAGCGCATCGACCCGCGCGGTGAGCCAGCTGCCGAGGTCGTCGACGATCACCGGGATGTCGGGGGCGGCGCGGAGCTCGCCGGCGAGGTCGGTGGTCTCGATCGTGATGTGACGATCGTCGCGGCGATCCCGGTGGGCGGCGATCCGGGCCAGCCACTCGGCGTCGGTCGACGTCCGCGACCCGGTCGCCAGATAGCGGACCTGCCGGTGCGAGCCCAACAGCGACTCGCCGTACGCCGATTTACCCGACCGCACACCACCGAGAACGAGCGTGCGCACAGCGCGACCGGTCATGGATCAGACTTCGTCGCCGTGCGAGACCATCGGCCGCGGGGCCCGCATCTTCCGCAGCTGCATGGCGCGGGTGAACGAGTACCAGCCGAGCTTGAAACCACCGTCTGCGGTGTCCGGGAAGCGTTCGGCCACACGACGATTCACGATCCGGCCGAGGATGATGCCGTCGATCGCCATCAGGACGACGAAGGCCAGGAGCAGCAGGTTGGTGATCGCCGCGAGCTGGGGCACCAGGAACATCAGCACGATCAGCACGATGGCGAACGGCATGAACAGGCCCGCGAAGTTGCGCCGGGAATCGACGATGTCGCGGGCGTAGCGGCGCACGGGACCCTTGTCGCGGGGCATGAGGAAGGCCTCGTCGCCCTCCATCATCCGCTCGCGCTGCTCGAGGCGCTTGGCACGACGCTCGGCGGCCAGCGCCTTCTTCTCCTCCTTGGAGAGGGTCGACTTGAGTTCCTTGCGGCGCGCGCGGGCCTCGGCGCGGGTCGTCGGCGGCGGCGGCACCGGACCGCGGCGACGGTTCTCCGCCTCGCGGCGCTTGGGCGTCGGGCGTCCCTTGCCGGGGGTGTACTTGCTGCCCTTCTTGGTCGTGGAGGTCTCCTCGGCCGACGTGTCGGTCGATTCGTTCTCCTTCGCAAGGGACACCGAGCCGTCGCCGGATTCCGCCGGCGACTCGTCCTTCTTCCATGGCAGCTTCACGACTACGAGACTAGGGGATGCCGATCGCGGTCGAATCGCGTGGTCGTCGCTTTCCGGGGGACGGTCGGCGGACCGATCGCTCACCCTGCCGGGTGCCGGTGGCGCTCCTATACTTCGAGGTCTGAACCGGGGTCGGCGGCGCTTGCCCACCGCGCCCCTCGATCGGCGAGGAGGCCGGGGTGCATGTCCTGATCGCGCCGGATTCCTTCGGCGACACCATGTCCGCGGTGGCGGCCGCGCAGGCGATCGCCCGTGGCTGGGGATCGGCACGACCGTCGGACGTCCTGGTGACCGCGCCGCAGTCCGACGGCGGGCCGGGCTTCGTCGACGTGCTGGCATCGAGGTTCGGCACCGTCGTCACCGAGGACGTGCACGGTCCGCTCGGCGCCGGGGTCACCGCTCGCTGGCTCCACGACGCGGATTCGGCGACCGCCTACGTCGAGTGCGCCCAGGCCTGCGGACTCCACCAGCTCGGCGGCCGGCCCACCCCGCGCACCGCGGTCTCGGCGACCACCCACGGGGTGGGGGAGCTCGTGCGGGCCGCGGTGGCGGCGGGCGCCCGACGCCTCGTGGTGGGCCTCGGCGGCAGCGCGACCACCGACGGCGGTGCCGGCCTCGTGGACGCACTCGGGGGGCCGGAGGCGGCGGCGCGGCTCGTGCGCGACGTCGAGATCGTCGTCGCGTCGGATGTGGAGAACCCGCTGCTGGGCCCGCTCGGCGCCGCGGCGGTGTTCGGTCCGCAGAAGGGTGCCGACCCGGACACCGTCGAACTCCTGGAGAGGCGATTGGCCGAGTGGGCGTCGGTGCTGAGCGGGATCGCGGGCCGCGACATCACCGGCGATGCCGGTGCCGGTGCCGCGGGAGGCCTCGGCGCCGCACTCATCGCCCTCGGCGGGACGCGGGTGTCGGGCGCGACCGTCGTCGCCGAGGCGACCGGGCTGGAGGCCGAGGTCGCGGCGTCGGACCTGGTCGTCACCGGAGAGGGGAAATTCGACTCCCAGACCCTGCGGGGCAAGGTGGTCTCGGCGCTGCACTCGCTGGCGAAGACCGTCGGGGCGGGCGGCGCGGGGGCGACGACCCTGGTGCTGGCCGGGCAGGTGACCCTCACGCCGGAGGAGATCGCCGCGGCAGGCATCGCCGGGGCCCACGCGATCGTCGACGTCGCCGGCTCTGTGGAGGTCGCGATGAAGGATGCGGAGAACCAGCTCGGAAGGCTCGCGGCCGGGGTGGCGGCGTCGATGGGGGACTGACCGGCGCCACGGCGGTCCCGGTTCCTGAGCCGGGAGCGCCGGGACCAGCGGCCCGACGTCGGCAAACCCTGGAGCGAATGGGCGGGAATACCGCGTCGAGGGGTACGGTTGTAGTCACGGGCACAACCGGTCGACCTCCCGGCGAACGGTGCGTGTCTCCTCGCTTCGGGCACCACGCCGAGGCGCTGGGACGAGCCCATCCCGGGACCACACCACAACAGGAGCATCTATGACCGTGCAGAACGAAACGGGTACTGCCACCGGCGTCATCCTCACCGACGCAGCCGCCGCCAAGGCGAAGGCACTGCTCGATCAGGAGGGTCGCGACGACCTGGCACTGCGTATCGCCGTGCAGCCCGGTGGATGTGCCGGCCTGCGCTACCAGCTGTTCTTCGACGACCGCACCCTCGACGGTGACCTCACCGCCGACTTCGGCGGCGTCACGCTGGCCGTCGACCGCATGAGCGCCCCGTACGTGCAGGGCGCGACGATCGACTTCGTCGACACCATCGAGAAGCAGGGTTTCACCATCGACAACCCGAACGCGACGGGCAGCTGCGCCTGCGGCGACTCGTTCAACTGAGTTTCTCCCTCACGACGGCCTCGCGCCGTCGACCGTCAACCGGCCGCGTCCCACCTCGGGACGCGGCCGGTGTCGTCTGGCGGGACCGGTTGGGTAGCGTGGACAGCTGTCCGTCCCACCACCTGAAGGGCTGAGAGCGCCAGTGGCAATCGTTGTATGCGGGTCCATCGCAACCGACCATCTGATGAAGTTCCCCGGGAAGTTCTCCGAGCAGTTCCTCGGGGACCAGCTCGAACACATCTCCCTGAGCTTCCTGGTGGAGGATCTCGTCGTCCGCCGCGGCGGCGTCGGCGGCAACATCTGCTACGCCCTCGGCCAGCTCGGCGGCAAGCCGGTCCTCGTCGGCGCCGTCGGCGCGGACTTCGCCGAATACCGTCAGTGGCTCGAGTCCAACGGCGTCGACTGCCGCGGCGTCCGGGTGTCGGAGACCCAGCACACCGCCCGCTTCATGTGCACCACCGACACGACGATGGCCCAGCTCGCCTCGTTCTACCCGGGTGCGATGAGCGAGAGCCGCGACATCCGGCTCGCCGACGTCATCGCCGAGACCGGCGACCCCGACCTCGTGCTCATCGGCGCCGACGACCCCGACGCGATGATCGGGCACACGCAGGCCTGCCGTGCCGCGGGCATCCCGTTCGCGGCCGACCCCAGCCAGCAGCTCGCCCGTCTCGACGGCGAGCAGGCCCGTGCGCTCATCGAGGGCGCGACCTACCTGTTCACCAACGAATACGAGTGGGGCCTGCTCCGCCAGAAGACCGGGTTGTCCGAGGTCCAGGTCGCCGAACTGGTCGGCACCCGCATCACCACCCTGGGCAAGGACGGCGTCGAGATCGTCGACCGCGAGGGCACCCGGATTCACGTCGGCGTCGTGCCGGAGAAGGAGAAGGTCGACCCGACCGGCGTCGGCGACGGCTTCCGCGCCGGCTTCCTGTCGGCTTTGACGAAGGGACTGTCCTACGAGCGCGCCGCGCAGGTCGGTTCGATGGTCGCGGTGCTGGTTCTCGAGACCGTGTCGACGCAGGACTGGTCGTGGGACCTCGACGAGGCGCTGTCCCGCATCGAGGGCGCCTACGGCGTCGAGGCCGCGGCGGAGATCAAGGCCGCGTTCTGATCCGAACCCACCGAACGGGTGGCATGTGCCCCGGCGTCCGACCGGGGCCCGTGCCACCCGTTTTCCGTCGTCCGCCGGGTGCGACGCCGGTGACCGGCCTGACATTGCCGGGTGGAGCGGCGATGTGCCAACGTGGAGCCAGAGTCCGCCCACCTGGACTCCCGGACGAGGGGTGCCGTACCCGGAACGCGACAAGACGGCCCGAGGAGGTTGTCGTGTCCTGGCTGGTCCTGGTGATCTCCGGTGTTCTCGAAGCGGTGTGGGCCACCGCGCTCGGCAGGTCCGAGGGCTTCACCAAGCTCGTGCCGACGGCGATCTTCTTCGTGGCGCTGGCCGCGAGCATGGGTGGCCTGGCCTACGCGATGCGGGAACTGCCGGTCGGCACCGCATACGCCGTCTGGGTCGGGATCGGTGCGACCCTCACCGTCGTCTACGCCGCGATGACGGGCGAACAGACCCTGTCCGTCGTCAAGGTCCTGTGTCTGGTGATGATCGTCGGCGGGGTGATCGGGCTGAAGCTCGCCCACTGAGTCGCACGAGACGAAACCGCCCCCGGATTCGGTCCTCGGGAGGCCCGCGAACGACGCATCGGCGTCGGCAGGCCTGTGGAGGGCGTCTTCCGGGGGGCTTCTCGGCGTGAGGCCGGGCGCTACAGCCGAACCGGGTAGGTGTGGTCGACGATCTGCGGCACGATCGTCCCCTCGACGAAGATGCCGTGCCACAGCATGAAGATCAGGACGGTCCACAGGCGGCGGCTGTTGTCGACCTCGCCCTCGCGGTGCTCCTCGAGCATCTTGATGACCGCGGCCTTGTCGAAGATGTGGTCGGTCTGGCTCTTGGTGATGACGTCGTGCGCCCAGTCGTACATCTCGGTGCCGGCCAGCCAATGCCTGATCGGCACCGGGAAGCCGAGCTTCTTGCGATGCAGCACGTGCGCCGGGACGATCTGCTCGAGCGCCTTGCGCAGCGCGTACTTGGTGGTGCCGTGCGCGATCTTCTCGTCGTGGGGGAGGCGCTCGGCGACCGCGAACACCTCCGGGTCCAGGAACGGCACACGCAGCTCGAGGGAGTTGGCCATCGTGATCTTGTCGGCCTTGACCAGGATGTCGCCGCGCAGCCAGGTGAACAGGTCGAGGTGCTGCATGCGCGCCACCGGATCCCAGCCCTCGCTCATCCGGTAGATCGGGGCGGTGACGTCGGTGTGGGTCCACTCCGGCCGGTAGTCGCGCAAGACGGCGCGCAGCCGTGCGTCGTCGAAGCTGCGGGCGTTGCCGTAGTAGCGCTCCTCCAGGGTCAGCGATCCGCGATGCAGCAGGCTCTTTCCGCGGGTGCCCTCCGGGATTCGATCGGAGACCTTGCCGGCCAGCCGGCGCAGGGAGCGGGGGAGACGGTCGAAGGCCGCGAGCGACAGCGGCTCCTTGTAGATGGTGTAGCCGCCGAACAACTCGTCGGCGCCCTCGCCGGACAGCACCACCTTGACGTGCTTGCGGGCCTCGGCCGCGACGAAGTAGAGGGGGACCAAGGCCGGGTCGGCGACGGGGTCGTCGAGGTACCAGACGATCGCCGGCAGGGCCTCGATGAACTCCGACGGGCTGACGACCTTGACGACGTGGCGCGCGCCGATCGCCTCGGCCGACTCCGCCGCGACGTCGATCTCCGAGTACCCCTCGCGCTCGAAGCCGGTGGTGAACGTGATCAGGTCCGGGTTGTGCCGGATCGCCAGGGCGGCGATGGCCGTCGAGTCGATGCCGCCCGACAGGAACGAACCGACGGTCACGTCGGCGCGCATGTGCTTGGCCACCGAGTCGGCCAGCACGTCGGCGATCTCGTCGTACCGCTTCTGCCGCGTCGCGTCGGTGAACGGCTTCACGCCGAACTGCGGGGTGAAGTAGCGCCGCACCGACAGCGGGCTGCCGGGGGTCGCCGTCGCGTGGCACCCGGACTCGAGCCGGCGGATCGACGTGTGGACGGTCTCCGGCTCGGGGACGTACTGCAGCACCGTGTAGTGCTCGATGGCGCGCGGATCGAGCTCCTTGCCGAGCCCGACGCGCTCGATCAGCTCGAGCAGGCTCTTCTTCTCACTGCCGAAGACGAGCCCGCCCGGGCCGGTGGCGACGAACAGCGGCTTGATGCCGAACGGATCGCGCGCCAGGAACAGCGATCGGTTCTCGGTGTCCCAGATGGCGAAGGCGAACATGCCGCGCAACCGCCGGACCGCGTCCGGGCCCCAGTGGTGGAAGGCCGCGACGATGGCCTCGCCGTCGCCCTCGGTGCGGAAGGTCGCGCCCTCGTCGCGGGCGAGTTCCTCGCGGATCTCCAGGTAGTTGTAGATCTCGCCGTTGAAGACCAGGGCGTATCGCTCGGGATTCTCCGGCGGGCCCCACCGCAGGGGCTGGTGGGAGTGCTCGATGTCGATGATCGACAGCCGGTTGAACCCGAAGACGATGTCCTCGTCGTGCCAGGTGCCCGGTTCGTCCGGGCCGCGATGCCGCATGCAGTGCGAGGCCGTCGCCACCGCGTCGACGACCTCGGCGGCCGTCCGGTCGGATGTCAGAAGGCCGAGCAGACCACACACGTTGGCTAGTCCCCAATCTTTTCGCAGGCGAATCGAGTGCCCGGCTCGTCGCCGGGTCGCGTCCGAGTATGCCTGAGCGACCAGCGGGATTCCGATCTGGCGTGCCCTGACACGACCGGATCAAGACCCAATCACGAAAGCTTCCGCCGGTTGGTCTACGCTGCGTAGTACTAGGTGCAAGACTTGGTCGTATGTGTGCGGCCGGTACTTGCCCTGTGCAGGTCATGTGGCATGCACTCACCACGGCGCGAGGGCGCCGGTGAGCGAGCAGGAAGGCGTGAAATTGGCACACGGTGGACGGCCCCGAGCGCGGCGTGTCTCATCTGCGTCGCGGGCGATGAAGCGACTGGGAGTGGTCGCCGCTCTCGGACTCGGCGCTCTGCTGATGTCGGGATGCGACGCCAGTGAGGCGATGCGTTTCGGTTGGCCGGAGGGCATCACGCCCCAGGGCAAGGAGATGGTCGACCTCTGGACCTGGTCGGTCATCGCCGCACTGTTGATGGGCATTCTGGTCTGGGCCCTGATCTTCTGGACCATCACTTTCCATCGGGCGAATGACGCCAAGAAGGGCGTGTTCCCGCGTCAGACCGCGTACAACGTCCCGCTGGAGCTCACCTACACGGCGATCCCGTTCGTGATCATCGCGGTGCTGTTCTACTTCACCGTGATCGTCCAGAACGACGTCGAGGCGAAGAACGACGACTCCAAGGTCGTCGTCGACGTCACCGCATTCCAGTGGAACTGGAAGTTCGGCTACAACAAGGTCATCTTCGACGACGGCACCACCTACAACGGCTTCGAGGCCGACGGCAACCCGTTCCAGCTGCAGGCGCAGCGCGACGACGAGGTCGAGGCCGAGCCCGAGGTCGAGGGTGAGCACGGCGGCGAGCTGCCCGGTCCCGCCGGCGGTCGCGACGATGACATCCGCGACTACCTGAAGTTCAACAAGATCGAGACCGTCGGCACCTCGACCGAGATCCCGGTTCTGGTCCTGCCGACCGGCAAGCGCATCGAGTTCGACCTCGCGTCGGGCGACGTGATCCACTCGTTCTGGGTCCCGGAGTTCCTGTACAAGCGCGACGTCCTGCCGTTCCCCAAGGAGAACGCCAGCGACCCGATCTTCCAGATCAGCTCGATCGATCGCACCGGCGCCTTCGTGGGCCGCTGCGCCGAGATGTGCGGCACCTACCACTCGATGATGAACTTCGAGATCCGCGCGGTGTCGCCCGAGGACTTCGAGTCCTACATCCGCTTCCGCCAGGCCAACCCGAAGGCCACCAACGCCGAGGCGCTGCAGGCCATCTGCCAGGTCCCGGGTTCGGTCGTGACGGCTCCGTTCGACACCCGCCGCAAGAGCGACGGCTCGGCGACCGCCACCGGCAACCCGAATGACACGACCCTCCCCAACTGCACCAAGAAGGAGAGCTGACGATGAAGATCGAGGCCCGCATCTTTGAGATGCTCACCGCCTTCTTCGCGCTGGCCGGCGTCGCCTACACCATCTTCACGGTGTTCACCTCCAAGGGCATCGAGTGGGTCGGCGTCGTGGGTCTGTTCTTCGCGGGCGGCCTGACCCTCATCGCCGGCACGTTCTTCCGCTTTGTGTCGCGTCGCGTGGAGATCCGCCCCGAGGACTACGAGGATGCCGAGATCGAGGACGGCGCAGGCGAGCTGGGCTTCTTCAGCCCGCACTCCTGGTGGCCGATCCTGATCGCGCTCGGCGCGGCGATGTTCGCCGTCGGCTTCGCGAGCGCCAACTTCTGGCTCGCGATCTTCGCGGTGGTCGTGATCATGGGCACCGCGGCCGGACTCGTCTTCGAGTACCACGTCGGTCCCGAGAAGCACTGACACACTCTCAGAGCATCAGCGAAAGACGCCCCCACCGTCTCGGTGGGGGCGTCTTTCGTATGCGGGGCCATGGGGGTGGTGTCCGAAACCTCGGGGAGCTGCCCTCCCGGGGCCGAAGAGAGCCTCAGAGGACCTGCGCGGGCCGACAGACGACCAGCTTGCGATAGTCCACGCGTAATCGGGCCTCGGTGAGCGTCTGCTCGACCTCGCCGTCGTGCGACAGCGCGATCGGGCCGTCCACGCTCCGGAAGGCGAACTCGGGGACCTGCATCTCGTGATAGAGCCGCGAGCGCTGCAGCTGCCCGGCGGCCAGCGCGGCGAACAGCCGGACCGTCGACCGATTCCCGCCGGCTTCGAGGTAGCGGACGTCGAGTAGACCGTCGTCGAGTCGGAGACGCCGCGTCGGCACGAATCCGGTCGGCTGGTAGACCGAGTTCCCGAGAAGGAACAGCGAGACCTCGCTCACCCGCCCGTCCACCTCTATCCGGACGCTCGGGTCCTTTCGGAGCACGCGGAAGACCGCGGTGGCGGTCGCCAGGGGACGGCTGATCCGATGACGCAACCGTTCGCGGACCCGGACGAAGTGCGGGTGAGCGCCCACGCTGGCCGTGTTGAGGATGAGTCGAGAATCGTTGAGCCACACGACGTCGACGCGTGAGCCCGAACCCGAGGCCACCGCCGCGACGGTGTCGGACACCGTCGCACATCCGATGTCGCGCGCGAAGTGGTTGAACGTGCCGGCGGGGAACACCGCGAGCGGAATCCCGGCGCCGATCGCCTCGGCCGCAGCGGAGGCCACGGTGCCGTCGCCGCCGGCGACCCCGAGCACCTCGGCCCTCGACGCCGCGTCGGCCATGACCGCGGGCACGTCGTCGGCGTCCCCGAGCTCGACGATCTCGGCGGCGGGGAGCGCCGCGCGGATCTCGGCCAGGACGCGGCGTCCCTCGCCGTCCGCGGACGCCGGATTCACCACGACGACGAGACCCCGTCCGTCCGGGCGCGCGCCGGTGTCGACGATCCACGGATCGGCAAGCGACAGCGAGGGTTCGGTGATGGGCGGGACGATCCGAGCGCCGATCGTGGCGATCGTGGCACCGATGCCCAGGCCGATGACGACGTCGCCTGGGTAGTGTGCGCCCGTCGCGATGCGGGACAGGCCGACGAGCCCCGCCAGAGCAGACAGGAGTAGCCCGGCGGGCGGGCTCTCGATGGCGACGCCGACCGCGAAAGCCGCTGCGCTGGCGGAGTGTCCGGACGGCAGGGAGTTGGACGTCGGTTGCCGGCGCCCTCGGCGGGGGAGCGGGATCAGCCCCGGAGAAGGCCGCGCACGGCGTCGGATCCGCTTGGCGCCCTGATTGGTCACCAGGCTCGTCACCGCCAGCGACGCCATCCCTCGAGCCGCACCGCGTTGCAGGGACGGTCGACCGGACATCGCGAGGCCGGCGGCGATCGCCATCCAGAGCTTCGAGTGATCGGCGGCCCGGGACAGCACCGGCATGGTCGTGTCGAGCAGCGGGCTGGGCGAGCGGGCGATGCTCTCGTAGATCTCGGCGTCGAGGGCACCGAGGCCCCTGACCATCTGGGAGAGCCCGCGTGCCGGGAGCCGAAACGACGCCGTGTTGCCTGGACCGCGCATGGCGTCCACGGTGCCACAAACGGACGAGGGCGGCGGGCAGACGGTGGGGTAGGGGAGGGGGTGCTCCTCACCGCTGACAACGAACGGGACAGAAAAGAGAACGGGCCGCCGGCACCAGAGGTGCGCGACGGCCCGTTCTCGTGGGTCTCGCTGTCAGTCGAGCGGGTTGCCACCCTTCGCCTGCAGCTCGCGGAGCGCCTTCCGCTCTTCGGCCTCGAGCTCGTGCTCGAATTCGACGTTACGGATCTGTTCGTCCGCAGGGTCGGCGACCATGAGCGAACCCGTGCCCGGGGCGCCGGCGGAGCCGAGCTTGTTCATGCGCTTCGGCAGGGCAGCACCCTCGTAGGGGAGCGGGATCGGGTGTCCGTGGTCGTCGACCGGGCCGAGCGGCTGGTGGACCTCGATGTAGGCACCCTGCGGCAGGCGCTTGATGATGCCGGTCTCGATGCCGTGGGCCAGGACCTCGCGGTCGCTGCGCTGGAGTGCGATCGCCCAGCGGTAGGCGATGAAGTACACCAGCGGCGGCAGCACGATCAGGCCGATGCGGCCGATCCACGTGGTCGCGTTCAGCGAGATGTCGAACTTCAGCGCGATGACGTCGTTCATACAGCTCAGCGTGAGCAGGATGTAGAACGCGAAGGCCATCGCGCCGATCGCCGTACGGACCGGGGTGTCACGCGGACGCTGCAGCAGGTTGTGGTGAGCGTCGTCGCCGGTCAGCTTCTTCTCGATCCACGGGTAGGCGAACATCAGGACGAACATGATCGTGATGATCAGGACGACCCAGTTCGACATCGGGACCGTGTAGTTGCCCAGGTAGAGCTCCCACGCCGGGAACATACGGATCAGACCGTCGGTCCACATCATGTAGATGTCGGGCTGCGAACCCGCCGAGACCTGTGCCGGGTTGTACGGGCCGATGTTCCAGACCGGGTTGATCTGGAAGACGCCGGCCATGATGGCGAGCACACCGGTGACGAACGCGAACATCGCGCCGCCCTTGGCCGCGAAGACCGGCATGATCCGAACGCCGACGACGTTCTTCTCGGTGCGGCCGGGGCCGGGGAACTGGGTGTGCTTCTGGTACCAGACCAGCGCCAGGTGGGCGCCGATCAGGGCCAGGATGATGCCCGGGAACAGCAGGATGTGCAGGACGTACAGGCGCGGGATGATGATGTCGCCGGGGAAGTCGCCGCCGAACAGCGCCCAGTGGATCCAGGTACCGACGACCGGGATGCCGAGGACGATGCCGGACATCGCGGCGCGGACGCCGGTACCCGACAGCAGGTCGTCGGGGAGCGAGTACCCGAAGAAGCCCTCGAACATCGCCAGGATCAGCAGCAGGCAGCCGATGATCCAGTTCGCCTCACGCGGGCGGCGGAACGCACCGGTGAAGAAGATGCGCGCCATGTGGATGATGATCGACGCCGCGAACAGCAGGGCCGCCCAGTGGTGGATCTGGCGGACGAACAGACCGCCGCGCACCTCGAAGGACAGGTCCAGCGTGGTCTCGTAGGCGCGGGTCATCATGACGCCGTTGAGCGGCTGGTAGGCGCCGTCGTAGACCACATGGGTCATCGACGGGTCGAAAAACAGGGTGAGGTAGACACCCGAGATCAGCAGGATGATGAAGCTGTAGAGCGCGACCTCACCGAGCATGAACGACCAGTGGGTGGGGAACACCTTGTTGATCTGGCGTCGCATGCCCGCGGCGAGGTGATACCGCGAGTCAACTTCCTCGGCCTGTGTGCCGAGACGGTCGGCGATGGTCATGACTTACGCTCCCAGAATGCCGGTCCGACGGGCTCGATGAAGTCGCCTGCAGCAACGAGGTAGCCCTCGTTGTTCACCGTGATCGGCAGCTGTGCCAGGGCGCGGGCGGCGGGGCCGAAGATCGGCTTGCCGTACTCGATCGCACTGAACTGCGACTGGTGGCAGGGACACAGGATGATGTTGGTCCGCTGTTCGTACAGCGAGGCCGGGCACCCGAGGTGGCTGCAGACCTTCGTGTAGGCGAAGTAGTCGCCGTAGTTGAAGCTCTCCTGGCCCTTGCGCTTGACGGCGCGGGCCGCATCCTCCGGGCGGAGGCGGATGAGCATGACGGGGTTGCGGACCTCGTGCAGACTCTCCATCAGCTTGTGGCGGGAGTGCTCGGTCTCTCCGAAGCCGTCCGAGCGACGCCACGGGAAGACGGTCTCCATGCCGCCGGCGTCGAGGTCCTCCGGGCGGACCAAGGCGACCTGGTACGGGTTGCCGGTGTCACGACGCAGGTAGACGGTCTCGTTCGGGTCTTCCGGCGAGTTGTAGATCGGCGACCAGCCGGAGTGCCACAGCGGGGCGTCGCCGCGCTTGGCCCACGGGTTCTTGATGAAGCCGCCGATGCCGGCGATGAGGCCGGTGAGGGCGAGAGCGCCCAGACCGAAGCCGGCGGTGCCGAGGATCATCTTGCGACGGCCGAGGGTCGAGGTGGTCCCCGTGTCCTGCAGCAGCGCGACGATGGTCTTCTTGTCGACCTCGGCCGAGCCGCCGTCGTGGCGGTCCTGCACCGAGATCTCGGCGGGGATCAGCTTCTTGGTGATCAGGATCAGCGCGATGCCGATCGAGAGCACCGAGAGACCGAAGGTCACGCCCAGAAGGGGAGTGTTGACCGTGTACCACCAGTAGTCCGGGTCGTCCGGAAGGGCGAATTCCCAGTGGTTGAAGAGGAAGATGCCCAGGCACGCGAGAGCCGAGACGCCGGCGAGGGCGAACCAGAAGGCGATCTGGCGCTCGGCGCGCTTCTCTGCCTTGGTTCCCTCGACGGGGTACCGCTTGGCCCGGTGAATGATCTCGACACCGTCGAGATTGGTACCGAGCTTGACGAGCTCCTCGGTGCTCATCTGCTCCAGCTCGTCCCTCGACGGGACGTCCTTGCCACTGCCGCTCATGCTCGAGATCCAATCCACATGGCGCCTGCGACGATGGCGACGACGCCGACGAACCACATCACCATGCCCTCGCTGACGGGACCGAAGCCACCGAGGCCGAAACCGCCGCTGGGGTTTGCCTCGGTCACGTACTTGACGTAGGCGATGATGTCTTTCTTCTCATCCGGATTGAGCTGACGGTTCGAGAACTTCGGCATGTTCTGCGGACCGGTCAGCATCGCGGTGTAGATCTGCGCCTCGTCGACGCCGTCGAGGTTCGGTGCGAACTTGCCCGACGACAGGGCGCCGCCACGACCGGTGAAGTTGTGGCAGGACGCGCAGTTGAGGCGGAACAGCTCACTACCGCGGGCGATGCTGTCGCCACGCAGCGAACCCTCGGCGATCTCACCGTTGGCGTCACGCGGGGCACGGGGGCCACCGCCCTCGGCCTGGATGAAGGCGCCGAGCTGGTCGATCTGCTCGGTGGTGAACTTGGCGGGCTTGCGCTGCGCCTGTGCCTCACCACGGGCGGCCGGCATACGGCCGGTCGAGACCTGGAAGTACACGGCTGCGTCGCCGACGCCGAGCAGGGCGGGACCACGATCGGGCACACCCTGGAGGTTCGCGCCGTGGCAGGTGATGCACGAGGTCTCGTAGAGCTTGCGACCATCGTCGATCATGGCGGCGTTGCTCTCGTCGGCCACCGCGACCTGGGGGTCGGGGGTCAGAACCGAGGCGAGCACGCCGGCCATGACCAGACCGGCCAGGAGCAAGATGGTGCCGCTTGCACGTCGACGGAGCTTGCGTCGGGCCTTGGCGCGGCGGGCGTCGGTGCCGCTATCCGACGGTCGCGGTGGAGATGAACTCATCTGTGACTCTCTACTAAGCGGGACGGACTGATTCTTCTAGAGCTGGTTGCGCTGTGCGTTCGACAGGCGAGGTGCGCTCTGCTGCGGGCGTGGCCGCGAGGTGCGCGGGGTTGCCGGCGTCATCGGATGAAGTAGATCGTGACGAACAGTCCGATCCAGACGATGTCGACGAAGTGCCAGTAGTAGGAGACAACGATTGCGGCGGTTGCCTGCGCCGGGGTGAACTTCGAGAGCTTGGTGCGGATGAGCAGGTAGATGAATGCCACGAGACCGCCGATGACGTGCAGGCCGTGGAAGCCGGTCGCCATGTAGAAGACGGAACCGTACGCGCTCGAGCTGAGGGTCGTGCCCTCGTGCACCAGGGCGAAGTACTCGAAGATCTGGCCACCCACGAAGAAGGCACCCATCACGAACGTGATGATGTACCAGCGTCGGAGGCCGAAGACGTCACCCCTCTCGGCGGCGAACACGCCCATCTGGCAGGTGACCGACGACAGGATCAGGACCGTCGTCACCGGGATGGCGAGGGCCAGATTCAAGTGCGTCGGGGGCATCGGCCAGCCGACTGCGGAGTTGGCCCGGGCGACGAAGTACATCGCGAAGAGGCCAGCGAAGAACATGAGCTCACTGGACAGCCACACGATCGTGCCGACGCTGACCATGTTGGGACGGTTCAGCGAATGGACGCGCGAGGTGATGGCTGTTCCTGAGGTACCTACGGCGCTTGTCACAAGTGAAGTATGACGGTTCGTAGTAAGCGGTGACCACCCGGGTCGGAAATTGGGGGCTTATTTCTCTCTCCCCGCAGGTCGGGGGCCTGTCGGATGGGTTCCCGGCGTGTCTCGACGGCCGGTTCGCGGGCTCGGGGCCGGTGGCTACCGTGGGGGTCATGTCGAGTTCGGATGTCTCCGGTCCACGGGATCTCAACGGGCGGGTGGTCCGTCAGGGGCGCCTGGCCCGCCTGACGGCGAGGTTACGGGGCGGTTCGTCGTCGAAGCCGCTGGAACTGGCGGACGAGGTGGTCGTCGTCGCCGAATCCGACGACGACGCGGTCGCCAGTTCCACCGCGCTCGAGGGGTCGGACTGGCGGGCCGACGACGAGGTGATCCTCCGGCACGACCTCGAGCTGCCCTCGAACCGGGTGCAGGAGGCCGCGGAACTGGCGTCGCTCGACGGCTACGTGCGGATCCACGACGACAGGTGGGGGCCGCTGCCGGACGCGGCTGTCGCCGGACACGAGATGCTCGTGCTGGCGCGGGTGCAGACGCTCGACGCCCTGCATCTGTCCCAGGAGCGCTCCCGGATGGCCAGCCTCGGGTCCCGCCACGGCGGCATCGCGCGGCGGTGGGCCGTCCTTCAGCGTCCCGCGGGCTGATCGGGCATTAGGCTCAATGCCTGTGAACACCGCACAGCCCGCCTTCACCTGGCCGCAGATCCTCGGCAAGATCACCGACCGCATCGACCTGACCGCCGAGGAGGCGGGCTGGGCGATGAACGAGATCATGACCGACAGCGCGACCGGCGCCCAGATCGCCGCATTCGGCGTCGGGGTCAAGATGAAGGGCGCCGCGCCGACCGAGCTGGTGGGCCTCGCGCAGACGATGCTGGAACATGCGACGCTGGTCGACGTGTCGCGGCCCGCCGTGGACGTGGTCGGGACCGGCGGCGACCGTTCCCACACGGTCAACATCTCGACGATGACCTCGATCGTCATCGCCGCCGCCGGCATCCCGGTGGTCAAGCACGGCAATCGCGCCGCGTCGTCGAAGAGCGGCGGGGCCGACGTCCTCGAGGCGCTCGGCGTGGACATCTCGCTGCCGGCGCAGGGCGTGGCGCGCTGTGTCGAGGAACTCGGCATCGGATTCTGCTTCGCCCCGGTCTTCCATCCGGCGTTCCGGTTCACCGGCCCGCCGCGCAAGGAGATCGGCATCCCGACCGTGTTCAACGTGCTCGGCCCGCTGACCAACCCGGCGCGCCCGCGCAGCGGCCTGATCGGGTGCGCCTTCACCGACCTCGCGCCGGTGCTGGCCCAGGCCTTCGCCGACCGCGGCAACACGGCCCTGATCGTCCGGGGCGACGACGGCCTCGACGAGCTGACCACGACGTCGACCTCGACGGTGTGGCAGGTCGTCGGCGGTGAGGTCAACCAGCTGACCGTCGACCCGGCCGATCTCGGTATCGCACGCGTCGAACTGTCGGCCCTGCAGGGCGGCGACGCGGCCGCGAACGCCGTGATCGCGCGTGAATTGTTCGCCGGCACAACCGGTCCCGTGCGTGATGCGGTGCTGCTCAACGCGGCCGGCGCGATCGTCGCCTTCGAACAGACGGCTCCGATGACCTCGGCGGAGCTGGCCGCCGCGCTCGACGCGGCCCGCGGCCGCGCCGCCGAGGCCGTCGACTCCGGGGCGGCGGCGGAACTGCTCGACCGCTGGTCGATGCTGTCGACGCGCATTGCCGCGGAGCTGCGCGACTGACCGACCACGCAGACGCGCGCCTGATCGCCGCGTAGGCGACGGGATCAGGCGTTGCGCCGGCGAGAACTGTTGTGCGAGATCAGTTCTCGCCGATGGAGAAGCCGCCCTCGACGTCCGAGCTGGAGTAGCTGCGGAACGCGATGTGGGTGGCGCTCTTCACCACGCCCGGGAGCCGGTTGATCTTGCCGGTCACGACCGTGGCGATCTGCTCGTGATCGCGGACCCGGACCTTCGCGATGAGGTCGACGTCGCCCGCGCACGAGTACACCTCTTCGACGCCCGGGATGTCGGCGACGGCCTGCGCGGTCTCCGGGATCTGATGGATGTCGGCCTGGATGAGGACGATGGCAGTGATCATGGCGCAAGCCTAGTGGCCGGCCGCCCGCTGCTCGGGGAGCGCGGCGCGGTCCGTGGCGTCCGGTGCGGGGCCGAGAGCGCCTCGCGGGCCGCCTGCGACCACGTGCGGCGGCGCTCGGCGCATCCGGCGGGCAACGCGATCGGGTCCGTGGAGGACACGATGCGCGCCCCCGGCTCGGTGATCCAGCGATAGATCAGGGCCACCTCCTCGGCCGGCGCGCCTCGTAGCGGCCCCGGGGCCGGGATGACCGTCTCCGCCGACGCGACGAGGGCGTCGACGACCGGCATGGGGGACACCCCGCGCCGCGCCCGCCCGGCGGCCGCAAGGCGTCCGTGGCGGACCACGGCGAAGTGCCAGCCGCGCTCGTCGTCGGGGCGGGCGACGACGATCTCGGCGACTGCGCAGAGAGCGGCCAGGCGCTGGCACCGGGCGAGGGCGTCGATCGTCAGGGCGAGCCGATCGCGGAGCCGGGCGGCGGTCTCGAACATCTGGGCCTCGGCGAGGTCGGTCAGTCTCTCGGTGAGGCGGTCGAGCAGATCGTCGGCCTCGCCGCGCATCAGCCGCCGTGCGGCGGTGACGCGGGGCAGGTAGTCGGGAACGGTCTGCGGCCGTGCGGCGGCCGCATGACAGCCGCCGGGGCGCCAGACGCCGTCCTCGGCCGGGCACCAGTGGTGGCTCGACGCACCGAGGCGTGTGGTGCACGTCCGCAGGCCGGCCGCCGCGGCGATCACGTCGGCCACGGTCGCGGCGTCGTTGCGGTTGGCGATCGGGCCGATTGACTCGTCGGTGGGGGTGCGCCCGACCTTCAGGCGCGGGAAGCGCTCCTCGGTCAGGGTGACCCACCAGCCCTTGTGGGGCTGCGTCGACCTCCGGTTGTAGGCCGGGGCGTGCGCGGCGAGGAGCCGCAGCTCGCGCACGGCGGCCTCGAGCGCGTGGGAGCACTCGACGACGTCCACGCGCCTGGCCAGCAGGACCATCTCCGCGATACGGCGCCGCGGATCGCTGCCGTTGAAATAGGAGAGGACGCGACGACGCAGGTCCACCGCGGTCCCGACATAGAGGACCTCGTCGGCGGGGCCGCGGAAGAGATAGACGCCCGGTCGCGAGGGCACGTGGTCGGCGAGATGCCGCTTGGCGCGGAGTCGGGGGTCGGTGCGGGGGAGATAGGAGGTGAGGTCCCCGACCGTCGATATGCCCTGGTTGCCGACGCGCTCGAGGAGCTTGTGGAAGACCTCTACGGTGGCGCGGGCGTCGTCGAGCGCCCGGTGGGTGGGGCGGACCGAGACCCGGAACAACTCGGCGAGGTGGCCGAGCCTCACCGTGGGCGCCTCGTCGCGCGAGAGGATGCGCCGCGCCATCGTCACCGTGCACAGGCTGAGGCTGAACGGCCAGTCCAGGTGCAGGCGGAGCGCGTTCTGACGCAGGAATCCCATGTCGAAGCGTGCGTTGTGGGCGACGAGGATCGCGCCGCGGGCGAATTCGAGGAAGGCCGGCAGCACCGACTCGATGCGCGGCGCGTCGGTGACCATCGCGGTCGTGATTCCGGTGAGGGTGACGATCTGCGGCGGGATGGGACGCCCCGGGTCGACGAGAGTGGCGAACTCGCCGATGACCTCTCCGCCGCGGACCTTGACCGCGCCGATCTCGGTGATCCGGTCGTTGGCCGGGTCGGAGCCGGTGGTCTCGAGGTCGACGACGACGAGTGTGGTGTCGAACAGGGCGCGGTCGCTGAACTCGCCGGCGGATGCGTCGGGACCGGCGGCCCCGTCGGCAGCCTCCAGATCGGCGAAGGTGAGTTGCCCGGACGGGGATGCTTCTCCTCCTGTACGCGTCACCCGGCGAACACTAGTTCGACCCACCGACAGGCTGGAGTTCCAGTTTCGGTGTTACGCGTGTGACTGGTGAGTCGAACACTGTGCGAATGGTTTTGTCGGTGGCGGGTCCTAGTCTCCTCGGCGAGGTGAGAGCGCGCCGTGTCGTCTGCGGCGAACGCCGCCGCCGACCCGCCCGAGACGGGCCCGGATGGGCCCGGACGGCCAGATGAGATGGAGATCACACGATGCACGTCGACTGCGCCAGCTGCCCGGCCCGTCCCGTCGCCTGTGACGGATGCATGATGACGGTCCTGTTCGGCCCTCCGAGCTGGGACGATGTCCCGGTGCGAGGTGGAGCTACGGTAACGGCTGCACCCCTCGACGACGATGCCGAGCTGGACCTCGCGATCGGCGTCTTCGAGAATGCTGCATTGATCACACCTGCCGCTGCACGATCTGCAAGAGGGGCCAAAGTCCCACGTCAGAGGGCTTTCCGGGTCATCTCGTCGGCGGATTTGCGGGCAGGCTGATAACACGGCGTCCCGCGCCCGTCGGTCGCCTAGTGGACAGGGCGCCCACGATTTCGTAACCTTTCCGAGACCTTTGCGGAGCGTCCCGCTTCAACAGAAGTGGTCCGCACAAGTCGCCGCCTAATCGCCCTCGCGGGCGAACCGGGGAACCACTTACTTCGGGGCAGGGTGGTCAGCGTTTGCCCACGGGCATGACCTGCTGACACCAGTTCCGAATCGGGGTGAATCGCGTCGACGCGTATGCGTGTCCTCTCGGGGACACGCCTGTGCCGAAAACGCGTAGGGCCACTCTTCCGGCCCGAACCCGACAGCTAACTCGGTCGGCGGTCGAGGGAGAATTTGAAGGAGAACTCGCTTCGTGGCCAAACATCGTTTGGAAACCCCCAATCGCGGGAGCAAGGCCGCCAAGAAGGCGGTGATCGCCGGATCGATCACGCTCGGTTCGCTCGCCGCCGCCGGCGCCGGACCCGCTCTCGCCGCACCGGTGCACACCCCGCTCGGCACCTTCGAGATGCCGGCCCTGCCCGGTGACGAGAAGGCCCCGAAGGCCAAGCCGGTTGCCAAGGCGCCTGCGGCCACGGTCGAGATCCCGAACCTCGGGCAGTTCACCATCCCGGGCGTCGACCAGAACCAGATCCCGCAGCAGTTCCGTCCCAACGGTGGCGGAATCAAGAACTTCGGCCGGCCGCAGCTGAGCGTCGGCGAGAAGGCCGTCAAGGCCGCCGAGAGCAAGATCGGCTCCCCGTACTCCTACGGCGCGGCCGGCCCGAACGCCTTCGACTGCTCGGGCCTCGTCTACTGGTCCTACAAGCAGGCCGGCAAGACCATCCCGCGCGACAGCTACGGTCAGCTCGGCGGCGGTCGTCCGGTCTCCCTCGCCGAGGCCAAGCCCGGCGACGTGATGATCTTCAACGGTGGCGGCCACGCCGGCATCTACGTCGGCAACGGCATGTTCGTGCACTCCTCCACCTACGGCGTCCCGGTCAAGCGCGACGCAGTCAAGGAGTGGCAGCTCACGGGCATCCGCCGCTACTGACATCAACTGAACAACGAGCACGGACTGGGCGGATCGCGAGCTGGTGGCGGTCCGCCCGATCCGGTCCTCGGGGCCGAAACGACGCCGGAGGGGTTCGGGGGAGAACCATGATGGTGGTCCTGGGGAAACGAGCGGTAGAGGAGTGAGAAGGATCGTGCATTCCGGGGAGGGGCGAGTGAGCGCATCACGTCCACGCACACGATCGGGTCCGCTGACGCTCGTCGCATGCCTGTTGGCGGCCCTCGTCGCCGTCATCCCGCTCGTCGCCGGTGGTACCGGCCGCGTCGCCGCGGCGCCCGGACAGTCGTCGGATCAGCTGCTCGAGCGCTACAAGAAGCTCGGCGACGAGGCCGAGAAGACCACCGAGGCGATGCACAACGCCAAGATCGAGTACGACAAGCAGCGCGACATCGTCGCCACGGCCAAGAAGGCCGCGGCCGACGCGCAGGCGAAACTCGATCACAGCCGTGCGCAGCTGAAGGATCGTCAGGACCGCGTCGACGCCATCGTGCGTGCCAGCTACCAGGGTGCGCGGGTGAGCGGACTCTACGCCGTGATGGTCAGTGACTCCCCGCAGGCCCTCCTCGACCAGATGTCGGGCCTGGACATGATCGCCCGCCAGGCCTCGGCCGACCTCACCGCGGTCAAGAAGATGCGCGCGCAGACCGAGTCCGCCAAGAAGGACGCCGAGGCGAAGGCCCTCACGGCCTCTGAGGCCGTCTCCCGCGCCGAGCGTGTGCGTGGGGAGTTGCAGGCCAAGCAGGCCGATCTGCAGATGCAGGCCATCAAGATCCGGGCCATGTACCAGGCGATGACCGGCAAGCAGCTCGCTGCGCTCCGCGGTCAGAGCTTCGACTTCGACCCGCGACTGGTCCCCAAGGGCACGGCCCCGGCGCTCATCGCGGTCAACGCCGCCCTGACGCGTCTCGGCGACCCCTACGTGTGGGGCGCCACCGGTCCGCATGCGTTCGACTGTTCGGGTCTGATGGTCTGGGCCTACAAGCAGGCCGGCAAGACGATCCCGCGGTCGAGCCAGGCCCAGATGGCCGGCGGGACCCCGGTGTCGCGCGAGGACATGAAGCCCGGCGATCTGGTCATCTACTACCCGGACGCCCACCACGTCGGCATGTACATCGGCGAGGGCTACGTCATCCACGCCTCGACCTTCGGCGTACCGGTCAAGATCGAGCCGGTCGACGAGGCCGGCCCGTTCAACTCCGCCCGACGGTTCTAGAATCCTCTGGTGCTCTCACCCCGTGGGCGGTCGGGCCCGATGCTCGCGCCCCCGGTCCTGCTGCTGACCGGAGTTCTCGTCGTCACCGGTGCGCTCGCCGGATGCTCCGACGCCACGGATTCCGGTTCGGCGGCCTCGTCCTCGGCGGTCGCGTCGTCGACGACGACCGCGAACATCTACGAGCAGCAGCGCGCCGAGGGCGTGACGCGCCTGCTCGACGCGCTCACCGAGTCGATCACCTCCGGTGACGAGCGCGAGGTCGGCCGGCTCCTCGACGCCGCGGCCACGACGGACTTCCGCGACCGGTTCGAGACCGCGGCCGCCAACCTCCGCACCAGCGGTCCCTCGTCGGGCGGGGGAGCAGGCGCGGCGGACTCCGGCCCGCTGCGGTTCGCCCGATTCCGGTATCAACTGGCTCCCACCGAGGAGGCCGAGACGCTGGTTCCCGCGGCGATCCAGGATCGACTCGTCGCCGCCGGCAGCTCGGATGCCTGGGTCGCCCCGGTGGAGCTGCGATACGCGCTGGGAGGGCAACGGGCCCCGGGTGTCGACGAGCCCGAGGTGGTCGTGGCGACCCAGTTCGTGGTGGCACGCTACGGCGACGAGTGGAAGCTCGTGGGCGACTCCGCACTCCTGGACGCCGATCCCACTCCGGTCCAGTTGTGGGAGCTGCCCGGACTCGCCGCCTCCGACGCGCCCACCGCGGGAGGAACGTCGGTGATCGCCTCGTATCCCGAGACCTCGACGACGGTTCGGTCGCTGCGCCGCCAGCTACCCGGGGCCGTCGACGCGGTCACCGCGTTCTGGGGCCCGGACTGGCAACGACGCGCCGTCCTGGTCACCACCGCCGAGGCGGGGCAGTTCGAGGCCCTCGTGGCCCGGTCCCGAGGCGTGACCGGAACCGCCGCGGCGGCAACGATATTCAGCCGGGTCGACTTCCCGCAGCGAATCGCGACCGGCCAGCGGGTCGTCTTCACGCCGGCTGCCAACGACCTTGCCGAGCCGACGCTCGCGGTCGTGCTGCGCCATGAACTCACCCATGTCGCGGCACGGACGCAGACGGCGTTCGACGCGCCCCTGTGGATCACCGAGGGCGTCGCCGAGTACGTGGGGCGCAAGGGCACCTATCGTCGTCTCGCCGACGCCGCTCCCGACCTCGCGGCGGCGGTGCGTGCCGGTGCGACACCGGACGGGCTCCCCGACGACGCGATGTTCGCGACGAACGGGCCGTCCTCACAGATCGCCTATCAGAGCGCGTGGTCGGTGGCGGCATATGTCGCCGACCGCTACGGCGAGGCCCGGCTGAAGAAGCTCTATCTGGGCGTCGCGGAGAGCGCACAGCCCGAGCGCCGGGATGCCGCGATCCGCTCGGCCCTGGGCGTCGATCGCACGCAGCTCGTCGCCGACTGGCGTCGCTGGCTCGACGGGCAGGTCGGATGATGCCCCGAACACTGTTGATCACCAACGACTTCCCGCCGCGCCCCGGCGGAATCCAGTCGTATCTGGAGAATCTGGTCGACCTGCTGCCGCCGGAGGACGTCGTCGTCTACGCGCCGCGCTGGCGGGGTCGCTCGCACGTCGAGTACGACGCCCGGGCGCCCTACACGGTGTACCGGCATCCCACGACCCTGATGCTGCCCACGCCGTTCGTCGCCCGCCGGGCGGCGCAGATCATCCGGGACGAGGAGATCTCGACGGTCTGGTTCGGGGCGGCGGCACCGCTGGCGGTGTTGGCGCCGCTGATGCGGCGCGCCGGCGCACAGCGCGTCCTGGCGAGCACCCACGGGCACGAGGTGGGATGGTCGATGCTGCCGGGCGCCCGTCAGGTGCTCCGGTTCATCGGCCGCCACACCGACGTGATCACCTTCGTCAGCAAGTACACGCGCGGGCGGTTCGCATCGGCGTTCGGCGCCGACGCGTCGCTCGAGTACCTGCCGCCAGGGGTCGACGTCGACCGCTTCCGGCCCGATCCGATAGTCCGGCAGGAGTTCCGAGACCGTCTCGGGCTGGGGGAGCGGCCGACGATCCTGTGCCTGTCACGCCTCGTGCCGCGCAAGGGACAGGACGTCCTCATCCGCGCGCTGCCGATGATCCGCCGCACGATGCCGGACGCGGTGCTCGTCGTCGTCGGCGGCGGCCCGTACGCGGAGAAGCTGCACGCGATCGCCGCGGAGACCGGGGTGACCGATCACGTGATCTTCACCGGATCGGTGCCCTCAGAGGAACTCCCGGCGTATCACACCATCGCCGACGTCTTCGTGATGCCGTCGCGCACCCGCGGCGGGGGGCTGGACGTCGAGGGACTCGGGATCGTCTACCTCGAGGCCTCGGCGACCGGGGTGCCGGTGGTCGCGGGGCTCTCGGGCGGCGCGCCGGAGACGGTGATCGAGGGCGTCACCGGGACCACGGTCGACGGCCGGGACGTGGACGCGGTCGCCCTGGCCGTGCTGTCGATCCTCGGTGACCGGGGTGCGGCGGCCGAGATGGGCGCCGCGGGACGACGTTTCGTCGTCGAGAACTGGCAGTGGAGCCAGATGGCGGCCCGGTTGCGGCAGCTGCTCTAGGCCCTCGCCCGTCAGCCGTCCGCCGCAGACCGGGCGGCACATCACGTCACTTGGAGTAGATCGCCTCGATGTCGCCGTGGCGCTTCTCGACGACCACGTTGCGCTTGACCTTGAGCGTCGGGGTCATCTCGCCGCTCTCCTCGGTGAAGTCCGACGGCAGGATGCGGAACTTCTTGATCGCCTCGGCCGCCGAGACGGTCTTGTTGGCCTCGTCGACGGCGTGCTGGACAGCGGCGACGAGGTCCCCGTCGGAGATGAGATCGGCGACGGAGGCGTCGGCGGGCTTGCCGTGGCGCTCCTTCCACGCCGGGAAGGCCTCCGGGTCGATCGTGATGAGCGCGGCCACGAACGGCTTGGCGTCGCCGACGACCATGGCCTGCGAGACCAGCGGGTGTGCGCGGATGACGTCCTCGAGACCGGCGGGCGAGACGTTCTTGCCGCCCGCGGTCACGATGAGTTCCTTCTTGCGGCCGGTGATCGAGATGAAGCCCTCGGAGTCGACGGTGCCGAGGTCGCCGGTGTGGAACCAGCCGTCGACGATCGCCGAGGCCGTGGCCTCCGGGTTCTGCCAGTACTCCTGGAACACCACGGGTCCGCGCAGCAGCAACTCGCCGTCTTCGCCGACGCGGACCGAGTTGCCCGACAACGGCTTTCCGACGGTGCCGATCTTCCACGCGGACGGGGTGTTGACGCTGAACGCGGCGGTGGTCTCGGTCAGGCCGTAGCCCTCGAAGACCGGGATGCCCACACCGGAGAAGAAGTGGCCGAGGCGGGCGCCGAGCGGGCCGCCGCCGGAGATCGCCATGCCGCACTCGCCGCCGAGGGCGGCGCGCAGCTTCTTGTAGACGAGTGCGTCGAACACGGCGTGCCGGAGCTTGAGAACCAGTCCGATGCTGCCCTTCTCGCGGGCCTCGGAGTAGGCGATGGCGGTCTCGGCCGCGGCGTCGAAGATCTTGCCCTTGACCGGGCTCTCGTCGTAGGCCTTCTGCTGGGCCGAGTTGTACACCTTCTCGAACACGCGCGGCACCGAGAGGATGAGCGAGGGCTTGAAGACCGCGAACTCGTCGACGAGGGTCTTGATGTCGCTGGTGTGGCCGACCTCGGCGCCGGCCTCGATGGCGACCAGGGTGATGGCGCGGGCGAGGACGTGGGCCAGCGGCAGGAACATCAGCAGACGCTTGTGATCGCGCCGGCGGAGCTCGTCGAGGATGTCGCCGGCGAGGATCGCCTTCATCTCGGCGAGCATGTTCGAGTGGGTGAGGATGCAGCCCTTGGGGCGTCCCGTGGTGCCCGAGGTGTAGATGAGCGTGGCGGGAGTGCTCGAGCGCAGGGTCGCGCGCCGCTCGGTGACCTCGGCGTCGGCGATGTCGGCTCCGGCCGCGGTCAGCTCCTCGATCGCGCCCGGACCGCCGTCGGTGCGGTCGATCTGGAAGACCTTGACCGGCTGGGTGAGGGAGTCGATCGACTCGAATGCGGCGCGATGGGCGTTGTCCTCGAGGACGATCGCGACGGCTCCGGAATCGCGCATGATCCATTCGATCTGGCCGGCCGAGGACGAGTCGTAGATAGGCACGGTGATGGCGCCCGCCGACCAGATGGCGAAATCGACCAGGTTCCACTCGAGGCGGGTGCGCGACAGCAGCGCGACGCGGTCACCGGGCTGGACACCGGAGGCGATCAGGCCCTTGGCGATGGCGGTGATGCGGGCGGCGGCATCGGCGGCGGTGATCGGCGCCCAGTCGTTGCCCTGCTTGTGTCGGAACACGATGTGCTGGGGCGTCCGCTGCGCCAGCCCGAAGATGATGTTCGTGCAGTTCTCGTCGTCGGCGATCGAGAACTTCGCCGGCACGCTGTACTCGCTCATCGTGGTTACCCTCCAGTAGATGCCAATGAGGCGATGGTATCCCTGCAACCGAACGCTGTTGTCCGGGCCACCGCCTTCGGGTGCACTACCCTGCGCCGTCGGGAGTATGTGAAGCTAGTGGGCGTGACGAGCATCCAGGTGGCCGACGAGGTCTTCGTCGCCGCGGCACCGGCCCTGAGCACTGCCGTGATCGGCAATCCCGCCAACTGGCGTCGGTGGTGGCCCGACCTGCGACTGACGGTGACCGAAGACCGTGGGGAGCAAGGGGTCCGGTGGCGCGTCGACGGGCCGGTGGCCGGAACGATGGAGATCTGGAACGAGGCCGTCCTCGACGGTTTCGTACTCCACTATTTCCTGCACGGTGAGCCGACGGGACCGTTGCCGGGCGAGCGCAGAGACGACCCGCAGGCCCGTTTCGAGGCGCTGGCCGAGGAGAACAAGCGCCGGCGCGTCGCGGGCAAGGACATGTCGTTCGAGGTGAAACGACGCCTCGAGGAGGGCCGCCACGTCGGCGGGCCCGCCATCCCGGCACCGGCGGAGGTCGGGTGATGGCCGACCACACCGAACGCGACATCGTCATCGGGGCCGACGCCGCCGACATCATGGCCGTGATCGCCGATTTCGAGCACTACCCGGAGTGGGTGACCGCGGCGCGCGAGGTGCAGGTGCTGCGCACCGACGACGCGGGTCGCGCGCTCGAGGTCCGGTTCGAGCTCGACGCCGGCGTGCTGCAGGATACCTATGTGCTTGCCTACGAGTGGGATCCGGACGGCACCTCGGTCTCGTGGCGACTCGTCTCCAGCGACCTGCAGAAGGACCAGCGGGGCCGCTACATCCTCACCCAGCAGGTCCCGGGATCGACGAAGGTCACCTATCAGCTCATGGTCGACCTCCAGGTCCCGATCATCGGTCAGCTGAAACGCCGTGCGGAGAAGGCGATCACCGACGCCGCGCTGCACGACCTGAAGAAGAGGGTCGAAGGCTGATCGATCTCACACCCATCGATGTGGTGCTCGGTCCCGGAGGCTCCGGCGTCTCCGCTGTCGCCGCTGCGGCGGCGTCCCAGCGACCGGGCGCCTCACGGGATTCTCGTCGCGTCGTCAGCCGGCCGGAGCAGCACACGCTCCTCGTCACCGTCGACCGGTGGTCGCCGGTGTGCGAGTGGGCGCGGGTCTACCGCCGGCCGGGTGAGCCGCTGGCGGTGTCCAAGTACCTGCACCTGCTGACGCTGGACCGCCTCGACCTCGTCGAGAAGACCTGGTCGGCATTCGTCGACGTCCTCGAGCACACGGCCGGACGCAGCAAGCACGTCCTGCCCGGGGTGTCGACGCTGGCGGGCGTCGACGCCGCCGAGCTGACCTCCCTGCCCGGGATCGACGACTTCCTGCTGCTGCGCCGGATCCGCGACGAGGCGACGAGCGGCCGGTGGCACCGCATCGTCGTCGACGCCTCCGGCTGCGGCGACGTGTTGCAGTTCCTGCGGGGCGGGTCGGTGCTGAGTCAGGCGCTCAACCGGTTCTGGCCCCGGCACCGCCGCCTGGCGGCCGCAGCCGAGCGGCCGGTCATGGCGCAGCTGACCGCGGCCGTCGACGCCCTCGACCGCGACTGCGCCGACGTCGCCGAACTGTTCACCGATCCGCATGCGGTCGCGATGCATCTGGTCCTCGGCGCCGAGGACCGGTCCCGCCGGCTGGCCGAGCACTATCTCGCGGGCGCCGACGTCATGGGACTCCCGCTCGCGTCGATACTCGTCAACCGCGGGGTGGGGGCCGAGGACGCCGACGGCGTCGTCGCGCACGTCGGGTCGCTGCTCGGCGCCGGCGACGCGCAGGTGCGGGTCGGTACGGTCGAGCGGTCCGCCGAGGCGATCGACCGCATGGCGCGCGTGCGCAAGCTCGGGGTCCGGCTACCCGGGCCGCACGGCGTTCCGCGGGGCTCCGCCGCCTCGAGGGTCGACGTGCTCGGCGGCGAGGGGGCCCGGCCGGGCACGTCGGCATACCGGTTGTCCTGGCCCCAGCGGCTGCCCGACCCGGACTCGCTGGCGCTGGGCCGCAGCGGTGACGACCTGCTGGTGACGGTGTCGGGGTTCCGGCACCCGGTGCGGCTGCCGTCGGTGCTGCGGCGCTGCACGGTGACCGACGCGGCCTGGGAGCAGGGCCGGTTGTCGGTGGGCTTCGTGCCCGATCCCGCGGTGTGGCCCCAACGGCAGCCGTAGGGGGCGATCATCCGGCACCGCCGGTGGCCGTGGGGGCGGTGGCCTCCGGTACGTTCGAAGACCGCGTGAAGAGTACCCGCGCGGTACGGTGCCTGGGACGCCAGTGCAAGCGGAGGGGAGAGACGCGAATGGCCACGGACGACGGGACGTCATCCGGCGGCGGAGCCGGTCGCGACGAGAACGGTGGACACGCCGACCCGGTCCGGGACCTGCTGCTCGGACTGGCGAACCAGATCGACGCGCTGGCCGCTCTCTTCGCCGGTGGGGGCCATCACGGTGCCGCGTCCGACGACGGCACGACCGCCGGCTCGCCGCTCGCGGGTTATGCCGCCGCCTTCTCCGCCGACGGTCCGGTCGGGCACGCCCTGGCCGGTGCGTCCGGGGAGATCACCTCGCTGCTCACCGAGATCGGCGACCTGATCTCGCGTCTGCTGGCGGCGGTCATCGCGGTGCTGGAGGCGATCGCGGAGGCCTTGCGTTCCTCGCCGGCCACGACGACGCCGCCGCGGCACTACGAGCCGATCGCGGTGCGCGTCTCCGCGCCCGGGGCGCGGCCGGGCGGGAGCGATGTGCGCGGACTGACGACGAGTACCGGACCCGACCAGGAGCAGTGATGGGTGAGCTGACGATCGGCATCGACATCGGCGGCACGAGCGTGCGCGCCTCGGTGGTCGACGACCGCGGGACGATGCTCGACACGCTGCGCGCGCAGACCCCGTCGACCGTGGAGGCGCTCGAGCACTGCCTGGACCGCCTCGTCGGCGAGCTGGTCTCGCGCTGGGACGCCAAGGCGGTCGGCCTCGCCATCGCGGGGTTCCTGACCACCGACCGCAGCATCGTGCGATTCGCCCCGCACCTGCCGTGGCGTGAGGCCCCCGTCGCCGAGGACATGACGCGTCGCCTGGGCATCCCGGTCTACGCCGAGCACGACGCCAACGCCGCCGCGGTCGCGGAGGTGCGTTACGGCGCTGCGGCGCGCGGACACAACACCGTGGTTCTCGCGATCGGCACCGGTATCGGCGCGGGTCTGGTCATCGACGGCGAGATCTACCGCGGAAGTTTCGGCGTCGCACCGGAACTCGGGCACCTGACGATCGTCCCCGACGGTCGCGCCTGCGCGTGCGGCAAGCGCGGGTGCTGGGAACGGTATTGCAGCGGTACGGCTTTGGTCGACACCGTGGTGGAGCTGCTGGCCGACGGCGACTGGGGGCGCAGCCAGCTGGCCGCCGACGTCGCCGCCGATCCCGGTTCTCTCACCGGCCGGCGGGTGGCCGGTGCCGCGGCCGACGGCGACGCCGTGGCGCTCGCGGCCTTCGGGAGATTCGCGACCTCGCTCGGCCAGGGTCTGGCGATGATCGCCGACATCTTCGACCCCGACCTGATCGTGCTCGCCGGAGGGGTGGGCGCCGCGTCGGGCCTGTTCCTCGACGAGGCGCGGGAGCACTACGCCCGGCAGGTCACCGGCGCCGGCCACCGGCAGCTCGCCCGCATCCGCGGCACGCAGCTCGGGGAGACCGCCGGCGTGGTCGGGGCGGCAGAGGTTGCGCGCCAAGCATTTCGGGCCGCGCAGAACGAAAATGCGGAGCAAGCCGGAGGCAGTCGGGTCGCCCGCGGCTAGAAACCGGATCCCCTGCGCGGGGCCCGACGCGGGTATGGTTCTGATGTCGGGGCCACGCGTGCGGCGGTGGCCCCTTCGGATGGGTCCGCGGTCGGCGATGACGGCGGGAAAGTGCGCGGCGAGGAGAGTCTCATGTGGTACTGGGCGTTCAAGTACATCTTCCTGGGGCCGTTCCTCCGGTTGCTGGGACGCCCGACGATCGAGGGCCAGGAGAACATCCCCGCCGACGGCCCGGCGATCCTGGCGAGCAATCACCTGGCGGTGATGGACAGCTTCTTCCTGCCGCTGATGGTCAACCGTCGCATCTACTTCCTCGCCAAGAGCGAGTACTTCACCGGCACCGGCCTCAAGGGCGCCTTCCAGCGCTGGTTCTTCACCGCCGTCGGCCAGATCCCCATCGACCGGTCCGGCGCAGCGGCCGCCGAGGGCGCGTTCATCGCCGCCCGGCGTCAGCTGCGCAAGGGCAAGCTGATGGGCATGTACCCGGAGGGCACCCGCTCGCCCGACGGTCGTCTCTACAAGGGCAAGACCGGCCTCGCACGCCTCGCCATGGACACCGGCGTCCCCGTCATCCCGGTCGCGATGGTCGGCACCGACAAGTTCAACCCGCCCGGCACCATCCTGCCGCGGCCGAACAAGGTGACCGTGCGGATCGGCAAGCCCCTCGACTTCTCGCGCTACGAGGGCATGCAGGGCAACCGCTACATCGAGCGCGCCGTCACCGACGAGATCATGTACGAGCTGATGCAGCTGTCGGGCCAGCAGTACGTCGACGTCTACGCGGCGACGCTGAAGAACGCCAAGCCCGAGGTCACCCCGCCGGCGGCCGACGCCGCCTGAGCGTCACGCCCTGCCGGGGTGAGACCCGGCCCGGGCGCCCGCACCGGGCTGAGCGTCGCACCGGGCTGAGCACCCGCACCGGGCTGGGCACGGCACCCGGCTGAGCGTCGAATCGGGCTGCGTCGTTCCCGTCGAGCACCGGACCCGGCCGGCACGGACCCGGCCGGCACCTGATCAACCGGCGTCGCGGACCCGCGTCTCCTCGAGTGCGCGGCACAGATCCGGAATCCAGCCGCGGTCGGCCGGCACGACGTCCTCGGCGTCGAGCGCACGCAGTTCCGCGGCGGTGAACCAGCGCATCTCGAGGTGTTCCAGCGCGGCCGGGGTCCCCGACCGCAGCCGGGCCCGGTAGGCGTGCAGCGTCAGGCCGTTCGGCAGGGCCACCGGCGTCCCGATCCCGTCGCCGGCCTCGACCTCGGCGCCGAGCTCCTCGCGGATCTCCCGGACCAGCGCCTGCGCGTGGGTCTCGCCCGACTCGACCCGGCCGCCGGGCAACTCCCATTTGCCCGCGAGAGCGGCCGGGTGGGCGCGCTGTGCCAGCAGCACGCGATCACGGTCGATGACGGCCGCGGCGACCACGTCCCTCGGCCGGTCGTCGGACTCCGGGTTGGCGGCGGCCTCCGGGTTGGCAGCGGCCTCGGGGTCGTCGGCGGGGCCGGCGTCGCGGTGCGCACGGGTGGCGATGAGCCAGCCCATCGTGACGAAGGTGGCGATCGGCCAGGCCGCGCCGAAGACCGCCACGACCGCGTCGGCGGGCTGCGGTCCGTACTCGTCGAGCACGCGCAGCACCCACGGGACGCCGAGTCCGGCGATCACCACCCACATCGCGAACACGGCCCGGGCACCCGGGCGGCGGGCGCCGGCGCCGTGCACCAGCCAGATGCCGAGCGGGACGACCCACACCCAGTGGTGCGCCCAGGAGATGGGGGAGACGAGCAGCCCGAGGAACTGGACCACGAGCAGGATGCCGAGCAGGTCGGACACCGCGCGCCAGGCGAAGAACGCGACGACCGCCGCGACGAGGACCCCGACGAACCAGATCCACCCGTTGCCGACGTCGAAACCGACAAGGCGCGACAGCGTCCCGCGCAGGCTCTGGTTCATCACCTCCTCGACGGGGCCGATCCGATCCGCGTCGCCCAGCAGGGTCCCGTAGTAGGTGCGTGTCACCTCGGGGAACAGCAGCAGGCAGCCGAGGACGGTGCCGACGAAGGAGACGGCCGCCCACAGCGCGCCCCAGGGGCGACGGGCGGCGAGGTACCAGAGGCCGGAGACCGCCGGGGTCAGCTTGATCCCGGCCATCAGGCCGATGAGCACGCCTCCGGCGATGATCCCGCGATCGCCCGGCGAGCCGTTGGTGCGGCGGGCCCAGTAGATGGCCAGCAGGGTGCCGAGCATCAGGAAGATGTTGATCTGCCCGTAGTCGAGCGTCACCCGGACCGGCTCGCACCAGATCGCCGGCGCGGTCCACAGCGCGGCCAGGTAGTGGACGCCGGTGCTCCTGCCGGTCAGGCGCAGGGCCAGCACCACACACGCGTACAGGGAGGCGAAGGTCGCCAGCTGCCAGCCGACCGCCACGATGTCCCAGGGGATGAGCGAGAGGGGATAGAGGACCACCGCCGCGAACGGCGGGTAGGTGAAGGGAAGCGCGAAGTCGGTCTCGCCGGCGTAGGTGAACAAATAGAGCGACCCGTCGGCGAGGCCCGCCGAGCCATCGCGGTAAACATGCAGGTCGACGAAGTTCCTGCCGTTGACGGTCAGCGTGTCCCACACGAGCCGCGCGATGATCGACGCCGCCAGGAAAGCGGTCGCCAGCACAGACCTGGAGCGCACGGATTACCAGGGTAGCCAGCATGAGGTGCGGATGCCCAAATGTGCGTCGGACCCGCGCGGCGCCCGTCCGCGGATGCGGCCTCGCGGGCCGACGCCGTGAATACTGTCCCCATGCGGTTCTTCTACGACTCCGAGTTCATCGAGGACGGAAACACCATCGAGCTGGTCTCGATCGGAGTCGTCGGTGAGGACGGTCGCGAGTTCTATGCGGTGTCCACCGAGTTCGACCCCGGCCGGGCCGGGGACTGGGTGCGCGCGAACGTCCTGCCGAAACTGCCGTCGCCGTCCTCGCCGGTGTGGAAGGACCGTCGTCGCATCCGCGACGACCTCCTCGACTTCCTCACCGCCGACGGCACCGACATCGAGCTCTGGGCGTGGGTCGGCGCCTACGACCACGTCGTGCTCTGCCAGCTGTGGGGCCCGATGACCGCACTCCCGCGGGCGATCCCGCGGTTCACCCGGGAGCTGCGACAGCACTGGGAGGCGGCCGGACGCCCGCCGCTGCCGCCCGCGCCGTCGGATGCCCACGACGCGCTCAGCGACGCCCGCCACAACCTGCGACGCTGGGAGGCGATCGAGAAGGCGCGTGCGGCCCGCGGGAACTGACCCTGCCGGGTGTCCGGGCCGCGACGCTCCATTAGTCTGGAACGGTGGTGAACTGGACCGTAGACGTTCCGATCGACGAACTCCCCGAACTGCCCCCGCTGCCGGGCGGCCTGCAGGAGCGGTTCGACGCCGCGCTGAGCCGACCGGCGCTGCAGCAGCCGAGCTGGGATCCCGACGAGGCCCGCAGGATGCGCACGGTCCTCGAGTCGGTTCCCCCGATCTGCATGCCGGCCGAGGTCGAGTCGCTGCGCGATCAGCTCGCCGCCGTCGCCGAGGGGCGCGCGTTCCTGCTGCAGGGCGGTGACTGCGCGGAGACCTTCGCCGACAACACCGAGCCCCACATCAAGGCCAACATCCGCACGCTGCTGCAGATGGCCGTCGTCCTGACCTACGGCGCGAGCCTGCCGGTGGTCAAGGTCGCCCGCATCGCCGGCCAGTACGCCAAGCCGCGGTCGTCGGACACCGACGCCCTGGGCCTGCCGTCCTACCGCGGTGACATGGTCAACGGTTTCCCGGCCGACGAGGCCGTGCGCCGCCACGACCCGTCACGCCTGGTGCGCGCCTACGCCAACGCCGCCGCCGCGATGAACCTGGTCCGCGCGCTCACCCAGGCCGAGGCCGACCTGCACCGCGTCCACGACTGGAACCGCGAGTTCGTGCGGACCTCGCCGGCCGGCGCCCGCTACGAGGCGCTCGCCGCCGAGATCGACCGCGGCCTGCGCTTCATGGACGCCTGCGGCGTGACCGACTCGAGCCTGAAGTCGGCGGCGATCTACGCCTCCCACGAGGCCCTCGTCCTCGACTACGAGCGCGCGATGCTGCGCCTGGCGGACAGCCCGCGTGGTGCCGAGGGCGCCGAGAAGGTCCTCTACGACCTGTCGGCCCACTTCCTGTGGATCGGGGAGCGGACGCGCCAGCTCGACGGCGCGCACATCGCCTTCGCCGAGCTCATCAACAACCCGATCGGTGTGAAGATCGGCCCGTCCACCACTCCCGAGCAGGCCGTCGAGTACGTCGAGCGGCTCGACCCGCACAACCAGCCGGGCCGTCTCACCCTCGTGGCCCGCATGGGCAACAACAAGGTGCGCGAGGTGCTCCCGGCGATCGTCAGCGCCGTCGAGGCGACCGGACACAAGGTCATCTGGCAGTGCGACCCGATGCACGGCAACACCCACGAGGCGTCGACCGGTTACAAGACCCGTCACTTCGACCGCATCGTCGACGAGGTGCAGGGCTTCTTCGAGGTCCATCGCGCGCTCGGCAGCCATCCGGGCGGTGTCCACGTAGAGCTCACCGGCGAGGACGTCACCGAGTGCCTCGGCGGCGCGCAGGAGATCTCCGACGCCGATCTCGCGGGACGTTATGAGACCACCTGCGACCCGCGCCTGAACACCCAGCAGTCGCTGGAGCTGGCATTCCTCGTCGCGGAGATGCTCCGCGGCTAGTCATTGCGAGGCGGTCGGACGGTCGCCGGGCGTGGTCAGAACACCGCGAGATAGGTGGCGCCCACGTAGAACCCGGCGGCGCCGAGGCCTGCGACCACCAGCAGCACGAACAGGATCCACAGCACCGAACCCAGGCGGCTGCCGCCGATGAACTCGGGTTCGAGGTCGGTGCGGTCGTCGAGCTCGGCGGACCGGCGCGGCGCGGGCCGCTCGGGTCGGGGCGGTGCCGGCGACGGATCGCCGACCGCCGCGACCGGACGGGGCGACTCCACGGGGGCCGGGGCATCCGCTGCGGAGTTCCCCGGTTCGTAGGGTCCCGGACGCGACTGGACCCGGGTGCCGTGACCGGCCGGCGCGGCCGCGCGGTAGCGCGCACGGATCTCCCGCTCCCGCGAACGGCGCGGGGCCGGGACCGTGTACGGCGGCAGGTCGAGTTCGTCGGCCACCGCGAGCAGCGCCGCCTGCATCTCGAAGCCGTCCGCGTACCGGTCGTCGGGGTTCCGCTCGGTGGCGCGCAGCACGATTTCGTCGAACTCGGCCGGGACGCCCGCGATCACGTCGCCGGGCGCGGGCACGTCGTAGGACAGTCGCTGGTAGGCCAGGGCGAGCGGCGAATCGCCGTGGAAAGGCGTTCTGCCCGTGAGGAGCTCGAACATCATCACGCCCATCGAGTAGACGTCGCTGCGGGCGTCGGCATGGGTGGACTCGACCTGCTCGGGGGAGAGGTAGGCGGCGGTGCCCAGGATGACGCTGGCCGAGGTCACGCCCGCCTCGGCGACCGCCCGCACCAGTCCGAAGTCGGCGACCTTCACCTCGCCGGCGTCCGAGATGAGCACGTTCTCGGGTTTGACGTCCCGGTGGACGAGTCCGGCGGCGTGCGCCGTGCCGAGACCGCCGAGGACCGGATCGGCGACCGCCACGACGGCATGCGGCGGCATCGGGCCCCGCTCGCGGAGCAGCTCGCGGAGGCTGCCGCCGTCGACGAGTTCCATGACCAGGAACGCGATCCCGCCGTCGATGCCCTGGTCGTAGACCGCGACCAGCCCGGGATGCTTGAGTCCGGCGACCGCCCGGGCCTCGAACTCGAAGCGGCGCAGGAACTGTGGGTCGGCGGAATACCGCGGGTCCATGACCTTGACCGCGACGTCGCGTCCCAGCCGCAGGTCGACACCGAGATAGACCGCCGACATGCCGCCCCGTGCGATGGGTGCGTCGATGCGGTACCGGTCCTCGAGGACGGTCCCGAGCATCGTGTCGACGGGGGAGTTCACGACGCTGAATCTACCTGCACGCCCGCGCGGTCGGGGTCATCGGAGCCGGTGATCCCGACCGGTGTCGGCCGATCGTGCGGATCGACCGACACCGGGTGCCGGTGCTGCGGTTTCACCGGCCCCGCGCAGCCGCTACGCTGCATCACGTGGGTTCCCTACCGTTGTCCCCGGACACTCTGCCCCCTGATGTCGAGACACTCTCGGTCGAGGATGTCGCCAAGCGTCTCGGCGTGTCGTCGAACCGTGTCCGCACCCTGATCCGCGACCATCACCTGCTCGCCGTCTCCCGCGGCGGTCAACCGGCCGTCCCGGCGGTGTTCTTCGACGACCTCGGAGTGGTCAAGCACTTCTACGGTCTCGTCGAGGTGCTGCTCGACGGCGGCTACACGCGCGACGAGGCGCTGGCGTGGCTGTTCACCGTGCAGGAGGATCTCGGCCTCCACCCGGCCGCCGCGCTGCACACGCACTCCGCGCGCGAGGTCATCAGACGGGCGCAGGCTCAGGCCTTCTGACCGGTGACCCCGGCCGGGGTTCCCGCGGCGTCCTCGGCGCCCCACGCCCAGCGGCCGAACCGGCCGAGCCGCAACGGATCCGGCCGCACGAGTGACCAGGCCGCGAGTCCGGCGAGCGCGAACGCCAGCACGAGTTCGAACGGCTTGTAGAAGACGATCGCGTCGTCCGGCTGGAAGACGATCAGCAGGAACGTCGACGCCCCGACCACCGTCGCGTACGTCCAGCGGTGCAGCGTGAACGCCACCGCGACCACGAGCACCCACGTGTAATACCAGGGGAGCGTGGACGGTTCGAGCACCAGGACGGCGAGCATCGCCCACGCGATGCCCGCGACCGCGGTCCGCTCGTCGTGACGCTTGCGCCACCACAGTGTGACGAGGACCAGCGCCAGCACCGCCGAGCCGATGGCGCGCGTGATCTCCAGCACCGGTTGCAGATTCAGCGCGACGAAGGGCGCCGCGACGAGGGTCACGACGTGCGCGACGAGGGTCGGGATCGTGAACCAGTTGATGATGACGTCGGCCCACCCGAGTCCGGTCAGCCAGCCGACGCCCAGCCCGACGACCAGCGTCCAGAAGCCGAACACGGCCAGCGAGATCGCCACGATCGCGGCGAAGACCCCGACGACGTCGCGCGGGGTCACCGGACGCCGGGACCGGATGTGCGACAGCCAGATCCACAGCACGAACGGCACCGCGACCCCGGCGGTGATCTTGATCGAGACCGCCATCGCGAGAACCGCCGTGCCCCAGGCGTGGCGCCCGGCGACGACCAGGGCGAGGCCGGTGGCGAGCACGCCCATCATGAGCATCTCGACGTGCGGGCCGGCGACGATGTGGATGAGCACCATCGGGTTGAAGAGGGCCAGCCACAGTCCGGTCTGCGGGGACGCGCCGAAATGAGCCGCCAGGCGCGGGATCGCCCAGAGCGACAGGAAGAGTCCGGGCAGCAGGACCAGCCGGATGGCCAGGACGCCGAGCACGACGTGGTCGCCGGTGACGTCGGTGACCACCCGGAACAGGCCCATCGTGAACGGTCCGTAGGGGGCCGTGGTGGTGGCCCAGACCGTGGCCATGGAGTCGACGAGGGGCCCCGGGTTGTGCGCGGGCCCGTCGGCGTAGGGGTCGAAGCCCGCGCCGAACACCGCGCCCTGCGCGAGGTAGGCGTAGACGTCGCGGCTGTAGACCGGCGCGGCGACCAGCAGCGGTGCCGCCCAGGCCAACAGCCAACGCTGCAGCGTCCGGGTGCCCGGCGCGGGCGGTGCGTCGTCCCCGCCGTCCGGTCGTCGAGCCGCACGGAGGAGTCCGCGCCCCAGCCGGACCCACGCGAACACCATGCAGAAGACCCCGGCCCAGAAGAGGACGCCGGAGACGTTCTTGCCGTGGCCGTAGGTGATCCAGCTGATCCCCAGGTCGGTCAGGACGGTCCAGTTGCGGGGCGGGTCGCCGACGCCGAAACTGCCCAGGCACACCAGGACCGAACCCAGTGCGCCGATCAGGAGATCGCGGCGGATGGTCATGCCTCGCGATGCGCGGTCCGGTGCGCCACCGCGGTGAGTTCGGCCCGGATGTCGTCGCCGATGTCCGCGGAGTCCAGTGCGGCGAGTGCGTTGCCCAGCAGGTCGTCGATGGCGGTCTCGATCTCGGCGACCGCGCCGACGTCGACGAGAATGCCGCGGGCCGAATCCAGTTCGGCGTCGTCGAGCGGGCGTCCGATCAGCTCGCGCAGATGCTGCCCCAGTGCCGGGTCGGTGTCGTCGGCGCGCCGCAGCGCGGTCCCCAGCAGGGCGGTGCGCTTGCCGGACACGAGGTCGTCGCCGGACGGTTTGCCGGTGCGGGCGGGATCGCCGAAGACGCCGAGCAGGTCGTCGCGCAGCTGGAACGCGATGCCGAGGTCGTGGCCGATCCGGCGCAGCGTCGCCACCAGGGGCTCGGACGCACCGGCCAGGCGGGCGCCGAGTTCGAGCGGGCGGGCCACCGTGTAGGCGGCGGTCTTGAACTCCATCACCCGGTATGCCGCCGCGGCCGACTCGTCGCCGCTGGCCTCGTTGACGATGTCGAGGAACTGCCCGCCGAGCACCTCGGTGCGCATCGACGCCCACGTGGCCCCGACCGCCGGGGGCAGTGCGCGATACCGCCGGTCGGCGCCCTCGGCCGATTCCGTCGGTGCCCCCGGCCGGTGGTCGTGCACGAGGTCGTCGGCCCAGGCGAGCGCGAGGTCGCCGGCGAGGATCGCGGCCGCCACGCCGTGCTCGGCGGCGTCACCGGCCCACTCGGCCTCCACGTGGCGCGACTGGAAGACGCGGTGCAGCGTCGGGTTCCCCCGGCGGGTGTCGGAGTGGTCGATGATGTCGTCGTGGATCAGGGCGCAGGCCTGGACCAGTTCGAGTGCCGCACCGACGCGCAGGGCGTCGGAGGCGTCGCGGCCCACCGTGGGGTCGTCGAGACCGGAACCGTCGGCCGCAGATTCGTCGGGCCGCGCGGATTCGGTCATCCCGCAACGCCAGCCCGCGAAGGCGAACACCGGACGGATGCGCTTGCCGCCTTGCAACACGAACTCGCGGACGAGCCCGGCCGCGGCGCCCACCACCGGGGCGATCTCGGTGGCCGCGGGCACCGCGGTGTCGAAGAACGTGCGCAGTTCGGCCTCGACGGCCGCCGGGACCGCATCGAGCGAGGCCGGCATGGGGATGGCGGAGGTCACCCTGCCAGGCTATGCGAATCGCTCTCTACACTGAGCGGGTGACCCCAACCGCTCCGGCACCTTCGATCGTCGAACGCCTGTCCGCTCCGCACCGTGGACCGGTGCCGTTCTCCGTCGAGTTCATGCCCCCGCGCGACGCCGACGGCGAGGCCCGGCTGTGGCGCGCGGTGCGCATCTTCGAGCGGTTGTCCCCGGCCTTCGTGTCGATGACCTACGGTGCGGGCGGGTCCACGCGCGACCGGACGGTGCGCATCACCGGCGAGCTCGCCGCCCAGACCACCCTGCTGCCCGTCGCGCACCTGACCGCGGTCAACCACAGCGTCGACGAGCTGCGCGCGCTGGTCGGCGCCTACGCCGATCAGGGCATCACGAACCTCCTCGCCCTGCGCGGCGACCCGCCCGGTGATCCGCTGGGCGAGTGGGTCAAGCACCCCGACGGCGTCGAGTACGCCGTCGAACTCGTCCGGCTCATCAAGGAACTCGGCGACTTCCACGTCGGCGTCGCCTCCTTCCCCGAGGGGCACCACCGCGCGATCGATCTCGAGCACGACACCGCCAACCTGGTGAACAAGCTGCGTGCCGGTGCCGAGTACTCGATCACCCAGATCTTCTTCGACGTCGAGGACTACCTGCGCCTGCGCGACCGGGTGAGCAAGGCCGACCCCGAGCAGGGCGCGAAGCCGATCATCCCGGGCATCATGCCGGTGACCTCCCTCGCGAGCATCAAGCGCATGGCCTACCTGTCGGGCTCGGTGATCCCGCCGGCGGTGGAGGAGCGATTCGCGAAGGCCGCCGGCGACGGGCCCGAGGAGAACCGCGAGGCGGTCCGCGCCGTCGGCATCGACTTCGCGACCGAAACCGCCGAGCGGCTCATCGCCGAGGGCGCGCCGTGCCTGCACTTCTGCAGCCTCAACTTCGCGAAGGCGACCACCGAGGTGCTCGGCCGGCTCGGCGTCGACGTCGACGCGGTGCTCCACGTCCCGGCCTGACGTCCGCTGCCGGGCGGGCCCGCTGGGCCTGCGATCCCGGGTTGCCGGTTCGGCGCCGGTCAGGCGTCCTTGCCGGAGGCCTCTCCCGACGAGTTGTTGCCCGATGATCCCTTGCCCGCGGTGGCCGGGGGAGTCGGGTCGGCCGCGGCCGACAGTCCTTCGGCGGACAGCGAGGTCGACGTGGTGTTCTTCGTCGGACGTCCCGGGCGCGGGCCCTTGTAGCGCATCCGGTAGGCCATCCGCGCGATGACGGCGACCACCAGCAGGCAGACGATCGCGAGGAACCACGACCAGCTGCTCACCGCCGCGGTCGCCGGATCGGGGTAGGTGGCGTCGGCGCTGAGGTCCGACGGTTCGCCCGGCTTCGGTGTCCAGGTGACGGTCGACTCGCCGACCTGCTCGCCGTTGGTGGCCGTGACCGGCCCGCCGAAGGTCACCGTGAGCTGCACGTGGTCGCGATTGGGCACGAGCTCGGAGAGGTCGGTGTCACCGCGGAACCGGACCACCTCGCCGCTGCGCTTGGCGGTGAGGTCCATCGTCAGCGAGGTCTCGCCGTAGGCGTCGGCGACGATGTCGCCGAGCTGACCGAACTGGCCGGCGGTGAGATCGGTGAAACTCGCGCGGGTGCCGACCCGGGTGACCTTCTCCTCGTCCTTCTCGTCCCCGCTCTTGTCGTCCCCGTTCTCGTCGTCCGGGCTCTCCTTGTATTCCGTCACCGAGACCTGGCCGAGCATCGATTCCGGGATGTCGAGCTGGGGCGCTCCCCGCGGGTTGTCCGGGGAGGTCGCGACGATGACGTTGCCGGAGTAGCGGTCGCCGACGGTCGTCGACCGCTCGAGGCAGCCGGCCGTCAGCGGCGACAGCAGCAACGCCGCGAGGAGGACCGCCAGCGGTGTCAGGCGGCGACGGGACCGGTGGCCGCGAGCGGCATCGAGGGTCGGTGAATCCGTATCGGGAGTCGACGATCGCACGCTGCTCATCGTGCCAGACGCTCAGCCGAAGAGCCGTCTGCGCCGCAAGACGGCGTGGGCGGCGATGTATCCGCTGGCGCCGGTGACGCCGCCGCCGGGGTGTGTCGACGCCCCGGCCAGGAACAACCCGTCCGCGCCGGGCACGCGGTGACCGGCGAGATCGGGCGTGGGACGCCACATGAACATCTGGTCGATCGACATCTCCACGTGCATGATGTTGCCGCCGATCATGCCCAGCTCTTCCTCCAGGTCGGCCGGCGTCTGGACGAACCTGTGATCGATGGACTCCGCGAAACCGGGTGCGTGCCGGTCGACCTCGGCGCACACGGCCTCGGCCGCGGCGGCACCGGCGTCCGCCCAGTCGCCTGCGGCGAGCCGGTACGGATGCCACTGCGCCCACAGGTTGATCGCGTGCCGGCCCTCGGGGGCGAGGCCCGGGTCGATCGCCGAGAAGCTCATCGCGACCACCGCCGGTCGCGGCGGCAGCTCACCGCCCGCCGCCGCGGAATGCGCGCGCACGAGGTGCGACCGGTCGGTGACGAGGAGTCCGAGGGCGGAATGCACTCCGTGCGCGGGCAGGTCGTCGGGCAGGCCCTGGTACTCGGGCAGCGCGGTGGTGCCCAGACGCACGGCCATCCCGATCCCGGTGCCGACGACGATGTCGCGTCGCCAGCGCTCGATGGTCGCCGGGTCGAATCCGCCCGCCGCGAGCAGGTCCAGCGTCGTCAGGACGTGGCACGCGCTGATCACCGTCGGCGTGCAGCGGCGATCACCGGACGCGGTCTCGACCCGCCAGTGGTCGCCGCATCGCGTGATCGACACGGCGGGGTCGCCGCACGAGATCTGCCCGCCGTCGGCGCCGATCCGGCTCACGAGCGCGTCGGTCAGGGCCCCGCTGCCGCCGACCGCGCGTCCCGGGGGAATCCGGTGCATGAGTGCGGCGAAACCGATCATCGGCGCGGTGCCCGGCGCGCTCATGGGCGGGCCGGACTGCGCGCCGAACCAGGCGAGGCCGGCCTTGAGGTGCTCGGAGTCGAACCAGCGGTCGAGCAGCGCGTCGCCGGGGGCCATGAGCTCGGCGGTCAGGTTGAGCATCTCGCCCCCGCGGCGGCCGATCACGCCGGTGCGGGCCGACGACGCGGTGGACCCGAGGCCGAGGAAGGAGCGGCCGAAACGGCCCATCGTCGCCGGCTGGTAGAACGCGTCCATCACCGCCGCGGCCCGCGGGGTCCAGGTCGCGACGAACTCCCGGTAGGCGGCGGCATCCCTTGCGCCGCAAGAACGTTCGATCGAAGCGCAGGTGGCGTCGAGGTCGGTGCGGAAGACGATCGCCGGAGCCGAGTCGGTGGCCGGGACGAATGCCCACGGGTCGCAGTCGATGTACCGCAGCCCGTGGGCGGCGAGGTCGAGGTCGTCGAGGACGGGGGAGTGCCGGATCATCAGGTGCGCCGACGAGCCGCGGTCGATGCGGTGTCCCGGAAAGCGCTCGACGGTGGACACCGCGCCGCCGGGGATGGCGTCGCGCTCGAGCACCTCGACGTCGCGCCCGGCCTGCGCGAGATAGGCCGCGGCGATGAGACCGTTGTGGCCGCCGCCGACGATCACCGCATCGCGCCGGAGGCCGTGCGGTGTGGCCGACGGGGTGCGCGGCGCGGTCATCCCGCCTCGCCGGCCTGCGGGCGGAACTCGAGGGGCAGCGGGCGGCCGAGGAAGGCGAACGGGCGCGGGTCGCCGGTGAAGGTGAAGCTGCGCAGGACGTCCTGGAAACCCATGCGTCGGTACAACGACCAGGCCCGGTTGCGCTCGGCCGGGATCTCCGGGGTCGACAGCAGGACGTGGCGTTCCGGACGGTCGGCGAGCAGGTTGACCAGCAGCCATTGTCCGATGCCGTGCCCCTGGGCGGTGGGGTGGACGTGGAGCTCGGTGAGCTCGAAGTAGTCGCGCGCGATGGCCTCGATGTCCTCGGGGGAGCGGCCGGTCTGGCGCAGTCCGAGTCGCAGCTGCTGGTTCCACCACTGGCCGGTGGCGCCGGTGTAGCCGTAGGCGATGCCGACGAGGACGTCGCCCGGGCCCCGGCCGACGGGCGGGGCGACCCGGCGCCGCGCGGCGGGCATGGCCTGCGCCTCGTCCGGTGGGATGGTCGCGATCGCCCCGATCGCGCGCCAGCCGGGCCGGGCGATGTGCTCGCGCCACAGGGCGGCGCGATGGATCTCGGTCCCGCGGGGGTATCCCATCGCGGTCACGTACACGTCGAGCGCCGGCTCGAGCCAGATGTGCGAGTCCTGACCGCTCAGGGTCACCAGCCGGATGGTCACGGCCGGGCCGCCTGTCGATCGGCGCCCGTCGTCCACACCCGGTGGGTCGCGGTGTTCTGGACCATGCTGGTGGGACTGTCCTCTCGGTGCAGGCTCCGCCCGTGGCCCCGAACCCGCCGGTCGCGGAATTCGGGCCGTGGGCCCTGGTGTTGAACCAGTTGCGTTCGATCCACGTGCGTGTGCCGATCGGCCGATCCGCGCCCGCACGAAGGTGACGGTCCACGTCTTGAAGAGGTGCCCGTCGCTAGCTATATTGAACGTGTCGAACGGGTGTTCGATGAATGTGCCTCCGCAAGCTGTTCGCGTTCATCCGACGACTCGGGCGGTCCGGTGGCGGACGAGGGAAGCGTCTGCCGCCGGACACGCCTCGCCGCCGCACGTGTGGTGCACTCCGCCGAGTGAGCGGGCCGAGCGATGTCAGACCCTTCCGGCAGGCTTCGGTACGACACAGCCCCGGCGGCACGGAACGCCGGGTGTTGCCGGCCCGGTGCACGAGAGGGGTGCACGGCAGAGAGGAGGACGCCATGCCCAGCAGGACCACCACCCGCCGGTCTGCATCGGGGTCGCGCCGCGGGGTTCCCGTCGACCCGGTCATGGTCGGTCGTGCCCGGGATCTCCTCCAGCGCGCGCATCTGCTCCTCGACAACGCCGACGGTGTCACCGACGACGCCGAGCGTTTCCGGCAGCTCTATCTGGTCGCGCTGCGTGCCGCAGGTGCGGCGCTCGCGATCGGCGAGCCGCCGACCACGACGCGGCGCAGGACCTCCAACGCGTGGACGCGCATCGGGGTCGTCGTGCCCGAGCTGGCCGGTCCCGCCGCGCGCTTCGCATCGCTGTCGTCTGTACGCATGAAGATCGAGTCGGGGATCATCCGGACTCTCGATCCGGAGAGCGTCGCCGGCATGCGGTTGCTCGTCGTCGACTTCCTTCGCAAGGTCGAGACCCTCGTCATCGCCTACGAACAAGGCAAATTCGGGACGGACGAGGTCCATATCGGGCAGACCGCGTGAGGTGCGGCACGTTTCCTGTGTGCTCGGCATGAAACCGTGATCGGTTCGTCCCGTACAAGACCCGGTTATGGTGGTCGCGGCCGATTTCACCTCGTATCATGGGTGTATATATGGCGCAGACGCCCTACCGGTCGCGGTTGACCGACGTCGGCGTCGCGGATCAGGGAGAAGGAGGGTCGGTGCCACTTTCGGAGCACGAGCAACGCATGCTCGAACAGATCGAGAGCGCTCTGTACGCGGAAGACCCCAAGTTTGCGTCCAGCGTCAAGAGCCGTCGGCTGGGCAGGTCGAGTGGCCGTCGCCGCCTGCAGGCCGTGGCGATCTTCGCCGTCGGCCTGGTACTGCTCGTCGGCGGTCTCATCGTCAAGATCGACATCGGGGGTTTCCCGATCGTCAGCCTCCTGGGCTTCCTGGTGATGTTCGGCGCCGGACTCTTCGCCCTGTGGGGTGACGATTCCGACGACGCGACGGTGACCCCCATCGGTCGCGGCGCCCGCAAGCCTGCCGGTGGCCGCGGAGGCAAGCGCAAGCTGTCCGAACGGATGGAGGAGCGCTTCAACCGCCGCTTCGAACAGGAGTGAGGCCCCACCGCGCCCCCTGAGGGCGTCGGTGGCCCCGATACGACTCAGAGACAGAGCCGCGTCCCGTCTCGGGACGCGGCTCTTTGCGTGTATGTCGGACCCGGTACCGCGGCTGCCGGCCCGACGGTACGCGGCCGCCCGCCACGCGTTCCCCCACTGCTCCCCACCGGGAGTCCCCACTTCCCCCCACCTGGGCTCCCCACTTCGCCCCACTCCGGGACAAATGCAGGTCGCAGACGCCTCTCACGTCACATGAGGCTCGGGTGTAACCGCGGTTCGACGTGGTCCGATCGTCGGGACACGCAGATCGACCCAAAATTTCACCCTTCTGAACTGGGGATTTACTGCCGATGGGAGATCGAGTGGGCACCTGGGGTGGAAAGTGGGGGAAAGTGGGGTACTGTGACAGCACTGGGTGAAGCGATCCGGAGCGTGAATCCCAGGGGGCAGGAGGTGTCGACATGTCGTCTGTGCGATTTGTCGGCGAATACCGGCCCAAGTTGGACGACAAGGGGCGACTCACGTTGCCTGCGCGGTTCCGCGACGATCTGGCGGGAGGATTGGTGGTCACGAAAGGCCAGGATCACAGCCTGTCGGTGTATCGGACCGAGGAGTTCGACGCGATCGCGGCGAGGATCGTCGAGGCGTCACGCAGCAACCCCGATCTGCGTGCGTTCCAGCGGACGTTCTTCGCCGGTTCGGAAGAACAGCGGCCGGACGGTCAGGGCAGGATCGTCCTGTCCGCCGCCCATCGGACCTACGCGGGACTGTCCAAGGAATGCGTGGTGTTCGGCGCCTACGACCACGTCGAGATCTGGGATTCGGCCGCATGGGACGAGTACCAGGCCCGGCACGAGGAGGACTTCTCGGCAGCCAACTCGGCCGCGTTGAACGCGGTCCTGTAGCCGAGGGGCCGCAGAAGAGGACCACGGCTTCGGGTGGCACGAGGCCCCGGTCCGGCACGACCCTGGCGTACTTCCCCAACGCCAGGTGCGTGATCGGACCGGGACCCCGCTCCATCCGGAACCCCGGACCCGCACTCTGCGACCCTGCCCGAGACGTCACCTCGGTGACACAGATGGAAGAGCCGACACGAACCTGCCGAACGATCAGGCCGAAACGCCGATGGGGGCCCTCGAGTGGATGACACTGGTGACGACACACGCCGGTCCGGCGAGTTCGGCCACATCCCGGTCATGGGGCGCCGGATCGTCGAACTGCTCACCCCGGCACTGGAATCGGACGAGACCCGCGTCTTCCTCGACGCCACTCTCGGAGCCGGCGGGCACAGCGAACTCATCCTGAACGCCTTCCCGAACGTGCGGGTCATCGGCATCGACCGGGACTCCTCGGCACTCGACATCGCGCGGCGTCGGCTCGAGCCGCACTCGAACCGGATCTCGCTGCACCAGGCGACCTTCCACGAGATCGACGACGTCCTCGCCGAGGCGGGGGAGACGTCGATCGACGCCGCCCTGTTCGACCTCGGGGTCTCTTCGATGCAGCTCGACCAGGCCGGCCGCGGCTTCGCCTACTCCGTCGACGCCCCGCTGGACATGCGGATGAATCCCGCCGACCCGCTGACCGCCGCGGACATCCTCAACACCTACTCGCACGGCGAACTGGCCCGGGTCCTCTCCGAGTACGGGGAAGAGCGCTTCGCGGGCAAGATCGCCTCGGCCGTCATCCGGGAGCGGGAGAAGGAACCCTTCACCACCAGCGCACGCCTGGTGGAGCTGCTGTACGCCACCATCCCGGCGGCCACCCGCCGCACCGGAGGGCATCCGGCCAAGCGGACCTTCCAGGCCCTGCGCATCGAGGTGAACCACGAACTCGACGTTCTCCGGGAGGCGCTTCCGGCCGCGCTCGACGCCCTCGTCGTCGGCGGACGGGTGGTGGTCATGAGCTATCAGTCGCTCGAGGACCGGATCGTCAAGCGGGAGTTCGTCGCCCGTACGACGTCGAAGTCGCCGCCCGGGCTTCCGGTCGAACTGCCCGGCATGGCGGCCGAATTCCGTCTCGTGACGCGCGGTGCCGAGCGTCCGGACGAGGAGGAACTGACCAGCAATCCGCGATCCGCCCCGGTGCGGGTCCGGGCGATCGAACGAGTCGAGAAGAAGGGCTGAGCATGACTGTCGCGCAAGAGGCCCCGACGCGCTCGGGCTCACGACGTTCGGAGTCCAGGCGGTCGGACGCCCGCGGTCGGGGCGACGCGGGACGCGGATCACGACGCGGCGCCGCGGCCGGTGACACCCGGCTGTCGCGGCGTGCCCGGATGGAATCCGAGCGGGCCACCCGGTCCAAGGCTGCGCAACGTGCCCTCGATCGCAGGCGCAAGCGCATGGCGGCGACGACACCCGCAACCCGCGGGGGACTGTCGCTGGCCGGGGTGTCGTTCCGGGAACGGTTGCAGCACACGCCTTTCGTCGTCCCGGTGATCGCGCTGCTCGTCCTCGGGCTCGGACTGAGCCTGTGGCTGTCGACGAAGGCGGCGCAGGACTCCTACCGTCTCGGGATCGAGCGGGCGGAGAACCAGGCCCTGATCGACCAGCGGGACGCCCTCAAGCGCGATTACGAGTCAGGCAACTCGGCGCCCGAGTTGTCCCGGGAGGCAACACGTCTCGGCATGATCCCGGCGCAGAACCCGGCCCGGATGATCGTCGACGATCCCCGTCGGCCGCGGATCGTCGGCAAGCCCGCGCCGGCCTCCGGCAAGCCGATGGTGGACCTGAACCCGCAGCCCACCCCGGACCCGACCGAGAAGATCGACCCGAAGCAGGTGGACGACTCGATCGGTCTGGGCGGAAGCGCTGCGGCCGCCCCGGCGAACCCGCCCGCCCCGGCGCCCTCCGGACAGCCGGCGCCGCCGTCGCCCTCCGGACAGCCGGCGCCACCGGTGAACACGCTCCCGCCGACCCCGGGGGCAGGCCAGGCACCTCCGAGCCCGGACCCCCGGTCGCCGGCGCAGCAGTCCCCGGCGCCGCGACCGACGACGCCCGTACCGGCCCCGAACGTGGTGCCCCGCACCTGAGGTGGCGGATGCGCACGGACGAATCGCGAACCACCGAAGCCAAATCCCTGATACGACCCTGAAGCGGTGAAGAATTGACCAGCATGACACGTGCGACCTTCGAGCGAGTCGGCCAGGGGCCGTCCCGCCCGGGACGTCGCCCGGGCCGCGGTTCCGGCGGGAGCGCCGGACGATCCGGTTCCGGCGGCAAGCCGCCACGTTTCGGCGGAGGCGGCCCCCGCAACGGCGGGGGTTTCTCCTCGTTCGGCTTCCGGACACGCGTGTTCGGCGTCGTCGTGCTGCTCATCGTGCTCGCGGTCGCGACCAAGATGATCGTCGTCCACACCATCCAGTCGGGCTCGATCTCGGCCGAGGCCGCCCAGCAGCGCGAGTACACCCAGGTGCTCACCGCCAAGCGCGGTTCGATCCTCGACCGCAACGGCCGTCCGCTCGCCTACACCGACGAGGCGCGGGCGCTGACCTTCCTGCCCAAGGCGGTGCGCAAGTCGATCGCCGACGAGCACGAGAAGAACCCGGAACTGCCCGACGTCGACACCCGGCTGAAGGAGATCGCGCGTGGCGTCTCGGAGATGCTCGGCGGGTCGATCGAGGAGAAGGACCTCCTCGAGAAGATCACCGGCGACGAGACCTTCGTGTACCTCGCACGGTCGGTGAGTCCCGATGTGGCGTCGCGGATCACCGAGAAGTACCCGGAGGTGGGCGCCGACCCGCAGAGCATCCGGCTCTACCCGGGCGGCTCGCTGGCCGCGAACGTCGTCGGCGACGTCAACTACGACGGCAACGGGCTGATCGGACTCGAGGCGTCGCTCGACGCGATCCTGTCCGGAACCGACGGGTCCCGCACCTACGACCGGGGTTCCGACGGCGCCATCATCCCCGGCAGCATGCGCAACGTGCACCCGGCGATCAACGGCGCCACGGTCCGGCTGACCCTCGACTCCGACACCCAGTGGTTCGTCCAGAGCGAGGTCATGAAGGCCAAGCAGCTCTCCGGCGCCAAGTCCGCCTCGGCGGTGGTCCTCGACGCGAAGACCGGCGAGGTCCTCGCGATGGCCAACGACGGCACCTTCAACGCCTCGCTGCCGCTGTCGGAGCAGCCGAAGGCCGAGCTCGGCAACCCGTCGGTCACCTCGCCGTTCGAGCCCGGCTCGGTCAACAAGATCGTCACCGCGGCCGCCGCGATCGAATACGGCCTGACCACCCCGGACACCGTGCACAAGGTCCCCGGCAGCATCCAGATGTCCGGGGTCACCGTCCGTGACGCGTGGGCGCACGGCGTCGAGCCGTACACGACCACCGGCATCTTCGGCAAGTCCTCCAACGTCGGCACCCTGATGCTGGCCAAGAGGGTCGGCGAGGAGCGCTTCGCCGAGATGCTGTCCAGGTTCGGGCTGGGGCAGCGGACCGGCGTCGGCCTGCCCGCCGAGAGCGCCGGCGAGGTCCCCGCGCTGAGCCAGTGGTCGGGCGGTTCGTTCGCGAACCTGCCCATCGGACAGGGCCTCTCGATGACGCTGCTGCAGATGACCGCGATGTACCAGGCCATCGCCAACGACGGTCTGCGCATCCCGCCGCGCATCCTCATCTCCGAGGAGCGCGACGGGCAGGAGCCCGAGGAGCGCGCGCGTCCCGAGCCGATCCGGGTGGTGAGTCCCCAGACGGCACGCGTCGTCCGCGACATGTTCCGCTCGGTCGTGCAGGACGACCCGATGGGCGAGCAGATGGGCACCGGCGCCAAGGCCGCGGTGAGCGGCTACCAGATCTCGGGCAAGACCGGCACCGCGCAGCAGGTCGACCCCTCGTGCGGTTGCTACTCGAACTCGCGCTACAACATCACGTTCGCGGGGATCGCGCCGGCCGACAACCCGCGCTACGTCATCGGCATCATGCTCGACAACCCGCGGCGCAGCTCCGACGGCTCCGGGGGACAGTCCGCGGGCCCGTTGTTCTCGACCATCGCCTCGTGGATGCTGCAGCGCTCGCAGGTGCCGTTGTCGCCGCCGGCCCCGCGCCTGACCCTGACCGCGCGTTGAGGCCCGTCGACCGACGCCGAGTCGCCGGGATCGGGTCGATGGGGGTCGGGCACTAAGGCCCACCGCGTCCCGGCACGGGTTCGACGGGTCGGTATCGTGAGTGGGATTCTGCGCTCCGCACGCAGTACCCGACCGGCAACGGCCGGGACCGTTTCCGCCCGCCCGGCCGACGGCCGGTGACACCGACCAGAACACCCGACCAGGACGAGGAGGCGAGATACGCATGGCGTCTCGTGGCTCTGCCGGTAAGGGGACCGGTGGCAAGAAGAAGGGCGCCAAGGTCCCCGGCCGCCCGCGCGAGGTCGCGCCCACCGCGGTGACCGTGCTGTCGACGGCGACCGGCGCCCGCCTCGACCTCGTCGGCGGCGCCGACCGGGACACCGCCGTCCGCGGCGTCACACTCCGGGCCCAGGACGTCCGGCCCGGCGACCTCTTCGCCGCGCTACCCGGCGCGTCGACCCACGGTGCGCGATTCGCCGACCAGGCCGTCGCGGCCGGGGCGACCGCCATCCTCACCGATTCCGCGGGCCGCGCGGAACTCGCGCGCGTGCTGCCGCCGGAGACCGCGGTCGCGGTCCTCATCCATTCCAACCCGCGGTCGGTGCTGGGCAGCGTCTCCGCCCGCGTGTACGGCAACCCCTCGCAGCGGCTGAAGCTCATCGGCATCACCGGAACCTCCGGCAAGACCACCACGTCGTACCTCGTCGAGGCCGCCCTGTTGGCCGCGGGTCACTCGGTGGGTCTGATCGGCACCGTCGAGACCCGCGTCAACGGGGTCGCGCAGCCCAGCTCGCTCACCACCCCCGAGGCGCCCACCCTGCAGGCCCTGCTGGCGTCGATGCTCGAGGACGGCGTGGACGTCGTCGTCATGGAGGTGTCCAGTCACGCCCTGTCGCTGGGGCGCGTCGACGGTGCCCACTTCGCGATCGGCGCCTTCACCAACCTGTCGCAGGACCATCTCGACTTCCATCACTCGATGCGCGCGTACTTCGACGCGAAGGCGCAGCTGTTCGCGCCGGCGTCGCCGGTGCACGCGGTGCGGTCGGTGATCTGCGTCGACGACGACTGGGGCCGGCGCATGGCCGAGATCGCCCGCCGGCCCGGCGAGGCGCCGCACATGCAGCCGGTCACCGTGTCGACCGGGCCGACCCCGGCCCACTGGCGGGCGGGGGAGTCGGTTCCCGCCCCGGACGGCACCACGCACACGCCGATCGTCGAGCCCGAGGGTCGCCACGAGCTCGTGATCCCGTTGCCGGGCCGCTACAACGTGGCCAACGGCCTGCTCGCCGTCGCGGTGGCGCACGCCGCCGGGGTGCCGGTGAGCACGGCTCTCGAAGCGGTCGCGAAGGTGAGCGTGCCCGGACGCCTCCAGCGCGTCGACCTGGGACAGCCGTTCCTCGCGCTCGTCGACTACGCCCACAAGCCCGGTGCCGTCGAAGCGGTCCTGACCACCTTGCGCGGACAGCTCGGCGGGACGGAGTCGTCGGCCGGCCGGCTCGCCGTCGTGCTCGGCGCCGGCGGCGACCGTGACGCGGGCAAACGGCCGCTGATGGGTGCGGCCGCCGCGCGCGGCGCCGAGCTGGTCGTGGTCACCGACGACAACCCGAGGTCGGAGGACCCGGCCGCGATCCGAGCTGAGGTCCTGGCCGGCGCCCGCGGGGTCGACGAGGCAGATCGCCCGCCCGGTGCGGAACCCGTGCGCGAGGTCGGCGACCGGGCCGCGGCGATCGCCGAGGCCATCGCCTGGGCCCGGCCGGGAGACATCGTGCTGGTCGCGGGCAAGGGACATGAGACAGGGCAGGAGATCAACGGCGTGAAGCATCCGTTCGACGACCGGGAGGTCGTCGCTCAGGCGCTCGAATCGGTCATCGGGGACGCCTCGGCGTCGACCCCGGCGGCGGAGGGCGATCGATGAGCGACGCGTTCGTCACGGTCATCCGCCCGGATGCGCCCGTGTCGGTCGACGACGCGCGAATCCTGCTGCGCCGCCTCGTCGAACGCGCGGCCGCCGAGCGCGCCGTACCCGGCGAGGGGCCGCGCACCTGGGCGGTCATCGCGGAGGTGGCGACGCCGGAGGGGATCGAGGAGAATCAGCGGGTCGTCGAGCACGACCTGCTCGGTCGTCAGGCGGTCCGCCTCGCCGTGGACAAGACCCTGTGCGTCGGAGACTCACGCTGTGTCCACGCCCTCCACCAGGGCGCGGTCATGGAGGGGTCGTGGGGCGACGAGGCCCGGATCGTCGACTCGGTCGAGGCCGCCGCGGCGCTGCCGGCCGCCGAGCCGGACTGGCGCCCCGCCGCCGGCGACGTGATCCTGCTGGCCGCCGCCACCGCCGACCTGCGGTCGGTGATCGAGGCATGGGGCGAGACCTGCGGGTGGCGGATCCGGTTCGAGGATCCGGAATCCGAGGACGCAGACGCATGACGGCGCGCACGCCGGCGCGGCCGGACAACAGCACAGGAGTCGGAGAGACAGGCGTGGTCGGGAACAGACGAGTCAACACGGGGGCAGCACGGTGACCCAGATCCTCCTCGCGGGTGCGATCGCGATCGCGGTGTCGATCCTGCTGACCCCCGTCCTCATCAAGGTGTTCTCCCGCCAGGGATTCGGTCAGGAGATCCGGGTCGAGGGCCCCAAGAGCCATCAGACCAAGCGCGGCACGCCGTCGATGGGCGGCGTCGCGATCCTCACCGCGCTGTGGGCCGGCTACTTCGGCTCGCATCTCGTCGGCGTCTTCACCGACCCGGGCAACGGACCCACCGCCTCGGGCCTGCTGGTGCTCGGTCTCGCCACGGCGCTGGGCCTCGTCGGCTTCCTCGACGACATGATCAAGATCCGCAAGCACCGCAACCTCGGCCTGAACAAGACCGCGAAGTCGGTGGGGCAGTTCATCGCCGCCATCCTCTTCGGCGTGCTGGTGCTGCAGTTCCGCAACGACTACGGACTCGCGCCCGCGAGCACCAACCTGAGCTACGTCCGCGACATCGACGCGATCGGCCTCGGCGCGGTGGTCTTCGTGATCTTCTGCTGGCTGGTCGTGGCCGCCTGGTCGAACGCGGTGAACTTCACCGACGGGCTCGACGGCCTGGCCGCCGGCTCGATGGCGATGGTCCTCGGCTCGTACGTCCTGGTGACGTTCTTCCAGTTCGTGAACGCCTGCGCCGGCGGCGCCAAGCCGCCGAGCGAGATCCCGACCGGCTGCTACCAGGTCCGCGACCCGCTCGACCTCGCGATCATCGCGGTGGCCGGCGGCGGCGCCTGCCTCGGCTTCCTGTGGTGGAACGCCGCACCGGCCAAGATCTTCATGGGCGACACCGGTTCGCTGGCCCTCGGCGGCCTCCTGGCGGGCCTGTCCATCACCACCCGCACCGAGCTCCTCGCGGTCGTCATCGGCGCCCTGTTCGTCGCCGAGATCATGTCGGTGGTCATCCAGATCGCGTTCTTCCGCACCACCGGACGCCGCGTCTTCCGGATGGCGCCGTTCCACCACCATTTCGAACTCGGGGGCTGGGCGGAGACCACGGTCATCATCAGATTCTGGTTGCTGACCGCCATCGCCTGCGCGCTCGGCCTGTCGCTGTTCTACGGCGAGTTCCTCACCTCCAATGGCTGACGGCTCGATGGATGACCTCGGCCGGACCGGCGACGACCCGTTGGGCCTGACCGGCCGGACCGTGGTGGTCGCCGGTGCGGGAACCGCGGGCCTGTCCGCGGCGCGGTATCTGCTGACCCGCGACGTCCGCCTGGTGCTGGCCGACGACCGGTTCGCCGCGGCCGATGCCGATGCCGACGCCCGCCGGGCCGCCGTGGACGCCGTCGCCGGGGCGGCCGAGCTGGTCGAGCAGGGCGCGCGGGCGGTGTCCGTCGGCGATCTCCTGGCCGACGACGGCTGGGCGTCGGACACCGCGGTCGTCATCGTCTCGCCCGGGTTCGCGCCGACCCACCCCCTCGTCGTCCGCGCCGGGGAAGAGGGAGTCCCGGTCTGGGGCGAGGTCGAGCTGGCGTGGCGAGTCGACGCGGCCGGGCTGCTCGGCGAACCCCGCACCTGGCTGGTGGTGACCGGGACCAACGGCAAGACCACGACCACCTCGATGCTCGCCGAGATCGTCGAGCGGTCGGGCCGATCCGGCGCGGCCTGCGGCAACATCGGCCTGCCGGTCCTCGACGCGATGCGGGCGACCCCGCGCGTCGACGTCCTGTGCGCCGAGCTGTCGTCGTTCCAGCTGCACTGGGCCCCGTCGGTGCGGCCGGCCGCCGGAGTCGTGCTCAACATCGCCGACGACCACCTCGACTGGCACGGGGGCTTCGAGGCGTACGCGGAGGCGAAGACCGGCGCGCTCCGCGGGGACATCGGCGTGGTCGGCCTCGACGACGCCGTCGCCTCGACCCTGTCCACCGCAGGACGCCGTGTCGGGTTCACGCTCGCGCCGCCGGAGGACGGTCAGCTCGGCGTCGAGGACGGCCGGCTCGTCGACCGCGCGTTCGGCGCCGGCGAGCTGGTCGAGGCCGACGCCATCCGGCCGGCGGGCCCCTCGGGGGTGGCCGACGCCCTGGCCGCGTCGGCCCTCGCCCTCGCGATCGGGGTGTCCCGCGACGCCGTCGGGTCGGCCCTGCGCGACTTCCGTCCCGGTGCCCACCGCGGCGAGGTGGTCGCCGAGCGCGACGGGATCGTCTTCGTCGACGACTCCAAGGCCACCAACCCGCATGCCGCGCAGGCCGCGGTGTCCGCGTTCGGCCGGGTGGTGCTGATCGCGGGCGGTCTCCTCAAAGGGGCGTCGATGGACGACATGCTGACCGCGGTCGGCGACCGGCTCGCCGGAGTGGTCGCCATCGGCCGCGATCGTGACCTGGTCGTCGAATCAATTGCACGACACGCCCCAGAAGTCCCAACAGTCACAGTATTCACAGGGGACGATGGCACTGTGAACGTGCATCGCCCGGGACATGCCGATCCCGTCCCCTTCTCGATCGATTCGTCGGGTGTGGACACCGCCGTCGCCGTGATGGAGCGGGCGGTCTCCGAGGCCTGGGAGCTCGCGGTCGCGAGAGACCCGGCGCCCGACGCGGTGCTCCTCGCACCCGCCGCGGCGTCGCTGGACATGTTCGCCGGATACTCCCGGCGCGGCGACGCCTTCGCCGATGCGGCCCGACGCATCGCCGGCACCAGCGCTCGGCGGTGAGCCGGATGCGCACCGACGACGCGGTCGACGCCACCGCGTCGGATGACGCCGTCCCGACCGGTCCCGACGAGCACGAATCCGAGAACGGATCTGCGATGAAGGACGAGAACGACACCACTGCGAAGCGGTCCCGGCGAACGCGGGACGCGGAGTCGAAGGACGCTGCGGCTCCGGCCTCGACGGCCGCCGCGCGCGGCTCGGACGCCGCCGCGATCACCGCGTCGATCCCGGCGATGGTCGTCGACGCGGTGCGCAACCTGCTCGCGCGTCCGCTCGCGTCGTACCAGCTCGTCCTGACCCTGGCCTTCCTGCTCACCGCGTTCGGCCTCGTGATGGTTCTCTCGGCGTCCTCGGTGGAGGGCTACTCGCAGGACGGTTCGGCCTACGGGCTGTTCACCACCCAGGTCATCTTCGCCGGTCTCGGCCTGATCGTCTTCTACATGATGCTGCGGCTGCGGGTGAGCCTGATGCGCCGCTTCGCAGCTCCCGCGATGGTGGTGACGATCGTGCTCCTCGCGTTGGTCCTCGTGCCCGGCATCGGCACGTTGAGCCAGGGCGCCCGGCGCTGGTTCGTCATCTCCGGCATCTCGGTGCAGCCCTCGGAGCTGGTGAAGGTCGCCCTGTGCGTCTGGGGCGCCCACCTGCTGGCGTCGCGCCGCCGCGACAACGCCTCACTGAAGGAACTGCTGATCCCGCTCGTGCCGGTCGCGCTGCTGATCTGCGTGCTGATCATCCTCGAGCCCAACCTCTCCACGACGATCACGATCGCGATCATCGTCGGCGCGCTGCTGTGGTTCGCGGGCCTGCCGATCAAGGTGTTCGCCGCCTTCGCGGCCACCGGCGTCGCGCTCGCGGTGACCCTCGCGCTCGTCGAGGGCTACCGCTCGCAGCGCGTGATGAGCTTCCTCGGCAACGTCGACGACCCGCAGGGTGCGGGCTACCAGGCGCGGCAGGCCACCTACGCGCTCGCCAACGGCGGCGTCTTCGGCGTGGGACTCGGCCAGTCCAGCGCCAAGTGGAACTATCTGCCGAACGCCCACAACGACTTCATCTTCGCGATCATCGGCGAGGAGCTCGGCCTCATCGGCGGCTTGTTGGTGGTGTTCCTGTTCGTCCTGCTCGGCTACGTGGGGTTCCGGATCGCGCACCGGTCCACCGATCCGTTCCTGCGCCTGATGACCTCGACCATCACCGTCCTGATCCTCGCCCAGGCGTTCATCAACATCGGTTACGTGATCGGGCTGCTGCCGGTGACCGGCATCCAGCTCCCGCTGATCTCCGCCGGCGGCACGTCGACGCTGACCGTCCTGGCGATGCTGGGCCTGCTCGCCAACGCGGCGCGGCACGAACCCGAGGCGGTCGCGGCGCTCACGGCCGCCCCGCCGAGCCGTGTGGCGCGGTGGCTGCGGCTGCCGGCCCCGGTCGCCTACCGGCAGTCGCGGGTCGAGATGGCTCGCGAGCGGCTCGACCGTCGCCGGAAGGCGGCCGGGCAGGCGAGGGGCACCTCGTTCCGACGCGAGCCCGGACCCTCGCGTGGACGCGGGGCCGCGCGCGGCGACGGACGTGTGGACGGTCGCGGCGCGAGAGGCGGCCCGGCGACCGTCCGCCGCGGCGCCGCTCCCCGCGCGCGGGCGGCCGGCGAGGCCGCTCACGGCCGGTTCTCCATGCCGTGGAAGCGAGGCGAGAAGCAGGACGTGACGGGCGCGAAGGCGCCGGATCCGGCGTACGGGCGACGCGCATCGACGCGGCACCCGGGTGTGGGCGGGCGCACACGACCTGCGCCGACGGCCCGCACCGGCGTCGACTACCGTGGCGGGTATCCCGCCGCCGGCGCCATGCGTGGCTCGGCGTCCCCGGGATGGCGGGCGGGCGCGCACCAGCCGCGTACGTCGCGGTCCGCCGATCCCGGGCGCGGCAGGTCGTCCCACGGCCGCGCGGGACGCCGCTGACGAAGGCGGGACAGACGTGCACAGTGGCTGGGGATGGAGTGACGACGCCGGTGAGTTCGGCTGCAGGACAATCTGATAAGACCGGAACGCCGAACGGGCGAGGCCTGTCGGTCGTGGTCGCCGGTGGCGGCACGGCCGGGCACATCGAACCCGCGCTCGCCGTGGCCGACGCCATCCGGCGCCTCGACCCGACCGCACGCGTCACCGCTCTCGGCACCAGGCGCGGGCTCGAGGTCGACCTCGTCCCCGAGCGTGGCTACGACCTCCGGCTGATCCCGCCGGTCCCGCTGCCCCGCAAGCCCGGGGTCGAGCTCGCGAAGACGCCGGGCAGGCTGGTGTCCTCGGTCGCGGCGACGCGCAAGGTCCTCGCCGACGTCGACGCCGACGTCGTGATCGGTTTCGGCGGCTATGTGTCGGTCCCGGCCTACCTCGCCGCCCGCATGCACCTGCGCGGCCGTCGCCGCGTCCCCATCGTGATCCACGAGGCCAATGCCTCGGCCGGCATCGCGAACAAGGTCGGCGCGCGATTCGCCGACCGCATCCTGGCCGCGGTCGAGGGTTCCGGTCTCGACGCGACCGTCGTCGGCATGCCGGTCCGGGGTGCCCTCACCGAACTCGACCGGCCCGCGCTGCGAGCGAAGGCGCGCCACTACTTCGGGCTCGACGAGCACGCCCCGACGCTGCTGGTGTTCGGCGGTTCGCAGGGCGCCCAGCGTCTCAACGCGGCCGTCTCCGGCGCCGCCGAGGCCCTGGGCAAGGCCGGTATCGGCGTCCTCCACGCCTACGGCCCCAAGAACTCGATCGACCCGGTGGCGGTCGACGGCGCGCCGCCGTACCGCGCGGTCAGCTACCTCAAGCGGATGGATCTCGCCTACGCCGCCGCCGACTTGGTGATGTGCCGGTCCGGCGCGATGACGGTCGCCGAGGTCTCGGCGACCGGGCTGCCGGCGATCTACGTCCCGCTGCCGCACGGCAACGGCGAGCAGCGACTCAACGCGCGGCCGGTCGTCGAGGCGGGCGGCGGGTTGCTCGTCGAGGACTCCGAGGTGGATGCGGAATACGTCGAGCGCGAGGTGATCGCGCTCCTGCAGGATTCCGAACGACTGCAGAAGATGTCGGCGGCCGCAGCCGGGACCGGGCATCGGGACGCGGCCGCGGTGGTGGCGGAGGCCGCTCTCGAGCTCGCGCGCGACCACCGCGCGAACACCGGTGGGGCCTCGCGGCGATCGGCACGGCGGCGGTGACGGGCAGACGTGGCGGTGAGATCGGTGACGCGGCAGACGACAACGGGTCGGGACACGACGCGGGAGGTGACGACATGAGCAACACGACCGGCGGGGAGCTGCCCCCGGAGCTGTCCCGGGTGCACATGGTCGGCATCGGCGGCGCGGGGATGTCCGGACTCGCACGCATCCTGCTGGCGCGCGGCGGCCAGGTGTCCGGCTCCGACGCCAAGAACAGCCGCGCCATCCTCGAACTCCGCACCCGCGGGGCGCGCGTCCAGGTGGGGCACGATCCCTCCGCCCTCGACCAGATCCCCGGCGGCCCGTCGGTGGTCGTGACCACGCACGCGGCGATCCCCAAGACCAACCCCGAGTTGGTGGCGGCCCGGTCCCGGGGGATCCCGATCCTGCTGCGGCCCCGGGTGCTGGCACAGCTGATGGAGGGGCAGCGGACCCTGCTGATCGCCGGGACCCACGGCAAGACGTCGACGACCTCGATGTCCGTCGTGGTCCTGCAGCACGCCGGCAGCGACCCGTCCTTCGCCATCGGCGGCGAGCTCAACGAGTCCGGCACCAACGCCCACCACGGCGGCGACCCGGTGTTCGTCGCCGAGGCCGACGAGAGCGACGGTTCGCTGCTCGAGTACACCGCCGACGTCGTGGCGGTGACCAACATCGAATCCGACCACCTGGACTTCTTCGGGTCGGTCGAGGCCTACGTGCAGGTGTTCGACGACTTCACCGGACACATCCGCAGCGGCGGCACGCTGATCGTCTGCCTCGACGACCCGGGCTCGGCGGCGCTCGCCGGCCGGGTGTCCGCGACGCTCGCCGACCGCGGTGTCACCGTGCTCGGTTACGGTCGCGGAACCCACGCCGACCTCGCGCCCGGCGTGCCCAACGCTGCGACGCTCCTGTCCTGGGAGGCCCACGGGAGCGGGGGAGCGGCCCGTGTCCGCTTCGACGCCCCGGTCGCCGCGGGCACGACGCCGGTGGAGCGCGAGCTGGTCCTCCCGCTGCCGGGAGAACACATGGCGCTCAACGCGATCGCCGCGATCATCGGTGCCGTGCGGGTCACCGGCGCCTCGGAGGCACGGCGCGCCGAGACCCTCGACCGCATCCTGACCGGCATCGGGGCCTTCGGCGGCGTGCACCGCAGGTTCGAGTACCGCGGCCGCCGCGGCGGGGTGGAGGTCATCGACGACTACGCCCATCACCCGACCGAGGTGCGGTCGGTGCTGACCGCGGCGCAGGCGATGCTGGCCGCGCGGGGCGGCCCGGACGGTACCCGCGGTCGCGTCATCGCCGTCTTCCAGCCGCACCTGTACTCGCGGACGGTCGAGTTCGCCGACGAGTTCGCCGCCGCCCTCGACCTCGCGGACGCGGTGGTGGTCGCCGACGTCTACGGGGCGCGCGAGGAGCCGATCCCCGGCGTGAGCGGCCGGACGATCGCCGACAAGCTGACCTCCCCGGCGCTGTTCGCCCCGGATCTGTCCCGGCTCGCCGACCAGGTGGCCGGGCTCGCCCGGCCCGGCGACGTCGTCCTCACGCTCGGGGCCGGCGACATCACCATGCAGGGGCCGGAGATCCTCGCCGCGCTCGGTGCCCGGGAATCGGGTGAGGGGACCGGCGATCACGCCGGCGACCTCACGGGACGGGTGTCGTGATCGGCTGGCCCACCCGCCGCCGGTCGCGCCTGCTGCTCGGCACGCTGATGGTCGTCGCCGCGGGGGTGGGCCTGGTCCTGATCGCCTATCTGACACCGCTGATGTCGGTGCGGAGCACCGACATCCGGGAGAGCGGTTCGGTGCCGACCGACGAGATCCTGCGCGCGGCGGCGGTCCCGCACGGGACGCCGCTGCTGCAGGTCGACACCAAGGCGGTCGCCCAGCGGATCGCGACCATCCCGACCGTCGAGTCCGTGCGCGTGCAGCGCGCCTACCCGTCGACGTTGCGGATCACCGTCACCGAACGCGTGCCGACGGTGATCGTGAAGTCCGGCGACGAGGTCCACGTCCTCGACCGGTCGGGAGTGTCGTTCCTGCACTACGACAAGACCCAGGGCGTGCCGCCCGAGGTCCTCAAGCTCCCCGTTCTCGAGACGCCCAACCCCGGACCGGCCGACCCGACCACCCGGGAGGCGATCACGGCGGTCGCCGGGCTGCCGGATCCGTTGCGGGAACAGGTGATCCGGGTCAGTGCGCGGTCCCCGGTGGACATCACGTTCATCCTCACCGAGAACCGGCGGGTCATCTGGGGAGACGCCGACCGCGGGGCGGACAAGGCCAGAACTCTCACCTACCTGTTGAGACGTGAGGCCAAGGAGTACAACGTCACGAGTCCGGAATTCCCCTCCTACAAGTGATCACGGCCGCCGCGGGTCGCCGTTGACCTCACGTTTTCCCGGGATCGCACGCGACTGCGGGAATTTCGCACCGCGACTTGCCGACACGCCGGGCGTGAATCTGGATACCGGGGCCCGCGGTGCATAGCGTCTCTATCACCAACCACTTGACATAACTCTAAATCTATGGTTCAGGTTTAGGGTTTTGTCGACACCCGAGACGGGGTCCGGCAGGCGGTGAACCCGCCGTTCACGCCGCGGCACCGGCAACCGAAACATCGAGCACGACCCATTACGAGGAAGGCGAGCGCATGACGCCACCGCACAACTACCTGGCCGTCATCAAGGTCGTCGGCATCGGCGGCGGCGGCGTGAATGCCGTCAACCGCATGATCGAGCAGGGGCTCAAGGGAGTCGAGTTCATCGCGATCAACACCGACGCGCAGGCCCTGCTGATGAGCGACGCCGACGTCAAGCTCGACGTGGGCCGTGACTCGACCCGCGGCTTGGGCGCCGGTGCCGACCCCGAGGTGGGCCGCCGCGCCGCCGAGGACGCGCGCGACGAGATCGAGGAGCTCCTCAAGGGCGCCGACATGGTCTTCGTGACCGCGGGCGAGGGAGGCGGCACCGGCACCGGCGGCGCACCTGTCGTCGCGCAGATCGCGCGCAAGCTCGGCGCGCTGACCGTCGGCGTCGTCACGCGGCCGTTCTCCTTCGAGGGCAAGCGTCGCGGCAACCAGGCCGAGGCCGGCATCGCCGCGCTGCGCGAGTCGTGCGACACCCTGATCGTCATCCCGAACGACCGCCTGCTGCAGCTCGGCGACGCCAACGTCAGCCTCATGGACGCCTTCCGCAGCGCCGACGAGGTGCTGCTCAACGGCGTGCAGGGCATCACCGACCTGATCACCACGCCGGGCCTGATCAACGTCGACTTCGCCGACGTCAAGGGCGTCATGAGCGATGCCGGCAGCGCCCTGATGGGCATCGGTTCGGCCCGCGGCGAGGACCGGGCCAAGAAGGCCGCCGAGGCGGCGATCAACTCGCCGCTGCTCGAGGCCTCGATGGAGGGCGCGCGCGGCGTGCTGATCTCGATCGCCGGCGGCAGCGACCTCGGCCTGTTCGAGATCCACAATGCGGCCACCCAGGTGCAGGAGGCCGCACACGAGGACGCCAACATCATCTTCGGCACCGTGATCGACGACAACCTCGGCGACGAGGTCCGCGTGACCGTCATCGCGGCCGGCTTCGACGGCGGCGCGCCGCGCAAGCGCACCGACACCCCGGCCGCCGCCGGGCGTTCGGGCGTGGCCGCGGGCCAGGCCGGCGCCGTGTCGGCCCCGCCGAAGAACGACCCGCTGTTCGGCGAGATGCCCAAGAGCTCGGGCGACCCGTTCGGCTCCGACCGCGAGCCCGAGCCGCCGCGCCGCAACACCGTGCATCTCGACGACGACGACGTCGACGTGCCGTCCTTCATGAAGCGCTGACCCGCGATGCGGGTACGTCGCGTCGTCACCACGCGTGCCGGCGGCGTCTCGGTGGCACCGTATGACTCGTTCAATCTCGGTGACCACGTCGGAGACGACCCCGCCGCGGTGGCCGCCAACCGGAAACGGCTCGCCGAGCAGATCGGGCTCGAGGAGTCCTCGGTCGTCTGGATGGAGCAGATCCACAGCCGCAACGTGACCGTCGTCGACGGTCCGGTGCAGGGCGCGGTCCCGGCGACCGATGCGCTCGTCACCGCCACTCCGGGGCTCGCGCTCGCGGTGTTGTCGGCGGACTGCGTGCCGGTGCTCCTCAGCGACGACGAGGCGGGTGTCATCGCCGGCGTCCACGCCGGACGCGTGGGCGCCCGGATCGGCATCGTCCCGGAGACCTTGCGCGTCATGGTCGAGCTCGGGGCGAAGATCGAACGCATCGGCGCGTTCCTCGGGCCGGCCGCGAGCGGCGAGCACTACGAGGTGCCGCCGGACATGCAGGCCGACGTGGAGAAGCATCTGCCGGGTTCGGCGTCGCGCACCCGGAAGGGGACGACGGGCCTCGACCTTCGTGCCGGGCTGCGGCGCCAGCTCCTCGAGGCCGGCGTCACCGCGGTGGCGGTCGACCCCCGCTGCACGATCTCCGATCCCGACCTCTTCAGCCACCGCCGTGGCGCACCGACCGGCCGGCTGGCCTCGGTGATCTGGATGGACGAGAGCGAACCCGACGGGCGCTGACGCCCGGGCGAAACGCCCTCGAAAACCTTTGTCACAGCGGAGAATGATCAGGGACATGAACGATTCACCCGATGCCCGTACCGCCGAACTGTCCGAGCGCCTGCAGGCGGTCCGCGACCGGCTCGACGCGGCGCTCGCCGCCGCGGACCGGCCGGCCGGCTCGTGCACGCTGCTGGTGGTCACCAAGTTCTTCCCGGCCGACGACGTGCGCCGGCTGCTCTCGCTGGGCGTGCGCGAGTTCGGCGAGTCGCGCGAGCCGGAGGCCGGCCGCAAGGTCGCCGAGGTGCTCGCGGACTGGCATCCGGCCGATCCGGGTGACGCGCCCGCGTTCGACATGATCGGCACCGTCCAGTCGAAGAAGGCGCGCTCGATCGCGCGCTGGGCCCGGACGGTGCACTCGGTGGACCGCCCGAAGGTCGCCGACGCCCTCGACCGCGCGGCCCGCGCCGCGCTCGACGAGGGGGAGCGGACCGACCCGCTCGGCGTGCTGCTGCAGGTGAGCCTCGACGGCGATCCGCAACGCGGCGGCGTCGTGGAGGCGGAGTTGTCAGCGCTCGCCGATCGGATCTGCGCGGCCGATGCCCTGAGTCTGCGCGGCCTGATGGTGATCGCCCCGCTGCACGGCGAGCCGGAGCACTGGATGGCCGAAACGGCCCGTATCCACACCGCTTTTCGCGACAGGTACCCCGACGCGGCCGAGCTGTCGGCAGGGATGAGCGGCGACATGGAGATCGCGGTCGCAGCAGGCTCGACATGCGTGCGTGTCGGAACCGCGATCATGGGCGAGCGGCCGCTACTCTCTCAGTAATCACATTGGTAACAGCAGAACCAAGTGACACAACAAGCTCAAATGACATCAGAAGCACCATCCGGCACGGCTGCACACCGGCGACGCACGACAGAGAGGCCGCTCATGACCACGATGCAGAAGTTCAAGGCATACTTCGGCATGGTGCCGCCCAGCGAGTACGAGGACGACTACCTCGAGGAGGCGGCACCCTCGCACCGTCCGGCGTCGCGTGAGCGTGTGTACCGCGACGAGTACTACGGCGACTCGTCGTACGACGCCGGCTACGAGTCCTCGGTCGGCTACCGCGACGAGATGGCCTACGACGACCGCTTCGAGCCCGCGTACGAGATGGCCGGTGACTTCGCGCCCGAATTCGCCTACGCCGCACCACGTCCCGTCTCGGAGGCCCCGATGCGTCCCTCGGGTCGTCTCGAGCCGCTGCAGCGTTCGTCGAGTGCCGCCATCCGCGCCGCGTCGTCGCGTCCGGTCGCCGAACACCGCGACTTCGAGCGCGTCTTCCCGGAGGGTCCGTTGCAGAAGATCACCACGCTCCGCCCGTCGGACTACAGCGAGGCCCGCACGATCGGCGAGCGCTTCCGCGACGGCAACCCGGTCATCATGGACCTCGTCGACATGAGCAACGACGACGCCAAGCGTCTCGTCGACTTCGCCGCCGGACTGGCCTTCGCGCTGCGCGGTTCCTTCGACAAGGTCGCCACCAAGGTGTTCCTGCTGTCGCCGGCCGACGTCGACGTCTCGCCCGAGGACCGTCGCAAGATCGCCGAGACCGGCTTCTACAACCACGCCTGACCAGCGTGGGCACCCTCGGTTCGCACTCGCCGGTGATCTTCAGGCAGTCTTGACGCGTGGCTGCGATTCTGTTGGGCGTCTTGTATTACGTCCTGTTGGTCTTCTGGTTGCTGCTCCTCGGACGCCTCGTCGTCGAGTTGGTGCGCACGTTCGCCCGCGACTGGCGCCCCACCGGGGTGGCGGTCGTGATCATCGAGTCGGTGTTCACGGTGACCGATCCTCCGATCAAGGCCCTGCGGCGCGTCCTCCCGCCGATCCCGTTGGGTCCGATCCGGCTCGACCTGTCCCTGATGATCGTCATGCTGGTGGTCATCATCGCGATGAACGTGGTGGGCGGATTCGCCGGCCGCTGACCGACCGGCCCTCGCGAGCTGCCGGCCGATCATGCCAAACGGGCCGAAGACGCGCCGCCCGGGACATCCCGTGGTTGGTTCATCCGCCCGGCCGACGCCCGGCCGGGCTGCGGGCCCAGGCCCGGTTCGGCCGGGTACCTTGAGGAACGGCGATCGACTACCGTTGGTGATCGCCTCCGTCTCGCCCTTTGAACTCCCGGTGAGAACAAGGGGGTGCGACCCGCGGTTCGCATGTGACAGGATTGGACGCCAGTTACAGTTTTTGACTGGTATGAATAGTTAGTGACAACCTGTATTGGTCGAACGACTCAGGTCGGGCGATCGGGGTTGGACGGTACGCCAACTGAACACAAGCTTCACCACAGACACGAGGGGAACCGACATGCGGCTGACTCCAGCTGATGTGCACAACGTCGCGTTCAGCAAACCGCCGATCGGTAAGCGCGGCTACAACGAGGATGAGGTCGATCAGTTCCTCGATTTCGTCGAGGCGGAGCTCGCCCGGCTCATCGAAGAGAACACCGACCTGAAGCAGCGGGTCGAGGAGCTCGAGGGTGAGCTCGCCGATGCCCGCTCCGGAGCCGGTGCGCCCGCTTCGGAGGAGCGCACCCAGATGTTCGCCAAGGCCCCGGCCCAGGAGGCGCCGTCCAACGACGACGCCAACGTGCGCGCCGCCCGCGTCCTCGCCCTGGCGCAGGACACCGCGGACCGTCTGACCAGCAGCGCCCGTGCCGACGCCGATGCGCTTCTCTCCGACGCGCAGACCCGTGCCGACACCCTCGTGTCCGAGGCCCAGGCCAAGTCCGACGCGATGCTCGCCGACGCCCGTCAGCGCTCCGAGGCCATCCTGGCCGACGCGCAGACCCGCTCGGAGGCGCAGCTGCGGCAGGCACAGGAGCGTGCCGACGCCCTGCAGGCCGATGCCGAGCGCAAGCACAGCGAGATCATGGGCACCATCAACCAGCAGCGCGGTGTCCTCGAAGGCCGCATCGAACAGCTCAAGACGTTCGAGCGTGAATACCGCACCCGCCTGAAGACCTACCTGGAGTCGCAGCTCGAGGAGCTGCAGCAGCGCGGAAGTGCTGCCCCGGTGGAGGGTGGACGCCCCGACCAGTCGTTCTCGAACGATCCCGGCAGCGGCGGCTTCAGCAGCTATTCGCCGAGCTGACCCCGGTAGGTGGTCATGCACCCTAGGCTGGTGATGTGCTGACCTTGGCCCTGGGCGCGACCCTCGTGGGGTTCGTGCTGCTCATCCTCGGTCTCGTCACCGGGACCGTGTGGCTCGCCGTCGCCTGTATCGTCATCTGTCTCCTGGGACTCGGCTTCCTGCTGGTCGACGTGTTCGCCTCCCGTGGACGGGAAAACACCCGATCACTGGAGGACTTGGTCCCGGGCGCCGCGCGTGCCGACGACGAGGACGAAGCGTTCGACGACTTCCCCGAGGACGCCGACGCCGCCTCGACGGAGTCCGCTGTCGGTGAGACGGGCGGTCGGGTCGATCCGAGTCCGACCGGGCGCGCTCCTATCGAGGCTCCCCGGTCCGAGCCGCCGACCCGCGGATTCGAGCCGAACGCCCCGGCCGGGTCGGCCCCGTACGAGCCGCCGCCCTTCCAGCCCGGTATGGCGGATCCGGTCGACAGGCCGAGCCCGCAGTCGCCGTCCGCTCCGGTGCGTCCGGCACCGGAGCGCCGCGAGGGCACCTACGAGGACTACCTGCGTTCCGTGGGTGGCGACGCCGATCTCGGCGCCCCCTCCACGGGACCGCTGTCGTCCCCGCAGCACCGGAGTGCCGGGGGCGGTCCGCAGCAAGGGGCCGGCGCACCGCGTTCCGGGTCTGCACAGCCCGGGCCGGGACCGTCTGGCCCGCAGCGTTTCGGTCCGCCGCCGCAGCCGGGTCCCGGTTCGCAATCCGGCCCCGCTCCGCGACCGGCACCGGATCCGCAGGGCGGGGGAGTCCCGTCGCAGGGTGGCGAGCAGGCCGGCCCGCCGTCGGGCCGCCGGCGTCGTCCGGACTTCGATCCGCTGGACCCGAACTGGAAGCCCCCGCTCGAGGATTGACGCGGCTCGAGGACCGCGACTCGAGGACCACAGCGCCCCGACGTGCCGGTGCGGCACGTCCGAACCGTAGAACAGAACACCGACGACGCCTCGCCCGCGCATCCGACACCGATTGGATTGTGCGGGCGAGGCGTCGTTACACTGGTTGACGCGTTGATCCGGCCATCACCGGGGAGCACCCGGAAGAACAGAGCAGCACCGATTCGGTGGCGGCTCCCAGTAGAACCGGGCGGGCGTGGCCCGTCACAGCCACCGGACCGTACGGAGTCTCCGCGCGGTCCCTGAGAGGCGTCGGGTTTCCGATGCAAGCGGGGTGGTACCGCGTATGCCGTCAGGTGTGCGTCCCCGTGCCGAAGGTGACAGACATCCAGGCACGAGGAGACGAGCCGTGGCGGACACGAACGAAAAGGGCGCCGGCGAGCCGGGCACCACCGAGACCGGGCGTGCGTACCCCAAGGTCGACATGACGGGTGGGACAGGGCGCGGCGCCCCCCATTTCCCCTTCGTCGAGCAGAAGGTTCTCGACTACTGGGAGTCCGACGGCACCTTCGCCGCATCGATCGCCAACCGCGCCGACGCCGAGGAGTTCGTCTTCTACGACGGGCCGCCCTTCGCCAACGGCCTGCCGCACTACGGGCACCTGCTGACCGGCTACGTCAAGGATGTCGTGCCGCGCTACCAGACCATGCGCGGCAAGAAGGTCGAACGCCGATTCGGTTGGGACACACACGGTCTGCCCGCAGAACTCGAGGCCGAGCGCCAGCTCGGGATCACCGACAAGTCGGAGATCGAGAAGATGGGCATGGAGAAGTTCAACGAGTACTGCCGCGACTCGGTTCTCCGCTACACCGGCGAATGGCGCGACTACGTCACCCGTCAGGCCCGCTGGGTCGACTTCGACAACGACTACAAGACGCTCGACCTCGACTTCATGGAGTCGGTCATGTGGGCGTTCAAGGCCCTCTACGACAAGGGCCTGATCTACCAGGGTTACCGCGTGCTGCCGTACAGCTGGTACGAGCAGACCCCGCTGTCCAACCAGGAGTCCAAGCTCGACGACGCCTACCGCATGCGGCAGGACCCGGCGGTCACCGTGCGGATGCCGTTGCGGGTGCCCGAGGGTCCGCTGTCGTCGCTCGACGGCGTCAACGCCCTGATCTGGACCACCACGCCCTGGACGCTGCCGTCGAACCTCGCGATCGCGGTCAATCCCGAGGTCACCTACGTCCACGTCAAGGCCGCCGACGGGCAGGAGTACCTGCTCGCCGAAGCCCTGCTCGGCGCGTACTCCAAGGAGATCGCGGATCCGGAGGTGCTCGGCACCCACCTCGGCAAGGAACTCGAGAACCTCTCCTACACACCGCCGTTCGACTTCTTCCTCGGGCACCCGAACGCGCACCGCGTGCTGCTCGGCGACTACGTCACCACCGACAGCGGCACCGGCGTCGTCCACCTCGCGCCGGCCTTCGGCGAGGAGGACATGGAGCTCGCTACCTCCTACGGGATCGAGGTCGTGCAGCCGCTCGATCCGGGCGGCCGCTTCACCTCGCAGGTCCCGCCGTACGAGGGCCTGATGGTCTTCGACGCCAACCCGGTCATCATCAAGGACCTCAAGGCGGCCGGGCGCATCCTGCGCCACGAGACCATCGAGCACTCCTACCCGCACTCGTGGCGGTCGGGGCAGCCGCTGATCTACATGGCGGTGCCGTCGTGGTTCGTCGCCGTCACCAAGTTCCGCGATCGCATGGTCGAGCTGAACAAGCAGATCACGTGGGTGCCCGAGCACATCCGCGACGGCCAGTTCGGCAAGTGGCTCGAGGGCGCCCGCGACTGGAACATCAGCCGCAACCGGTACTGGGGCGCGCCGATCCCGGTGTGGATCTCCGACGACCCGGAGTACCCGCGCATCGACGTCTACGGTTCGCTCGACGAGCTCGAGCGCGACTTCGGGGTGCGGCCGGACAACCTGCACCGCCCGTACATCGACGAGCTGACCCGGCCGAATCCCGACGACCCGACCGGGAAGTCGACCATGCGTCGCGTGCCCGAGGTCCTCGACTGCTGGTTCGAGTCCGGGTCGATGCCCTACGCCCAGGTGCACTACCCGTTCGAGAACCGGGAGTGGTTCGACGGCGGGGACTCGGCCGACGCGCCGCCGCACAACCCCGGCGACTTCATCGTCGAGTACAACGGCCAGACCCGCGGCTGGTTCTACACGCTGCACGTGCTCGCGACCGCGCTGTTCGACCGCCCGGCGTTCAAGACCGTTGCCGCACACGGCATCGTGCTCGGTGACGACGGGCAGAAGATGTCCAAGTCCAAGCGCAACTACCCGGACGTCAACGAGGTCTTCGACCGCGACGGCTCCGACGCGATGCGCTGGTTCCTGATGGCCTCGCCGATCCTGCGCGGCGGCAATCTCGTGGTGACCGAACGCGGCATCCGCGAGGGGGTGCGCCAGGCGCTGCTGCCGCTGTGGAACGCCTACAGCTTCCTGCAGCTGTACGCGGAGCGCCCGGCGACGTGGCGGACCGACTCGCAGCACGTGCTCGACCGCTACATCCTCGCCAAGCTCGCCTCCACGCGGGATGCGATGACCGAGGCGCTCGACACCTACGACATCGCCGGTGCCTGCGAGTCGTTCCGCGAGTTCGTCGAGTCGCTGACCAACTGGTACGTGCGCCGTTCGCGCGCCCGCTTCTGGGCCGGTCAGGACGCCGACACCGACGCCTTCGACACGCTGTACACGGTGCTCGAGGTGGCCTGCCGCCTGGCGTCGCCGCTGCTGCCGCTGGCCACCGAGGCCATCTGGCGCGGCCTCACCGGCGAGCGTTCGGTGCACCTGACCGACTGGCCGACCGCCGACGAGCTGCCGGCCGACGCCGATCTGGTCGCCGCGATGGACGAGGTGCAGGCGGTGTGCTCGGTGGCTTCCAGCGTCCGCAAGGCCAACAAGCTGCGCGTGCGCCTGCCGCTGCCCGGACTGACCGTCGCGTCGCCGACCGCGGCCGCTCTCGAGCCGTACGTCGACCTGGTCAAGGACGAGATGAACGTCAAGTCCGTCACGCTCGCCACCGACGCCAGCGAGTACGGCCGCTACGAGATCGCGGTCAACGCACGTGCCGCCGGCCCGCGCCTGGGCAAGGACGTCCAGCGTGCGATCAAGGCCGTGAAGTCGGGTAACTGGGAGGTGCGGACCGACGCCGAGGGCAACGAGGTCGTCGTCGCCGACGGCATCGAGCTCCTCGACTCCGAGTACACCCGCAAGCTCGTGGCCGTCGAACCCGATTCCACCGCCGAGCTGCCCGGTGGCAAGGGTCTGGTCGTCCTCGACACCAACGTCACGCCGGAGCTCGAGGCCGAGGGCTGGGCCAAGGACCGGGTGCGCGAGCTCCAGGACGCGCGCCGCAACCTGGACCTCGACGTCTCCGACCGCATCACCGTGCGGCTGGTGGTCCCCGCCGAGCGTCTCGAGTGGGCGCGGACCCACTCCGACCTCATCGCCGGTGAGGTCCTGGCGGTCGAGTTCGACGTCGTCGCCGACGGCGGGCCAGGCGCCATCGAACTCGGTGACGGCGTCACCGCCGATGTCGCGAAGGTCGGCTGACCAGCGAGTTCGCGACAGCTGTCACGTTCTGCCTCCCGTCGGTGTCTCGAGGATGACCACCTCGAACACCGACGGAAGGCAGAACGATGAACACATCCGACATCACCACGATCGCCCCTACCCGCGTCGTCGTCCTCGGCGGCGGCTACGCCGGCGCGATGGCGGCCAACCGGCTGCGTCGCAAGCCCGATGTCGACGTCACGGTCGTCAATCCCCAGCCGTTCTTCGTGCACCGGATCCGGCTGCACCAGTTCGTCGCACGGACCGGTGACCCGCAGGTCGGGTTCGACGCCGTGCTCGGCGACGGCATCGACGTCGTCGTCGACACCGCCGTCCGCATCGAGGCCGCGGCGCGGCGTGACCATCTGGCGTCGGGCAAGCACCTCGACTACGACCACCTGATCTACGCCATCGGCAGCCGGAATCGCCTGCCGGAGATCCCCGGCGCGGCCGACCACGCTCTGTCGGCCTCGGACTGGGCGGCGGCGCAACGACTCCGGGCGCGTCTCGACACCCTGGACAGCGGTGCCCCGGTGGGCGTCGTCGGCGGCGGACTCACGGGCGTCGAGCTCGCGGGAGAGTTCGCCGACCGCGGCTTGGCGGTCACGCTCGCCGGCGGCGGCGTCCTGGCCCCGTCGGTGGGGGAACGGGGGCGGCGGGCCACCCTACGCCAGCTGGCTCGGCTCGGCGTCGACGTTCTCGCCGAAGCGCGCGTCACCCGGGTGCAGGCCACGCAGGTGACCGTCGAGATGGACGGACACGAGCGGGTGTTGCCCAGTGCGGCAACGGTGTTCGCCACCGGGTTCGTCGCCCCGGAACTGGCCGCCGACAGCGGGCTGACCACCGACGGGATCGGCCGCCTGCGGACCGACGAGAACCTGAACAGCGTCGACGACGAGCGGATCGTCGGGGCGGGCGACGCGGTCGCCGTCGCCGGGATCCCGCTGAGGATGAGCTGCCAGGCGGCGCAACCGTTGGGTGTGCAGGCGGCCGAGGCCGTCCTGGCGCGGATCGCCGGCGACTCCCCGAAGCCGGTGGACCAGGGCTTCGTCGCCAAGTGCACCAGCATCGGCCGTCACGCGGCCACCCTGCAGTTCACCCGGCGCGACGACTCGCCTGCCCGTGCGGTCGTGACCGGCCGCCTCGCCGCCCTGGCCAAGGAGACGGTGTGCCGCGGTATCGTGTGGAACATCCGCCGCGAGGCCGCGCGACCCGGAACCTTCAGCTGGCCGCGCAACCGCGAGGCGACCGCCGAGCGTGAGGCGGTCCTGCAGTGACCGGCTCGCCGACGAGAGGTGTTGCTCCGGTGAACAGCAGCGAATCCGGCCGTCGCGCAGCTCGTTTCGCCGAGCTGCGGCCGCTGCTGTTCACCGTGGCCTACGAGATCGTCGGGACCGCCGCCGACGCCGACGACGTGCTGCAGGACAGCTACCTGCGGTGGGCGGAGGTCGACGACACCGCCGTCGACGACACGAAGGCGTACCTCGCGAAGATCGTGACGCGCCAGGCGCTCAACGTGCTGCGGTCGCGGACACGACGCCGCGAGGACTACGTCGGGCCGTGGCTGCCCGAGCCGATCCTGCTCGACGAGCGGGACCTCGTCGACGACGTGGTGCTCGCGGAGTCGGTGTCGACGGCGATGCTGATCGTCCTGGAATCGCTCAGCCCGGACGAGCGCGCGGTGTTCGTGCTGCGGGAAGTGTTCGGGTTCTCCTACACCGAGATCGCGGACATGCTGGACAGGGCGCCGGCGACGGTCCGCCAGATCGGGCACCGGGCCCGCAACCACGTCGAGGCGCGTCGTCCCCGGTACGACCCGGTGGACTCCGAACGGGCCGCCGCCGCAGTCGACGCGTTCCTCGCCGCGGCCGAATCCGGGGACGTGGAAAGGCTTCTCGAGTTGCTCGCGCCCGAGGTCGAGTTCACCGCCGACAGCGACGGCAAGGTGATGGCCGTGCGTCGCCCGGTCCGCGGTGCGCTCGCGGTGGCGCATCTGCTGGCCGGTTTCGTCCGGCTCGGCAAGGACATGGATTACCGCCTCGAACCCGCGGTGTTCAACAACCAGCCCGGCGTCGCGATCTACGTCGACGGCGAACTCGCCGGCACGTTCACCCTGCACATCGTCGACGGCGTGATCCAGCAGATCTACGCCATGCGCAACCCGGACAAGCTCGCCCGCATCGACCGGCCACGGGTGATCGCGCGGTAGGTCCCCTCCGCGGGAGGGGTGGGTCCGCGGTCGCCGAGTACGAGCGCCGCCGGGGGAGTCAGGTCCGGAACAGTCCTGACAGCGTCATCTCCAGCTGCATCCGGAACAACGCCCCCGGATGGGCGAAGGTGTCCTTGCCGTACTGGCCGAAGGTCTCGAGGCCGATCGCCCCCACCATGACCGCCCACAGCGTCGTCGACGCGGCGAGGACCGACGCCGGGGCGTCGAGCCCGAACTCGTCCCGAATCGCGGCCATGTCGGCGGCGACGTCGTCCGGCGGAGTGGGCAGGTCGTCGCGCAGCAGGCCCTCTGCGTGTGCCGCCGCGCATTCGCGCAGAAGCAGTCCGGGGACGCGCGTGCCCGGCCCGGTCGTCTGCTCGCCGGGCGCGGAATAGCCGGGGACCGGGCTGCCGTAGAGCAACGCCCAGCGGGCCGGCTCGTCGAGCGCCCATCTTCTCGCCGTCTCCCCGGCGACGAGCAGTCGCTGTCGCCGATGGGCCTCCTCGACGGAGCCCACCGCCGCCTCGATCGCATCGGCCACGTCGTTGTACGCCTCGACGAGGAGCATCGTCAGCAGCTCGTCGCGGCTCGGGACGTAGCGGTACACCGCCGATGACACCACGCCCATCTCGCGCGCGATCGCGCGGAGTGACAGTCCGGCGGCCCCGTGGGTGGCGAGGTGTTCGCGACCCAGCCGGCGGATCTCCTCGGTCATCTTCGCGCGGTTCTCCGCGCGGCTGCCTCTGGCCATGATCCGATCCTCGCACATTTCGAGAGCGGTGCTCTTGATTTGTGGGGCGTGGTCGTGCACACTCAGAAACGAGAGCGGTGCTCTCGGAATGTGATCAGCAGAGAAAGGCTCCCGAAGATGACCGCCACCGCCACCCATTACCGCGCCCCCGAAGGCGCCGACGCCACCTTCAACCGGGTCGTCCGCTGGCTTGCCGACCACGGCGTCAACCTCGCCGGGGCGCAGAACCTCACCGTGGCCGGCCGGCGCACCGGGAAGCCGCAGACCGTCCCGGTCAACCTGCTGCGCCTCGACGGCCGGGAGTACCTGGTCTCGCCGCGGGGCAACACCCAGTGGGCGCGCAATGCGCGGGTCGCCGGAACCGTCGAACTCCGGCGCGGGCGCCGTCGCCGCACGGTGGCGCTCGCCGAACTCGATCCCGCGCTGCGCCCGCCGATCATCGCCGAGTACCTGCGCAAGTGGGGCTGGGAGGTGGGCCGGTTCCTGCCCGAGGGGCTGTCGGCCAAGCCGACCGACGACGAGCTCGTCCGGCACGCCGCGTCGATCCCGGTCTTCGCCGTCGGTCACACAGAGTAGGTGGCCGTCCGCTCGACCCGCCCGTCACTAGACTCGGACGGGTGGTGAGCCCGGCCCCCGAACCGACGACTGCGGACGGTTCCTCCGTACCGCAGCGGTGGGTCTCGGGTACCGGTCCGGGTGGGGCGGTGCCGACCGGGCACGACGCCGAACGCAGCTCGCGGTGGGTCCTGCACCTCGACATGGACGCGTTCTTCGCGTCGGTCGAGCAACTCACCCGGCCCACGTTGCGGGGGCGACCCGTTCTCGTCGGCGGCTCGGGTGGCCGGGGAGTGGTCGCCGGAGCCAGTTACGAGGCCCGCGTCTTCGGTGCGAGGTCGGCGATGCCGATGCATCAGGCCCGACGCCTCATCGGCCCCACCGGGGTCGTGGTCCCGCCGCGCGGGGTTGTCTACGGCACCGTCAGCAAACGCGTCTTCCGCATTCTGCGCCAAGCGGTGCCGGTCATCGAGACGCTCTCCTTCGACGAGGCCTTCGCCGAACCCGCCGAACTCGTCGGCGCGACGGTCGCCGACGCCCGCGCCTTCGCCGAGGATCTCCGGGGGCGCATCCGTTCCGAGGTGGGACTCGCCGCGTCGGTCGGGGTCGGCAGCGGCAAGCAGCTCGCCAAGATCGCGTCGGGCATGGCGAAACCCGATGGCGTGATGGTGATCCCGCTGTCGGGTCAGTTGGAGTTCCTCCACGGGCTGCCCGTCCGCAAACTGTGGGGGATCGGGCCGGTGTCGGGAGACCGACTGGCGCGGTTGGGGATCAACACCATCGGCGACCTCGCGGCGATGTCGACGGTCGAGGTGGCGTCGGTCCTCGGCGGCACCGTCGGGCCCGCGCTGCATCGTCTCGCCCAGGGCATCGACGACCGGCCGGTCACCGAACGCGCATCGGCCAAGCAGATCAGCGCCGAGTCGACCTTCGCGGAGGACATCGTCGAACTCGACGAACTGCGCAAGGCCATCCGCCGCGCGGCGAGCGGTGCACATCGCCGCCTACTCAAGGACGGTCGCGGCGCCCGGACCGTGGTGCTGAAGCTCAAACGATCCGACATGTCGATCCTCACCCGGTCGGCCACCACCGCGGCGGCCACGACCGACTTCGACGACCTCGAACGCACCGCCCAGCGCCTCGCCCTCGACCCGCGTTCGGTGGGCGCGATCCGCCTTGTGGGAGTGGGATTCTCGGGACTCACCGCGGTGCAGCAGTATGCGCTCTTCGACGACCTCGGCCCCGCCGGCGACGAGCTGACCCATCACGACACCGCGACCGACGCCCCCTCGGCGGGGGATTCGGGATCGGGTGAGGTCGTCGAGGTGTCGGAGACCGTGCACGACCCGACCGCCGATGTCTCCTCGCCCGAGCCGGTGCGCTTCGCCCCCGGCGGGGATCCCGCACGTCGGGTCCCGTTCGCGTCCGGGGCCGACGTGCGGCACCCGGAGTACGGGCACGGCTGGGTGCAGGGGAGCGGGCACGGGGTGGTCACGGTCCGATTCGAGACGCGCACCACCGGCCCCGGGCGCACCCGGACTTTCGCCGTCGACGACCCCGACCTGCGTCCTGCCGATCCGCTCGACAGCCTCGAGTGGGACCTCGGCGCCGAGGACGACGCCGGCGTGTGAAACGCCCGGTGCGTGTGGCTCTGCGGTCAGGCCCCGGAGGCGTGGAAGAACCCGGCGACGGTCTCCGGCTCCGCCCGTGCGGTGAGCAGGGCGATCAGCGCCATGCGCGCCTGCGGCGCCCGCAACCACGGTGAGACGATCGCACCGGCGCGACTCAGGTCGACGGCGCCGCCCCCGCCGCCGTAGGTGGCAGTGACCTCGCCGTAGGGCACCCGGCTCGTCACGACCACGGTGACGCCGTGGTCGTGACGGCGAGCGAGACCTCGGCGACGATGTCCGGATGCGTGTTGCCCGAACCCGTTGCGGCGAGCACGATCCCGGCGGCGTTCTGTGCGACCGCCGCGGCGATCAGCCCCGGCGACACTCCGGGATAGAGCGCGAACATGTCCACCCGTGCGGTGCGGCCGACCGGTATCTCGTCGAGGACGGGTCGCGGCAGGTCGGTGCGCACCGAGTCGAAGGCCAGCGGATCGACGGTGGAGACCTTGAACAATCCCCGCGCGGGGAGGGTCCGGCCGCCGGCCACCACCAGCACCCCGCGCCCGCGCGCGGCCGGATCGTGGACCGTCGCGAGTGCCGCGGCGAGGTTCGACGGCCCGTCGGCGTCGGGATGGTCGGCAGGCAGCTGAGCGCCGGTGAACACCACCGGCCGGTCGTCGGTGCAGTACAGATCCGCCAGGAAGGCCGTCTCCTCCATGGTGTCGGTGCCGTGCGTCACCACCACGCCGGCGACCGTCGGGTCGGCGAGGGCCTCGGCGATCGCCCGCACCACCGCGAACTGGTCCGCCACCGTCATGGCCGAACTGTCGACCGACATGAGGTCGACGGTTCGGACCGGGCCGGTGGGTGCCTCGCCGCCCGTCGCCGACAGCAGGTCGCCGGGCGCGAGGGCCGGGACCGCGCCGTCGGCGGTCGTGCGCGCGGCGATCGTCCCGCCGGTGCTGATGAGTACGGTCGGTCCGGATGCCTCAGATGCCGCCATGGTGGTCAAGCCTCACGGTCGGCCGGGACCGCGTCAAGCACCTCGACGATCGGGCGCCGGGCCGGCTCGGTGGCCGACCCGACCCGGGGCGCGTCGTGGTGGACCCGGGAACACTCAGCTTCGTTTGGCATAGTGGTGAGGGCTGTCACCGGGGGAGACCCCGGCAGACCCACCGACGACACGGGCCGGCGCCTCGTCGCGCGCCCGGAGTCCACAGACACAGTGAGGGAGATCCTTGAAGTATCGGAAGTTTCTCGGCGCGACCATGATCGCGGCTGCAATGATGACCGGCGTCGCCGCATGCGGCGGCAGCGACGATGACGCCCCGCCCGCGCCGACGCTGACCAGCACGGCCGCCGCGAACGCGTCGGGTGCCGCGGGCGACAACGAGTCCGAGATCACCAACGGCAGCAAGCCGCCGTCGATCGCCGCGCTCAACGAGCTCGTCGACACCGCCGTCGACCCGAAGATCCCCGCCAAGGACAAGACCGACCTCGTCCAGGGCTCGGAGAAGGACCCGGAGATCTTCGACGAGCTGGTCAAGGCGCGCGAGGACAACCCCGACGTCAAGTGGTCCCTCGTCAACCCGGTCATCACCAACGGCCCGAAGAAGGCCAACGTGAAGGTCCGCATCGAGACCGCGGGCAACCCGCCCGCCAACGCCGAGGCGACCATCGTCTTCGACAAGGGTCGCTGGAAGCTCTCGAACCAGACCGTCTGCAACCTGCTCGGCCTGTACCAGGTCGAGAGCGCGATGTGCACCCCGGCAGGCGGTGCCACCAGCTCGAAGAAGGCCGACAACTGAACGGCTGATCGCCGGACTTCGCAGGAGCCGGGCCGGCCGTCACCGCCAGGTGACGGTCAGCCCGGTTTTCTGTACCAGGGGGCGGGCGGGATCGGCGCCGACCAGCTCGCGCGCCCCGGTGTAGATCAGCTCGCCGCCGACCGGGAGCCCGCGGGCCAGGTCCACCTCGACGGTCCCGCCGCCCTCGTAGCTGAACCTGCTGATGGTGAGGGTGTCGGTGCCGCCGGGGATCGCGAACACCGAGTTCACCGGCGTCTCCTCGGCGGAGAACTGGATGGTCAGCTTGTCCCCGTCCCAGGCCGCGAGCCGGGCGTCGACGGTCTGGGTGACCGTCGCCGCGGCCGAGATGGTGCGCTCGGTGCGCCACCGCGCACCCACCCCGATGGGTTCGGTGGGCAGGGCGATGGTGGTGTTCAGTGCGGTGACGATCGACTGTTCGACGGCCAGCCGGGCCTCTTCGCCGGCGTCCTCGGGCGGCGCGAGCCGCACCGTGACGGGGGCCAGGCCGGCGCCGAGCGTCAGACCGCCCCTCGTCCCGGCCATGGCCTCCAGCGAGGTGTTCAGTCGCGGGTCGGGGGAGGTGACGCTCGCGAGGTCGAATTCCACCTCGGACTGCTGGTCGCACACGAACCGCGCGGTCAGCGGCGTCTCGACGGTCTGTGCCTCCGCCGACCCCGGCGACTCGACCCGCGACGTGGTCACCAGCGTCACCTGCTGCGCCGACCCGAGGTCGGGGCGGGCGGCGGCCACCCGCCGGTCACCGGCACCCGGGTCGACCAGGGTGACCGTCGCCGGCGCGATCGGCAGCGGTGCGGCGCCGGCGTCCCGGGACGGCGAGCCGGTCACGCAGCCGCCGGCTGCCGTCGAACTCGACGCGGCCTCGCCGGAGTCCGACGAACACCCCGCGACCAGCACGGACACCGCCGCGACCGCGGCGCACGACGAGATGACGGAACGGCGGAGACGAGCATGCGTGGACACGGGTAGCCAGCGTATTCCACCGGTCGTGGACAATGACCCTGTGGCTGACCAACCCCTGACCGAGTCCGAGAACGGACGGCGGTTCGCCAAGACGACGCTCGCGGTGCTCGGCGTCGCGCTCGTGGTGATCGGTCTCGACCTGCTGACGAAGACGATCGTGGTCGCGACCCTGGACCCGCAGCGACCCGTCGAGATCATCGGCGACGTGGTCACCCTGCGCCTGGTCCGCAACAGCGGAGCCGCGTTCTCGCTCGCCTCGGGGTACACCTGGGTGCTGTCGGTCATCGCGCTGGTCGTGGTCGCGGTCATCATCCGCTACAGCAGCCGGCTGAGGTCCTGGTGGTGGGCGATCGGCCTGGCGCTCGTCCTCGGCGGCGCCATCGGCAACCTGATCGACCGCATCTTCCGCGCTCCGAAGCCCTTCCAGGGGCACGTCGTCGACTTCATCTCCGTCGGCTGGTGGCCGGTGTTCAACGTGGCCGACTCGGCGGTGGTGTGCGGCGCAGTCCTGCTCGTCGTCCTGTCGGGACTCGGCTTCGACTACGACGGCACCCGCAGCGGTTGGGCGGCCCGCCACGACCACGATTCACCCGACGACACCGGCCCCGGCGCCGGCACGGACCACGAGGATGCAGTCATCGACGAGAAGGACGCGATCGAAGAGAAGGACGGGGGAGTGACGGCTCCCGCGACGGACACCCCGGACGAGCAGACCGGCACGAGCGGACGCGGAGGTGGCGCCGATGCGTGAGTCACGTGTCCTGCCGGTCCCGAACGGCCTCGACGGCATGCGCGTCGACGCCGGGGTGTCGCGCATCCTCGGACTGTCGCGCACCGTGGTCGCCGCTCTCGCCGAGGACGGCGACGTGCTCGTCGACGGGGTGCCGGTCGGCAAGTCGCACAAGCTCGCGGCGGGCAGCCTTCTCCACGTGACGCTGCCCGAGCCGGACGAGCCGCTGCGCATCGAGCCGACGCCGGTGGAGAACCTCGACGTCATCTACCACGACTCCGACATCGTCGTCGTCGACAAGCCGGTCGGCGTCGCCGCGCATCCCTCGCTCGGCTGGACCGGCCCCACCGTGATCGGGGCACTCGCGGCCGCCGGCTTCCGCATCTCGACCTCCGGCGCCCACGAACGCCAGGGCATCGTGCACCGCCTCGACGTCGGCACCTCCGGCGTCATGGTCGTGGCCGCGTCCGAGCGCGCCTACACGCTGCTCAAGCGCGCGTTCAAGGAACGCACGGTCGACAAGCGCTATCACGCGCTGGTGCAGGGACACCTCGACCCGCCCTCGGGCACCATCGACGCGCCGATCGGCCGCCACCGCGGCGCGGACTGGAAGTTCGCCGTCACCGCCAACGGGAAGCCGAGCGTCACCCACTACGACACGCTCGAGATGTTCGCGGCCGCGTCACTGCTCGACGTCCACCTCGAGACCGGGCGCACCCATCAGATCCGCGTCCACTTCTCGGCCCTGCACCATCCGTGTTGCGGCGACCAGACCTACGGCGCCGACCCGGTGCTCGCCAAGAAGCTCGGCCTCGAGCGGCAGTGGCTGCACGCGCGGGCGCTGAGGTTCGCCCATCCCGCCGACGGCCGCATGGTCGAGTTCACCTCGTCGTACCCGGCGGACCTGCAGCACGCGCTCGACGTCCTGCGCGACACCTAGACCCGACCCGCGAACCGGTGACCTCGGGCGCGCCGGACGGGGTCGGCGAGGCCCGACACCGCCACAGCTGTCCCATTCGTCACTGCCCGGAGAGCCTCCGGGTGGGTGTCGGTGGACGCGCCTAGAGTGGACCGGAATCCACCGCAGACGGCACACGATCAGAAGAGGCACAGTGACGGGCTCGTTCGTACACCTGCACAACCACACCGAGTACTCCATGCTCGACGGTGCGGCCAAGGTGTCACCGCTGTTCGCCGAGGCCAAACGGCTGGGGATGACCGCGATCGGCATGACCGACCACGGAAACATGTTCGGCGCCAGCGAGTTCTACAACACGGCGATCAAGAACGACATCAAGCCGATCATCGGCATCGAGGCCTACATCGCGCCGGGCTCGCGCTTCGACACCAAGCGCGTCCAGTGGGGCACCCGCGAGCAGAAGTCCGACGACGTGTCGGGTTCGGGCGCCTACACCCATATGACGATGGTCGCCGAGAACGCGACCGGTCTGCGCAACCTGTTCAAGCTGTCCTCGCTCGCCTCCATCGAGGGGCAGCTCGGCAAGTGGGCGCGTATGGACGCCGAGCTGATCGCCGAGTACGCCGAGGGCATCATCGCGACCACCGGCTGTCCGTCGGGCGAGGTCCAGACGCGCCTGCGCCTAGGTCACGACCGCGAGGCCCTCGAGGCGGCCGCCAAGTGGCAGGACATCTTCGGCAAGGACAACTTCTACCTCGAGCTGATGGAGCACGGCCTCGAGATCGAGCGCCGCGTCCGCGACGGCCTGCTCGAGATCGGCCGCAAGCTCGGCATCAAGCCGGTCGTCACCAACGACTGCCACTACGTCGTCAAGGATGATGCCGCCGCGCACGAGGCGCTGCTGTGCGTGCAGACCGGCAAGACCCTCTCCGACCCGACGCGCTTCAAGTTAGACGGCGACGGCTACTACCTGAAGTCGGCCGAGGAGATGCGGCAGCAGTGGGACTCGGTGGTGCCCGGCGCCTGCGACACGACGCTCGAGATCGCCGAGCGCGTCCAGTCGTACAAGGACGTCTTCACCCACCGCGACCGGATGCCGATCTTCCCCGTGCCCGAGGGGGAGTCGCAGGAGACCTTCCTGCGCAAGGAGGTCCTGCGCGGCCTGCGTGAGCGTCGCTTCCCGGGTCGCGAGGTCCCGCGCGAGTACCTCGAGCGCGCCAACTACGAGCTCGACGTCATCATCCAGATGGGCTTCCCGGCCTACTTCCTCGTGGTCGGCGACCTGATCCGCCACGCCCAGGAGGTCGGCATCCGCGTCGGCCCGGGCCGTGGTTCGGCGGCCGGCTCGCTCGTCGCCTGGGCCCTGGGCATCACCAACATCGACCCGATCCCGCACGGACTGCTGTTCGAGCGATTCCTCAACCCCGAACGCGTGTCGATGCCCGACATCGACATCGACTTCGACGATCGCCGGCGCGGCGAGATGGTCCGCTACGCCACCGAGCGCTGGGGCAAGGACAAGGTCGCCCAGGTCATCACGTTCGGCACCATCAAGACCAAGGCCGCCATCAAGGACTCCGCCCGGGTCCAGTTCGGCCAGCCCGGCTTCGCGATCGCCGACCGCATCACCAAGGCGCTGCCGCCGCCCATCATGGCCAAGGACATCCCGGTCTGGGGCATCACCAACCCCGAGCACGAGCGCTATGGCGAGGCCGCCGAGGTCCGCACGCTCATCGAGACCGATCCGGACGTCAAGAAGATCTACGACACCGCACTCGGTCTCGAGGGCCTGATCCGCAACGCCGGTGTGCACGCGTGTGCGGTGATCATGTCGAGCGAGCCGCTGACCGACGTGATCCCGGTGTGGAAGCGCGCCCAGGACGGCGCGATCATCACCGGCTGGGACTACCCGTCGTGTGAGGCCATCGGCCTGCTGAAGATGGACTTCCTGGGCCTGCGCAACCTCACCGTCATCGGTGACGCCCTGGAGAACATCAAGCAGAACCGCGGCATCGACCTCAACCTCGACGAGCTGCCGCTCGACGACCCGAAGACCTACGAGTTGCTGGCGCGCGGCGACACGCTCGGCGTGTTCCAGCTCGACGGCGCGGCCATGCGCGAGCTGCTGAAGATGATGCAGCCCACGGGATTCGAGGACATCGTCGCCGTCCTGGCGCTGTATCGCCCGGGTCCGATGGGCGTGAACGCCCACACCGACTACGCCAAGCGCAAGAACGGTCTCCAGGAGATCCGGCCGATCCATCCGGAGCTGGAGGAGCCGCTCAAGGAGATCCTCTCCGAGACCTACGGTCTGATCGTCTACCAAGAGCAGATCATGCAGATCGCCCAGAAGGTCGCCGGCTACTCGCTCGGACAAGCAGACCTGCTGCGTCGCGCGATGGGCAAGAAGAAGAAGGAGATCCTCGACGAGGCCTACGACGGCTTCGCAGAGGGCATGCGCCAGAACGGCTTCTCTCAAGAGGCGATCACCGCGCTGTGGGACACCGTGCTGCCCTTCGCCGGATACGCGTTCAACAAGTCCCACGCCGCGGGCTACGGCCTGGTGTCGTTCTGGACCGCCTATCTCAAGGCCAACTACCCGGCCGAGTACATGGCGGGCCTGCTCACCTCCGTCGGCGACGACAAGGACAAGGCCGCCATCTACCTCGCCGACTGCCGCAAGCTCGGCATCACGGTGCTCCCGCCCGACGTCAACGAGTCCCAGCCCAACTTCGCCGCGGTCGGAGCCGACATCCGCTTCGGCCTCGCCGCGATCCGCAACGTCGGTTCGGGCGTCGTCGACTCGATCATCAGGTCGCGCGAGGAGAAGGGGAAGTTCACCAGCTTCTCGGACTACCTCAGCAAGATCGACGTCACCGCCTGCAACAAGAAGGTGACGGAATCGCTCATCAAGGCCGGGGCCTTCGACTCGCTCGGCCATCCGCGCAAGGGTCTGTTCCTCGTCCACGGCGAGGCCGTCGAGTCGGTGCTCGGCACCAAGAAGGCCGAGGCGATCGGCCAGTTCGACCTCTTCGGCGGGGGCGGCGACGACGAGGCCGCCGACCTGGGGCTGGCCGAGGTCTTCGCGGTCAAGATTCCCGAGGAGGAGTGGGACACCAAGCACAAGCTCGCCATCGAGCGGGAGATGCTGGGCCTCTACGTGTCCGGGCATCCGCTGGCCGGCGTCGAGCACGCCATCGCGGCGCACACCGACACCTCGATCACGCAGCTGCTCGAGGGCAACATCTCCGACGGAGCGCAGATCACCATCGGCGGCATCATCTCGTCGGTGACCCGCCGCGTGAACAAGAAGGGCGAGCCGTGGGCGGCGGTGACCCTCGAGGACATGGTCGGCGGCGTGGAGGTCTACTTCTTCCCGCGCGCCTACATGGCCTACGGCATGGACATCGTGGCCGACAACATCGTGCTCATCAAGGCGCGCGTGAACTTGCGTGAGGACAGCATGATGATCAGCGCCAACGATCTCGCGGTCCCGGACCTCGAGACCGCCGGCGCCACCAAGCCGGTGTCGCTGACGCTGTCGGCGCGGTTGTGCACGCCCGACCGGGTCCAGGCGCTCAAGCAGGTGCTGACCCGTCACCCGGGCATGGCCGACGTCCACGTCACTCTCGTCAGCGACAAGAAACAGACCCAGCTGAAGCTGACCGAGTCGTTGCGCGTGGCTCCGAGCTCCGCGCTGATGGGCGATCTCAAGGCGCTGCTCGGACCGAGCTGTCTGAGCTGATCGGCAGTCCGTCACCGAAGTTTTCGGTCGACCGAAACTTTTCCTTCGCCGAGCGCTATACTCGTGGCCACGACCATGAAGGACGTGCCCGGCGAGGGGAGTGTGTTCGCTGATGACCACGATGATCGGCACCAACGCGTACCGACCGGCCCGTCGCGCCCGCGCCACGGTCGAGGTGTTCGGGGTCCGCTGGCCGGCCCACAAGGCACACGCCGTTCTGGCGGGCGTGGTCGCCGCGCTGGCGACGCTGGTGATCTTCGGCTCGCCGCAGGCCTCGGCCTGGGTGTCGGCGGTCGTCGTGCTCGCCGTGTGGTGGGGCGAACGCTACCTGGCGGGAAACGCGGCCGTGGCGCCCCGGTCGAATCCGCCCGGGATCTCGTAGATCCGGCCGTCGAAGCCGGCGCGGAACAGCCTTCCCGCCGAGAAGCCCTGCGTGCCACGGCCGTAGGAGACCACGCTCGACGTCGGCAGTCCGCTCGCGAGCACGCAAAGGCGTCCCGGTGAGGAGATCCGCACGATCTCGCCGGTGGCGTTGAACGGAACGATCGGGCGGTCCCGCGAGTCCAGCGTCAGGCCGTCGGGAGTCGACGCCGCGCCGACGCTCAGCAGGCTCTGCACTGTGCGCGGGTTCGTCGTCGATATGCGGCTGACGCCGGGGTTCACGAAGGTGCGCGAGACGTACAACCAGTTGTCGTCGCGGCCGAGGACCGCGCCGTTCGCGCTCGGCAGCGATCCCCATGCCGCATTCACCGAGCCGCCCGGGGCGACCCGACCGATGAGATTGCCGAAGTCGTTGGTGGCATAGACATTTCCCCGTGCCGAGACGTCCATTCCGTTTGCGGCCGACAGCCCGCTCACCCAGGGGCGGAACGCGCGGGTGCCGACGTCGAGGCGCCCGATGGACGCGTGCCGGAGCACGTCCCCGGCGATCACCCGCGGATCGGCGCCGTAGCCGACGAGCAAGGTGCCGTCCGGGGTCCAGGCGAGCGCACCCGCGCCGCCGTCGGGGACCCGGGCGATCGGGACCGCCGGCGCACCCGGCCGGGACAACCGGAACACCCGCCCGGAGATCAGGTCGGTGGTGTACAGACGGCCCGACGCATCGACCGTCAGGCCTTCGAGCGCGGCCCCGGGGATCGAGCCCACGAGACGTGCGGGCGCTGCGCCGGGGCACGAGGGGGCGGCGCCTGCGGGCGCGGTGCCGATCGCGCTCACGAGTCCGGCGGCGACCGCCATGGCCGCCGCGGCGGCGACGACCTTCGTGCGGGACGGGATGCGCAGGCTTCTCATGGCTGCTCCTACAGATCGCGGGTCGTGGGCACCGTCCTCGCCGTGGCGGCGGGTGGGCTCAGTCGGGGTGGGCTCGGTGGGGTGGGCTCGGTCGGGGTGGCTCCGCCCGGGTACCCAACCGTCGCACCCGGAACACCTCGTGAGCACATGTGGACCTCCGTCCTGCGCGCACCCGGTCAGAAATCCGCCGAGAGCGCAGTGAGAACATGGACTTCGTGAACACGCACGACGCCCAGGCCCCTGCTCACGGTTCGACGCTGTCGGTCGACAGCATCGAGGCGGCGTCGACCCGAATCGCCCCGGCGGTGGCCCGGACCCCGCTCGACCAGTGCCCTCGGCTGTCGGCGTCGGGCGCGGAGATCTACCTCAAGCGCGAGGACCTGCAGGCGGTCCGTTCGTACAAACTGCGCGGTGCCTACAACGTCATGGCCCAGCTCACCGACGAGGAGCTCGCGCGCGGAGTCGTGGCCGCCAGCGCCGGCAACCACGCCCAGGGCGTCGCCTTCGCGTGCAAGTCGATGAAGGTGCACGGCCGCATCTACGTGCCGACGACGACGCCGAAGCAGAAGCGCGACCGGATCCTCTGGCACGGCGGCGAATACGTCGAGCTCAAGGCCATCGGCGAGACCTACGACGCCGCCGCGGCGGCCGCGCAGGCCGATGTGATGAGCACCGGTTCCACCTGGATCCACGCCTTCGACGACCCGCGGACGGCGGCCGGTCAGGGCACCATCGCGCGCGAGATCGTCGAACAGCTCGGCCGCGTGCCCGACGTCGTGGTGGCTCCGGTCGGGGGCGGCGGCTGCCTCGCGGGGATGGCCACCTACCTGCGCGGGATCTCCGAGGAGGTGTCGATCGTGGGCGTCGAGCCGACCGGCGCGGTGTCGCTGACCGCGGCCCTCGTCGACGGCGGACCCGTCACGCTCGACGAGATCGACCCGTTCGTCGACGGCGCGGCGGTCAAGCGGATCGGGACGATCGGGCATCGCGTGATGGCCGACCTCGGCGCCTCGGTGAGCGACCACCCGATCCTCGCGTCGATCACCGACGCCCCGCAGACCCGAATCGTTCCCGACGAGCGGATCTCCCCGAAGCCGGGTTCGGCGCACATCCTGCACGTCGACGAGGGCGCGATCTGCTCGGCGATGCTCGAGCTCTACCAGAACGAGGGCATCATCGCCGAACCCGCGGGCGCGCTCGCGGTCACCGCGCTCGACAAGCTCGACCTGCCCGCCGGCGCCACCGTGGTGTGCCTGATCTCCGGCGGCAACAACGACGTGTCCCGCTACGGCGAGATCATCGAGCGCTCCCTGGTCCACCGCGGGCTCAAGCACTACTTCCTCGTCGACTTCCCGCAGGAGCCCGGCGCACTGCGTCGCTTCCTCGACGAGGTCCTCGGACCCGACGACGACATCACGCTGTTCGAGTACGTCAAGCGCAACAACCGGGAAACCGGGGCCGCGCTCGTCGGCATCGAGCTCGGCCGGCCGGAGGACCTCGGTGCGCTGCTCGACCGGATGGCGCACTCGCGGCTGCACTGCGAGCGTCTCGAACCCGGGTCGCCCGCCTACGAATACCTGACCTGAGCGCTGCCAGGCGATGTCGTGAACCCGAAGCCGCGGCGGGCGCGGCCCCGGGCGGTCAATCCGCCGCCACTCCGACGATCACGTTGTGTCCCGGCGAGATCCCGTCCGGCGCCGGCGGTTCCCAGGCGAGCCGGACGTCGAGCCGGCGGGGGAGCGCAACCGGGTCCTCACCCGGGACGACGAACACCCACCAGTCGCCGCGACGCATCGCGAACCAGCCCGCGTCCGAATCGAATTCGGCGGCCACGGAGTCGAATGCCGGATCGTGCAGGGCCGGTTCGGCCTTCCGCAGCGCGATGAGGGAGCGGTAGAAGTCGAGGAGACGGGCGTGCTCGGGACCGTCGGGTTCCGACCAGTCCAGTTTCGACCGGGTGAAGGTCTCCGGGTCCTGCGGATCGGGGACGTCGTCGCGATCCCACCCGTGCTCGGCGAACTCCGACTTGCGGCCCTCGGCGGTGGCGCGGCCGAGATCCGGTTCCGGGTGGGAGGTGAAGTACTGGAACGGCGTTCGCGCGCCCCACTCCTCGCCCATGAACAGCATGGGGGTGAAGGGGGACAGCAGCACCAGCGCCGCCTTGATCGCCAGCTGCCCTCCGTCGAGGTACTCCGACGGCCGGTCGCCGACCGCGCGGTTGCCGATCTGGTCGTGGTTGCAGGTGAAGGCGAGCAACGACGAGGCCGGCACCAGGTCGGTGGGGATCGGCCGGCCGTGGTTGCGCCGCCGGAACGACGAGTACGTGCCGTCGTGAAAGAACCCTCCGGTGAGCACCTTCGCCAGGCACTCGGCGCTGCCGAAATCGGCGTAATAGCCCTGTCGCTCGCCGGAGACGAAGGTGTGGATCGCGTGGTGGATGTCGTCGTCCCACTGCGCGGTGAGTCCGTATCCGCCGTCGGCGCGCGACATGACCAGCCGCGGGTTGTTGAGGTCGCTCTCGGCGATCAGCGACAGCGGCCGCCCGAGCCGGGCCGCCAGCGCATCGGTGGCGGCGGCGAGTTCCTCGAGGACGTGGACGGCGCGTTCGTCGTGCAGCGCGTGCACGGCGTCGAGCCGCAGCGCGTCGACGTGGAACTCGGTGAACCACCGCAGCGCGGTCCCGGCGATGAACGCGCGCACCTCGTCGGAGTCGGGACCGTCGAGGTTGACCGACGAGCCCCACGACGTCGTGCCGGTGGACAGGTACGGCCCGAACTCCGGTAGGTAATTGCCCGACGGGCCGAGGTGGTTGTAGACGACGTCGAGCACCACGCCGAGGCCGCGGGCGTGGCAGGCGTCGACGAACCGGGCGAGCGCGGCCGGGCCGCCGTAGGCCTCCTGCACCGCATACCAACCGACCCCGTCGTACCCCCAGTTGTGGGCTCCGTTGAAGGCGTTGACCGGCATGAGCTCGACGAAGTCGACCCCGAGGTCGACGAGGTGGTCGAGGCGCGCGATCGCCGAGTCGAGCGTCCCGGCGGGGGTGAAGGTGCCGACGTGCAGTTCGTAGACGATCGCGCCGCGCACGTCGGCGCCGCCCCACGAGTCGTCGGTCCACGTCGTCTCGTCGACGGTGAACAACGCGGACAGCCCGTGGACGCCCTCGGGCTGGCGGACCGAGCGGGGATCGGGCCGGACCGCGCCGCCGTCGATCGAGAAGCCGTACCGGAGTTCGGAGACGGGCACGGCGCCGATTCCGTCGGGGACGCCGTCGGGTAGCCACCACCCGTCGGGCTGCCGGCGCATCGGGTACGACGACGTCGGGGAGTCGGGGCCGGTGGCGACGGCGAGTGCCATCGACGCGGCGTCCGGCGCCCACACCCGGACCTCGTCGACGCCCCGAGGTGGGACGAACGGCTCGAGATCGGAGCGAAGGGGCAGTTTCGCCCGCCGCTGGTCGATCGTCCAGGTTAGGGTCTTCTCCACACCGGGGGACTCACGGTCGCCTACGCCCATTCGTGCACGGTATGTCGAACCCGACTCCCGCGCAGACCGGCGCTACTGTGACCCCACACACAAATGAGACGCGAGAGCGGGGTATATTACGGCGACGCTCATGCCCGTCGGGGGCACGTCGAGCAGATACGCCGGACGGTGTGCGCGAGGACGAAGTGGTCCTCGCGGACATCATGGCCTGACACGGCCGGTGAACGGGGTAAGCCGAGACGCAAGGGTAGGGATTGAGCACAGACGCTGTGACCTCTGAGCAGGAGGGGGTCGGCCGGAAGAGGCCGAATGCGCTTCGCGCGTGGTTCGACAAGCACGTCGTGGCCTCGTTCGACACCTTCGGACGACAGCTGGGCATGTTCGTCGAGGTGTTCCGCACGCTCTTCGCCGACATCGCCAAGCGGCGCTTCCCCTTCGGCGAGTTCGTCCGCCAGTGCGCGTTCATGGCCTCGACCTCGGTCTTCCCGACGCTGCTGGTCGCCATCCCGATCGGCGTCATCGTCTCGATCCAGGTGTCGAACATCGCCGGTCAGGTCGGCGCGACCTCGTTCTCGGGCGCGGCCACCGGCCTCGGCGTCATCCGTCAGGGCGCGCCCCTGGTCACCTCGCTGTTGCTCGCCGGCGCGGTCGGCTCGGCCATCGCGGCCGATCTCGGCTCTCGCACGATCCGCGACGAGATCGACGCGATGAAGGTGATGGGCGTCAACCCCATCGAACGTCTCATCTCGTCGCGCCTGCTCGCCACGATGGTGGTCAGCTTCCTGCTCTGCGGCTTCGTCTGCTTCGTCGGCTTCATCACCGGCTACGTCTTCAACGTCTACTTCCAGGGCGGCACCCCGGGTAGCTATACCGGCACCTTTGCGTCCTTCGCGACGACGTCCGACCTGATGTTCGCGCTGGCCAAGGCCGTCATATTCGGCGCGATCGTGGCGATCGTCGCCTGCGATCGCGGCCTGTCGACGAAGGGCGGTCCGGCCGGCGTGGCCAACTCGGTGAACGCGGCGGTGGTGAACTCGGTGCTGTTGCTGTTCACCGTGAACGTCATCCTGACGCAGCTGTTCGCGATCCTCTTCCCGGCGAAGGTGGTGTGAGATGACCGCGTCACGGTATGTGCCACCGGTCCTGAAGCCGGTCGAGGCGGCCGCCAAGGTCGTCTATCACGCGCCGCGCAACGGCCTCGCGGCGATGGGCCACCTGATCACGTTCCTGGTCAGGTCGATCGGCGCCGTCCCGCTGGCCTTCCGCCAGTACAGCTCGGAGGTGTGGCGTCTGTTGTCGGACGTCGCCTGGGGCAACGGCGCGATCGTCGTCGGCGGCGGAACCGTCGGCGTCATGGTGATCCTCGGCGTGATGGGCGGGGCGACCGTCGGCATAGAGGGGTACACGGCACTCAACCTGCTCGGCATGTCGCCGGTGACCGGCGGCCTGTCGGCGTTCGCGACGACCCGCGAGATCGCGCCGCTGCTCGCCGCGACCGCATTCACCGCGCAGTCCGGGTGCCGGTTCACCGCCCAGCTGGGTTCGATGCGCATCGCCGAGGAGATCGACGCGCTCGAGGCCATCGCGATCCGGCCGCTGCCGTACCTGGTGACCACGCGCATGTGCGCCGCGGTGCTCGCGATCATCCCGCTCTATTCGGTGTCACTCGCCGCGAACTACCTCGCGTGCGAGGTCATGTTCATGCTCCAGAGCGGGCAGGGCGCGGGCACCTACCTGTACTACTTCCATTCGTTCATCCTGTCGTGGGACATGGTGTTCTCGTTCATCAAGGTGATCGTCTTCGTATTGCTGACGACGTTCATCCAGTGCTACTACGGATACTTCGCCGCTGGGGGGCCCGAAGGTGTGGGAGTTGCCGCCGGACACGCAATCCGACTCGCGATCATCGTCATCGTGTTCGCGAACCTGATCATGACGCTCGCCTTCTGGGGCACCTCGCCCGGAATCCAGATCTCGGGATGAGGGGGATCCGGTGAACATCGCAACCGACGGACGCAATCCCTCGATGACGCAGTACGTGCTGCGGGGCATCGCCTTCGTGCTCGTCCTGCTCGTGGTCTTCGTCCTGCTGTTCATGCGCTACCAGGGCGACTTCACCAAGACCGTTGCCGTGACCGCCGACCTCGTCGACGTCGGCGACGGCCTGACCCCCGGCGCCGACGTCCGCTACAACGGCCTGATCGTCGGGTCGGTCGAGTCGATCTCGGTCGACGAGGACAGCCGGGAGGACGCCGCGAAGGTCGTCAAGCAGGTCAAGATCGACATCACGCCGAAGCAGGCCGAGGGCATCCCGGCGTCGGTGACGGCGCGGACCGTGCCGTCGAACCTGTTCGGCGTCAACTCCGTCGAGCTGGTGCGTCCCGCCGACCCCGGCACCGACCGCCTGTCGAACGGCGCCGTCATCCCGGCCGACACGTCGCTGGAGACCATCAAGCTGCAGGACGCGCAGAACGAGCTGAACCGCCTGCTCGACGCGGTGCCGCCGGAGGATCTCGCCGAGGTGCTCGGGACCATCGCCGGTGCGCTCAAGGGCGGCGGCTCGGTGTTCGGCTCGTTCGTGGGCATCCTCCGCAACTACTTCGACTCGATCAACGCGCAGTTCCCGGCCGGCGCCCCGCCGGGCTTCGACAACTTCGACCGCTCGCTGAGCGGCCTCGCCCAGTCGGCGCCGGAACTGCTCGACGCCCTGGGGCGCAGCGTGATCCCGGCGGTGACGCTCGCCGAGAAGCAGCGAGACCTCGCCGCACTGCTGTCGGGCACCCAGGGTCTGCTCGACCAGACACAGCTGATGTTCGCGCGCAACGGCAACGGCGGCCAGCGCCTGATCTCCGACCTCAACCGCATGCTGGGCGCCACGGTGCTGGAACCGAACTCGCTGCCGGAGGCGATCGTCGCGCTGAACAAGCTCGCCGCGCGCGTGCTGACGGTCTTCACCGGCACCAACGGCCACGTGCAGCTGAACATCGGCGTCAGTTTCGGCGCGTTCGTGCAGTACAAGCGGCAGAACTGCCCGGTCTATGACGGCGGGCCGTACGGGCAGCTGCGCGGACCGGGATGTGTGGGGCCCGGTACCGGCACCGGACCGACGATGTCGGGTCCGTTGCAGATCTACCCGTCCGACGGGATGCGCCGGAACCGGCCGGTCGGCATGGTGACCACCGAATCGGACAACAAGACTCTCGGCGCGGTCCTGCGCCGCACGCCGTCGGCGGCCGACACGATCATGCTGGGGCCGCTGGTCCAGTCCATCGAAGCAAGTGACGCCGCTGCGCCCGGGCAGGGAGGGGGACGATGAGCTCGGCCTCGGGTTCGATCCGCAAACCGCTGATCGGCTTCTCGATCTTCGCTGTTCTCGCGTTGCTCGTGACCTATGTGATCTTCTCGACCCTGGAACGGTCGGTGTCGGGGTCGACGAACAACTACACCGCTTTCTTCGACGATGCCTCGGGCCTAGCCACGGGTGACGACGTCCGCATGGCCGGCGTCCGCGTCGGCCGCGTCGACAAGATCGACCTCGACGGCGACCGTGCCCGGGTGGAATTCGAGGTGCAGACCGATCAGCAGGTCTACACCAACACCCGGGCGGCGATCCGCTACCAGAACCTGATCGGCCAGCGGTACCTCAACCTGACCCTCGTCGACGGCAAGCCGAGCGAGCCGCTGAAGCCGGGCTCGACGCTGGAGATGCCGTCGGAGGACTCCTACGACGTCACCAAGTTGCTCGGCGGTTTCCAGCCGGTGTTCGAGACCCTCGACGCCGACCAGGTGAACGCGTTGTCGCAGGGCCTGATCGAGGTCTTCAACGACCCCGACAACACGGTGGCGCTGACCAGGACCGTCGCCGAGGTCGGCCGGCTCGCCGAGGACACCGCCAACCGCGACGTGGTGATCGGCGCGATCATCGACAACCTGAGCACCGTGATGCGCGACCTGTCCCGTCAGGGCGACCAGTTCGGCACGGTGATCGAATCGATGGGCAACCTCATCGAGAACCTCAACGCGAACTCGGCGGCCTTCGGCAGCGCCGTCACCGACATCGGCCGGACCGCAAGCGGATTCGCCGACGTCCTGAGCCGCAGCCGGGACAGTCTGGCCGCCGCCGCCACCAACGGGCGGATCGCCACCAACACGCTCATCGCCAACGGCGCGAAGCTCGACCGGATGGCCGTCGACGCACCGGTCTTCCTCGGGCACTTCCCGCTGGTGCTCGGCGAGGGCGCCTACCTGAACATCTACGCCTGCGACCTCGACGTCGCGATCGGCGACGTGCTGCTGCCGCCGGGGATCTTCAACAAGATCGGCGGCACCAACCACTCGGTGGTGTGCCGATGAGCTGGTTCCGCAAGAGCTTCCGCAGCAACTCCCGGGTCTGGACCGGCGTCATCGGCGCGGTCGTCATCGTCGCGCTGCTGCTCGGCGTGACCGCGCTCGCCGAGGCGCATCTCGGCAAGCAGACCCTCACCGCCGATTTCGCCCAGGCCGGTGGCATCCGCCCCGGCGACAAGGTCCGCGTCGCCGGCGTCGACGTCGGCGAGGTCACCGAGACCAAGCTCGCCGGCGACCACGTGGCGGTCACGATGAAGGTCGACGACGACGTCCACGTCAAGTCCGACGGATCGGCGGAGATCAAGATGTCGACGCTGCTCGGTCAGCGCTATGTCGATGTGTCGCTGGGCCGATCGGACGAGGGCATCAAGGACGGGCACATCGAGAACACCGCGGTGCCCTACGACCTGAACCAGACGATCGAGGAGGGTGCGCCGATCCTCACCGGCATCGACGACAAGACGCTCGCGGAGAGCATCGACGAGCTCAACTCGCAGTTGTCGGGTGTCCCGGCGATCACCAAGCCGACCTTCGAGGCGCTGACCCAGATGTCGGAGGTCATCACCCAGCGCAAGGACCAGCTCAACCAGCTGATCGAGGACACCAAGACGATCACGAACATCGTCAACGACAACCAGGCACAGCTCGCCGTGATCGTCGGTCAGGGCCGTGAGCTGACCCAGAAGATCGTGGCGCGCGAACAACTGGTGACCCGACTGCTCGACGGCATCGCCGAGCTGACCGAACAGGCCAGCGCGGTCGCCGGCGAGAACGCGAACCAGTTCGCCCCGATCATGGCCAACCTCAACACGATCACCCAGGGCCTGGAGAAGAACCGCAACAATCTCCGCAAGCTGCTCGAGATCCTGCCGGTGACCGCGCGCCTGACCAACAACGTGATCGGCGACGGCCCCTACGCGAACGGCTACCTGCCGTGGGGCATCTTCCCGGACAACTGGCTCTGCCTTGCCAAGGTGGTGGACGGATGCTGAGCATGACGAAGCTGCGTCGCTCGACGCTGCTGGCAGGCATCGCCCTGCTCGCCGTCGTCGGACTCTCGGGATGCTCGATGATCCCGGGCAGCTGGAAGGCCGCGTTCGGTCAGGCGATCGAGGTGACCGCCTACTTCGACAACGTCGCCGGCCTGTACGAGACCAACGACGTCTCGGTGCTGGGCATGCCGGTCGGACAGGTGACCTCCGTGGAGCCGCAGGGCGATCGGGTCAAGGTCACCATGACCATCGACTCCGACATCCCGGTCCCGGTCGACGCGACCGCCGCGATCGTGAACACCTCGATCGTCACCACCCGGCACGTCGAGCTGAGCCCCGTCTACCAGGAGGGGCCGAAGCTCGAGAACGGCAGCGTCATCCAGGAGACGAAGGCGCCGGTCTCGATCGGTGAGCTCTTCGACGCCATCGACGGGCTCGTCGTCGCGCTGAAGGGAACGAAGGGCGGCCCGGCCCCGCTGGCCGACATGATCGACGTCACCGCGGGGATCGCCGACGGCAACGGCGAGGAAATCCGTGCCGCCCTCGAGCAGCTGGGCGAGGCGTCGGAGGTGGTATCCGGCAACAGCGATGCGCTCGTCGACGTCATCGAGACCATCGAGGGACTGACCACCACACTGGTGAAGAACTACCCGAAGATGACGGCGTTCTCGAAGTCGGTCAACGAGGTGTCGGAACTGCTGGGGCAGCAGGCGCCCGGTCTGGTCGCGACCCTGCGCAACCTCAACCAGACCCTGCAGAACACGACCGAGTTCCTGCGCGGCAACACCAACACGATCTCGGTGTCCTTCGACCGCCTCGCGGCGTTGACCGCGAACCTGAGCGACTACTCGCGTCAGGTGGTCGAGACGATCGACGTGGCGCCGCTGCTGTTCCAGAACCTGAGCAACTCGATCTCCGCCGAGCAGGGCGCGTGGCGAGCCCAGGTGCTGCTCGACAAGTCGCTGGTGGACAACGAGCTGCTCGCCAAGTTCTGTGAGGCGATCAACCTGCAGAAGGACGGCTGCCGCACGGGCAAGCTGAAGGATTTCGGTCCCGACCTGGGCATCTACTCGGCCATGTGGGAGCTGGTCAAATGAGGGCGGCGACAAGGCATTCCCTGCACATCGGGCGCCGTGAGACCACGCCCCGGCGGACCCGGGTGCGCCGGGGGAGCGTCCTCGCGCTGCTGACGGCCGCGCTCATGGGCCTCACCGGCTGCGGCATGCTGCCCGGGCTCACCGTCGAGCAGATCCCGCTGCCCGCGCCGGGCGGCATTGGGGAATCCATCCGGATCACCGCGAACTTCGACAACGCCCTCAACCTGCCGAGCCGGGCGAAGGTGAAGCTCAACGGCATGGACGTCGGGCAGGTCGACACCATCAGCGCCAAGGACTACAAGGCCGTGGTGACGATGGACGTCAGCAAGGACGCGCGCCTGCCGGTCGGCACCGGCGCCGAACTGCGCCAGGCGACCCCGCTCGGCGACGTGTTCGTCGCGCTGCTGCCGCCGCCCGATGCCCCCGATGGCTACATGGGCAACGGGGACACCCTGACCGGTCCCACCTCTGCGGCGGCCACCGTCGAGGATCTGCTCATCAGCATGTCCGGTGTCGTCGACAGCGGTTCGCTCAACTCGCTGACCATCGTCCTGACGGAGCTGAGCAAGGCCGTCGCGACGAATCCGTCGGACCTGAGCGGAGCCATCAACGGACTGACGACCGGTATCCGCAAGCTCAACCAGAACGCCGGCCGCGTGGACCGCTCGCTGGAGACCACCCGGGTCCTCACCGGCGAGCTCGCGGCCGGACGCGCCCAGATCATGGCGTCGATCAACAAGCTCGGTCCCGCCCTGGAGTCGTTGAACTCGCAGATCGGGTCGATCCTCACGACGCTGGACAAGACCCAGACGGTCACCGCGGCGACCAACGATTTCCTCGACACCGACCAGGACGATCTGGTCGAGATGCTCGAGCACCTGAACACGGTGCTCGCCGGGCTGCGGCAGGCGGCGGGCCCGTTGGGCTCGCTCGCCGACAACCTGCACGTGCTGGTGCCCAAGTGGGCCAAGTCCACGCCGGGTAGCGCGGCGGCCCTGTCGGCGAAGGTCTACTGGCTGAACCCGGGCGTCGGATTCGACTCGGCGAGCAGGCTTCCCGAGGCGTCCGACATCGACCGCGGTTCGGAGGCGCTCCAACAGACCGTCGCCCGGTTGCTCGCCCGGCTGACCGGAACCAGGGGGTGCTGCGGATGAGCGGCGTGGTCGGTTTCCTGCGCAAGCACTCGGTGCTGTTCGGCAACATCGCGCTCGTCGTGGTGATGTTCGTCGGCCTTGCCTACCTGTCGATGGGGGCGCTGAGCTGGCGGCCGCTGGAGAGCAAGTACTCGGTGACCATCGACTTCCCGATCTCCGGCGGCCTGCAGGACACCTCGGGTGTCACGTTGCGCGGAGCCAAGATCGGCGACGTCGAGTCGCTGCAGGTGCAACCTGAGTCGGTGACCGTGAAGGTCTCCATCGACTCGCGGTACAAGATCAACCGTAATTCCAAGGTCGCGGCACTGGGGTTGTCCGCGGCGGGCGAGCAGTACGTCGACTTCCAGCCGACCACCAACGACGGGCCGTACCTGAAAGACGGCGATCGCATCGGTCCGGCGCAGACCGAGGTCACCACGCCGTTCCCGGATCTGCTCGAGTCCTCGCTGGAACTGATCCAGGAGATCGACGCCGAGCAGCTGCGGTCGGCCGTCGACAACCTGCGGATCGCGCTGAACACCGACGACGGCAACAACGACCTCAAGGTCCTGTTCGACTCGGGCGGAACGATCTTCGCCAAGCTCTACACCGCGCTGCCGGAGACCACGCGCCTGATCAAGAACGCCGGCACGATCTTCGAGACGACCTCGCAGATCCAGCCCGACTTCGGCGACACCGTCTCGTCGCTGAGTGACCTGATCAACGCCGCGGCCGCCGCGGACAAGGAACTGCGCACGCTCCTCGACCGCGGACCGTCGCAGATGACGAGCCTCGCCGGATCGATCAACCAACTCACCGATCCGGTGACCAACGTGATGAAGCAGTTCCTCGACATCGCCGAGCAGGGCGCACTGCGCGCTCCGGCGTTGGCGGTGCTGATGCCGTCGATCCGCGACGCCAGCATCAAGAGCCTCGCCATGTTCCACGACGGCGCGTGGTGGGCCTTCGGTTCGGTGTACCCGCGTCCGGCCTGCAACTACCCGGTCACGCCGCGCCGGCCGACCCAGATCCTCGAATTGGCGGTCCCGGTCAATCTGTACTGTGTGACCGAGGATCCCAACCAGCAGATCCGCGGCTCGGCCAACGCACCACGACCGCCGGGCGACGACACCGCCGGACCGCCGCCGGGCTACGACCCGAACGCGCGCACGGTGCCGCTCGACAAATGACGACTCGACACCCGACGAAGACAAGTTGCGTGACCTGTAGATGACAGACCATGAAAACGACCGAGAGAACGCCGATCTCGAGACCCCGGAGGTGACCGCGGACAGCGGCGTCGACGAGGCCGGCGCGGAGACTCCGGCCACGGACGGCTCGGATGCCTCCGACGCGAAGGTGAGCCTCGACAAGCCCGCGGCGCCGCGCGGCAAGACCGCCCGCCGGTCCGCATCGGGGCCGAAGCAGAGCGCCGCCGAGAAGACCGCCGCCGAGAAGACCACGGCGTCGTCGACGAGAACCGTGGAGTCACGCGGTTCCGACGACACCGCCTCCGGCGACAAGGAGTTCGCGGTCACCATCACCGCACGCGGCATCCGGCGCGCCGTCGGGGCGCTGCTGGTGATCGCGCTGATCGCCGCCGTCGGGTTCCTCGGCTGGCGGACCTTCACACTGCAGCGCGAGGCCGACGCGTTCGCCGACGCGAAGACCGCGTCCGCCGACTTCGTCGGCAAGCTGGTGACGACGCTCAACGCCGAGAACGCCGGAAACTCCAAGGAGCTGCTCGGACCACTCTCGACCGGCGAGCTGCGCAAGCGGCTGGAGCAGGAGCGCGACGACACCGAGCAGAACGTCGAGGCGCTCAAGATCGAGGTGACCTCGAAGATCAACGTCGTCGCGGTGGAGACGGTCAGCACCGACACCGCCAAGACGGTGGTGATGGCCGAGGTCACCGGCCGCAGCGTGAAACTGCCGACCGGCGGGACCAGTCTCATGGTGTTCCGACTCGACCTGGCCAAGGAAGACGGCAAGTGGCTGGTGTCCAAGGTCGACGGCCCGCCCGGCGCCCCGAGCGGCCAGATCGACCCGTCGCAGTCGCTCCCCGGCGGTGGTGCGCCGCAGCAGAACCAGCCGGCCCCAGCGCCGCAGCCGGGAGGCTAGGACCAGGCGCGAAGAGATCCGGTTGCGCCGGCCCCGAATCCCGGGACAAACGCAGCCGGATTTCTTGTGTCCGTCGAGCTGTCGGCGGACCGTTCAGTCCCGCACCAGGATCGCCACCGGATGTCCGGCGCGCGCGGTGTGCAGATCGACGGTTCCCTCGTGGATGGCCCCGCCGCGCACGTCGCGCCACCGGCCGGCCGGCAGCTCGATCGTCGTCGCCGCCGCGGAGACCGGGTCCAGGCTGTGGGTGAAGCGCGCGGTGATGACCACGACCGACGCGCACTCGCCGGTGCCGCGGGCGAAGGCGACGCCGTGGTCGTGTGCGGCGCCGTCGACGGGTAGGCCGGTGTAGGTGCCGGACGGGCCGAAGGCCTCGGGATGCTCGGCCCGCACACGCAGGGCGTTCCGGACCATCGCGGTCTTCGGGTGGTCCGGCGGGCGGCTGAAGTCGACCGGCCGCCGGTTGTCGGGATCGACGAGGGAGTCCTCCCACCACTCGGTGCCCTGGTAGATGTCGGGGACACCTGGTCCGAGGATGGCGATCGCCTTGCGCGCCAGGGCTTCTTGTTCCCACGCGGGGGTGACGCGGCGGACCAGCTCGGTGACGGCGGCCGCGACCGGGGTGGTGGTGACTTCGTCGATCCAGCGTTCGACCGAGACCTCGAACTCCTCGTCGATCTCGGTCCAGGAGGTGTGCAGCCCGGCCTCGCGGCACGCCTTGCGCGCGTATTCGACCAGGCGGGTGCGCAGCTCCTCGGTGACGATCCCGTCCGTCGGCCAGACCCCGAAGATGTTCTGCAGCAGGAAGTACGCGGTCAGGCCGTCGGGGATCTCGGTGTTCAGCCACACCTTCTCGATGAGCAGCGACCACCGCTCGGGGACCTGCGAGAGCAGGGCGATCCGGGCGCGGACGTCCTCGCCGCGTTTGGTGTCGTGTGTGGAGGTGGCGGTCATCGCCAGCGGCCACAGGCGGGCTCGCGCCTCGTTGTGCTCGTGGAAGTCGGCCACCGACAACGCGGGATTCGCCGGGTCGCCGCCCACCTCCTGAGCGGACACCAGGCGCGCGGTGCGGTAGAAGAGGCTGTCCTCGACGCTTTTCGCGGTGACGGCGCCGCAGGTCTGCGCGAGTCGCGAACTCGCGGCGCCCGGACTGCGCGTCGCTCGGACGACGGCGCCGAGCGCCCGCGTCAGCTCCGGCCGCTCCGCGGCGATCTTCACCGCGGCCGTCTCCAACCGTGACCGCAGCGACGGATAGTCGGCGCGGTAGACCCCGAGTGCGGCGATGAGCTCCCCACACGCCTCGGCGATCGCCTCGGAGTCGGCGGCGGGATCGGCGTGGGTGATGGTGCGGACGAGTCGCCGGAGCTCGGTGGGGAAGGACTCGCGCAGCGTGGTCAGCTTCTGCCGGTGCTCCATCGCCTCGATCCAGCGCCCGTCGCCGGTCTCGCCGGTGAGGTGCTCGTGCAGCTCGGTCAGCTGGACGACCCCCGAGGGGGCGACGAAGAGGCCGTCGATGACGCGCATCTGGTCGTACCCGGTGGTGCCCTCGACCGGCAGGCTCGGTTCGAGCGGTTCGTCGGGCGCGAGGATCTTCTCGATGTAGATCAATCGGTCGTCACCCATGTCGGAGCGCAGCCGCTGCAGATAGTGCTGCGGGTCCCACAGGCCGTCCGGATGATCGACGCGAACACCGTCGATCAGGTCCTCGGCGGCCAGATCCCGCAGCCACTGGTGCGTGGCGTCGTAGACGACTGGGTCCTCCTGGCGGAGTGCGGCGAGTTCGTTGACGGTGAAGAAGCGGCGGTACCCGATCAGGCCGCTGTTCCAGGGCACGAGCTTGTAGTGCTGGCGCGCATGGATTTCCGCGGGGGTGCCGTCCCCGGTGCCCGGGGCGACGGGGAAGGAGTGGTCGTAGTAGCGCAGGTTGCCGTGCCGGTCGATCGTGAGCGGACCCAGGTCGCCGTCGGCCGCGACGACGGGCAGGGCGATCTTGCCGCCGGCGCCGTTGTCCGCGGAGAAGTCCACGTCGAAGAACGACGCGTACTGCGAATGCGGTCCGTGGCGCAGCAGGTCGGCGAACCACGGGTTGGCGAGCGCGTCGGCGACGCCGGTGTGGTTGGGCACGATGTCGATGATGAGTCCGAGCCCGCGTTCGGTTGCGGCCCTACGCAATTCGCGCAGGCCGTCGAGCCCGCCGAGGATGTCGGAGACCGTCGGCGGTGGCAGCCAGTCGTAGCCGTGCGTGGAGCCGGTGGCGGCGGTGCCGATGGGGGACAGGTACACGTGACTGACCCCGAGGTCGACGAGATGGTCCAGGGTGGAGACGACGTCGGCGAAGGTAAAGTCGGCGTTCACCTGGAAGCGGTAGGTCGCGCGCGGTTCCGGCCGCCCCGGTCGGGTGCCCATGGGCCTACGCGGTCTTCCGCAGGACGAGGACGGCCCGGCCGCCGACCGTCACGGTGTCGCCCGCGGACGCGGTCAGCTCCGAATCGCCCGTGGGACACGTGGTGTCGAGTTCGCCGACCCATTCCAGGCCGTAGGAATCGGGCGGGAGGGTGAAGTCGATCGGCTCATAGTGGGCGTTGAAGCAGATGAAGAACGAGTCGTCGACCACCCGTTCGCCCCGCTCGTCCTTCTCCTCGAGACCGTGGCCGTTGAGGAACACGGCCAGGCTCTTGCCGAATCCGCTGTCCCAGTCCGCCGTGGTCATCTCGACCCCGGCGGGGGTGAGCCAGGCGATGTCGAGGGCCTGGGTGCCCCAGCGAATGGGCTTGCCCGCGAAGAAGCGACGCCGCCGGAACACCGGGTGCGCGGTGCGCAACGCGATCGCCGTGCGGGTGAACTCGAGCAGGTCGGCGTTCTCCTCGGCGAGGGACCAGTCCATCCAGGACAGTTCGTTGTCCTGGCAGTAGACGTTGTTGTTGCCGTGCTGGGTCCGGCCGATCTCGTCGCCGTGCGCCAGCATCGGGGTGCCCTGCGACAGGAACAGCGTGGCCAGGATGTTGCGTTGTTGGCGGGCGCGCAGCTCGTTGATCTCGGGATCGTCGGTGGGGCCCTCGACCCCGCAGTTCCAGGATCGGTTGTGGCTCTCGCCGTCCCGGTTGTCCTCGCCGTTGGCCTCGTTGTGCTTCTCGTTGTAGGACACCAGGTCGCGCAGCGTGAACCCGTCGTGGGCGGTGACGAAGTTGATGCTGGCCAGCGGCCGGCGCCCGGTCGCCTCGTAGAGATCCGACGACCCGGTGAGGCGGGAGGCGAACTCGCCCAGCGTCGCCGGCTCGCCGCGCCAGTAGTCGCGGACGGTGTCGCGGTACTTGCCGTTCCACTCGGTCCAGAGGGGAGGGAAGTTGCCGACCTGGTAGCCGCCCTCGCCGATGTCCCACGGTTCGGCGATGAGCTTGACCTGGCTGACCACCGGGTCCTGTTGCACAAGATCGAAGAACGCCGAGAGGCGGTCCACGTCGTGCAACTCGCGGGCCAGGGTGGAGGCGAGGTCGAAGCGGAAGCCGTCGACGTGCATCTCGAGAATCCAGTACCGCAGCGAGTCCATGATCAGCTGCAGGGTGTGCGGATGCCGGCCGTTGAGGCTGTTGCCGGTGCCGGTGTAGTCCATGTACATGGCGGGATCGTCGTCGACGAGGCGGTAGTACGCGGCGTTGTCGATGCCCCGGAAGCACACGGTCGGACCGAGGTGATTGCCCTCGGCGGTGTGGTTGTAGACCACGTCGAGGATCACCTCGATGCCGGCGTTGTGGAACTCGCGCACCATGGCCTTGAACTCGGTCACCGCGCTGGCCGGTTGGTCGGGGTTCGACGAGTACTCGATGTGCGGCGCGAAGAACCCGAAGGTGTTGTAGCCCCAGTAGTTTCGCAGGCCCTGGTCGCGGAGCACAAAGTCCTGCATGAACTGGTGGACCGGCATCAGCTCGATGGCGGTGACGCCCAGCGACTTCAGGTGGTCGATGATCACCGGGTGGCAAAGCCCGGCGTAGGTGCCCCGGAGGTGCTCGGGCACACCGGGATGCGTCATGGTCATGCCCTTGACGTGGGCCTCGTAGATGACCGTCTTGTGGTACGGGCGGTTCGGGGAGCGGTCGTTCTGCCAGTCGAAGTAGGGGTTGATGACCACCGACACCATGGTGTGCCCGAGCGAGTCGAGGCCCGGCAGGTCGTCCGACGATCCGGCGACCGGCGGGGAGTCGTGGGGTGCCTGGTCCGGCTCCGGCCCGGCCGCGGGTTCCCCGGAGTCCTCGGGCTCGTCTGCGCTCTCTGCTCCCTCGGCATCCGCGGTCGCGTCAGGGGACCCGTCCACGCCGGTGGACTCCGGCGAGGAGCCCTCGGCCTGATCCGGCGCGGCCGACGCCTCGGCGGCGTCCCCGGAATCGGGGGACCCGTCGCTCGTGACCTCGTCTGCCCCGGCATCCGGCAGGCGATAGGAGAACAGCGAGGCGTCGCCGTCGAAGTCGCCGTAGAAGGCCTTGCCGTACGGGTCGAGGAGCAGCTTGCTCGGATCGCATCGCAGTCCGCGCGAGGGATCGTAGGGGCCGTACACGCGGTACCCGTAGAACTGTCCGGGCCCGATGTTGGGCAGGTAGCAGTGCCAGCAGTAGCCGTCGACCTCGTCGAGGCGGATGCGGCGTTCCTTGCCGTCCCGGTCGATCAAGCAGAGCTCGACAGCCTCGGCGACCTCGGAGAACAGCGAGAAGTTGGTGCCGGCGCCGTCGTAGGTGGCGCCGAGCGGATACGGCGTGCCCGGCCAGACCGGTATCGGCGCCGGCTCGGGTTCGACCAGCGCGTCGGCCTGGATCGGGTCGTCCGGCATCGGCACCGCGGGCGCCACGGTGTCACCGGATGAGGAGTCTCCTGGTGACGGGGCGCCCGCGCCGGGATCATCGGAGTCCGGCGCCTGCTGCTCCGGGGTCGGCGATACGGTCATGCCCGGCTTCCTGACGACGTCATGTACCGACCCTAGTCGGGTCGGGCCGGGCGGTCATCTCGGAGAGATTTGCCCCGCGGCAGTCCGCGTTACGACCGCAAGGATTGTGTGCGGTGGTGAATGGGCAGGTCAGGGTACGTCGGGGCCGGCCCACGGGATGGCGAGCGCCATCTGGCGCCCCAGCTCGTCGATGAGGCTGCGGACGAAGGTCGCGCTCAGGTGGTGCGGGTCCTTGTAGACGGTGATGTTGCCGACGATGGCCGGACAGAAATCGTCGGTGCAGATGCCCTCGGACATGTCCAGCGGGTGGAAGTCCGGTCGGGTCGCGGCCAGTTCGAGAGCGGGGTCCTCGGGTGCCAGGACGGCCGCGCGCCGGGAGCCGCAGCTCTCCGCGTCGCCGCCGTCGGCGAGGCAGATGGGCGTGTCGATCGTCCCCTTGGCGTTCTTCGGCCACGGGGTGTCCCGCATGCCGAACACCGGGATCCCGGCGTCGAGGAACCGGTCGAAGATCGGGACGTAGTCCGGCGGAACCCAGTCACCCGGCTTGTAGTCGCGCGGGCGCGTCGAGTTGGTGAAGACCGCGTCGGGCTTGTCGGCGATGATCTCCTCGATGACGCGCTGACCCCAGTCGTAGCACTCGGGGTAGGGCACCCCGCGCTGCTTGGGGACCTTGTTCGTCGACAACGGGCAGCCCATCTTCAGGTACGTCTTGACCTTGAAGCCGTTGCGCTTGCCGAGGGTGTCGAGCGCCGAGATCCACATCTCGGCGTGTGAGCCGCCGGCGAGGGCGATCGTGCGCGTCGCGTTGGGATCGCCGTAGACGCCGACGTGGATCTCGTTGTCGGTGAAGTCGCTCATGAAGCCGTCGGTGGACGTCTCAGGGAAGTCCTGGATCACCTCGAGCGCCGACGGCTGCGGGTCCACGGCCGGCACGGGCCACCCCTCGAGGAGGGCCCGGGCGCCGGGGTAGAGGCGCGGGTCGAGATTCTTGGTGTCGACGACGATGTTGTCGACGTGCCGCTCCCACAGCTTGATCCCGACACCCGCGACGACCGTTCCCGCGACGAGGATCGCGGTCACCACCGAGGTGTAGGACAACCACCGCGAACGGCCCTGCCGGTCTCCGTGCGCCAGCGCCGAGCGGTCGCCCTCACGCAACGGGTCCTCGATGTAGCGCTTGGTGAGCCACGCCAGCCCGATGGACACCGCGAGGATGCCGACGCCCTCGATGAAGTTCGCGTGGTTCTTGTCGCGCCAGGTCAGGTAGAAGATGAGCAGCGGCCAGTGCCACAGGTACAGCGAGTAGGCGATCGTGCCCAGCCACACCGGCCAGGTGGAGGCCAGCGCGCGGTTGGCGACCGGCATGACGTCGGGCGCGGCGTGTGCGCCGTGGGCGGGCCGCTGCAGCGCGGTCGCGCCCGCCCAGATGATCACCAGCGTCGCGCCTACCGGGAACAGCGCCATCGGGCCCGGGTACTCGTTGACGCCGTCGATCCACCAGCCGCAGCTGATGATCAGCCCGAGGGCCCCGACCGTGGCGAGGTTGCGCACCCAGTTGGGGACCCTGAGGGACGGCAGCCAGATCGCGAGCAGACCGCCGACGAGCGGCTCCCACAGTCGCGAGATCGTCGAGTAGTAGTTGTACGGCTGGTTGATCGCCATGCCGCGGTGCGCCCACCAGAACGACCCGAGGACGACGACGAGGACCGCCGCGAAGACCAGGACCTTGATCACGCGCGGATCGGCGAACGGGCGGACGGCCTTCGCGAGCAGCTTCAGAAGACCCGCGAAGAGCAGCGCGACGACCAGCGTCAGGACGAAGAACTGCCCCTGCATGGACATCGACCAGATGTGCTGCAGCGGGCTGTTCGCCGAGCTCGCGGCCAGGTAGTCCTGGGAGTTCTCGGCGAGGTACCAGTTCTGGTAGTACAGCGCGCTGGCCACGATTTCGTGGCCGATGTTGGCCCAGCGCGTGTCGGGCAGGATCAGCACCGTCAGCACCGTCACGGCGAGCAGCACGGTGATCAGCGCCGGCAGGAGGCGTCGGAGCAGTCGCTTGAGCCGCGGCCACGGGTTGAGGGTGTCGCGGAAGGTGACGTGCGGCTTCTGGGCGTAGATCGCGTGCCGCAGGAGTGACCCGATGAAGAAGTAGCCCGACAGGGTGAGGAAGACGTCCACGCCGCCGGAGACCTTGCCGAACCACACGTGGAAGCAGGCCACGAGGGTGATGGCGATGCCGCGCAGACCGTCGAGGTCGGTGCGGTAGGCAGGCGTCGTCGGCGTCGAGGGGGCCGACTCCGGCGCCACTACTCGGGTCGTCGATGCCACGCGGGACTCTTTCGGGTCGGGAACGGTTTCGGCCGGGTAGCAATGTACCCGCCGAATCTGTGAAAACCCGACTCCGCCGGTCCCGACACCCGGGTGGGATGGGTCACCGCCGGTCAGGTTCCTACGAGCGGCGGCGGGTGCGCGCGCCGTCGAGGATGATCTCGAGCCCGTCGGCGAACTCGCCGCCGAAGTCGCGCCCGGACGGCCCGATCACCCCGAGTCGCTCCATCTGGGCCCGGGTCTGCTCTTCGATGGTCAGGCCGATGACGAGCTGGCAGATCGCGGTGCTCACCGCCTCGGCGTCGCGGAGGGACAGCCCGCCGGTGTGCGCGGCGGCGGCGATGTCGGCGGCGATGGCCTTCGTGGACAGCCCGCTGGCCCAGCTCGACGAGACGACCTCGGCGCTGTCGGGCACGTCGAGCAGCGCCGCGCGCATACCGGTGGCCAGCAGGTTCAGTCGTTCGTCCCAGGGCAGGTCGGCGGGCGGGATCGCCACCGCGCCGAGGATGTCGTCGGCGAGCGCGGCGAGCAGCGTCTGCTTGTTGGGGAAGTGCCAGTACAGGGCGTTGGGGCTGACCCCGAGCTCGGCGGCCAGGCGGCGCATCGACAGGTCGGCCAGGCTGTGCTCGCGGAGGATGTCGCGGGCTGCGCGGAGGACGTCGGTGCGGCTGTTGCTCATCGAGGTCAGCGTAATGACCGCCGCTCGCGCGGCCGGCGGCCGCGTCCCCTCTGCCAGGTCTCGGTCGGTGCCCGCCCGTGTCGCCTGTACACCGTCCAGGAGTTGCCTGTACGGTGTCCAGGACACCTGGACGGTGTACAGGTGATGCCGTCCACACGCGCAGGGGAGAGTGAGGAGACGTTCGTCGTGGACCACGCGGAGATCAGCCGTGTCGACGCCGACCACATCTGGCACCCGTATGGCGCACTGCCCGCCGCGACCCGCCCGCTCGTCGTGACCTCCGCGTCGGGGGTTCGCCTCGAACTCGCCGACGGCCGGACGGTGGTCGACGGCATGAGCTCGTGGTGGGCGGCGATCCACGGCTACCGGCACCCGCGTCTCGACGCCGCGGCCGCCGTCCAGCTCGGCCGGATGTCGCACGTGATGTTCGGCGGCCTGACCCACGAACCGGCCGCCCGGCTCGCCCGACTGCTCGTCGAGCTCACCCCGGAACCCCTGCAGAAGGTCTTCTTCTGCGACTCCGGCTCGGTCTCGGTGGAGGTCGCGGTCAAGATGGCGCTGCAGTACTGGCGCAGCCGCGGGCAGTCGCGGCGCACCCGGTTGCTGACCTGGCGCGGCGGCTACCACGGCGACACGTTCACCCCGATGAGCGTCTGCGACCCCGAGGGCGGCATGCACTCGATGTGGACGAAGGTCCTCGCCGAGCAGGTCTTCGTCGACGCCCCGCCCGCCGACTTCGACGCCGGGTACGTGGCGATGCTCGACGCTGCGGTCGCCGAGCACCGTGACGAACTCGCCGCGGTCATCGTCGAGCCGGTGGTCCAGGGCGCCGGGGGCATGCGCTTCCACGACCCCGCATACCTGTCTGCGCTCCGCGACATCTGCGACCGTCACGACGTGCTGCTGATCTTCGACGAGATCGCCACCGGATTCGGCCGCACCGGAACGCTTTTCGCCGCCGACTCGGCACGGGTCGCACCCGACGTCATGTGCGTCGGCAAGGCCCTCACCGGCGGATACCTGACGCTCGCCGCGACGCTGTGCACGACGCGCGTCGCCGAGGTCATCAGCGCCGGGGAGGCCGGCGGCCTCGCCCACGGACCGACCTTCATGGCCAATCCGCTGGCGTGCGCGGTGGCCGTCGCCGCCATCGAACTGCTGCTGGAGACGCCCTGGACCTCGCGGGTCGCCGAGATCGAGGCGCGACTCGCCGGCGGACTCGCGCCCCTTCGCGAGGTGGACGGCGTCGTCGACGTGCGGGTGAAGGGCGCGATCGGTGTGGTCGAACTCGACCGCCCGGTGGACATGTCGGCCGCCACCGAGGCCGCCGTCGACGCCGGGGCCTGGCTCAGGCCGTTCCGCAACCTCGTCTACACGATGCCGCCGTTCGTCTGCGCACCCGACGACGTCGATCTCATCGTCGCCGGAATCCATGCCGCGGTGCACGCCACGCTCGTCGAGACCTCCTGTGCCACGGTCGAACTCGTGGGAGCGCGGTCATGACGCTCGCATCGGATCGGCCGTTCGCCCCGGGCGGCCCCGGCACGGGACCGGATGCCACGGGCGAGGTCGGCCTCGCCTGGCTCGCCGGGGCGGCCCGCGACCGCGCGGCGGCCGGTCTCCATCGCGACCCCCATGTCCGGCGGGACGGCGCCGCGGAGATCAACCTCGGCTCGAACGACTACCTCGGCCTCTCGGCCCACCCGGACGTCATCGCCGGGGCGCGGGAGGCCGCCCGGCGGTGGGGTGGCGGTTCGACCGCGTCGCGACTGGTGGTCGGCACGACGCAGGCCCACGTCGACCTCGAGAACGAGCTGGCCGACTTCCTCGGGTTCGAGGCGGCGCTGGTCTTCTCGTCCGGTTTCCTGGCCAACATCGGCGCCGTCACCGCACTCGCGGGGCGCGGCGACCTGATCGTCAGCGACACCGGCAGCCACGCGTCGTTGATCGACGGGTGCCGGCTCTCCCGCGCGCGGGTGGTCGTCGTCGACCGCGGCGATCACGAGGCGGTGCGCGCCGCTCTCGCCGATCGGACCGAACAGCGTGCTCTCGTCGTCACCGACTCCGTCTACAGCATCGACGGCGACCCCGCCCCGATCGCCGACCTCTACGCCGCCGCACGCGCCCACGGCGCGGTGCTTCTCGTCGACGAGGCGCACGCGGTCGGCGTGCGCGGGCCCGGTGGTCGGGGCATCGTCGCCGAGCACGGACTCTCCGGCGCGCCCGACCTGGTGGTCACCTCGGTGCTGTCCAAGTCGCTGGGGTCGCAGGGCGGGGTGGTGCTCGGCACAGGTCTGCTGCGGTCGCACCTCGTCGACTGCGCGCGCACGTTCATCTTCGACACCGGGCTCAACCCGGCGGCCGTGGGCGCCGCGCGCGCCGCGCTCGGCGTATTGCGGGCGAACCCGGATCTGCCGGACCGGCTGCGCGCCAACGCCCGTCACCTGGCCAGGGCCTGTGGGGCGGAGGAACCGCAGGCCGCGGTCATCTCGATCATCGTCGGCGACCCGCAACGCGCCGTGGCCGCGGCGGCCGCATGTCGCGACCGCGGCGTGCTCGTCGGATGCTTCCGTCCGCCGTCGGTGCCGCCGGGAACCTCGCGGTTGCGCATCACGGTGCGCGCCGACCTCGACACCGCGACCCTCGACCACGTCGCCGGGGTCGTCGACGAAGCGCTGCGACAGGTGGGGGTGCGATGACCGCGCGCGGACGCGTCCTCGCGATCACCGGCACCTCGACCGACGTCGGCAAGACCGTGGCGACCGCGGCACTGGCGGCCGCCGCGCGGGCGGGTACGCCGACCACGGTGGCCGTGTGCAAGCCCGTCCAGACCGGGGTCGCCCCGGGCGAACCCGGTGACCTCGCCGAGGTCGCCCGTCTCGCCGGCCCGGTCACGACCGTCGAGTGCTATCGCTATCCGGAGGCCCTCGCGCCCGACACCGCGGCACGCCGAGCGGGGCTGCCGTTCGGCGATCCCGCCGTGATCGCCGGCGAGATCGACCGCCTCGCAAGCACTTACGAGCTGACCCTGGTCGAGGGTGCGGGCGGGGTCATGGTCCGGCTGGGGGAGACCGCGACCCTGCTCGACGTCGCGGGCCCGGTCCTGGCCCCGGAAACGGCCGACGGCGTGCTCGTCGTCGTGAACCCCGGCCTCGGTGCGCTCAACCATGCCGAGCTGACCGTCGACGCCATCCGCGCCCGTGGCCTGCGCCCGGCGGGCCTGGTGATCGGGTGGTGGCCGGAGGAGCCCGATCTCGCCATGCGGTGCAACCGCGACGACCTGCCGCGGGTGACCGGCGTGCCGGTGGTCGGGGTGCTGCCCGCCGGTGCCGGCGAGCTCGACCCCGCGGGGTTCGGCCGTCTCGCACCGACCTGGTTCGACCCAGAGTGGCTCGACGGTCTCCGCACGGTGGCCGTCCGCCCCGAACCCGCCGCCCCCGCAGACCTGCCGGAACAGCTCATCCGGACCTGAAAATCTCTACCGCACCGGCACTTTCGCCGGATCATCAGCAAGGAGTTCCACCAGTGACCCAGGCAACCGTTGACGCAGCCCGCGACGTCCGGGCGTCCGACGACATCCTCGCGATCGCCCGCGAGCAGGTGCTCGAGCGTGGCGAGGCCCTCACCGAGGAGCAGGTGCTCACCGTCCTGCGCCTGCCCGACGACCGTCTCACCGAGCTGCTGCAGCTGGCCCACGACGTCCGGATGCGGTGGTGCGGTCCCGAGGTCGAGGTCGAGGGCATCATCTCGCTCAAGACCGGCGGATGCCCGGAGGACTGCCACTTCTGTTCGCAGTCCGGCCTGTTCGCCTCCCCGGTGCGCAGCGCCTGGATCGACATCCCGTCCCTGGTCGAGGCGGCCAAGCAGACCGCCAAGACCGGTGCCACCGAGTTCTGCATCGTCGCCGCGGTCCGCGGCCCCGACAAGCGGCTGTTGAGCCAGGTCGCCGCGGGCATCGAGGCGATCCGCAACGAGGTCGACATCCAGATCGCCTGCAGCCTGGGCATGCTCACCCAGGAGCAGGTCGACCAGCTGCGCGACATGGGCGTGCACCGCTACAACCACAACCTGGAGACCGCGCGCAGCCACTTCCCGAACGTCGTGACCACCCACACCTGGGAGGAGCGCTGGGACACGCTGCGGATGGTCCGCGAGGCCGGTATGGAGGTGTGCTGCGGCGGCATCCTCGGCATGGGCGAGACGCTCGAGCAGCGCGCCGAGTTCGCCGCGGAGCTGGCCGAACTCGAGCCGGACGAGGTGCCGCTGAACTTCCTCAACCCCCGCCCCGGCACGCCTTTCGGGGATCTCGACGTGCTGCCCGCCACCGAGGCGCTGAAGGCCGTCGCCGCGTTCCGCCTCGCACTTCCGCGCACCATCCTGCGCTTCGCCGGCGGTCGCGAGATCACCCTGGGCGACCTCGGGGCCAAGCAGGGCATCCTCGGCGGCATCAACGCCGTGATCGTCGGCAACTACCTGACGACGCTGGGGCGGCCGGCCGAGGACGATCTCGACCTGCTGAACGACCTGTCGATGCCGATCAAGTCGTTGAACGACACGATCTGACGTCGACCCTCGCGACGATCGGTAGCGTGTTCTCTCATGATCGACACCGTCCCGGGCCCGCTCGCCGAACCGTGTAGGTACGGCGTGTACACGGGTATCGAACTGGAACTGCAGTCGCCCGACGCGATCCCGCCCGCCGCGCGCCTGGGCCTGGAACCGCCGCGCTTCTGCGGACAATGCGGGCGGCGCATGGTGGTGCAGGTCCGTCCCGACGGTTGGAGCGCACGGTGCTCCCGCCACGGCACGGTCGACTCCGCCGAGTTGGGCCGCCGGTGACCCCGCGCGTCGAACGCCCGGTATCGGTGCTGGTCGCCATGACCGTGGCGGTGGTGCTGATGGGCGCCATCGCCGGCATGGTCTGGGGTGTGCTCACCCCGCCGACCACCGGCGTGGTCGTCCGTGGGCTCACCCCCGAGCTGGTCACCACCGACTTCGGCGGCGTCGCGGCCTTCGCCCTCACGATGTTCGGCTACGGCGCGGCCGCGGCCCTCATCGTGTGGATCGCGGTGCGGGCCTGGCGCGGCGTGGTCGGCTTCCTCGTGCCGGTCCTCGGCACGGTGGCCGGTTCCGCGGTCGCGGCCGAGACCGGGATGTGGCTGGCGGGCATGCGATTCGACGACGACGTGACCGCGTTGCCGGTCTCGTCGGTGTACGAGGTCGCTCCCGAGTTGTGGCTCGAGGGTGGAACCAGTGCCGGCTACAGCTCCCCGTGGATTCTCCTCATCTGCGCGCCGTTCGCCTTCGCGATCGTCTACCTGGTGTGTGTGTTGTCCGCGCGCACGGCCGATCTCGGCGTCGGAGACCTGCCCGACGACCCGTTCGCCGAGCCGGCCGGAGCAGAGCTCACATCGGGGGACGCAGCGTCGCGAACTCGTCTGTGACGCGTAATTCGTTGTCGGCGAAGGCGTACAGCGCCGGCGGGCGACCACCGGCACGGCCGGTCTTGCCGACGGTGCCGGTGGACACCACCACGGCGCGTCGGCTCAGGATGCGCAACAGGTTCGTGGTGTCGACCGGGTAGCCCAGCGCCGCGCAGTAGATCTCCGACAGCTCCGACATCGGAAAACGTTTGGGCGCGAGGGCGAAAGCGATGTTCGTGTACGAGAGTTTCGCGGCGAGCCGGTGCCGGGCCGTCTCGATGATCGCGGCGTGGTCGAACACGACCTCGGGGAGGGCGTCGACGGCAAACCAGCCGGCGCCGCCGGGAAGGCCGGACGACGCGTCGGACGGAACGAGCCCCAGGTAGCTCGAGGCGATCGTGCGGATACCGGGAACCCGATGAGGGTCGGAGAACACCGACAGCTGTTCGAGATGGGCGACGTCGCGGACGCCCATCGTCTCGGTGACGAGGCGGCGTGCGCTGGCCGACAGGTTCTCGTCGTCGGCGACGTCGCCGCGGGGCAACGACCACCGCCCGGCAGGGACCTCCGAGAGCAGGACGCTCAGCACCGGGTGCGCGGCATCGGCGTCGGCCGGCGTGCGGACCTGGAAGACGACGGGCAGCACCTCGACCCGCAGACCGGCGCCGCGCTCGTCGGCCGGGTGCGTATCGGCGTGGGGCCCACCGGAGGAGGGGCCGTCGGTGGAGGAGGAGTCGGTCCCGGCGGCTGGCATGCGGTGATTGTATGGCCCCGGCGCGTGTCCGCGACGCAGGAACGATCCGACGCGGCGCCCGCCCCGTCAGGCGGGTCGTGCGGTGAGCACGCGCGCCTCGCCGTCGGTGATCGCGATCGTGTGCTCGCTGTGGGCGCCGCGCGAACCGTCGAACGACCGGATGGTCCAGCCGTCGGCGTCGAACTTGATGCGTTCGGTACCCAGCGTGAACCACGGTTCGAGCGCCAGGGTCAGTCCCGGCCGCAGCTTCATCCCGCGTCCGGGCCTGCCGATGTTCGGCACGTGCGGGTCCTCGTGCATGGTCCGGCCGAGTCCGTGCCCGCCGAACTCGGTGTTGACCCGGTACCCGCGCGACTTCGCGACGGCGCCGATCGCTGCGGAGATGTCGCCCAAGCGGGCCCCGGGCCGGGCCGCGTCGATCGCCGCGCGCAGCGCCTCCTCGGTGGCGGCGACCAGGCGCTGGTCCTCGGGGCGGGGCGTGCCGACGATGACGCTGCGCGCGGAGTCGGCCACCCAGCCGTCGATGGAGACCGCGATGTCCATCGACAGCAGGTCGCCGTCGGCGAGCACGTAGTCGTGGGGGAGCCCGTGCAGTACCGCGTCGTTGACCGACAGGCAGATGACGTTGCGGAACGGGCCGTTGCCGAAGGACGGTGCGTAGTCCCAGTAGCAGGACTCGGCGCCGCGCTCGGCGATCATCTCGCGGGCGCGCTGCTCGAGGTCGAGCAGGTTGACACCGACGTCGGCGCGTTCGGCGAGGTCGGCGAGGAGTTCGGCGATGAACGCGCCGGTGACCGCCATCGCCTCCACCTCGGACGGTGTCTTGAGCTCGACCATGTTCTCGGGTTCCCTTCGGTGGCTGCGTCGATCATCGGCAGATGAATCCCGGTATAGAAATACCGGGGCGTACCGGTATATTCATACCGCATCGGATAGGATCTGCCCATGGTCCGCAACCCGTTGACTCCTGAGCAGATCGCCGCCGGACGCCGGTTGGGTGCCCGGTTGCGTGAACTCCGCGGCGAGCGCCCGCTGGCCGAGGTCGCCGTACACGCGGGGATCTCGCCGGAGACGCTCCGCAAGATCGAGACGGGTCGTATGCCCACCCCGGCATTCGCGACGATCGCGGCGCTCGCGCGGTCGCTGGAGACGTCCCTCGACGATCTGGCCGTCGTTCTCGACGGCGAAGAGGTTGCTCGCGCGGGATGACTCCGCAGCCCTCGTCTTCGACTGTCATCCGACGCGCTGATGCGTGAATGACGTGCCCCGTCCCGCGTGGGGCGGCGGGAATAGGTCCGGTGTGGCGAATGTTACGATGCATAGCGTTTTCGACCATGAGTCGAAAACCTGCCTCGGACACACGGCCCGTGATCCGGGGAACCGACGACCCGGCGGAGCATGCGTCGGGGAGCCAGAGGAGTGGCAATGAGCATCACCAGTGATCGTCCGGCGGCCGTCACCGCGACCGGACTCCTCGATGCCGAGTGGTACGACGCTCCCGGCGGCTACGCCGGCGTCGAGCCGACCCAAGAGTGGGCGGACGAGGTCCGACGCCTCGCCCGCGCCCGCAACGCGACGCTGCTCGCGCACAACTACCAGCTGCCGGCCATCCAGGACGTCGCCGACCACGTCGGTGACTCGCTCGCGCTCTCGCGCATCGCCGCCGAGGTCGACTCCGACGAGATCATCTTCTGCGGCGTCCACTTCATGGCCGAGACCGCCAAGATCCTCAGCCCCGAGAAGCGCGTCCTGATCCCGGACGAGCGGGCCGGGTGCTCGCTCGCCGACTCGATCACCGCCGACGAGCTGCGCGCCTGGAAGGCCGAGTTCCCCGACGCGATCGTGGTGTCGTACGTGAACACCACCGCAGAGGTGAAGGGCCTGACCGACATCTGCTGCACGTCGTCGAACGCCGTCGACGTGGTCGCCTCGATCGACCCCGACCGGGACGTGCTGTTCCTGCCCGACCAGTTCCTCGGCGCACACGTCAAGCGCGAGACCGGTCGCGACAACATCCACATCTGGGCGGGCGAATGCCACGTGCACGCCGGCATCAACGGCGACGAGCTCGCCGACCAGGCCGCCTCGCACCCGGACGCCGACCTGTTCATCCACCCCGAATGCGGCTGTGCCACCTCGGCGCTCTACCTGGCCGGTGAGGGCGCGGTGCCCTCCGACCGGGTCAAGATCCTCTCGACCGGCGGCATGCTCGACGCCGCCCGGGAGACCGGCGCCAAGCAGGTTCTCGTCGCCACCGAGGTCGGCATGCTGCACCAGCTGCGCAAGGCCGCACCCGGCGTCGACTTCCAGGCCGTCAACGACCGCGCGTCCTGCCCGTACATGAAGATGATCACGCCGGCCGCGCTGCTGCGCTGCCTGCGCGAGGGACGCGACGAGGTGTTCGTCGACGCCGACGTCGCCGACAAAGCCCGTAAGAGCGTCGAGCGCATGATCGCGATCGGCAACCCGGGCTCGGGCGAGTGACCCTCGGGGGAGCAGACACGGTGAGCGACGGATTCGTCGGACAGGAGGCGGCCGGCGGGGCGCTCGAACTCGTCGTCGACGACGAGATCCGAGCGCTCATCCGGACCGCACTCGACGAGGACCTGCGGTACGGGCCCGATGTCACCACGGCCGCAACCGTCCCCGCGGGAGCAGTCGTCGACGCCGCGATCGTCAGCCGCGCACACGGCGTCATCGCCGGCGTGCCGGTGGTGATCGCGGTGTTCGACGAGGTCATCGGAGCCGGCAAGTTCGAGGTGACCGAGGCCGTCGCCGACGGGACCGTCGTCGAACCCGGTGATGTGGTCCTCCGCGTCCACGCCCCGACGGCGGCGCTGCTGACCGCCGAGCGCACCGCGCTCAATCTCATCTGCCACCTGTCCGGCATCGCGACCGCCACACGTGCCTGGGTCGACGCGGTGGCCGGATACCCGGCGAGAATCCGGGACTCCCGCAAGACCCTGCCCGGTCTGCGCGTGCTGCAGAAGTACGCGGTCCGCGCAGGTGGGGGAGTCAACCACCGGATGGGCCTGGGCGACGCCGCACTGATCAAGGACAACCACGTGGTCGCGGCCGGCTCGGTCGCGGCCGCCCTCGAGGCGGTCCGCACGGCCGCCCCGGGCCTGCCTGTCGAGGCCGAGGTGGACTCGCTCGCCCAGCTCGACGAGGTACTGCCGCTCGAGCCGCAACTCGTGCTCCTCGACAACTTCGAGCCGTGGGAGACCCAGATCGCGGTGCAGCGGCGCAACACGCGCTCGCCGCAGACGAAGTTGGAGAGCTCGGGCGGCCTCTCTCTCGACACGGCCGAGGACTACGCCCGCACCGGCGTCGACTATCTCGCCGTGGGCGCGCTGACCCACTCGGTCACCGTGCTCGACCTGGGACTGGACATCCCGGCGCCTCGGTCCTGAGGGCGATCTGCCCGGACGGCCGCCGCACGACTCATGACGCCCGCGGGGTGGTGATCAACCACCCCGCGGGCGTTCGCTTCGCTGTCCGATCGCCACGCAACCCGATCCGCGCACCTCGACCTCTGATCGAGCTTCGGCGGTGATGTTCATCGCACCTGGTCGCTTGTCCCACCGTGGTCACGGGCGGTGTTGTGATGTCGAGAAGTATTGCGAGCGAACGGTGTTCGCTGCTGTTCTGGGGTGGCGAAGTGCTCCTCGGGGGAGTCGGCACCCGGATTTCCTGCCAAACGCGTATCAGGGCGTAGATATTGGGTTCTAATGCTCGGCATGAAAGTGGTCGAATGTCCAGATCATTCCGAGTGAGCACGCCCCGATGACCGTTGTGAAAAATCGAGAAATTCCGCTGATGCTTTCTCAGCTCCGCAGTAGAAAACGTTCGAACCCGTGTGGCACGTCGATTTCCGGGTCGTGTCTGCATTCACGAAAAGTCGTTCTCGGCCTCACCAGAATGGCTCTTGCGGGGAGCGTCATGGCGACCGGAATCATCGGAACCGGCGTAGGCGTGGCCAACGCGGAGGCGCCGATCACCACGTTCAACCTCTTCATTCCGGGTACGTGGGAGACCGATGCCGACGCCGACCCGACGCGACCCACCGGCGCGCTCACGGCCGTTGCCCGGGAGATCGAGCGTGAGCACGGCGACTCGGCCACCATCTACTTCCTGCCATACATGGCCCGGGCCTTCGACAACGGCCGCACCTATGCCGACAGCAAGGCCACCGCGATCGCGAACGCCTCGAAGGTGCTCGCCGCCCGCGCCGAAGCCGACCCGGACCTGTGGTTCACGATCACCGGATACAGCCAGGGGGCCGACGCCGCGGGCGACCTCGCGGCGGCGATCGGAAACGGGGAAGGGCCTATACCCGCAGACCGGGTCGTCGCCGTCGGCCTGCTGGCAGATCCCGGAAACGGGACCGAGGGCCAGCGAACGGTGGGCCCGACGGCTCGTGGCATCGGCATCGCCGACCCGCGTCCGGAGGGGATGGGTGAGTTGTCGGGCCGGGTCACGAGCATCTGTCACCCGGCCGACCTGTACTGCTCCATCGACAAGCGGCGTCATCCGGTGTTGGGAAGGATCGGCACCGTCCTGAGCGAAGGGGCCGAGGACGTCGCCGACGCGGTCGAGAACGCCATCGACGTGATCGGCACCATCGCCCGGATGAACTACGCCGCGCTGAGTGCCGACATCAGGCGATTGCCCCTGCTCATCGCGGTGGGCGACCTGAAGGCGGCCCACCGGGTGGCCGGCTCGGTCAATCTCCGGCTCCGTCCCTTCGTCAAGCTCGCGAACAAGGTCGACTACGGCAGGGTGGCGCGCGTCCTCGACCTCATCCCCGACGAGACCGGCATCGCCGAGGTCGGTGCCGCCATGTGCCGGATTCTCGACCGCGTCGACCTCGAGCGTGCCGCCGACCTCCTCGGAGAGATCCAAGAGCTGACCTGGTCGGCCGCGGGGGCCGCCGGGGCTCGCCTCGGGGCGGCATCTCTGCCCGATACCGACATCGACGTCGCAGATGTGGTCGACGTCGGCAGGAAGCTGGTCTCGCTGACGGTGGACACGGCCCGCGACCCCGACGAGGGCGATGACGCGCACACGGGGTTGTTGTCCGAGCTGATCTCACCGAGGTTCAAAGAGCTCGCCAAGGATCTGACCAGGATCGTCGCAAAGCAGGCGATCACGGATCCGTCCGCGATCATCCGCGACGCGGTCACCGCCAAGGAGTTCTACTCCGGCCATGCGCACACCGATTACGCGCGGTTCGTCGTGGACGAGCTCGGGCGCACTGCGATCGCCTGGCTGGGGGACTGGCTCGCGGAGAGCATCGACGCAGCAGCCGATGTCCCGAAGAGAGCAGCGCCGCGGTAGGCGTGAGTGCTGCCGGGGCGCCGGGAGACGTTGCGAGGTGGCGCCGTCAGCGGAATATTTCGATTTGGAATGGGCGTGATTCCTGACACGCATTGCCAATACTCATTGTCGAAAATTCTGGGACATTAGTGATTTGGTCGAATGACCAGGGTTCGATTTGTCCAGAATAAGCCGGTTGTGGATCGGTGCGGCCATGATCCGCCCGTGCAATAACGCACCGACGGGTGAGTGGATTCACACGTTCGGGTTTGCTGATCGATGACGCGCAAAAGCACAGTAAGTCCGGTTACCGGTGGGTAGAAATCCTGCCCACCCCGCAGAGATTGTGTAAGGACGATGACGAACAACTCGACCCCCGGAAATGCACCTCTGACCGACGAGGAACGCGTCCGCAAGAGCCGCAAGCGCAAGGCGATCCTCGCGTCGGGAGCCGTTCTCGGCGTCGGCGCCGTGGTCACCCTCGCCGCCTGGAACGACACCGTGTTCGGCAACGGCGAGTTCGGGGTCGGGAAGACCGCCTGGAACGTGCAGGGCAGCATCGACGGCACCAATTACAACGAGTACGCGACCGGCCCCGGCGGCAAGATCGCCTTCTCCGCGACGCCGATCGACGCGCTCAATCTGATGCCCGGCCAGACCACCACCGGGAAGTTCTGGCTCCGGGAGACCAATGGCAATCTCGACGGGCTGGTCACCATCCAGGCTCCGACGATCACCCCGTCGCCGAACTCGCTGGCCGATGTCCTCGAGTTGACGATCAAGGACTCGACCGGCACGTACGTCGACAAGAAGAAGCTGAGCAGCCAGGGCGCGTCGACCACCATCACCGTCCCCAAGGGGAGACGAAGGAGCTGACCTTCGAGGTCACGTTGCCGGCGACCGCCAACCCCAACCAGATCTCCGACACCTCCGCCGAGGCGGTGTGGGAGATGAAGGCCGAGAGCGCCGAGGCCTGACGGGCGGACCCGGCCCGGGACCAGCGGTCGGCGACCCTTCGCCGCACTCCTCCCGGGGCGGGCCCCTCGGTCGCCGGGACTCTCCGGTCCAGGACCCATTTCCTCGGTTTCGCGCCGAACCGACCACGCACAGAAGTACTCGACCCAGATCTCGAAAGGGCACTGCATGACCACGACCGTGAAGCCGGGTAGCGGCAGAACAGGCGACATCAGCGGCTCGTGGAAGCAGTTCGGACCGCCCGGAGGCGCCCATGTGGTGCCGAGGGCGCGGCAGGTGCCGACCCCGCCCCCGGTCGTCCCGACAACGTTCGTCCCGCCGTCGGAAGCCCCCACCGAGCCGATCCCGGTGGGTGTCCGATTCTGTTGCGGCCGAGGCGAACTGCTCGGACGAGAACCGGGTCGGCCTGGCTCCGGACCCCCCACGTCGCGGCGTCCGCGGTCGCGACGCCTCGGCGACGCGGTACTGAACATCCTCGCGGTGTTCGGCGTCCTGTGCATCGTGCTGACCGTCGTCGCATTCGTCGGCAACTATTCGATCATCCTGTTCAAGACCGGTTCCATGGACCCGACCATCCCTCAGGGATCGGCCGCCGTCGTCCACGAGATCCCGGCCGCGCAGGTGAAGGTCGGCGACATCGTCACCGTCGACCGTGGTCCCGGTCTGAAGCCGATCACCCACCGCGCCATCTCGGTGACGCCGATCGGCGGCGGCCGGGTCGAGATCGAGATGCAGGGCGACGCCAACCCGAACCCCGATCCCGAGCCCTACCGCGTCTCGACGGTGAAGAAGGTGCTGTGGCACGTGCCGGGCCTCGCGAGGCAGGTCGTGTGGTTGTCGCACCCGTACGTTCTCGCCGCCATCACACTCGGTGCAGCGCTGTTGGTCCTGTGGACCTTCTGGCCGAAGCCGTCCACAGGCCGACGTCCGGACGACGCGTAGACCGGCCCCCAACCCCGCACAGCCGCAATGCCCTGCGCCGCAGGGTGCTTCCCCTACCAGACATATCGGTCCACCCATGAACCTCAGCAAACGCAGCAAGATCTTGATCACCGTCGTCGGACTCGTCGCGATCCTCGGTGTGCTCGGCCAGGCCACCGGCGTGCTCGCCTCGTGGAACGACAAGGTGTTCGGGATGCGCCGTTTTCGGCAAGGCGCCGGCCACCGACGGGTACGCGCGGTCGGTGACGGGGGAGGTTCACACCGAACGCGTGATCACCTCGAACTCGTTCGAGGTCACCACCGCTACCCACACCTTCGCCGATCAGGGTTCGAGCATCGTTCCCGGTCCGGGGGAATGGTTCACGAACTCGAAGTCGGGGCTGTTCAGCTCTGGTGTGGTTCGGGGAACCGGACGGTCTGCCGCGGCTTGGTCGCGCGACGGCGGGAACATCGCGGCGAGTGCGGAGAGCCTGGCGAAGGACCTCGAGATCATTCCGCGATCCACGGCCATCGATCCGTCGGATCGGCTGTCCCTGATGGACACCACCGGCGAGTTCCGGGCCGCGGTCAGTTGCGAGTCGGATGATCACGGCAGGACCGTGACGACACGTGCCGAGGCTCCGTCCGGGTCGCCCATCGAGATCGGGATCGGCTCCAACAACTACTACTCCGTGCCGCAGGCGAACCAAGAGGTCGTCATCGATGACGACGCGGTCGGCCTGCACGTGGCGGGCACGCTGCGTAGCATCGTGCGGCAGGAACCGGACTACGCCGTCTCCACCCTGGTCCTCGACATCGACATCCAATCCGCCTTGTGGCCGCACGTGAGCTTCTGGACCGTGTCGATGCAGCTGGTCCGCGCCGAGTGCGGCATCGGTAGATCGCTGCCGGCGGTGGACTCCGACACCACACTTCCCGCGTCGCGGATGGCGATGGCCCGCCTGGCGCCGGACTCGGAAAGTGCCTCGCCATCCCGCTCTGTCGAGAGTTCGTCCTCGACGAGCTCGGCGTCGAAGAGCGCGGAGGGTTCCGAGTCCGAGAGCTCGGGGGCCTCATCCTCGGAGGAGTCCGAGAGTTCCTCCCCGGCAAGTGCTTCCGAGAGCACGTCCGCCGACACCCCCGGTGGCCGGGCGGGGGTCGACAACACCGTCGGACGTCGACGTGGGCAGTCGCTTCCCGATCGTGGCGAGCGACGGCGCCGACCTCGGCTCGGCGACGATCCAACAGGTCGAGTCCGATGCCCCGTCGGAGGGTGCGCCCGCGACGGTGGCGGTGAAGATGTCGATCACGACGTCCGATGCCGGCGGAGGCCACCGGTTGTTGTCTGTCTCGTGGAAGGACTTCGGTGCGATCGTCGGGGGAGTGGAACAGGATGCCGGCCGGGCGTCGGGCGGTCCGTCGCCGCAGCTGCCCGAGGAGCTGGAGCCGGGGCGCACCTACACCGGGTGGGTGACGTTCACGGCCCCGAGCGTGGCGGGCAAGGCGATCTGAAAGCCCTCGGGCACAGCGGGATTCAGGTTCGTGTTGCCGGAACCCACGGTGCCCGTCACCACGACGACCAGTTCGCCCGCGCCGGTCGTCGAGACACCTCAGACGAGTGAGCCCCGAGCCGCAGCGCCGGCCGAGGTGGCGCCCGCCGCCGAGGACGAGGGGGCCGAGGACCCGGAACCGGTGCCGACCCCGGAGGAGGAGTCGCGGTCGAGTTCGGACGACTCCTCGCCGGACTCCTCCGAAGACGAGTAGCCGAGCAGCGGCGGCGATCCCGTTGCGTCTGTGCCCGCGAACCGGTCTCAGGCGCAACGGGATCGCTGCTGTCGAGCCGGTGGCGTGTGCGCGGTGACGCATTCGGGAACATCGTCCGTTGGGCCGGATCGATGTCGCGGGCGACACGGTTCCGAGGCGGCGACACCGATCGAGGTCGACGATCCGGATCGGTGTCGCGTGCGACATCGGTTCCCGGGTCGTCAGGCCCGGATGGCTGCATTGAGCGCGAAGCGGTCGGCTCGAAAACCAGAAGTGGGAGGCCGCGTGTGCGACCTCCCACTCATCAGGGGTGGATGACGGGACTCGAACCCGCGACAGCCAGGATCACAACCTGGTGCTCTACCAACTGAACTACATCCACCATCGACGTCTTCGACCCGGGCTTTCGCTCCTGGCCTCAGAGCCATGAACACTCTAGCGGGTAGATGCCCCGGAACACCAATCGGTATTCTGACCTGCCATTTCTCAGGCGGGTCCGAGCTTCTCGACGATCTTGGCGAGGGCATCGGTGCCGGGCCCGGGGGAGGGCACGAACGCGGCTTCCCGGTAGTAGCGCAGCTCGCGGATCGACTCGCGGATGTCGGCGAGTGCTCGGTGGGCCAGCCCCTTCTCCGGCTGACCGAAGTAGATGCGCGGGTACCAGCGGCGGCACAGCTCCTTGATCGAGCTGACGTCGACCATGCGGTAGTGCAGGTATGCGTCGAGTTCGGGCATGTCGCGGGCGATGAAGTTGCGGTCGGTGGCGATCGAGTTACCGGCAAGCGGGACGGCGCCGGGCGTCGTCACGTGCTTGCGGATGTAGTCGAGCACCATCTTCTCCGCCTCGGCCAGGGTGACCGTCGACCTGCGCACCTCTTCGGTGAGCCCGGAGTCGGCGTGCATCTTCTTGACCACGTCCGGCATCGCGGCGAGCGCCTCGTCGTCGGCGTGGATGACGACGTCCACGCCGTCACCCAGGATGTTCAGGTCACCGTCGGTGACCAGCGCCGCGATCTCGATCAGTTTGTCCGATTCGAGTCGCAGTCCGGTCATCTCGCAATCGATCCACACCAGTTTGTCCTGCACCCGACAACCTTAGCCAACGCGGCGCGACATGACCGCCGCGGAGCCGAACCCGTGGGCACCTCGCGGGCTATCGTGTCCACGTGACCGAAGCCCTCAGCCCTGCCCAGTCCATCGCCGCCGGCTACGCCTTCACCTCGACCTCACTGGAACTCGGATCGGTGTCGGTGGACGGCCAGGTCGATCCCGCCGCCGCCGTGCGCATCCCGCTCGCGATGATGAACCGGCACGGACTCGTCGCGGGCGCCACCGGCACCGGCAAGACCAAGACCCTGCAGCTGCTGGCCGAACAGCTCTCCGCGAACGGCGTGCCGGTGGTCATGGCCGACATCAAGGGCGACCTGTCGGGACTGAGCCGGCCGGGCAGCAGCAACGACAAGATCGTCGAACGGTCACAGCAGACCGGCGACGACTGGCAACCCACGTCGTACCCGGTGGAGTTCGTCTCGCTCGGCTCGACCGGCATCGGCGTACCCATCCGCGCGACGATCACGTCGTTCGGACCGATCCTGCTCTCCAAGGTGCTCGGCCTCAACGCCACGCAGGAATCCACCCTCGGACTCATCTTCCACTGGGCCGACAAGAAGGGGCTGCCGCTGCTCGACCTGAAGGACCTGCGGTCGGTCATCGCGTTCCTCACCAGTGACGAGGGCAAGGAGGAGCTGAAGAACATCGGCGGCGTCTCGCGGCAGACGGCCGGGGTCATCCTGCGGGCCCTGACCAACCTCGAGGCCGACGGCGGCGACACGTTCTTCGGCGAACCAGAGATCGAGCCCGCCGACCTCATCCGCCTCGCCCCGGACGGCCGCGGCATCGTCACCCTCTTCGAGCTCGGCGCGCAGTCCGCGCGCCCGGTGCTGTTCTCCACGTTCCTGATGTGGATTCTCGCCGACCTGTTCCAGTACCTGCCCGAGGTCGGCGACCTCGACAAGCCCAAGCTCGTCTTCATCTTCGACGAGTCGCACGTGCTGTTCGACGACGCGTCGAAGGCGTTCGTCGACCAGGTGGAGCAGACGGTGAAACTGATCCGCTCGAAGGGCGTGGGTGTGTTCTTCTGCTCGCAGCTGCCCACCGACATCCCCAACGAGGTGCTGTCGCAGCTCGGCGCACGCATCCAGCACGCGTTGCGCGCCTTCACCCCCGACGACCAGAAGGCGCTGAAGAAGACGGTCAAGACCTATCCGGTCTCCGAGGTCTACAAGCTCGAGCAAGCGCTGACCTCGCTGGGCACCGGCGAGGCCGTTGTGACGGTGCTGTCGGAGAAGGGTGCGCCGACGCCGGTTGCGTGGACCGTGGTCCGCGCACCGCGGTCGTCGATGGAGGCGATCGGCGACGAGGCGATCACCGCGGCCGCCAAGGCGAGCCCGCTGTACGCGAAGTACGGGCAGACGATCGACCGCGAGTCCGCCTACGAGAAGCTCGCCGCGAACACCCTGTCCCCGGGCGAGGCCGCCGATGCCCCGGCGCCCGCGCCCATCCCCGTTCCCGCACCGGCGCCGGTCCCGGCGCCCGCTCCCGCCCCGAGGGCGCCGAAGCCCGCTCCGGAGGAGCCCGGCATCCTCACCGAGGTGCTCACGAGCAAGCCGATGCAGAGCTTCCTGCGGTCGGCGGCCAGCGCCGCCGGTCGGGAGTTCAGCCGGGCGATCTTCGGGACGGGGCGTCGCCGGAAGCGGTGAGCGCGCCGGCGGTGTGGGCTTCGTGAGCGCTCACCCGGCGCGGTGTCGGATCGTCACTCGGCGCTGAACTTCTTGTAGAAGCCGCCGACGATCGGCGCCACGATGGCGCGCGGGGTGTAGCCGCCGGCCACCGACATCGCCTTCGACAGAGTGCCGGGCACGATGCGCATCTTGTTGTGCTCCAACGCATCCAGGCTCATCTCGGCCACCTTCGCCGAGCTGTGCCACAGGAAGTCGGGCACCACCTTGTCGACGATCGAGGCCTCCTCGGGCGACGGGGTGTGGGTGCGCACCGGGCCGGGGGCCAGCAGTGTGACGTGCACGCCCTGACCGGAGACCTCACCACGGAGCGACTCGCTGAACGTGTTGACGAAGGCCTTCGACGCCGCATACGTCGCGTTGTTGGGGATCGGCATGTTGCCCGCGGCCGAACCGACCATCAGGATGCCGCCGGCGCCGCGCTCGACCATCTGCGGGAGCACCGCGAGCGTCAGATCGTGAACGGCGTTGACGTTCAGCCGGACCTGGGCGCGCTCGTAGTCGGGGTCGAGTTCGGCGACCGGCCCGAAGGTGGCGATGCCGGCGTTGTTGCACAGGACCGAGATCTCGCGTCCGGCGAACTCGGCGGCGAGGACCTCGACCCTGGCGGGGTCGGACAGATCGACCGCGCGGACCTCGACGGCGACGTCGTGGTTGCTGCGCAGTTCGACGGCGAGTTCTTCGAGGAGTTCGCCGCGGCGGGCGACGAGGATGACCGAATGGCCGCGGGCGGCGAGGACCCGGGCGAGCTCGCGTCCGATGCCGGAGGAGGCCCCGGTGACGACGGCGCGGGCGTTTTCAGAAGGCGGCGGTACCGGCATGTGCGCAATCGTAACCGCCGTTGCGTCCGGGTCCGTGGAGGAGTCGGGACGCAACGGCGGTGACGCGAGTGGGGTGAGATGACCGAGCGGTCAGTCGATCCCGGCGGCCACCTCGGTGCCCTGTCGGATGGCCCGCTTGGCGTCGAGTTCGCCCGCGTGGTCGGCGCCGCCGATGACGTGGGTCGTCACGCCCGCGAGGGTCAGCGGATCGACGAGGTCGCGCACCGACTCCTGGCCGGCGCAGATGACCACGTTGTCGACCTCGAGGAGGCGGGTCTCGGTCACGTTGCCCTCGTCGTCGCGGAAGCTCAGGTGCAGGCCCTGGTCGTCGATCTTGTCGTAGGTCGCGCCGCTGATCTGCTCGACGCCCTTCATCTTCATCGTCGCCCGGTGGACCCACCCGGTGGTCTTGCCGAGGGACTTGCCCTGCTTACCGGGCTTGCGCTGCACCATGTAGACCTGGCGGGCGGGCGGCAGCGGGCGCGGCTTGGTGACGTAGCCGGGCTTCTCCGGGTCGTCGGTGACGCCCCATTCCTGTTCCCATTCCTTCAGGTTCAGCGTCGGGGACTCGTCGGTGACGAGGAACTCGCTGACGTCGAAGCCGATGCCGCCGGCGCCGATGACGGCGACGCGCTTGCCGATCTCGCGGTGCCCGAGGACGGCGTCGGCGTAGGACATGACCATCGGATGGTCGACGCCGGGGAAATCCGGGATGCGCGGCACCACGCCGGTCGCGACGATCACGTCGTCGAACTTCTCCGCGATCAGGGTGTCGGCGTCGACGCGGGTGTTCAGCCGCAGGTCGATGCCGAGGACCTCGATCCTGCGGGTGAAGTAGCGGATGGTCTCGTTGAACTCCTCCTTGCCCGGGATGCGGGCGGCGATGGAGAACTGGCCGCCGATGCTGTCTCCTCCCTCGAAGAGAGTGACCTTGTGGCCGCGCTCGGCGGCCGAGACCGCCGCCGACAGACCCGCCGGGCCGGCGCCGACGACCGCGACGCGCTTGGCCTTGCGGGTCGGGCTGAGGACCAGGGTGGTCTCGCGGCCCGCGCGCGGATTCACCAGGCACGAGACCTTCTTGCCGACGAAGGCGTGGTCGAGGCAGGCCTGGTTGCAGCCGATGCAGGTGTTGATCTCGTCGGCGCGACCCTCGCGGGCCTTGTTCGCCAGGTACGGGTCGGCGAGGAACGGACGCGCCATCTGGATGGCGTCGACCCGGCCGTTGGCGAGGATCTCCTCGGCGAACTCCGGGGTGTTGATGCGGTTGGCCGCGATCAGGGGGATCGACACCTCGTCGCGCAGACGCTCGGTGAACTTCACGAACGCGCCGCGGGGGACCGAGGTGACGATGGTCGGGACCTGGGCCTCGTGCCAGCCGATGTCGGTGTTGATGGCGTCGACGCCGAACTCCTCGGCCTTGCGGGCCATCAGCGCGATCTCGTCCCAGGTCTGACCGTTGCGGATGAGGTCGGCGACCGACTGGCGCAGGATGACCGGGAAGTCGCGTGGGACCTGGCGGCGGATCTCCTTGATGACCTCCACCAGGAAACGCTGCCGGTTCTCGGTGTTGCCGCCCCACTTGTCGGTGCGGTCGTTGGTGTGCGGGCAGAGGAACTGGTTGATGAGGTATCCCTCGCCGCCCATGATCTCGATGGCGTCGTATCCGGCCTTGCGGGCCAGCTTGGCCGAGTGGCCGAACGACTTGATGACGTGCCAAATGATCGGCTCGGTCATCTTCAGGTGCTTGAACGGGTGGATCGGCGACGGCTCGGTGCCCGGCGCGACCTTGAACGGGGTGTACCCGTAGCGGCCGGCGTGGATGAGCTGCATCGCGATCTTGCCGCCCTCGTCGTGGACCGCCTTGGTGACACGCTGGTGGCGCCGCCAGTCCAGGGCGTTGGTCATCTTGCCGCCGGCGAACGCGAGCAAGCCGGTGCGGCTGGTGCCGAAACCGCCCGTGATGATCAGTCCCGCACCGCCTTTCGCGCGCTCGGCAAAGTATGCGGCGAGCTTGTCGGTGTCCCAGAGTCGGTCTTCGAGGCCGGTGTGCATGGAGCCCATCACCAGGCGGTTCTCGATGGTCATCCCGCCGATCTGCAGCGGCGTGAACAGGTGCGGATAGTGCGGATTGGGTTGTGCCGTGTGGGCTGACATGACGCGACCTTTCATCTGGTTGTCGTCGGGACGTTCGGTGAGACGGTCAATCTGAGGGGAGTTCGGGTTCGGATGGTGTTCAGCCACCGGCGAGTTCGCGCTCGAGGGCCGGGATGACCTCGTCGCACCATTCGATGTAGCCCTGCTCTTGTAGGATGCCGCCGCGCAACACCAGGTACTGGTGCAGCTTGCGGCCGGTGAGGGACTCGGGCTCGGGGTAGTACTCGGCCTGGAATCCCTCGTACAACTTCAGTTGGGCGACGTGGGCGTCGCGGTGTGCCTTCAGTTCGCCGATGATCGCGGCGAGGTCGCCGAACTCGGCGGCGCGCAGTTTGACCCCGATGTCGCTGCGCAGGGGCTGCAGGGGAGTGGGGCTCATCGCCCACTCGGCCAGGGCTTCTCGACCGGCGTCGGAGATCGTGTAGACCTTCTTGTCCGGCCGGCCGTCCTGGCTGATCGACTCGACGCTGACGAGTCCGTCGTCGAGGAGCTTCTTCAGCGTGCGATAGATCTGCTGGTGGGTGGCCGACCAGAAGTAGCCGATCGACCGGTCGAACTGTTGGCCGATCTCGTAGCCCGTGCCCGGTCGCTCCGCCAGCGAGACCAGGATCGCGTGTTCGAGCGCCATGTGGGCACGCTAACACTGCAACAGCGCACTATGCAACAAGGTGTATATAACTCTTGTTGCATATGGATTTGTGCAGCACGCCGTGCCGGAAGGGTGAGCCGCCGCGCGGCGCGCAGGCCGGTGTCGCAGACTGTTCGGCATGACCGAACCGGAGAAGGGCTCCCGGAACTTCCTGTCCTGGACACTCACCACCAACACCGTTGTCGCTCCGGAAGAGCGACTGACCTGGCCGCGGACCGCGAGCATCGGATTGCAGCATGTGATCGCGATGTTCGGCGCCACCTTCCTCGTCCCGGTGCTCACCGGGTTCCCGCCGTCGACGACGCTGCTGTTCTCCGGCATCGGCACGATCCTGTTCCTGCTGATCACCAAGAACCGCCTGCCCAGTTACCTCGGCTCGAGTTTCGCGATCATCGCGCCGGTCACGGCGGCGGTGGCCTCCGACGGAGCGTCCTCGGCGCTCGGCGGCCTGGTGGCCGTGGGCGCGCTCCTGGTCGTCATCGGCCTGATCTGCCACTTCGCGGGGGTCCGGTGGATCGAGGTGCTGATGCCGCCGGTGGTCACCGGCACGATCGTCGCGCTGATCGGTCTCAACCTCGCACCCGCAGCGAAGAACAACTTCGTGGCAGACCCGGTGCTGGCGACGATCGTCCTGGTCCTGCTCGTCGCGTCGGCGGTGCTGTTCCGCGGGCTGCTGGGCAGGCTCGCGATCTTCGTCAGCGTCGTCTTCGGGTACCTGCTGGCGGTGGTGCTCGACTGGATCGACCCCGACAACGACTACATCGACACCTCGGGCATCGCCGACGCCGCATGGATCGGCTTGCCCGACTTCCAGGCCCCGACCTTCGAGTTCGGCGTCCTGCCGCTGTTCCTGCCGGTGGTGCTGGTCCTCGTCGTGGAGAACATCGGCCACGTCAAGTCGGTGGCGATGATGACCGGCAAGGACTACGACGACGTCATGGGTCGCGCCATCGCCGCCGACGGACTGGCGACCGTGCTCGCCGGCAGTGGCGGCGGCTCGGCGACGACCACCTACGCCGAGAACATCGGCGTGATGTCGGCGACCAAGGTGTACTCGACGGCCGCCTACTGGATCGCCGGCGCCGCCGCGATCCTGCTCGGCCTGTCGCCGAAGGTCGGCGCGGTCATCGCCGCGATCCCGCCTGGCGTCCTCGGTGGCGTGACCACCGCGCTGTACGGCCTCGTGGGCATCATCGGCGTGCAGATCTGGGTGAGCAACAAGGTCGACTTCTCCAAGCCGATCAACCAGTTCACCGCGGCCATCCCGCTCATCATCGGTATCGCCGACTACACATGGCAGATCGGCGATCTCGTGTTCGCCGGCATCTCGCTCGGGTCGGTGGCGGCCCTCGTGATCTACCACAGCATGCGTGTCATCGGCGGGTGGCGCGGAACGGCGGTCCCCGACGAGCGGCGCGAGGTTCCCGAGGCCCACTGAGCACCGGGAGCGAGCCGTCCCGTCACCACGGCAGCCGCAGGGGTACATCGGGTATCGGAAGGGGTATCGGAAGCCTCGGGAGACCCGGGACCCTCGGCAACGGGATGTCGGGGAGCGGCCCCGGAGGACCGGCGTCGTCGAACAGGCGGGTCCACCACGGCGGCGCCGGCGGTGGTGTCGGGAGACTCGGCATCGAGGGTCTGTCTCTGCCGTGGAGAACCGGATCCTCGCCGGTGATGACCTTGACCATGTTCTGGAAGGCGGTCGAGTCCGGATCGTTCCAGTAGCCGCCATGGGTCTTGAGTCCGCCGACGTAGGTCTTGCCGTCGATCTCGACAGTGCCGGTCGCCAATCGGGTGACGTCGGCCGTGGTGTCGGGATCGGCACCGTGCGGGTTGAAGGGCAGGAGCTGGGAGATATGGATGGGATCTCCCGGGAAGGTGAGTGCGTACCGATCGACTCCCGCCGGGTGCGGGAGATCCAGGATGCCGGTGCCCGCCGCGGACGCGTAGATGACGCGGTCGGGCGCCAGCCCCAGTTGTTCGGCGGTTCCGACCACCGATCCGCCGTATGAGTGGCCGATGAACGTGCTCTTCGCCGCCGGGGCGTGCTCGGCGAGCTCGGCGTCGAGTTCGTGGCCGAAGACCGCCAACCGCGGGGCCATCTCGGCGGCGTACTCGGTGCTCGTGGCGGCGACGAGATCCTGCGGGAGGTCGCCGTCGAGGTAGAGGAACACCGGGCCGTCGGTCTGGGCCGCGAGCTCGGCGGCGGCGCGCCGGTTGTCACCGCCGGCCGAGTCCATGTTCGTCCCGGTGCCCGGCACATACACCGCGACGTTGCGGGTGTTGCGTCGCAGGGTTCCGATCATCTCGACCATGCGCCCGCGGGGCGTGTTCACGAAGGTGATGAACTGCCGCTCGACGAGGCCGTCGTCGCCTGCGGCGGGGTTCGGGTTCGTCGGGTCGGCAACGGGCTCGAGCATCTCGCGCAGGGTTCGGGCGCGGCGGCCCTGACCGCGACCGGCGCGGATCTCCTCGGCGAGGGCATTGCGGATGTTGACCTCGTTGGCCGGGATGCGCCACTCGAACGGCACACCCGGAAGATTGCCCATCACATGGGGATTCGCCTGGACGAGGCGCCTGACGTCGGCGGGACTCATCTTCTCGAGGACATCGCGGATCTGCGACTCGGTGAGCGAGCGGAGCATCATGACCGCATCGTCGGGGTCCATCATCGTGCCGCCCGGCAGCGTGACGTCCGGCTGGCCGTCGATCATCGACGCCAGGTCGGCGGTGTAGCCGTCCAGCCGCGTCCCGTAGAGCTCGTCGAGTTCGTCGATGGTGGAGAGTGCGGCGGTGATCTGCCCGGTGAGATCGGCGGCCGATGCGGCGCGGTCGGGGTCGGGGTGGGTCACCGTGCCGTCCTCGGCGATCCGGAACCCGCCGTCGGTGGCGGTGTCGAGAAGGCGGAGTGCGTGGTCGCGCGCATGCGTGAGAGCGACCGCCGCGTCGGACGCCTCGTCGGCGATCATCTGCAGGACGTTGCGGACCTCGTCGGCGTGGTCGTGTTCCTCGCCGACGCGCCGCTGCGCCGCGGCGTGGGTGAGCCCGCGCCAGGACCTCGCCGAGTCGAAGGCCGTCACGGCTCTGCCGACGGCGGTGTCGAGGGCCTCGGCCGCCTCGGACGCGCAGGTACCGGCGTCGGCGAACGTCTGCGGCTGCCATTTCAGCAGTGCCGGGATGGTCGGGCGCATCAGCGATCTCGCAGGGCGTCGAACGCCGTGGCCGCCTTCGTGTCGCTGGACACGGCGTCGGCCCTGAAGCGTGTGAGTGCCGCGCTCAGGTCGGTCAACCGGGTTCCGACGGAGGCGAGCGCACGTTCCGCCGGGCCGGCGGCGGCGTTCAGGGCGCGGGCCACTCGACTCGAGGGTCCGTGGGCGGCGGACAGGGGCTCGACGTCGATCGCGTGCACGGCCACGGCGTTGCTGCTCCACGACCTCACGATCGAATCTATGTCTGCCGGAGTCACACCGAAAGTCGTTTTCTCCGTGCGGTATTCATCGCTGAGCCGGTACTGCAGGGACATGCGGTAAGAGAGTGGGAGAGGGTGTGACATGGTCCTCCAGACGCTGCTGCCCACCGAGCGGTGGTGCTCGGTTTGGACGCACCGGACGCGCTCCCGGTTCCGTGGACCGTTTCCGAAAAGCCGTCGCAGTGAGCGGGATGGTGCGGTTACGGTGGGCCCGGTGCCGCAGTGAGGGAGGTGCTCATGACCCGGCCGGAGTCATGGAGACAGATGCGGTCGCAATGGCAAGCGCGGCCCGAACGCCCCGATGACATCGGGCGGTTGCGCGAGATCATTCTCGACGCGTTCGACACCTCGGAGGAGGCCGACCTCGTCGATGCGCTGCGTGCGGACCCGGCCTGGATCGACGGGTTGTCGATGGTGGCCGTGCCCGCCGACGACACCGCCATCGGCCTTCCGGTCGGATACGCGCTGCTGACCCGATGCCACATCGACGACGTCCCCGCGCTGTGTCTGGCGCCGTGTGCCGTGCTCGGCGCGCATCAGCGGACGGGTGCCGGGTCGGTCGCGATCACCGCGGTCCTCGAGGCCGCGCGGGCCAAGGGGGAGAGCGCCGTCGTGGTGCTCGGTCACGCCGGTTACTACCCGAGGTTCGGCTTCGCGCGCGCCGTCGACCACGGGGTGCGGCTGAGTATCGAGGTGCCGGCCGAGTCGCTGATGGTGCTCAGCCTGGACGGGAGCCCGATCCCGGCGGGGATGGTGAGGTACGCGGAGCCGTTCGGGATCTGAGAGGGCAGCCGCCGGCCTGAAGATCTCGAGCGTGACCGAGCTGTGCATCTGGTCACGCTCGACCGGTTCCTTTCACGCGAATGGGATCGGCGGTTGGGAAACGAGTCGGCCGAAAGGAAGAACGGGGCGGGGTCGGAGGAACCGACCCGGCGCACGCGGCGCCCCCGGCAGGACTCGAACCTGCGACCTAGGGATTAGAAGGCCCTTGCTCTATCCAGCTGAGCTACGGAGGCTTGCCGACGCGTCGTGGCGTCGAGCACAAGGAGTCTACGACATCGCTCCGCCCGTCCCGCGGATGTGCCGCACGCCACGGCCGCAGCAGGTCGGCAGCGGTGTGGGCGGGCCCCGGACCTACAGTTGAGGAATGACCCGCACGTCGACGTCCGCCCCCGCGGATCAGCAACGCGACGCGATGAACGAACCGCGCGGCGTCGTCACCGCGATCCTGTGGGCAGGCGGGTGGCTCGCCGCGGTCGTCGCGGTCGCCGTCACCGCGATCTCGGCGGCCACTGCGCTGAAGCTCACCGGCGTTCCCGACCCCGGCCCGATCACCACCTACGGACTGCCGACGCTCACCGCGATCGGCGAGTTCGGGGCCGCGATCGCCCTCGGGTCGGCGGTGTTCGCCGCGTTCTTCGTGCCGCCGCAAACCGACCACGTGCTCGACGTCGGCGGTTACCGCGCGATCAGGGTCGCCGCGACGGCGTCGCTGGTGTGGTCTGTGTGCGCCGTGCTGTTGATGCCCCTGGCCGCGTCGGAGGTCAGCGGTTCGCCGTTGTCGGAGGCGATCCTGCCGAAGAACCTGATGACGGCCTACGGCCAGGTCGCCGAGGTGCGCACCTGGTTCTGGACCGCGGTGTTCGCCCTGGTCGCGGCGATCGTCGCGCGGATCATCCTCAAATGGGGCCTGACGACCATCGTCATCGGGTTCGTCGTCCTCAGCCTGATGCCGTCCGCGCTGGCCGGACACTCGTCGGCCGGCGGCGACCACGACGTCGCGACCAACAGCCTCATCCTGCACATCGTCGGGGCGACGCTGTGGCTCGGCGGGCTCGCCGCGGTCGTCGTCTACGCGCTCTCGTCGGGGAAGTGGCGGGCGCTGGCGGTTCGGCGCTTCTCGCGTGTCGCGTTCTGGTGCATTCTCGTCGTCGGGGCGAGCGGGGTGATCAATGCACTGGTCCGCGTGCCCATCGGCGAGCTGTTCGACGACACGTACGGCCGACTCGTCGTGGGCAAGATCGTCGCGCTGGTCGTCCTCGGCGCGCTCGGCGCATGGCATCGTCGCGTGACCATCGCCCAGCTCGAGTCCGAGGAGCGTCCCTCGCTGTTCGTCCGGTTCGGGCTGGTCGAACTGATGGTCTTCGCGGCGACGTTCGGTCTCGCGGTCGGTCTGAGCCGGACCCCGCCGCCGCTGATCGACACCTCGGAGATCTCCACGACGAAGAACGCGATCGGCTACGACCTCGCCGGTTCGCCCACCTTCGTCCGGTTCCTCACCGACTGGCGCTTCGACCTGATCTTCGGCACCGCCGCGATCGTCCTGGCGGTGGTCTACCTGCGCGGTGTCATTCGGCTGCGGCGGCGCGGCGACGACTGGTCGGTCGGCCGCACCTTCGCCTTCCTGCTCGGATGCCTGCTGCTGCTCCTGGCCACGTCGTCGGGCCTGGGACGCTACGCGCCGGCGATGTTCAGCGTGCACATGATCTCGCACATGCTGATGTCGATGATGATCCCGGTGCTGCTGATCCTCGGCGGCCCGGTGACCCTCGCCCTGCGTGCCCTGCCGCCCGCGGGTCGCGGAAACCCGCCGGGTCCGCGCGAGTGGATTCAGGCCGGGGTGCATTCGGGGTACTCGAAGTTCATCACCCATCCGCTGTTCGCGTCGGTGATGTTCGTCGGCAGCTTCTACATCCTCTACCTAGGCGGTGTCTACGAGGCGGTTGTGCAGTACCACGCCGCGCACCTGCTGATGAACCTGCACTTCCTGCTGAGCGGCTACCTGTTCTACTGGCTCGTCATCGGCATCGACCCCGCGCCGCGCAACGTGGCGCCGCCGGCGAAACTCGGAATCGTGCTGGGGTCGTTGCCGTTTCACGCCTTCTTCGGCATCGCCCTGATGATGACCTCTGCGGTGATCGCCGAGTCCTACTACCGCGGACTCCAACTGCCGTGGAACTACGACCTGTTCGCCGACCAGCGCGTCGGCGGCGGAATCGCCTGGGCCTCGGGAGAGATCCCGCTGGTGGTCATCATGCTGGCGCTGCTGGTGCAGTGGCAGAAGAGCGACACCCGTCAGGCGCGCCGCTACGACCGCAACGCCGAGCGCGACCACGACTCGGAGCTGGAGAGCTACAACGACATGCTGCGCGAGCTCAACAAGCGCAGCTGAACCCCGCCGGGCTCAGGCCGAGCAGGACCTTTCGCATCCGCATGGCGCGTTCTCGGGAACGGATATCTCGATCCGCCCGCAGATCTGTGGGTAACGGCCCGGAGTTCTCCACATCCCGATCACGACGCCGGTTGTGCCGTGCGACGGGGGTGATGCTGATGCGGCCACACCACCTCGTGGCCGACCAGGAGGAGACGAGTATGTACGAGACCTTCACCACCGTCATCGGGACCGTCGTGTCCGAGCCGCGCCGCCGCCAGACCACCACCGGGGAGGACGTGATCTCCTTTCGCGTGGCGTCCAATTCACGGCGCATCGACAAGCGCACCGGGGAGTGGGTCGACGGCCCGACGCTCTATCTGACGATCAGCTGCTGGCGCCGGCTTCTCGCCGGTGTCGGGCTCGCCGTGGCCAAGGGGCGTCCGATCATCGCGCACGGTCAGATCAAGACCAACGAGTACCCGATGCCCGACGGGTCGCGCCGATCCGACCTGGAGATGACCGCGATCTCGGTGGGGCTGGACCTGAGTCGGTGCATCGTCACCTATCGCGGGACACCTCGGTCCGAGGTGCTGAAGTCCGATCTGCCGAAGGCCGAGGGGCCGAGGTCCGGGTCGCGGGCAGCCGAGCGTCGTCTCGAGGAACGTCCGGCGGCGGAGCGCACCGCCGACACCCCCTCGGCGGCCTGAACAGTTCCTTCGGTCCGACTGCGCCCGTTGCCGGTGGATGCGGCCGTCGGCGCCGCGCGTCGACGCGATCGCGGACGTGATGCCGGGCAGCGCATGGTCCGGGCGATGCGCTGCGCCCGGGAATTTCCCGCCACCGGTCGCCGTTGGGTCGTGCGAATCACAAGTGGCGGGCGTCTCGGGGGCCGCGAGCAGGCGAACCTCGACGTCGCACGCCCCCACACCGGGCTGCCGCGGCAGGCGACGAGACGCGCTCCGACGTGCTGATCGGGTGCCTGCACGAGGCGTCCGGTCACCGGGCGACCGACCCGACTCCGGACACCACTAGGCTGGAGTCCATGTATGCGCGCCGGCCGAGCGCGCAGTCGAGCATCTGCTGACATCCACCGGCATCGCAGGACCGAAGGAGTTTTTCGTGGGCGAGTTCATCTACACGATGAAGAACGTGCGCAAGGCGCACGGCGACAAGGTCATCCTGGACAACGTCACCATGTCCTTCTTCCCCGGGGCCAAGATCGGCGTCGTGGGTCCGAACGGCGCCGGCAAGTCGTCGATCCTCAAGATCATGGCCGGCCTCGACCAGCCGTCGAACGGCGAGGCGTTCCTCGACCCCGAGGCCACCGTCGGCATCCTCCTGCAGGAGCCGCCCCTCAACGAGGAGAAGACGGTCAAGGAGAACGTCGAAGAGGGCATGGGCGAGATCAAGGTGAAGCTCGACCGCTTCAACGAGATCGCCGAGAAGCTCGCCACCGACTACTCCGACGAGCTCATGGAGGAGATGGGCAAGCTCCAGGAGGACCTCGACAACGCGGACGCGTGGGACCTGGACTCGCAGCTCGAGCAGGCCATGGACGCGCTGCGCTGCCCGCCCGGCGACTCCCCGGTCACCCACCTGTCCGGTGGTGAGCGCCGCCGCGTCGCGCTGTGCAAGCTGCTGCTGAGCAAGCCGGACCTGCTGCTCCTCGACGAGCCGACCAACCACCTCGACGCCGAGTCGGTGCTGTGGCTCGAGCAGTTCCTCGCCTCGTACCCGGGCGCGGTCCTCGCCGTGACGCACGACCGGTACTTCCTCGACCACGTGGCCGAGTGGATCTGCGAGGTCGACCGCGGCAAGCTGCACCCGTACCAGGGCAACTACTCGACCTACCTGGAGAAGAAGGCCGAGCGTCTCGAGGTCCAGGGCAAGAAGGACCAGAAGCTGCAGAAGCGCCTCAAGGAGGAGCTCGCCTGGGTCCGCTCGGGCGCCAAGGCCCGCCAGACCAAGAACAAGGCCCGCCTCGCCCGCTACGAGGAGATGGCCGCCGAGGCGGAGAAGACACGCAAGCTCGACTTCGAGGAGATCCAGATCCCGACGCCGCCGCGTCTGGGCAACGTCGTGGTCGAGGTCGAGCACCTCGACAAGGGCTTCGACGGCCGCGTCCTGATCAAGGACCTGTCGTTCACTCTGCCGCGCAACGGCATCGTCGGCGTGATCGGTCCCAACGGCGTCGGCAAGACCACGCTGTTCAAGACCATCGTCGGTCTCGAGGAGCCCGACTCGGGCACCGTGAAGATCGGCGAGACGGTCAAGCTCAGCTACGTCGACCAGAACCGCGCGAACATCGACCCCAACAAGACCGTGTGGGAGGTCGTCTCCGACGGGCTCGACTACATCGAGGTCGGCCAGAACGAGATGCCGTCGCGCGCCTACGTCAGCGCCTTCGGGTTCAAGGGCCCCGACCAGCAGAAGCCGGCCGGTGTGCTCTCCGGCGGTGAGCGCAACCGACTCAACCTGGCGCTGACCCTCAAGGAGGGCGGCAACCTGATCCTGCTCGACGAGCCGACCAACGACCTCGACGTCGAGACCCTCGGCTCGCTGGAGAACGCATTGGAGAAGTTCCCCGGCTGCGCCGTCGTGATCAGCCACGACCGCTGGTTCCTCGACCGCACCTGTACCCACATCCTCGCGTGGGAGGGCAACGTCGAAGAGGGCAAGTGGTTCTGGTTCGAGGGCAACTTCGAGGCGTACGAGGCCAACAAGGTCGAGCGCCTCGGCCCCGACGCCGCTCGACCGCACCGGGTGACCCACCGCAAACTCACCCGCGACTAATGCCCACCCCGTCCGGCACGGGTGACTAGCATCGGCGATGTGACGTCACTCGTGCCGGACGCGGTGAAGCACTACTTCAGGTCCCGGGCCGAAGGCTCGGCGATCGAGAGCGCTGCCGGGCAGGTGGTGCGTCACCTCCCGACGGCGGGACGCCGCGGTCCCGGGGAGATCATCGTCGACGTGACCGTCGGCGAGTCCGACTCGGTCGAGATCGTCGTCGTCAACGACGACATGCCGATGATGGTCGAGGCGGTCCTGGCGACCGTCGAGGCCCACGATCTCTCGGTCGAGCGGATGGACCACCCGGTGATGCCGGTCCGCCGGGACGCCGACGGGCAGATCGAGACCGTCGACGATGTGGACGGCGCGGTCTGGGAGTCCTGGATCTTCGTCGGCACCCATGCAGGTCTGCACGGGGTCGACCCGCAGCGGCTGCGGGCCGATCTCGTCGACGTCGTAGCCCGCGTCGCCGACGTCGATCGGGACACCTCACGCATGAAGGCCCGCATGACGACGGCCGCCACCGAGATGTCCGTCGCCCCGATGCGGGAGTCGACCGGCATCCGCAACACCGACCGGTACGAGTACGGCAAACTTCTCGAATGGTTCGCGGGCAACCACTTCCACCTGTTCGCCTACACCCGCGTGGGGTCGGACGGGCCCGCGGACGCCGACGAACGACTCGGGGTCTGGCGTTCGGACGCGGTCAACCGCGACTTCCCGCCGATCACGGCTCCGCCGCTACTGCCGCGGGCCGGCCGGGTGTTCCTGGTCACCGGCATCCAGAGATCGAACTTCCCTGTCCTACTGCAGATCCCGACGTTCGACAGTCACGGCAACTACGACGGCGAGCATCGCTTCCTCGGCACCCTGACCTCCGCGGGACTGCACCAGACCGTGCTCGACGTCCCGGTGCTGCGCACCAGGGTGCACGACGTGCTCGTCCGCTCCGGGGTCGAGGAGGGCTCCTACGTCGGGCAGTCGATGATCGAGCTCCTGCAGACCTATCCGCTGGTCGAGATGTTCGCCACCTCCACCGACGAACTCGCCCGGCGCATCCGCGAGATGCTCGACGCGGTGTCCACCCGTTCACTGCGCCTGTTCGTGCGCACGACCGTCGACAACCGCTCGGCGATCGCCCTGATCTACCTTCCCCGGGACCGCTACAACACGCAGACGCGCCTCGCCCTGCAGCGGGTGCTGCGCGAAGAGCTGAACGGAACCGCGGTCGAATACACCGCACGGATCAGCGAGACGCCGCTCGCGCTGCTGCAGGTCATGGTCTGCGTCGATCCCGAATCCGCCGAGCGGCTCGGTTCTCTCGAGACGGGGTCGCCGGGGCACGCCCGGCTGCAGGCGAAGCTCGCCGCCGCGATCCGCAGTTGGGACGAACGGGTCCGCGAGATCGTCACCGGCATCGAGGACCTGCCGCGACGGGTGGCCGGGGGACCGGACCTCATCCTGCGACAGCTGTCCTCGTTGTCGGCCGACTACAAGGAGCTCCGCGGGCCGCGGCAGGCGGTGGACGACCTGATCCGGGTCGTCGCCCTCGAACCCGGCGAGATCGACGTGACCCTCGAGGAGGTCGACACCGGCGACGTCGAGCCGGCCGAACGATCCCGATGGCGATTCACGCTCTATCTGTGCGGGGAGTCCGCGACCCTCACCGATGTGCTGCCGGTGTTGCACAGTCTCGGTCTCGAGGTCCTCGACGAACATCCCTACGACATCCACCGAGCAGACGGAACACCGTGCTGGGCATATGAATTCGGGGTTCAGCTCGCCGAGGGGATGTCGGTCGACGCCGACCATTCCGATGACCTCGACGAGCGGTTCACCATGGCGTTCCGACAGATCTGGGCCGGCGCCGCCGAGGTCGACGCCTACAACGAACTGATCATCCGCTGCGGTCTGGACTGGCGGTCGGCGGCCATGCTGCGGGCCTACGGCCAGTACCTCAGGCAGTGCGGATTCTCCTACAGCACAAGTCATGTCGCGACCGTGCTCGGACAGCACCGGTCGATCGCGCGCGGACTCGTGGAGCTCTTCGTCGCCTCCTTCGACCCCGCATCGGCCGACGAGGAACGGCGTACGAGGGCCCAAGAGCACCTCCACGCCGACATCGGGGCCGTGCTCAACCTCGACGCCGACCGCATCGTGTCGGCGTTCGCCGCGGTCATCGAGGCCACCTCCCGCACCAACTACTTCGTCACCGACGACACGACCGGGGACTTCCGTCCGGTCATGTCGTTCAAGCTGCGTCCCCGCGAGATCCCGCAGACGCCCCAACCGCGCCCGCTGCACGAGATCTTCGTCTACTCGCCGCGAGTCGAGGGCGTGCACCTTCGTTTCGGCGCGGTGGCCCGCGGAGGTCTGCGCTGGTCGGACCGCAGGGAGGACTTCCGCACCGAGGTCCTCGGCCTGGTCAAGGCGCAGGCCGTCAAGAACGCGGTCATCGTGCCGCTCGGCGCCAAGGGCGGATTCGTCGTCAAACGACCGCCGGCGGCCACCGGCGACCCGGCGAGAGACCGCGACGCCCAGCGGACCGAGGGCATCGCCTGCTACCGCCAGTTCATCGCCGGGCTCCTCGACATCACCGACAACATCGACCGCGCGACCGGCGAGGTCGTCGGCGCCCGCGGCGTCGTGCGTCGAGACGCCGACGACACCTACCTGGTGGTGGCGGCCGACAAGGGCACCGCGTCGTTCTCCGACATCGCCAACGAGGTGGCGATGTCCTACGGATTCTGGCTGGGCGACGCCTTCGCCTCCGGCGGTTCGGCGGGCTACGACCACAAGGCGATGGGCATCACCGCGCGCGGCGCCTGGGAGTCGGTGAAACGGCACTTCCGCGAGATGGGCGTCGACACCCAGTCGCAGGACTTCACCGTCGTCGGCATCGGCGACATGAGCGGCGATGTCTTCGGCAACGGGATGCTGCTCAGCGAGCACATCCGACTCGTCGCGGCCTTCGACCACCGGCACATCTTCGTCGACCCGGAACCCGACGCGGCACGCTCCTACGCCGAGCGGCGGCGATTGTTCGAGTTGCCGCGGTCGTCGTGGGCCGACTACGACGCCGAGCTCATCAGCCCGGGCGGCGGGGTGTGGTCGCGGGAACGCAAATCGATCCCGATCAGCCCGCAGATGGCCGCCGCGCTCGGCATCGAGGACGGGGTCGAGGAGATGTCGCCGCCGGAACTGATCCGCGCCATCCTCCTCGCGCCGGTGGACCTGTTGTGGAACGGGGGCATCGGCACGTACGTGAAGGCGTCGACCGAGTCGAACGCCGAGGTGGGCGACAAGTCGAACGACGCGATCCGCGTCGACGGAAACCAGGTGCGGGCCAAGGTGATCGGCGAGGGCGGCAACCTCGGCGTCACCGAGCGCGGGCGGATCGAGTTCGACCTCGCGGGCGGCCGGATCAACACCGACGCCCTCGACAACTCGGCGGGCGTCGACTGTTCCGACCACGAGGTCAACATCAAGATCGTGCTCGACGCGGCGGTCTCCACCGGCGAGCTCGCGCCTGAGGAACGCGACCCCCTGCTGGAGTCGATGACCGACGAGGTCGCCGATCTCGTTCTCGCGGATAACATCTCCCAGAACTCCGAGCTGGGCTTCTGCCGCGCCTTCGAGCTCGACCGCGTCGAGGTGCACGCCAGCATGCTGCAGTTCCTCTCCCGCGAACGCGGCGTCGACCTGAGACTCGAGGCGCTGCCGACGCCGCGGGAGCTGCGCAAGCGGCTCGCCTCGGACCTGCACCGCGGCCTCACCTCGCCCGAGTTCGCGACCCTGATGGCGCATGTGAAGCTGCAGGCGAAAGCGGACCTGCTCGACTCCGACCTGCCCGACAACGACGTCTTCGCGCCGCGGGTCGCCGGGTACTTCCCGCAGGCGTTGCGCGAGCGGTTCGCCGACGCCATCGCCGGACACCGGCTGCGGCGCGAGATCGTGGCGACCTCCCTGGTCAACGAGGTCGTCGACCGGGCGGGTGTCACCCATCTGTTCCGGCTGGGCGAAGGGAGCGGCTGCACGACCGAGGAGGGCGTGCGCGCCTACGTGGTGGCCGCCGAGATCTTCGGCACGACCGAGCTCTTCGAGAGAATCCGGCACGCGCCGGCGCCGGTGGCGGTCGTCGACGAGATGATGCTCTACGCGCGTCGGCTGCTCTTCCGGGTGTCGAGGTGGTTGCTGGCCTTCCGCCCGCAGCCGCTCGCGCTGGCCGCCGAGATCACGCGCTATGCCGAGCGGGTCCGGCACCTGAGCAGCGTCGCCGAGCAGTGGTACGGGGAGAGTTCGCGGCGCGACGTCGCCGACCGGGCCGAGGGATACATCGAGAAGGGCGTGCCGCACGACCTCGCGCACGACGTCGCCGGGAGCCTGCACCGATTCTGCCTGCTCGACATCATCGACGCCTCCGACATCGCCGAACGCGACCCCGAGGAGGTCGGGGAACTGTACTTCGCGGTGATGGAGCACTTCGGCCTCGAGGAGCTGCTCACCGCGGTGTCCGAACTCGAGTACGGCGACCGCTGGCACGCACTGGCCCGGCTCGCGTTGCGCGACGACATGCATGGTGCGCTGCGGGCGCTGACGCTCAAGATCCTCGAGGTCAGCGAACCCGACGAGCCGACCGGGGACAAGATCGCGGAGTGGGAGGCCTCGCAGGCCAGTCGGCTCAGCCGTGTGCGGGGCGTGCTGCAGGAGATCGAGGAGACCGGCACACTCGACCTCGCCACGCTCTCCGTGGCGGCGCGCCAGCTGCGCAGCGTGATCCGCTGACGCCGGAGCCGTCTCGGTTGTCGTCCGGTATCCCGGGGCGCCGGATGCATGTCGCCGCATGGGCGAATCGACCATGCGCACGGCCCCGGCGTCCTAGCCTGGACCCATGACCCCGCGCACCGCCCCGAGGATCTGTCCGCTGTGCGAGGCGACCTGCGGGCTGACCCTCGTCGTCGATCGGCGACCCGGCGGGCACGGCGAACACGTCAACGGCGCCCGCGGCGACGCCGAGGACGTGTTCAGCCACGGATACATCTGCCCGAAGGGCGCGACGTTCCCGCAACTGGACAACGACCCGGATCGGCTCGAGATGCCGCTGGTCAGACGCGACGGCGTCTTCGTCGAAACCGGCTGGGACGAGGCGCTGGCGCTGGTGGTCGATCGGCTGCGTGTCGTGATCGACACCCACGGCGGATCGGCGGTCGGCCTCTACCTCGGCAACCCGTCGGCGCACACCCTGGCCGGCACGATGTACGCGCCGATGCTCGCGCGAGCGCTCGGCACCCGCAACGTCTTCTCCGCCGGCACGCTCGACCAGATGCCCAAACAGGCCGCGGTCGGGTACCTCTTCGGCCACGCCGGGACATTCGCCGTGCCCGACGTCGACCGCACCGACCACCTCGTCGTCATCGGCGCCAACCCCGTCGTCTCCAACGGCAGCATGACCACGGCCGCCGACTTCCCGGGCAAGCTCAACGCACTGCGGCATCGCGGCGGTCGGCTCACGGTGATCGACCCGGCACGCACCCGGACCGCACGCCTCGCCGACACCCACATCGCACCGCGACCGGGAACCGACGCCGCGCTCCTGGCCGCCGTCGTGGCATGCCTGTTCGAGGAGGGACTCGTCGCCGACGATCTCGGCGGCATCGGCGAGTTCGTCCTCGGCGTCGACGAATTACGCAGGGAGATAGCCGATCTCACTCCGGAACGGGTGGCGGCGTACTGCGATGTTCCCGCCGGCGAGATCCGCCGGCTCGCCCGGGACATCGCGGGGGCGCCGACCGCGGCGGTCTATGGGCGGATGGGCACCAGCACCGTCGAGTTCGGCACCCTGGGCTGCTGGCTGATCGACGTGGTGAACATCCTCACCGGCAACCTGGACCGGCCGGGCGGGGTGATGTTCCCGACCGCGCCCACCGCTCCTGCGCCGCGACCGCCCCGGCCCGGCAAGGGATTCCGCACCGGACGGTGGCGCAGCCGGGTGTCGGGTCACCCGGAGGTGGCGGGGGAGCTGCCGGCGGTCGCGATGGCCGAGGAGTTGGAGACCACGGGCGAGGGGCGGCTGCACGCGCTGGTCACCGTCGCGGGCAATCCGGTGCTGTCGGCTCCCGACGGGGCGCGACTGGCCGCGGCACTCGACGCCGCCGAGCTCGTCGTCTGCATCGACCCGTATCTCAACGAGACCACCCGCCACGCCGACGTAATCCTGCCGCCGCCCCGACCGTCGCAGAGCCCGCACTTCGACGCTGTCCTCAACAACCTCGCGGTGCGCGCGACGGTCCGGTACTCGCCGCCGGTGCTGCCGCTGCCGGACGGACGGCCCGACGAGATCGGGATCGTCGCCCGGCTGATCCTGGGACTCTCCGGAGTGGGCGTCGACGCCGACCCCGGCCTCGTCGACGAACAGGTCATCGCCGCGACCCTCGCGAAGGAGGTCCGCGATCCGCATTCCCCGGTCGCCGGTCGCGACGTCGACGAACTGGTCGGCATGCTTCCCGACGCGCCGGGACACCGGCGGCGGCTGGACATGATGCTGCGGCTCGGGGCCTACGGGGACGCCTTCGGCGCACGTGACGGGCTGACGTTCGCCGACGTGCTCGCCGCGCCGCACGGCATCGACCTCGGACCCATGCGGCCGCGGCTGCCCGGCATCCTGCGGACGGCCTCCGGGAAGGTCGAGCTGGCACCCGATCCGCTCGTCGGCGACCTCGCGCGCCTGCGGGGCGCCGTCGACTCGGGGTCGGGGACCGAGCCGGGGTCGTTGCTGCTGGTCGGGCGGCGGCACCTGCGCTCCAACAACAGCTGGATGCACAACCTGCCCGCCCTGCGCGGCGGCACCAACCGCTGCACCCTGCAGATGCATCCGCAGGATGCGGCGCGGCTGGGCGTCGACGGGATGGCGACCGTCCGCGGGCCGGGCGGCGCGCTGACGGTCCCGGTGGAGATCACCGACGACATCCGGCCCGGGGTGGTGTCCCTGCCCCACGGGTGGGGACACGACGACGCCGCAACGCGACTGGCCGTCGCCGCCGACGACCCCGGGGTCAACGTGAACGCCCTCAACGACGGGTCGCGACTCGACCCGCTCTCGGGCACCGCGGTCCTCAACGGGCTGCCCGTCGAGATCGCGCCCGCATAGCGGCACCGGCGCGGCGGCCGCGCCCGCACCCGCCGCGCCGGTGCGTAGGGTTGGGACCGTGCTCAACGAGGATTCCGGAATCGCCACCGCCGACGGCTACGTGGTCGAGGTCCCGGTGCGCTGGTCGGACATGGACGTCTACCAGCACATCAACCACGCCCGTATGGTCACCCTGCTCGAAGAGGCCCGCATCCCGTGGCTGTTCCTCGACGGACGCCCGACCGCGCCGCTGCGCGACGGGTGCCTGGTCGCCGACCTGCACGTGCGGTACCAGGCTCAACTGCGCCACTCCGAGGGCCCGCTGAAGGTCACGATGTACGTCGAGCGTCTGCGTGCCGTCGATTTCACCGTCGGCTACGAGGTGCGCGCGGCCGGTGCGGCGCCGGACTCCAAGCCGGCGGTGGTCGCCCGCACGCAGCTGGTCGCCTTCGACGTCGACGCGCAGCGCGTCACCCGGCTCACCCCGGAGCAGAAGGAGTATCTGGGCTCGTTCCGGCGGGACGCCGACGGCGCGGGCTCGGCGCGCTGATGGAACGTTTCGTCGAGATCGCCGCTTCGGACCGGGGCAACGCCTCGGCCTTCCTCGCCCACGCCCGACGCCTCGACGACGCCGCGGTCGTGCGCGTCGCCTCGCGTCCCGACGGGCTGCTCGCACTGTGGACCCACACCGGTTTCGAGGTGCTCGCGACCCGGGCGGTCACCGGCCGGGTGGCTCCCGCCGATCTCGTCTGCGATGCGACGACGTTGTACACCGCGCTCAGCGCGTCGGCGCCGGGGGAGCCGGTCGATCCGGGATTCTCGCTCGACAGTGCCTGGCGCGGAGCGCTTCCCACGACGGTCGGCTATCGCCACGTCGACGACGTCCCGGCGCGCAGCATCGTCGAACTCGCCAGGGAGGGCGCACGGGTCGCGCGCGAGCAGGGAAGCGCCCACGGACCTGCGACCGGGCTTCTCGACCAGGACGTCCTCGAGGTCGGTTCAGAGGACGGCACGCTGACGGCCGGTGTCACGATGCGCTCCGTCTTCGCCCTCACCGCAATGGGTTTCATCCGCGACCGCGACGGCCGGGCGGTGACCGAGACCTCGCCGACCGAGCTGATCGACGAGGCCGAGCCAGTCCGGATCCGCTTGTCCGCGGCATGGATCCGCATCGACGCCCGGTTCGGATCGATCTACCAGCGGCGTCACCGCGATCTCTCGGTGACGGTGCTCTGAACGACTCAGACCAGCCAGGCGGCCGAATCCGGGGCCAGCATCCCGTCGACGAGCGGCGAACTGATCAGCAGCAGCTCACCCGGGGGCAGCGGCACCGGTTCCTCGCCTGCGTTGAGCGCGCATACGAGGAGCCCCTCGTCGCGACGGAAGGCGAGGCAACCCTCGGGGGCTCCGTACCACTCGACCCGGTCGCCTGCGAATTCCGGACGCCGGAAACGCAGTTCGATGGCCGCCCGGTACAGCGACAGCATGGAGCCGACATCCTCGAGCTGGGACTCGACGGTCAGTGACCGCCAGGACTCGGGAATGGGCAACCAGGTGTCGGGGGAGGTGCTGAAGCCGAAGGGCGGCTCGGTGCCCTGCCACGGGATCGGGACACGGCAGCCGTCGCGCCCGCGTTCGGTGTGACCCGACCGCTCCCACACCGGATCCTGCAACGCCTCGTCGGGCAGGTCGTCGACGTTCGGCAGGCCGAGTTCGGCGCCGTTGTAGACGAAGACCGTGCCGGGCAGCGCCATCTCGACGACGATCATCGCCCGGGCGCGACGTGTGCCGCGTTCCAGGTCGAGTTCGCCGGTCGCGGGATCCACGGGCGCGTAGCGGGTGACCTCCCGCGCCACATCGTGATTGGAGAGGGTCCACGTGGGAGTGCCCGAGACCGACAGGACGGCGTCGAGCGAGTTCTCGATGGCCTCGCGGATCGCACCGGCCTCGAACGGCGCCTTGGCCAGGCGGAAGTTGAAGCCCAGGTGCAGCTCGTCGGGTCGCAGGTACTCGGCGAACCGCTCGTTGTCGTCCACCCAGATCTCGCCGACGTTCGCCGCGCCCGGGTACTCGTCGAGGACCGCGCGGATCTTGCGGTGGATGTCGTGAACCGCATAGTTGTTGAACCGCGGATCGTCGTCGTCGTTGCTCAGCAACACCGCATTCGACAGATCCATGTCGGGCAGGTCGGCCGGCTTGGCCATCCCGTGCGCGACGTCGATGCGGAATCCGTCCACGCCCCGGTCGAGCCAGAAGCGCAGCGTCTGCTCCAGATCCGCCCAGACCTCCGGGTTCTCCCAGTTGAGGTCGGGCTGCTCGGGGGCGAAGATGTGCAGGTACCACTGGCCGGGGGAGCCGTCGGGCTCGGTCACCCGCGTCCAGGCCGGTCCGCCGAAGATGCTGTGCCAGTTGTTCGGCGGCTCGTCGCCGTTCTCCCCGCGTCCGTCGCGGAAGATGTAGCGCTCCCGTTCCGGGCTACCCGGCCCGGCGGCCAGCGCGGCGCGGAACCATTCGTGCTGATCGCTGGTGTGGTTGGGGACCAGGTCCATGGTGACGCGGATGTCGCGGTCGTGGGCCTCGGCGATGAGGGTGTCGAAGGTCTCGAGATCGCCGAAGAGCGGGTCGATGTCGCGCGGGTCGGACACGTCGTAGCCGTGATCGGCCATCGGCGAGCGCATGATCGGGCTCAGCCAGATCGCGTCGACACCAAGGAGTTCGAGGTAACCGAGCCGCTGGATGACACCGTTGAGGTCGCCCACGCCGTCGCCGTTCGAATCCGCGAACGACCGGGGGTAGATCTGGTAGAACACCGCGGACTTCCACCAGGTGTCGTCGCGCGGATCGAGCTGCCCGGCGACGCGAGGGGCGGGAACGATCGCGGTATCCGTTGCGGGGCCGGGGAGGTCGGTGCCTGCGTGAGCGGTGCCGAGATCTCCTGTGCCGAAATCGCCTGTGTCGGCATGGTCGGTGCCGGCGACTGCGGCGTCGGGCCCGGGGTCGCCGGCGGCGTCGAGGTCGGCCTCGATCGCCTCGTCGTCGAGCGCGTCGGCTTCCGGAGCATCGCCCTCGAGGGCGACGGTGTCGCCCGAAACGGTGTCGAGAGTGCTCGTCTCGGGTGTGGCGGCGTCGCCGGAGTCGTCGCCCGCCGCCTCGTCGACCGGCGTGAACTCGCTGTCGTCGGTTGCGGGATACGCCGGGGTCGACAGGTTGTCGTCGGATGCGAGATCGGCCGGCGCGGAGTCTGCCTCGACGGCGTCGTCGGCGGCAGCGCCGGTGATGTCGCCGGCCGCGTCGTCATCCGCGTCGGCGGGGGCGTCGGAAGTGTCCTGTCCGGCGGTCTCGAGCGTGGCCGCGGACTGCTCACCCGCGGTGTCGGCGGCCGGGACGTCCTCGGCCGCCGGACCGTTCGTGGCCTCGTCGGCGTCCGAGTCGTGCTCAGAGACCGGCGTGCCCGCTACGTCGGTGTGTGCGCCGTCGGGCTGACCCCCGTCAGATGGCTCGGCGGGGACAACATCTCGTGTCTCATCGCTCACCGTGGTCATTCTGCCCTAACGGTGTTCACCGCCGGATACACAGGTCAATCGGCGCGTCGTCGGCGTGTCGTCCGTTCGGGATGCGAATCGCCCCCTGTTCGGCGAGGACACCCCGGAGGTCGTCGCCCCCGGAGAACCCGGGACGGGCGAGCTCAGATGGGGGAGTTCATCATCGACTGCGCGGCCATCTCCATGTAGTCGACGAGGGCCTGCCGGTGCGGGGGATCGAGCGTCTCGTCGTCGATCGCGGCGATCGCGGTGTGCATGCACCGCAGCCACGCGTCGCGCTCGATCGGGCCGATGCGGTACGGGTGGTGGCGCATCCGCAGTCGGGGGTGTCCGCGCTCCTCGGAGTAGGTGCGCGGCCCGCCCCAGTACTGCTCGAGGAACATCCGCAGGCGTCGCTCGGCGGGGCCGAGGTCCTCTTCCGGGTACAGCGGCCGCAGCACCTCGTCCTTGGCCACCTCGGCGTAGAACACCTCGGTGAGCCGACGGAACGTCTCGGCCCCGCCGATCTCCTCGTAGAAGCTGCGGGGCGGCTGGGTCTGGGAGCTGTTGCCGGTCACAGCCGCCATTGTCCTCACGCGGTGCCGGGGCCTCAACGTGGCCTGCGTCGTGCCGGGCGATTTCTGCTGCGCGAAATCGGCCTCCGTGGTGAACTGTGCTGGTCAGCCTGTTGCAAGACAGTCCCGTCGGGAGGTCGGATGACACACCGATCACACAGCAAGACACATCAGGTGACACATCTGCACGGTCCGGATTCGTCCGATCCGGAGGCCGAGCACGCTCCGCGGACGTGGGCACGCCGCCGGGTGCTGCTCCTCAACGCCACCTATGAGCCCCTGAGCGCGGTCACGATCCGGCGCGCGGTGGTGCTGATGCTGCGCGGGCGGGCCGACCTGGTTCACGCCGACGAGTCGGGCGAAGCGCTGCGCTCGGCGGCCACCGCGGTCCCGGTGCCCACTGTCATCCGGTTACGTCAGTACGTGCGCGTCCCGTACCGCGCGTCGGTGCCGCTCACGAGGGCCGGACTCATGCGCCGCGACCGGTTCCGCTGCGGGTACTGCGGCAGGCCCGCCACCACCATCGACCACGTGGTGCCGCGCAGCCGCGGCGGCGCCCACACCTGGGAGAACTGCGTCGCCAGTTGCGCCTCCTGCAACCACCGCAAGGCCGACCGCCTGCTCAGTGAACTGGGGTGGACCCTGCGGACCCGCCCGGCCGCGCCGAAGGGCCGGCACTGGGGGCTGTTGGCGGCCGTCGAGGACATCGACCCGGCGTGGATCCGATACATGGGCGCCGGGGCGGCATGAGGTCGGACAAACCACATCGGGACCGTCTACGACGCGCTGTAGGGGTCGGTGCACCGGGCGCGGTGTTGTGGGCTAGATTGATGAACGATGACCTGCGCCGACAACCGGGCGGGTCCGGCGCGACCATCGAAAGGGTGACATGGACATCGACAGCCTGATCGTCCCCATCGGAGTGCCAGTCACGATCGTGACGGTGCTCTTCGTCGTGCTCTGCATCGTCTCGATGGTGTTCTCCGGCGGGGTCAAGTACCCGGAGGTCAAGGAGTACACCCTCGACCAGCGGTGGGAGCGCGATCCGCTTCTCTTCAGTGCCACCGACATCGAGCCGATGGCACTTCCGCGACATGTGGAACCCGGCGATCTGGATGGGAGCACGGCAAGTGGCAAGTGGTGAGGTTTCGCACGCGAACGTGAGTGCAGAGGTCGCGGCCCGGTCGGCGGCCGAGCTGCCCGAGGGCACTGTCATCACCAACAGCGGACGCATCTCGGCGGCCCGCTTCCCGGGTGACGCCCCGTCGACTCCGCCCTTCAGCAAGAAGGAGCTCATCGCTCTCGACGACACGCTGAAGGCCGCCAGCGAGAAGGCCCTCGTGCGCTTCTCGGTCTACATCGGCGACCTCGCCGGCGACGATCTCGAGGCCAGCGCCCGCCAGATCCTCGCGAAGGCCCCCGAACCGGCATACGGCACGCTGATCGCCGTCTCGCCGAACACTCGCGACGTCGTCATCGTCTCCGGCAAGGAGGTGTCGAGCCGCGTCAACGACCGTGTCGCAGCGCTCGGTGTCACCGCCGCGGTGAGCGCCTTCCGTCAGGGCAACCTGATCGACGGCCTGATCGCCGCGCTGCGCGTGATGTCCACCGCCGCCGCGGCGAACTGACGCCTCGGCCCAGAGTTCCGAAAGGGGCCGCTCCACCACGTGGTGGAGCGGCCCCTTTCGTGTCGCCGGTCGGGGTCCTCGTCGGTCGGGGACGCCGGAGAGCCCGCGGGTCAGCGGTACATGCGCACGAGCGGGCAGGTGAACGGATCGCGGTCGCCGAGCCCGACCTGGTTGAGGTACCGGATGACGATTCCGTACGACCCGAGCAGCGATGTCTCGGTGTAGGTCACCCCGTGGCGTGCGCAGTGTGCGCGGACGAGCGGGCGGACCTTCGCGAGGTTGGCGCGCGGCATGCTCGGGAAGAGGTGGTGTTCGATCTGGTAGTTGAGCCCACCCATCATGAAGTCGGTGAACCGGCCGCCGCGGATGTTACGCGACATCAGCACCTGTCGACGGAGGAAGTCGACCCGCATGTCCTTCGGCACGAGCGGCATGCCCTTGTGGTTGGGGGCGAACGACCCGCCGAGCAGCAACCCGAAGACGCCGAGCTGGACGACGACGAACGTCACCGCCTGCGCGGGTGACATCACCAGGAACGGGATCACGAACCCGGCGGTGAGTCGGAGGACGATCAGCGACGTCTCGACCGCGCGATGCGGCACGGGTGTCCGCGCCGCGAGGCCTTGGAGGCTCGCCACGTGGAGCGCGGCGCCCTCGAGGGTCAGCAACGGAACGAAGAACCAGCCCTGATGCCGGGTGAACCACCCGTACACGCCCGAGCGCCTCGAAGCGGTCTGCGGTGTGAAGGCGATCGGACCGTCTGCGATGTCCGGGTCGACGCCGATCTGGTTCGGCCCCTTGTGGTGGCGGTTGTGCTTGTGGCGCCACCAGTGCAGCGACAGACCCGCACCGGCACCGGCGAGCAGGCGGGCGGCCCATTCGTTGGCAGCCGTCGAGGAGAACATCTGGCGGTGTGCGCCGTCGTGGCCGAGGAACCCGAACTGGGTGCTGATGATCGCGAGCGCGACGGCGGGCAGGAGCTGCCACCACGTGTCGCCGAGCAGGATCACCGCGGTCCAGGCCCCGACGAACGCGAGAACCGTCAGGGTGATGCGGGCGATGTAGGAGCCGCGGCGCCGATCGAGCAGCCCGGACGCCCGGACCTCGGCGGCCAGCTCCGTGTAGGAGCTGGTGAATGTCGTCGATGTGTCGCGCGGACGCGACACCGATGCAAGGGACAAGAGTGCGTACCTCTGGCCTTCTGATTGTTGCCGGGTACGCCGTCAGGGATCGGTCGTTACGTCAGACCGGGCGCGTCACGAGAGACTGGATCGCCGATGCGATGAATCACGGGGCACCCCTCATCATGCCAGAGATGACCGTGCGAGGCCCGCTCAGCGGCCGGCCGGCAGTTTCTCCGGTTCGGCGGAGGTGATGGGGTGGGGGTCGTCGTCGACCATGTTCGACTCGTCGAACGGGTCGCGACCCGACAGCACCTCGTCGATCCGGTCCTTGTCCATCGTCTTGGTCCAGGAACCGACGAGCAGGGTCGCGACGGCGTTCCCGGAGAAGTTCGTGACGGCGCGTGCCTCCGACATGAACCGGTCGATGCCGACGATCACGCCGACGCCGTCGAGCAGCTCGGGCCGGTGTGCCTGCAGGCCCGCGGCAAGTGTCGCCAGCCCGGCCCCGCTGACGCCGGCGGCGCCCTTGGAGGCGATGATCATGAACGCCAGGAGCCCGATCTGCTCGCCCACCGACAGCGGGTCGCCCATGGCGTCGGCGATGAACAGCGAGGCCATGGTCAGATAGATCGCGGTGCCGTCGAGGTTGAACGAGTACCCGGTCGGCACGACCACGCCGACGGTCGTCTTCTGCACGCCGAGGTGCTCCAGTTTCGCGATGAGGCGGGGGAGCGCCGACTCCGACGACGAGGTGGCGAAGATCAGCAGGTACTCGCGGGCGAGGTAGCGGACCAACCGGAAGATGGACACCCCGGCGATCACCCGCAGCATCACCCCCAGGACGCCGAACACGAAGACCAGACACGTCAGGTAGAAGGCCAGCATGAGGGTGGCGAGCTGTCCCACGGCGGCCCAGCCGGTCTGCCCGACGACGTTGGCGATGGCCCCGAACGCGCCGATCGGGGCCACCCACAGGACCATGGTGAGGATCTTGAAGACCAGCTTCTGCAGGTAGGACACCGTGCGCAGGATAGGATCGCCGGTGCGTCCGAGCGCCTGGATCGCGAAGCCCACCAGCAGCGCCACGAACAGCGCCTGCAACACGCTGCCGTCGGTGAGCGCCGACACCAGCGACGTGGGGATGATGCCCTGGATGAACTCGATGGTGCCGCCGGCCTCGTGGGCCGTGTCGGCCAGTTTCGCGCCCTCGCCGGACGTCGACGAGATGTCCAGTCCCGTACCGGGACTGATGACGTTGCCGACGACCAGTCCGATGCCCAGCGCCACGGTGGACATGACGAGGAAGTAGGCGAACGCCAGGCCGCCGACCTTGCCGACCGTCGCGGCCTTGCGGACCGAGCCGATGCCCAACACGATCGTGCAGAAGATGACCGGTGCGATCATCATCTTGATCAGCCCGACGAAGGTGGTGCCCAACCAGCCCAGGCTCTTGCCGGTCTCCGGCGCGACGAGGCCCACCACCACGCCCGCGATCACCGCGACGATGACCGCGATGTAGAGCCAGTGCGTGCGGTCGCGCTTCGGCTTGGGCGGCACGTACTCCTCGGCTGGTGCGTCGTGCCGGGGGTCGGGCTGGTCGGCCGGGGTGTCACCGGGTCTGGCGTCGACGTTCATCAGCTCTGCTACTCCTCATGCGCCGGGACGCCCCGTGCAGGGGCATCTGGCCGGGTGTCGTCGGTGACTAGGATTGTGGACCTGCGCGGTGACGGCCGTCACGGTTCTGTTCATTACGTTCACGCGTAGCGGGAAATGACCGCAACGGGACCGACCGAAACATGAGCGGGGGTCGAGGCATGCGGTGGTATCCGCGGACGCTTGCCGGTCAGGTGGCCGCGCTGCTCACCGCGGCCGGCGGGGTGTGGTGGATCCGGAGGCGGTTGATGCGTCAGACCGGCGGTCTGGCGCCGGACGAGCTGCGACTCATGTACGACCATCACGCCGCGGTGCTCCGGGCGGTGCGCGAGGGCCTCGTGGTGGTCGAGGACGGCCGGGCCGCCTTGGTGAACGACGAGGCGCATCGGCTCCTGGGTGTCGGAACCGGCACTCCCGCAACCGAATTGCCCGACCTGCTCGCCGCCGGTGATGCGGTGACCGACGAACTGTACGTGGAGGGAGGCCGCGTCCTGCTGGTCAGCAGGTCGCCGGTCTCCGGTAGACGCGGCTCCGCCGTCGTCACCGTCCGCGACCGGACCGAACTGGCCGAGACGCTGGGCGAACTGGATTCGATGACCAGGTTCGCCGAGGCGTTGCGCTCGCAGGCGCATGAGTCGGCGAACAGGTTGCACACCCTGGTGGCGCTGGTCGAGATGGGGCGTCCGGAGGAGGCGGTCCGCCTCGCGACCACGGAACTCGAACTCTCCCAACACCTGATCGACCGGATGACGGCGGTGGTGGCCGAACCCGCTCTGGTGGCGCTGCTGCTCGGCAAGAGCGCACAGGCGGCCGAGCGGGGCATCGCCTTCTCGCTGACCGAGGAGTCGCAGGTCAGCGACGAAGCGACCCAGATCCTCTCGCCCGGTGAGATGATCACCGTCGTGGGCAATCTCGTCGACAACGCCATGGAGGCATGCGATCCGGCGGACCCGTGGGTGGAGGTGGGCATCGTCGGGGACCACCGGGCGCTGGAGATCGTCGTCGCCGACAGCGGGCCCGGCATGGACCCGGAGACGTTCGACCGGGCGACCACCCGCGGATACTCCACCAAGACCGGCGGCGACGAGGCCGGCCGGGGCCTGGGACTGGCTCTCGTCGCCCAGGTGGTCGCGCGGCATCGTGGGACGCTGACCGCGGCGAACACCTACGGCTCGGTGGTGACGGTCCGCGTCCGGGCCGATCGTGAAGGTCTCGGGGCGACGAGTTGATCCGGGTGCTCATCGTCGAGGACGAACCGGTCATCGCGCAGGCGCATCGCGAATACCTCGGCCGGATCGGCGGTTTCGAGGTCGTGGACGTGGTCGTCACCGCTCAGGAGGCGATGCGCGTCGCACGTGGGGGACGGGTCGACCTCGTGTTGCTCGACCTCGGGCTTCCCGACGCCCGCGGGCTCGATCTCGCCGGCGCGTTGTCCGGTGTCCGCCCCGCCCCCGACATGATCGCGATCACCGCGCAGCGGGACCTGCAGAGCGTGCGCGACGCGATGTCGCGCGGAGTGCTCCTCTATCTGCTGAAGCCGTTCACGTTCGCGGCGTTCCGGGAGAAGATCGAGCAGTATCTGCGCTATCGGGAGGCGCTCGCAGCCGACACCGATGCGGTCAGCCAGCGCGACGTCGACCGCGCGCTCGCGGAGTTGCGCACCGGGGACTCGCGGCGGTCGACCGCTGCCGGGGCAGCGGCGGAGACCCGGGATGCGGTGGGGCGCGCGGTGCGCGACAGCGCGGACGGTCTCACCGCCTCGGAGGTCGCGCGTGCCGTCGGGACCTCGCGCGTCACCGCTTGGCGCCACCTGGAACGGCTGGCCGAGGATCGCGTCGTCGACCGCGACACCCAGTACGGTTCGGCCGGTCGCCCGCAGGTGCGGTACCGGTGGCGGCGTCGCTGACCGCCACCGGCACCACGGAGGTGTGCCCGGACTACTGGTGCTGCGCGTCGAACTCGCGCGCCCGCATGGATCGGGCCACGCCGTCGCGGCCCTCCGAGATCAGGCGCTTGAGGGCCGGCGGGTGGTCGGCGGCGAGGAACTCGTCGGCGAGGTCCAGCGCGCGCTGTGTCAGCGCCCAGTTCGGGTACAGGCCGACGACGACCGTCTGGGCGACCTCGCTGGACCGACGTGCCCAGACCTCGGGGACGGCCTCGAAGTACTTCGCCACGTAGGGTTCGAGCAGCTCGCCCTGGCCCGGCCGGGCGAAGCCCTCGATCATCGTGCGGGTGAAGATGTTCGACGCGGTGTCGTCCTCGATCGCCTGTTTCCACGCCGCTGCCTTGGCCTCGGGCAGGGGACGGGCGGTCCGGGCGGCGGCCGCCTGACGGGTGCCGGTGGCCGTGTTGTCGCGCTCGGCCTCGGCATCGATGGTCGGGGTCGAGGCCGGATCCGGGTCGATGGCCCCCGCGGTTGCGAGGGCACGCACCAGCTTCCAGCGCAGATCGGTGTCCACCGACAGTCCGTCGAGACCGACCACGGCCGGGTCGGTGCCGTTGAGCAACGAACGTGCGACGTCGACCTGGTCGTCGTTCAGGCGGCCTGCCAGCCAGGTGTTGACGAAGGCCAGCTGATGGTCGGAGCCCGCCTCGGCGCCGCGTGCCAGCTCCAGCAGGCGGGAGCTGAACCCGGGACGGCCGACGCGGTCGGCCCACCCGGGATCGGCGTAGGACTCGATCGCGGTGGTGGCCTGCATCAGCACGCGCTGGACGACGCCGATCTCGGTCTCCGCGGCGATCCCGCGCTGCACGAGTTCGACGAAGTCGCGTGCCCGCATCTCGGCCTGACGCGTCATCTCCCAGGCCGCAGACCACACGAGCGTGCGCGGCATGGAATCGGTGATGTCGGCGATCCGGGCGGTCGCGGTCGCCAGCGACTGCGGGTCGAGGCGGATCGAGGCGTAGGTCAGGTCGCCGTCGTTGAGGAGGACCAGATCGCCGCGGTTGACGCCGACGAGATCGGCGACGTCGGTGCGCTCGCCCTCGACGTCGAGCTCGACGCTGTGGGTCTGCTCGATGCGCCCGGAGCCGTTGTCGGCGTAGATGCCGACGCGAAGGCGGTGGACACGGGTCTCGCCGGCGCCCGGGGCGGCACCGTCCTGGACGATGGTGAAGCGGGTGAAGGCGCCCGAGTCGTCGACCTCGAAGTCCGGACGCATCACGTTGATGCCGGTGGTCCGCAGCCACTGGTCGCCCCAGTCGGACAGATCCCGGCCGGACGAGCGCTCCAGCGCGCCGAGCAGATCGGAGAAGGTCGCGTTGCCGAAGCGGTGTGCGGCGAAGTACTCGCGCAGGCCGGCGAGGAAGTCCTCGAGGCCGACGTAGGCGACGAGCTGCTTGAGGACCGAGGCGCCCTTGGCGTAGGTGATGCCGTCGAAGTTGACCTCGACCGCGGCGATGTCGGGGATGTCGGCGGCGACCGGGTGGGTCGACGGCAGCTGGTCCTGCCGGTAGGCCCAGGACTTCTCGACGTTGGCGAAGGTCGTCCACGCGTTGGTGTACTCGGTGGCCTCCGACTGGCACAGCACCGACGCGAAGGTCGCGAAGGACTCGTTGAGCCACAGGTCATCCCACCACTGCATGGTGACCAGGTCGCCGAACCACATGTGCGCCATCTCGTGCAGCACCGTCTCGGCGCGACGCTCGTACAGGTACTTGGTGACGCGGGAGCGGAAGACGTAGTCCTCGAGGAAGGTCACCGCGCCGGCGTTCTCCATCGCACCCGCGTTGAACTCGGGGACGAAGAGCTGGTCGTACTTGCCGAAGGCGTAGGGGATGCCGAAGTTCTTGTGGTAGAACGCGAATCCCTGCTTGGTCTCGGTGAAGAGACGCTCGGCGTCCATGAACTCCGCCAGCGAGGCGCGGCAGTAGATGCCCAGCGGGATGTCGCCGTGCTCGTCGGAGTAGACGTCGGTCCACTCGGCGTACGGGCCGGCGATCAGGGCGACGAGGTAGGTCGACATCGGCGCCGTCTCGCGGAAGCGGTGGACCCCCGGCTCGGCGGCGGCGTTCTCCACGTGCGCCGCGTTCGAGATGACCTTCCAGTCCTCCGGCGCCGTCACCGTCAGGGTGTAGGTGGCCTTGAGGTCGGGCTGGTCGAAGCAGGCGAACATCCGCTTGGCGTCGGCGGTCTCGAACTGCGAGTACAGGTACACCGCGTCGTCGGTCGGGTCGACGAAGCGATGCAGCCCCTCACCGGTGTTGGAGTACGCGCAGTCGGCGACCACGGTCAGCGTGTTCTCGGACTTCAGCCCGGGCAGGGTGATGCCCTTGGACTCGTCGAAGTCGGAGACGTCGAGTTCGACGCCGTTGAGCGTCGCGGAGTGCAGCGTCGGGGCGACGAGGTCGATGAAGGTCTCGGCACCCTCGGTCGCGGTGAACGTGACCGTCGTCGTGGAGCGGAACGTCGTGGTGCCCGGTGCGCCGTTCCCGTCGGTGAGGTCGAGTTCGATCTGGTAGTTCGACACGTCGACGATCTCGGCGCGTTCGCGGGCCTGGTCTCTGGTGAGGTTCGGAGCAGTCACCCGGCCAGCTTATCGACGGTTGCCGCACGCGGCCCGTCTCAGCGCCGGTGGATGAGCTCGTCGGGCAGCAGGATCGCGTTCGCCAGCGCGATCAGGTCCGCCGCGATGTGTGGACGGGCGCGCAGATCGGGAGCGCCGATGACGTCGCCGACCACGCCGACATAGAGGTTCGCCAGCGCATCGGCGTCGTCCTTGGACAGCGACGGAACGCGACCGCGCAGGGCCGCCACCCACTCGTCCATGATCTCGCGTCGTCCCGTCGCGAGCAGCTCCTGGACGTCGGCGGGCAGGTAGACGGTGTCGCGGGAGTAGATCGGGACGAGCCGTCCGTGGACGCCCAGCACCTGACGCACGTGGCAGTCGACGAGGGTGTCGAGCTCCTCACCCGGGGCCGATCGCGCCAGGGCGTCGGTGAAGGTGTAGAGCGCACCCTCCAGTCCGCGGACCAGGATCGCCTCGAGGATCTCGGTCTTCCCGGGCACCAGGTGATAGAAGGTGGCGACCGAGATGCCGGCGGCATGGGCGATGTCGTCGATGCGGACGTCGTGGAAACCGCGCTGCGCGAAGAGATTCGACGCGGCGTCGAGGATGCGTTCCCGGCGTCCGGCTGGGCGCCGGGCGTGCCCCGGGCGCGAGGTGTCGTCGATACGGGCCGAATCGGCCTCGGGCAGCGCGCACCCGATCACCGACCGCGCGACCGCCCGCTGGATCTGCATCAGCCGCGCGGGCGTCATCCGGCCGCGGGTCCCGGTGGTGTTGGAGTACACCGACAGCACCGCGAATCCGAGGAAGCGTGCGTCGTCGTGGGAGAGCTCCGGCCGGAGCACGGCGATCTTGTCCGCGATGTAGTCGCTGTAGGCGACGAAGTGGCCGAGCATCTCCGCGAACTGCTCGGGGTGGAGGTGCTGCTGCTCGCGGCGCCACAGGATGGCGACGTCGTGGTTCGCGGTCAGGTCGCCGAGGCCGCCGAGGAACAGGCCCAGGGCCTCCTCCGGTGTGCGACCGAGGGTCTCGGCCTCCGCGTGCAGCCGGCCGACGAGGTCGACCTGCGACCGCAGCGCCTGCACGAGGATGTCGTGCTTGTCGTCGAAGTGGCGATAGACCGCGGGTCCGGTCAACCCCACCGCGGCGCCGATCTGTTCGATGCTCACGTTGCGGTAGCCGGACGCGGTGAACAACTCGGTGGCCGCCCTGATGATCTGGTCGGCGCGCTGACCCCGGTTCGCGGACATGGCCTACCTCCGGACGCGTGGACGAGTCACTGGTGCTCGTGTTCGACGTTAACGCCGATTCCGTCGTTTTTCTGTCGCACGTTCGAAGTCACCTGCGGAGACGGCGGCCCGGGTTCACGGGAAAACCTCCGCTCGATCCGGTGTTGACCCTCGGTGACACGCGGCGCGGAGTAGGTTCGGAAATCGCGCCGCACAACCCGGTCGGGCCGTGGCGGCACGACCGGTTCGCACACACTCTCGAGAGGACGACGATGTCAGAGCAGGCCGCAAGAGACCGTGTCGATTTCTGGTTCGACCCGTTGTGCCCGTGGTGCTGGATCACCTCGCGGTGGATCCTCGAGGCCGAGAAGGTCCGCCCGATCGACGTGAACTTCCACATCATGAGTCTCGCGGTGCTCAACGAGGGCAAGGAGATCCCCGAGGAGTACCGGGAGGCGCTGGCCGGGGCCTGGCGCCCGGTGCGCGTCATCGCCGCGGCGGCCGCGCAGAAGGGCGAGGAGATCCTCGCGCCGCTCTACACCGCGATGGGCACGCGGATCCACAACGAGGGTGTCAAGGACTTCGACGAGGTGATCGCCGGTGCGCTCGCCGAACTCGGCCTCGACGCGAAACTCGCCGAGGCCGCCGACTCCGAGGAGTTCGACGAGGCGATCCGCCGGAGCCACCACGAGGGCATGGACAAGGTGGGCGACGACGTGGGCACGCCGACGATCCACGTGAACGACGTCGCCTTCTTCGGCCCGGTGCTGTCGCGCATCCCCCGCGGCGAGGACGCGGGCAAGGTCTGGGACGGCGCCCTCGCCCTGGCGTCGTACCCGCACTTCTACGAACTCAAGCGAACCCGCACCGAAGGGCCCCGATTCGACTGACGGCCAACGCCGATCACGAGTCGAGGTCCCGCTCAGAATCTGGGCGGGGCCTCGAGTCCGTTCGGGAGGGAACCCGGTGTGACCGCGGCCGGATGCGGCGGCTGGGGAACGTCGACCACATTCCCGCTGCCGACGCCCCGCACGATCCGCCGGGGGCGCAGCCACATCGCCCCGGCGCGGGTGCGGTCCCGCAGCGCCGCGGCCCGCCAGGTGAGGACCGGATGGGTCGACAGCAGGTTGACCAGGTGCACGAAGAATCCGCGCTCGTGGGTCGCGCGGTCGGCGAACTCGTCGAAGTCGACCGCGGACAGCATGTACTTGCCGGCGGCGAGGACCCCGATCGCACCGGGCGCCCCCGACGGGCGCGCGTAGTAGCCGTAGTTGTCGGCGGTGTACTCCTGCGCGCGTGACAGCGCGCCGCCGAGGATCGGGATGCTCATGCCGAACACGGTCGTGAGCTGGCGCCAGTACGAGGTGTGGCCGGCCGCGATGTGGCCGACCTCGTGGGCGATGACGAACTCCAGCGCCTCGGGATCCCGTGCCGCGCCGCCGATCTCGAACAGGTCGGAGTAGACGACCACGAACCGGCGGAAGCCGTGCCCGGAGGCGAACGCGTTGATCTGACCGTTGCCCAGGACCACGTACGCGTCGGGCACGTACTCCAGGCCGAATCGCGCGGCGGCCTCGACGAGCATCCGGTAGCCCTCGGGGAACTGGGTCGGCGTCATCTGGACCCCGTTGACCCGGGGCTGCGCGTAGGTGATGCCGCGGATGACGAAGAGCAGCGCGGGAAAGGCGAGTACGCCGAGCAGGTACTCGTGGAGCGTGCCCAGGGCGACCAGCGCGATGATCACCGCGTAACCCACCACGGTGGTGGCGATGACGATCACGAGCGCCGGGATCTCCCACGGATGCAGCTGCGGACGCGCGGCATACCGTGCCGCGCGCAGCCAGCGGCGCGTGGGGTCGGGCGGCCCGGAGGGGAGCGGGTCGGCGACCCCTGGCACGTTCGGGATCGGGTTCGTCTCGGGTCGGGGGATGGGCGCAGGAGAGTCCACGGGCCCAATCTATAGTCGAGCCATGCGTGTCTACCTCGGTGCCGACCATGCCGGATTCGAACTCAAGAACCAGATCGCCGACCATCTGAGGGCGAACGGCCACGAGGTGGTGGACTGCGGCGCCCACGTCTACGACGCCGCCGACGACTACCCGGCGTTCTGCATCGACGCGGCCACCCGGACGGTCGCCGACCCGGGCAGCCTGGGCATCGTGCTCGGCGGCAGCGGCAACGGCGAGCAGATCGCGGCCAACAAGGTCCCCGGCGCCCGCTGCGCGCTCGCCTGGAGCGTCGAGACCGCACAGCTCGCACGCCAGCACAACAACGCACAGCTGATCGGCATCGGCGGCCGCATGCACTCCACCGAGGAGGCCCTCGCCATCGTCGACGCGTTCCTGTCCACCCCGTGGTCGAACGAGGAGCGCCATCAGCGTCGCATCGACATCCTCGCCGAGTACGAGCGCACCGGCGTCGCCCCCGAGGTTCCGCAGCCTCCGGCCTGATCGGTGCCCGAGGGCCACACTCTGCACCGGCTCGCCCGCCGGCAGCAGCGACTCTTCGGTGGGCAGCGCGTTCGCGTGAGCAGTCCCCAGGGGCGGTTCGCCGACGGTGCGGCCGCGGTCGACGGCATGACGTTCCACGCCGCCGAGGCGTGGGGGAAGCATCTCGTCCACCGATACCGCGACGGTGACACCGAACGGATGGTGCACATCCACCTCGGCCTGTACGGCGCCTTCACCGAACTGGCCGCACCGATCCCGGAACCGGTCGGCCAGGTGCGGATGCGGATCGCCACCGAGGAGGCGGCCGCCGACCTGCGCGGCCCCACGGCCTGTGAGATCTACGGGCCCGCCGATCTCGAGGCACTCATCGCACGTCTCGGTCCGGACCCGTTGCGGCGCGACGCCGATCCCGACCGGGCCTGGGCGTCGATCGCTCGGTCGGAGCGTCCCATCGGCGCCCTGCTCATGGACCAGAAGGTGGTCGCCGGGGTCGGCAACGTCTACCGCGCGGAGATCCTGTTCCGGGCCGGCATCGACCCGATGCGCGCCGGTCGGCGGATGGCGCGCGAGGAGTTCGACGCGCTCTGGCAGGACCTGGTCGGGCTGATGAAGGTGGGCGTGCGGAGAGGGCGTATCCACGTGGTGCGTCCGGAGGACGATCACGGCGCGCCGGCCTACGCCCCGGACCGTCCCCGCACCTATGTGTACCGGCGCGCAGGTGAGCCGTGCCGGATCTGCGGGACGCCGGTCATGATGACCGAGCTCGAGGCCCGCAAGCTCTATTGGTGCCCGGTCTGCCAGACCTGAGCACGCACCGCCGGTCGCGTCGCCGACGAGCTCTCAGCCAAACCACAGCGGCGGTGCGGGTGGACTCTCACCCGCGCCGTGGACCATGGGGCGGGTGAGACCGACCTCCGTGCATGCCCGTCCCGCCTCGCCCGCCGTCACCGTGTTCGTCGTCGGCGGGACCGGTGAGTCCCACCTCGGCGACCGCCGGACCGAGGTCACCGGGTTGCTGTCCGGGGTCGCCGACGTCCTCGACGAGCGGTTCGCCTGTCGCTGGGTGGGCTATCCGGCCAGCTACGGACCCGCGCCCGAACCCGGCGGGATGAGCTTCGCCGACAGCGTGGCGATCGGTGCCGCCCGGCTCGCGAGCCTCCTCGCGGTCTCGGCGGGAACCGTTGCGCTGGTCGGCTATTCGCAGGGGGCAGTGGTCATCCGGACGGCGCTCGCCGCCCTGGCCGACTGCGGGGACGACGTGCTGGGGCGCATCCTCGGGATCGGCTTCGTCGCCGACCCCCATCAGCCTCCCGGCGCGGTGCCCGGTTGTGACGGGTGGGGTGTCGCGGGGCCGGGGGAGCCGCTCCCGCCCGGCATCCCGGTGATCTGGGTCGGCGCCCCGGACGACATGATCTGCAACGCCCGGCCCGACTCGCTCGTGCGTGACATCGCGGACCTCACCCGCGCCATGGCGGCGGGAACCGCCGGTCGCTGGTTGCGAAGCGCCTGGGGAACCCTTCGCCGCAACGACCTGCAGAATGCCGACCGCACCGCCGTGCGGCCGTCGCAGTGGCGTCGCGACGTCGGGCGCCTCGCGTCGGCCTGGTGGGAGATCCGCTGCTACCTCCCCGGCGCGCTGCGGTTCGCCGGACGGAATTGGGTCAACGCTCCGGGCGGACGCCACACCTCGTATGGGCACGAGCCGTACCGCCGGGACTCGGTGACCGATCCGGCGACGACCGGATGCCAGGTGGTCGCCCACTGGTTACAGGTCCGGGCGACCTTCACCGCCGCGGACACCTCGGTCGACGGCTGCCGCCCACCGCCCGCGGCGGCGTGATCGGCTGACCACATCGGGTTGGGCGGCACATCGAAAGGCGCAGGGCCGGTCACCTGCTGGTGACCGGCCCTGCGCCGATGATCGTGTCGGGGGTGCGACTAGTCGCCGGTGTACTGCCCGCCGATGGTGCCGCGCACCACGATCGGGGTGCCGCGCGGGATGTTGTCGTACACCCACTTGCCGTTCTCGGTCGAGACGTTGATGCAGCCGTGGCTGACGTTGCTCACGCCCTGCTGCTCGACCGACCACGGGGCGGCGTGGATGAAGATGCCGTCCCAGGACATGCGGGTCGCGTACTCGACGTAGGTTCGGTAACCCTCTGCGGAGTCGACCGGGACGCCGTACGTGGACGAGTCCATGTACATGTCGCGGTACTTCTCCTTGGTGTGGTAGACGCCGTTCGGGGTCGGATGCTTGTCCGAGCCCATCGAGATCGGCATCTTCTTGACGATCTCGCCGTCCTTCCACCACCAGATGGTGTGGGCCTTGTCGTCGGCGAGCGCGACGTAGCCCGTGGAGGTCTTGACGTTCGGCATGGCCGGCTCGGCCGGCTTCTCCGGCGTCTTGCTCGTCGACGGAGGCTGCGGGGTCTCCGGGGTCGACGGGGCCGGCGGGGTCGGCAGGCCGGGGATGTTCGGGATCTCGACGGGCGGAAGGCCCGGGATCACCGTGACCGGAGCGGCGTTCGCGACGCCGGGGAGGGCGAGAGCCATGGTCAGCACGCCCGCGGCGACGCCGGCGAGGCGTCGGGTCGAGCGTCGGCCTGCAGTCCGCGAGGTCGGAGCTTTTCTGGTCAGCACAGGTCGTACCTTCGGGTCGATGGATATCTCGCGCATCACCTGAAGCGCGATCCCATCGTTACACAACCGTTGCCTGGGGGCCAAGGAATGGCGGGACGGCTCACCCGACACGATCTCGAACGTCGGGTGCGACGTGGCAAAAACCCGAGGTGGGCGCGCCGCAGGCGATACCTGTGATCGTGGTCACAGATCGGGTCGGGAATGGAGCCGTCATCTCATCGGCATACATCCTCGCCCGCGGAGGCGGCCTCGACAACAGGATCACTTGTCCCAGTCGGGCGGGGTTTGCTCAGGCGGGTTGCGGGTGTTCGGTGCGGAGGTGGCGCGCCGGCTCCGCACACGTCTCGTCGCGGCAGACGAGCATGACATCGACTCGGCCGAGCCCGGTCTCGGACTCGACGACATCGCGGCGAATGTAGAGCGGCGCGCCGCAGGACTGACACTTTCGCTGGGTCTTGCTGTAGGTGGAGGACATGACTCCAGGGTACGCCTGTGTGGTTTGCGTCACAGGGGTATTGCAGCTCGGAAAACGCAGGCCGCAGGGGGTCTGATCAGGGGCAGAGTGGAACCGACGCCGAACGCGACAGCGGTGGGGCACGTGCTGCGCGTCTCGGGTCGGGGGCCGCTGCCGGGGTCGGCGTTCACAACCGACTACGGAACGGAAGAACCGATGAAGAGGATGGCTGTAACGACGATGTTCGCCCTGGGGGTTCTGGTGGGCGGCGTGGGGGTCGCCCATGCGGAGGGCTCTTGCACGATGCCCATCGCCAACGGGCAGGTGGCCCCGTGCCCGCCGCCGGTCATATCGACGGGGCCGGGGGATGAGTCCCCGGGTCCTGCGACGACGGGACCGACGTCGACGGGACCCAAGACCGAATACATCTACGAAGAGCCGTACTGGGATCCGTACGTCCCCTATGGCCCGTACGTGCCGTATGTCCCGTTCATCTCGGAGTGAGGGAGGGGTGTCGTCGGGGGATCGACGCCACACCCGGATGAAAGACGAGAGGCGAGGGTCGTCGTCGACCCTCGCCTCTCGCGTCAGAGCGGGTGACGGGAATCGAACCCGCGTAGCTAGTTTGGAAGACTAGGGCTCTACCATTGAGCTACACCCGCGTGCTCACGACCCGCGGTTGTCCCGCGCGGCGCTTGCGTTCAGAAACTGTACATAAAGTCGCGTCGGATTTCTAAATCGGGGTGGGCGCGTCGGGGCCGGGTTCGGTGCCCGGTGGGGTCCGGGGCACCCGTGCGTCACGCCGACGCCGGGGCCACGTACTATCTCCTGTTGGCCCTGATGTGCGGTCGGCCGCCAACGGCCTCGCCGCGACCTCCAGGACCGCGGGATGTGGCGCAGCTTGGTAGCGCATCCGCTTTGGGAGCGGAGGGTCGCAGGTTCAAATCCTGTCATCCCGACTCGTCGGTTGTGACCGTCACGGGTCACGGGAGCACATCCACCGAAACCGAACTTTTCATCAGACGCAGATATAAGGAGCAGGCGTGAAGAGCACTGTCGAGCAACTCACCCCGACGCGAGTGAAGCTCAACGTCGAGGTCCCGTTCGAGGAGCTGTCGGCAGACTTCGACCGGGCCTACCGGTCGTTGGCCCAGCAGATCCGGATCCCCGGGTTCCGGCCGGGCAAGGCGCCCGCCAAGTTGATCGAGGCCCGCGTCGGTCGCGACGCGATCCTGGCGCAGGTCGTCAACGACGCGCTTCCCGCCAAGTACTCCGAGGCGGTCGCCGAGACCGAGACCAAGGCCATCGGCCAGCCGGAGATCGACCTCGGTGAGCTGAAGTACGGCGAGACCATCAGCTTCACCGCAGAGGTCGACGTCCGTCCCGAGATCGAGCTCCCGGACTACTCGACCCTGTCGGTCACCGTCGACGCCATCGAGATCGACGAGGTCGACGTCGACGCCCAGCTCGAGAACCTGCGGGCGCGCTTCGGCACCCTCAAGGGGGTCGAGCGCGGCATCGAGAACGGCGACTTCGTGTCCATCGACCTCGAGGCCACCGTCGACGGCAAGCCGGTCGAGGAGGCCAGCACCGAGGGCCTGTCGCACGAGGTCGGCTCCGGTCAGCTCGTGGACGGCCTCGACGAGGCGCTCATCGGCCTGAAGGCCGGCGAGACCAAGGAGTTCACCACCAAGCTCGTCGCCGGTGAGCACGCCGGCGAGGAGGCCGTGGTCAAGGTGACCGTGCAGTCGGTCAAGGAGCGCGAGCTGCCCGAGGTCGACGACGAGTTCGCCCAGATGGCCAGCGAGTTCGACACCGTCGAGGAGCTGCGCAACAGCCTCCGCGAGCGCGTCGAGCAGTCCAAGAAGCTCGAACAGGCCAACAAGATCCGCGACGCCGTCCTCGACGAGCTGCTCGCCAAGATCGAGATCCCGCTGCCGGAGAAGATCGTCGAGGAGGAGATCGAGGGCCAGCAGCACCAGATCATCCACGCGCTCGGCCACGACGACGAGCAGGTCGCCAAGTTCCTCGAGGCACAGGGCAAGACCCGCGAGGAGTGGGACGCCGAGACCCGCGAGGAGGCCGAGAAGTCGGTCAAGCAGCAGCTGCTCCTCGATGCCATCGCGGACCAGCAGGACACCCAGGTCAGCCAGGACGAGCTGACCCAGCAGATCCTGTTCACCGCGCAGCGCTACGGCATGCCGCCGCAGGAGTTCATCCAGCAGCTGACCCAGGCCAACCAGGTCGGCGCCGTCTACGCCGACGTCCGCCGCGGCAAGTCGCTGGCCGCGATCGTCGGCCAGGTGACGGTCACCGACAGCAACGGCGCGGCCGTCGACACCGCCGAGTTCTTCGGCGGCAACGACGATGACGCCGACGAGGCCGCCGACTCGCAGGACTGAGTCCCGCCGCTGACGTCGGCGCCCCGCTCCGACGTTCGGCCCGCACCGCACGAACCGATCGCCGGTCCCCGCACGCAGGGGACCGGCGATCGGCGTCGATGCCGGGGTCTGCCCGTCCCGGATGTGCTCGAGTGCATCGACGCTTCGCCGACGTGACCTGTTCTGCTCTCAGCGAATACACGTGTCCTCGGCGGTGCCGACGGCGGGGGATTGACTAGTGTCGGTGAGGACGTCATCAGACAGATCGGAACATGCGCGACGCCCGGTCGGCTTCGCCGGCGGGACGCGCGCAGGTCATGACAACAAGGCAAAGGTAGGAATCCGTGAGTGAGCCGACCATCCACACACCCTCGATGAGTTCGGGTGTGGCTGGGTTGAACCTGACCGACTCGGTGTTCGAGCGTCTGCTGCGCGAACGCATCATCTTCCTGGGCACCCAGGTCGATGACGACATCGCCAACCGGCTCTGCGCCCAGATCCTGTTGCTCGCCGCCGAGGATCCGAGCAAGGACATCCACCTCTACATCAACTCGCCCGGTGGCTCGGTCACCGCGGGCATGGCCATCTTCGACACCATGCAGCTCGCCGAGTGCGACGTCGCGACCTACGCGATGGGCATGGCGGCGTCGATGGGGCAGTTCCTCCTCGCCGCCGGCACCAAGGGCAAGCGTCACGCCCTGCCGCACGCGCGCATCATGATGCATCAGCCCTCAGCCGGCATCGGCGGCACCGCGGCCGACATCGCCATCCAGGCCGAGCAGTTCGCGCTCACCAAGAAGGAGATGAACCGGCTCAACGCCGAGTTCAGCGGTCAGCCGCTCGAGAAGATCGAGCGCGACGCCGACCGCGACAAGTGGTTCACCGCGCAGGAGGCCCTCGAGTACGGCTTCGTCGACAAGGTGATCACCCGCGAGGGGCAGTGATCCCGCGGATCGCCCGACCAGCCACCTCCGAGCCACCCTCTACTCATTGGAGCAACAGATGACCAACTCCTTCTCGCTCGACGGACTGCCCGCCGAGGTCGCCGCCGGTATCCCCGCGTCGGCGTTGGCGCTCAAGAACATCGAGGCGCGCTACATCCTGCCGCAGTTCATCGAGCACACCCCCAACGGCCAGCGGCAGTACGACCCGTACGCCAAGCTGTTCGAGGAGCGCATCGTCTTCGTCGGCACGCCCATCGACCAGGTGGTGTCCAACGACGTCATGGCCCAGCTGCTCGTGCTCGAGTCGCAGGACCCCGATCGCGACATCACGATGTACATCAACTCGCCCGGCGGCAGCGTGCCCGACATGCTCGCCATCTACGACACGATGCAGTACGTCCACTGCGACATCGTGACCGTCTGCCTGGGTGAGGCCGCGTCGGCCGCTGCGATCCTGCTCGCCGGCGGAACCCCGGGCAAGCGCGCGGCACTGCCGAACGCGACCGTGCTGATCCACCAGCCCCGCACCGGCGGCGCCTACCAGGGCCAGGTCTCCGACCTCGAGATCCAGGCCGCCGAGATCGAGCGCATCCGCGATCGTCTCGACGAGATCCTCTCCAAGCACACCGGTCAGCCCAAGGAGAAGATCCGCAAGGACACCGACCGCGACAACATCCTGACCGCCCAGGCGGCCAAGGAATACGGAATCGTCGACGAGGTCTTCGAGTACCGCAAGAAGTCGATGAGGAAGTCCTGACCCTCGTCACAAACGAGTTCAGCTCGTCGCGGGGAAACCCCTCGGGAAATCTCCTCGCGACATTTGGCCTTATCGGTCGAAGTTCGGGCGACGCGCGGGTACCGTCGGGTTACCGGGCACAGGGATGTCGATCAGTCGACTCGTGCCCGCCTGCGTGCGACGCGACGGACGGACGAGACACCACAGTCCGGCAACGAGGAAGTAGGTACAACGCGAGATGGCACGAATCGGAGATGGCGGCGACCTGCTGAAGTGCTCTTTCTGCGGCAAGAGCCAGAAGCAGGTGAAGAAGCTCATCGCCGGTCCAGGCGTGTACATCTGCGATGAGTGCATCGACCTCTGCAACGAGATCATCGAGGAAGAGCTCGCCGAGAACGGCGACGTCAAGCTCGACGAACTCCCGAAGCCCGCGGAGATCCGGGACTTCCTGGAGAAGTACGTGATCGGGCAGGACAAGGCGAAGCGCACCCTCGCGGTGGCGGTCTACAACCACTACAAGCGCATCCAGGCGGGCGAGAAGAAGGACGCCCGCACGGGTGAGACCGTGGAACTGGCGAAGTCGAACATCCTGATGCTCGGCCCGACCGGTTGCGGCAAGACCTACCTCGCCCAGACCCTGGCCAAGATGCTCAACGTGCCGTTCGCGATCGCCGACGCCACCGCGCTGACCGAGGCCGGGTACGTGGGCGAGGACGTCGAGAACATCCTGCTGAAGCTGATCCAGGCCGCCGACTACGACGTCAAGCGCGCCGAGACCGGCATCATCTACATCGACGAGGTCGACAAGATCGCCCGCAAGAGCGAGAACCCGTCGATCACCCGCGACGTGTCCGGCGAGGGTGTCCAGCAGGCGCTGCTGAAGATCCTCGAGGGCACGCAGGCGTCGGTTCCGCCGCAGGGCGGGCGCAAGCATCCCCATCAGGAGTTCATCCAGATCGACACCACGAACGTCCTGTTCATCGTGGCGGGTGCGTTCGCCGGTCTGGAGAAGATCGTCTCCGAGCGGATCGGCAAGCGCGGCCTCGGCTTCGGCAACGAGGTCAAGGGCAAGGACGACATCGACACCACCGACCAGTTCGCCGACGTCATGCCGGAGGACCTGATCAAGTTCGGTCTCATCCCCGAGTTCATCGGCCGTCTCCCGGTCGTCGCCTCGGTGACCAACCTCGACAAGAAGTCGCTGGTGGCGATCCTGTCGGAGCCGAAGAACGCACTCGTGAAGCAGTACACCCGCCTGTTCGAGATGGACGGCGTGGAACTCGAGTTCACCCAGGATGCCCTCGAGGCGGTCGCCGACCAGGCGATCCACCGCGGCACAGGCGCCCGCGGTCTGCGCGCGATCATGGAAGAGGTCCTGCTGCCGGTGATGTACGACATCCCGAGCCGCGACGACGTCGCCAAGGTCGTGGTGACCGGTGAGACGGTGCGCGACAACGTGCTGCCGACCATCGTCCCGCGCAAGCCGTCGAGCGACGAGCGTCGCGACAAGAGCGCCTGACAGGCTTTCCATCTCCCGAGGACGAGAAAAGAATCCCCGCCCGGATCATCCGGGCGGGGATTCTTCTCGTAGGGGAGCGCTCAGGCCGGTTCGAGTCGGATGACCACCGCCTTGGACACCGGGGTGTTGGACTCCTTGGCCACCGAGTCGAGCGGGACCAGCGGGTTGGTCTCCGGGTAGTAGGCCGCGGCGTTGCCCCGCGGGGTGTCGTAGGCGACGATCTCGAAGTCGTGCACGCGACGCTCCTCGAGGCCGTCGGAGCCCCGGAACTCCGAGACGATGTCGACGTGCTGGCCGTCGCGGAGGCCGAGCGCGGTGATGTCGGCCGGGTTGACCATGATCACGCGCCGGTTGCCGGAGATGCCGCGATAACGGTCGTCGTGCCCGTAGACTGTGGTGTTGTACTGGTCGTGGCTGCGCAGCGTCTGCAGGATCAGCCGGCCTTCGGGGATGGGCACCCACTCGAGCGGATGGTGCGCGAAATGCGCCTTCCCGTCCGGGGTGTCGAACGATCGGCTGTCGCGCGGCGGATGGGGGAGCACGAAGCCGTCGCTGCGCCGGACGCGGATGTTGAAGTCCTCGAACCCCGGGATCACCCGCTCGATCCGATCGCGGATGACGTCGTAGTCGGACATGAGCTGCGCCCAGGGCACCGCGTGATCGGTCCCGAAGGCGCGCTGCGCGAGCTCGCAGACGATGGCGACCTCGCTGCGCAGCTGGTCGGAGACCGGCGGAAGGGAACCGCGCGACAGATGCACCACCGACATCGAGTCCTCCACCGAAACCCGTTGCGGCACACCGTCGACGACGTCGAGGTCGGTGCGGCCGAGGGTCGGCAGGATGAGGGCGTGGCGGCCCGTGGCGAGATGTGACTCGTTGAGCTTGGTCGAGACGTGCACGGTCAGCGCGCACTTGCCCAGTGCGGCGGCCGTGGCCTCGGTGTCCGGGGTCGCCGACACGAAGTTGCCGCCCATGGCCATGAACACCCGGACCCGGCCCGCGGCCATCGCCTTGATGGCCGCGACCGTGTCGTAGCCGTGCTTGCGGGGGCTGGTGATGCCGAACTCGGCGTCGAGGGCGGCCAGGAAGGATTCCGGCATCTTCTCGTAGATGCCCATCGTGCGATCGCCCTGCACGTTGGAATGCCCACGGACCGGGCACAGTCCGGCGCCGGGCTTGCCGATCATGCCGCGCAGCAGCAGCACGTTGGTGCCCTCGGCGATCGTGGCGACGGCATGACGGTGCTGGGTGAGTCCCATCGCCCAGCACAGCACGATGCGCTGTGAGGTGCGCACCGCGTCGGCGAGGTCCTCGATCTGCTTGCGGGCCAGGCCGGTGATGTCGGCGACCTCGTCGAGGTCGACGTCGTCGAGCAGGGCGAGGTAGTCGTCCACCCCGGCGCAGTGCTCGTCGAGGAACTCGTGGTCGAAGACGGCTCCCGGGGCGGCGCGTTCGGCGTCGCGCAGCAGTCGCGCGACCCCGCGGAACAGCGCCATGTCCGAGCCGAGGCGGAGCTGCAGGAAGTCGTCGGCGAGGGGTGTGCCGGAACCGAGGACGCCGCCGACCTTCTGCGGGTCCTTGAACCGCATCAGGCCGGCCTCGGGCAGGGGGTTGATCGCGACGATCCGCGCTCCGTTGTGCTTGGCCTTCTCCAGGGTCGCCAACATGCGGGGATGGTTGGTGCCCGGGTTCTGGCCGGCGATCAGGATCAGGTCCGCTGCCTCGAGATCGGGCACGGTCACCGATCCCTTGCCGATGCCGATCGACGTGCCCAGCGCGGCGCCGGACGACTCGTGGCACATGTTCGAGCAGTCGGGCAGGTTGTTGGTGCCGAGGCTCCGGGCGAACAGTTGGTAGACGAACGCCGCCTCGTTGCTGGTGCGGCCCGACGTGTAGAAGACCGCCTCATCCGGGGACGAGAGCGCGCCCAGCTCGTCGGCGATGATCCCGTAGGCCTCGTCCCAACTCACCGGCCGGTAGTGGGTGTCGCCCGGGGCCAGGTACATCGGGTGGGCCAGGCGCCCCTGCTGCGACAGCCAGTAGCCACTCCGGGTCCGCAGGTCCTCGACGCCGTGCCGCGCGAAGAACTCGGGCGTGACGGCGCGGCGGGTCGCCTCCTCGGCGACGGCCTTGGCGCCGTTCTCGCAGAACTCGGCGTGCTTGCGATGGCCGGGGGTCTCGGGCCAGGCGCAGCCCGGACAGTCGAAACCGTTGCGCTGGTTGAGGTGGAAGAGCGTCTGCGCGGTGCGCACGGGTCCCATCTGCTCGAGTCCGCGCTTGAGTGCGACCGCCACGGCGGGGACGCCGGCGGCCCACGTCTTGGGATGCTTGCGGTGGACCTCGCGGGGTTCGGTGATCGACGGCTCGGTGGTGCGGGGGTCACCCTGGGGGGAGGGGCTCATGATGACCATCTTGCCCCGCGGTGACGGGGTTTCGCGCAGACTGTTGGTTGTGACTCAAGACACCCCGAATCCGGAATCCATCCGCCTGGCGGGCATCGTCCTGGCCGGTGGCCGATCACGCCGCATGGGCAGCGACAAGGCCGCACTGGACTGGGAGGGCGAGCCGATGCTGGCCCGGGTGGTGCGGGTGCTGCAGGAGCGATGCGACCCGGTCCTGGTGGTGGCGGGCGAGAGGTCCGCGGCATACCAGGGCATCGACGACATCCGGGGTCGCGCCGCCCCGGGCATCGATCGCGACCGCGTGCGCTGGGTGACCGACGAGCAGGAGGGCGTCGGCCCGCTCGGCGGGCTGGTCGCCGGCCTGGCCGCGGCCGCCGACGCGGGCGCGCAGTACGCGTTCGTCTGCGCCACCGACATGCCGCTCATCGCGCCGGGACTGATCGACGAGCTGCGGCGCGGACTCACCGGCTCCACCCAGGCGGTGATCGCCCGCGACGCCCAGCGCGACCACCCGATGGCCGGGATCTACCGCACCGACACCGCGCCGGTGATAGCCGATCTCGTCGCCGGCGGCGAGCGGCGGATGCTCGGCGCCATCGAGGCCCTCACCACCCATCGCGTCGGGGTGTCGGAGCCGGACTGGCTCGTCAACGTCAACGCGCCCGAGGACCTGCACCGGCTGCGTGCGGTGTCGCGGTAGGGACCGGCCGCGCCGGGGCGGGACCGGCGGCGAGGTCACACCCGGCGGAAACATAGAATGGCGCCCGTGACATCACTCGACCCGACATCCGCGCTGCCCGAGAACGACCTGCCGAAATCTTGGGACCCGGCCGAGCACGAGTCGGCCCTCTACCAGGGCTGGGTAGATGCCGGCTACTTCACCGCCGACGCGACGAGTGACAAGCCCCCGTTCTCGATCGTGATCCCGCCGCCCAACGTCAACGGGTCGCTGCACATGGGTCACGCCTACGAGCACGTCCTCATGGACGCCCTCTGCCGTCGCCGGCGCATGCAGGGCTACGAGGTGCTCTGGCTGCCCGGCATGGACCACGCGGCGATCGCGATGCAGACGATGGTCGAGCGCAAGCTCGCCGCCGAGGGCAAGACCCGCGACGATCTCGGCCGCGAGGCCTTCATCGAGCGGGTGTGGGCCGAGAAGGCGGAGATCGGCGGCAACATCGGCGAGCAGATGCGGCGCCTCGGCGACGGCGTCGACTGGTCGCGCGAGCGCTTCACGATGGACGAGGGTCTCTCGCGCGCCGTGCACACCGTCTTCAAGAAGATGTTCGACGACGGGCTGATCTACCAGGCCGAGCGCCTGGTCAACTGGTCGCCGGTCCTCAAGACCGCGGTCAGCGACATCGAGGTCAGCTACGCCGACGTCGAGGGCGAGCTGGTCAGCTTCCGCTACGGCTCGCTGAACGACGACGAGCCGCACATCGTCGTGGCCACCACCCGTCTGGAGACGATGCTCGGCGACACCGCGATCGCCGTGCATCCCGACGACGAGCGGTACAAGCACCTCGTCGGCACCGAGCTGCCGCACCCGTTCCTCGACCGCACCATCCCGGTCATCGCCGACGACTACGTCGACCCCGAGTTCGGCAGCGGCGCGGTCAAGATCACCCCCGCACACGACCCGAACGACTTCGCGATCGGCCAGCGGCACAACCTGCCGATGCCGACGATCATGGACGAGTCGGCCCGGATCGCCGGCACCGGAACGCAGTTCGACGGCATGGACCGCTTCGAGGCGCGCGTCAAGGTGCGCGAGGCCCTCGCCGAGCAGGGGCGCATCGTCAAGGAGGTCCGTCCGTACCTGCACAGCGTCGGGCACTCCGAGCGCACCGGTGAGCCCATCGAGCCGCGCCTGTCGATGCAGTGGTGGGTCAAGGTCTCCGAGCTGGCCAAGGCCGCCGGCGACGCCGTCCGCGACGGCTCGACCGTCATCCACCCGAAGTCGATGGAGCCGCGCTGGTTCGCCTGGGTCGACGACATGCACGACTGGTGCATCTCGCGTCAGCTGTGGTGGGGCCACCGCATCCCGATCTGGTACGGCCCCGACGGCGACGTCATCTGCGTCGGTCCCGACGAAGAAGCGCCGGAGGGTTACGTCCAGGAGACCGACGTCCTCGACACCTGGTTCTCCTCGGGGCTGTGGCCGTTCTCCACGATGGGCTGGCCGGACGAGACCGCCGACCTCGAGAAGTTCTATCCCACTTCGGTCCTCGTGACCGGTTACGACATCCTGTTCTTCTGGGTGGCCCGGATGATGATGTTCGGCACCTACGTGGGCAAGGATCTCGGGCCGGACAAGAAGGTCCCGTTCCACAACCTGTTCCTGCACGGCCTCGTGCGCGACGAGCACGGCCGCAAGATGTCGAAGTCCAAGGGCAACGGCATCGACCCGCTCGACTGGGTGGAGCGCTACGGCGCCGACGCCCTGCGGTTCACCCTCGCCCGCGGCGCCAACCCGGGCGCCGACATCTCGGTCGGCGAGGACCACGCACAGTCGTCGCGCAACTTCGCGACCAAGCTGTACAACGCGACGAAGTTCGCGCTGATGAACGGCGCCAAGATCGCCGACCTGCCCGACGCCGCCGAGCTCACCGATGCCGACCGCTGGATCCTGGGTCGCCTCGACGAGGTCCTGGCCGAGGTCGACGCCGGCTTCGAGGCCTACGAGTTCTCCAAGGCGTGCGAGGCGCTCTACCACTTCGCCTGGGACGAGGTGTGCGACTGGTACCTGGAACTGGCGAAGGTCCAGTTCGCCGAGAACGACGAGGCGCGTTCGGAGAACACGCGGATCGTGCTCGGAGCGGTGCTCGAGCCGCTGCTGCGCGCCCTGAGCCCGGTCATGCCGTTCGTCACCGAGGTGCTGTGGAAGGCGCTGACCGGCGGCGAGTCGCTGGTCGTCGCGCAGTGGCCGGCCCCGTCGGGCCGCGACTGGTCGGCCGATTCGGCCGCCCGCATCGCCGACCTGCAGAAACTCATCACCGAGGTGCGCCGATTCCGCAGCGACCAGGGCCTGCGCCCGGGCCAGCGGGTGGCCGCGCAGTTCGAGGGCCTGGGGGAGTCGGGACTCGAACCGCTGCTGCCGTTCGTGCAGAGCCTCGCCCGCCTCGACGCGGCCGGACCCGACTTCGGGGCCACCGCGACCATCGAGGTGCGGCTGTCGGTCGGCACGGTCACCGTCGCCATCGACACCTCGGGCACGGTCGACGTGGAGGCAGAGCGCAAGCGCCTCACCAAGGACCTGACCGCCGCCGAGAAGGAACTCGCGACCACGTCGGGCAAGCTGGGCAACGAGCAGTTCCTGGCGAAGGCGCCCGACCACGTCGTCGACAAGATCCGTGAGCGGCAGCGGATCGCCGCCGAGGAGGTCGAGCGGCTGAAGGCCAAGCTGGCGAGTCTGGCCGGGCGAGCGTGAGCGACGAGAACGGCTTCCCCGCGGAGGATCCCGCCGTCGTGGGCGAGGATCCGCTGGGTCTGTCGTCGCTGCTGGACGACGAGGAACCGGCGCCGGCCCCCGAACCGCTGCGGGCCGGCGACAGCCCCGAGGACCTCGCCGAGCTCGCCGAGGTCGAGGCCGAACTCGACACCCGCTGGCCGGAGACGAAGATCGAGCCGTCGCTGACCCGGATCTCGGCGCTCATGGACCTGCTCGGGTCGCCGCAGCGCGCGTACCCGGCGATCCATATCGCCGGCACCAACGGCAAGACGTCGGTGACGCGCATGATCGACGCGCTGATGCTCGCGCTGCACCGGCGCACGGGCCGCATCACCAGCCCGCACCTGCAGCGGGTCACGGAGCGGATCTCGGTGGACGGCAAGCCGATCCCGGCGCGGACCTACATCGACACCTATCGCGAGCTCGAGCCCTACATCACGATGGTCGACGACAGCTCGACCGCGTCGGGCGGTCCGCGGATGAGCAAGTTCGAGGTGCTCACCGCGATGGCGTACGCCGTCTTCGCGGAGGCTCCGGTCGACCTCGCGGTGGTGGAGACCGGGATGGGCGGACGCTGGGACGCCACCAACGTCATCGACGGGACGGTCTCGGTGATCACACCGATCGCCATGGACCATGCCGACTACCTGGGTGACTCGCTCACCGCGATCGCCGGGGAGAAGGCGGGCATCATCAAGCCCGGGGACCCCGACGCGATCGGGGCCGTCGACCCGGTGACCATCATCGCCGAGCAGGCGCCCGAGGTCATGGACGTGTTGCTGCGGGCCGCCGTGGAGGCGGGAACCGTTGTGGCGCGCCAGGGTTCGGAGTTCGCCGTGCTCGACTCGGTGCTCGCCGTGGGCGGCCAGATGCTCACCATCCAGGGTCTCGGCGGGGTCTACGACGAGGTCTTCCTGCCGCTGCACGGCGCGCACCAGGCGGCCAACGCGGCGGTCGCGCTCGCAGCGGTCGAGGCGTTCTTCGGCGCGGGGCCCGATCGGCAGCTCGACGTCGACGCGATCCGCAGCGGCTTCGCGTCGGTCTCGAGTCCCGGACGGCTCGAACGCCTGCGCAGCGCCCCGACGGTGTTCGCCGACGCGGCGCACAACCCGCACGGCGCCGCCGCCCTCGCGCAGGCGCTGGCCGAGGAGTTCGACTTCCGCCGGCTCGTCGGCGTCGTCGGCGTGCTGGGGGACAAGGACGCGCGCGGGCTGCTCGAGGCACTCGAGCCCGTCTTCGACATGATCGTCGTCACCGACAACGGTTCGCCGCGGGCGCTCGACCCGGAGACGCTCGCCGAGTACGCGCACGAGGTGTTCGGCGAGGACCGCGTCGTCGTCAAGCCCTTCCTGCCCGACGCCGTCGAGGAGGCGATCGCACTGGCCGAGGAGGCCGACGGCGAACGCATCTCCGGCGCCGGGGTCGTCATCACCGGTTCGGTCGTCACCGCCGGTGCCGCACGCACACTGTTCAACAAGGAACCCACATGACCCGCTACACCCCGCCGACCACCGATCCGTGGAAGGGCCTGCGCGGCGTGATGGCCGGGACGATGATCCTCGAGGTCATCGTCGTGATCCTGGCGTTCCCGATCGTGTGGCGGCTCGGCGGCGGCCTGACCTGGTTGTCGGGCGGGTACCTCACGGTCCTCCTGGTGCTGATGATCCTGGCCTCGGGCATGCAGGGGCGGCCGTGGGCGCTCAACTTCGACCTCGCGTTGCAGGTCGCGGTGATCGTCGGCGGCCTCTTCCACTGGTCCATCGCGGCGGTTGGTCTCGTGTTCGGGTCGGTGTGGCTCTACATCCGCTATGTGAAGCTCGACGTCGAGAAGCGGATCGAGCAGGGGCAGCTCCCGGGTCAGGAACCGATCGACTGAACGTACCGGCGGACGGTCAACGTTGGTCAGGCGGCGCTTCGCCAGCCGCAAGACCTGTGTCCGGACCGTTATCGCCGAAGCGTGCCGCACAGGCGGTGTTGCTGCGACAATGGCGCATGCCGTGGGGGAGCCGAGGAGTTCCGCCCGGCCGCTTCCTGTCGCGACCCGATCGTGACGACACACCCGACGTGAGGACGTACGTGCAGTTCCTGCTCTCCCGCACCCCCGCCCGCTCCGATCGCACCCGCTCGCTCGCCTGCGCGGCACTCCTCGGCGCGGCAGCCGTCGCCCTCGGCGCTCCCGCTGTCGCGGCCGCCGATCCCGCCCCCGAGCAGACCCCCGAGGCGATCGCGGCGTTCACGGTGCCCACGGCCGACGCACCGGTCCCCGTGTCCGGCGGTGAATTCGGCTGGGTCGCGACCCACGCGATCACCAAGCAGCTGGCCGGGATGAACGCACCCGAGGCGATCGCGACGCTGCCGGTTCCGGCGCAGTACAAGCCGGCCAACCTCGGCCTGGCCCAGCAGTTCGATCTGGCCCTCACCGGTGCGCTGGCCTCGCCCGGCGGCTGCCTGCAGGTCGTCATCGATCCCCGATCGACGTCGGGCAATCTGTTCAACTACGGCTTCTTCCCGGTGGCAGGTGAGTACTGCTCCTGATCCCGGGCTCTCCCGACCGGGCCTCGCCTGCCGGGAGGCGGCATCGGGCCGGTCGTTAAGGTGTCTGTCGTGACTGAACGCACTCTCGTACTCATCAAGCCCGACGGCGTCAAGCGCAACCTCGTCGGCGACATCATCAGCCGGATCGAGCGCAAGGGCCTGTCCATCGTCGCCCTCGAACTCAAGACCGCGAGCGACGAGGTGGCCCGCGGCCACTACGCCGAACACGAGGGCAAGCCCTTCTACCCGTCGCTGCTGGAGTTCATCACCTCCGGCCCGCTGGTCGCCATGGTCCTCGAGGGGCACCGTGCGGTCGCGGCCTTCCGTCAGATCGCCGGCGGCACCGACCCGGTGGAGAAGGCCGTGCCCGGCACCATCCGCGGTGACTACGCCCTCGAGACCCAGTACAACATCGTCCACGGATCCGATTCGCCGGAATCGGCCGAGCGTGAGATCGCCCTCTGGTTCCCCGGACTCGCCGGCTGATTCTCTCGTCTCTTCTCCGACGCGCGCTTGCGTAAAGCGCATACTTTGCGGCCATCCGGCCGCCGTGTGGGATACTTGCACAGTTATCGCCGACACACTTTGTCGACGGTGGCCGGATGACGCGCCTAGGTTCGGCGCCTCGCGGTGCGGCCAGCTGCACCGCGATGCTCAAACCACAGCTGACCCCGCCGAGGTTTGGCTGCTGCCAGCAGCCGAGACTCAGGTATTGCCCTGTGCCCGGTGGCGTGGAAGGCGCCCGGGATGCGGTCATCGACACAGCAAGAGCGTTCTCTGCTGACCGGAAAGTCAGGTCCAGCACGACTACGCGCAGACCACACAACACCGGCCCGCAGTGGCCGGGACACAGAGCAGACCCTCGCGTGGCCGCGTCAGCCCGACGCGCCCGGGGGTTCGAGGAGACTGAGTGACCGACAACGGGTCACCGGCTGACGCGAACGCAGCGTCGGAACCGGTGGAGGAATTTCCCAGCAAACTTCGTGTGCACGCACTGGCCCGCTTCCTGGGGCTGACGAGCCGTCAGGTGCTGGCCCACCTGGCCACGCTCGGCGTGCAGACACGCAGCCCCCAATCGAGCGTCGACCGTGAGTTGGCGCAGGCCGTGGCCGAACGGGTCCGGGCGAACATCCCCGCCGAGGAGGTTGCCACCGCCGAGCCTGCGGCCGAGACCGCCCCGGCCGAGGAGCAGGCCGCAGAGGCCGCGACGGCTCCGGAACCGGAGGCCCCCTCCGCGGAACCGGCTGCCGAGGAGCCCGCGGCTGAGCAGGCTCCCGCCGAAGAGGCGGCCGACACCGCTGCCGAGGAGTCGGCAGAAGCGGCCGACGCGGCCTCGGCCGGCAAGGATGCGTCCGACGAGGCCGAGCCGGAACAGGGCCCGGCCGGCGAGCCCACTCCCGCCGACGAGCCGCTGAGCCTGTTCTCGGCGGCCTCGACGCAGTACCACGAGCCGATCGTCACGGCGCCGGTCCCCACGAACACGCCGTTCGACGTCGCACCCCTGTTCCTCCCGCCGCAGCCCCCGGCTCCGGGTGACGAGGTGGACGAGGACACCGCCGACGAGGTCGGAGGCGAGGCCGCGGCCGGTCGCGTGACCGCCGAGCAATCGAGCACGGACACCCCGGACGTTGAGACGACCGACACCGGCACCGGGACGACCGACACCGGCACCGGGACGACCGACGCCGAGACGACCGACACCGAGACGACCGGCACCGGAACCGGCGAGGACAAGGACTCCGAGTCCGACAACGACTCCGACGATTCGGGATCGGGTTCGGGCCGTAGCCGCCGTCGTCGCCGGGGACGCCGCGGTCGTGGCCGCGGTCGCGGCGACCAGGGCGCCGATGCCGAGAACAACGACGACTCGACCAGTGGCGACTCGACCAATGGCGACTCGAACAACGGCGACTCGTCGGACTCCGATGACTCCGACGACGCGGCGGGGGAATCCGCCGACGAATCGGCAGGGGAGTCCGCCACGGGGTCGGAGGACTCCGACTCCGGCGAGGGCGCCCCGACCGGTCGACGTCGCCGGCGCAGCCGTCGCTCGTCGTCTGCGTCCCAGGGCGGCGAGTCCGACACGGACGAGTCCTCGGAATCGCAGGACAAGGAGTCCGGCGACTCCGAGACCGCGAGCAAGGACGCCAAGAAGGGCAACCAGGACAAAACCGGGGACAAGAACGCGCAGGACAAGGACGGCGGGGCCGAGGACGACTCCGAGGGCGCAGAGTCCGACGACGAGTCGGGCTCCGACTCCGAGGGCTCGGACTCGGGCGAGGTGTCGTCGACGCGTCGCCGCCGTCGTCGTCGCCGTCGCAAGGGTGTCTCCGAGCCCGACGAGGGCTCGCCCGACGATCCGCCGAACACCGTCGTGCACGAGCGGGAGCCCCGCAGCAAGCGGGCCCGCGACGAGGTCCAGGGGATCTCGGGTTCCACTCGGCTCGAAGCCAAGCGTCAGCGCCGCCGGGACGGCCGCGACGCCGGCCGTCGCCGCCCGCCGATCCTGACCGAGTCGGAGTTCCTCGCGCGCCGCGAGGCCGTCGACCGGGTGATGGTGGTGCGCGAGCGCAGCGCCAACAGCCGCATCGTCGACGCCGACGACCACCAGCCCGTCGAGGACTACACCCAGGTCGCCGTGCTCGAGGACGGCGTCCTCGTCGAACACTTCGTCACCACCGCGAACTCCGCGTCGATGGTCGGCAACATCTACCTCGGCCGCGTGCAGAACGTCCTGCCCGGCATGGAGGCGGCGTTCGTCGACATCGGCCGCGGCCGCAACGGCGTGCTCTACGCCGGCGAGGTCAACTGGGACGCCGCCGGACTCGACGGCGGGTCCCGCAAGATCGAGCAGGCGCTCAAGCCCGGAGACAACGTCCTGGTGCAGGTCAGCAAGGACCCGGTCGGCCACAAGGGCGCCCGCCTGACCACCCAGATCTCACTGGCCGGTCGTTACCTCGTGTACGTGCCCGGCGGCTCGTCGACCGGCATCAGCCGCAAGCTGCCCGACGTCGAGCGCAAGCGGCTCAAGCAGATCCTGGCCAAGCTCGTCCCCGACGACGCCGGCGTCATCATCCGCACCGCCTCCGAAGGCGTGAGCGCCGAGGAGCTCGGTGCGGACATCGCCCGTCTCGAGGCGCAGTGGAAGTCCATCGAGGAAGCGGTCGAGACGGCCAAGAAGAGCGGCTCGACGGCGCCCAAGGCGCTCTACGAGGAGCCCGACCTGCTCGTGCGGGTGGTGCGCGACCTCTTCAACGAGGACTTCAAGAAGCTCGTCGTCGAGGGCGACAACGCATGGAACCTGGTCGAGGGCTACATCAGCTCGGTGGCTCCCGACCTCATGGAGCGCGTGGAGAAGTTCAGCAAGCCGCACGCCGACGCACCGGACTCGTTCGCCGTCCACCGCATCGACGAGCAGCTGGCCAAGGCGCTCGACCGCAAGGTGTGGCTGCCGTCGGGCGGCACGCTGATCATCGAGCACACCGAGGCGATGACGGTCATCGACGTCAACACCGGCAAGTTCACCGGATCGGGCGGCAACCTCGAGGAGACGGTCACTCGCAACAACCTCGAGGCGGCCGAGGAGATCGTGCGGCAGATGCGCCTGCGCGACATCGGCGGCATGATCATCGTCGACTTCATCGACATGGTGCTCGAGTCGAACCGCGATCTGGTGCTGCGGCGCCTCACCGAGGCGCTCGCCCGTGACCGGACCCGCCACCAGGTGTCTGAGGTGACCTCGCTCGGCCTGGTCCAGATGACGCGCAAGCGGCTGGGCACCGGCCTGCTTGAGGCCTTCTCGACCACGTGCACCACGTGTGGCGGGCGTGGGCTCATCGTCCACCAGAACCCGGTCGAGGTCCGACCCGACGACTCGGCGCGCGCCGAGGGCGGTTCCAAACGGTCGCGCCGAGGCAAGAAGAAGTCCGAGCCGGCCGCACCGGAGGCGAAGCCGGCGGCGCTGCCGCCGCACAAGCCGGCCGCCGAGCACCCGCTGTTCCGCGCCATGGCCGCGCACCACCACGACGAGGATCATGAGGGTGAGCACGTCGAGGAGGCGCACGTCCGGGCCGACGAGGTCCAGGTCGAGGAGAGCTCGGCAGCCGAGGGCAAGGCGGTCGCCGAGGCGGGGGAGACCCGCGCCGAGAAGTGCGCGGCCGGTCCGAAGGGCGACGAGACCAAAGCCGCTGAGACCAAGGCCGCTGAGACCACGGCCGCTGAAACCAAGGTCGACGAGGCCAAGGCCGATGGGGCCAAGGTCGACGAGGCCGGCGCCGCGACAGCCGAGGGCGACGAGACCGAGGCCGAGAAGGCGGAGGGCGAGAAGACCGAGGGCGAGCAGTCGGAGGGCGAGCAGTCGGAGGGCGAGCAGTCGGAGGGCACCGCTGCGGAAGCCGACGAGGCCGCCGACAGCACGCCGGTGGTCGAGCAGGAACCGGAGTCGCAGGCCGCACGCGAACCGGCCGGCGAGGCGCCCGAGACCGGCGACAAGCCCGCCGCGACCACCCGCCGTCGTCGCCGCGCCGTGCGCCGTCCGGTGCAGACGACCACCGCGCCGGAGAACGTCGTCATGACCGCATCCGATGCAGCACCGGCCCCGGAGCCGACGACGACCTTCGGGCCGATCTCGTCGGACCCTGCCGAACCGGTTGTCGCGGTCCGGCGTCGTCCGCGGCGTCGGACGGCCGGGCGGCCTGCGGGGCCGCCCCCGGCGGACGACTGATCGTTCGAGGTGAAGGGGCGGCGGGCCGAGTTTGACCCGGCCACCGCCGTTCCCGTAACCTTGAAAGGTCGCCTCCCGCGGAGGGTCTGCGCTGTTCTGTGCTGAGCTGTGACTCGGCAACAGCCACGGTGCGAATCCCGTGGCAGGCCCTCTGGTGTGATCTGCAGCCACTCCCGGTCGCCATGACTGGGTGGATTGCGGCCCGCGCCGGCATGCACTACACGAACGCCTTCGAAAGCGCCCGGCGCTGGCGAAGGGCCCGACCAGACGAGTAAGAGGAAGAACTTCGATGGCAACGTACGCGATCGTCAAGACCGGCGGTAAGCAGTACAAGGTCGCTGAGGGCGACATTGTCAAGGTCGAGAAGATCGACGGGGAACCCGGCACCGAGGTGAAGCTGCCGGTCGCGTTGGTCGTCGACGGCTCGAACCTGACCACCGACGCCGACGAGCTGGCCAAGATCTCGGTCACCGGCGAGGTCGTGGAGCACGTCAAGGGCCCCAAGATCCGCATTCACAAGTTCAAGAACAAGACCGGCTACCACAAGCGCCAGGGCCACCGTCAGAAGCTGACGGTCCTGAAGGTCACCGGCATCAAGTAGTTCGATCAGCTTCGCGAAGACCTCAGGAGGACTGACAGATGGCACATAAGAAGGGCGCATCCAGCTCGCGCAACGGTCGCGATTCCAACGCCAAGCGACTCGGCGTCAAGCGTTTCGGCGGCCAGCAGGTGAACGCCGGCGAGATCCTGGTCCGTCAGCGCGGCACCAAGTTCCACCCGGGCGTGAACGTCGGCCGCGGCGGCGACGACACCCTGTTCGCCCTCGCTTCGGGCGCGGTGGAGTTCGGCACCAAGCGTGGCCGCAAGACGGTCAACATCGTCCCGGAGACCGCTCAGGTCTGACCCGAGCACTCCGGCACACAAGCCTTTACACAGGGCGGGCAGGGTCATCGCGTACCCGGCCCGCCCTGTCTTTTTCCACGGAAGTAAGGAAGTTCGATGTCACGGTTCGTCGACCGCGTGACCATTCACGTCGCGGCGGGCAATGGTGGCCACGGTTGCGCCTCGGTCCACCGGGAGAAGTTCAAGCCTCTCGGCGGCCCGGACGGCGGCAACGGCGGCAACGGCGGCTCGGTGAAGCTCGTCGTCGACCCGCAGGTCCACACCCTGCTCGACTTCCACTTCCGTCCGCACGCCAAGGCGAGCAACGGCAAGCCCGGCGCGGGCGACAACCGCGACGGCGCCAAGGGCGAGGACCTCATCCTGAAGGTTCCCGACGGCACCGTCGTCCTCGACGAGAACGGCACCATCCTCGCCGACCTGGTGGGGGAGGGAACCGAGTTCGAGGCCGCCCAGGGCGGTCGCGGCGGTCTCGGCAACGCGGCCCTGGCGTCGAAGGCGCGCAAGGCCCCCGGCTTCGCGTTGCTGGGAGAGGAGGGCGAGCAGCGCTCGCTGGTCCTCGAGCTGAAGTCCGTCGCCGACGTCGGCCTGGTGGGCTTCCCGTCGGCGGGCAAGTCCTCGCTGGTGTCGGTGTTGTCGGCGGCGAAGCCGAAGATCGCCGACTATCCGTTCACCACCCTGGTGCCGAATCTCGGCGTCGTGCAGACCGCGGGCGACGTGTTCACCATCGCCGACGTCCCCGGCCTCATCCCCGGCGCCTCGACCGGGCGCGGCCTCGGTCTGGAGTTCCTGCGCCACCTCGAGCGGTGCGCGGTGCTCGCACACGTCGTCGACTGCGCGACCCTCGAACCCGGACGCGACCCGATCTCCGACATCGACGCCCTCGAGGCCGAACTCGCCGCGTACAAGCCCGCGCTCGACGCCGACCACGGCCTCGGCGACCTCGCCTCGCGCCCGCGTGTGGTGATCCTGAACAAGATCGACGTGCCCGACGCCGCGGAACTCGCCGATCTCGTGGAACCCGAACTGGCCGAACGCGGCTGGCCGGTCTTCCGCATCTCAGCGGTGTCGCACGAGGGCCTGCGCGAGCTGACCTTTGCGCTGGCGAAGATGGTCCGCGAGTACCGGGAATCCCAGCCCGCCAAGCAACCGCGCCGGGCGATCATCCGGCCCAAGGCGGTCGACGACGCCGGTTTCACCATCGTTCCCGATCCCGAGATCGAGGGTGGGTTCATCGTGCGGGGCGCGCGCCCCGAGCGCTGGGTCCGGCAGACGCAGTTCGACAACGACGAGGCCGTCGGCTATCTGGCCGACCGGCTCAACCGCCTCGGCGTCGAGGACGAACTGGTCAAGCTGGGCGCCCAGCCGGGTGCGCCGGTCACCATCGGCGACGTCACCTTCGACTGGGAGCCGACCACCCCGGTGGGCGACGAGGTGCCGCTGACCGGGCGTGGCACCGACATCCGCCTGGAGCGCAACGAACGCGTGGGCGCCGCCGAACGCAAGCAGGCCCGCCGCCTGCGGCGCGGGCTGCCGCTCGAGGACGGAGAGCAGGACCTGTCGTGACCGCGGAGACGAGCATCGGGTTCCCCACCGTGCGGGAGCAGATCGCACACGCGCGCAGCGTCGTGGTGAAGATCGGCTCGTCGGCGCTGACCGACCTCGACGAGGGGCTCGACCGCGACCGGCTCGACGCCCTCGCCGACGCCCTGGAGGCGCGGATGCGCGCCGGATCGGATGTCATCGTGGTGTCCTCCGGCGCGGTGAGCGCCGGTCTCGCCCCGCTCGGGCTGAAGAAGCGTCCCAAGGACCTCGCCACCAAGCAGGCCGCGGCCAGCGTCGGCCAGCTGGCGCTCGCGCACGCCTGGGGCACTTCGTTCGCCCGTTACGGGCGCACCGTCGGGCAGGTCCTGCTGACCGCCGACGACATCAACAACCGCAGCCATCACGCCAACGCCCAGCGCACGCTCGATCGCCTGCGCTCCCTCGGTGCCGTTGCCGTCGTGAACGAGAACGACACCGTCGCCACCAACGAGATCCGCTTCGGCGACAACGACCGGCTGGCCGCGCTCGTGGCGCACCTGTCCGGTGCCGACGCGCTCATCCTGCTCTCCGATGTGGACGGCCTCTACGACGGTGATCCCCGCAAGGTCGGCGTCGACGGCCGCCGAGCCCAGTTCATCCCCGAGGTGAACGGACCCGAGGACCTCGACGGTGTGATCGCCGGCTCCGGCGGCGCGCTCGGCACCGGCGGCATGGCCTCGAAACTGGCCGCCGCCCGCCTGTCCGCGGATGCCGGAGTGCCGGTGCTGCTGGCGGCGGCGTCCTCGGCGGCGCAGGCGCTGGCCGACGCCTCGGTCGGGACGGTGTTCGCCGCCCGGCCCGAACGCTTGTCCGCACGCCGATTCTGGGTGCGGCACGCCGCCGACGCCAGCGGCCAGATCGTCCTGGACGACGGTGCGGTCGCGGCCGTGTCGCGCAGGCGTCGGTCGCTCCTCGCGGCCGGTGTGACCGGGGTGAACGGCCGGTTCTTCTCCGGCGACGTCGTCGAGCTCGTCGACCAGAACGGCCGGGTGGTCGCCCGCGGCGTCGCCTCGTACGACTTCGACGACGTGACGTCCATGCTGGGCCGCCACACCGACGAGCTACCCCCGGATCTGCAGCGCCCGGTGGTTCACGCCGACGACCTGGTGGTCGTCGCCCGCTGACCGGGCTCGGCCGTGCGCGCCAGTTCCGGCAGCACGACCCCGGCCCGGTGGTCGATCTTGAGCGTCGCGAGCTCGTCGGCGCGCGTGTGCCCGCGGTTGACGATGACGATGGGCTTTCCTGCGCGGTGCGCTCGCCGGGCGAACCGCAGCCCCGACATGACGGTGAGCGAGGACCCGACCACGAGTAGGGCGTCGGCGTCGTCGACGACGGAGAATGCTTGCTCTACAAGGGGTTTGGGTACCGCTTCGCCGAAGTAGACGATGTCGGGCTTGAGGATGCCGCCGCACTGCGGACAGTCGATCATCACGAAGTCCGAGGTGTCGGTGAGTGTCGCGTCGGCATCCGGGGCCACCTCGATCGCGCCGCGTCCTGCCACCCGCTCGGCAAAGCCGGGGTTGAGCGACTCGAGCCGTGCGGCGAGCCGATGCCGCGAGATCCGCCAGTCACAGCTCAGACAACGCACGCGTCCGTAGCAGCCGTGGAGTTCGATGACGCCCCGCGTCCCCGCCTTGGTGTGGAGCATGTCCACGTTCTGCGTGATGACCGTCGACACCCGCCCGGCCCGCTGCAGATCGGTGAGCGCCAGGTGCGCGGAACTGGGGCGCGCGGCGTCCATGTGACGCCAGCCGAGATGGTTGCGCGCCCAGTAGTGTCGCCGGAACTCCGGCGACGACAGGAACATCTCCAGCGTCATCGGGGTACGCGGCGGCGAACCCGGGCTGCGGTAATCCGGGATGCCGGACTCGGTGGAGATGCCGGCGCCGGTCAGGACCGCCGCCCGGCATCCGGCGAGCATGTCGGCGGCCTCGGCGATGCGGTCCTCGACGTCGGCGTCGAGCGGGGTGGGCTCGACGGGGATGTCACCGAGCTGAAGACGAGTGCGCACCCTGCCCAGGATAGGCAGGGTGCGCACTCGTCGAGGTCTCACGTCGCCGAGGCACCGTCGGGAGAGCGGTCGGTCATGGCGTCGGCGAGAGACAGTGTTGTCAGGAGACGGGGGCGTCCTCGGCGTGCTTGCCGGCCGGCTGCGGGACGGCGACGAGGGGGTAGACGCCGTTCTCGTCGTGCACCTCGGTGCCGACGACCGGCGGGTTGAACACGCACAGCATCCGCATCCGGGTGTCGGCGGTGACGGTGTGGCGCTCGTGCCCGTTCAGCAGGTACATCGTGCCGGGTGCCAGGGGATAGGTCTCACCGGTCTCCCGGTCGAGCAGCGTCCCGGTGCCCTCCACCAGCCAGACGGCCTCGATGTGGTTGGCGTAGTGGAACTCGTTCACGCTACCGGCGTTGATGGTGGTCTCGTGGAACGAGAATCCCACCCCATCGCCGCCGAGGACGATGCGCTTGGAGCGCCAGTTGCCCTTCGGATCGGCGACGTCGCGCTCGGTACCGGTGATCTCTTCGGTGGTTCGGACGATCATCCGATCACCTCCTTGACTGCGTCGGAAAGGATGGACAGGCCGCGATCGAGGTCCGCGCGGGAGATCGTCAGCGGCGGGAGCAGCTTGACGACCTCGTCGGACGGCCCCGAGGTCTCGGCGAGCAACCCGTTTCCGAAGGCCTGCGCGCAGACCTTGCCGGCGGCGGTGTGGTCCTCGAAGGCCAGGCCGCGGACCATCCCGCGACCGCGGGTGGAGATGCCGTCGTAGCGGTTGCAGAGGTCGGAGAAGACCTCGTGGATGCGGTCGCCCTTCTCGTGGATCTCGCGGCTGAGGGTGTCATCGGTCCAGTAGGTCTCGATGGCCTTGGCCGCGGTGACGAAGGCGGGGTTGTTGCCGCGGAAGGTGCCGTTGTGCTCGCCCGGGGTCCAGACGTCGAGTTCGGGCTTGAACAGGGTCAGCGCGAACGGCAGGCCGTAGCCGCTGATCGACTTCGAGAGGGTGACGATGTCGGGCTTGATGCCGGCGTCCTCGAAGGAGAAGAACTCGCCGGTGCGGCCGCATCCCATCTGCACGTCGTCGACGATCAGCAGGATGTCGCGGCGCCGGCAGAGGTCGGAGAGAGCGCGCAGCCACTCGGCGCGGGCGACGTTCACGCCGCCCTCACCCTGGACGGTCTCCACGATCACCGCGGCGGGACGGTTCAGTCCGCTGCCGGAATCGTCGAGCACGCGCTCGAACCAGGCGAAGTCCTCGACGACTCCGCCGAAGTAGTTGTCGAACGGCATCGGCGTCGCGTGCACCAGCGGGATGCCGGCGCCGGCGCGCTTCATCGAATTCCCGGTCACCGACAGCGATCCCAGGGTCATGCCGTGAAACGCGTTGGTGAAGCTGATGATCGACTCGCGGCCGGTCACCTTGCGGGCCAGCTTCAGCGCCGACTCGACGGCGTTGGTGCCGGTGGGGCCGGGGAACTGGATCTTGTAGTCCAGCCCGCGGGGTTCGAGGATGTGCTGGGTGAACTTCTCGATGAAGTTGCCCTTGGCGACGGTGGCCATGTCGAGGCCGTGGGTGATGCCGTCGTCGGCGATGTAGTCGATCAGAGCCTTCTTCAGCTCCGGGTTGTTGTGGCCGTAGTTCAGCGAGCCCGCGCCGGCGAAGAAGTCGAGGTATTCCCGACCGTTCTGGTCGGTGATGTAGGACCCCTTGGCGGTGGTGAACACGGCAGGCCAGTTACGGCAATAGCTGCGGACCTCGGACTCGTGTGCGGTGAACACCGAGTCGTCGAAGGTCTTGTCGAGAACAGGGGTGGTGTCGAGAAGTTGCATGTCCTGCTTCCTTCTTCATTGTGACCGCGCTCGTAGAAGGTGAGCGCAGGAGTTCCGGCGTGGTGGTTCGACGACCGTGGGTACCCAGAACTCTCGAAATGTATGCCGGATTTCGGCACTTCTATCCGAGTGATGCCAACAACGGTGTGGCACAGAGTATTTCGCCTGTGATCGATCTGACTATCGTGACCGAGGCGTCGGGATCGCGCGCGGGCCGTCAGGGCTCGGGGATCTCCGGTTCGAGCATGTAGAGGTCCTCGGGCTCGTGTGAGTCCGGAAAAGTGTTGGCGTCGAAGAGATCTCGACGCTCGAATCGAAGGCCTCGGGCCTTGGCAACCGAGGCGAACAGTCGCTGCGACGCGATGTTGTCCGGGCTGATCGTGGTGTGCATGGCCACCATTCCCTGCCGGTTCGCACGGTCGAAGAGGTGATGCAGCATGGACGCGGCGACGCCGTGCCCGCGCATCGAATCGTTGACGGCGACCTGCCAGACCATCAGGGTCGACGGATCGTTCTGGCGGCGGTATCCGGTGACGAAACCGACCGGATTGCCGTCGACTTCGGCGACGATGGACGTCTCGGCGAAGTCATGGCACCAGAGTACGTAGGCATACGACGAGTTGACGTCGAGAACCTTTGAGTCCGAAGCGATTTCCCAGATTCGGGTTCCGTCGGCGACCGTCGGCATCCGATAGTCGACCGTGAGGACAGGTGTTGGGGCCGTTCCTGTTTGTGAAGGGCTCATAACGCTTTCGACGCTAACGAAGGGTCACACCGAAGTCACCCAGCGGCAGAAATTGCCCCATCGAAGCACTACCTTCCCCCTGCTCAGCCATGCAATGTGAATTGGGTCACAACCGTGTTACCCGGAGGTGGGATGTGGGTGTTCGGAGGGTGGGAGAATGGCCGCATGACGAGGATCATCGCGGGCCGGCTGCGGGGGAGAAGGTTGCGCGTCCCGGGCGAGGGAACACGTCCCACATCCGACCGTGTGCGCGAATCCGTCTTCAACATCCTGCAGGCGCGATACGACGTCGACGGCATGCGGGTCCTCGACCTCTACGCCGGATCCGGGGCGCTCGGGATCGAGGCCGTCTCCCGCGGTGCGGCGAACGTCACATTCGTCGAGTCCTCGCGCAAGGCCGGCTCGGTGATCGCCGGCAACGTGAAGGAGTGCGGCATCGGCGGCGTCGCCACGGTGGTGTCGCGGCCGGTGTCGTCGTTCCTGTCGGTCGCGTCGGGCACGCCCTATGATCTCGTCTTCTCCGACCCGCCCTATTCGCTCGACGCGGAAGCCCTCGCCGAGGACCTCCGGCTGCTCGCCGGGTCCCATCTGGCCGACGGGGCGCTGGTCGTCGTCGAGCGGTCTGCGCGCTCCGACGACGACATCTGGCCGGCGGGTTTCGAGATCGTGGTGGACAAGAACTACGGGGACACCCGGGTGGAGGTCGCCGAGTACACCGGCGCCTGAGGTGTGCGTCACCGGGTCGACGCGTCGGCGGTAAGTTCAGGCCATGACGACGGCAGTGTGTCCCGGTTCTTTCGATCCCTTCACCCTCGGCCACCGTTATGTGGTGGAACGAGCGGCGGCGTGCTTCGACGAGGTCGTGATCACGGTGGTGGTCAACCCGAACAAGCGGGGAATGTTCAGCATCGACGAGCGGATCGCGCTCATCGAAGAGGACTGTGCCGACCTCCCCGGCGTTCGCGTCGATCGCTGGGAGGGGCTGCTCGTCGACTACCTGAAGCAGGAGTCGATCCGCACGATCGTCAAGGGCCTGCGTTCGGCGGTGGACTTCGACTACGAGGTGCCGATGGCGCAGATGAACCGCGACCTCGCCGACGTGGAGACCGTCTTCCTCCTCACCGATCCCCGCTTCGCGCACGTCTCCAGCTCGCTGGTGAAGGAGGTCGCCAAGCTGGGCGGCGACGTCACCCCCTTCCTGTCGCCGCACATCCACAAGGCGCTCGTCGCGAAGGTCACCGGAGAGCGCTCGGTCTGATTCTCGGTTCCCCGGTCTCGGGTTCTCCGTCGGAAATCACCTGCGGGAACCCGCGACACGCCACACGCGCTTCACCAGTCACAGACACAACATTCGGCACAATGGCCTCAGATTCACCAACTGTTGCAAACAGGCAAGCGCCGGATTGGGGTGGCTGTGTACCGCGTATTTGAGGCTCTCGACGAGCTCGTCGCCATTGTCGAGGAGGCGCGCAGCGTGCCGATGACCGCCGGCTGCGTCGTCCCGCGCGGCGACGTGCTGGAACTCCTCGACGACATCAAGGACTCGATCCCGGGTGAACTCGACGACGCCCAGGACGTCCTCGACCAGCGTGAGACCCTGCTCGGCGACGCGCGCGAGCACGCCGAGACCACCATCGCCAAGGCCGACTCGGAATCGGAGGCCGTCCTCGCGCACGCCCGCGCCGAGGCCGACCGCATCCTCTCCGAGGCCAAGGCGCAGGCCGATCGCATGGTCGACGAGGCGAGCGCGCACTCCAAGTCGCTGATCGAGGACGCGACCGAGGAGGCCCGCCGCCTGCAGACCAGCGCCGCACGTGAGTTCGAGGCCGTCACCGGCCGGGCGCGCGCCGAGGCCCAGCGCACCATCGACGCCGCCAACAACACCTACGACAAGTCGGTGGCCGACGGCATCGCCGAGCAGCAGCGCCTGGTCTCCGAGACCGAGGTCGTGGCCGCGGCCAAGTCGGAGGCCGAGCGCATCATCGACGCCGCCCACGCCGAGGCGGACCGCCTGCGCGGCGACTGCGACGTCTACGTCGACGAGAAGCTGGCGCAATTCGAGGAGATCCTCACCGGCACCCTGCGCTCGGTGAACCGCGGACGCCACCAGCTGCGGACCGGCGCCGGCATGCACGACTACGTCGAGTACCCGCGCAGCGTCGACGAGACCCGCGAGGCCACGCATTCGCGTGACACGCACCGCGGTTCCTACGACCGCGACCAGGGCTCGCCGCTCGCCGTGTGACCAGGGCCGACCCCGGTGTCGACACACGCCGCCGGGGGCGGTCGATGATTCGGTGATCCGGGCGTATCGTGCAGCTTGTGTCTGATCATGCTGTGACATCAGAAACCGCCCCCGGCGGCGAATCCGCCCCGCGGCGCGACCCCTTCGTTCTCGACGTCCGGTCGATCAACCGCCGCCCCGGCACGATGACCGAGGTGCACCGGACCATCGAGACGACGGTCCGTCTCGGCGTCGAGATGATCGGCGTCCCGGTGGGCTCCGACGTCGACCTCGACCTGCGGCTCGAGTCGGTGAGCGAGGGAATCCTGGTGACCGGCACCGCATGCGGTGAGACCGTCGGCCAGTGTTCGCGCTGCCTCGAGCCCGTCGACGGCACGGTGACGGTGTTCCTGACCGAGCTGTTCGCCTACCCCGACAGCGTCACCGAGCAGACGACCGAGGAAGACGACGTCCACCGCATCGTCGACGACCGGATCGACCTCGAGCAGGCGATCATCGACGCGGTGGCACTCGAGCTCCCGATGTCGCCGCTGTGCGAGCCCGACTGCCCCGGCCTCTGCCAGGTGTGCGGGATCCGGCTGGCCGTCGCCGAGCCCGGTCACGGGCACGATGTGATCGACCCGCGGTGGGCGGGGCTCGCCGGCAAGTTCGCCGAACTCTCCGAGGACAAGGGGGACGCGGGGGACGAGACGAAGGGCGACCGGTAGCACCGTGACTGAGACGCCCGACGAGGCCGGCCGGTTCGCCGCGCTGCTCGAAGCACTCGACACCGACATCCCCGAAGAGCTCCTCACGCTGGCACTGACGCATCGTTCCTACGCCTATGAACACGGCGGCCTGCCGACCAATGAGCGCCTGGAGTTCCTCGGTGACTCCGTGCTCGGCGTGGTGATCACCGAACGGCTCTACCTGCGTTACCCGGACCGTCCGGAGGGTGAACTCGCGAAGATCCGCGCGAGCGTGGTCAACATGCACGCCCTCGCCGACGTGGCCCGCGGTCTCGGCGACGAGGGAGGCCTCGGCAAGTACCTGTACCTCGGTCGCGGAGAAGAGATGACCGGCGGCCGCGACAAGGACTCGATCCTCGCCGACGGACTCGAGTCGATCTTCGGGGCGGTGTTCCTCAGCCACGGCCTCGAGACGTCGCGGCGGGTCATCCTGCGCCTCTTCGACGAGCGCATCGACAAGGCCGGCCGGCTCGGTGCCGGGCTGGACTGGAAGACCTCGCTGCAGGAGCTCAGCTCCGAGCGCGGTTTCGGTCCGCCGCAGTACCAGATCTCCTCGACGGGTCCCGACCACAACAAGGAGTTCACCGCGATCGCGGTGGTCGCGGGGGAGAACCTCGGCGAGGGCGTGGGCCGCACCAAGAAGGAGGCCGAGCAGCAGGCCGCCGCCCACGCGTGGAAGGCGCTGACCGAACGCGGCGCCGATGCCGAGGCCGAGGCGTCGTCGGAATCGGCGTCCTGATCGCACTGGTAGATGCCTGAACTCCCCGAGGTCGAGACCGTCCGAATGGGTCTCGAGAAACATCTCCGCGGGCGCGCAGTGGCCTCTGTGGAGGTCCTCCACCCGCGGGCCGTGCGCCGCCACATCGGCGGCGAACCGGACCTGATCGGGCGGCTGACCGGCAAGCACGTGACCGGTGTGCGTCGTCGCGGCAAGTACATGTGGATCGACGTCGCCGACGCCGCGGACCGTGCTGCTCTGGTGGTGCACCTCGGCATGAGCGGCCAGATGCTCATCGCCCGTGAGGGCGCCCCCGACCACACCCACCTGCGCATCCGCGCCGCTCTCGACGACGGCAACGAACTGCGCTTCGTCGACCAGCGCACCTTCGGGGGATGGCATCTCGACGACTACGTGGTCGACGACCACGGCGTCGATGTTCCCGTGTCGGTCGCGCACATCGCGCCGGATCCCTTCGACCCGGTCTTCGACGCCGTGGTGGTCGTGGACCGCATGCGCGCCAAGCACTCCGAGATCAAACGCGTCCTGCTCGATCAGACGGTCATCTCCGGTGTCGGCAACATCTACGCCGACGAAGCGCTGTGGCGGGCGCGATTGCGCGGGACCCGGGTCGCGGAGTCGATCAGCCGAAAGAAGTTGCGGGAACTGATCGATGCCGCCACCGCGGTCATGTCCGAGGCGGTCGAGGTCGGCGGGACGTCCTTCGACTCGTTGTACGTCAATGTCAACGGACAATCCGGCTACTTCGAGCGCTCACTGAACGCCTATGGGCGCGAAGGGCTTCCGTGTAAGAGGTGCGGGACGATCATGCGCCGGGAGTCGTTCATGAACCGCAGCTCGTACTTCTGCCCGAAGTGTCAGCGCCGCTCGGGTCGATAGGGAAGGCGTGGCGTCTCGGGCCTGCACCCTGCGGCGCCGCCCCGCGGACGGCCGCTGACAGGCGCCGACGCCGCGCGGGAAGTCGTCCACACGACGCGGGCGCAGGTGTCTCGGGAATGTCTGCCCGGCCGGGGACCTTACTATTGTCCGCGGCGTCCGAGCCGCCCCGCCTTCTGAGAGGACTCGCCTGAGCATGACCACCGAGCAGAACACGCCAGCCGCCGAGCCGGCGCACACCGAGCTGTGGGTCGAGCGGACCGGAACCCGCCGCTACACCGGGCACAGTTCGCGCGGCGCCGAGGTGCTCATCGGGTCGCAGGACGTCGACGGCGTCTTCACCCCGGGTGAGCTGTTGAAGATCGCGCTCGCCGCCTGCACCGGCATGGCGTCGGACCGCCCGCTCTCGCGCCGCCTCGGCGACGACTACGACGCCACCATCCGCGTCAGCGGCGACGCCGACCGCGAGAACGAGGTGTACCCGCGCCTCGAGGAGATCCTCGAACTCGACCTCTCCGAGCTCGACGCCGACGCCGCCGATCGGCTCCTCGTCGTCGTGCGGCGCGCCATCGACGCCGTCTGCACCGTCGGGCGCACCATCAAGGCCGGCGCCGAGGTCGACCTGAAGATCACCACGGAATAGCGAGCCGCCATGAGCACCGACAACACTCCGGGCGCCGGCAACACCGAGCAGGTCAGGCTGTCGGCATTTGTCCACGGCCACGTCCAGGGCGTCGGGTTCCGATGGTGGACGCGGTCGCACGCGCTGGAACTCGGGCTGGTCGGCTCGGCGTCGAATCTGGCCGACGGACGGGTGCACGTGGTGGCCGAGGGCCCGCGTGACAAGGTCCTCGCGCTGCTCGACGCGTTGCGCTCCGGCACGACCCCCGGACGGGTGGATCTGGTCGTCGAGAGCATCGATCCGCCGCGGGGAGGCCTCGTCGGCTTCGTGGAGCGGTGAGTGTCACCCGGATCGCATCGCGATGGTGAGTAGTCTGTACCGTCGTGCACCTCAAAAGCCTGACCCTGAAGGGCTTCAAGTCGTTCGCCTCGGCGACGACCCTGCGCTTCGAGCCGGGTATCACGTGCGTCGTCGGCCCCAACGGCTCCGGTAAGTCCAACGTCGTCGACGCCCTGACCTGGGTCATGGGCGAGCAGGGCGCCAAGGCGCTGCGCGGCGGCAAGATGCAGGACGTCATCTTCGCGGGCACCTCGGGCCGCCCGCCGCTCGGCCGTGCCGAGGTCACGCTGACCATCGACAACTCCGACGGCGCGCTGCCCATCGAGTACTCCGAGGTCTCGATCACCCGGCGCATGTTCCGCGACGGCGCCGGCGAGTACGAGATCAACGGCAACTCGTGCCGCCTGATGGACGTGCAGGAACTCCTGAGCGACTCCGGCATCGGACGCGAGATGCATGTCATCGTGGGACAGGGTCGCCTGTCGGCGATCCTCGAGTCCCGCCCCGAGGACCGGCGCGCGTTCATCGAGGAGGCCGCGGGCGTCCTCAAGCACCGCAAGCGCAAGGAGAAGGCACTCCGCAAGCTCGACGCGATGCAGGTCAACCTCGCGCGCCTGACCGACCTGACCGCCGAGCTCCGGCGCCAGCTCAAGCCATTGGGCCGCCAGGCCGAGGTGGCGCGCCGTGCGCAGCATGTCCAGGCCGAATTGCGCGATGCCCGGCTGCGTCTGGCCGCCGACGACCTGGTCACCCGGCGGGCGGAGATGGCCGAGCACGCCGCGGTCGAGGAGGAGGTGCGGCGCCGGCAGGACGAGGTCGCCGCCGAGCTCGACCGGGCCAACGCCGAACTCGCCGAACACGAGCAGCAGCTGGCGGAGATCACGCCGGCCGCGGCGGCGGCCGGGCGTGCCTGGTTCCGCCTGTCGGCCCTCGCCGAACGCGTCGACGCCACCCGGCGCGTCGCCGCCGAACGCAGCCGCTACCTCAGCGAGGCGACCACCGAGACGACCGGCCCCGACCCGGAGGAGCTCGAGGCGCAGGCGCTCGAGGCGGCCGAGCTCGAGGCCGAGCTGACCGAGGCCGTCGAGATCGCGGCCGAACAGCTCGAGACCGCCCGCGAGGAGCTGCGCGAACGCGAGGCGATCGCCGAGGAGGCCGAGGCCGCCCACCTCGCCGCGGTCCGGGCCATCGCCGACCGGCGGGAGGGACTCGCCCGGCTCGAGGGGCAGGTCGACAACCTGAGGACCAAGGCCGAGTCGGCCGACGCCGAGGAACAGCGGCTCACCGACGCGATCGCCGATGCCACCGAGCGTGCCGAAGCGGCTATCGCACAACAGGATTCGGCCGCAGGCGAACTTGCCCAACTGGAGGCCTCCGAACAGGCCCTCGACGAACACCACGAACGCTGCGTCGCCGCGCTGAATCTCTCCAACGAGCGCGTCGCGACGCTGCAGGCGCAGCACCGCGAGGCCGAACAGGCCATCGCATCCCTGTCCGCGCGGGTCGAGGCGCTCTCGATGAACCTCGAGCGCAACGACGGCGGGGCATGGCTGCTCGACAACGCACCCGACGGGCTGCTCGGTCCCATGTCGGAACTGGTCACCGTGGAGCCCGGTTTCGAGACCGCGATCGCCGGGGCGCTCGGCCCGGCGGTCGACGGCATCGTGACCGTCGACGGGATCGCCGCGGTCCGCGCCCTCGTGGCGCTCAAGGCCGGCGACGGGGGACGGGCCGCGCTGATCTGCGGCGGGCTCGACGGCGCGGCCGCGCGCGAGCGCGAGGTGCCGCTGCCCGAGGGAGCCCGGTGGGCCTCGTCGGTGGTCCGCTGCGGGCCGGAGATCCGCGGCGCGATCGACACCGTCCTGGCCGACACGATCATCGTCGACGACCCGGCGCAGGGTCTCGAACTCGCCCGCCGCCTCGGTGTCCGGGCCGTGACACCCGCCGGGGACCGCATCGGTCCGGCGTCGATCGAGGGCGGTTCCTCGCGGCGACCGTCGACGCTGGAGGTCCAGTCGGCCATCGACGCCGCCACCGAGGAGCTCGCCGCGACCCGGCGCCGCGTCGAAGAACTCGAGGCAGCGCTCGACGGCGCCCTGACCGAACAGCGTGAGCGCCGCGAGGCCGCAGAGGAGGCGCTGGCCGCGCTGCACGAGTCGGACGCGAGCGTCGGCGCCGCCTACGAGCAGATGGCGCGGCTCGGGCAGGAGATCCGCACCGCCCGCGCCGAGGCGGACAAGTACACCCGGCAGCGCAGCTTCCTGGAGAAGGGCCGCGAGGAGACCCTGCAGAAGCTCCACGAGCTCGAGGAACGCCTGCGCCTCGCCCGGGACGAGACCGAGGTCGGCCCCGAGGTCGACACCGACGACTCGGCACGGGCCGAGGCCGCGGCCGCGGTCGGCATCGCCCGCGGCGCGGAGATGGAGGCGCGGCTCGCCCTGCGCACCGCGGAGGAACGGCTCGCGTCGGTGCGCGGCAAGGCCGACTCGCTGCGCAGCGCCGCCCAGCGCGAACGCGAGGCACGTGAACGCGCCCGGCGCCAGGACGAGATCCGGCGCCAGGCCGCGGGTGTGGCCGCCGCCGTCGAGCGCGCCGGCGCGCAGGTCGCCGAGCGACTCGCCGCCGCCGTCGCCACCGCCCAGGCCGGGCGCGACGAGCTCGAGGAGATCAAGCAGGCGCGGTCGGCGACGCTCGACGAGCTGCGGCTGCGGGCGGGGGAGCTCTCCACCACCCTCAACTCGCTGCGCGACGCCGTGCACCGCGACGAGGTGGCCCGCGCCCAGGTGGCGTTGCGGATCGAACAGCTCGAGGAACAGATCGTCGAGACCTTCGGCATGGCGCCCGACGAGCTGATCGCCGAGTACGGCCCGGATGTGCCGATGCCGCCGTCGGCGCTCGAGATGCAGGAGTACGAGGAGGCCAAGGCGCGGGGGGAGCAGGTCGTCGCGCCGGCTCCGATGCCCTACGACCGCGCCACCCAGGAGGCCCGCGCCAAGAAGGCGCAGAAGGACCTCAACACCCTGGGCAAGGTGAACCCCCTCGCGCTCGAGGAGTTCGCCGCGCTCGAGGAACGCTACAACTTCCTGTCCTCGCAGCTCGAGGACGTCAAGGCTGCCCGCAAGGACCTCCTCGACGTCGTCGACGACGTCGACGCCCGCATCCTGCAGGTCTTCACCGAGGCCTACGCCGACGTCGAGCGGGAATTCGCCCAGGTCTTCCAGACGCTGTTCCCCGGCGGCGAGGGACGCCTCGTCCTCACCGACCCCGACGACATGCTCACCACCGGCATCGAGGTGGAGGCCCGCCCGCCGGGTAAGAAGGTGAAGAGGCTCTCGCTGCTGTCCGGCGGCGAGAAGTCGCTGACCGCGGTCGCGATGCTCGTCGCCATTTTCCGCGCCCGTCCGTCGCCGTTCTACGTCATGGACGAGGTGGAGGCCGCGCTCGACGACACCAACCTGCGGCGTCTCATCAAACTGTTCGAACAGCTGCGGGAGAAATCGCAGCTCATCGTGATCACCCACCAGAAGCCCACCATGGAGATCGCCGACGCCCTCTACGGCGTCAGCATGCGCGGTGACGGCATCACCACGGTCATCTCGCAGCGCATGCGCGGTGTGAACATGCCCGTGGCCCAACAGGAGGACACCAGCCAGTGAACACCGGAATCATCATCGGCATAGTCGTCGCGGTACTCGTCGTGGCGGCGCTGATCGCGCTCGGACTGGTGCTGTCGCGTCGGCGTCGCATCTCGCTCACCGACAAGCCCGAACAGACGCAGATCGTCGACGGCACGACCCGGCAGGTCGACAGATCCGGTGGGTACAAGGCCGGGTCGGGCTTCACGTTCAGCAGAAGCGACTCGGATACCGCGCTGTCCGAACCCCCGAAGCCCGCGCCGAGACCGGCCCCGAAGCCCGAGGCCCCGATCCAGAAGCCGGTCCAGCCGGTGCAGGAGCGCACCGACGTCGACGGCCAGCCCGGTGTCGGAGACGACGCCGCGGTCCCGCGCGATTCCGTGCGCCGTCCCATCCAGGACATCGCTCTGCCCGACGTGACCGAGGAGAAGGCCGCCGAGCCCGAGGCGGAACGGCCGGAGGTCACCGAGCCCGAACCGGAGGCCGCCGAGAAGACCGCCGAGGAGACGGCCGCGGGGGAGACGGTCACAGACGAGGAGACCGAGACCGCGGCCGAGGCGCCCGCAGCCCCGGCCGCGCCCGAGACCTCGGCCGTCGAGCCCGAGGCCCCTGCCGAGGAAGCCGTCACCGTTCCCGACGACGCCTCCGCGGCCACCGCCGCGCCGCCGCGTGAGGAGATCGCGCCCACCGCCGGTCGCCTCGGCCGTCTGCGCGGTCGCCTGGCCCGCTCCCAGGGCGCGATCGGCAAGAGCGTCCTGGGTCTGCTCGGCGCCGGCGACCTCGACGAGGAGAGCTGGGAGGAGATCGAGGACACGCTGCTGATGGCCGACCTCGGCACGGCAACCACCATGACCGTCGTCGAGCGGTTGCGCACCGAACTCGCGGCCAACCCGGTGCGTAGCGCCGAGGAGGCCCGCGCGCTTCTCAAGCGGGTGCTCGTCGAGGAGCTCGACCCCACGCTGGACCGGTCGATCAAGGCGCTGCCGCATGCGGGGCGCCCCGCCGTCGTGCTCGTGGTCGGTGTGAACGGCACCGGCAAGACCACCACCACCGGCAAGCTGGCCCGTGTTCTCGTCGCCGACGGCCGTCGGGTGCTCCTCGGGGCCGCGGACACCTTCCGTGCGGCGGCCGCCGACCAGCTGCAGACCTGGGGCGAACGCGTGGGCGCCGAGATCGTCCGCGGCAAGGAACAGGCCGACCCGGCCGCAGTGGCCTTCGACGCCGTCGACCGCGGCATCGCCACCGGGGTCGACGTGGTCATGATCGACACCGCCGGCCGCCTGCACACCAAGACCGGCCTCATGGACGAGCTCGGCAAGGTCAAGCGCGTCGTGGAGAAGAAGGCCCCCGTCGACGAGGTCCTGCTCGTGCTCGACGCCACGATCGGCCAGAACGGCCTCGCGCAGGCCCGTGTGTTCGCCGAGGTCGTCGACATCACCGGCGTGGTGCTGACCAAACTGGACGGCACCGCCAAGGGCGGCATCGTGTTCCACGTGCAGAAGGAACTCGGCGTCCCCGTCAAGCTCGTGGGCCTGGGCGAGGGCGCCGACGATCTGGCGCCGTTCGAACCCGAGGCGTTCGTCGACGCCCTGCTGTGATCCCCGCCGTGTGAACACGGCTTCGTGCGCCCGGCTCCGTTCGCGAGCCGGGCGCACGCGTGTCTGCACCCGCCCGATCGCTCCCGGGCACGCGTGCGATCCGAGGCCGCGAAGGAACATTCGGTAGGTGAAACGCCGAGACCCGCCTCAGAGACCTCCTGGCGATTTACGTCCGTGAAATATGAATGGCCGATCGGGTTACGCGCCCGAAACGTGAAGGCACCACTGCTGAAACCGAGTGCCGACAGTCTCTTTGAAGGCGCCGAGCCGTCGGCGCATCCTGAGGAGGTTTCTACAGTGGTTTTGGCGCTGCCAGAAGATGCGTTCGGCGCATTCGACACCGGCGACACCGCGTGGATCATCACCAGCGCGGCGCTGGTCCTGTTGATGACACCCGGACTCGCGTTCTTCTACGGCGGACTCGCACGAGGCAAGTCCGTCCTCAACATGATGATGATGTCGTTCATCTCGCTGGCCACCGTCAGCGTGGTGTATGTCCTCTGGGGCTTCTCGATGGCCTTCGGGAACGGCATCACCGGTGACGACGACATCGCCGGGTTGTTCTCGAACCCCTTCTCGCTCTTCGGCTCCGGCCAGCTGGCCGACACCATTCCCGGCCCGGACGGGACCGAGCTGGTCGTGACCGGCGGCAACTCCATCCCGTCGTTCGTCTTCATGGGCTTCCAGCTGACCTTCGCGGTCATCACCGTCGCACTCATCTCGGGTGCGCTGGCCGAGCGCGTGAAGTTCGCCACCTGGACCGTCTTCACCGTCCTGTGGGCGACCATCGTGTACTTCCCGCTCTCCCACATGGTGTGGGGCGGCGGCATCATGTCGGGCGCCGAGAAGGGCTTCGCGTCGTGGATGTTCGGCAGCACCGACGGTGAGGCCAACGTCGCGCCGATCGACTTCGCCGGTGGCACCGTGGTCCACATCAACGCCGGTATGGCCGCTCTGGTCCTGGCCCTGATCGTCGGCAAGCGCGTCGGCTTCGGACGCACCGCCTACCGTCCGCACAACATCCCGTTCGTCATGCTGGGCGCCGCCCTCCTGTGGTTCGGCTGGTTCGGCTTCAACGCCGGCTCGGAGCTGGCCGCCGACGCCGCAACCGGTCTGGTCTGGGTGAACACCACCGCCGCCACCGCCGCCGCGATCATCGGCTGGCTCGCAGTCGAACTCATCCGCGACAAGCACGCCACCAGCGTCGGCGCCGCATCGGGCATCGTGGCCGGTCTGGTCGCCATCACCCCGGCCTGTGGCAACCTGACCCCGGTCGGCTCGCTCATCCTGGGTGTCGTCGCGGGTGCGCTCGCGGCCCTGGCCATCGGCCTGAAGACCAAGTTCGGCTACGACGACTCGCTCGACGTCGTCGGCGTCCACCTGGTCGCCGGCCTGTGGGGCACCGTCGGCGTCGGCCTGCTCGCCGTCGACACCGGCCTCTTCTGGGGCGGCGACTACAAGCAGCTCGTCGTCCAGGTCGTGATCGCGCTGTTCGCCCTCGTGTTCACCGGCGTGCTGACCGCGATCATCGCCCTGGTGCTCAAGCCTCTCGGCTGGCGTGTCAGCGACGAGGACGAGAAGAGCGGCATCGACGAGGCGGAACACGCCGAGACCGCCTACGAACTGGCATGACGCTCCAGACAATCGCTACTACGCTGACACCCGTGGAGAGGGATAACTAATGAAGCTGATCACTGCAATCGTCAAGCCGTTCACGCTCGAGGACGTGAAGGCCGGCCTGGAGCAGGCGGGAATCCTCGGCATGACCGTCAGCGAGGTCCAGGGCTACGGACGCCAGAAGGGCCACACCGAGGTCTACCGCGGCGCCGAGTACTCGGTGGACTTCGTGCCCAAGGTCCGGGTCGAGGTCGTCGTCGACGACGCAGCCGTGGACAAGGTCGTCGACGTCATCGTCGAGGCCGCCCGCACCGGCAAGATCGGTGACGGCAAGGTCTGGGTCTCGCCGGTCGAGTCGGTCGTGCGAGTCCGCACCGGTGAGCGTGGTGGCGACGCTCTGTAAGTGAGCTCGCGCCCTTTCTGAACACCCGAAGGCGGCCCCGCGTCCGACGACCCGTCGGCGCGGGGCCGCACCGTTCACACCCGGTTTCTCCGGCGCACGCGCCGGAAGACCGCCCGAGACCAGGAGACTCCCGTAGCCGCAACCGATCTCGCCAAGACCCGCCGGCAGCTGACCGAGTCGAGCCGGAACGGGAAACTCGACGCACCGGCACTCCGCCAGGTGCTCGTCGACCTGCACGAGTTCTGGCTGACCAGCAAGGGCGCCGAACTCGGCATCAAACCGAACAGTGGATTCGCCATCGTCGCCGTCGGCGGCCTGGGACGCGGTGAGCTGCTGCCGTATTCCGACCTCGACCTGATCCTGCTGCACGACGACATGCCCGCCGAGCGGGTCTCCGAGGTCGCCGACGGCCTCTGGTACCCGTTGTGGGACGCCAACATCCCGCTCGATCACAGCGTGCGGACCGTGCCGCAGGCGCTGCAGGTCGCCGCCGAGGACGTCACCGCCGCGCTCGGGCTCCTCGAGGCCCGCCACATCGCCGGCGACGAGGATCTGTCCTCCCTGCTCATCGGCGGGGTCCGTCAGCAGTGGCGCAACGACATCCGCAACCGCTTCTCCGACGTCGTCGCGCACGCCCAGGACCGGTGGCGTCGCGCCGGCGACATCGCGCATCGTGCCGAGCCCGACCTGAAGAACGGCCGGGGCGGACTCCGCGACGTCCAGCTCCTCAACGCGCTGGCCATCGCCCAGCTCACCCACGGGATGGGCGGGCTGCGACCGGATTCGCCCGGAGCGAGCCCGCAGGCCGCCTACACCCGGCTGCTCGACATCCGGACCGAGCTGCACCGCATCGCCGGGCGCCCGCGCGAGCAGGTGCGGGCGCAGGACGCCGACGAGATCGGCGCCGCGCTGCGGATCGGGGACCGCTTCGACCTCGCGCGGGTCATCAGCGACTCCGCCCGCACCATCAGCTATTCCATCGACGTCGGCCTGCGCACGGCGGGCAACGCGCTGCCGCGCCGCGGCCTGGCCAAGCTCCGCCGGTCGCCGTTGCGCCGTCCGCTGGACGAGGGAGTCGTCGAGCACAGCGGCGAGATCGTGTTGGCGCGCAACGCGATTCCCAGCAAAGACCCCGGTCTGATCCTTCGCGTCGCGGCCGCGTCGGCCCGGACCGGCCTGCCGATCAGCGCCTCCACGCTGAGCCGGCTCGCCGACTACGCGCCCGAACTCCGGGAGCCGTGGCCCGCCGAGGCGCTCAGCGACCTGCTGGTCCTGCTCAGCTCCGGCCACCACATGGTCGATCCGATCGAGGCACTCGACCGCACCGGTCTGTGGGGCCGGCTCCTGCCGGAGTGGGGCGCGGTCCGCGACCTGCCGCCGCGCGACGCGATCCACACCTGGACGGTGGACCGCCACCTGGTGGAGACCGCCGCCTACGCGAGCTCGATGACGACGCGGGTGTCGCGCCCGGACCTGCTCGTGCTCGGTGCGCTCATCCACGACCTCGGCAAGGGGCGCGGCGCGGACCACAGCGTCGTCGGCGCGGAACTCGCGGTCCAGGTCGGCAACAGGTTCGGGCTGTGGCCGCAGGACGTGCAGATCCTGTCGGACATGGTCCGCCACCATCTGCTGCTGCCCCAGGTGGCGACCCGCCGCGATCTCGACGATCCGGCGACCGCCGAGTACGTGGCCACCACACTCGGTCACAACCGGGTCCTGCTCGAACTGCTCGCGGCACTCGCCGAGGCCGACTCCCTCGCGACCGGCCCGGGGGTGTGGGGGGAGTGGAAGGCCTCGCTGATCGGCGAGCTCGTGCGGCGGTCGATGCGCCACATCGAGGGCGCGCCGCTCGAGGCGCCCGAACCGCTGACGCCCGAGCAGCTCGCGGTCGCGGCCGAGGCGGAGTACGCGGTGCGTCTCGTCCGCGCCGACGGTCAGCACACCTACGACGTGACGATGGTCGCGCCCGATCAACCGGGTCTGCTGTCGAAGATGGCGGGCATCCTCGCACTCGGCGGGCTGCGCTCGCACAAGGCGACCGCGCAGAGCCACGAGGGCAAGGCGATCAACTCGTTCGTCGTGGTGCCGGTGTTCGGCAGTCCGCCCGACGCAGGCCTGCTCCGTCAGCAGCTCATCGCCGCGGTCAACGGCAAGCTCGACGTGCTCGGACGCCTCGACACGCGGGAGAAGGAGTCGCCGATCCCGACCATCGCGACCGTGGCCACCCAGCCGGGTGCGGCGGTTGCGCTCGGTGCCAGCGCGGGCAGCACCGATCCCGATGTCGACGGGGCGGGCCACCCGAAGACTGCGGTGCCGGCGCTGTTCGCCGTCGCACCGCCGCGGGTGACGTGGCTCGATGCCCCGGGCTCCGGCGATCCCGGCGACCGGGAGGCCCTGCTCGAGGTGCGTTCCGACGACCGGGTCGGCTTGTTGAGCCGGGTCGCCGCGGTGCTCGAACGCCACGGCGCCGACATCCGATGGGCCAAGGTGTCCACGCTCGGCGCGACGGTCGTCGACATCTTCAGCCTCCGCCTGGCCGAGGACACCGACGAGGCGCGCACGACCATCGCCGAGGCGATCGTCGCCGTGTGCCCGCCGCCGCAGCCCAAGCGCGACCCCGACGGTGACGGCTCGTCGCCCGGCGGTGCGACCTCCAGGTCCGGGGTGCCGATCTCCTGAGTGTGAGGTCACCGGATCCACATGGAAGTATGGGAACCATGTTCGATTCCCTCTCCGACCGGTTGACCGGTGCCCTGAAGGACCTCCGCGGCAAGGGGCGGCTCTCCGACGCCGACATCGACCGCACCTGCCGGGAGATCCGGCTCGCCCTCCTCGAGGCGGACGTCTCCCTGCCGGTCGTGCGTGCCTTCATCTCCCGGATCAAGGAGCGTGCGAAGGGACAGGAGGTCTCGGCGGCGCTCAACCCCGCCCAGACCGTCGTCAAGATCGTCAACGAGGAGCTCATCGGTATCCTCGGCGGGGAGACCCGGCGGATCCAGTTCGCCAAGAACCCGCCGACGATCATCATGCTCGCCGGTCTGCAGGGCGCCGGTAAGACCACCCTCGCCGGCAAGCTCGGCCACTGGCTGAAGAAGCAGGGGCACACCCCGCTGCTCGTCGCCTGTGACCTGCAGCGCCCGGGCGCCGTCCAGCAGTTGCAGATCGTCGGCGAGCGCGCCGAGGTTCCGGTGTTCGCGCCCCACCCGGGAACGGGCGTCGGCGGCGAGGGAGAACTCGGCGTCACCGCCGGCGATCCGGTGTCGGTGGCGAAGGCCGGCGTCGAGGAGGCGAAGGCCAAGCTCTACGACGTCGTCATCATCGACACCGCGGGCCGCCTGGGCATCGACGCGGAGCTGATGAAGCAGGCCTCCGACATCCGCGACGCCACGCAGCCCGACGAGGTGCTGTTCGTCGTCGACGCGATGATCGGTCAGGACGCGGTGACCACCGCCGAGGCCTTCGCCGAGGGCGTGGACTTCACCGGCGTCGTGCTGACCAAGCTCGACGGCGACGCCCGCGGCGGCGCGGCGCTGTCGGTGCGCGAGGTCACCGGCCGGCCGATCATGTTCGCGTCGTCGGGTGAGAAGCTCGACGACTTCGACGTCTTCCACCCCGACCGCATGGCCAGCCGCATCCTCGGCATGGGCGACGTGCTCAGCCTCATCGAGCAGGCCGAGCAGCATTGGGACGCCCAGCAGGCCGAGGCCGCCGCGACCAAGATCACCCAGGGCGAGCTGACCCTCGAGGACTTCCTCGAGCAGATGCTGATGATCCGCAAGATGGGGCCCATCGGCAACATCCTCGGCATGCTGCCGGGCGCGGGCCAGATGAAGGACGTGCTGTCCCAGGTCGACGACAAGCAGCTCGACCGGGTGCAGGCGATCATCCGCGGCATGACGCCGGAGGAGCGGGCGAATCCGAAGATCATCAACGCCTCCCGCCGACTGCGTATCGCCAACGGCTCGGGTGTGACCGTCAGCGAGGTCAACCAGCTCGTCGACCGCTTCTTCGAGGCCCGCAAGATGATGGCCGCGATGTCGGGCCGCATGGGCATGGGCGGAGTGAACCGCAAGTCGAAGAACAAGAAGGGCAAGAAGGGCAAGAAGGGCAAGGGCCGCGGACCCACGCCGCCGAAGATGCGCGGCGGCTTCCCCGGGATGCCCGGCATGCCCGGGATGCCCGGCGGGTTCCCGGACCTGTCGAACATGCCGCCCGGACTCGACGAGCTGCCCCCGGGCCTCGAGGGCATCGACATCTCGCAGTTCCAACAGCCCACCAGGAAGAAGAAGTAACCCATGGGCACCGGCGCGCGTCACTATCGGGGCAACGATCCGCTGACCGGTGAACCGGTCGAGTTCTGGGTGAGCGGTGAGACCATCTCCACCACACCGGTTCCGGGAGCCGAGACCGCGGTCGACGGCGGCTGGATCCTGCCGGGCCTCGTCGACGCCCACAACCACGTGGGCATCGCGCCCGGGCTCGGCGTCGACATCGAGCAGGCCCGCGGATACGCCTACGCCGACGCCCGCGCCGGGACGCTGCTCATCCGCGAGGTCGGGTCCCCGCTGGACACCCACCCGCTCGACGACGACCCGCTGTGCCCGCGGTTCATCCGCGCCGGCAAGCACATCGCGCGCCCCAAGCGGTACCTGCGCGACTACGGCGTCGACCTCGACGACCCCGACGAGCTCGCCGCCGAGGTGGCGCGCCAAGCGCAGGCCGGCGACGGCTGGGTGAAGCTGGTCGGGGACTGGATCGACCGTGAGGTGGGCGACCTGGCGCCGCTGTGGAGTCGCGACCAGCTCGCGGCCGCGGTCGAGGTCGCGCACGCGCACGGCGCCCGGATCACCGCGCATGTCTTCGGCACCGACGCCCTCGTCGACCTGATCGACGTGGGCGTGGACTGCATCGAACACGGCACCGGACTCACCGGCGATCTCATCGACAAGATGGTGGAGCGTTCGATCGCCTTGGTGCCCACGATGATCCAGGTGGACAACTTCCCGGGGATCGCCGACGGCGCGGGCCGGTTCCCGACCTACGCCGCCCACATGCGCAAGCTGTACGCCGACGCGCCGGCGGTGTTCGACGCCGCGCGCGAGGCCGGCGTGGCGATCTTCGCCGGCACCGACGCGGGCGGGTTCGTCGAGCACGGTCGCATCGTCGACGAGATCGAGAAGCTCTCGGCTGTCGGACTCGGCAACGCGGGCGCCATCGCGGCCGCGAGCACCGAGCCGCGGCGGTGGCTCGGCGCGGGCCTCCTCGACGACGGCGATCGCGCGGATTTCGTTGTGTACGAGGAGAATCCGGTTGACGACCTCGGTGTGCTGCGTCACCCCTCGACCGTGGTGTCATCGGGCCGACATCTGTTGTGAGGAACGCCACAAGCGGTTCGCTGGTTGCGTTTCCTACTCGCGCGTAAGGTAGCAACCGCGTTGCAACGGTCCGTGAGGGGACGGACCGAAGAGTTCCGCGCTGACCCTGCCGAATCCAGGGGACCGTCGAGGGGGATCGACGGGGGATACGGTCGGGAGTCGCGCCTGCGCCCGGGGGACGAATTCGTTCGGGGGGCGTGAGAGACGAGCGACGTACGGCATGTGGTTGTTCTCGCGGGGTGGACAACCACATGCCGTTTCTTTTTCACCGGTTTCCGTCGGCCCGTCCGGGTCCGGATGCCGGATTTCATCCCGGGCCGTCCGGTCTGGCAGAATGGTCCGTCGGTTCGTCGGATCCGGTCACGGCCGCCCGACGGTCACACCGAAACAGATCGCAAAACCGGGTCCACCAGTCCGGGTGGACCGCAGAATTGCGCAGTGACCACACGAAAGTAGTGACATGGCTGTCAAGATCAAGCTCACGCGGCTCGGCAAGATCCGCAACCCGCAGTACCGCATCGTCGTCGCCGACGCTCGGACCCGCCGCAACGGCCGGGTGATCGAGACCATCGGCAAGTACCACCCCAAGGAAGAGCCGAGCTTGATCGAGGTCGACTCCGAGCGCGTGCAGTACTGGCTCGGCGTCGGTGCGCAGCCGACCGAGCCCGTCGCGGCCATCCTGAAGATCACCGGTGACTGGCAGAAGTTCAAGGGCCTGCCGGGCGCCGAGGGCACCCTGAAGAAGGCCGAGCCCAAGCCGTCCAAGCTGGACCTGTTCAACGCCGCGCTCGCCGCCGCCGAGAACGAGCCGGTCGCCGAGGCCGTCACCCCGAAGAAGAAGGCCGCCAAGAAGGACGAGGCCCCGGCCGAGGAAGCCGCTGCCGAGGCTCCGGCCGAGGCCGCCGCAGAGGGTGACGCGTGAGCGCTGTCGTCGCCGACGCGGTCGAGCACCTGGTCCGCGGGATCGTCTCCAACCCGGATGACGTCCGGGTCGACCTTGTCACCGGTCGTCGCGGCCGGCTCGTCGAGGTCCACGTGAGCCCCGAAGACCTGGGCAAGGTCATCGGCCGCAACGGCCGGACCGCGACCGCACTGCGGACCCTCGTCGCCGGCATCGGCGGACGCGGCATGCGCGTCGACATCGTCGACACCGACCGCTGATCCGAACAGCACGGGACGCCTCCATCGTGGATCTCGTCGTCGGGCGTGTGGTCAAGTCACACGGCATTCGTGGCGAAGTCGTCGTCGACATCCGTACCGATGAGCCCGAACTGCGCTTCGCGCGCGGTTCGGTCCTGCGCGGGCGTCTGCCGCGCGGGGGCGGGGAACGTGAATTCACCGTGACAGCCGCCCGGGAACATTCCGGGCGGCTGTTGGTGTCTCTCGCCGAGGTCTCCGATCGCGACTCGGCCGACGCGTTGCGCGGAACGCTGTTCCTCATCGACTCCTCGGAGGTCGAGCCCTCCGACGATCCGGACGAGTTCTACGACCACGAACTCGAAGGGGTGCCCGTTCAACTCACCGACGGCACCGGGGTCGGGGTCGTCGAGTCGGTCCTGCACCTGCCCGCGAGCGAGCTGCTCTCCGTGCGGACGACCGACGACCGGGAGGTGCTCGTGCCGTTCGTGAAGGAGATCGTGCCGACGGTGACGCGTGAGCTCATCGTCATCGACCCGCCGGAAGGGCTGCTCGATCCCGAGTCGGCCGACTCGGACAGATGAGGATCGGACGATGAGGATCGACGTCGTCACGATCTTCCCGGAATATCTCACCCCGCTGCGGGTCGCCCTGCTGGGGAAGGCGATCGACGCCGGCAAGATCAGCGTCGACGTCCACGACCTGCGCGACTGGACCCACGACGTCCATCGCAGCGTCGACGACTCGCCGTACGGCGGCGGCCCCGGCATGGTCATGAAGCCCGAGGTGTGGGGTCCCTGCCTGGACGACGTGTGCCCCGACGACGCGCTGCTCGTCGTGCCCACGCCGGCGGGCGTGCCGTTCACCCAGTCCACCGCTCAACGGTGGAGCACCGAGAAGCACCTCGTCTTCGCCTGCGGCCGGTACGAGGGCATCGACCAGCGGGTCTTCGACGACGCGGCGCGCCGGGTGCGCGTCGAAGAGGTCTCGCTCGGTGACTTCGTCCTCATCGGCGGCGAGGTCGCGGCGATGGCGATGATCGAGGCCACCGTCCGTCTCATCGACGGCGTGCTCGGCAATCCCCGGTCGCACCAGGAGGATTCGTTCTCCGACGGTCTGCTCGAAGGGCCGAGCTACACCCGCCCGGTGAGTTGGCGGGGACTCGACGTCCCGCCGGTGCTGCTCTCCGGCGATCACGCGAAGGTCGCGCAGTGGCGCCACGAGCAGGCGCTCGCGCGGACCCGCGAACGTCGGCCCGATCTGCTCGCCGGCACCCCTCACGATCCCGCGGCGGATGTGAATCCCGACGACTGCGGGGAGCCGGATCCCCGCTAGGATCTCCGGGAACCCACGGCCGGGGTGCCGGCCGGAGAACGTCCAGGGGGGATGGCATGCAGGGCTATTCGGCGATGGTCGAGGAACTCGACCGCCAACGCGCCGAACTCACGCGCATCCGCGCCGCCCTGTCGGATCTGACGTCCCGCGCCACCAGTCACGACCGGCTGGTCGCGGTGACCGTCAACGCCCGCGGACTCGCCGTCGACATCTCCATCGAACCCGCGGCGCTGCGGCGCTACCGGGCCGAGCAGCTGTCGGAGCTGCTGACCACCCTCGTCGCCGAGGCCGATCGTGCCCTGGATGCGCGTCGGGCCGAGTTGCTCGCGGCGGCAGAAGTCTCCGAACCCGACTACCGCGACGTCCGATGACCGACTCCGATCCGTCGCACCGGGAAGACGCCAACGGGCGCCTGGCAGTCGACCCCATGGCCGCGACGGATCTCTCGACCCGGCTCGCCAAGGCCGAGACCCGGCTCCAGACAGTGCATTCCGAGCTCCTCGAACTGCTCGCCGACGCCGACACCGCGATCGGGGTCGGGGCGGCGGCCTCGGCATTCCGCCAGGGGTTCGGACCCGCCACTCAGGTGACCGACCTCCTGAGGGACCTGACGACGCGTCTCGGTGCGTACCGAGAGGTCGTCACCCGGGGCGTCGATGCCGTCGCCGATGCCGACCACGACGCCGCCGCGATGCTCGGCGACGAGGCCGCGGGGCCGCAAGCGGGGACGTCGCGATGAGTGATGCGCCCGCCGATCCGATCATCGGTGTTCCGGGCCGATCACCCCGGGAGATCGCGGAGGCGCTGGTACCCGGGATCTGGCCGACCGCGGATGTGGACGGCCTGCGCACGTCGGCGCAGCGCGCCCGGGCGCTGGCCGAGTCGGTGGAACGGGTGGCCGACGTGGTGGCCTCGGCGACGTCGAAGTTCGCGGCGTTGGTGGCGGGGGAGTTCGGCGACGGCGTCGTCGCGTCGCTGACCGGTATCACCCGCACCGCACCGGAGTCCCTGCCCGAGGTGGCCGGGAGGCTGCGTGCGCTGGCATCCTCGCTCGACGACTACGCCGACGTGGTCACCGAGGCCCGCCAACAGATGTCGGCCGTCGCCCTCGTCGCCGATCGCGACCGCCTGCGCGCCGAGGTCCTCGCCGAGGCCGGCGACGCCTCGTGGCAGGTGAGTGCGGCCAGTGCCGGCCGGATGGCGTTGACGGCAGCCGGAGACGACCTCGTCGACCGGTCGGCGGAAGCCGGGCAATCGGCAGGCTCCCATGCGCCGCCCGCCGCCACGGCCGGGATGCTGCCGTTCGCCCCGATGACGGGGGCGCTGGGCGCGGCGGGTGCGGCGGCCGCCGGTGCCGCTCTCGGAGTGATCGGGCCAGATGCGGGGGAGTCGGGTGCCGGCGACCTGGCCTGGCTGCGCCGTCGGGCCGATGCCCTGCAGGCGACGGTGCCCGCGCCGATCGCGGGGTGGTTCCGCACCGCGGTCGGGGTGGGCGTCGGTGCTCGCGGGCGACGCCTGGTGGTGGTCGGGACCAACGATCCGCAGCCCTACCAGCGGCCGGGGCTCGAACTCGCCGACGACGAGGCGTTGACCGCCGACGGGCGGGCACCGGAACTCGCCATCGTCGAACACATGAGGAGCTCGGGGATCAAGCCAGTGGCCATCGCGTCTGCGACCCCGATGGAACCGGCGACGGTGGCGGCGCTGCGGGCCGCCGACATCGTCGTGCTGGACCCCGGCAGCCCATGGTGAGTCCTGGTAGGGCGCGATTTCGTCGCGCGGGGGTCCCTCTGGCACAATAGTCGGGTTGCCTGTCGACGACGCCCCTCACCAGGGACGCGACCGACACGGTACACCGACGACTCGGAGCACGAACCGGTCGAAGCCGCACGGCCCGCCAGGTTCCTCTGCTCAACGTTCACGCCAGACAAGGACCCGAACAATGAACACGCTCGATTTCCTCGACAAGAAGTCCCTCCGCGACGACATCCCGGAGTTCGGACCCGGTGACACCCTCGACGTCCACGTCAAGGTCATCGAGGGCAGCAAGGAACGCATCCAGGTGTTCAAGGGTGTCGTGATCCGTCGCCAGGGCGGCGGCGTCCGCGAGACCTTCACCGTTCGCAAGGTCTCCTTCGGCGTCGGCGTTGAGCGCACCTTCCCGGTCCACAGCCCGAACATCGCCAAGATCGACGTCATCACCCGCGGTGACGTCCGTCGCGCCAAGCTGTACTACCTGCGCGATCTGCGTGGCAAGGCCGCGAAGATCAAGGAAAAGCGCTGACCCGTCTACTCTGACGAGGTGGCCGACACTCAACGACCCCGCGAAGATCACGACGCAGACGATCCGGATCCCGGCAACGGCGACCCCGGTGCCGAGAAGCGCCCCTGGCGACTGAGGTCCGACACGGACGACAGTGACCAGAAGAGCTCTCGGTCCGGATCGTTCCTGCGCGAAGTCGTGATCATCGTGGGGTGCGTTCTTCTTCTGACCTGGGTGCTGCAGACCTTCATCGGCCGGCAGTACGTCATCCCCTCCGAGTCGATGGAATCGACACTGATCGGGTGCGACGGATGCACCAACGACCGGATCGTCATCGACAAACTGGTCTACCGCTTCGGTGACCCGCAGCCGGGGGACGTGGTGGTCTTCGAGGGCCCCACCGAATCCTGGAACGGCGCCTGGGTCTCGCCGCGGTCGACCAACCCGGTGATGCACAAGGTGCAGGACGTGCTGTCCTGGTTCGGTTTCGCGCCGCCGGACGAGAACGACCTCGTGAAGCGAGTCATCGCGACCGGTGGCCAGACCGTCGAGTGCCACAACGACGAAGGCGTCGGTGTGAAGGTGGACGGCAAGCCGCTGCACGAGCCGTACATCAACATGGAGTTGCAGCGACAGACCTACGCGCTCTTCGGGTCCGCCGGTCCCGAGGGCGAGTTGCCGCCGTGTCTCGGACCCGACTTCGGGCCCATCAAGGTGCCCGAGGGCAACGTGTGGGTGATGGGCGACAACCGTCTCAACTCGCAGGACTCGCGGTACCACGTCGACGACGAGTACCAGGGCACCGTCCCCGTCGGCGACATTCGCGGCAAGGTCCGGACCGTCATCTACCCCTTCTCCCGGATCGGTGGTGTCGGTTCGTACAACCCCCAGCAGTGATGGGATGATGCGGAAACCATGAGCCGGTGGCCACCACGTTCACCCATCCGGCGGGCAGCCGGACTGCGCACCTTCGAGTTCGCCCTGCACCGGCACGGTCTCGGTCCCGTCGCCGGGGTGGACGAGGCGGGTCGTGGGGCCTGCGCCGGGCCGCTCGTGGTCGCGGCCTGTGTGCTCAAACCGACCCAACTCGCCTCGCTCGCCGACCTCGACGACTCGAAGCGGCTCACCGAGAAGACCCGGGAGCAGCTGTACAGGTCGGTCACCCGGTACGCCCACGCGTGGAGCGCGGTGGTCATCGAGGCGGAGGAGATCGATCGCATCGGCATCCACGTCGCCAACATCGAGGGAATGCGTCGGGCGATCGCGGCGCTCGACGTGCGACCCGGGTACGTGCTCTCCGACGGTTTCGCGGTGCCGGGATTGCCGGCGCCGTCGCTGCCGGTGATCGGCGGGGACGGGGCGGCCGCCTGTATCGCGGCGGCCAGCATCATCGCGAAGGTCACCAGGGATCGCATCATGGTGGCGATGGACGACGAGCTGCCGGGCTACCATTTCGCGATCCACAAGGGGTACAGCACGGCACTCCACATGGAGCGGATCGACGCCGTCGGTCCGTCGCCGCAACACCGCATGTCATACCGCAACGTGGCGGCACGAGTGGTCGCCGGAACAGAAGACGACAGGGATAGGCTTACAGGATGAGTGCTGAGGATCTCGAGAAGTACGAAACCGAGATGGAACTCTCTCTGTACCGCGAGTACAAGGACATCGTCGGGCAGTTCACCTACGTGGTGGAGACAGAGCGGCGCTTCTACCTTGCCAACGCGGTCGAGATGATTCCGCGCAACACCGACGGCGAGGTGTATTTCGAACTCCGGATGAGCGACGCCTGGGTCTGGGACATGTACCGGCCGGCGCGCTTCGTCAAACAGGTCCGGGTGATCACGTTCAAGGACGTCAACATCGAGGAGCTCGAGAAGCCGGAACTGCGGCTTCCCGACGAGCCATGAAGAGATCTTTGGTGACGCACGGTGTAGACAAACCGTGAGATGTCCACAGATTCGGCCGCGGCGGAGATGATCCCGCCGCGGCCGAACTGTCTGTGGCTGATGCTGTCGCCATGAGCCGACCCGCCCGCCGTGGCAGACCCGCCGACCGACGTGCGCACATCGGGCGCCTGGGTGAGGACGCCGCCGCCGATCACGCCCGGTCACTGGGTTGGGTTGTGCTCGTGCGGAACTGGCGGAATCGATACGGCGAGCTGGACCTGATCGCGGCCGACGGCACGACGCTGGTCGTCGTGGAGGTGAAGACCCGTGCCGGACGCACGTTCGATGATCCGGTCATGGCGGTCACCCCGGCCAAGCTCTCCCGCATGCGCCGGCTGACGCGGATGTGGCTGGCCGAGCAGGAACGTCGCTGGGAGCGGATCAGATTCGACGTCGTGGCCGTCCGGCTCGACGCCCACGAACCAGAAGACCCCGGTGGTGTGCGCATCACACACCACCGGGGCGTGCACGAGTGACAGAGTCCGGGAACTACAGCTTGCTCAGATCGGAGCGGATGAGCATCACGTTGTAGTCGCTCCACCGTGAGGCGTTGAAGTACAGGTACTTGCCCGTATCTGTGGCCTTCAACGCCGGCGAGGTCGGGAGCATCATCGGCGCGTAGAGCACCGGGTTGCCCGCCGGCACGATGGTCCTGGGGTTGCTCCACGGGCCCTGCGGGTTGTCCGCGGTGCGGAGGCGGATGCCGTTGTCGCCGTCGAGCATGATGTATTTGTTCAGGTACGGACTCCAGGACACGGACAGTTCGGTGACCGGCTGGGTGACGACGCGTGCCGAGCCGTCGTCGGGGATCTCGCTGATGTTGTCGACCCAGCCGCGAGACGAGCCCGCCCAGTACTCGTACCTGTCGAGATGGAGGATGTCCTCGGGCTTGAACCGGGCGAGGAATGCGGCGCCGAATCGTCCGTTGGGCGTGCCGAACTGGTAGATGTGATCGTCGCCCGGTTTCCCGCGTGCGTATGCGTTCTGCTGGAACTTGCCGTTGTTGTACTCGGCGGGCGGCAGGTCGAACGGAAGGGCCAGCGAGACCGGCAGCGGGGAGTTGACGAGGATGGTGCTCTGGTCGGTGACCCAGGTCTGGCCGTTGTTGTCGGAGTAGGCGATCGCAGAGAAGTTGGTGTCCCAGTTGCCCGTCGAGCCCCACTTACGGACCGACATGTAGTTGATGTACTGCCGGTGTCCTCCGCCGGGGAGGGGAAGGGAGATCGCCGCGGTGGGGATCGTCGTGACCTCGACGAAGTCCAGACCGAGCGAGGGGATGAGTTCCTGCGCGTAGTTCGGTTCGCCGGGGGCGATCACGGTGCCCGAGTTCGCGTCTCCCGCAACGCCATCCGGGATGGTGATCGTGTCGTCGGAGAAGTCGTCGTCATCGGTGCGTAGCAGGACGTTGTGGCGCCATTGCTGTCCGGCGACGGTGCAGTTGCCGAAGGTGTCGCCGAATGCCATGAGCGTCTGCCCGCTGCCGTTGTCCCAGGCGATGCCGAGGTCGGTGCCGCTGATGGCGAAGCGGTTGTAGGTGTCGTTGTTGCTCTTCGGTCCGGTGACCCAGCTCAACACCTTGGAGATGGTCCCGCTGTAGGCGGGGAGCGGCCCCTGCGGGCCCTGCGGCTGGGCGCTGGGTTCGGACGAACCGAATCCCTGGCTCGAACCGCTTCCGGAGTTGCCGCAGGGCGAGGCCTCGGCGACACCGGTTCCGGCGGACAGGACGACAGCGGAGGCGCCGATCGCTACGGCTGTTGCCAGCGCCAGTCGGACACCTTTGGTGGAACGGCTGGGCACTCAGGACCTCCGCGTGACAGGTGTTACTGAAGTTATTGACGTGACTATTGTTACTAAAGTTGTGTCACGGTACGTGTCTCAGCGGGTCACGATCCGGTGTCAGCGGATGAGATGGCGCGACTCGGCGTCTGTGCGCGATTGCCAGCCGACTCGTTCGAGTTCGGGGATGTCGCTCTCTCGCTCCGGGTAGCCGATGCACAGGTAGGCGACCAGCTTCCAGCGCGGTGGGACACCGAGTGCCGCGGTCACCTCGTCGGGGTCGAGGATGGACACCCAGCCGACGCCGACGCCGCGGGCACGGGCGGCGAGCCACATGGTCGTGATCGCCGCGACCACCGAATATTCGAGGGTCTCCGGGACGGTCTGGCGGCCGAGCCCGTGGCCCTGGGCGGGTTCGGGGTCGCAGAAGACGGCCAGATGAACCGGTGCGTCGTCGAGTCCGGCGAGTTTCAACGACGAGTACAGCTGCGCGCGCTCGCCCGAGTAGCCGTCGAGTGCCTGCGAATTGCAGCGGATGAAGCTGTCGCGCACGACTTCTCGGGCGGTGGTCGTCTGCACCTCGACCCACCGCCAGGGTTGGCTGTTGCCGACCGACGGCGACAGTTCGGCGGCCTCGAGGATCTCGGGGAGGAGGTGGGCGGGGAGAGGCTCGCGACTGAACCGGCGGACGTCACGCCGCCAGCGGAAGAGTCGGTCGAGATCGTCGACGAAGGTTGTGTCGAAGGTTCCGTCGTCGACGGTCCCGGCCGCCGTCTGCATGCTCATCTGTGTCGTCTCCCGTCCCTCGCACCACACCATACTCAGGGGGCAGGGCCTTCCCGGATCTCGAGACACGGGCGTGCCCGCGTCTTGCGGTGCCGGTGACGGTGGTGAACGGCGACGTGAGCATCGGTGCCGGAGTGCGAAACCCGGGCTGCACAGGGCACCATCCCGATTTCTGTCGCATGCGTACGAATGCGGAGTCGGCGACATCAATCGAGGTCGCATCGGCGGATCGATGTCGCCTGCGACATCGACGCCGACACTCGTCCGGTCCCTCTCGGCGACATGTCGTGGACAACCCGTGAACCATCCACAGATCCGGTCCCGCCGACCGGTGGGTGAGGGTCGGAGTCGTCGTCCTCACCCATGCTGTCCCCATGTTGGGGCAAACACAGGCGGTGGGGCTCAACGCCTTTGCCGCGCGCGTCGTCGACGTGCAGGCGAGCATCAGTTCGGGGTTGCCCGGGTTCTCGGTGACCGGAAACCCGGACGCGTCGGTGCGCGAGGCACGTGATCGGGTGCGTGCGGCGATCCGGAACTCGGGGCTCAGCTTCCCGGAGCTGAAGGTGACGGTGGCGCTGTCGCCGGCCGACATGCCGAAGGTGGGTTCCGGATTCGATCTCGCCATGGCGGTGGCGATCCTGGCCGCCACCGACCAGGTCGCCTCCGAGATGCTCGCGTCGACGGTCTTCCTCGGTGAGCTCGGTCTCGACGGCAGGCTCCGGCCGATCCGTGGGGTGCTGCCCGCGGTGATCGCGGCGCGCCAGGCGGGGTACCGGCGAGCGGTCGTCCCCATCGAGACGATCGCGGAGGCGGCCCTGGTCGAGGGAATGGACGTCGGCGGCGCGTCGGACCTCGGCGAGGTGACGCGTTGGCTCGAGGGCGACCACGTACTCGACACGGTGCACGCGGCGCCGGTCACCCAGGCGCCGCCGGTGCCCGACATGGCCGATGTCGTCGGCCAGCACGAGGCGCGCTACGCACTCGAGATCGCCGCGGCCGGAGCGCATCACGTCCTCATGACCGGGCCGCCAGGCATCGGCAAGACCATGCTCGCCCGACGGTTGCCGGGCATCCTGCCACCGCTCGGGCTCGAGGACTCACTCGAGGTGACGGCCATCCACTCGCTGGTGGGAGAGCTGTCCCCGGGACGCCCGCTCATCACCGAGCCGCCGTTCGTCGCACCGCACCACAGCTCGTCGACCACCGCACTGCTCGGCGGCGGACCAGGATTCGCCCGGCCGGGTGCGGTCTCCAAAGCGCATCGAGGCGTGCTGTTCCTGGACGAGTGCGCCGAGATGGGCAGCCACGTGCTGGAATCACTTCGGGAACCCCTCGAGGACGGGGAGGTCCGCGTCCCCCGACGCGACGGCGTCGCCACGTATCCCGCCCGATTCCAGCTGATCCTCGCGGCGAACCCGTGCCCGTGCGCGCCCGCGCACGATGTCGACTGCGTCTGTAGCGCCGTCGTACGACGCCGCTACCTCGGGAAGCTGTCGGGCCCGCTCATGGACCGGGTCGACATCCGCGTGCGCATGGATCCGCCCGGTAACACGGCCCTCATGAGCGGGTCGGGGGAATCGAGCGCCGAGGTCCGGGCGCGGGTCACCGCGGCACGCGCGGCGGCGGTCGAACGCTGGTCCGAATTCGGTTGGCGCACCAACGCCGAGGTCCCCGGCTCGGCCCTGCGGCAGAAGTTCCCACTGACGCCGGAGGTGCTGCGCCCCATCGAGCTGTTCCTGCGCGACGGCCGCGTCACCGCACGCGGAGCAGACCGCGCTCTTCGTCTCGCCTGGACGCTGTGCGACCTGCGCGGCGCCGAGCGGCCCGTCGAAGACGATGTGGCACAAGCGCTCCTGTACCGCGACCGGGGAGCGAGTTGGTGAGCGCGACATACCCCGCCGAACTCATGGCCTGGGCCTACCTCGCGCGGGTCGCCGAACCGCCGTGTGCGGCGGTGATCGCCCTCGTCGACGCGATCGGGCCGGTCGACGCCGCCTCGGCCATCCGGCGACGCTCGGTTCCCGAAGGATTCGGGGCGGTACTCCCCGCGACCGCCGCCCGGCACGATGCCGACTGCGCGACAGCTGATCTCGACGCCGCAGCCGCGGTGGGCGCACGACTGGTCACCCGCTCGGACGCGGAGTGGCCCGCCTGGTCACTCCTCGCCCTGAGTCAGGCCGACACCGCCGCCCGCGGAGGCGCGCCACTGGCGCTGTGGGTGCGCGGTCCGGCGAGGCTCGACGAACTCGTCACGGACTCGGTGGCCCTCATCGGTTCGCGCGCGGCATCGCCGTACGGCGCACACGTCACCGGACTGCTCGCCGCTGGTCTGGCAGGGGAGGGGTTCACGGTGATCTCCGGCGGCGCCTTCGGCGTCGACGGCGCCGCGCACAAGGCGGTCGTGAGGAGCGGGGGTGTGACCGCGGCCGTGATGGCGTGCGGGATCGACCGCGACTACCCGGCGGCGCACTCGGCACTCCTCGGCGAGATCGCCCGCACGGGGGCGGTGATCAGCGAGTACCCGCCCGGGACGACCGCGGCCAGACACCGGTTCCTCACCCGAAACCGGCTCGTGGCGTCCCTGTCGGGCGGGACCGTCGTCGTCGAGGCGGGTCGGCGTTCCGGCGCCGCCAACACCGCGGCGTGGGCCCGCAAACTCGGCCGACCCCTCGGCGCGGTGCCCGGGCCGGTGACGTCCGCGACCTCGGTGGGGTGCCACCGGATGATCGCCGACGGACTCGCCGTGCTCGTCTCCGATGTGGCGTCCGTGGTGGCGCTCGTGCGGCCGGACGGCGGGGGAGACGTGGGTCGCGGCCGGACCAAACCCACCGACGGACTCAGCGAGGACGAGCTCCGAGTCCACGACGCCATCCCGGCCCGAGGCGGCGTGACCATCGAGGAGATCGCCTTCGCCGCCGGGCTCGAGATCGGCGCGGCGCGCACGGCGCTGGCGCGGCTGGAAGTCGGTGGCCTCGTCGAGAACGTCGCCGGGCAATGGCGGCTGGCATCCGGGTGATCTCGGGCTATGTCGCCGACGCCGCCTGGATTCGTTTCATGTCTCCGGCGGCCGACGCGTCGGCGTCGCGGTACCGACCGCGGGTCGGCCTGTGCGGCCGGTGCCGGGTCGGCACGGTGCCGAACTTAGGGGCGCCTAACCGTCAGGCGTAGGGTGTTCGCATGGCCAAGCGTGTCAACACGATGACGGTTCTCCGCCGCGAGCAGATCAGCCCCCACTTCGTGCGCCTGTACCTCGGCGGCGACGGCTTCGACGATTTCTGGGTCGGGCTCGGGTCATCCGACGATCACGACACCGACATGTACGTGAAGTTCGTCTTCGCGCCGGAGGGTGTCGGCTATCCCGAGCCGTTCGACCTGCAGGAACTGCGCAGCACGCTCCCGCCCGAACAGCAGCCGATCCTGCGGACCTACACCGTGCGCCGCGTCGACGCGGCGAAGCGTGAGATTCTCGTCGACTTCGTCGTCCACGGCGACGAGGGCATCGCCGGTCCGTGGGCGAAAACCGTCGAGCCCGGCACGACTGTCCGGTTCGTCGGACCGGGGAGCGGCTACCGGCCGCGGGGTGACGCGCCGTGGCACCTGCTCGCCTCCGATGAGGCGGGCCTGCCGGCCGTCGCCGCGGCGCTCGAGGCGCTGCCCGACGATGCGGTCGCGAAGGTGTTCATCGAGGTCGCCGGCCCCGAGGACGAGCTCGACCTCATCGCCCCGCCCGGTGCCGAGATCACCTGGGTGCACCGCGGCGGACCGGCGGGGGAGGTCGACGACTCGCTGGCCGGGGACAACGCGCCGCTCATCGCGGCCGTCCGCGCGGCCGAGTGGCTCGACGGCGAGCCGCACGTGTTCATCCACGGCGAGGCGCAGGCCGTGATGCAGAACCTGCGTCCCTACATCCGCAAGGAGCGCGGCGTGAGCGCCGCCAACGCGTCGATCTCGGGGTACTGGCGCCGCGGCCGGACCGAGGAGGGCTTCCGGAAGTGGAAGGCGGAGCTCCGCGCCGCCGAGGAGGGGGCGAAAGCGGGAGCCTGAGCATCGATCCGGCCACGATGCGCGTGTGCGGTTGCACGGCCGTCCCGCGCGCGCTGTGCTGACGGGCATGCTCGACGACTTCGCCGACCACCTGCGCCTGGAGATGGGGCGCAGCGAACACACCGTCCGCGCCTACGTCGGCGGCGCCCGGGCGTTGCTGTCGTTCGCCGGCGCACGCGGCGTCGCGGCGTCCGACATCGACCTTGCGCTGCTGCGGTCCTGGCTCGCCGAGCTGACCCGGCGCGGAGCCGCCCGCACCACGATCGCCCGGCAGGTCTCCGCGGCGAAGACGTTCTGCGCGTGGGCCGTTCGCGAGGGGATCATGGCGACCGACCCGTCCCAGCGACTCAAGGCGCCCAAGGCACACCGGACACTGCCCGCGGTGCTGGCGCCGGAACAGGCAGACGCCGCGATCGCGGCCACGACCGCCGAACGGGACCCCGACGACCCGATCGCCCTGCGCGACCGCCTGATCGTCGAACTCCTCTACGCCAGCGGCATCCGCGTCGGCGAGCTGTGTGGACTCGACGTCGACGACGTCGACACCGGGCGGCGCATCCTGCGGGTCATCGGCAAGGGGGACAAGGAACGGTCGGTGCCCTACGGCGATCCGGCCGCCCGCGCCCTCGACGACTGGCTGCGGCGGGGACGGCCGCGACTGGCCATCGCGGAATCGGGTCCCGCGCTGCTCCTCGGCGCACGCGGCCGGCGACTCGATCAGCGCATGGCTCGAAGCGTCGTGTCGCACGCGGTGGAGGCGGCCGGTGGCCCGGCGATGGGGCCGCACGGGCTGCGCCACAGCGCGGCCACCCATCTCCTCGAGGGTGGCGCCGACCTACGCGTCGTCCAGGAACTGCTGGGACACTCGTCGCTCGCGACCACGCAGATCTACACGCACGTCAGCGTCGAACGCCTTCGTGCGGTTCATCGGCAGGCCCATCCACGAGCGTGAGGTCACCGCGTCGATCGGCGGCCGGGGATCGAGACCCGTCCACGGGGAGCAAGCGCACCCGGACGGCGCCCAGCAGTCCCAACGGGTCGAGGTATGCCGCCTCGCGACCGCTGCCGCGCCGCGCGCCCCAGTGCAGGCAGGCCACCGCGGGACATCCCGGGTGTCCGGCCACCACGGTGCCGATCACCTCGCCGCGGGACACGTGCCCGCCCCGGGCGACCGACGCCCTCACCGGCTCGTACGTCGTGATGATCCCGTCGGGGTGGGCGATCGACACGACACCGCGCCCGGCGACGTCGCCGGCGAACCGCACCCGCCCGGCCCCCGACGCCGTGACCGGGGTGCCCGGCGCGGCCGCCAGGTCGACCCCGCGGTGGCCGGGCAGCCATCGCTTCTCCGGGGCGTCGAAACCGGTCACCACCACCGGTTTCGGAGGCAGCGGGGGAGAATGGCGGAGCGCCTGTGCGCCCGCTGTGGGCGAGGGGACGCAGACCAGGGCGACGAGCACGACGAGCACATGACGAACGACCGGCGGCATGTCTCTTGGACGCGCCGGGTCGTCGTCCGGATCCATCGGGCCCGCGCGGGGACCAAGCGTTTTGGTTCTCGCAGGTCGCGGGCGTAAACTCCTCTGCGCACCTCGTCGATTTCTGACGGGGTGACTTCGCGCGCCTGCGAACACACGCCGAGTGGGCGGTCCCGGGCACGGTCTCCACGGCCGGTCTGGGTGACACCCGGCGGCAGGCGCCAGGGTCGGCACCGACCGGTGCCGACGGACAACTGCGAGACAAAGGAACAATCATGGCTGTCGTGACCATGAAGCAGCTGCTTGACAGCGGCGCACACTTCGGGCACCAGACCCGCCGTTGGAACCCGAAGATGAAGCGGTTCATCTTCACCGACCGCAACGGCATCTACATCATCGATCTGCAGCAGACGCTGACCTACATCGACAAGGCCTACGAGTTCGTCAAGGAGACCGTCGCCCACGGCGGCACCATCCTGTTCGTCGGCACCAAGAAACAGGCTCAGGAATCGATCGCCGCAGAGGCCACCCGCGTCGGCATGCCGTACGTCAACCAGCGTTGGCTCGGCGGCATGCTCACCAACTTCTCGACCGTCCACAAGCGCCTGCAGCGCCTGAAGGAGCTCGAGACCATGGAGCAGACCGGTGGCTTCGAGGGTCGCACCAAGAAGGAAGTCCTGATGCTGACCCGCGAGAAGAACAAGCTCGAGCGCACGCTCGGCGGCATCCGGGACATGGCCAAGGTTCCGTCGGCCATCTGGGTCGTCGACACCAACAAGGAGCACATCGCCGTCGGTGAGGCCCGCAAGCTGAACATCCCGGTCATCGCGATCCTGGACACCAACTGCGACCCGGATCTCGTCGACTACCCGATCCCGGGCAACGACGACGCCATCCGCAGCGCCGCTCTGCTCACCCGCGTCATCGCCTCGGCCGTGGCCGAGGGCCTGCAGGCCCGCGCCGGTGCCGCCGGTGGCGACGCCAAGCCGGAGGCCGGCGCCGCCGAGCCGCTCGCCGAGTGGGAGCAGGAACTGCTGACCCAGGCTGCTGCACCGGCCGGCGAGAACGCCGCGACCGACCAGGCCGCCCAGTAACACCCGGCCCGGGCAACTCCACCACACTCTTTCCGAAGGAGGCTCGCCAACGATGGCGAACTACACCGCAGCCGATGTGAAGCGTCTCCGTGAGCTCACCGGCTCTGGAATGCTGGACTGCAAGAACGCGCTGGCCAACAACGACGGCGATTTCGACAAGGCCGTCGAGGAGCTGCGCATCAAGGGTGCCAAGGACGTGGGCAAGCGTGCCGAGCGCTCCACTGCCGAGGGCCTGGTCGCCGCCAAGGACGGTGCCCTGATCGAGATCAACTCGGAGACCGACTTCGTCGCCAAGAACGACGAGTTCCAAAAGCTCGCCGAGGACATCGTCACCGTCGCCGCGCAGGTCAAGACCAACGACGTCGAGGAGCTGAAGAAGGCTGCTCTCGGTGACGGCACCGTCGCCGACGCCGTCGCGGCCCTCTCGGCCAAGATCGGCGAGAAGCTCGAACTGCGTCGCGTCGCCTACTACGACGGCCCGGTCGCCGTGTACCTGCACAAGCGGGCCTCGGATCTCCCGCCGGCCGTCGGTGTGCTGGTGTCCTACGACGGCGAGGGCGAGGCCGCCGAGGAGGCCGCCCGCAACGCCGCCATGCAGGTCGCCGCGCTGAAGGCCAAGTACGCCACCCGCGAAGAGGTTCCGGCCGACGTAGTGGAGAACGAGCGTCGCATCGCCGAGGAGACCGCCAAGGCCGAGGGCAAGCCGGAGAAGGCGCTGCCCAAGATCGTGGAGGGTCGCGTCAACGGCTTCTACAAGGACGTCGTGCTGCTCGACCAGCCGTCGGTGCAGGACTCCAAGAAGACCGTCAAGGCCCTGCTCGACGAGGCCGGAGTGACCGTCAAGGGCTTCACCCGCTTCGAGGTCGGCCAGGCCTGACCCATCGATCCGGTTCTGCCGGAAAGAGACTCGACTCTCGCCCCGTCTCCCGTCGTGGAGGCGGGGCGAGAGTCGTCCGTGCGTCCCCCGGAATCGGCCGAAGGGTGAGCGTGTCGTGGGTCGCGGAGGGCGAGGACGTACCATGGATGACCGAACCGACGAGTGAGGAAGCGAATGAGCGAACCGTCCGACCCGACGCCATCCGACAACACCAAGACCGAGCGTTCGGGATTCAAGCGAGTCCTGTTGAAGCTGGGTGGTGAGATGTTCGGCGGCGGCGAGGTCGGTCTGGATCCCGATGTCGTCGCAACGGTCGCCGACCAGATCGCCGACGTCGTCAACTCCGGCGTGCAGGTGGCCGTCGTGATCGGCGGGGGCAACTTTTTCCGCGGCGCCGAACTGCAGCAGCGCGGCCTCGACCGCGCGCGGTCGGACTACATGGGCATGCTCGGCACGGTCATGAACTGCCTTGCTCTCCAGGACTTCCTCGAGAAGCGCGGCATCAACACCCGCGTGCAGACGGCCATCACCATGGGCCAGGTCGCCGAGCCGTACCTGCCGCTGCGCGCCCAGCGTCACCTGGAGAAGGGGCGCGTGGTCATCTTCGGCGCCGGCATGGGCATGCCGTACTTCTCCACCGACACCACCGCCGCGCAGCGTGCGCTGGAGATCAAGGCCGAGGTCGTGCTCATGGCCAAGGCCGTCGACGGAGTGTACGACGCCGATCCCCGCACCAACCCCGACGCCAAGCTCTTCACCGAGATCACCCATCGCGAGGTGCTCGACAAGGAACTCAAGGTCGCCGACGCGACCGCCTTCAGTCTCTGTATGGACAACAAGATGCCGATCTTGGTGTTCAATTTGCTCCAAGAGGGGAACATCGCCCGCGCGGTCGCAGGGGAGCGGATCGGCACGCTGGTCAGCACCTAGAGGGTCCCCGGTTCGACCCGCCACACCCACAATCGGCCACCGCGAGGGGGCCTGACGGAACGGAACAAGGAAAAGATGATCGACGACGCGTTGTTCGACGCCGAGGAGAAGATGGAGAAGGCTGTCTCCGTCGCCCGGGAGGACATGACCTCCATCCGCACCGGACGTGCGAACCCGGCCATGTTCAAGGGCATCAACATCGAGTACTACGGTGCCGTGACCCCGGTGACCCAGGTCTCCTCCATCACCACGCCCGAGCCGCGCCTCGTCGTCATCAAGCCCTACGAGGCGTCGACCCTGCGCGACATCGAGACCGCGATCCGCAACTCCGACCTCGGCGTGAACCCGACCAACGACGGCAACATCATCCGCGTGGCGATCCCGCAGCTGACCGAGGAGCGTCGTCGCGAGCTGGCCAAGCAGGCCAGGGCCAAGGGCGAGGACGCCAAGGTCGCCATCCGCAACGTCCGCCGCAAGGCCGTCGACGAGCTCAAGCGCATCCAGAAGGACGGCGAGGCCGGCGAGGACGAGGTGACGCGCGCCGAGAAGGAGCTCGACAAGACCACGGCCAACTACGTCGCCCAGGTCGACGAGCTCGTCAAGCACAAAGAGTACGAATTGCTCGAGGTGTGAGCGAGAAGACGTCCGACCCGGAGAAGAAGTCGCGCGCGGGTCGTGATCTGCCGGCCGCCATCGCCGTCGGTGGCGGCCTCGGCGCCGCGATCATCCTGATCCTGCTGTTCGCGCCGATGCTCTGGTACGTCCTGGTGACGGCCGCTCTCGCGGTCGCGACCTGGGAGGTCACCAAGCGGCTCGGCGATGCGGGATACAAGGTCGCCTCCTGGCCGCTGCTGATCGGCGGCCAGGTCGTCATGTGGATCAGCTGGCCCTACGGGCCGTCCGGGGTGCTGATCGCGTTCGTGGCGACGGTCCTGGTGTCGATGGTCTGGAAGCTGCTGGCGCAGGGCATCTCCAACGCCCCGGAGAATTACCTCAAGGACCTCGCCCTCACGGTGTTCGTGCTGGCCTGGTTGCCGTTGCTGGCGTCCTTCGGCGTCCACCTCGTCACCCAGCCCGACGGCGCCGCCCGGGTCGCGACGCTGATGGTCGTGGTGGTGTGCTCCGACGTGGGCGGTTATGCCTCCGGCGTGCTGTTCGGCAAGCATCCCATGGCCCCGGCGATCAGCCCGAAGAAGTCCTGGGAGGGGCTGGCGGGGTCGCTGGTCGTGGGCACCATCGGCGCGGTGGGTTGCGTCTGGCTGCTGCTCGACAACCACTGGTGGATCGGACTGGTCCTCGGACCGGTGCTCGTCGTCTGCGCCACGCTCGGCGACCTGGTGGAGTCACAGGTCAAGCGGGATCTCGGCATCAAGGACATGGGCACCCTGCTGCCCGGTCACGGCGGGATCATGGACCGCCTCGACAGCCTGCTGCCCTCGGCGTTCGTCGTCTGGGCGGTGTTGACGGCGCTGCTCTGAGACAGGTTCTCTTCCAGAACAGATCAGGCCCGGACGGTGTCCGGGCCTGATCTGTTCTGGACTGCGTTCGGGTCGGCTACTGATGATCGGGCAGGCTGGAGGCCTTCTTCAGCGCCCGGCGCAACTGCAACATCCGCAGACCGCCGATCAGGGCGACGACCAGCGCGCCCGCGATCGCGGCGATGAGCAGGCTGACGCCGAGGGGGAGGTTGACCTCCCAGAAGATCAGCTCGATCCTCTGGTTCTCCAGGTTCTGGACGATGAACACGAGCAGCAGGACCAGGATCACCGCGCCGATGATGACGCCGAACCAGGTGGCCCGGGTCTTGGTGTGCTCGATCTCGGCGACGGTCTGCCGCAGGCGGTCGTGGTCGACCGCGACCGGATCGGGCGTGTCGGAGACCGGGACCGGTGGTTCGGCGTGCGGGTCGTGTCCGCCCTGCGAGCCCCACTGCGGGACCGCGCCCCCGCCTCGACGGTGATCGGGTGTCGTCATGGGTCAATCATGACATGCGACAATGACCAGATGACCTCATTACCGCTGGTGTTCGACGCGCCGAAACGTGGACGGCCGCCGACACACTTCGCCGACCTCGACCGGGCCGGTCGCGTGGCGGCGTTGGCAGAGCTGGGGCTTCCGAGGTTCCGGGCCGACCAGCTCGCCCGGCAATACTATTCGCGGCTCAACGGCGACGTCGAGGAGATGACCGACCTGCCCGCGTCGGCGCGTCCGGGCGTGCGGGACAAGCTCTTCCCGCAGCTGCTGACGCCGGTCCGGCACATCGCCTGCGACGACGGGTCCACCCGTAAGACGCTGTGGCGCCTGCACGACGGCACCCTGCTCGAGAGCGTCCTGATGCGCTACACCGACCGCAACACCCTGTGCATCTCCAGCCAGGCCGGATGTGGCATGGCCTGCCCGTTCTGCGCCACCGGACAGGGCGGCCTCGACCGCAACCTGTCGACCGCGGAGATCGTCGACCAGGTGCGGGCGGCGGCGCGGGCCTTGCGCGACGGCGAACTCGGTGAGCCGGGACGCCTGTCGAACGTCGTGTTCATGGGCATGGGGGAGCCGTTGGCCAACTACAAGCGCGTGGTCGGCGCGGTCCGTCAGATCACCTCGCCGGCGCCCGACGGCCTGGGCATCTCCGCCCGGCACGTGACGGTGTCGACGGTCGGCTTGGCCCCGTCGATCCGGCGCCTGGCCGACGAGGGGCTGTCGGTCACGCTCGCGGTGTCGCTGCACACTCCCGACGACGAGCTGCGCGACACGTTGGTCCCGGTGAACAACCGGTGGTCGGTCGCCGAGGTGCTCGAGGCGGCCCGCTACTACGCCGACAAGACCGGGCGCCGCGTGTCGATCGAGTACGCGCTCATCCGCGACGTCAACGATCAGCCGTGGCGTGCGGACATGCTGGGGGAAAAGCTGCGCAAGGCACTCGGTCCGCTCGTGCACGTGAATCTCATCCCGCTCAACCCGACCCCGGGTTCGGAGTGGGACGCCAGCCCCAAGCCGGTGGAACGCGAATTCGTCCGGCGCGTGCGTGCGAAGGGCGTGTCGTGCACCGTCCGGGACACCCGCGGCCAGGAGATCGCGGCCGCCTGCGGGCAGCTCGCGGCCGAGGAGCGCTAGCTAGACACCTCCCGAACAGCAGAAAACGCCGAGCAGCTCGCGCTCGGCGTTTTTCTTGAGATCAGAAGTGGATCAGGACCACTTGCCGCGGCTCATCCACCAGCCGCGGATCGCGAGGACCAGGATGCCCACGGCGAACACGACGAGGTAGATGTCCTCCACGCGGCCGTTGTGGTTGCCGATCAACATCAGCAGCAGGAAGGCGGCGAAGAACACCGCGGCGCCGTAGAAGGTCTTGGTGGCCACTCCGTGCCAGCCGAAACGAGCCGACGGTGCATCAGCGGGCTCGCGACGCCAGCCGGTGTCGATGAACTCGGTGTGCTCCACATCGGTGCTTGCCACAGCCACTCCTCACAGCGCGGGTTGTCAGATGTCTGACGAACGGTAGTAGTTCTCGATCAGCATAGCGGCACACCCCTATCGCGGGCCCTGCCCGGTCGGCGATTCGGTGACACAATTCGGCGCATGGCTTCCTCAGCGTCCTCGCACGAGCCCTCGTCCGGGTTCCGGCTGACCCCGGGACCGGGTCGTTGTCTGGCCGACTACCGCACCGAGGACTATCCCCGCGACATGATCGGCTACGGCGCCACACCTCCGGATCCGCAGTGGCCGGGCGGGGCGAAGATCGCCGTGCAGTTCGTCCTCAACTACGAGGAGGGCGGCGAGAACAACCCGCTCGAGAACGACCCGGGCAGCGAGACGTTCCTGTCGGAGATCATCGGCGCGCAGGCGTTCCCGAACCGGCACATGTCGATGGAGAGCATGTACGAGTACGGGTCCCGGGCGGGCGTGTGGCGCGTGCTGCGGACGTTCGAGCGTCGCGGCCTGCCGCTGACGATCTTCGCCGTCGCGCAGGCCATGGCACGCAATCCCGAGGCGGCGACCGCCTTCGTCGAACGCGGCGACGAGATCGCCTGCCACGGTTACCGATGGCTCAACTATCAGCTCGTCGATCCCGAGATCGAGCGCGAGCACATGCAGGCCGGCATCGACCTGCTCACCGAGATCACCGGGCAGCGCCCCCTCGGTTGGTACACCGGACGCGATTCGCCCAACACGCGGCGGCTCGTCGTCGAACAGGGCGGCTTCGTCTACGACGCCGACAGCTACGCCGACGACCTGCCCTACTGGGTGAAGGTGCCGCGCGGCGACGACCTCGTCGACCACCTCGTCGTGCCCTACACACTCGACACCAACGACATGCGATTCGCCTCGCCGGGCGGCTTCCCGTCCGGCGAGCAGTTCTTCGCCCATCTGCGCGACGCCTTCGACGTGCTCTACCGGGAGGGGGTCGAGGGTGCGCCGAAGATGCTCTCGGTGGGCCTGCACTGCCGGCTCGTCGGGCGTCCGGCGCGGCTGGCCTCGCTCGAGCGTTTCCTCGACCATGTGCAGTCGCACGACGACGTGTGGATCACCCGCCGCATCGACATCGCCGAGCACTGGCGGAAGGCGCATCCGGCGAGCTGACGGTGCATCCGGCGCCCTGACAGGGACGGCTGACAGAATGGGTGGGTGCCCACACGTGTGTTGATCCTCGGCTCTACCGGTTCCATCGGCGTCCAGGCGCTCGAGGTGATCGCCGAACATCCCGACCGTTTCACCGTCGCCGGACTCGGTGCCGGTGGCGGCAACATCGACCGGCTCGCGCAGCAGGCCGCCGACTTCGGGGTGCCCGCATCGCGACTGGCTGTCGCCGATGCCGCCCGCGCGGCCGAACTCGCGCGGCGACTCGACGCGCCGGTGATCGGCGGCCCGGACGCCATGGTCGACCTCATCGAGTCGGTCGCCGCCGACGACGGCGTCGACGTGGTCCTCAACGCGGTCGTCGGGTCGATCGGGCTGGCCCCGAGTCTCGCGGCGCTTCGCGTCGGCGCACGTCTGGCGCTGGCGAACAAGGAGTCGCTCGTGGCGGGCGGCTCGCTGGTGCTCGACGCCGCCGCGCCCGGGCAGATCGTGCCGGTGGACTCCGAGCACTCGGCGATCGCGCAGTGCCTGCGCGCCGGCACCGTGGCCGAGGTCGACCGGCTGGTCCTCACCGCCTCGGGCGGTCCGTTCCGCGGCTGGACCCGCGAGCAGCTCGAGGACGTCACCCCCGAGCAGGCCGGCAAGCACCCGACCTGGTCGATGGGCCCGATGATCACCCTCAACTCCGCGACGCTGGTCAACAAGGCGCTCGAGGTCATCGAGGCGCACCTGCTGTTCGACGTCGACTACGACCACATCGACGTGACCGTCCATCCGCAGTCCATCGTCCACTCGATGGTCACCTTCGTCGACGGCGCGACCGTGGCGAAGGCATCGCCGCCCTCGATGAAGCTGCCGATCGCCCTGGCCCTGGGCTGGCCCGACCGGGTGCCCGGCTCGTCGCGGGCGTGCGACTTCTCGACCGCGTCGGCGTGGACCTTCGAGCCGGTCGACGACGAGGTCTTCCCGGCCATCGAGCTCGCGCGCGCGGCCGGCCGGGCCGGCGGCAGCCTGACCGCGGTCTACAACGCCGCGAACGAGGCCGCCGCGGAGGGGTTCTTCGCCGGTGCGATCCGCTTCCCGCGCATCGTGGAGATCGTCGGCGAGGTGCTCGGCGAGGCGGATCAGTGGCGTGCCGAGCCAGGTACTGTGGAAGAGGTCTTCGCCGCCGATCGGTGGGCTCGCGAACGCGCTTCCGCGCTGGTCGCGGCCTCGTCGTGATCGGCGCGCAGGCCGTCGAACCCAGTGGTCCGGATGGAGTGAGTACGTGAGTTTCGCGATCGGTGTCACGCTCTTCGCGTTGGCGCTGTTGCTGTCGATCGCCTGGCATGAGTGTGGTCACATGTGGGCCGCCCAGGCGACCGGCATGAAGGTGCGGCGGTACTTCGTCGGTTTCGGACCGACTCTCTGGTCGACGCGCCGCGGCGAGACCGAGTACGGCATCAAGGCGATCCCGCTCGGCGGGTTCTGCGACATCGCCGGCATGACCCCGCACGAGGAACTCGCCGACGACGAGCAGGACCGGGCGATGTACAAGCAGAAGCCCTGGAAGCGGCTCGTCGTGCTGTTCGCCGGACCCGCGCAGAACCTCATCCTCGGCTTCGTCCTGATCATCATCGTCGGCCTCACCTTCGGGCTGCCCGACCTCAGCCCGCCGCCCACCCCGGCGAAGGTGGCCGCCACCCAGTGCGTCTCGTCGACGATCACCATCGCCGACGGCAAGCAGACCAACTCGCCGTGCACCGGTCCCGGCCCCGCCGCTGCCGCCGGCCTGCGCCCCGGTGACGAGATCGTCGCCGTCAACGGCACGCCGGTCGACAAGGCCGCCGACCTGACCCCGGTCATCCGCGAGGCCACCGGCCCGGTGGTGCTCACCGTTCAGCGCGGCGACGAGCGCCTCGACCTGACGATGACGCCGGAGCCGGTCACGGTGACCGCGACCGGTTCCGACGGCTCCACCGAGAGCGTCTCGTACAACATGGTCGGCATCGCCTACGACGCGCCGCCGGCGATCCTGCACTACAACGCGCTCACCATCGTCCCCGGCGCGCTGGGCTTCACCGGCGACCTCGTCGTCGAAACCTGGAACGCGCTGCTGTCGCTGCCCGGCAAGATCGGCGCGCTGTGGACCGCGGTGACCGGTGGCGAGCGCGCGCTCGACACCCCGGTCAGCGTCTACGGCGCGTCGGTGCTCGGCGGGCAGGCCGTCGAACGCGGCCTCTGGGACATGTTCTGGATGCTGCTGATCAGCATCAACTTCTTCCTGGCCCTGTTCAACCTGATCCCGCTCCTCCCGCTCGACGGGGGCCACATGGCGATCGTGGGCTACGAGAAGGTCCGCGACACGGTCCGCCGCTGGTTCGGGCGCGCGCCCGGCGCGGCCGTCGACTACTACAAGCTGCTGCCGATCACCTACGCCGCGGTGGTGGTGATGGCCGGCTTCATGGTGTTGACGCTCACCGCCGACATCGTCAACCCGATCGATCCGTGGTGACCCTCCGCCCCGAATACCACCTGACCCCGACCCCAGCCAGCCACACACCCGACTCACAGAGGTGAACGAGATGAACGCCCCGAATCCTGCCAACGCCGTGCCGATCGGCCTCGGCATGCCGGCCGGACCCCCGCCGGTGCTGGCCCCGCGCCGCAAGACCCGGCAGTTGTTCGTGGGCCCGGTCGGGGTCGGCAGCGACCACCCGATCTCGGTGCAGTCGATGACGACCACCAAGACCCACGACATCAACGCCACCCTGCAGCAGATCGCGCAGCTGACCGCGTCGGGATGCGACATCGTGCGCGTGGCGTGCCCGCGTCCGGAGGACGCCGAGGCCCTGCCGATCATCGCCAAGAAGTCGAAGATCCCGGTGATCGCCGACATCCACTTCCAGCCGAAGTACATCTTCGCCGCCATCGACGCCGGATGCGCCGCGGTGCGCGTGAACCCCGGCAACATCAAGGAGTTCGACGGCCGGGTAAAGGAGGTCGCCAAGGCCGCCGGCGACGCGGGCATCCCGATCCGGATCGGCGTCAACGCCGGGTCGCTCGACAAGCGCATCCTGGCCAAGTACGGCAAGGCGACCCCGGAGGCGCTCGTCGAGTCGGCGCTGTGGGAGGCGAGCCTGTTCGAGGAGCACGGCTTCGGCGACATCAAGATCTCCGTCAAGCACAACGACCCGGTGATCATGGTCGAGGCGTACCGCCAGCTCGCGGCCCAGTGCGACTATCCGCTGCACCTCGGCGTCACCGAGGCCGGCCCGGCGTTCCAGGGCACCATCAAGTCGGCCGTCGCGTTCGGTGCGCTGCTCAGCGAGGGGATCGGCGACACCATCCGCGTCTCGCTGTCGGCGCCGCCGGCCGAGGAGATCAAGGTCGGCGACCAGATCCTGCAGTCGCTGAACCTGCGGCCCCGCAAGCTCGAGATCGTGTCGTGCCCGTCGTGCGGCCGTGCCCAGGTCGACGTCTACAAGCTGGCCGACGAGGTCACCGCCGGCCTCGAAGGTCTCGAGGTGCCGCTGCGCGTCGCGGTCATGGGATGCGTCGTCAACGGGCCGGGCGAGGCGCGCGAGGCCGACCTCGGCGTGGCCTCCGGAAACGGCAAGGGGCAGATCTTCGTCAAAGGCGAGGTCATCAAGACCGTGCCAGAGGCGCAGATCGTGGAGACATTGATCGAAGAAGCGCTGCGGATCGCCGAGGAATCAGGACACACTGGAGACGGCACGTCCGCCGGCTCTCCGGTCGTCACCGTCTCCTGAGGTCGTCGGGCGCTGTCGCGAGTCCCGGGTCGGGAAGTGAGGAGCGGTGGTGCTGAAGCTACTGGGCGACAAACCGCTCGGCGCGCGTGACGCGGCCGCGGTCGAACGCGTCCTCGCCTCGGATCCCGTGGCGATGTGCATGGTGGCCGCACGGTTCGAGACCCACGGCATCAACCCGCGCCTGCTCGGCGGTGAGTTCTGGACGGCCGACGACCCGTCGACGTCGCTGTGCTTCTCCGGGGCCAACCTGATACCGCTCATCGGGGCACGCGCCGACCTAGACCACTTCTCCGACCGCGCCGTCGCCGCGCCGCGCGCCTGTTCGTCGATCGTCGGGCGCGCCGAGCTCGTCCTGCCCATGTGGGAGCAGATCGAGCCCGTGTGGGGGCCCGCCCGCGAGGTGCGGCCCGTGCAGCCGCTGCTCGCCCTCACGAGACCGCCCAAGGTCGCGCCCGACGCCGAGGTCCGGCTCGTCACCCTCGACGATCTCGACGCGTACATGCCCGCCGCGATCGACATGTTCATCGGCGAGGTGGGCGTCGACCCGACGGCAGGGGACGGCGGTCGGTCGTACCGTCGGCGTCTGGCCTCGCTGATCTCCGCGCACCGGGTCTTCGCGCGTTTCGACGGACCGGACGTCGTGTTCAAGGCCGAGATCGGTTCGATGTCCCGGCGCGTCGGGCAGATCCAGGGCGTGTGGGTGGCCCCGGACCGGCGCGGGGAGGGGCTCGGGATGGGCGGCACCGCCGCCGTCGCGGATGCCGTCGCGGCACAGGGCCGGCTGCCGAGCCTGTACGTCAACAGCTTCAACACCACCGCGCGCGCGGTGTACGAGCGGATCGGGTTCACGCAGGTGGGCACGTTCGCGACCGTGCTCGTGGACTGATCCGCCCGCGCCGGGTGTCCGCCCCGGGCAGGTCACATCCGCTGCGCCCGCGTGGCGTCCCGGCGATCGGGTGCCGCGGCCATAGACTCGACCGCGATGTGGCGCACGCGAATCCGATGGACCCCGGCGGTGATCGTCGCGATCTGCACTGTCCTGATCGCGGCGACCGTCGGGTGTTCGACGTCCGAGGACGACGGCCCCCGCCGGGCGGCCGAACGGTTCCTCGAGGCCTACTCCCAGCAGGACCTCGACACCGCGGCGAGCCTCACCGACGCCTCGGACACGTCGTTGCGGGCGATGGAATCGGCATGGTCGGGTCTGGCCGCAGAGGCGCTCGAGGCGAAGGCCGGCCGGGTCCGCGTCACCGGTGACACCGCCGAGGTCCAGGTCGCCTACACCTGGACGCTGCCGCGCGGGCGGGAGTGGTCCTACGACACCGCCCTGCGGATGGGGCGTGTCGACCAGGGCTGGGCGGTGCTGTGGGCCTCGACCGCAGTGCATCCGAAACTCGGTGCCGACCAACGACTCTCACTGCAGATCATCGAGGCGCCGCGCGCCACGGTGAACGAGTCCGACGGCTCGGAGGTCATGGTCAACGGCACCGTGGTCGGCGTGAACTTCGATCCGGTGGAGGCCGCCGAACAGGGTGCCTCGATCCCGGACTCGGTCACCTCCGCGGTCGCGGTGCTGCGCGGGTTCAACCCGGATCTCGACGAGCAGGCCATCACCGAGCAGGTGACCTCGAACCGCCGGCAGTACCCGCTCGCGCGGATGACCCACGCGCAGTTCGACCGCCTGCGCGACCGGCTCGCCATTCCCGGTGTGGTCACCAACGAGCAGGCCGAACTCGTCCCCAAGGACCCGAAGTTCGCCCCGGCGCTGCTGACCGAGGTCAAGAAGGTCGTCGACGGCGAGGTCGCGGGACGCGCCGGGTGGCGGGTCGTGTCGGTGAACCCGAACGGACTCGACGCCGACGTCCTCGCCGACCACGCGCCCGATCCGTCGCCGGCGATCTCGCTGAGCCTGTCGCGCACGGTGCAGACCGCGGCGCAGCGGGCGGTCAACGCCACCAACCGGTTCCAGATCGCGATGGTGGTGGTGCAGCCGTCCACCGGGCGCATCCTCGCGGTCGCGCAGAACCCGGCCGCCGACGCGCAGGGTCCGATCGCCACGACGGGCCTGTACCCGCCCGGTTCGACGTTCAAGATCGTCACCGCGGCCGCCGCGATCAACCGCAAGATGGCCACCCCGGACACCATCGTTCCCTGCCCGGGCGAGATCCAGATCGGTCCGCGACTGATCCCGAACTACGACGGCTTCTCGCTCGGCGCGGTGCCGATGCTGCAGGCGTTCGCCTCGTCGTGCAACACCACCTTCGCCAAGCTGGCCAGCCAGATGGGACCGTCGGACCTCGCACACACCGCCGCGGCGATGGGCATCGGACAGCAGTACTCGATCGCCGGCCTCGACGCGGTGTCCGGGTCGGTGCCGATCGAGAACGAGCTGGTGGCGCGCAGCGAGGACGGCTTCGGCCAGGGCAAGGTCCTGGTCTCGCCGCTCGGTCTGTCGCTGGTCGCCGCGACCGTCGCGAACGGCGTGAAGGCGCCTGTGCCGCAACTGATCCTGGACAAGCCGACTGTCGTCGAGGGGCCCACCCCGACGATGCCGGCCGAGGTCTACCGCCAGCTGCGGCCGATGATGCGCGCGGTGATCACCAGCGGTACCGCGACGGTGATCGACGGTCGGGGAGCGGTGTACGGCAAGACCGGTGAGGCCGAGTTCTCCGGCGGCTCGCACGCCTGGTTCGCCGGCTACCGCGGCGACATCGCGTTCGCGACGCTCGTCGTCGGCGGCGGTGACTCCAACAACGCGGTGGCGGTCACCCGCGACTTCTTCGACGCGCTGGGACCCGGCTACGGCGTGTGACCCGCCGGGTTGGGGTGTCAGCGCGGCGTGCGCTCGGGCAGGATGACCTGCCGCCCGTTGTGGGTGAGCACCTCGACCGGGTGGTCGTAGGTTCTGGTGAGCAGTTCGGTGGTCATCACCTCGTCGGTCGGCCCCACCGCCAGCAGCTCGCCGTGCTTCATCACCGCCACGCGGTCGGCGTAGGCGGCGGCAAGCGTGAGGTCGTGGACGACGAGCAGCACCGCGTTGCCCTGGTCGCGGTGGGCGCCCAGGATCTCCAGGACCTGCTCCTGGTGATGGATGTCGAGTGCCGCGGTCGGCTCGTCGAGCATCATCACCGGGGTGTCCTGGGCGAGCGCCTGGGCCAGCGACACGCGTGCCTGCTGGCCGCCGGACAGATGGGCGAAGGGGCGGTCGACGATCTCGGTGAGTTCGCACAGCTCGACGGCGTCGGCGATGATCTTCGGGGAGTCGACTGCCCGCGGCGTCCGCAGCCACGGGTAGCGGCCCATGGCGACGACCTCGGCGACGGTGAACGGCGTGTCGAGCCGGTTCTGCTGGGTCACCACGCTGCGATGGCGCGCGAGTTCGCGCAGGGGCGTGGTCGCCACGTCCCGGCCGTCGATGTGCACCCTGCCGCCCGACGGCTTGCGGGTTCCCGAGAGCACCGACAGCAGCGTCGACTTGCCGCAGCCGTTGGGGCCGACCAGGGTCACGAGCTCACCGGGGTGCACCTCGAGCGAGACGCCGCGGACGACCTCTCGGCCGCCGAGCGAGACCCGCACGTCCTCTGCGACGATGCCCGGCGTCGTCGCGGGCCGCCCGCCGGTCACCAGCCCGCTCCCGCGCGACGGCTGCGGCGCAGCAGGATGAAGAAGACCGGCCCGCCGATCAATGCGGTGAACATGCCGAGCGGCAGATCGGCGTCGCCGACCATCGTGCGGGCCGCGAGGTCGGCGCCGGTGATGACGAGCGCGCCGCCGATCACGCTGGTGGGCAGCAGGATCGAGTGCCTGGGGCCGACGATGAGCCGCATCACGTGTGGGACCACCAGGCCGACGAAGGCGATGATCCCGGCGAAGGCCACGGCCGCCGCGGTGAGGATCGCGGTCAGCACGATGGCCAGGCGACGGACGCCCTCCACGTTGACGCCCAGCGACGCGGCCTGGATCTCGCCGAGGGCGAGGAGGTCGAGCTTGTGGACCAGGAGCACGCACGCCGCGACGCCGACGACGACCAGCGGCGCGACCACGAGGATCTCGCTCCAGTTGCCGCTCGCCAGGGAGCCCAGCTGCCAGAAGACGATCTGCTCGCGGGCGGCGGTGGAGGCGACGAAGGTGAGGAATGCGATGACGCCGGCGGCGAAGGCGTTCACCGCGATGCCGGTGAGCACCAGCATGATCGCCGACGACGAGCCGTCGCGCAGCGACAGCACGTAGACCGCCGCTGCGGTCACCAGGCCGAACACGAACGCGGCGCCGGCCAGCGCCCAGTTGTTCGCGGCGCCGCCGGCTCCCGCCGAGCCGCCGGCCAGGACGATCACCAGGCAGGCGCCGATCGCCGATCCCGACGAGACGCCGATGATGCTGGGTTCGGCGAGCGGGTTGGCCAGCACGCCCTGCAACAGGCAGCCGGCCGCGCCGAGGGCCGCGCCGACGAACAGGCCGAGCACGATGCGCGGGAACCGCACGTTCCACAGGGCGCCCTCGCCGTTGGGATGCGATGGCAGCGGCCCGATGTCGAGATGCCAGTGGTGGGCGATGCTGCCCAGCACCTCGAGGGGCGGGACGTGGACCTGGCCGATGCCGGCGGAGATGATCGCGAGCACCGCGGTCGCCGCCACCATCACGGTCACGACGACGTTGTTGCGGACCTTGTGCGAGGTTCCCACTGGCGCAGGCGCGGCCGCCGGTGTCTCTTTCGTCGTCACGGAGGCGCTCATACGTAGATCGCTTTCGCCAGTGCGGCCAGGACGAGGCCTACGTCGGGTCCGAAGGTGAGGATCTTGGTCTCGTCCATCTGGACGACGCGGCCGTTGCGCCCGGCCTCGGTCTCGGCGATGCCGGGCAGTTTCAGCACGCCCTCGGGCCCGCCCACGGTCGCCGCGCCCTCGGTCATGACGATGATCACGTCGGGGTCGGCGTGGATCATGGCCTCGGCGGTGACCGCGGTGAACGCGCCGGTGAGGTCGGCCTCGGCGCCGGCGTCGCGGCCGCCGAGTTCGGTGATCAGGTCGTCGACGCCGGAACCGGGGCCCGCGAGCAGCAGCAGGTTGCTGCCGCGGATGTAGAGGAAGGCCATGGTCGGGTCGCCGGACGGCTTCGGCACGAGTTCGCGGGCGGCGTCGATCTGCTCGTTGGTGCGCTCGACGAGCTTCTCGCCCTCGGCCGGGACGCCGAGCGCCCGTGCGACCGACCGCATCAGGGTGTCGTTGGACGCCAGGTCGCGCGTCGCGGGGAACACCACGACGGTGACGCCGGAATCGCGGATCTGGTCGACGGCGTTGGCCGGCACCGTCGACTCGCTGACGAGGATGATGCTCGGGTCGAGTGCCAGGACGGCCTCCGCGTTGAGCGAGTGCCCGCGGTTGGTGACTATCGGCAGTCCCGCGGCGGACGGGAACGCGGTCGCGGTGTCGCGGCCGACCACGTTCGGGCCGAGGCCGAGCGCGAAGACGATGCTGCCGAGGGTGCCGCTGACGTCGACGGCGACGATCCGGCTGACATCGGTCACCTCCACCTCGCCGTAGCGGACGGAGTCGACCGTGACCGGCAGGCGCGGAGTCGGATTCGTGGTGACGGGGGTGATCTCGGTGGTCGCGAGCTCCGCCGTCTGCGGGCCGTTGCGCAGGTGCGCGGTCGGCGAGACGCGCTCCTGCTCGATGGGCGTGACGAAGCACGCCGAGGCGGCCAGCGCGACGACGGTGGTCACGAGCAGAACCAGTAGGGTTCGCACCGATCTGCTCGACGAACTCACCGTCACCACCTTCGAATCCTCTTCTGCGCCATCAGCGGCACACTTTGGTCAGCCAAAGCTTACTTAAGTTCGCCTTCTTGACCGCACACCGGCCCACCCCGGCGCACGGTTAAGGTGGTCACATGCCAGTTCGCAGTGCCCTCACGCCAGGTACCCCGACGCCGATCCGGACCGTCCCCGACCACATCGAGCGTCCGGAGTACGCGTGGAAGCCGACGGTCAACGAGGGACACGAGCCGTGGGTGCAGACCCCGGAGACCATCGAGAAGATGCGGATCGCGGGCAAGATCGCGGCGAACGCTCTCGTCGAGGCCGGCAAGGCGGTCGCGCCGGGCGTCACCACCGACGAGCTCGACCGCATCGCGCACGAGTACATGATCGACCACGGCGCCTACCCGTCGACGCTGGGCTACAAGGACTTCCCGAAGTCGTGCTGCACCTCGCTCAACGAGGTGATCTGCCACGGCATCCCGGACTCGACCGTCATCCAGGACGGCGACATCGTCAACATCGACGTCACGGCCTACATCCACGGCGTCCACGGCGACACCAATGCGACCTTCCTCGCCGGTGACGTCGACCAGGAGGTCCGAGATCTCGTCGAGCGCACCCGCATCGCGACCGAGCGCGGCATCAAGGCGGTCAAGCCGGGCCGCGAGCTCAACGTCATCGGCCGCGTCATCGAGTCCTACGCGAACCGCTTCGGCTACAGCGTGGTTCGCGACTTCACCGGCCACGGCATCGGCGAGACCTTCCACAACGGCCTCGTCGTGCTGCATTACGACCAGCCGAATGTCGACACCGTCATCGAGCCGGGCATGGTGTTCACGATCGAGCCCATGATCAACCTCGGCGGCCTGGCGTGGGAGATGTGGGACGACGGCTGGACCGTGGTGACCGCCGACCGCAAGTGGTCGGCGCAGTTCGAGCACACCCTCGTCGTCACCGAGGACGGCGCGGAGATCCTCACCCTGCCCGACGAGTGACCCCGCGCGGGGAGACCGGTCCGACGGGCGGCGCGCTGCTGGTCGGCGGAACCAGCAGCGACGCGGGCAAGAGCCTGGTCGTGGCCGGACTGTGCCGCGCGCTCGCCAGGTCCGGGGTGCGGGTGGCGCCGTTCAAGGCGCAGAACATGTCCAACAACTCCGTCGTCACCCCCGACGGCGGGGAGATCGGCCGAGCCCAGGCGTTGCAGGCGTTCGCATGCGGGCTCGAACCGTCGACGCGCTTCAATCCGGTCCTGCTGAAGCCAGGCAGCGACCGGCGCTCCCACGTCGTGTTGCGGGGGCAGCCCGCAGGGGACGTCGGCGCCCGCGACTACGTCGCCTGGCGGTCGCGGCTGCGTCGCGTCGTCGTCGAGGAACTCGACTCGTTGCGTCGCGACTTCGACGTCGTCATCTGCGAGGGCGCCGGATCTGTCGCCGAGATCAACCTCCGCGACGGCGACATCGCCAACATGGGCCTCGCGCAGGCCGCGCGGCTGCCGGTGCTGCTCGTCACCGACATCGACCGGGGCGGGTCCCTGGCCCACCTGTTCGGGACGACCGCGGTCCTCGGCGACGAGGACCAGGCGCTCATCGCAGGGTTCGTGATCAACAAGTTCCGCGGCGACCGGTCGATCCTCGAGCCCGGACTGGAACAGCTCCGCGGGCTCACCGGCCGTCCGACCCTGGGCGTGATCCCGTACTCCGACGAGTTGTGGCTCGACGCCGAGGACTCGCTCGCCGCCCCGGTCGGGCGCCGCATCGGTCCGCGCTCGGACTCCGGCGCCGGCGGGGCGGGCCGGTTGCGCGTCGCCGCGATCCGCCTGCCGCGCATCTCCAACTCCACCGACGTCGAGGCCCTGGCGTGCGAACCCGGCGTCGACGTGACGTGGGTCGACGACCCGGGCAGCGTCGCGGCCGCAGACCTCGTCGTGCTGCCCGGCACCCGTGCGACCGTGGCCGACCTCGCGTGGTTGCGCGAGCGGGGCCTCGCCGCGGCCCTGACCGCACGCGCGGAACGGGGAGGTCCGGTCGTCGCCGTCTGCGGGGGCTTCCAGATGCTGGCCCGCACCATCGACGATCCGGTGGAGTCCGGGCGCGGCCGCGTCGACGGTCTCGGCCTGTTCGACCTGACGATCGAGTTCGGCGCCGACAAGACCTTGCGCCAGGCGACCGGCACCGGGCCCGGGGGAGAGGCCATCCACGGTTACGAGATCCGCCACGGGCGTGTCGGGGAGTCGGCGGAGGACACCTGGATCACCGACGACGAGCTCGGCGGCGAGGGCGCCCGGCGCGGCCCGGTTCGCGGCACGCACTGGCACGGGCTGCTCGCCTGCGACGAGTTCCGGCGCTCCCTGCTCGCCGAGGTGGCGGCCGAGTCGGGCCGCTCCGACTTCGCCGTCGCCGCCGACACCGACTTCGCCGCGGCACGTCGTCGCCAGGTCGACCTGATGGCCGACCTCGTCGAGACACACCTCGACCTCGACGCTGTGACCGACCTCATCGCCCATGGTCCGACGTTTTCGACCTCGCTGATCCGCCACCATCTGGAGCCCTACCGGCCCCGTGCGTAGGCGCTATCGTGGCCAGATGACAGAAGAACAGCGTCAGGTGACCGTCGACGGCCTCACCTTCGACGTCCGGATCTCCGGCCCGGAGCGCGGACCCTGGGTCCTGCTGCTCCACGGATTCCCGGTCAACGGGACCTGCTACGATGCCGTCCTCCCGCGCCTGCACGAGTCCGGGCTGCGCACGGTGGTGCTCGACCAGCGCGGCTACAGCCCCGGCGCCCGCCCGCCGGCCGTCGAGGACTACCACCTCGACCACCTCGTCTCCGACGTGATCGGCGTGCTCGACGAGCTCGGCATCGCCTACGCGATCCTCGTCGGGCACGACTGGGGCGGCATCCTCGCCTGGCACCTCGCCGGCAAGTACCCCGACCGGTTCACCGGCCTCGTGGTCGCGAGCACCGGCCACCCGTCGGCGATGCGCGACGCGCTCGCGGCCAGTGACCAACGCGAAAGATCCTCCTACATCAAGGATTTCATCGCCGAGGGTGCCGAGGAGAGGCTGTTGGCCGACGACGGCGCCGTGCTGAGGAAGGCGGGTGTGACCGCCGAGGAGCTCGCACCGCTGCGCGAGCCGGGCGCACTGACCGCGGCGCTGAACTGGTATCGCGCCAACTTCGCCGGCGACATCAAGGCGACGATGGCGTGCCCGCCGGTGGAGATCCCGACGACCCTGGTGTGGAGCGATTCCGACCCTGCTCTCGGCCGCGAGCAGGCCGAGGCGAGCGGGCGGTACGCCTACTCCGACTTCCGGTTCTGCGTGCTCTCCGGGATCGACCACTGGATCCCGCAGAAGGCGCCCGCCGCGCTCGCCAGCGAGATCGCGCTGCGTTCGACGATCTTCTGACGGTCGGTCAGATCTCCAGTCCCAGCAGCGCGTTCTCCAGGACCTCGGGCATCGCCGGGTGGATCCAGTACTGGCCGCGTGCGACCTCGAGGGCGGTCTGGCCGAAGGACATCGCCTGGATGACCGGCTGGATCACCGTCGGCGCCTGCGGTCCGATGATGTGCGTGCCGAGGATCCGGCCGGTGCCGCGCTCGGCGATGACCTTGCAGAAGCCGGTGGTGTCCTCCATCGCCCAGCCGTAGGCGACGTCGCCGTAGGCCTGGACCTTCACCGTGATGTCGTGGCCGGCTGCGCGGGCCTCGTCCTCGGTCAGGCCGATCGACGCGATCTGCGGGTGGGTGAACACCGCGGCAGGCACGAACCGGTGGTCGAAGGATGCGAGATCGTCGGCGTCCCAACCCTTCAGGAGGTTCGCCTGCACGACGCGCTGCTCGTGGTTGGCGACGTGCTTGAGCTGGTACGGCGAGCTGACGTCACCGAGGGCCCACACGCCGCGTGCCGCGGTCCGCCCGTGCTCGTCGCACCGCACCCGGCCCTCGTCGTCGAGGTCGACGCCGATCGAGGACAGGTTCAGCCGGTCGCCGTTGGGCTTGCGGCCGGTCGCGACGAGCAGCACGTCGGCGTCGAGCTGCGACCTGATGCCATCCCTGTCGGTGAGGTGTAGGCGCACTCCGCCGCCGGGGATGTTCTCCGCGGCCTCGATCCCGGTTTCGAGATGCACATCCCACTTGTCGCTGGCGATCTGCGTGAACCGGTTGGAGATGTCCGCGTCCTGCTTGCGCAACAGTGCGGGGCCGCGCGCGATGATCGACACCTTGGTGCCGAGCGCGCCGAAGACGTGCGCGAATTCCGCTGCGATGTAACCACTTCCAACGATGACCAGTCGCTCGGGGAGCTCCGGCAGCCGCATCACGTCGTTGTTGGTGTAGTAGCGCACCTCGCTGTCGGTGATCACCGGCGGGATCACCGCACGCGAACCCGCAGCCAGGACCACATCCTTCGCGAGAACCGTGTCTCCGTCGGCGGTCACGAGGCGATAGTGGCCCTCGTCGTCGGTGCCGTCGAACTCGACGTGCGAGCTGTACACGGTGATGTTGTCGCAGCGGTCGACGCGATACTCCTTGCCGCCCTGCGAGATCGGATCGATCCGGCCGAACACGCGCTCGACGATGCCGGGCCAGTCCACCGACTCGACCCTCGCGTTGACCCCGAGACGCGCGCCGTGCGCGGCGATCTCGGCGACCTCCGCGGCGTAGACGAACATCTTGGTGGGGATGCAGCCGACGTTCAGGCAGGTGCCGCCGTAGACGCCCTCCTCGAAGATGGCGATCGAGGTGTCGGCGAAACGGTCGTCGGGGATCGAGTTGCCGCTGCCGGAACCGATGATGGCCAGGTCCACGACCTGCGTGGCGGTCATAGTGCGTTCTCTTCTCTGTTCGGGGTGGGGGCGTCGAGCGCCTGGGTCATCCAGGCGTCGACCTCGTCGTAGGCGTGCTCGCGGGCGGGGCGGATCGAGAGGAACACGTCATGGCGCGCGTCGGGGATGGGCACGACGCTGACCCGGCCGCCCAGGCAGCCGCTCCAGCGTGCGATCTGCGTGACGTCGAGAACCACGTCGGCCCGGTCGGTGGACGTCGAGTAGGTCTTGGCGAAATGCGACTTGTCCGAGCGCAACACGAGCGCGGGCACGCCGATGTCGATGCCGCGGTGGAGGCGGCGCTGTGCGGTGCGCACGGCGTCGAGGAAACCGAAGGTCACCGGGAAACCGCCGAGCGGTTTGAGCTCGAGATCGTAGGTCCACTCGCCGTTCGCGCTCGAGTGCAGGCTCTCTCCGTAGGCCGAGGACAGCTCCTTGGGGATGGCGCGCTTGGGCGACACCGCCGCGACGGCTTTGATGAACATCGACACGGGGAAGGTGCGCAACACCGCGTCGCCCTGCAGGTCGAACCACGGGGAGTTCAGCAGCAGTCCCTCGACGCGACGATGCCGGGCGGGGTCCTCAGAGCGCAGGCGGTCCAGCCACAACGCGGTGATCAGACCGCCGGTGGAATGTCCGGCGACCACGATCCGGGTGTCGGGGCCGACCTCGGCGGCGATGACGTCGAGCGCGAGGCCGAGTTCCTCGTCGTAGCGCGCGAGGTCGGTGGTGAAGTGCGGGGTGTGGTGATCGGCCCGCGACCGCCCGCACTTGCGCAGGTCGATCGCGTAGAAGGCGTGGCCGCGGTCGGCGAAGAAGTCGGCGAGCGGTTCGTGGAAGAAGTAGTCGGTGAACCCGTGCACGTAGAGGACGGCCCGGCGTGGGCCCGTGTCGCCGGTGTCATCGCCGTGCTCGTCGACCGACCTGCGGATGAGGGTCGCGGTGATCGGCGACTCCCCGTCCGGATCGTCGCGGAGAGGGATCGTGCGGATCTGATAGCGGTCCAGGAGACGGTCGGGCTCCCAGCCGGTACCTGCGGATTCGGTCACGCTGGTCAGCTTAGTGACCGAGCGCCCCGCCGAAGTGTCACACAGCCCACATCTGGACCAGGGCGATTCGGGGACGGGACGTGCCATGCTGGACAATGGCCGGAAAAGAGATCGTCGATCAGCTTGAAGTGGAGTCCAGGTGTCGAAAACGGTGATCAAGACCGACGTGGCGTTGGTGGGTGCGGGCATCATGAGTGGCACCCTGGGGGCGCTGCTCCGTCAGCTGCAGCCCGATTGGTCGATCAGCCTGTTCGAACGGCTCGACGCGGCCGCCGCGGAGAGCTCCGACCCCTGGAACAACGCGGGCACCGGTCACTCGGCGCTCTGCGAGCTCAACTACACCCCGCAGACCGCAGACGGGGACGTCGACATCACCAAGGCGCTCAGCATCAACGAGCAGTTCCAGGTGTCGCGCCAGTTCTGGGCCCACGCCGTCGACAACGGCATCCTCGGTGACCCCACCGAGTTCATCAACCCCATCCCGCACGTGTCCTTCGTGCACGGCGAGGACAGCGTCAAGTACCTGCGCAAGCGCTACGACAAGCTTGCGCCGCAGACCCTCTTCGAGGGCATGGAGTTCATCGACGACCCGGCCGAGTTCGCCAAGCGGCTCCCGCTGATGGCCGACGGCCGCGACTTCGCCGAGCCGGTCGCGGTCAACTGGTTCGAGCAGGGCACCGATGTCGACTTCGGCGCGCTCACCCAGCAACTGCTCAACTACGTCGCCGAGGGTGCCGACATCTACTTCGGCCACTCGGTCACCAACCTCTCCAAGCAGTCCGACGGCAGCTGGATCGTCAAGATCCGCAACAACCGCACCGGCGAGAAGCGACAGGTCCACGCGAAGTTCGTCTTCGTCGGCGCCGGCGGCGGTGCGCTGCACCTGCTGCAGAAGTCGGGCATCTCCGAGGCCAAGGGCTTCGGCGGCTTCCCGGTGTCCGGTGAGTTCTTCCGGTGCACCAACCCCGACCTGATCGACCGCCACCAGGCCAAGGTCTACGGCCAGGCCGCGGTCGGCGCTCCGCCCATGTCGGTGCCGCACCTCGACACCCGCGTGATCAACCACAACAAGGGCCTGCTGTTCGGCCCGTACGCCGGCTGGTCGCCCAAGTTCCTCAAGACGGGCAAGATCACCGACCTGCCCGCCTCGATCAAGCCCGGCAACCTGCTGCCGATGCTGTCGATCGCGCCGCAGGAGTTCGGCCTGCTCAAGTACCTGATCAGCGAGCTCGCCGCGTCGCCGGCCGACCGCGTGAAGACCCTCTCGGAATTCGTGCCGCGTGCCCTCGGCGCCGACTGGGAGCTCATCACCGCCGGCCAGCGCGTGCAGGTCATCCGCAAGACCGGCGTCGGCGGCAAGCTCGAGTTCGGCACCGCCGTGGTGGCCGCATCCGACGGCACCATCTCGGGTCTGCTCGGCGCCTCGCCGGGCGCCTCGACCGCGGTACCGGCGATGCTGTCGGTGCTCGAGCAGTGCTTCCCGACCGAGTACGCCGGCTGGTCGTCGAAGCTCTCGGAGATCATCCCGTCCTTCGGCAAGAAGCTCAGCGACGACCGCGACCTGTACCACCGCGTGTGGGACTGGACCAACAAGTCGCTGAAGCTGACCGGCCGCCACGCGGCGCCGGAGGCCAGCGAGCTTTCTCCCGCCGCCGCGGGCTGATGCCGACAACAGACGTCATGTGCTAACCACGACACATGACCTCTGTTGTGCACCGCAGTCCCTCGGCCGACATCGACGCGTCGACCCTGTACCGCATCCTGCGGTTACGCGTCGACGTCTTCGTCGTCGAGCAGGCGTGTCCCTATCCCGAACTCGACGGCCGCGACCTGGAGCCGACGACCCGTCAGTTCTGGATCACCGAGGACGGTGAGCCGGACGGTCCGGTGGTGTCGACCCTGCGGCTCCTGGAGGAGCCGACGCCGGCTGCCGACGGCGGCCTGGTGTACCGGATCGGCCGGGCCTGCACCGCTCACGCCCACCGGGGGCGCGGCCTGCTGGCCGAACTGATGACCACCGCCCTGGCCGAGGTCGGCGACCGGCCCTGCCGGATCGAGGCCCAGGCCTACCTCACCGAGATGTACAGCAAGTTCGGGTTCGTCGCCGAGAGCGAGGAGTATCTCGAGGACGGCATCCCGCATGTGTCGATGATCCGTACCGCACGCGAGAACGCAGGAGAGTGATGATGACGCCGCCAGACCACGTCCGCTACCCGTTCAGCGCGGTGGTCGGGCAGGAGCAGCTCAAGCTCGCCCTGATCCTCTCGGCGATCTCGCCGGGCATCGGCGGGGTGCTGATCCGGGGCGAGAAGGGGACCGCCAAGTCGACGATCGTGCGCGGGCTCGGTCCGCTCATCGCGGACGAGGGGGATCGCTCCGGGTCGGGCCGCGTCGTGGAACTGCCGATCGGGGCCACCGAGGACCGGGTCATCGGCTCGCTCGACCTGACCTCGGTCCTTCGCGACGGGCGTGCCGAGTTCACGCCGGGGCTCCTCGCGCGGGCGCACCACGGCGTGCTCTACATCGACGAGGTGAACCTGCTCGCCGACCACCTCGTGGACGTGCTGCTCGACGCTGCCGCCGGCGGCCGGGTCACGATCGAGCGGGACGGCGTATCCCACACGCAGGAAGCCGATTTCGTCCTCGTCGGAACGATGAACCCGGAGGAGGGGGAGTTGCGGCCGCAGCTCCTCGACCGATTCGGTCTCGCGGTCGACGTCGCCGCCGGCAAGGATCTCGACGAACGGGTCGAGGTCGTCCGGCGCCGCATGGCCTTCGACGCCGATCCCGCAGGTTTCGCCGCTGCCTTCGCTGACGCGGAAAAAGAGCTGGCACAACGTATCCGGGACGCTCGTGCCGCAGTCGGCGAGGTTGCCCTGCCGACTCGCGAACTGCGCCGGATCGCCGGGGTCTGCGCCCATCTGGACGTCGACGGCCTCCGTGGCGACATCGTCGTCGCCCGGACCGCCGCTGCGCATGCTGCCTGGCGCGGCGCGGCCGAGGTCACCGAGGAGGACGTGCGAGCGGCCGTCGAACTCGCCCTGCCGCACCGGCGTCGCCGCAACCCGTTCGACGAGTCCGGACTGTCGGCCGACGAACTCGACGACGCCATGCGGTCGGGACAGGAGGCCGCCGGGCCGGTCCCGGACGACCGCGGACCCGACGACCCTGGACCCGATGACCCTGGACCCGATGACCCTGGACCCGATGACCCCGGACCCGATGACCCCGGACCCGGCGACGGGCCGGGTGGCGCACCGGCCGGCGACGGACCGGAACGGTCGCAGGCGGACTCCGGGAGCGCTGCGCCCGCCGGGGAGACCGACCGCGACGAGACCGGCCGCAACGAGACCGGCTGCAACGAGATCGGGGCATCGGCCGGACCCGCATTCGGGACCGCGCGCGGCGCGGGTGCGCAGCGGATGCGGGCCCTGGCGCTGACCGGGGTGGGCGACGGCGAACCCGGCCGCAGGTCGAAGGCGCGCAGCCGTCGCGGACTCACCACCCGAGCCGTCGACTTCGAGGCCGGCCTTCCGGTGCACCTGTTCGCGACCGTGCTCGCCGCGGCCGGGAGAACCCGGCCGGTCGCCACGGACCCGTCACCGGTTCGCGTCCGCGCCGACGATCTGCGTGCGGCCCAGCGCATCGGCCAGGAGTCCAACCTCGTGGTCTTCGTCGTCGATCTCAGCGGTTCGATGACCGCGCGCCGCCGGCTGGCCGCCGTCGCGGACCTGTCCGTGGAGATGCTGCGGGACTCCTACACCCGCCGTGACCGCGTCGCCGTGGTCGTGGCACGCGGGACGACCGCGTCCCTGGCCGTGCCGCCCACCAAGTCGGTCGACGTCGCGGTGCGCCGACTCGCCGAGGTGCGCACCGGCGGGCGCACCCCGCTCGCGGAGGGGCTGCTCCTCGCGGGCGAGGTGATCGAGCGTCGACTGCGGGCCGAACCGCACCGGCGTCCGCTGCTGGTGGTGCTCACCGACGGACGCGCCACCGCCGGACGCGACGCCCCGGCGCGAGCCCGTGCCGCCGCGGCCTCCATCCGGCGTCGTGGCATCGAGTCGGTGGTCGTCGACTGCGAACAGGGGATGGTGCGCCTCGGACTCGCCGCCGAACTCGCCGGACACCTGGGTGCGGGCGTGCTGACCATGGACGAGCTGACCGCCGGCGCCCTGAGCCGCGGTGCGGCCTGACCACCCCTGACGAAGGAGAGACGACGTGCCCCGCGGGGTTCCCGAATCGATACCCGACGACGGCCTGACCACCAGGCAGCGCCGCAACCAGCCGGTGCTGGCGGTCCACACCGGCGACGGCAAGGGCAAGTCGACCGCCGCGTTCGGCATGGCCATGCGGGCCTGGAACGCGGGCCTGCGCGTAGCGGTCTTCCAGTTCGTGAAGAGCGCCAAGTGGAAGGTCGGGGAGGAGTCGGCCCTGCTCGCCCTCGGCAAGGTGCACACCGACACCGGGGTCGGCGGTCCCGTCGAATGGCACAAGATGGGGCAGGGGTGGTCGTGGTTGCGCGCCAACACCGACCACGCCGACGACCACGCGGCCGCGGCCCGCGCCGGCTGGGCGGAGATCGCCCGGCGTCTCGATGCGGCCGAGCACGACTTCTACGTGCTCGACGAGTTCACCTATCCGCTGGACTGGGGTTGGGTCGACACCGCCGAGGTCGTCGACACGCTGTCCCGGCGGCCCGGGCGCCAGCACGTCGTCATCACCGGGCGGCGTGCGCCGCAGGCGCTCGTCGACGCCGCAGACCTGGTCACCGAGATGCGCAAGATCGCCCACCCGATGGATGCCGGGCGCAAGGGGCAGAAGGGCATCGAGTGGTGACGACTCCCGCGATCGTCGTCGCCGCCCCGTCGTCGGGCAGCGGGAAGACGACGATCACCACGGGACTCATCGGGGCGCTGCGGGCCGCCGGCCACCGGGTCGCGCCCTTCAAGGTGGGGCCCGACTACATCGATCCCGGCTACCACGCGGTCGCCGCGGGCCGCCCGGGCCGCAACCTCGACCCGAACCTGGTGGGCGAGGACCTGATCGCACCGTTGTTCGCGCACGGTGCGACGGGTGCCGACATCGCGGTCGTCGAAGGGGTGATGGGCCTGTTCGACGGCCGGATCACCGATGCCCCGGGCACGGGAACCGGCGGGTCGGACCAGCTGGGACTCGGGTCGACCGCACATGTGGCGACGATCCTCGGGGCGCCCGTGGTGCTCGTCGTCGACGGGTCCGGTCACAGTCAGTCGCTCGCCGCGGTGCTGCACGGCTTCCTCTCCTACGACGCGTCCGTGCACATCGCCGGGGTCATCCTCAACCGCGTCGGATCGCCGCGCCACGAACTTGTGCTCCGGCAGGCCTGCGACCGCGTCGGCCTGCCCGTCTTCGGCGTGGTGCGCCGCGACCCGTCCCTGGCCGTGCCGTCCCGGCACCTCGGCCTCATCCCGGCCGCCGAGCGCACCGAGGAGGCGGTCGCCGCCGTGGACGCCATGACCGGGCATCTCGGCGCGGCACTCGACCTGCCCGCCATCGTCGCCGCGGCCCGCCGACGCGCGGTCGCCGACGCGCAACCGTGGTCGCCCGCGGCCGCCGTTTCGCCCGGGGCATCTGCCACACCCGGCGGCGAGGGGGCCGATGCCGATCCCGCCGGCGTCCCCGCGAGGCCGGTCGTCGCCGTCGCCGGCGGCGCCGCCTTCACGTTCGGCTACGCCGAGCACACCGAGATGCTCACCGCGGCGGGTGCCGACGTCGTCACCTTCGACCCGCTCACCGACCGCCTGCCGGAGCACGCCGCGGGCGTCGTCATCGGCGGCGGTTTCCCGGAGGAACACGCCGAGGAGCTCTCCGCCAACACCGGTCTGCGCGCCGACCTGCGGGCGCATGCCGCCGCCGGCCGCCCGATCCACGCCGAGTGCGCCGGGCTCCTCTACCTCGCAGCGCAGCTCGACGGACACCCGATGAGCGGGGTCCTCGAACTCACCGGGCACTTCGGACCGACGCTGACCCTCGGCTACCGGGACGCGGTCGCGGTGGCCGACTCGGTGCTGTTCCGCGCCGGGGAGCGGGTCACCGGCCACGAGTTCCACCGCAGCACCGTGGCCGTCGCCCCGGACGTCGAGACCACCCCGGCGTGGGCGTGGCGCGACGCGGCCGGGCGCGCCACCACCCACGGGATCGTCACCGCGTCGGTCCACGCGTCGTATCTGCACGTGCACCCGGCGGCCGTCCCAGAGGCGTTGCATCGCTTCGTCTCCCGCGCCCGCGAGGTCGAGACGGGTGCCGGTGCGCGCGGGACGCCTCGTGCGGGTCGATCCCCGGACGGCCGGGAGTAGGCTCGCCTGCGTGGACTCCGCTGACAAGCTCCTCGACGCCGGCTCCCCGAAGACGGGGCGTCGACTCCGCGAAGCCCTCGACACACTGGCCGAACAGGGCGTCGACGATCCGGTCCTGCTGCGCGAGCTGCTCGAGGCGGTCCTCGTCGTCGGGCAGGGCGTCGAACTCGACCGCGCCCTGCAACGCATCGTCGAGGTGGCCGGCGGTCTCGTCGACGCGAAGTACGGCGCCCTGGGCGTCCGCGGTCCCGACGGCGGACTGTCCGAGTTCGTCTACACCGGCATCACCGACGCCCAGCGCGCCACCATGGGCCACCTGCCCGTCGGCAGGGGAGTGCTCGGACTGCTCATCGACGACCCGCAGATCCATCGCATCCACGACCTCGGAGCGCATCCCACCTCCGTCGGCTTCCCGCCCAACCACCCGCCGATGCACACCTTCCTCGGCGCGCCGATCATGGTGCGCGGCGAGGTGTTCGGCTCCATCTACCTCACCGAGAAGCAGTCGGCGGACACCTTCTCCGAGGTGGACGAGACCGTGGTGGCCGTGCTCGCGGTCGCGGCCGGCATCGCCATCGACAACGCCGGCCTGTTCGAGCGCGCCCGCACCCGCCACCGCTGGATGCAGGTCCTCGCGCGCCGGGGATCCGAGCCGCTGGCGGGGATCGCCCTGTCCGACACCATGTCCCGGATGTGCGTCGACGTCGCCGACCTCGTCGGCGCCGTCGACGTCTACCTGATCACCGAACTCGACGGCGAGGTCGAACTGCGCGGGCACACCGGCGAACCCCCGCGCATCGACGATTTCACCGCGCCGTCGGCGAACTCGCTGACGGTGCAGCGCGCCGGGGCGATCTCGCCGGCCCTGGTGCGGCGCGGCGCCCGGTGGACGTCGGTGCAGCCGTTGCAGCGCGCGTCGGGCGCGTTCGGATGGATGATCATCACCCATCGCACCCGCCCGTACTGGGAGGAGGAGGAAATCGCCGGCCTGGCCGGCGTCGCCGAGATCGCCTCGCTCGCGGTCGTCTACGCCGAGCAGCAGCAGATCGCCCGCGACCTCGAGGTCCTCGAGGACCGTCACCGCATCGCCCGCGACCTGCACGACCACGTCATCCAGCGCCTGTTCGCCATCGGGATGTCGGTGCAGACCCTGCTCGCCGGGACCACCGACCGGGAAGCGGCGAAAGAGCGCCTCGGTCAGATCATGACCGACCTCGACCGGACGATCGCGCAGATCCGGACCTCGATCTTCGACCTGCAGACGGCCTCCGGCTCCGAGGACCCGACCCTTCGGCGCCGCGTGCTCGACATCGTCTCCGAACTGTCCGGGCACGCCTCGATCTCGCCGAGCGTGAACTTCGAGGGCCCCGTCGACACGGTGGTCCCCGACACGCTCGGCCCGCACATCGACGCCGTGTTGCGGGAGGGCCTGTCGAATGCGCTGCGGCACGCGCACGCCGAACACATCTCGGTGTCGGTGTGCGCCGACGACGTGCTGACCGTGGAGATCTCCGACGACGGGGTCGGCATCGACACCGACGTCACCTACCGCGGACTGGACAACCTCACCCGGCGCGCCGAGGAATGCGACGGCACCTTCAGCGTGGTGACGCGACCCCGCGGGGAGCGCGGCGACGGCGGCACCACGCTGACGTGGTCGGTGCCACTCGTCGGCTGACCCCGCCGCTACTGCTTGCCCTCGCGCAGCTTGGTCGCCATCACCGCCACCTGGGTGCGCCGCTGCATGTCCAGCTTGCCCAGGATGCGCGAGACATAGTTCTTGATGGTCTTCTCCGCCAGGAACATCCGCTCGGCGATCTGCCGGTTGGTCAGGCCCTCGCCGATGAGGTTGAAGACCTCGCGCTCCTGGTGGGTCAGCTCCGCGAGCGGATCCTTCTCCTCCTTCTTGCCGTCGCGCAGCTTCGCCAGCAGCGCGGCGGTGGACCGGTCGTCGAGGAGCGAGCCGCCGCGCCCGACGGTGCGGACCGCGGCGACGAGGTTGTGGCCGAGGATCTGCTTGAGGACGAAACCGCTCGCGCCGGCGAGCACCGCGGCCAGCAGCGCGTCGTCGTCGGCGTAACTCGTCAGCATCAGGCACTTGACGTCGGGTTCGGCGGCGCGGACGTCGCGGCACAGCTCCACGCCGTTGCCGTCGGGCAGGCGCACGTCGAGCACCGCCACATCGGGTTTCGTCGCCAGGATGCCGACGAGGGCCTCGCCGACGGAGGCGGCCTCACCGACGACCTCGATGTCGCCGGCGGTGCCGAGGAGGTCGCGGAGCCCGCGGCGGACCAGCTCGTGATCGTCGACGAGGTAGGCGCGGACCGGGGAGGGGGTCGAGTCGTCAGCCATGGTCTGAACCTACCGGACCGATGGGCCCGCGCGAACGCGTGACCGGGCGTTTTGCCGGGTCACGCGTCGACGCCGGGACAGAACGCGACATGGGTCCCAGCACAAGCGGGACCTTTTCCCCACGCCGTCCGCGGTGTCGGGCGCGCACAGTGATCTGCGGCGGATCGTTTGACCGCCGCAACCCGAACGTCGGACCAGGAGTACACGTGACCACCCTCATCGGACCCCCCGAGCTGAGCGACAGCGGCATGACCGGCGCTGACCTGCTGCGCGAACTGCTACCCGTGTGCGAGACCGAGGTGGAGCGCCACATGCGGATGGTCAAGGAGTGGCATCCGCACGACTACGTCCCGTGGGACGAGGGGCGCAACTTCGCCATGCTCGGCGGCGTGGACTGGGACCCCGAGCAGTCGCAGCTCTCCGACGTGGCCAAGGCCGCGATGATCACCAACCTGCTGACCGAGGACAACCTGCCCTCGTACCACCGGGTCATCGCCGAGAACTTCGGCCTCGACGACGCGTGGGGCTTCTGGGTGGGCCGCTGGACCGCCGAGGAGAACCGCCACTCGATCGTCATGCGCGACTACCTCGTGGTCACCCGCGGCGTCGACCCCGTCGAGCTCGAGAACATCCGCATGGCGCACATGACCTCCGGGTTCAACCCGCTGCCCACCGACGACGGCCAGCGCGACCACAGCTTCGACATGCTGTTCGCGGTCGCCTACGTGAGCTTCCAGGAACTCGCCACCCGGGTGTCGCACCGCAACACCGGCAAGGCGTGCGGCGACCCGATCGCCGACCGACTGCTGCAGCGCGTCGCCGCCGACGAGAACCTGCACATGCTCTTCTACCGCAACATCGTCGCCGGCGCCCTCGACCTCGTGCCCGACCAGACGATGGCCGCCATCTACACGATCGTGTCCAACTTCCAGATGCCCGGCGCGACGATGCCCAACTTCCGCCGCAATGCGGTGCTCATCGCCAAGGGCGGCATCTACGACCTGCCGCAGCACCTCAACGAGGTGGTCATGCCGGTGCTGCGCAAGTGGCGGATCTTCGAGCGCGACGACTTCGGCCCGCTCGGCGAGCACTACCGCGAGCTCCTCGCGAAGTTCCTCGAGGACATGAACGTCAAGGTCGAGAAGTTCGAGGCGGCCCGCGAGCGCGCCCTCGAGCGCGACCGCGCGCGGGGGCGGGCTTGAGCGACGTGCTGTCGATGTGGGCGAGCGAGTCGCAGTACTCGCCGGGCGGGGTCGATCCACGCGAGGCATGCAGCTGCGACCAGGGATTCGCCACCGCGATCGCGATGGCGGAGGCCGCCGCCGACCGTAATCCCGCGTGGTGGAACGAGATCCGCGCGAACGCCGAGGACGCCCTCGAGGCGGCGTACTGCAGTTCCAAACTGCTCGGCGCGCTGATCGAGGCGTCGGCGCACCGGGCGGGTATCCCGGCCGCCGATGTCTGGGATCACATCCGCCGCACCGGCGAGCTGCCGCTCTAGGACGCGCCCGCCGGACGCGCCCGCCGCGCCCGGTAGTGTCTGCTGCCATGGCTGGTCACTATCTCGCGGGTCTCGATCTCGAGGGCCGCAAGGTCGTCGTCGTGGGCGGCGGGACCGTCGCCCAGCGCCGGCTGCCGAACCTCGTCGCGGCCGGCGCCGACGTGCACGTCATCGCCGTCGACCCCACGCCGGCGGTCGAGTCCTTCGCGGGCATCACCGTGTCGCGGCGCCGATACGCCGACGGCGACCTTGCGGGTGCCTGGTATGCGATCGCGTGCACCGACGACCCGGACGTCAACGCGGCGGTGGTCGCCGAGGCCGAACGTCGCCACACCTTCTGCGTCCGCGCCGACGACGCCCGGCAGGGCACCGCGGTGACCCCCGCGTCCGGGCGGCACTGCGACGTGCAGTTCGGCGTCCTCGCCGGCGGCGATCACAAACTGAGCGCGGCGCTGCGCGCGGCCATGTCGCGCGCCCTGGCCGAGGGATCGCTGTCGGTCGACGACGCCGCACCCCACGCACCGGGTGTGGCCCTCGTCGGCGGCGGCCCGGGCGACCCCGATCTCATCACCGTGCGCGGGCAGCGGCTGCTCGCCGAGGCCGACGTCGTCGTCGCCGACCGCCTCGCGCCGCCCGAGCTGCTCGCCGAACTCGGGCCTCAGGTGGAGGTCATCGACGCGGCGAAGGTGCCCTACGGCCGCGCGATGAAGCAGGAGGCGATCAACGAGGTCCTCGTCGCCAAGGCCCGGGAGGGCAAGTTCGTGGTGCGCCTCAAGGGCGGGGATCCCTACGTGTACGGACGCGGCTTCGAGGAGCTGCAGGCCTGTGTCGCCGCCGGCGTGCCGGTGACCGTGGTGCCCGGGATCAGCAGCTCGATCGCGGCACCGTCGGCGGCCGGCATCCCGGTGACCCACCGCGGGGTCACCCACGAGGTCGTCATCGTGTCCGGCCACGTCCCGCCCGGACATCCCGACTCGCTCACCGACTGGTCGGCCCTCGGCCGGTTGCGCGGCACGATCGTGCTGATGATGGCCGTCGAGCGGCTCGACAGGTTCGCCGACGCACTCCTCGAGGGTGGGCGTCCCGCCGACACCCCGGTGGCGATGATCGAGAACGGCTCGCTGCCGACCCAGCGCGTGCTGCGCGCCGATCTCGCCCACGCCGCCGAGGTCGCGCGGGCCGAGGGCCTGCGTCCGCCGGCGATCGTGGTCATCGGGCAGGTGGCCGGATTCACCGACGCCGAGCACGCTGCCCCGGCCGAGTAGCCCGTTCACGAGCCGGTGCATCGGCGTCCGCGTCAACGGGGATTGGCACATCGCCGCGCCCGGCCGGTACCGTCGGGCCTTATGTCGAATCCCGGATCCGTGCATGCTGGACCTGCGGCCGATGCCGCGTACCGGCCGGTCTTCGGATTGCCGATCCTGGTCCTGTCCGGGATGCAGCTGCTCATGGTGCTCGATGGCACCGTCGCGGCCCTGGCGCTCCCGCGCATCCGGGACTCGCTGATGCTGTCGGAGTCGAGCGCCAACTGGGTCATCTCGAGTTATGTCCTCGCCTTCGGCGGCCTGATGCTCCTCGGGGGCCGCCTCGGCGACACGTTCGGCCGCAAGCGGATGTTCGTCGTCGGCGTCGCCATGTTCACGCTCACCTCGCTGCTGTGCGGGCTCGCGTGGAACGAGGCGAGCCTGATCATCGGCCGTGCGCTGCAGGGAGCGTCCGCCGCGGTGGCGGCGCCGACCGCGATGGCGCTGGTCGCGACCACCTTCGCGCCCGGCAAACCGCGCAGCCAGGCCTTCGCCATCTACGCGGCGATGACCGGTGTCGGATCGGTGGCCGGCCTCATCCTCGGCGGCGTGCTCACCGAGGTGTCGTGGCGTCTGGTGTTCCTCATCAACGTGCCGATCGGCCTGGTCGTCGCACTCGGGGCCATCGTCGCGCTGCGCGAGTCCCAGGGTGACCGCCTGCCGCTCGACGTCCCCGGCGCAGTGCTGGGCACCGTCGGCTGCACGCTGCTCGTCTTCGGCGTCAACGACGGGCCGAACGGATGGACCTCGCCGCTGGTGATCGGCTCGTTCGTGCTCGGCGCGGCGGCCCTGATCGCCTTCGTGATCGTCGAGCGCCGCGCCCGCAACCCGATCCTGCCGTTCTCGCTGTTCGACAACTCCTCGCGCGTCGCCGCGCTCACGGCCATCCTCTTCGCCAGCATGATCATGATGTGCATGGCGGTGTTCATCTCCCTCTACCTGCAGGGAATCCTGAAGTACACCCCGATCCAGAGCGGCCTGTCGGTCGTGCCGTTCGCCTTCGGGCTGGGCATCGCCGCGGCCATCGCCTCGAAGCTGGCACTGATGGTCCAGCCGCGCTGGCTCGTCCTGGCCGGCGGGGCGATCCTGCTGGGCGGCTGCCTCTACGCGTCGTCGATCGCGACCGACGGGCCCGACTACTTCCCGGGCATCTTCCTGCCCGTCGTGATCATCGGCTTCGGCGTCGGCTTCGCGGTCATCCCGCTCACCCTGTCGGTGGTGGCCGGCGTCGGGCCGACCGAGATCGGCCCGCTGACCGCTCTCGCGCAGGTCGCCCAGAACCTGGGCGGAGCCATCGGCCTGGTCGTCGTCGGCGCGATGGTGACCTCGCGGGCGCTGTCGAAGGGCGGCACCACCGCGCCGGTGGAGACCATGAACGAGACCCAGCTCGCCGCGCAGGCCGAGGGCTACGGCCTGGCGTTCGCCGCCTGCGCCGGCATCGCGGTGCTCGCCGCGATCGTGGTGCTGTTCATGCGGTTCACCCCCGAGCAGGTGGCCGAGGGGCAGGCGGCGCAGGAAGCAGCCGACGCTGGCGTCGAGTCGTCCACCGACGCGGGCGTCGAATCATCAACCGACGCGGGCGTCGAGTAGCCCTCCCGGCCCTCGCACTCAGTCCGTCAGCACCACGATCTGATCGGGGGCGGCGATCTCCACTCGGGTCCCCCCGTCGGACAGCACCGCGGCCAGCCCCTCGATGTCGCGGACGGTGCGCCGGGTCTGCACCAGCTCACGCGCCATGAGCCCCTTGTAGTGCTTGTTGAAGTGGCTGACGACCTTGCGGGAGCCGTCGGGCTGCTCGGTCATCACGGTCGCGGTGACCGCGCCGGCCACCGGCCCGAGCTGCTGGTACACCCCCGACCGCAGGTCCACGACGAAGTCGTCGACGGCGTCGAGCGCAGGGGAGAGCTCGGGCTTCCAGATGGACTTCAGCGTCGGCATCCCGGGCAGCTTCGAGCCGCCGGACAACCGGTAGGCGGGGATCGGGTCGGCGGCGCGCATGACGCCGAACAGCGCCGACCCGATGGCCAGCCGCTCGGCCGCCTTGGTCTTGCCCGCGCGGGTGAGCGATGCGTGGTCGAGCGCGTCGTAGAGCACCCCGGTGTAGCGCTCGATGGCCGGGCGGGTGGGGGAGAGCCACAGGTCGGCGTTGCGGTCCACCTCGGCGAGCTGGGTGGCGCCGAGCCCGAGCGCCGTGCGGCTGGCGTCGAGGTCCGAGGCGAGGTCGACGATGGCCTCGGCGATGCGTTTGCGCGTCGGGTTCAGCTCCGGGAACGACAGCGTGTCGAGGTCGAGGGGAGCGCCGCTCCCGCCGTCGGATTTGGTCTCGGAGGGAGGCAGGATGACGAGCACCGGAACACCATAACTAAGCTGGTTTGTCGTGATCACACGCATGTCGACCCTGTTTCTGCGGACCCTGCGCGACGACCCGGCCGATGCCGAGGTGCCGAGCCACAAGTTGCTGGTGAGGGCGGGTTACGTCCGCCGCGTCGCACCGGGCGTCTACTCCTGGCTGCCGCTGGGCCTGCGTGTGCTCAAGGCCATCGAGGACATCGTCCGCGAGGAGATGAACGCGATCGGCGCGCAGGAGATCCTCCTGCCGGCGCTGCTGCCGCGTGAGCCGTACGAGGCCACCAACCGCTGGACGGAGTACGGCGACGCGCTGTTCCGCCTCAAGGACCGCAAGGGCGCCGACATGCTGCTCGGTCCCACGCACGAGGAGCTCTTCGCGCAGCTGGTCAAGGGCGAGTACTCGTCCTACAAGGACATGCCCGTCATCCTGTACCAGATCCAGACGAAGTACCGCGACGAGGAGCGTCCGCGCGCCGGCATCCTGCGCGGCCGCGAGTTCGTCATGAAGGACGCCTACTCCTTCGACCTCGACGAGGCCGGCCTGAAGAAGGCCTACGACCTCCACCGCGAGGCCTACCAGAAGATCTTCGAGCGTCTGCAGGTCAAATACGTCATCGTCTCGGCGACCTCCGGCGCGATGGGCGGCAGCGCCTCCGAGGAGTTCCTGGCCGAGGCCGAGGTCGGCGAGGACACCTTCGTGCGGTGCCTCGAGTCCGGCTACGCCGCCAATGTCGAGGCCGTGGTGACCCGCGCGCCGGAGCCGCGTCCGATCGAGGGGCTGCCCGAGGCGGTCGTGCACGACACCCCGGGCACGGAGACCATCGACAGTCTGGTCGAGTGGGCCAACGCCAACCTCGACGGCGAGTTCACCGCCGCCGACACCCTCAAGAACGTGATGGTGAAGCTGCACGCGCCCGGTAAGGATCCCGAGATCATCGGTGTCGGCGTGCCCGGCGACCGCGAGGTCGACATGAAGCGCCTCGAGGCCTCCGTCTCGCCGGCCGAGGTCGAGTTGCTCACCGACGCGGACTTCGCCGCGAATCCGTTCCTGGTCAAGGGTTACATCGGTCCGAAGGCCCTGCAGGCCAACGGCGTCCGTTACCTCGTCGACCCGCGCGTGGTCGACGGGACGTCGTGGATCACCGGTGCCGACGAGCCCGGCCGCCACTACTTCGGTCTGGTCGCCGGCCGCGACTTCACCCCGGACGGCACCATCGAGGCCGCCGAGGTCCGCGACGGCGACCCGTCGCCGGACGGCGCGGGAGTCCTGGTGAGCGCCAAGGGCATCGAGATCGGCCACATCTTCCAGCTCGGCCAGAAGTACACCGACGCCTTCGAGGTCGACGTGCTCGGGGAGAACGGCAAGCCCGTCCGCCTCACGCAGGGTTCCTACGGCATCGGCGTGTCGCGCCTGGTCGCCGTCATCGCCGAACAGTCCCACGACGACAAGGGCCTGCGCTGGCCGAGGTCAGTGGCGCCGTTCGACGTCCACCTGGTCATCGCGAACAAGGACGAGGCCGCGATCGCCGGCGCCGAGAAGCTCGCCGCCGATCTCGACGCGGCCGGCATCGAGGTCCTGCTCGACGACCGCAAGGCGTCGCCGGGCGTGAAGTTCAAGGACGCCGAGCTGCTCGGCATGCCGACCGTGGTCGTCGTCGGACGCGGTTACGCCAACGGCACCATCGAGATCCGCGATCGCTTCACCGGCGAGGCCACCGAGGTCGCGGTCGACGGCGCGGTGGACGCGATCGTCGGGGCCGTGCGGGCCTGACCCGCGAGCGGGCGGCGATCAGCCCGCGACGGGGGACCCCGGGAACGCAAGGGTGACCGGGGACTCCTGCAGCACGACGCGCCACCGGGCGGCGCGGAGCGCGGACTCCGAGAGGCCGTCGACGCCGATCCGGCGTCCGGTCTCGTCGTCGGCCTGCTCCAGCAGCGCCCGGTAGGCGGTGGCGCAATCCTCCTCTGCGACGAGAGCCGCCCGTGCGGCCGACTCCGGTCCCGTCACGTCGATCGGCAGCGTGTAACCGGCCGCCGCGACGGGCGGGGTGCCGCCGGCCGCGGTGATGGCGCGGTCGATCTCGTCACGGCGGGCCCGGTGCTCGGCCTCGAAGTCGGCGACCAGGCGGCGGCGCGCGGCGGCGACGAACGCCGTGATGACGCCGTAGGTGAAGACCGCGGCGTTCTCGGCCTCGGCGGCGGCGACGAGCGGGTCGGCGTCGGGCGCGCCGGCGCCGCCCGGGGTGGGGACCGGTGTGGTCATGCCAGTTGCACCTCTCGCATCGAGCGGACCGAGGCCGCGACCGAACCGACCAGGCCGGCCGGGTAACCGGTCAGCGAGATCGCGACGTCGCGGGCCTCGCCGGCCGACTGTTCCAGGGACGAGCGCAGCGCCACCAGGCTCGGTGGCGCCGGGGGCGCCGGGCTTCCCGACGTCCCGGCCTCGCCCGTGTCGTCGATCGTCGACGCGACGTCCCGGTCCAGGCGCGTGATCTCCTCGCGCAGGGCCCGGGCGTGGTCGGCGCGCTGATCGGCCACGATGGCGAGCGCGCCGGCGTAGGCGGGCTCGGTGGCGGCGAGGGCCCGCGCGTTCCTCTCGTCGGCGAGCGCCGCCCGGGCGAGGGGGACGAGGCGTTCGGCGGTGAGTTGTTCCTCGGTGGGGCCGGTGCTGCAGCCCGACACGCCGAGGGCGCCCATCCCGGCCAACGCCGCGCCGGTGAGGAGTCCGCCCCGCAGCACGGTGCGACGATCGAGTCTGATCACGCGACACATGATGCCAGCCGAACGGTGCAGGGTGGTCGGGGCATCGGCCGGCATCCACTAGCATGTGTCACGCAACGACGTGCGAATCCGGCACGGCCCGACAACTGAAGACGAGGGGAGATGGCATGCCGATCAGCCCGCCACAGGTCAGCGAACTCGTCGAAAAGCTTGTCGAGGACCAGGGTTTCGATCTGGAGGACGTCACCGTCACCCGGCGATACGGCACCGACGAGCTCACGATCGTCGTCGACCGCGACGGCGGCAGCGACCTCGACGTGCTCGCCGACCTGAGCAACCGGATCTCCGCCGTCCTCGACGCCGTCCCCGATCTCTCCGACGCCCCGTACGTCCTCGAGGTCACCTCGCGCGGCGTCGACCGTCCGCTCACCCATCCCCGGCACTGGCGGCGCAACGTCGGCCGCCGCGTCGAGGTCAGGCTGACCGACGCGGAGGACGGGAGCAGGCGGACGGTCACCGGGCGCATCGGCCGGCTGACCGCGGCCGACGTCGAGATCGTCGCCAACCACAAGGGGCGGATCGCCGTGGAGACCGTCGCCCTCGCCGACGTCGCCAAGGCGGTCGTGCAGGTCGACTTCTCCCAGCCGAGCGTGCGTGAACTCGAGCTGTGCGGCCTCGACCCCGACGAGATCGCCCGCCGGCGCTCACGGGACGGCAAGCAGGTCTGAACGCAATGAAGATCACGACAAATGAACAGCAGGACAAGTGAATAGGAGTACGTCCGCATGAACATCGACATCGGCGCGCTGCGCATGATCGAGGCCGACAAGGGCATCCCGATCGAGACCGTCATCACCGCGATCGAGACCGCCCTGCTGACGGCCTACCGCCACACCGAGGGGTTCGCGCCGCATGCGCGCGTCGACGTCAACCGGAGGACCGGTCTCGTGCGCGTCATGGCCCAGGAGCTCGACGCCAACGGCGAGGTCGTCCACGAGTGGGACGACACCCCCGAGGGCTTCGGCCGGATCGCCGCCACCACCGCCCGGCAGGTCATCCTGCAGCGGCTGCGCGATGCGGAGAACGAGAAGAACTTCGGCGACCTCGTCACGCACGAGGGGGAGATCGTCGGCGGCGTCGTGCAGCAGGACGCCCGCGCCAACGCCCGCGGCATGGTCGTGGTGCAGATCGGCAGCGACGCCAACGCCACCGAGGGCATCATCCCGCCCGCCGAGCAGGTTCCCGGCGAGGTCTACAAGCACGGCGACCGCATCAAGTGCTACGTCGTCGGCGTGAGCCGCGGAGCCCGCGGGCCGCAGATCACCCTCTCGCGCACCCACCCGAACCTCGTGCGCAAGCTGTTCTCGCTCGAGGTCCCCGAGATCGAGGACGGATCGGTCGAGATCGTCGCGGTCGCCCGCGAGGCGGGGCACCGCTCCAAGATCGCGGTGCACACCGGTGTCGCCGGGCTCAACGCCAAGGGCGCCTGCATCGGCCCGATGGGACAGCGCGTGCGCAACGTGATGAGCGAGTTGTCCGGCGAGAAGATCGACATCATCGACTACGACACCGACCCGGCCGTCTTCGTCGGGAATGCTTTGTCGCCCGCGAAGGTTGTATCGGTCACCGTGGTCGACGCGGCGGCCAAGGCCGCCCGGGTCGTCGTCCCCGACTACCAGCTGTCGCTTGCGATCGGGAAGGAGGGGCAGAACGCCCGTCTGGCGGCCCGCCTCACCGGCTGGCGGATCGACATCCGATCCGACGCCGACCCCGACCCGGAGGGCACCGGCGCGTGACGCGTGTGACAGCCGGTTGTCGGCCGACCGCCGACGCGCGCTAGACTGATCGATGGTTCAGCGATCCGCCCCGACTGCAGGAACCGACCACAGGCCAGTGCGCATGTGCGTCGGTTGCCGCCGACGGGCAGAGACCAGCGAGTTGGTTCGCGTCGTCGCGCAGCAGCGCGGAGACGTCCCCAGGGTGGTGGTCGATTCCGCGAAGACCATGCCGGGACGTGGCGCTTGGTTGCATGCGGACGCGGAGTGCATCTCCGCAGCGACGCGACGCAGGGCCTTCGCCGCGGCACTCCGGACCCCCGGTCTGACCGCGGACCCGGACGATCTCGCCGAGCAACTCGGCGTGGTCACCCACCACGGAATGGCTCCTCGGAGCCGGAACAGGTAGCAGAAGACATGAGCACACCGTGAAGTCCCCACGATGAGCATGTACCGGACATAGATCGAGGCCGTAGCGGGTTGAAGCCGCTTGGCCTCCAGCAAAGGAGAGCAGTGGCAGGCAAAGCCCGCGTGCACGAACTGGCCAAAGAGCTCGGCGTGACCAGCAAGCAGGTGCTGGAGCGTCTGAAGGAGCAGGGCGAGTTCGTCAAATCGGCGTCGTCGACGGTAGAGGCCCCCGTGGCCCGTCGACTGCGTGAATCGTTCGCCCCGAAGGACGGGGGAGCCAAGGACGGCGGATCGTCGCCGGCACCCGGCCCTCGTTCGTCGGCAAAGCCCGGACCCAAGCCGTCCGGTGCACCCAAGCCCGGCGCCGCGCCGGCTGCCCCGGCGGCCGGTCGACCCACCCCCGGCCCCTCGGCCACCCCGTCGACCGCACCCAAGCCGGGTGCACCCAAGCCCGGACCCGCACCGGCCCAGCCGGCTGCCCCGGCCGCCGAGCGTCCGGCACCCACCCCCGGACCCAAGCCGGCCCCGGCAGCACCGACCCCGCAGGCCCCGGCCGCATCGGCCGGCAGCCCGGCCCCGTCGAAGGCTCCCGGACCCCGCCCGGGCCCCAAGCCCGGCCCGCGCGCACCGCGCGTCGGCAACAACCCGTACTCCTCGACCCCGCCGCCCGCACCGCGTCCGGCGGCCCGCCCCGGCCCCGGCCAGGGTGGTCCCCGTCCCGGTGGCGGTCGTCCGGGTCCCGCCGGCCAGGGCGGTCCTCGCCCCGGTGGCGGTCGTCCCGCACCGGGTCAGGGCGGTCCCCGTCCCAACCCGGGCAACATGCCCCCGCGTCCCAGCCCCGGCGCGATGCCGCAGCGTGCTGCGCGTCCTGACGCCCGTCCCGGCCGCGGTGGCGGCGGAGGCGGTCGCGGTGGCGGCGGCTACCGCGGTGGTCCCGGCGGCGGTGGCCCCGGTGCACCCGCGGGCGGCGGTTTCCGCGGTCGTCCCGGTGGGGGCGGCGGCGGTCGCGGACGCGGCGGCGCAGCCGGTGCGTTCGGCCGTCCGGGCGGTGCTCCCCGCAAGGGCCGCAAGTCGAAGCGGGCGAAGCGCGCCGAGTACGAGAACATGCAGGCGCCGTCGGTCGGCGGCGTCCGCCTGCCGCGCGGCAACGGCGAGGTCATCCGCCTCGCCCGCGGCGCGTCGCTCTCGGACTTCGCGGAGAAGATCGACGCCAACCCGGCATCGCTGGTCCAGGCGCTGTTCAACCTCGGCGAGATGGTCACCGCGACCGAGTCGGTGAACGACGAGACGCTCGAGCTGCTCGGCTCGGAGATGAACTACAAGGTCCAGGTCGTCAGCCCCGAGGACGAGGACCGCGAGCTCCTCGAGAGCTTCGACCTCACCTACGGCGAGGACGAGGGCGACGACGAGGACCTCGAACAGCGTCCGCCGGTGGTCACCGTCATGGGTCACGTCGACCACGGCAAGACCCGACTGCTCGACACGATCCGCAAGGCCAACGTCCGCGAGGGCGAGGCCGGCGGCATCACGCAGCACATCGGCGCCTACCAGGTCAACACGCACCTCAACGGCGAGGATCGCCTGATCACCTTCATCGACACCCCGGGTCACGAGGCGTTCACCGCCATGCGTGCCCGCGGTGCGAAGGCCACCGACATCGCGATCCTCGTGGTCGCGGCCGACGACGGCGTCATGCCGCAGACGGTGGAGGCGATCAACCACGCCCAGGCGGCCGACGTGCCGATCGTGGTCGCGGTCAACAAGATCGACAAGGAGGGTGCTGATCCGCAGAAGATCCGCGGTCAGCTCACCGAGTACGGTCTGGTGCCCGAGGAGTACGGCGGCGACACCATGTTCGTCGACATCTCGGCCAAGCAGGGAACCAACATCGATCAGCTGCTCGAGGCGGTCCTGCTGACCGCGGACGCGGCTCTCGACCTGCGCGCCAACCCGGACATGCCCGCCCAGGGCGTGGCCATCGAGGCGCACCTCGACCGCGGTCGTGGTCCGGTCGCGACCGTGCTGGTCCAGCGCGGCACCCTGCGGGTCGGCGACTCGGTCGTCGCCGGCGACGCCTACGGACGTGTGCGCCGCATGGTCGACGAGCACGGCGAGGACGTCACCGAGGCGCTCCCGTCGCGGCCCGTCCAGGTCATCGGCTTCACCTCGGTCTGCGGTGCGGGTGACAACCTGCTCGTGGTCGAGGAGGACCGCATCGCCCGGCAGATCGCCGACCGGCGCAACGCACGCAAGCGCAACGCGCTCGCCGCTCGCAGCCGCAAGCGCATCAGCCTCGAGGACCTGGATTCGGCGCTCAAGGAGACCGCGCAGCTCAACCTCATCCTCAAGGGCGACAACGCGGGTACGGTCGAAGCCCTGGAAGAGGCCCTGCTCGGCATCGACATGGGCGACGAGGTCAGCCTGCGGATCATCGACCGCGGTGTCGGTGGTGTCACCGAGACCAACGTCAACCTGGCGACCGCGTCGGACGCGATCATCATCGGCTTCAACGTCCGTGCGGAGGGCAAGGCCACCGAGCTGGCCAACCGCGAGGGCGTCGACATCCGGTACTACTCGGTGATCTACCAGGCCATCGACGAGATCGAGAGCGCCCTCAAGGGCATGCTCAAGCCGATTTACGAAGAGGTGGAGCTCGGCCGCGCCGAGATCCGCGCCATCTTCAAGTCGTCGAAGGTCGGCAACATCGCCGGTTGTCTCGTCCAGTCGGGCATCATGCGTCGCAACGCCAAGGCCCGCCTGCTCCGCGACAACGTCGTGATCGCCGACAACCTCACCGTGTCCTCGCTCCGTCGCGAGAAGGACGATGTCACCGAGGTCCGCGAGGGTTACGAATGTGGTCTCACGCTGACCTACTCCGACATCAAGGTGGGCGACGTGATCGAGACCTACGAGCTCCAGGAGAAGCCGCGCGACTGATCGCGTGAGTGCCTGGCCCTCTCGACCCATACCGTGTGCGCCGGCCCGACCGGTCCAGAACCTGGACCCGGGCCGGCGCACACGTCCCCGCTACGGAAGGACTCCCGATGGCTGATCCAGCACGGGCCCAGCGCCTGGCCAAGCGGATCTCCACGATCGTCGCCTCGGCGATCGCGAGCGAGATCAAGGATCCGCGCCTGGCCTACGTGACGGTCACCGACACCCGGGTGACCAACGATCTCCACGACGCCACGATCTACTACACCGTCATGGGCGCCTCGCTCGACGAGGAACCCGACTACGAGGCGGCGGCCGCCGGCCTGGCCAAGGCCACCGGCGTCCTGCGTTCCAAGGTCGGCGCCGGCACCGGCGTCCGGTTCACCCCGACCCTGCGTTTCGTCCTCGACACCGTCCCGGACGCGGCCCGCCAGATGGAAGAACTCGTCGCGCGCGCCCGCGCGAGGGACGAGATGGTCGCCCGTCAGGCGGCCCAGGCGAAGCCGGCCGGCGACCCCGACCCCTACCGCTCCACCGACGACGACCCCACCGACGACGACCCCACCGGCGACGACCCCACCGACGACTCGGACGACTCCGCAGACGGCGGCACGGACGAGTGAGCGGTTCGGCGAGTGCAGCGATCGCCGCGACGCTGGCGACCGCGCCGGCGGTGACGATCTGCTGCCACGTCCGCCCCGACGCGGACACCATCGGCAGCGGTCTCGCGCTCGGTCTGGCCCTCGAGCGTCGCGGCGTCGACGTCGAGGTCGCCTATCCGGGACCCGAGAAGCTGCCCGAGTCGCTCGCGGGTCTTCCCGGCGCGGGGCTGCTGCGTGAGCCGGGCCGCCTCGCCGGGCATCCGGTCGTGGTGGCCGTCGACGCGGCGAATCTCGGGCGGCTCGACGAACTCGGCGAGGTCTTCACCGGCGCCGAGACGTCGATCGCGATCGACCACCACGCGTCGAACCCCGGCTTCGGGGACATCGATCTCGTGGACCCGTCGGCCGACTGCACGGCGGTGCTGGTCCTCGAGGTGCTCGACGCGCTCGGCGTCGAACTCGACGCCGAGATCGCCACCTGCGTCTACGCGGGTCTGACCACCGATACCGGCTCGTTCCGGTGGGCCCGGCCGGACTCGTTCCGGATCGCGGCGCGCCTGCTCGAGACCGGCGTCGACTCGCGCAGGTGGAGTCGCGTCCTCTTCGACTCGCACCCGTTCGAGTGGTTCTCGATGATGTCGGGGGTGCTCGCCTCGGCGAAGCTGGTGCCGTCGGCCTGCAACGGTGCGGGACTCGTCTACGCGATCGTCGACCAGAAGGCCCTCGCCGGCATGAGCTGGGAGGAATTGGAGAGCGTCGTCGACACGATCCGGACCGCCCGCGACGCCGAGGTCGCGGCGGTGTTCAAGGAGAACCAACCCGGGATGTGGACGGTGTCGCTGCGCAGCAAGGACGCCGTCGACCTGGTCCCGATCGCCCGCGCCCACGGCGGCGGCGGGCATCGTCAGGCATCCGGGTACAGCGACACCGGCACCGCCGAGGAAGTGGTGGCGCGACTGCTGGAGTCGCTCTGACAGACGATGCCGGGGTCCGGCGGATCGCGACCCTCACGGTCTCGGCGCTGGCGGTGCTCATCGCCCCGCCGCTCTATCTGCTCCTCGACCTCGCCGTCGTCGGCCGCCTCGGCGGTCGCGAACTGGCGGCGCTCGGTGTCGGCACCCTCGTGCTGTCGGTCATCAGCACGCAGCTGACCTTCCTGTCCTACGGCACCACCGCCCGGTCGGCCCGTCGCTTCGGCGCGGGGGACCGGGCGGGCGCGGTCGAGGAGGGCGTGCAGGCCAGTTGGATCGCGATGGCCGTCGGCGCGCTGCTGGTGGCGATCGCCTATCCGTCGGCGCCCGCGATCATGCGGGTGCTCGTGGGAGCGGCGTCGGAGGACTCCGCGGTGGTCGCGGCCGACGCGGCGCAGTGGTTGCGGATCGCGATGTTCGGGGTCCCGCTGATCCTGCTGTCCATGGCGGGCAACGGCTGGATGCGCGGCGTGCAGGACACCAGACGGCCGGTGATCTACGTGGTCGTCGGTCTGTCGGTCGCCGCGGTCCTGGTCGTCGGGTTGGTCCACGGTCTCGGTCCGTTCCCGCGACTCGGCCTGCCCGGCAGCGCGGTCGCGAACGTCGTCGGCCAGGGCGTCACCGGGACCTTGTTCGCGGTCCGGGTGATCCGGGAGGCGTCCGCGGAGTCGAAGGGGTATGCGCCCGATCGCTCGATCATCGTCGCCCAGCTGACCATGGCGCGCGATCTCGTCGTGCGCAGCCTGTCGTTCCAGATCTGCTTCGTCTCCGCGGCCGCGGTCGCCGCGCGCTTCGGCGTCGCGCAGGTGGCCGCACACCAGCTGGTCCTGCAGCTCTGGGAGTTCATGGCGCTGTTCCTCGACTCCCTGGCCATCGCCGCGCAGGCCCTCGTCGGCGCGGCACTCGGCGGCGGACGCCTGCGGGTCGCCGACACCGTCGCACGGCGGGTCACCGGGGTGTCGCTCGTCGCCGCCACCGCGATGGGCGCGATCTTCGCCGCCGGCGCCGGCCTCATCCCGCGGATCTTCACCTCCGACGACGCCGTGCTCGACGCCATCGGGGTGCCGTGGTGGTTCTTCGTCGGCATGCTGCCGATCGCGGGGGTGGTGTTCGCGCTCGACGGCGTGTTGCTCGGCAGCGGCGACGCGGCGTTCCTGAGGACGGCGACGCTCACCGGAGCGCTCGTCGGCTTCCTGCCGCTGATCTGGCTGTCGCTCGTCTTCGACTGGGGGCTGGCCGGCGTGTGGTCGGGTCTCGTCGTCTTCATGCTCGTCCGGCTGGCGACCGTGGTCTGGCGGATCCGCTCCGGGCGGTGGCGGCAGGCGGGCGCGGAACGGAAGTGACCGGGTCCGATCGCGTCCGATCCGATCTGTTCTGATGTGATCCGGCTGCCGGCCCACCCGGCCCGCAGCGTCACCGACGGCCCCCGACGGAAGTGTTCTGCCGCCTCTGGCACGATGGATCCTCGTGGCAACTTTGTGGGCGATCAGCGATCTGCACGTCGCCCATCGGGGCAACGAGCACATCATCGACCAGATCCGGCCGACGTCGTCGGACGACTGGCTCATCGTGGCCGGGGACGTCGCCGAACGCACCGACGACATCATCGACACCCTGCGGCGCCTGCGCACCCGCTTCCGCACGGTGATCTGGGTCCCGGGCAATCACGAGCTGTACACGACGGCCAAGGACCCGCTGCAGCTGTTCGGGGTGGCCCGCTACGACTACCTGGTCCAGGCCTGCCGCGACATCGGCGTGGTGACACCGGAGGACATCTACCCGCTGTTCGATCCGGGCGACGGCCGCGACCCGGTTCGCGTCGTACCGATGTTCCTGCTCTACGACTACACCTTCCGTCCCGCGGGGACCTTCGACAAGCTCACCGCACTCGCGCTCGCGCGGGACCGGAACGTGGTGGCGACCGACGAGTTCCTGCTGTCGCCGGAGCCCTACCCGACGCGCGACGTCTGGGGACGGGCCCGCATCGAGCTCACGCGGCGTCGTCTCGAGGCGCTCGACCCCGCCGAGAAGAAGGTCCTGATCAACCACTGGCCGCTGCGCCGGGAACCGTGCGATGCGCTCATCTACCCGGAGTTCGCGCTGTGGTGCGGCAGCGAGCTGACCGCCGACTGGCACACCGAGTTCAACGCGGAGTGCTGCGTGTACGGGCACCTGCACATCCCGCGGACCACCTGGTACGACGGCGTCCGCTTCGAGGAGGTCTCGGTCGGCTATCCGCGCGAGTGGAAGCGCCGCGGACTGCCGAAGCCCCTGATGCGCAGCATCGTGCCGGGGGACGGCCTCGGCGAGAAAGATCTTCCCGAACACGGCGTCCGGTTCGAGCTGCCGCCGGACTACGCCGAGCGCGCCGCGGAGTTCCGCGAGCGGGTGGAGCAGCGACTGGCCGAGCGGAAACGACGCGAGACCGAACGACGAAAGGACCAGATGTGATCGAGAAACTCCTCCCGCCCGGGGTCGCCTCGGCGGAGGCGTTCGACGATCCGCCGGGTCTGCAGCCGTTGCCGGCCGAACAGGCCCTGATCGGGCGAGCGGTGGAGAAGCGGCGCCGCGAGTTCGTCACGGTGCGCCATTGTGCGCGCGAGGCCCTCGCGCGAATCGGCTTCGACCCCGTCCCGATCCTCAAGGGGGAGAAGGGGGAACCGACGTGGCCGGCGGGTGTCGTCGGCAGCCTCACGCACTGCGACGGCTACCGGGCCGCCGTCGTCGCCCACGCGATGGGGGTGCGGTCCCTCGGCATCGACGCCGAACCCCACGACACCCTGCCCGACGGCGTGCTCGAGCACACCAGCCTGCCCGAGGAGCGCGACGTGCTCGCGACCCGGCCGGCCGGGTTGCACTGGGACCGGCTGCTGTTCTGCGCCAAGGAGGCCACCTACAAGGCGTGGTTCCCGATCACCCGGCGCTGGCTGGGGTTCGAGGACGCCCACATCACGTTCGAGCAGACCGCGCCCGCCGCCGGGACCTTCACCTCGCGGATCCTCATCGACCCCAAGGCATCCGACGGCGGGACGCCGGTGCTCGAGTTCCGCGGTCGCTGGCTCGTCGAGTGCGACCTCATCGTCACCTCGATCGCGGTGGTCTGACATGGCGGACGAATCCATCGAGAAGGCCGGCCTGCTCATCGTCGACAAGGACGCCGGGATCACCAGCCACGACGTCGTCTCCCGCTGCCGGAAGATCTTCAACACCCGCCGGGTGGGTCACGCCGGCACCCTCGACCCGATGGCCACCGGCGTGCTCGTCATCGGGATCGAAAGGGCCACAAAACTTCTCGGCCTGTTGTCGCTGACCACCAAGTCCTATACGGCGACCATCCGGCTCGGCGCCTCCACGACCACCGACGACCGGGAAGGGGAGACCCTGACCACCGCGGACGCCTCCGGCGTCACCGACGAGCAGATCGCCGACGGCGTCGCCGCGCTCACCGGCGACATCGAACAGGTCCCGGCGAAGGTCTCCGCGATCAAGGTCGACGGCCGACGCGCCCACGCCCTCGCCCGCACCGGCGCCGAGTTCGACCTGAAACCGCGCCCGGTGACGGTGTCGCGGTTCGACGTGCTCGACACCCGCCGCGAGGGGGAGTTCGTGGATCTCGATGTGGCGGTGGATTGTTCGTCCGGGACCTACATCCGCTCGCTGGCCCGCGACCTGGGTGCGGCCCTCGGCGTCGGCGGCCACCTCAACGCGCTGCGACGCACCGCCGTCGGCCCCTTCACGCTCGAGCACGCGCGCACCCTCGACGAGGTGCGCGAGGATGGCGAGCTCAGCCTCGGCATCGACGAGGCGGCCAAGATCTCGTTCCCGCGCCGCGACATCAGCGACGACGAGGCCGAATCCATCAGCCAGGGACGCTGGCTCACCCCGATCGGGATGAAGGGCATCTACGTCGTCGTCGACCCGCACGAGCGGGCGATCGCGCTGGTGCAGGAAAAGGGCAAGCGCGCCAGTTCGGTGATGGTGGTGCGGCCGGCGACGCTGCGCTGAGTGATGACGGCGCTGCGCTGAGCGATGACGGCGCTGGGCTGAGCGATGACGGCTCAGTCCCGCGGCGCGGCGTCGCTGGGCACGACGAAGATCGCACGGGCGGCGATGTCGCCGAGGTCGATCGGCGCGGAGTCGTCGAGCGAGACCGAGATGGTGCCGGCGAACGGGCGCTTCTCGGCGACCGTCACGACGCGGTCGAGGGCGACGCCCACCTCGTCGAAGTAGCGCAGCATCTCCGGGTCGGTGTCGGAGATGCGGGCGATGCAGCCCGACGCCCCGACCTCGAGCTCGGAGAGCAGCGCCGCGTCGGGGGTGGGGATCGTACCGTCGAGAGCGGGGATGGGGTCACCGTGCGGATCCCGGTCGGGGAAGCCCAGTTTGGCGTCGAGACGCGCCAGGAAACGGTCGGAGACCGCGTGCTCGAGGATCTCCGCCTCGTCGTGCACCTCGTCCCACCGATAGCCGAGTTCGCGGACGAGGAAGGTCTCGAGGAGCCGATGGCGCCGGACCATGAGGATCGCGGCCTGCCGTCCGTCGTCGGTGAGTGTCACCGCCCCGTACGGCTCATGGGAGACCAGGCCCTGGTCGGCGAGCTTGCGGATGGCCTCGGATGCCGTCGACGCCGATACGCCGAGGGACTGGGCCAGCAGCTTGGTGGTGACCTTGACGTCCTCCCACTCCTGGCTGGTCCAGATGACCTTCAGATAGTCCTGGGTGACCTGTGACAGCTCGGTCACCGGACGGTCTGATCGCCATGGCATGGATAGAGCTTAGCGTCACCTTCGTCGTGTTCTGGCGTGTGCCGGTGGTGGTTCGGGATCGGCGCTGCCCGTAGTCTGGTCGCGTGTTGCGATGGCGAGGTCTGGATGACATCCCCGCGGACTGGGGACGATGTGTGGTGACCATCGGTGTCTTCGACGGTGTGCACCGGGGGCATGCCGAACTGATCCGCGCCGCGACGGCGGCCGCCGAGAAGTACGGCGTCCCCTCGGTGCTGATGACCTTCGATCCGCACCCGTCGGAGGTCGTGCGGCCGGGAACGCATCCGCCGCAACTGACCACGCTGACCCGGCGTGCGGAGCTGGCCGAGGAACTCGGGATCGACGTCTTCTGCGTCATGCCCTTCACGCCCGAACTCGCGAAGCTCTCGCCGCAGGAGTTCGCCCACGACATCCTCGTCGAGCAGCTGCACGCCGCCGACGTCGTGGTGGGCGACAACTTCACGTTCGGTCGCAAGGCGGCCGGCGACGTCGGCAAGCTCACCGAACTCGGTGCGCGGTTCGGCTTCGAGGTGCAGGCGGTCTCGCTGTTCGGCGAGCATGCCGTGACCTACTCGTCGACCTACATCCGCTCGTGCGTCGCCGCCGGCGACATGGATCTCGCCGCGGAGGCGCTCGGACGGCCCCACCGGGTCGAGGGCGTCGTGGTGCGCGGTGACGGCCGCGGCCGCGACCTCGGTTTCCCGACCGCCAACGTCGCGCCGCCGATGTACGCCGCCATCCCCGCCGACGGCGTGTACGCCGCCTGGTTCACGATCCTCGGGGCCGGACCGGCCGTCGGCGAGGTCGAGCCGGGGCAGCGGTACCAGGCCGCGGTGTCGGTCGGCACCAACCCGACCTTCTCCGGGCGCACCCGCACCGTCGAGGCCTTCGTGCTCGACAAGAACGCCGACCTCTACGGCCAGCACGTCGCCGTCGACTTCGTGCACCGCATCCGCGGCATGGTGCAGTTCGACGGCATCGACGCGCTCGTCGAGGCCATGCACGACGACGTGGCCAAGACCCGGGAGATCCTCGCGGCGGCGGAGAAGTGAGCGCCGGAGAGGTGAGCCCCGCCGCATCGGGCGGGGGACAGGTCACCGCGCGCGCCGGAGCCCTGGCCTGCGTCCTGATGGGGTTCATCGTCATCGCGGCGAGCTTCATGCACTGGGTGCACGCCGGGCACGGGATCGACGCGAACGGCTTCGGTTTCGTCAACCGCCGCTACGCCGAGCTGACCGGGCTGCAGCTGACCCTCGGCTGGTTCACCACCGCGCTCGGGCTGCTGATCATCGTCGGCGGGCTGGCCGCCCTGTACGCGGTGGTGCGGCAGGGCAGCAGCCCTCGCCCCGGGTTCACGCTGGTGACCGGTGCGGGTGTCGCGGCGGTGGTGATCGCCGGTGCGATTCCCGTGCGTCCGGTGGGACTCACGCTTCCGCTCGGGAGTCTGGGGGCGACCTCGGCGGCCGGCGACCTCGGAGATCCCGTGGTCGGGATCTTCGTCCTGCTCGCGGCGGCGTTGACGTCGGTCGTGATCGGCCTCGTCGGCGTCTCCCTCGGCGCGCGGGACGCCGTCGCACAGCGGTGGCTCGCCGTCGCCATCGCGGCCGGCGCGGTCGTGGGCGTCCTCGCCGTGGCGCTCGTCTGGTGGTGGCTCGGACGCGGTGCGCTGGACGTGGGGGTTCTGGTCCCCGCCTGACCGGGTTCGGCCGGCCGGCGCACCGGGCCGGATTTGGGTCGGGCGCACTGCGGCAGGTAGCCTGATCAGTCGGTGTTGCTGCGGTCCGCGGCGGCACACCGGGAGTCTTTTCGAACGCGGCACTGAGAATCAGGAGCATCTCCATGGCATTGACTGCCGAGCAGAAGAAGGAAATCCTCGCCGAGTACGGTCTGCACGAGACCGACACCGGCTCGCCGGAGGCCCAGGTCGCCCTGCTGACCAAGCGCATCGTCGACCTCACCGAGCACCTGAAGCAGCACAAGCACGACCACCACAGCCGTCGCGGCCTGCTGCTGCTAGTCGGTCGTCGTCGCCGCCTGCTCAAGTACGTCGCCAAGAAGGACATCAACCGCTACCGTTCGCTCATCGAGCGCCTCGGTCTGCGTCGCTGATCTCCTCGCGACACGCGAACCTCGAACCGGCCATCTCCCGACGCGGGAGGTGGCCGGTTCGCTTGTTTTGAGGTATTGACGGCGCGCGATGATAGGCTGACGAGTGGATCGTTGCCGTGAACTCCAAGGCAGCGCGTGACGACGAGCCAGATCGGTCCTCGGTAGTGGCCGCCGGAACCCCGAAGGTTCCGGCCGCTTCGATCGAAGGCCGTCTGAGCACTCACCCGGCGCGAACACGTCGCGCCATTCACCCGCTGCCGTGCATTTCTCGGCGCGTTCCGGGTCGGTCTCGATCCGCGCGTGCGCTCGTACCACGGCAAAGGGCCGGTTGGGGCACCGCCTCGACTGGCGTCGTATCCGCGCACCTCGCGAAGACCACCCGCAACCGCACACGCGGCCATGTCCGCATGGGCCGCATATGAACAACGGCCGCCCGCACGGCAGCCGCTACGAAGGGATTCCACCCCACATGACAGATGTGAACACCTCCGAAGACTTCGCCGAGGACTTCGACGACGCCATCACCGAGGCGACGGCGATCATCGACAACGGCAGCTTCGGCACCCGCACGATCCGGTTCGAGACCGGACGCCTGGCCCTGCAGGCGGCGGGCTCGGTCACCGCATACCTCGACGACGAGAACATGCTGCTGTCGACCACCACCGCCAGCAAGCACCCGAAGGAGCAGTTCGACTTCTTCCCGCTGACCGTGGACGTCGAGGAGCGGATGTACGCCGCCGGCCGCATCCCCGGCTCGTTCTTCCGCCGCGAGGGTCGCCCGTCGACCGACGCGATCCTCACCTGCCGCCTCATCGACCGTCCGCTGCGCCCGTCCTTCGTCGACGGCCTCCGCAACGAGATCCAGGTCGTCGTGACCGTGCTGTCGCTCAACCCGAACGACCTGTACGACGTGCTGGCCATCAACGCCGCCTCGGCGTCGACCCAGCTCGCAGGCCTGCCGTTCTCGGGTCCGGTCGGCGGCGTGCGCGTCGCGCTCATCCCGACCGAGGAGAACAAGGCCGGCCAGTGGGTCGCGTTCCCGACCGTCGAGCAGCTCGAGGGCGCCGTGTTCGACATGGTCGTCGCCGGCCGCATCGTCAGCGGTGAGGGCGACAACGCCGACGTCGCGATCATGATGGTCGAGGCCGAGGCCACCGAGAACGTCATCGACCTCATCGCCGGCGGCGCGCAGGCGCCGACCGAGGCCATCGTCGCCGAGGGCCTCGAGGCCGCCAAGCCGTTCATCGCCCGCCTCTGCGAGGCACAGAAGTCGCTGGCCGCCGCCGCGGCCAAGGAGACCGGCGAGTTCCCGCTGTACCCGGCCTACCAGGACGACGTCTACGAGGCCGTCGCCGCCGCCGCGACCGAGCGCCTGTCGGAGATCCTGACCATCGCCGGCAAGCAGGAGCGCGACGACAAGACCGACGAGCTCAAGGCCGACATCCTCGAGCAGCTCGCCGACAAGTTCGAGGGCCGCGAGAAGGAGATCGGCGGCGCCTACCGCGCGCTGACCAAGAAGCTCGTCCGCCAGCGCATCCTCACCGACCACTTCCGCATCGACGGCCGCGGCATCACCGACATCCGTGCGCTGTCGGCCGAGGTCTCGGTGGTCCCGCGTGCCCACGGCAGCGCACTGTTCGAGCGCGGCGAGACCCAGATCCTGGGCATCACCACGCTGGACATGATCAAGATGGCGCAGCAGATCGACTCCCTCGGCCCGGAGACGAGCAAGCGCTACATGCACCACTACAACTTCCCGCCGTACTCGACCGGTGAGACCGGCCGCGTCGGTTCGCCGAAGCGTCGCGAGATCGGCCACGGCGCGCTCGCCGAGCGTGCCCTCGTGCCGGTGCTGCCGAGCGTCGACGAGTTCCCGTACGCCATCCGTCAGGTCTCGGAGGCCCTGGGCTCCAACGGCTCGACCTCGATGGGCTCGGTCTGCGCGTCGACCCTGTCGCTGCTCAACGCCGGTGTGCCGCTGCGCGCCCCGGTCGCCGGCATCGCGATGGGCCTGGTGTCCGACACCGTCGACGGCGAGACCCGCTACGTGGCGCTGACCGACATCCTCGGTGCCGAGGACGCCTTCGGCGACATGGACTTCAAGGTCGCCGGCACCAAGGACTTCGTGACCGCCCTGCAGCTCGACACCAAGCTCGACGGCATCCCGTCGCAGGTGCTCGCGGGTGCGCTCAGCCAGGCCAAGGATGCCCGGCTGACCATCCTCGACGTCATGGCCGAGGCCATCGACGAGCCCGACGAGATGAGCCCCTACGCTCCGCGGATCACCACCATCAAGATCCCGATGGACAAGATCGGCGAGCTGATCGGCCCCAAGGGCAAGACGATCAACGGCATCACCGAGGAGACCGGCGCCAACATCTCCATCGAGGACGACGGCACCGTGTTCGTCGGCGCCTCGGACGGCGAGTCGGCGCAGGCCGCGATCGACAAGATCAACGCCATCGCCAACCCGCAGCTGCCGAAGGTCGGCGAGCGGTTCCTCGGCACGGTCGTCAAGACCACCGCGTTCGGCGCGTTCGTCTCGCTGCTGCCGGGTCGCGACGGCCTGGTCCACATCTCCAAGCTCGGCAAGGGCAAGCGCGTGAACAAGGTGGAGGACGTCGTGAACGTCGGCTCCAAGCTCCGCGTGGAGATCGCCGACATCGACGAGCGCGGCAAGATCAGCCTCGTCCCGGTCGACGACGCCGACAAGGCCGAGAAGAGCGAGGCGGCTGCCGCCGACGCCTGATCGGCGCAGCCGATCCGCTGATCGGTGAAGACAACCGACGGGGCCCGTCGTCCATCACGGACGACGGGCCCCGTTCTCTCTGCCCGCGCAAGGACCGGTCGCCTCGCCTCTAAGATCTGCAGGGATGAACGGTCCGGAAGACCAGCTGACGGTCGCGCACCGGCGCGACGCGTCGGGTACGCCCGCGTCCCGGACGGTCGCGGACCTGTTGCGGACGGCGCCGGTGATCGGCCGCGCCGAGATGACGGTGCGCCAGGCCGCGGCCCTGATGACCGAGCGCGGCCAGGACTACGTCGTCATCCCGCTTGCCGAGGGGCGCCACGGACTGGTCACCGACGCCGACATCCGGGCGCGGGTCGTCGCCGCGGGACGCGGTGCCGACACCCCGGTCGGCGAGATCGTCGACGGCCCGGCCCTCGTCATCGACCATCGGACCTCGACGGTGGACGCCCTGACCGAACTCCTCGACCGCGGCCTGCGGGTGATCCCGGTGTGCGACGAGACGGGGCGGGTTCTCGGCGTGATCGGGGCGGGGGACTTCGTCGCCGATCCAGCGGGCGCGAGCATGCCGCTGCGCGAACAGATCTCGCGGTCGCGCAGTGTCGCCGAACTGCAGTCGCATGCGCGGCGCATCCCGCAGCTCGTCGCCGATCTGGTGCGGCGGGACCGGCCCGCCCACGAGGTCACCCGCGTCACCTCCCTCATCGTCGACGCCGTCGTGCAGCGTGGCCTCGCGCTCGTCGTCGACTCGCGTCCCGGCGTGGACCCGGCGTCGTACACGTGGTTGTCGTTGGGCAGCAACGCTCGTCGCGAACCGGTGCTCAGCTCCGACGTCGACTCCGCGGTGGTCTTCGACGACGCGCTGGACCCCGCCTCGCACACCGCATACCGGGAAGCGTTCGCGGAGCTCGACGAGGTGCTGCGCGGTGCCGGGATCGCCGTCGACGCCAACGGCGCGGTGGCGTCGAAGACCCTGTTCTCCCGCAGCCGTTCGGCGTGGCGGACCGCCATCCGCGGGTGGGTCGACGAGCCGTTGGAGAACAAGGGGATGATCTTCACGTCGCTGATCCTGGACGGGAGGGCGTTGCGCACCGCAGGAACCGAGCACGTACCCGGGGACGAGATGATCGCCGCGCTGCGGGCAGACCCGCGCACGATGCGGCTGCTCCTCGAGGAGTCGCTGGCGACCCGGGCCCGACTCCGCACGGTGCGGGACGTGCTGACCGGGCGCGCCGGGACCTTCGATCTGAAGTCGCACGCACTGACCCCGCTGGTCAACATCGCGCGATGGGCGGCACTCAGCGTCGACAGCACCGAGGTGAACACCCGTGCCCGGCTGAGAGCGGCGTCGGGGAGCCCGATGCTGTCCGACGACGACGCGACCACGTTGCTGGAGGTCTTCGACGTCCTGCAGCGCATGCGCCTGCGCTACCAGGTCGCCCGGTTCGATCGCGGCGAGGCGCCGACCGACGTCGTCGAGATGAAGCGACTGTCGCCGCTGGACCGGAGCCTGGTGGGGCAGGCGGTGCGCGAGATCGCCGGGGTGCAGCGGAGAATGGCGAACATGAGCCAGTACCAGGTGAATCGATGACCCCATGTGCCTGATCCTGTTCGCGTGGAACGCGCATCCCGACCACCGGCTGATCGTCGCGGCCAACCGCGACGAATACCGCCGCCGACGCACCTACGCGCTGTCGCGGTGGAAGGACCTGCCGATCATCGCCGGTCGCGACGCGCAGGCCGGCGGCACCTGGATGGGGGTGTCGGCCGAGGTCCCCGGTCGCGTGGCGATGGTGACCAACGTGCGCGTCGGCCCGCCGCAGCGCGTGGGCGTCCGGTCGCGCGGACAGCTGCCGGTGGACTACCTGACCTCCGTCGAGGCGCCCAAGGCGTTCGCCGAGCGCGTCGTCGACGAGGCCGCCGACTACGACCCGGTGAACCTGCTCGTCGGCGACACCGACGACCTGTACTGGGTGACCAACCGGCCGCAGCCGCACGCCGAGCGGGTGTCCGACGGGGTGCACGGGGTGTCCAACGGGTCCCTCGACAACGACTGGCCGAAGGTCGTCGACGGCGTCGCCGCACTACGGGATCTGATCGCCGCGGATGCCTCCGACGAGGACTACTTCGCGATGCTCGCCGACCACGACCGCGCACCCGCCGAGCGGCTCCCGGACACGGGTGTCGGGGCGGACCTCGAGTCCGCGCTGTCGGCGAAGTTCATCGACATCCCCGGCTACGGAACCCGGGCGTCGACGATCCTGCGCATCGGTCACGACGGCCACGGCGAGATCGTCGAACGCCGATACGGCTGGCGCGGCAAGCAGCGCGGCACCAGCCGCATCGAGTTCTAGATCAGTTGTGGGGGAACGGGTTCTCGGAGACCGGTAGATCGAGCGCGGCTCCGACCTCCGCGGTGAACAGCTCGCCGCGGTGGGTGCTCAGTCCGGCGGCGAGCGCGGGGTCGGCGGCGCACGCGGACTCCCAGCCGGCGTCGGCCAGTCGCAGCACGTAGGGCAGTGTCGCGCCGGTGAGCGCCTGGGTGGACGTGCGTGCGACGGTGCCGGGCATGTTCGCCACGCAGTAGAAGGTGCTGTGGTGCACGGTGAACGTCGGGTCGTCGTGCGTGGTGGGTCGGGAGTCCTCGAAGCAGCCGCCCTGGTCGATCGCGATGTCGACGAGCACCGAGCCCGGCTTCATCTCGGCCACAAGGCCGTTGGGGACGAGCACCGGTGCCTTCGCCCCCGGCACGAGGACCGCGCCGATCACGAGGTCGGCCCTGCGGATCGCCTCGTCGAGCGCGAGCGATGTGCTGTAGCGGGTGTGGACGCGGCCGCCGAACCGCGCGTCGACGGCGCGGAGCTTGGCGATGTCGAGGTCGAAGACGGTGACCTGCGCGCCCATGCCCACCGCGATCGTCGCGGCGTTCACGCCGCTGACGCCGCCGCCGATGACGACGACCTCGGCGGGCTCGGTGCCGGGCACCCCGCCCATCAGCACGCCGCGACCACCGGCCGAGCGCATCAGGTGGTAGGCGCCGACCTGGGGAGCGAGGCGGCCGGCGACCTCCGACATCGGCGCGAGGAGGGGGAGTGCGCCGTCGGCGGTGCGGACGAGTTCGTAGGCGATGGACGTCGTGCCCGACCGCAGCAGCGCCTCGGTGCAGTCCTTGCCCGCAGCGAGGTGGAGGTAGGTGAAGACCGTCTGACCCTCGTGCATCAGGTCGAACTCCGCCGCGATCGGCTCCTTCACCTTCAGCAGCAGCTCGGCCTGTTCCCAGACCTCGGCGGCGGTGCCGAGGATCTGGGCGCCGGCGGCCTTGTAGTCGTTGTCGGAGATGGCCGAGCCCTCGCCGGCGCCGGCCTGGATGATCACCTCGTGGCCGCGACGGTGCAGTTCGGTCACGCCGGCCGGGGTGATGGCGACGCGGTACTCGTTGTTCTTGATCTCGGTGGGGATGCCGACGCGCATGGTGTGCTCCCGTCGTGTGGCGTACTGCTGACGGTTGGCCTCGTTGCTGAAGCTTGTTCCGGTTATCTGGGTCCAGGGTGAAGGAACATCGGAAACCTCACAATGAGAGTGACGAATACTCTCTACGCTGGCGGTATCGCGAAGATCGTTCCATCGAGGAGGTCGCTGTGCCAGCCACGCCGAAGGATGTTCGGCCCACTGATCTCGACGACACGGATCGCGAGATCCTCAAACTCCTGCAGGCCGACGCCCGCATCCCCAACAGCGAGCTGGCGCAGCGCGTCGGGATCGCCCCGTCGACCTGTCACGGGCGCATGCGCAGACTCGTCGACCTCGGCGTGATCCGCGGATTCTTCGCCGACGTCGACCCGGTGGCGGTCGGGCGTCCGTTGCGCGCGATGGTCGCGGTGAGTCTGCAGGCCGACGCCCGCGGCCGGATCCGGCGGTTTGTCGGCGAGATCGCGGCCTACGACGAGGTGATCGACGTGTTCTTCCTCGCCGGGGCCGACGACTACATGCTGCACGTCGCCACCGCCGACACCGAGGCGCTGCGGCAGTTCGTCGAACGCCTCAACTCCCGCCCCGAGGTCGCCGGCACCACCACGTCGCTCGTCTTCGAGCATCGACGCGGCGATGCGCCGATCTATTAGCAGCGCAACGAGGCGGTTCCGCCCGCCGGTGCCGGTCGGTGGCCGGTGTGCGCGCCACTAGACTGGGTGCGCAACGCGTCACGACGAAGAGGTGGACATGAGCGGAATCAAGGTCGGCGTCCTGGGCAGTCAGGGCAAGGTCGGTCAGGCGATCGTCAAGGCGGTCGAGGAGGCCGACGACCTCACCTACACGGTGGGCGTCGACAAGGGGGATTCGCTCGAGTACTTCACCGACACCGGGACCCAGGTCGTCGTCGACTTCACCCATCCCGACGTGGTGATGGACAATCTGGAGTTCCTCATCTCCAACGGAATTCATGCGGTGGTCGGAACCACCGGCTTCACCGAGGAGCGCCTGGAGACCGTGCGCGGCTGGCTGGCCCAGAACCCGGCGGTCGGCGTGCTCATCGCCCCGAACTTCGCGATCGGCGCCGTGCTGTCGATGCGCTTCGCCGCCCAGGCCGCCAAGTACTACGACTCGGTCGAGGTCGTCGAGCTGCACCACCCGCAGAAGGCCGACGCCCCGTCGGGCACCGCCTACCGCACCGCCGAGCTGATCGGGCGCGCCCGAGCCGAGGCCGGTGTCGGACCGAGCCCCGACGCGACCACGTCCGAACTCGACGGCGCACGCGGTGCGGTCGTCGACGGCGTCCACGTCCACTCGGTGCGCCTCGCCGGTCTCGTCGCCCACCAGGAGGTGCTCCTCGGCACCGCCGGTGAGACCCTCACGATCCGCCACGACTCGCTGGATCGCTCGTCGTTCGCGCCGGGCGTGCTCCTGGGCGTGCGGCAGATCGGTGAGCGGCCGGGACTGACCGTCGGACTCGAAGAACTGATGGATCTCTGATCCCATGACCGACGATCAGCCTGTAGACGGCACTCCCGACGGCGGCACTCCCGACGGCGGGACGCACGACGGCGGCACCCATGCCGGTGACACGGAGGGCGGGGCGCCGCAGCTGGGCCCGAAGAAGAAGGACCCGCGCCCGATCGTCTGGATGATCGGGTTCCTCGTCGTCGCGCTGATCGTCTATTTCGTGCTCCTCGGCTGGCGCGGCTTCCAGCTCATCCTGGCCGGGACGCCCACCGGCATCGGCCTGGGCATCGGTGTCATCGTGCTCCCGCTCATCGGTGGGTGGCTGAGCTATGCGACGCTGCGCGCGGGCATCGAACACCAGAAGCTCGCCGCGATCATGCGGGAAGAGGGACGCGAACTCGACGTCTCGCAGTTGCCGCACCGTCCGTCGGGACGTCTGGAACGGGACGCGGCCGACGAGTTGTTCGCACAGGTGAAGGCCGAGTGGGAGGCCGATCCGACCGACTGGCGCAACACCTATCGCATCGCGCGCGCCTACGACTACGCCGGTGACCGCCCGCGCGCCCGGGCGATGATGAAGCGCGCGGTCGCACAGTTCCACGGGCGGGAGAAGTAACGGTGAGCCGCCTGCTGATCGTGCACCACACGCCCTCGCCGCACTGCCAGGAGATGTTCGAGGCAGTTGTCGCCGGCGCGACCGACCCGGAGATCGAGGGTGTCGAGGTGGTGCGCAAGGCGGCACTGGAGGTCACCGCCACCGACTTCCTCGAGGCCGACGGTTACCTCCTCGGCACCCCGGCCAACCTCGGATATATCAGCGGCGCATTGAAACACGCCTTCGACTGCGCGTACTACCAGATCCTCGACTCGACGAAGGGGCGCCCGTTCGGAGCCTACTTCCACGGCAACCAGGGGACCGAGGGCGCCGAGAAGGCGCTCACCGCGATCACCACCGGGCTCGGCTGGGTGAAATCCGCCGAGTACGTGGTCGTCTCGGAGAAGCCCATCAAGGACGACCGCGAGAAGTGCTGGGAGCTCGGCGCCACCGTTGCGGCGCAGTTGATGGGGTAGCCCAGATCGGTCGTCAGTGTTCCGCGGAACACTGATCGACGAGCGTCGTCGCTCCTCACCTGCTCGTGAGTAGTTGTGTCAGACCCTATCCCTACGATTCGTATATACGTTCGAATCGATTACCCGGGGGTGGAATGTCCGTGAGCGCGCTGATTTCCGAGGGCATGTCGTCGATGTTCGACGGCGCCGACCCGGCATCCTTGTCCGATGCGGTTCTCGAGGAGCGGGTGCTCGGTCATGCCGCGCAGATCACCGCGTTGACCGCGGAGTTCCTGGGACTCGTGGCGGAACTGGACGAGCGGGATTCGTGGCGGGGTCCGGGTATTCACTCGCTGGCGCACTGGTTGTCGTGGAAGGCGGGGGTCTCGCAGCGGACCGCGCACGAGCAGATCCGCGTCGCCAAGGCGCTGCGGGAACTTCCACTGGTCCGTCAGGTCTTCGGTGAAGGGCGGCTGACGTATTCGAAGGTCCGGGCACTCACCAGGGTGGCGACCCCGCTGCGGGAGAAGGAGCTGGTGAACCTCGCATTGGCGTGCACGGCGTCGCAGCTGGAGCGGGCGGTGCGGGCGATGCGACAGATCGACCGGGATCGAGGCACCGATCCGGATCGCCGGGCCCGTGCGGAGTCCCGAGGTCGCTGGAAGTGGAATCCGGATGGGTCGTTGTCGGTCTCGCTGACGTTGGCGCCGTTGGACGGGGCCCGGTTCCTCGCGGGTGCGGTGCGAGCGGAGTACGAGCGCACTCGCACGATGGGAGACCCGGACCTGCCGACGCCGGCGAGTGTTCCGCGGAACACTCCGGTTGCCGGTCCGTCGGTCGAGGGAGCTCCGGATTCGGAGGGCGCGCCCGGGAACCGCCGGGATCTGTGGCGCAACGTGCCGTCGAATCTGGCGCCGGCGGTGGTGGCGATGGCGGATGCGGTTCACGACGGTATCGACATGCCCGACATCGCGCCGGGTGCGGAGATCCTGGTTCACGTCGGTGAGGGGATCGAGAACCCGCATCTGGACGACGGTCCGGCGCTGACCGAGGCCGATCTGGAGGAGGCGTCGTGTGGAGCGTCCGTACGGGAGGTGTTGTCACGGAAGGTGTCCGGCTCCCCGGGCAGGCGTGCGTTGTTGGGGATGGGGCGTAAGCAGCGGACGCCGAGCAAGGCGATGATCCGGGCGTTGTTCTTGCGGGATCGGTGCTGCCAGACGCCGGGGTGTGGGCGGACTCGGCACCTGCATGCACATCACGTGGTGTTCTGGTCCCACGACGGCGAGACCGAGCTGGACAACCTGATCCTGTTGTGCGGGTCGTGCCACCGGGCGCTGCATCGTGGCGAGTTCGCGATCAGAGGTCATGGGCGGCAACGATTCTCTTTTCACATGCCGGACGGATCGGCGATCGAGGTCAGCCCGGCGACGAAGGCTCCGGGTGGGTGGACACCCGACGGGCGGCTCGCCGCAGGTGCCACCGTTCCGGTGGGTGGCGGCCGTCTGGAACTCGGGTACGCCACCGAGGTGATCTACGCGGTCTGGGAATGGCGGGAACGCCAGGCGACCGCGGCGTCGGTTGCCATGGCCGCGTGAGCGTTCCGCGGAACAACTCTGGGTTCCAGCGCTCCCCGGTCAGCGTCGCGTCAGCTTGATGATCGGGATCTCTCGATCGGTCTTCTCCTGATAGGCGGCGAAGCGCGGGTTCTTGCTGATCTCCGCCCACGCCTGCGCACGCTCCTCGCCGTGGAGCTGCTCGGCGCGGACCTCGATCGTCTCGCCGGCGATGTCGATGCGCGCCTTCTCCGGGTTCGCCCGGAGGTTGTGGTACCAGCCGGGGTTCTTCGCGGCGCCGTTGGCGGAGGCGACGATCAGCCGGCTGCCGTCAGGGCCGGGGAAACAGGCGAGTGGATGGGAACGCTCCTTGCCGGTCTTCGCGCCGACGGTGTGCAGGACCAGAGCGTCGCCGCCGCCCAGCTGCCCCTTCTTCCGCACATTACGGGCGACGATCGAGTTGACCAGCCGCATGAAGGGGCCTCTGGGGACCCGGCCGCCACTCGTTCCGGTCGACGGGGGTGAAACTCTTCAGCTGTTCTCCCTTCGCGGTGTCTGATCGCCGGTGCTCACGCGCCGATTCGCCCGTGCCGATTCGACCGTGCAGATTCGACCGAACCCATTCGGCCGTGTCACTCGACGTCGGCGAGTGCCCGGCTCACCTCGTACTGACGCACCAAGAATGCCTTCTCGTCGAGCTTCTTGCGTCGCATCCACGAGGTGACCTCGGTGTTGCACTTGCTCGCATTGCACGACCCGCAGCACGGCACGACGTTGGCCAGGGTGTAGCGGCCGCCCCGGGAGATCGCCAGCATGCAGTCGCGTTGCAGGGGGACGCCGGTCGCGCCGCAGTACGCGCACCCGCCCCAGGCGTCCTGCAGGGCGGCCCACTGGGTGTCGATGAGGTCGTTGTCGCGGGACGCGACGCGCTTGCGGCGGCGCTTCGCGTAGCGGTTGGCGCGGGTCGTGCTGCGGGTGGCCACGGGAGGAGCGTACCCCCGAACGCTTTGCCTAGACTGGCACCGTGAGCACGGCCATCCGCGACATCTCATCGACCGGCGAGATCCCGACCCCCTACGAGGATCTCCTGCGCCTCGTGCTCGAGAGAGGCACCCCGAAGGCGGATCGCACCGGGACCGGCACCCGCAGCCTGTTCGGGCATCAGCTGCGGTACGACCTCGCCGAGGGGTTCCCGCTGATCACCACCAAGAAGGTGCACCTCAAGTCGATCATCTACGAGCTCCTGTGGTTCCTGCGCGGCGACTCGAACGTGCGCTGGTTGCAGGAGCGCGGCGTGACCATCTGGGACGAGTGGGCCGACGAGAACGGCGACCTCGGCCCGGTCTACGGCGTGCAATGGCGTTCCTGGCCGACGCCGTCGGGCGAGCACATCGACCAGATCTCCGCGGCGCTCGAATTGCTCAAGACCGATCCGGACTCGCGCCGCAACATCGTCTCGGCGTGGAACGTCGGCGAGATCCCGCAGATGGCACTCCCGCCGTGCCACGCGTTCTTCCAGTTCTACGTCGCCGACGGCAAGCTCTCGTGCCAGCTGTACCAGCGCAGCGCCGACCTGTTCCTCGGCGTGCCGTTCAACATCGCGTCGTACGCGCTGCTGACGCACATGATGGCCCAGCAGGCCGGCCTCGAGGTAGGCGAGTTCATCTGGACCGGCGGCGACTGCCACATCTACGACAACCACGTCGAACAGGTCACGCTGCAGCTCTCGCGCGACCCGTATCCGTATCCGAGACTCGAACTGCGCAAGCGTGATTCGATCTTCGACTACGAGTACGACGACATCGAGATCGTCGGCTACCGGTCGCATCCGGGCATCAAGGCGCCGGTGGCGGTGTGAGCGCAGGATCCCCGGGCATGCCGACGCACGTCCGGCTGGTCTGGGCCCAGGGCAACGATGTCGCCGGGAAGGGCGCGGCGATCGGCCGGGACAACACCATCCCGTGGCGCGTGCCCGAGGACCTGGCGCGGTTCAAGGAGCTGACCCTCGGCCACCCGGTCATCATGGGTCGCAAGACGTGGGACTCGTTGCCGCCGAGGTTCCGCCCGCTGCCCGGCCGGACCAACATCGTCGTCACGCGCAATCCCGACTGGTCCGCCGAGGGGGCACTCGTCGCCCGGTCGGTCGACGCTGCGCTCGCCCTCGCGGACGACGACTCCGTCAGCGTCATCGGTGGCGGTGAGATCTACCGGGCGGCAATGGAACACGCGACGGAGCTCTGCGTCACCGAGATCGACGTCGACGTCGAGGAGGCGGATGCGTTCGCGCCCGGGATCGGACCGGAGTGGACGGTCGCCGAGGCAGGGGAGTGGCAGACGTCCACCACCGGGATCCGCTACCGGTTCGTCGATCACACCCGCTGATGGCACGCGAGCGGATCACGACGTCGCAGGCGCGGCGGATCGCGCTCGCGGCACAGGGATTCGCCGACGGTCGGCCGTCGGGCACGCCGACGACGGCTCATCTGAAACGGGTCGTCGGACGGACCGGCCTGCTGCAGATGGATTCGGTGAACATCGTCGCGCGAGCCCACTTCATGCCGCTGTTCAGCCGCCTCGGCCCCTACGACCCCGACCTCCTGCACCGCGCGGCATGGCGCCCCGGCCGCGGGAAACGGCTCCTCGTCGAATACTGGGCGCACGAGGCGGCGCTCATCCCGGTCGACGACTGGCCGCTGTTCCGTTGGCGCATGGACGAATTCGCCGACGGGCGCTACCGGACGACGCGCGAGTTCATGAAGCGCAACCGCGCGCTCGCCGCGGACGTGCGGAGCGTGATCGAGACGATCGGCGCCGCGACGCCGCGCGCCATCGAAGAACACCTGGGGATCGAACGTCGAGCCGGCGGCGCGAACAACTGGTGGGATCGCAGCGACGTCAAACACGTCTGCGAGGCGATGTTCGCCGCCGGTGAGCTGTCGGCGGTGCGCAACGCGAATTTCGTCCGCCACTACGACCTGGCCGAGCGTGTCCTCGGGCCCGACGTCCTCGAGCGCAGGCCTGATCGCGACGAGGCGCACCGGCAGCTTCTCGAGCGGGCGGCGCGATCCCTCGGGGTGGCCACGGTCGCCGACCTCGCCGACTACTACCGCCTCAAACCCGCCGACGCCCGGCCCGCGGTCGCCGATCTCGTCGACGCCGGAACGCTCCACGAGGTGCGCGTCGACGGGTGGGACGAGCCGGCCTACCTGGCCGACGGCGCCGTGATCCCGCGGAAGATCACCGCCTCGGCCATCCTGTCGCCGTTCGACCCGCTCGTCTTCTTCCGCCCGCGCACCGAGCGGCTCTTCGACTTCCACTACCGCATCGAGATCTACGTCCCCGAACACAAGCGGGTCCACGGCTACTACGTCCTGCCGTATCTGCTCGGCACCGACCTCGTCGCGCGCGTCGATCTCAAGGCCGACCGCCGGTCACGCACCCTCCTGGTCCTCGCCGCCTTCTGCGAACCCGCCCACGATCGCGGCGTCGTCGCGCAGCGTCTGCTCGCCGACCTGCGAGATCTCGCCGCCTGGCTCGACCTCGACGACGTGTCGGTCGGGGAACGGGGAGACCTCGTGCGGGACCTGAAGGCGGCGATGGGATGCTGAACGGCGGTGCAATGCTGAACGGCGGTGCAACGAAGAAGCGGTGGAATGCCGACCGCCGACCCAACCCGGTGCTGATTGGAGTGAACCGACGATGACCGTGTCGTATGACGGCCACGATTACCGACTGGTGATGTTCGACCTCGACGACACCCTCGCCCCGTCGAAGAGCCCGCTCGACGACACGATGGTGGAGCTGTTGCGCCGCATGCTCGACGTCAGTCTCGGCTGCATCATCTCCGGCGGCAACTTCGGCCAGTTCGACAAGCAGGTGCTCGCGCGTCTGGGCACCTTCGACTCCATCGGCAACCTGCACTTGATGCCCACCTGCGGCACCCAGTACGTGCGCTGGTCGGGCGACGGTTGGGAAACCGTCTACGCCGAGTACCTCACCGACGACGAGAAGAAGCGCACCCTCGACGTCCTCGAGACCGGCGCCAAGGAACTTGGACTCTGGGAGTCGGAGACCTGGGGCGACATCCTCGAGGACCGCGGCAGCCAGATCACCTTCAGCGCGCTGGGTCAGAAGGCGCCGGTCGACGCCAAGGCCGCCTGGGACCCGGACGGCTCCAAGAAGGAGGCGCTGCGTGCCTACGCGGCCGAGCGCCTGCCCGACCTCGAGGTGCGCAGCGGCGGCTCCACGTCGGTCGACGTCACCAAGAAGGGCATCGACAAGGCCTACGGCGCACGCAAGCTCATGGAGATCCTTGGCCTGGAGACCTCGGACATCCTGTTCTTCGGCGACCGGCTCGACGAGGGCGGCAACGACTACCCGGTCAAGGCGTTGGGCATCACCTCGATCGCCGTGCACGGCTGGGAGGACACCCACGCCAAGCTGTCGGCGATCCTGGACCAGAGCGGCTAGCCGGTCGGGTTGCTCACCGGCTGCACCCGCTGGGTCCCGCTCAGCACGCGATAGGACCGCGCGTGGTACTGGCCCGACCGCGGGTCGGTCTTGTCGTACAGGAAGTACCAGTCCATCTGGGCGGCCGACGGGGTCACGGTCAGCACCGAGTACCCGTGCGCGTCGAGGTCGCAGTACCTGATGTGGTGGTTGGCCGTGGTGATGGCCGTCGCCAGGGCCGGACCGGCGGTGCCCGGCGGCACGCCGAGCATCTCGTCGATGTTGCTCGACGTCACCGACGTGCCGACCAGCTCGGTGGCGACGGTGCCGGCTCCCGGGTAGTTCGCGACGTCGACCGGGATGTCACAGGCCCACGACGAGTGGATGTCGCCGGTGACGAACACGACGTTGTCGACGTCGCCGACGCGGATCGCGTCGAGGAGCCTGCGCCGGTCGGCGGCGTACCCGTCCCACTGGTCGGGGTTGTAGGGGATCCCCTCGCGAGGGACGCCGAGCAACTCGGTGACCGCGCCGGTGCTCTTCGGGTCGAGCGGCGGGATCAGCACCGGCGTGATCATCACCGGGTTGCCGACGATCTTCCATCGCGTCCGGGCCGAGGTGAGCCCGTTGGTCAGCCAGGACATCTGCGCCTGCCCGAGCATGGTTCGGGACGGATCGTCGATGCGTCGGGAGGACATGCCCACCTGCCGGTCTCGGTAGGACCGCAGGTCGAGCATCGACAGTTCGAGCAGATTCCCGAATCGCAGGCGGCGGTAGAGATGTCGGCCCGCCGCGTCGACACCCGGGCGGATGGGCATCCACTCGGAGTAGGCGCGGAGCGCGGCCGCGCGCCGGGCCTGCCAGGACCCGTCGCCGGGCGTGTGGTCCTCCGCGCCGCCGCGCCACGCGTCGTTGGACGACTCGTGGTCGTCCCAGGTGCAGATGAACGGGGTCGACCGGTGCAGTGCGGCCAGATTCGGATCGGTCTTGTACTGCCCGTGGCGGATCCGGTAGTCGCGGAGGGTGCGGGTCTTGTGGCGCGGCGCGTGGATGCGGACCGCTCCGGTCTTCCCGGTGTACTCCCCGGTCCCGTACTCGTAGTAGTAGTCCCCGAGGTGGACGACGGCGTCGAGATCCGGTCGGGCGCTCAGGTGCCGATAGGCCGAGAAATACCCCGCCTCCCAGTTCGCGCACGAGACGACGCCGAACCGGACGCGCGCGACGTCGTCGCCCGGGGCGGGCGCGGTGCGGGTGACGCCGACCGGCGACGTCACGCCCGACGCCGGGCCGGAGGTGACGGTGAAGCGGTAGTGGTACCGGGTCCGCGGGCTCAGCCCCGTCGCGTCGACCTTCACGGTGAAGTCCCGGTCGGCGGAGGTCTGCACCGTCCCGGACGCGGCGAGACTCGCGAAACCGGGGTCGCGCGCGATCTCCCAGCGCACCGAACAGGGTTGTCCGACACCCGAACCGGGCGTCGACGCGGGCGTCGGGGTGATCCGCGTCCACAGGATCACCGCGTCGGGCAGCGGATCGCCCGACGCGACGCCGTGGGCGAACACCTGCGAGGTCGGGGGAGTGGCGTGGGCGACGACCACCGGCGCCGCGAACGCGGCTCCGGTGACCACCGCCGAGGTCCGGAGGAAAGTCCGTCGAGTGGACACACACGGACCTTACCCACCACACGCCGCGCGGTCAGGGCGAATCCGGGCCGGATCGGGCGGTGGGGGACAATCGGGGACATCACCGGATGGACCGGATGGAAATGGAGGGGACTGCGTGTCCGAATTGGTGCCGCTGAAGGTGCAGATGGTCGCCATGACCCAGTTCACCCCGCCCGCCGACGTGCCGTGGAGCACCGACGCCGAGGGCGGTGAGGCGCTCGTCGAGTTCGCGGGCCGCGCCTGCTACCAGAGCTGGGACAAGCCCAACCCGCGCACCGCGACCAACGCCGGATACCTGCGGCACATCCTCGAGGTCGGGCACCTGTCGCTGCTCGAACACGCCTCGGTCACCTTCTACATCAGCGGCATCTCGCGGTCGTGCACCCACGAGCTGATCCGCCACCGGCACTTCTCGTACTCGCAGCTCTCCCAGCGTTTCGTCCCCGAGCACGACTCCAACGTGGTCCCGCCGCCGGCGATCGTCGGCGACGAGGAACTGACCGAGCTGTTCGCCAAGGCCACCGACGCCAGCCGCGAGGCCTACACCGAGCTGCTCGCCGCCCTCGAGGCCAAGTTCGCCGACGTGCCCAACGCGATCCTGCGTCGCAAACAAGCTCGGCAGGCCGCGCGGTCGGTGCTCCCGAACGCCACTGAGACCAAGATCGTCGTCACCGGCAACTACCGCGCGTGGCGGCACTTAATCGGCATGCGCGCCACCGAACACGCCGATGTCGAGATCCGCCAGCTCGCCGTCGAATGCCTGCGCCAGTTGATGCAGGTTGCGCCGACGGTCTTCGGCGATTTCGAGATCGGCACGCTCGCCGACGGAACCGAGGTCGCGACCTCCCCGTTTGTACTGGAAGGGTGAGTACGGTCACCGCGGACGAAGCGGTAGCCTTTAGCACCATGAACGCAGTCCAGGAACCGCTGCACGAGCATCCCTTCGGGACGAACGTGGTGGCGATGGTGACCCCCTTCCGTCCGGACGGAAGCCTCGATCTGGACAAGGCGGCGGTCCTGGCCGATCACCTCGTGTCGAAGGGCTGCGACGGCCTTGTCGTCTCCGGCACCACCGGTGAGTCCCCGACGACCACCGTGCCCGAGAAGCTCGACCTCCTGCGGGTCGTGCTCGACGCCGTCGGCGACCGGGCGCGCATCACCCAGGGCGCCGGCAGCTACGACACCGCCGAGAGCGTCCGGTTCGCCATCGAGGCGGAGAAGGTCGGCGCGCACGGTCTCCTCGTGGTGACCCCGTACTACTCCAGGCCGCCTCAGGCCGGCCTGCTCGCACACTTCCGTGCGGTCGCCGACGCCACCTCGCTGCCGGTCCTGGTCTACGACATCCCGCCGCGCTCGATCGTGCCGATCGCCGACGCGACGATGCTGGCACTGGCCGAGCACCCGAACATCCGGGGCGTCAAGGACGCCAAGGGAGACCTGGCCGGGGCCGCGGCGCTGATCGCGACCTCGGGGCTGGAGTACCTCTCCGGCGACGACGGCCTCAACCTGCCCTGGCTGTCGGTCGGCGCGACAGGCTTCGTCAGCGTCATCGGCCACCTGGTGCCCGACCGCCTCCGCGAGATGCAGATCGCCGTGGAGAAGGGCGACCTCGCGACCGCGCGCGCACTCAACGCGTCGATGCTTCCGCTCGTCAACGCCATGGGACGCCTCGGAGGTGTCACCATGGTGAAGGCGGCGCTGCGCATCCTCGGCCTCGAGGTCGGGGATCCGCGACTGCCGCAGGTTCCCGCAACCGGTCCCCAGATCGAGGAGCTCATCGTGGATCTACGCGCGGCAGGTGTTCTGGCCTGATGACGGACAACACCGACGGCACCGAAGGGCAGGCAGTACGGCGCACCCGACGACGCGCTGCGTCCCGCCGGGCCGGGCCCCCGAGCCCGCCGCCGGTGGAGGCCGTGCCGGTGGACTCCGTCCCGGCCACGACCGCACCCGAGGCCGGGTCCCGGCGCCCCCCGCGCGCGGCCGAGACCTCTGAGCCATCCAAGACCTCTGGGTCATCCAAGGACTCGGGGTCACCCAAGACCTCGGGGTCATCCACGAACGCAGGGGCAGAGCAGGTGGCCAAGCACGCGAGGCAGCAGTCGTCGTCCGGGTCCGGATCGGGCTCGGGCGGGGGCCGCCGCGGACGCCACGAACGCGGCTCCGACCGCGGCCGGCGCGAGGAGCAGCCGACACCGGCTCCCGTCGACCGCCTCGGGACCCCGCGCAAGCTGCCCAAGGGCGGCCTGCGCGTCGTCGCACTCGGCGGCATCGGCGAGATCGGCCGCAACATGACGGTCTTCGAGTACAACGGGCGTCTCCTGATCGTCGACTGCGGCGTGCTGTTCCCCGAGGACGCGCAGCCCGGCGTCGACCTGATCCTGCCGGACTTCCGCTATATCGAGGACCGCATGGACGACGTCGATGCGGTGATCCTCACCCACGGCCACGAGGACCACATCGGCGCGATCCCGTTCCTGCTGCGCCTGCGCTCCGACATCCCGGTCGTCGGTTCGAAGTTCACGCTGGCCCTCGTCGAGGCCAAGTGTCGCGAACACCGTCTGCGTCCGAAGCTCGTCCAGGTCACCGAGGGCGAGCAGACCACCCACGGGCCGTTCGAGTGCGAGTACTTCGCGGTCAACCACTCGATCCCGGATGCGATCGCCGTCGCGATCCGCACCCCGGCGGGCGTCGCCCTGCACACCGGCGACATCAAGCTCGACCAGCTGCCGCTCGACGGCCGGCTGACCGACCTCGCCGGTTTCAGCCGCCTCGGCGACGAGGGCGTCGACCTGTTCCTCGTCGACTCGACCAACGCCGAGGTCCCCGGCTTCGTCACCCCCGAACGAGAGATCGGCGGCGTGCTCGACCAGGTCATCGGCAAGGCCCGCCAGCGCGTCATCGTGGCGTCGTTCGCCAGCCACGTGCACCGCATCCAGCAGATCATCGACGTCGCGCACGCCCACAACCGGCGGGTGTGCTTCGTCGGCCGCTCGATGGTGCGCAACATGCAGATCGCGCAGGACCTCGGTTACCTGTCGGTCCCCGATGGCGTCGTCGTCGACCTCGACACCGCGGCCACGCTGCCCGACCACCGCATCGTCCTGATCTCCACCGGCTCGCAGGGCGAGCCGCTGTCGGCGCTGTCGCGGATGGCCCGCGGCGAGCACCGCCAGATCAACATCCGCGCCGACGACCTCGTCGTGCTGGCGTCGTCGCTGATCCCGGGCAACGAGAACTCGGTGTTCGCGGTGGTCAACGGCCTCGCCAAGCGCGGCGCCACCGTCATCACCCAGCAGTCGGCGAAGGTCCACGTCTCCGGACACGCCTCGGCGGGCGAGCTGCTCTACCTGTACAACGCGGTGCGACCGTCGAATGTGATGCCCGTGCACGGCGAGTGGCGGCACCTGCGCGCCAACGCGTCGCTCGCGGTGGCCACCGGCGTGCCGGAGGACCGCGTGGTGCTCGCCGAGGACGGGGTGGTCGTCGACCTCGTCGACGGGCGCGCCGAGATCGTCGGCCGGGTCCCCGTCGGCCACGTCTACGTCGACGGCCTCTCGGTCGGCGACGTCGGCGAATCGACGCTGAGCGAGCGACTCGTGCTCGGCGAGGGCGGCTTCATCGCCATCACCGTCGCCGTCGACGCGGTCACCGGCCGCGCGGTCAGCACCCCGGAGGTCTCGGGGCGAGGCTTCTCCGACGACCCGGGCGCCCTCAAGGAGGCCGCCGACCTGGTCAACCAGGTGCTCGACGCGCTGGCGGCCGAAGGGGTCTCCGACACGCACCGCATCGCCCAGGGCATCCGGCGCGCCGTCGGCCGATGGGTCTCCGAGACCTACCGCCGCCGGCCGATGATCGTGCCCACCGTGCTCGCGGTCGGCGCCGACTGACGCTCGCGCGCGAGCCGGCCGGCCGGGGTCTGGCTACTGTGGATTCCTGTGACCGGTGCACAGGAAGAACGAGCGGCTCTCGTCCGGACCCTGGAGAAGGTGGGGCCCGACGCCCCGACCCTCTGCGAGGGCTGGACCACCCGCGATCTGCTGGCCCATCTCGTCGTCCGTGAGCGGCGCCCTGACACCGGGCCGGGAATCCTGATCCCGGCATTGGCCGGGTACACCGAGAAGGTGCGCGCGAAGGCGGCCGAACGCGACTTCGGCGATCTCCTCGCCGACCTGGCCTCGGGACCGCCGCTGTATTCGCCGTTCCGGCTCGTCGACCGGTTCGCCAACCTCGCCGAGATGTTCGTCCACCACGAGGACGTGTTACGCGGCGGCGTCGACCCGGACAGCGACTGGACCCCGCGGCCCCTGTCGGCGTCGCTGGAGAAGGAGCTGCGCGGACCCGCCGCGTCGATGGCCCGGATGACGCTGAAGAGGATCCCCGCACGCGTCACCCTCCGCACGCCCGACGCCCGCGATCTGGTGAGCGTCGGGTCGGGGGACGAGGTCGTCGTGACCGGGCCGGTCGGGGAGTTGGTGCTCTTCGTCTTCGGCCGGCGTCCCGTGGCGGTCACCTTCAGTGGCGCCGACGCCGCGGTCGCCGCGGTGCGTGAGAGTTCTCACGGACTCTGACGCGTGTCGCTGACGCCGAAGGGTCACAACTTCGACACGCCTCCGTGATCAGTGTTGCCCATGTGACTGAAGTGAACCATCCCGACTAGTCTGTCGGTATGGCTTCGAAGGCAAGCACGGGTACGCGCGCGTCCGCGTCGAGGTCCTCAACGTCGAGGTCCTCAACGTCGGGGGGCTCATCCTCGCGGAGGACCACGTCGAGGAGCTCGGCACGAACGGGCGCCACGAGCGGCCGGTCCACCGGATCGACGGCGCGTTCGGGCGCCACGCGCTCGGGCAAGGGCGCCGCGAAGAGCACTGCGAGCCGCAGCGGCTCGGCCCGTTCGGGTCGGAGCACCGCAGGCACGGCGTCGAAGTCCCGCAGCACCCGGTCCGGAGCGAAGTCGGGTGCCGCCGGCCGCCGGTCGGCGACCGCCGCCCCGAATCGTCGCAAGGCCGTATCGGCCGAGTCGGTCGATCTGCACCGTCGTTCCATCGCCGCCGCGGGCGCCTCGGCGGTGGGGAAGGGGATCGGGGCCGGGTTCTCGCTGTTCGCGCGCGGCGTCGGTTCCGCGGCACGCGTCGGGACCGGCCGCGGGCCTCGTCCCGAACCGCGTGACGACTTCGACGCCGACCGCGACGAGTTCGATCCCGCATTCGACGCCGACGACGATCTCGACTTCGACGGCGAGTTCGACGACCTCGGCGACCGCCGCGCCGCGCGCGCCCAAGGACACAGCCACCGCCGCGACGGAGTGGCCCTCGGTCTGCTGGCATTCGGGCTCCTCATCGCCGCGAGCGTGTGGTTCGGCGCGGCCGGGCCGGTCGGCGCCTTCATCGAGGCGCTGATCCGGGCCGTCATCGGCTCGGCCGCGGTCCTGGTCCCCGTCGCGCTGGTCGTCCTGGCCGTCGTGCTGATGCGACGCCCGCCCAACCCGGAGCGTCGCGGCCGCTACCTCGGCGGCGGCCTGCTGGTCGCGTTGCCGTTGCTGGGCATCATCCACCTGATCGCGGGCGCGCCGACCGACCTGCCGGGCCGCTCGTCGGCGGCCGGTTTCATCGGATTCGCCATCGGCACACCGCTCACCGCGGGCGTCACGGCCTGGGTGTCGGTGCCGATCCTGTTGTTGTGCATGGCATTCGGCGTGCTGATCCTCAGCGGCCGGACGGTCCGCGAGGTCGTCGACGCCGCCGCCGGATGGCTCGGCATCGCCGACCCGCGCGGTGGCGACGTGCCCTGGGACGACGACCTCGACTGGGACGCCGACGCCGAGAACTACGACGACCCGGAGTTCGGCGATCCGGCGGACGATCCGGCCGGAGACGATCCCGTCGCCGACGATCCCGTCGCCGACGATCCCGTCGCCGACGATCCCGCCGACGACGCCGGCTCGTTCTCGTCGCGGATGACGCGGCGTCCGTACTCGTCGAACCCGTACGACAACTACCCGCCGGACGAGACGATCTCGCGCACCTCGGGCCGCACCCGCCGCCCGGCCAAGATCGCCGACGTGCCGGTCGAGGAGGCGCAGACGGAGAACTTCGCCGACGCGTACACCGAGCCGATTGGCGACAACGCGCCGGACGAGCACACCACGGAGGTGATCGGCTCGGCCGCCCCCGCGCGGGCGGCCGCGTCCCGGAAGGCCACGGCCCCGAAGACCACGCCACGGCGCACCGCGACCCCGCGCCCGGCTCCCACCCCCGAACCGGAGCCGGAGCCCGCGGTCGCCGCGTCCGACGACGACACCTTCGCGCCGACCGAGGCGGCCTCGGACGGCGACTACATCCTGCCGCCGCAGCACCTGCTACTCGAGGGCGATCCGCCCAAGGCCGGCACCAGCGCGAACGACGAGATGATCGACCGGATGACCGGCGTGCTCGAGCAGTTCAAGATCGACGCCGCCGTCACCGGCTACACCCGCGGCCCGACCGTCACCCGCTACGAGGTCGAACTCGGCCCGGGCGTCAAGGTCGAGAAGATCACCGCGCTGCAGCGCAACATCGCCTACGCCGCGGCGACCGACAACGTGCGCCTGCTCGCGCCGATCCCCGGCAAGTCCGCGGTCGGCATCGAGGTGCCCAACGCCGACCGCGAGATGGTGCGCCTGGCCGACGTGCTCAACGCGCCGTCGACGCGCAAGGACAAGCACCCGCTCGTCATCGGACTCGGCAAGGACATCGAGGGCGACTTCGTCAGCGCCAACCTGGCCAAGATGCCGCACCTGCTGGTGGCGGGCTCGACCGGTTCGGGCAAGTCGAGCTTCGTCAACTCGATGCTGGTGTCGCTGCTGACCCGGGCCACACCGGAGCAGGTCCGGATGATCCTCATCGATCCGAAGATGGTCGAGCTCACGCCGTACGAGGGCATCCCGCACCTGATCACGCCGATCATCACCCAGCCGAAGAAGGCCGCCGCGGCGCTGGCCTGGCTGGTGGAGGAGATGGAGCAGCGCTACCAGGACATGAAGGCCTCGCGCGTCCGTCACATCGACGACTTCAACGCGAAGGTCCGGTCCGGGGAGATCACGACGCCGCTCGGCAGCGAGCGGGTCTACAAGCCGTACCCGTACATCCTCGCCATCGTCGACGAGCTCGCCGACCTGATGATGACCGCGCCGCGCGACGTGGAGGAGGCGATCGTGCGCATCACGCAGAAGGCGCGTGCGGCCGGCATCCACCTGGTGCTCGCGACGCAGCGCCCGTCGGTCGACGTCGTCACCGGTCTCATCAAGACCAACGTGCCCTCGCGCCTGGCGTTCGCCACCTCGTCGCTCACCGACTCCCGCGTCATCCTCGACCAGCCGGGCGCAGAGAAGCTCATCGGCATGGGCGACGGGTTGTTCCTGCCGATGGGCGCCAACAAGCCCATCCGCATGCAGGGCGCCTACATCACCGACGAGGAGATCCAGGCCGTCGTCGAGTTCACCAAGGAGCAGGCCGAGCCCGAGTACACCGAGGGCGTCACCACCGCGAAGGCCGGCGACAAGAAGGAGATCGACAGCGACATCGGCAACGATCTCGACGACCTGCTGCAGGCCATCGAGCTCGTCGTGTCCAGCCAGTTCGGCTCGACGTCGATGCTGCAGCGCAAGCTGCGCGTCGGGTTCGCCAAGGCGGGCCGCCTCATGGACCTGATGGAGACCCGCGGCGTCGTGGGGCCCAGCGAGGGGTCCAAGGCCCGCGAGGTCCTCGTCAAGCCCGAGGACCTGCCCGGCGTCATCGCGTCGATCACCGGCGGCGGCGGGGGAGACGAGGAACCGGCCGAGGGGTGACGATCGGGTAGGGTGGCCTCAGATCCCGAGGGGAGTATCCCCGACGCGGCGTCTCCGTCAATACGGTGCCGACCCGCGACGATCCCATGATCGTCGCCCGGCGCCCGGAGCGCCGGCCACCGATCCGCCCGCACGATGCGGGACCCGCGGTGGGAGAGACCTCTGGCTCGTCAGCTGATGCTGCTTGCCGGAGGCATTGATGGATGTTTCGTCGTTCGTGTGGCTGATCACCGTCGCGGTGATCCTCGGACTGTTCGTGTTCGACTTCTTCTCCCACGTGCGTGTTCCCCACGCCCCGTCGCTGCGGGAGTCCGCCGTCTGGTCGACGGTCTACATCTCGCTCGCCGTCGCGTTCGGCGTCTTCATCTGGTGGAAGTGGGGCGCGAGGTTCGGCGGGGAGTATCTCGCCGGCTACGTCACCGAGAAGGCCCTCTCGGTGGACAACCTGTTCGTGTTCGTCATCATCATGGCGCGCTTCGCGGTGCCGCCGGAGTACCAGCAGAAGGTACTGCTGCTCGGCATCGTGATGGCACTCGGCATGCGCGGCATCTTCATCGCCGTCGGCGCGGCCGCGATCAGCACCTACAGTTGGGTGTTCTACGTGTTCGGCGTGTTCCTGATCCTCACCGCGGTGAAGCTGATCCGCGAGAGCGACGACCCGGTGGCGCACGAGGAGCAACGGGAGAGCCGGCTCGAACGCGTCGTGCGGCGGTACCTGCGCACCCACGACGCCTACGACGGCGACAAGCTCCTCACCCGCGTGAACGGACGCCGCCTGGCCACCCCGATGCTCATGGTCCTCATCGTCATCGGCTTCACCGACGTGCTGTTCGCCCTCGACTCGATCCCCGCGATCTACGGACTGACCTCCGAGCCGTACCTGGTGTTCACCGCGAACGCGTTCGCCCTGATGGGTCTGCGCCAGCTGTACTTCCTGCTCGGCGGGCTCCTCGACCGGCTGGTCTACCTCTCGGTCGGGCTGTCGATCATCCTCGCGTTCATCGGCACCAAGTTGGTGCTCCACGCGCTGCACGAGAACACGCTGCCGTTCGTCAACGGCGGCGAGCACGTGAGCGTGCCGGAGATCTCCACGCCCGCGTCACTCGCGGTGATCGTCGGCGTCCTGGCGGTCACCACGGTCGCGAGTCTGGTCCGGAGCCGGCGACGTGCGTCCGAGCCCGCGGCTCACTCCGGAAACGGTCCGAAGACCTGAGTCCATTCGTCGATCTTCACCGCGTCGACCGCCTCGTGCGCCTGGAAGGGGTCGTTGGCGAGCAGCGCCTCGGCCGCGCCGAGATCGGCGGCCTTGACGATGATCAGCGCGCCCGATCCGTCCGGGTACGGCCCGGCGATCAGGACGTTGCCCGCCTTGTTCTCCTCGCCGAGCCAACGTCGGTGCTCGGGACGGTGCTCGTCGCGCAGCGCCGCCTTGGCCGGGCGGTAGGTGTACTGGACGGCGAAGAAGGGCATCGGGTCACTCCTGCGGATCGAGGTGGGCCAACATGCGCGTGTTGCCGAGCGTGTTGGGTTTGACGTAACTGAGGTCCAGGAACTCCGCGACACCGGTGTCGTAGGAGCGGCACATCTCCTCGTACACCTCTCGGGTGACCGGGGTCCCCTGGATCTCGCGGAAGCCGTGCCGGGCGAAGAAGCTGGTCTCGAAGGTCAGCACGAAGACCCGGGCGAGCTCCAGTTCGCGGGCCATGTCCATGAGGCGCCCGACGATCTTGTGTCCGATGCCGCGACCGGCGAACGCCGGGTCGACCGCGACCGTGCGCACCTCGCCGAGATCGGCCCACAGCACGTGCAGGGCGCCGCAGCCCACCACCAGCCCGTCGAGTTCGGCGACCCAGAACTCTTGCACCGACTCGTAGAGGGTGACGAGGTTCTTCTCCAGGAGGATCTTGCCGGCGTACTTGTCGATCAGCTCCTTGATCCGCGGGACGTCGGAGGTTCGTGCGCGTCGGACGACGACCTCGGGGCGGTTTGCCGCACCGGGGGTCGTGGTCGATTCGGGCGCAACGGGTTCCGGAACCCGGTCGGGTTCGTCGGACTCCGACGAGACGTTGGACATGGGAACTCACCTTAGTCCTGTGGCCGCTCCGCGTCCCACGCGTGTCGGCCCGGTTGTCCTCGCAGGCGGTACGGGCCGATACCCTGTGATCGTGCGTATGAGAATTCCCGTGTACCGCGGAGCCCGTCCGCGCCCGGGGGTGTGCTCATGACCGATCGCATCCGACGCGCCGTCGACGAGAACATCCGGCGACCCGTCGACGAGAAGGGCATCGCGAACGTCGGGCGCGAACCCGATCACATCACCGACCCGGTCGACCCGGTGCCGGTGGTGAACATCGCCAACGCGCTCACCGTTTTCCGCATCATCCTGGTGCCGGTGTTCCTGGTCGCGCTGTTCATCGACGACGGCGAGTCCACACTGTGGCGTTCGATCGCGACCGCGGTGTTCGCCCTCGCCGCGCTCACCGACCGCTACGACGGCCATCTGGCCCGCGAGCGCGGACTCATCACCGACTTCGGGAAGATGGCCGACCCGATCGCCGACAAGGCCCTGATCGGCGGTGCGCTCGTCGGGCTGTCGGTCCTCGGCATCCTGCCGTGGTGGGTCACCGCGGTCATCATCGCGCGCGAACTGTGGGTGACCGCGCTGCGCTTCTGGGTGCTGCGGCACAAGGTGATCCCCGCCAGCCGGGGCGGCAAGCTCAAGACGCTGCTGCAGTCGCTGGCCATCGGCATGTACCTGTTGCCGTTCGGCTCGGGCTGGCAGATCGCCGCGGGCGTGGTGATGGGCCTGGCGCTCGTCGTCACCGTCTACACCGGGCTGGACTACACCTGGCAGGCGATCCGCGTTCGCGCGGACGCGGGGGCGAAGCGAGCGGGTGCCGAGCAAGACGGCGCCGACGGGACCGCGGGAAAAGCGTCCGGCGACGCCGGATCCGCCGTGAGCGAACACGGCACCACATCGCCGCGACGGGCCGTCCGGGGAACCGGCGCGGGTCGCTGAGTTCGACTACTGTCGCAACCAACCGCGGTACGGGAACGATCCGACCGCGCGAGGCGTTTGCTGTGGAGATGTCAGCGAACGTTTCGCCGCCCAGGGAGAGGAGACTCGATGGCGATGCTCTTACGTGAGGCGCTCGGTGAGAGCCTGCGTCGGGTCCGCACGCAGCAGGGCCGGACCCTGCGCGAGGTCTCGACCGGTGCTCGCGTCAGCCTCGGATACCTCTCCGAGGTCGAGCGCGGTCAGAAGGAGGCGTCGAGCGAGCTGCTCGCCGCCATCTGCGACGCGCTCGACGTCGAGATCGCGGATCTGCTCCTCGACGTCGGCAACGCGATGCGTCCGGAAGAGACCATGCGTCCTGCCGAGCCCGTCGCCGCGGAGGCCGCCGATGCGGCTCTGAGCGCCACCAAGGTCGTCATCCCGGCTCCGTCGGGTCATCGCGAGACGGCCGCACTCGCCGCCGCCTGAACGACTTGCGGCGCGTGAGTGGTCCAGCAGGGAACCCGTAACCGATAGATTGGTCGCAGAGTTCTCTCGTAAACCGGTGTTGTTTTCTCGCATACCCCTGAATGGAGTGACGTAGAGCATGGCGAACCCGTTCGTGAAGTTGTGGAACTACCTCAAGGCCCTCGGCAACGCGAAGATCGACGAACACGCCGATCCCAAGATCCAGATCCAGCAGGCGATCGAGGAGGCCCAGCGCCAGCACCAGGCGCTGTCGCAGCAGGCCGCGTCGGTGATCGGCAACCAGCGCCAGCTCGAGATGAAGCTCAACCGGCAGCTCGAGGAGGTCGAGCGGCTGCAGGCCAACACCCGCCAGGCCCTCACCCTCGCCGACCAGGCGACCGCCGCCGGTGACACCCAGAAGGCCACGGAGTACACCAACGCCGCGGAGGCCTTCGCCGCCCAGCTGGTGACCGCCGAGCAGAGCGTCGAGGACCTCAAGACCCTCCACGACCAGTCCCTCCAGGCCGCCGAACAGGCCAAGAAGGCGGTCGAGCGCAACGCCATGATCCTCCAGCAGAAGCTCGCCGAGCGCTCCAAGCTGCTCAGCCAGCTCGAGCAGGCCAAGATGCAGGAGCAGGTCAGCGCGTCGCTGAACCAGATGAGCGAGCTGGCCGTGCCGGGCAACACCCCCAGCCTGGACCAGGTCCGCGAGAAGATCGAACGCCGCTACGCCAACGCCCTCGGCTCGGCCGAGCTGGCCAAGAACTCCGTCCAGGGCCGCATGGCCGAGGTGGAGCAGGCCAGCGTCCAGATGGCCGGCCATTCGCGTCTCGAGCAGATCCGCGCCAGCATGCGCGGCGAGCTGCCGTCGTCTGCCGGTGCCGCCACGCCGCCGCTGCAGAAGGGCGAGCCCGCCACCCAGACCCCGCCGGCCACCGAGCCGCCTGCGCAGAACTGATACGTGCATGTAGCACTCGTCGCGGGTTCGGACGCCGGGCACGCGTTCCCGGCGTTCGCCCTCGCCGAGCGATTCGCTGCCGCCGGTCACCGGGCGACCGTCTACACCGGTCTGAACTGGGCTCACGCAGCTCGTCGCCGCGGGATCGACATCGCCGAGCTCCCGGGCCTGGCGGCCGTCGACACCGACGACGACGCCGACGCGGGCGCCAAACTCAGCGTCCGGGCGGCGCGCATGGCGCAGCAGCTGGCACCGGTCCTGTCCGCCACCGGCGTCGACCTCGTCGTCTCTGACGTCCTCACCGTGTGCGGGGGATGGGCCGCGCAGATGTGCGGCCTGCCGTGGCTCGAGTTGTCGCCGCATCCGCTCTACCTGCCGTCGCGCGGGTTGCCCCCGATCGGCTCGGGCCTCGCGCCCGGCATCGGCCTGCGCGGCCGCCTGCGCGACGCGGCGATGCGGGCCGCCACCGCCTCCTCCATCCGCCGGGGCGAGCGCCAGCGTGCCGCCGCGCGGACGACGGTCGGCCTGCCCGCCGCCGACCCCGGGCCCGACGCCCGCCTGGTCGCCACCCTTCCGGGTCTCGAGGTGCCTCGACCCGACTGGCCTGCCGACACCCACCTCGTCGGGCCGCTGACGTGGGAGCCGACCGACGATCTGTTCACCCGGCCCGCCGGGGACGGCCCGCTCGTCGTCCTCGCCCCGTCGACCGCTCGGACCGGGGAAGCGGAGATGGTCGCGGTGGCGCTCGAGGCGCTCTCCGAGCCGGTTCTCGGCCGGTCCGTGCGCGTCGTGGTGTCCGGGCTGCAGCGGCCGTCCGCCGACGATCTCGCACGCTTCGGCGACGCCGAACGGGTGGTGGCGGGCCTCGGGCGCCAGGACGAGATCCTCGCCGACGCCGCCGTCCTGATCTGCGGCTCCGGGCACGGGATTCTCGCCAAGGCGATGACCGCCGGCGTCCCGGTGGTCGCGGTTCCTGGGGGCGGCGACCAGTGGGAGCTCGCGAACCGCGTGCACCGCGCAGGCGCCGGCCGGTATGTGCGTCCGCTCACCGTCGATGGGGTCGCCGCCGCCGTCCGCGCGGTCCTCGACGACCCGGGTTTCGCGCGGTCGGCGCGCGCCGTCGGCGCCAGCGGAGCCGACACCGTCGACCCGATGACCGTGGCCCGGAGGGTGTGGACCGACCGCGTTAGGGTGGGGCGGTGCGCCTGACCGAGTTCAACGAGCTGATGACCACCGAATTCGGTGTGACCAGGGCGGATTCGATCCTCGTCGACCACGTGCTCACCGAGTTCGCCGGCCGCACCGGCGCCCAGGCGATCGAGGACGGCGTCGATCCGCGCGACGTCTGGGTGGCGATCTGCCGCGACTTCGACGTGCCTCGCGAGCGCTGGTGACACGCCGCGTGTCACGCTTGCGATCGAACAGGTGTTCGTTCATGCTGAAGACCAGACGGAACCGCGCGGGCGCCCGCTGCGTCTGAAGGTTCGCCCGGCTCGCGTCCGGCAGATGTCCGGGACGCGTCCCGGCGAGGGGTCCGTTGATTGTCGGACCCTCCCGATACCTTGCAGACATGAACGCCCGGACCACACCGACCACCCGCCGGAAAACCGGCTCACAACCGAGGAGAACTCCCATGGCAGCTGCGCCCCAAGACCGTGAGAAGGCCCTCGATCTGGCCCTCGCGCAGATCGACAAGAGCTTCGGCAAGGGGTCGGTGATGCGGCTCGGCGAGGAGACCCGCCAGCCGATCGAGATCATCCCGACCGGGTCCATCGCCCTCGACGTCGCCCTCGGCATCGGTGGTCTGCCCCGCGGCCGCGTCGTGGAGATCTACGGTCCGGAGTCCTCGGGTAAGACCACCGTCGCCCTCCACGCCGTCGCCAACGCGCAGGCCCAGGGCGGGATCGCGGCGTTCATCGATGCCGAGCACGCGCTCGATCCGGACTACGCCGCCAAGCTCGGCGTCGACACCGACGCCCTCCTCGTGTCCCAGCCCGACACCGGTGAGCAGGCCCTCGAGATCGCCGACATGCTGATCCGCTCGGGCGCGCTCGACATCCTGGTGGTCGACTCGGTGGCCGCGCTCGTGCCCAAGGCCGAGATCGAGGGTGAGATGGGCGACAGCCACGTGGGTCTGCAGGCCCGCCTGATGAGCCAGGCGCTGCGCAAGATGACCTCGGCGCTGAACCAGTCGAAGACCACCGCGATCTTCATCAACCAGCTGCGCGAGAAGATCGGCGTGATGTTCGGTTCCCCCGAGACCACCACGGGCGGCAAGGCCCTCAAGTTCTACTCGTCGGTGCGTCTGGACGTCCGCCGGATCGAGACCCTCAAGGACGGCACCGAGGCGGTCGGCAACCGCACCCGCGTCAAGGTCGTCAAGAACAAGGTCGCCCCGCCCTTCAAGCAGGCCGAGTTCGACATCCTCTACGGTCACGGAATCTCCAAGGAGGGCTCGCTGATCGACATGGGTGTCGCCGAGGGCTTCATCCGCAAGTCCGGCTCGTGGTTCACCTACGAGGGCGATCAGCTGGGCCAGGGCAAGGAGAACGCCCGCAAGTTCCTGATCGAGAACACCGACATCCGCGACGAGATCGAGAAGAAGATCAAGGAGAAGCTGGGCATCGGGCCGACCGTCGACGCCGACGACATCGCCCCGGCGCCGGTCGAGTTCTAAGGCGGACATTGAACGACACACCGGACCCCGAGCAGACGCAGAGGCGTCGGGAGGCAGCTCCCGACCGCAAGGGACCCAGCGCATGGGATTCCGCGCTACGATTGCTCGGGGTCCGAGCGCGTTCCCGGCAGGAAATGCGTGAACGTCTGACGCGCAAGGGATTCGACGCGGACACCGTCGACGAGGTGATGGCCCGTCTCGACCGGCATCAGCTCCTCGACGACTCCGACTTCGCCGCCGAGTGGGTCCGCTCGCGCCACCAGAATTCCGGCAAGGGGCGAGTGGCGCTCAAACACGAGCTGCGCAACAAGGGAATCGCGGAGTCGATCATCACCGAGGCGCTCGGCGACATCGACCCCGACGACGAACGCGAGATCGCCGCGCAGCTCGTCGCGCGCAAGCTCACCCCAACGGTCGTCGAACGGATAGCCGCCGACCGCGCCGAGCGGGACAAGACGATGCGACGCCTCGTCGGGTTCCTCGTCAGGCGCGGTTACCCGCAGTCGATGGCCTTCGACGTGGTGGCCGAGGCGCTCAGGGGCCTGTAAGGGGCCTGAGCGCCCCGGCCCGCGTCACACGGGTTCCCGTCAGAGAAGGTTCTCGGAGGCGGCGAGTTCGGCCTTCTCCGGATCGGCCGGCGGGGCCGACGAGCGGCTTCCCTGGCGCAGCCGTCGCTCGACGACGGTCGCCAGCTTCGACAGCCCGAAGTTGATCAGGATCATGATCGCCGCCACCACGATGAGCGCCGGGATGTAGTTGCCGTACCGCGATGCCGACAGCAGGCCGCTTCGAACGACCTCCGAGTAGCCGATGATGTAGCCCAGCGCGGAGTCCTTCAGCGCCACCACCATCTGCGAGATCAGGGCCGGCATCATCGCCGTGATCGCCTGCGGCAGGAGCACGAGACGCATCATCTGCGACTTGCGCAGGCCCAGCGACAGCGACGCCTCGGTCTGGCCCTTCGGCAGCGAGTTGATGCCGGACCGCAGGATCTCGGCCATCACCGAGCCGTTGTAGAGCGTCAGTCCCGTGACGACGGCGGCGAACGCCAGCATCGAGGACGGGAAGATGCCGTAGATGGCGAACAGGAACCAGGTGAACACCATCAGGATCAGCACCGGGATGGCGCGGAACACCTCGACGAAGAAGCTGGCGACCGCTCGAACCCACAGGTGTTCCGACAGTCGTCCGATGCCGAGGATCGCACCGAGCAGCAGTGACAGCACGATGGACACCGCGGCCGCGGCGAGGGTCCGCCACAGGCCGGGCAGGATGTAGCCCGTCCAGGTCGACCAGGTGACGAACGGACTCCACTTCTCGGCGGTGAACTGCTCGTTGGAGGCGAGCACCGCGATCACATAGACCAGGGCCGCGACGAGCAGTCCGATGAAGACGACCGCCGTGATGCGGTTGCGCGCTCGTGCGCGGGGTCCCGGGGCGTCGTAGAGAACGGTTGATTCGGCGCTCATCGCTTCACCGCCAGTCGCTTGGCGAGGTAGCCGAACACGGCCCCCTCGGTGAGGGTGATGATCATGAAGCCCACGGCGATCACGCCGAAGATCACGAACAATTGGTCGGAGAAGGTCTCGATCTCGGTCTTCATCAGCGCCGCGGCCTCCGCGACACCGATCACCGAGGCGATCGTGGTGTTCTTGGTCAGGGCGATCAGCACGCTGCCCAGCGGCCCGATCACCGACCGGATCGCCTGCGGGAGCACGATGATCCCGAACACCTGCGTGAACGACATGCCCAACGACCGGGCCGCCTCGGCCTGGCCCAGCGGCACGGTGTTGAAACCGGACCGCAGCGTCTCGCACACGAAGGTGGACGTGTAGAGCACGAACGCCAGGACCGCCAGCCAGAAGTTGTTCGACTTGATCGTCGGGGCGAAGGTCAGGCCCAGGTTCTGGTAGAGGCCGATCGCGCAGAACAGCACGACCAGCGTCAGCGGCGTGTTACGGACGACGTTGACGTAGACGGTGGCGAAGCCGCGCATCACCGGGACGGGTGAGACCCGCATGGCGGCCAGGATCGTGCCCCAGATCAGGGAGCCGATCGCGGAGTAGAAGGTCAGCTGGATGGTGACCCAGAAGGCCGGCCACAGCTGCGGCCCCATGCTGTCCCACAGAGAGACGTCGTTCATCCGTTCTCTCCTCTCACTTCAGCCCGGCCGGGCACGGCGTCGACGTCGAATCGAGGAACTCGAGGTCGCCGGGGTCGGGCAGGTACGGGAACTTCGAATCGGGCTCGTCGGCGCGCGCGATGATCTCGTCGACGTAGGTGTCGCCGAGGTTGTCGCGCAGCGCCTTGTTCCAGGCGGACTCGCCGCCGTCGACCGGGGTGAGCATCTCGTCGAGTGCCTTGTTGATCGCCTCGACCGACGCCTCGTCCCCGAGTGCCACGCCGACGCCGTAGCGCTCGGTCGAGAACGGGCTGCCCGCCGTCTTCAGGGCGTCCTTCACGCAGGCGTTCTTCAGGTAGGTCATCGTGACGAGCTTGAACTCGCCCTTCCAGAAGTTCGAGTAGCCGGCGAGGATCGCCTCGTCGGTGGTGAGGGCGTCGACCTTGCCGCGGCGCAGCGCCTCCACGCATGCCGAGTAGGAGTCGTACTCCTGCAGCTGGACGGTGGGCAGCTGGGCCTTGACGTTCTGCGCCGACGTCGACCCGGTGACCGAGCAGAGCTTCTTGCCGTTGTCGAGATCCTCGAGCTGTGTGATCGAGTTGTCGTCGGCGCGGACCATCAGGCCCTGGTAGGTCTGCAGGTACGGGCCGCCGAAGGAGACCTTCTTCGCCCGGGCGGAGGTGATCGAGTAGGTGGCGGCGATCAGGTCGACCTCGCCGTTGTCGATCATTGCCTCACGGCGTGCCGAGGGCGTCTCGCGCCAGGTGACCTTCGGGTGGTCGACGCCGAGCTGGTCGGCAATGTGGTTGACCACGTAGCGCGCGACCGTCGCGTCGAAGCCGGTGACGTTGCCGTTCGGCTCGTACAGGCCGAGACCGGGCTGGTCGAACTTGACGCCGAGGATGACGTTCCCGTCGCGGACCGAGTCCAGCAGGTTGCGCGGATCGGTGCTGCCGCAGCCGGTCAGCAGACCTGCGAACAGCGCGCCGACGGCCAGGATCACGAGCGCGGTGCGTGTGCTCCTCATGTGCATCAGTGCCCCAGGATCTTGCTGAGGAAGTCGCGGGCGCGGTCGGACTCCGGGGAGGTGAAGAAGGTGTCGGGATCGGAGTCCTCGACGATCGCGCCGTCGGCCATGAAGATCACCCGGTCGGCGGCCTTGCGGGCGAAGCCCATCTCGTGGGTGACGACGAGCATCGTCATGCCCTCTTTGGCGAGGGACACCATGACGTCGAGGACCTCGTTGACCATCTCCGGGTCGAGGGCTGACGTCGGCTCGTCGAACAGCATGATCTTCGGGTCCATCGCCAGTGAGCGCGCGATGGCGACGCGCTGCTGCTGTCCGCCCGACAGCTGGGCGGGGTACTTGTCCTTCTGGCTGGCGATGCCGACTCGCTCGAGGAGTTCGAGCGCGCGCTTGTTCGCCTCGTCCTTCGACTTCTTGCGCACCTTGGTCGGGGCGAGGGTGACGTTCTCCAGGATCGTCTTGTGGGAGAACAGGTTGAACGACTGGAACACCATGCCCACGTCGGCGCGCAGTCGGGCGAGGTCCTTGCCTTCCGAGGGGAGCAGCTCACCCTGGATGCGGATCTCGCCGGCATCGATGGGTTCGAGACGGTTGATGGTGCGACAGAGGGTCGACTTGCCCGACCCGGACGGCCCGAGGACGACCACGACCTGTCCGGCCGGGACCTCGAGGTCGATGTCTTTGAGAACGTGCAGCGAGCCGAAGTGCTTCTGCACCCCGCGCATCGAGATCATCGGCTGGGACCCGGGGTCCGCGGACTTGCTCGGCGAAACGGTCATTCTGGCACCCTAACGAAAAAATGTGTCCCCGCCTGGTGTGGGTCACTCCGGTGAGTCGCCGGACGGTGTGACAGACTGGGCGCGCGAGGCGATTTGCGTCGGCCCCGTACCCTGGTAGGAGTGAGTATCGAGTTGTCGGACAGGCCTGACGAGGCCGCATCGACCCCACACCCCCGCAGCTACCAGGTCCGGACCTACGGCTGCCAGATGAACGTCCACGACTCCGAGCGCATCGCCGGCCTGCTCGAGGACGCGGGGTACGTGCGGGCCGACGACGATGCCGACGCCGATCTCGTGGTGTTCAACACCTGCGCGATCCGCGAGAACGCCGACAACAAGCTCTACGGAAACCTGTCGCATCTCGCGCCGGTCAAGTCGCGCCGTCCCGGCATGCAGATCGCGGTCGGCGGCTGCCTCGCGCAGAAGGACAAGGACGCCGTCATCGCCAAGGCGCCGTGGGTCGACGTGGTGTTCGGCACGCACAACATCGGCTCGCTGCCGGCCCTCCTCGAACGCGCCCGCCACAACGAGGAGGCGCAGGTCGAGATCCTCGACTCGCTCGAGCGCTTCCCGTCGACGCTGCCCGCCAAGCGGGAGTCGGCCTACTCGGGGTGGGTGTCGGTGTCGGTGGGCTGCAACAACACCTGCACGTTCTGCATCGTCCCGTCGTTGCGCGGCAAGGAGGTCGACCGCCGTCCCGGCGACGTGCTGGCCGAGGTGCAGGCGCTCGTCGACCAGGGCGTGCTCGAGGTGACGCTGCTCGGCCAGAACGTCAACGCCTACGGCATGTCCTTCGCCGACCCGGACCAGCCCCGCAACCGCGGCGCGTTCGCCGAGCTCCTGCGGGCCTGCGGCGACATCGAGGGTCTCGAGCGCGTCCGGTTCACCTCGCCGCATCCGGCGGAGTTCACCGACGATGTCATCGAGGCCATGGCCGAGACCCCGAACGTGTGCCCCCAGCTGCACATGCCGCTGCAATCGGGCTCCGACCGCATCCTGCGCGCCATGCGACGCAGCTACCGCCAGACCAAGTTCCTCGGCATCCTCGACAAGGTCCGCGCGGCGATGCCGCACGCGGCGATCACCACCGACATCATCGTCGGGTTCCCGGGGGAGACCGAGGAGGACTTCCAGGCGACCCTCGACGTCGTCGAGCGCGCGCGCTTCTCCTCGGCGTTCACCTTCCAGTACTCGCCGCGCCCCGGCACCCCGGCCGCCACGATGCCCGATCAGGTCCCGCCGGACGTCGTCGGCGAGCGGTACCAGCGGCTCATCGCGCTGCAGGAGCGGATCTGCCTGTCGGAGAACCAGGCCCTGGTCGGCAACGAGGTGGAACTTCTCGTCGTCGCCGACGAGGGACGCAAGTCCGCGAAGACCCGGCGCATGACCGGCCGTGCCCGCGACGGCCGGCTCGTGCACTTCACACCCGGTGACGCCGGGTCGGCGATCCGGCCCGGCGACATCGTGCACACCGTGCTGACCGACGCCGCGCCGCACCATCTGATCGCCGATGCCGGGATCCGTTCGCACCGTCGTACGCGTGCCGGCGACTCCTTCGAGCAGAGCCGCACCCCGACGACCCCGCCGGTCGGCGTGGGCCTCGGCCTGCCGGGCATCGGTGCGCCGCCGCCCGTCCCGGCGGCGGACGCCGGTTGCGGCACCTGCGGCTGAGCAGACCGACGAGGTCGGACGAGACCCGACCGGCGACGTGACCTCACGACTCACAACACGAATCGAGGCGATGACATGTCCGAGACCCCGGACCGCAACCCGGGCGACCGCAGCGACGAGGCGTTCAAGGCGTACGAGCGTGACCTGAGGAAGGCCGAGCGGAAGGTCGCCGGCGAGATCGACCCGGGCGCACGCGCGCTCGTCGTCGCGGTCGCGGTGCTGGTGGCGATGGTGTCGCTCGTTCTCCCGCACACCGGATCGGTGTCCGGCCTCGACGTGCTGGCCTACACCGAGTCGGCCGAGGCCGAGCGCGTCACCATCGTCTCGCGCATCTTCGTCTGGCTGGTGGCGCTGTTCGGCATCGTGGCGTCGATGCTCGCGCTGGTGACCCGGCGCTGGGTGCTGGCGTGGGTCGCCTTGTGCGGCTGCGCTATCGCCTGCGTCGCCGGGATGCTCGCCTGGTGGTCGCGCAACACCCCGGGTATCGGCGGCGTCGAGCCGCCGTCGGGCGTCGGCATCGGCCTGATCCTGGGCTGGGTCGCGGTGTTCGTGCTCACCTTCCACTGGTCGCGCGTGGTGTGGGCACGGTCGTCGTACCAGCTCGCGATGGAGGCCGAGCGCCGTCGGCAGGCCGCCGAGCAGGAGGCCTACGCGACGGCGCTCTACAAGAAGAACCCCGACGCCGACGCGTAGTCCTCAGCGGTCGGAGATGGCGCTCTGCGCCGCCTCCGCCCACTCGCGCCACTGCGCGGCCTGCTCACGCAGCTTCGCGGCGTCGCGGTCCTTGCCGCGTTCGGCCGCCTTGCGGGCCTGCTCCTCGAGCTGATCGGCGCGTTCGGCGAACTGGGCCGCGCGTGCCTGCGCCTCCGGATCGGTGCGCTGCCACTGCGCCTCCTCGGCGTCGCGGATGCGCTTCTCGAGCGCCCGCGCGCGATTCTCGAGGGCGTGCATCTGGTCCCGCGGGACCTTCCCGATCTCGTCCCAGCGATCGCGGAACGCGCGGAACTCGCGCCGGGCGGCGTCGAGGTCGGACTCGGGGTCGATCGCTTTCTCCGCGGCCTCGAGCAGCTCGATCTTGGCCTTGGCGTTCGCCTGGTACTCGGCGTCGCGCTCGGACGTGGCGGCGTTGCGCGCGCTGAAGAAGACATCCTGGGCGGCCTTGAACCGCTGCCAGAGCGCCTCGTCGGTGTCGCGCGGCGCACGGCCGGCGGCCTTCCACTCCTGCAGCAGCTCGCGGAACCTCGCCGAGGTGGGGCCCCAGTCCGTCGAACTCGACAGCTCCTCGGCCTGCTTGATGAGCGCCTCCTTGCGCTCCTTGGCCCCGGCGCGCTCCCGGTCGAGCTCGGCGAAGTGGGCGCCGCGACGGCGGTTGAACGCGTCGCGCGCCTTCGCGTAGCGCTTCCACAGGGCGTCGTCGGTCTTGCGGTCGACGCCCTTGATCGACTTCCACTCGTCGAGGATCTCCCGCAGCCGGTCGCCGGCGTGCTTCCAGTTGGTCGCCTCGGCGCCGATCTTCTCGGCCTCGGCCGCGAGCTCCTCCTTGCGGGCGATCGCGGCGGCGCGGGCCTTCTCGCGTTCGGCCTTGATCGACTCGGCGACCTCGTCGGCGCTGCCGACGATCGCCTCGAGACGCCGCTGGAGGGCGGCGACGTCGCCGATGACGTGGGCGTTGGGGAGGTCGGCGAGCAGGTGCTTGGCGGCGGCCTGCGCCTTGCGGGGATCGCCGGACCGCGCGGTCAGCCGCTCCTCGAGGACCTCGACCTCGGTCGCGAGATCCTCGAAGCGCCGTGCGAAGTGGGCGAGACCCTCCTCGACGGTGCCGGCCTGCCACGACCCGATCTCGCGCTCGCCGTCAGCGGTCTTCAGCCAGACGACGCCCGACTCGTCGATGCGGCCCCAGCGGTGGGGGTCGCCGGCGCTGATGTGGTTGATGACGGGCTCGTGGGCGCCCGGCCGCGGGCCGGGCTTGGGACGAGGCCCGGGCTTGGGACGGGACCCGGGGGTCGTCGGCGTGCCGGTGCCGGCGGGGTCGGTGCCCTGGGTTGCCGGGGACGGGTCGATCGGGTTGGTCATGTGCGTGTCCTGCCGCTCAAGGTGCCGCGCGTCACGGCTGCCGGTCGCTGGGGTCGATTCTCGCGGGGCATCGTATCGTCCCCGCGATAGCCGACAGTACGGATCCATTCAAGCAGTTCAGGCCCGTGCATGTGGCGTGCGCGCCGACTCGGCGGGTCCGCGCCGACCGCCGTCGACTAGCGTCGTGGTGTGCTTGCGGTCGTCGTGTTCGTGCCGAGTGCTCCGTTGCTGGTACCCGAGTTGGCCGGTCCGGCCGCGTTCGACACCGAACCGGTGCGGGCCGCGGTCGACGACGTCGTCGGCGACGGGCGCGCCGCCGGGGCCGATCGCTGGATTCTGGTCGGCGCCTCGGACGACCCGGCGACCGGCGTCGTGCAGGAGTCCGGATCTGGTGGGTTCGGGCGTTTCGGCGTCGACGTGCGCGTCCGCCTCCACGACGGCACCGGTCCGCGCATGAGCCTGTCCGCTCTGATCGGGGCGTGGCTGCGCGAGCGCGGCGGACTGGACCCGATGGAACCGCTCATCGTCGGCCGCGACACCGCGCCCGGGGACTGCGCGACGCTCGGAGCGGGTCTCGGGCAGGGACTGCGCGACTGTGCCGACCGGGTCGGGCTGCTCGTGGTGGGCGACGGTTCGTTCGCGCTGACGCCGAAGTCGCCCGGCGGGGAACGCCGCGAGTCCGCGGTCGCACTCAACGACGCGATCGTGGCGGCGGTCGGCGACGCCGACACCCGGACGCTGGCCGCACTCGATCCGCAGGCGTGCGCCGCCGAGGGCGTCGCCGGGCGGGTGGCCTGGCAGGTCGCCGCCGCCGCGGTGGAGCAGGCGGGCCGGCTCGTGGTGGCGAAGACCCGGTACGCCGACGCGCCGTTCGGCGTCGGCTACATCGCCGCCACCTGGACCCTCGACGACCGCTCATGAGGCCGATCGCGGTCGTGGGCCCGACGGCCTGCGGGAAATCCGACCTCGCCCTCGACCTCGCCGAACGCCTCGGCGGGGAGATCGTCAACATCGACGCGATGCAGCAGTACCGCGGCATGGACATCGGCACGGCCAAGGTCCCGGAGACCGAGCGGCGCGGCATCCCGCACCACCAGATCGACGTCCTCGACGTCACCGAGGTGGCCACGGTCGCCCGCTACCAGCAGGCCGCCACCGCCGATGTCGAGCGGCTGCTGGCCGCCGGCCGGGTCCCCGTCATCGTCGGCGGGTCGATGATGTACATCCAGGGCCTGCTCGACAACTGGCAGTTCCCGGCCACCGATCCGCTGGTGCGCGCCCGCTACGAGGAGATGCTCGCCGAGCGTGGAGTGGCGGCGATGCACGAGCTGCTGAAGGAGGTCGACCCGGCCGCGGCGTCGACGATCCTGCCGACCGACGGCCGGCGTATCGTGCGGGCGCTCGAGGTCGTCGAACTGACCGGGCGGCCGTTCGCCGCGTCGCAGCCGCAGATCGGCGAACCCCGGTGGGGGACGGTGATCCTCGCGCTGGACCGGGACACGGCCGAACTCGACGAGCGGATCCGGCTGCGGACGCGGCTGATGTTCTCCACCGGCCTCGTCGACGAGGTGGAGGCGCTGTGCGAGAAGGGGTTGCGCGACGGGCGCACCGCCTCGCAGGCGATCGGTTACAAGCAGGTGCTCGCCGCGCTCGACGGGGAGTACGACCTCGACCAGGCCGAGGAGCTCACCTTCATCGGGACCCGCCGCTATGTGCGCCGGCAGCGGTCGTGGTTCCGGCGCGACCACCGCGCGATCTGGCTCGACGCCGGCGCGCCGGGGCTGCTCGACCGCGCCCTCGAAGCGGCCGACCCCGAGAAGCGAGACACCGAGAAGTAACCTGGACGGCGTGACTTCGGATTCGACAGGCCTGCGGTTCGTCAAGGGGCACGGCACCCAGAACGACTTCGTCGTGCTCGAGGACCCGGCGGCCGAGCTGGACCTCGACCCGGGCCTCGTCGCCGCGCTCTGCGACCGTCAGCGGGGGATCGGTGCCGACGGCCTGCTCCGGGTGGCCCGGTCGGGCGCGCTCGTCGAGCGCGGCGTCCTGCCCGCTCTGCCCGAGGGCGTGGCCGCCGACGACTGGTTCATGGACTACCGCAATGCGGACGGGTCGATCGCCGAGATGTGCGGCAACGGCGTCCGCGTGTTCGCCCACCATGTCCGCGCGGCCGGCCTCGTCGACGCCGACACCTTCACCGTCGGCTCGCGCGCCGGCGCACGGCCGGTGATCATCCACTCCTTCGACGCCACACGCGCGGAGGTCACCGTCGAGATGGGCCGCGCGCGCCTCGAGGGCACCTCGGTCGTGCGCATCGGCGCCGACGCCTACACCGGCGCCAAGGTCGACGTCGGCAACCCGCACCTGGCCTGCGTCGTGGAGGGACTCACCGCGGAGGGACTCGCCGCGGTCGATTTCTCTGCGGGCGTAACCATCGATGCCGGCGACTTCCCGAACGGCGCCAACGTGGAGCTGCTCACCCCGCCGTCCGAGGACGCCGACGGCGGCCTGTACGCCCGGATGCGGGTCTTCGAACGCGGCGTCGGGGAGACCCGCAGCTGCGGAACGGGCCTGGTCGCGGCCACCCGGGCGGCGCTCGACGCACGCGGGCAGGCCACCGGCGCACTCCGCATCGGGATTCCCGGCGGCGAGGTCACCGTCACGATCCGGGAGGACGGGGCGACCCTGCGCGGACCGTCGATGCTCGTCGCCGACGGCGTCCTGCGGCCCAGCTGGGACCGCTGAGCACGATATTCAGGTGCCCGCCGACCCCGCGGCGTGAGACCATGGATCACGTATGACCGAATCATCTGCACAGATCCTCTCCGCCGAAGACCTCGACGAGCGTCCGGACGACGCCCCGACCGTCGGCGAACTCCAACTCTCCGAGCGCGCCTCGCTGCAACGCGTCGCCGGACTCTCCACCGAACTCACCGACGTCACTGAGGTCGAGTACCGGCAGCTGCGCCTCGAGAAGGTGGTGCTCGTCGGTGTCTGGACCGAGGGCACGGCCGCCGCGGCCAAGGCGAACATGGCCGAACTCGCGGCCCTCGCCGAGACCGCCGGCTCCCAGGTACTCGACGCGGTGATCCAGCGTCGGTCCAAACCCGACCCGGCCACCTACATCGGCTCCGGCAAGGCCGACGAGCTGAGCGAGATCGTGCTCTCCAGCGGTGCCGACACCGTCGTCTGCGACGGCGAGCTGACCCCGGCGCAGCTGACGGCGCTGGAGAAGGTCGTGAAGGTGAAGGTCATCGACCGCACCGCGCTGATCCTCGACATCTTCGCCCAGCACGCCTCCTCGCGAGAGGGCAAGGCGCAGGTCTCGCTCGCGCAGATGGAGTACATGCTCCCGCGCCTGCGCGGCTGGGGCGAGTCGATGTCCCGGCAGGCCGGCGGTCGCGCCGGCAGCAACGGCGGCGTGGGGCTGCGTGGTCCCGGTGAGACCAAGATCGAGACCGACCGTCGCCGCATCCGCGAGCGGATGGCCAAGCTGCGACGCGAGATCCGCGACATGAAGAAGGCCCGCACCACCAAGCGGGCGGCGCGCAACCGGTCGTCGATCCCGTCGATCACGGTGGCCGGTTACACCAACGCCGGCAAGTCGAGCCTCGTCAACGCGATGACCGGGGCCGGCGTGCTCGTCCAGGACGCGCTGTTCGCGACCCTCGATCCCACCACGCGCCGCGCCACGCTCGACGACGGCCGCGCGGTGGTCTTCACCGACACCGTCGGATTCGTGCGGCACCTGCCGACCCAGCTCGTCGAGGCGTTTCGGTCCACGCTGGAGGAGGTAGTCGACGCCGACCTGCTGCTGCACGTGGTCGACGGTTCCGATCCGTTCCCGATGGACCAGATCTCCGCGGTGCGTCAGGTGATCAACGAGATCGTCGCCGAGGAGGGCGTCGACGCGCCGCCGGAACTGTTGGTGATCAACAAGATCGACGCGATCGACGGCAATCGGCTCACCGAGCTGCGCGGCGCGGTGGGCGCAGACGCGGTGTTCGTGTCGGCCCGCACCGGGGAGGGACTGCCCGAGCTGTTCGACCGCATCCGCGAATTCGTCGGACGCAGCGACGTGGAACTAACGATCTGCGTGCCGTTCTCGCGCGGGGACCTTGTCTCCCGCGTGCACTCCGAGGGTGAGGTGCTGGACTCCGAGCACACCGAGACCGGAACCACGATGACGGTCCGGGTCCCCGCGTCGCTGGCGGGTGAGCTGGCCCCGTTGCGGGTCTAGCCTCCGTCCTCAGTCCGCGTCGAGATCGGTCTCGATGAGCTCGACGACCTTGTCGAGCGCGGCCTGATCGTCGGCGGTCACCACGACCCTGGTGCCCTTCTCGGCGCCGAGGGTCATGATCATCAGCGCAGAGCCCGCATCGACCGGCTCGGAGCCCTCGAGGGCGAGGGTCACGGTGCTACCGGTGCCGGTGACGGCCTCGGCGATGATCGTGGCCGGACGCGCGTGCAGACCGATCGCGGACGCGACGGTGGCGATGGTGCTGGGCATGGTGCCTCCTGTATGGGGTCGTTCTGTGCGGGGTCTTTGTGTGGGTCGTTGTACGGCCGTGTCGTCGGGGTTCTGTGGGGGCTGTTCGTGGCGGATCGTTCGGTGCGGATCGTTCGGTGCGGATCGTTCGGTGCGGATCGTCCGGCGCGGATCGTCCGGCGCGGACCGGGCGCGCGGGTCGACCTTCAGACTGCCAGGGCCTGCACGTCGGCCCGGGTGAGCTCACGGGTCCGGCCGAACTGCTTCGCCGCGATCACCACGATCGCGCTGAGCAGGGTTCCGGCGGCCAGGGCGACGAGGAACAGCACCCAGTTGTTCATGGCGAAGAAGACGAAGATGCCGCCGTGCGGGGCGCGCAACTCCACACCGAAGGCCATGATGAGCGCACCGGAGAGCGCGCCACCGGCCATCATCGACGGGATGACCCGGAACGGGTCGACCGCGGCGAACGGGATGGCGCCCTCGGAGATGAACGACGCGCCGAGGAGCCAGGCGGCCTTGCCGTTCTCGCGCTCGGGCTCGGTGAACAGGCCCGGTCGCAGCACCGTGGCCAGTGCCAGTGCGAGCGGCGGGACCATACCGGCGCACATGACCGCGGCCATGATCTGGAGCTGCGCGGGACCTGCGGTCGCGGCGTCGGCGATACCGGCGATGGCGAACAGGTAGGCGGTCTTGTTGACCGGCCCGCCCAGGTCGAAGCACATCATCAGGCCGAGCACGATGCCCAACACGATCGCCGACCCACCGGACATCGACTCCAGCCCGGAGTTCATCTGCTCGGTCAGCCACGCAAGCGGCTTGCCGAGCACCATGTAGAGCAGACCGCCGACGACGATGCTGCCGAACAGCGGGATCACCACAACCGGCATCAGCCCTCGCGACCATTGCGGTACCGGCAATCGCGAGATCCACAGGCACACCGCGCCGGCGATGAGACCGCCGATCAGCGCGCCGATGAAGCTCGCGCCGACCGCCAGGGACACGATGCCCGCGACGAAACCCGGAGCGATACCGGGCCGGTCGGCGATGGCGAACGAGATGTACCCGGCGAGGACCGGGACCGCCAGACCCATCACCCCCGAGCCGATCGCGAAGCTCACCGCGCCGAGGTACTGCAGGAGACCGCCGGACGGCAGATCCCAGAGGCTGTTGTTGAGCGCGATGTAGGCCGCGTCGTCGAGTGAACCACCGGCGTCGAGCGTGGTGTTGGCGATCTCGTAGCCGGCCAGCAGGAAGCCGAGGGCGATCAGCAGACCTCCGGCCGCGACGAACGGGATCATGTAGCTGACACCGGTCATCAGCGCCTGCCGGGTTCGGGCCGCGAGACCCGTGCCCGTGCCGCCGGCCGTGGCGGGCGCATCCACCCCCGACACTTCACCGCACCCCTCGACGACGCGTGCCGCGTTCGGATTCCTTGCCGCTGCAACGGCTTCCGCGATCATGGCGTCGGGCTCGTTGATCGCCCGCTTCACGCCGGAGGAGATGACCGGCTTGCCGTGGAAGCGGCCGCGATCCTTCACCCCGATGTCGGTGGCGAAGATGATCGCGTCCGCGGCGTCGATCTGCGCCGGGTCGAACGGCGTGGTCGCCGACGATCCCTGCGTCTCGACAGCGAGTTCGACGCCCGCGCGCTCGGCCGCGTACTTGAGCGCGTCGGCCGCCATGTAGGTGTGCGCGATCCCGGTGGGACATGCGGTGATCGCGAGGAGGCGCGGCCTGGTGGCCTCCTCGGGCGCCGCGGCGGACACCGTCGGCGTGGGAGACTCCTCCGGAGCCCTCGCGGGGGTCTTCTCCGGGGTCTTCTGCAGGGCCTCGTCGGGCGCCTTGTCCGGGGTGGTCTTCTTCGACGCGCCGGGATCGGTCGCCTCGGTCACCAGCTCGATGACCCGTTCGGCCGTCTCCGCCTCCCGCAGTGCTGCGACGAACTCCGGCCGCACCAGCGCACGGGCCAGCGAACTCAGCAGCTTCATGTGCTCGGCGGCGCCGCCCTCGGGTGCCGCGATGAGGAAGACGAGATCGGCGGGGCCGTCGGGGGCGCCGAAGTCGACCTTCCGGGACAGCCTCGCCATCGCGAGACCCGCCGCTGTCACCGACGCGGTGCGCGCATGCGGGATCGCGATGCCGCCGGGAAGCCCGGTGGCGGACTTGGCCTCCCGCTCGAGCGCCGCGCGGGCCAGGTCGGCAGGGTCGGTCGTCCGCCCGGCCGCGCCGAGCGCATCGCTGAGGGCGGTGATGACGGCGGCGGGATCGGCGCCGGCGTCGACGTCGAGACTCACCGTCTGCGCGGTGATGATTCGCTCGGTCATGACATGTCCTTCGCGGGGGATGGGGTGGGGCTGCAGAACTCGGTCACGGTGACCCCGGCCGGGTTCAGCTGGTCGGGCGTCGGGGATGCGGTGCCGGCGAGTGCGGCGGCCGCCGACCCGTAGGCGACGGCGTGACGCAGGCAGTCGGGCGCCGGCGCTCCGGATGATTGTGCGATGAGGTATCCGGCGAGCGAGGAGTCCCCGGCACCGACCGTGCTGCGCGGCGTGACCGGCGGCGGGGTGGCGATCCAGGTGCCGGCCCGGGTGACCAGTACGGCGCCACGGGCGCCGAGGGTGGCCAGGACGTTCCCGCCGATCTGCTCGACCAGTGTCGACGCGGCATCCACCACGGGCCCGAGATCATTGCGCGACAACGCCGCTCGGAACACGGCCGGATCGGTGCCGGTGAGCTCGGCGAGTTCGTCCTCGTTCGGCTTGATCAGGTCGAGTCGGCCGGCGGCCGCGGCGCGCAACGGTTCGCCGGAGGTGTCGACGGCGACGCGGCACCCTGCGGTCATCAGCGCGTCGGCGATGCGGCGATACCAGTCGTGCGGCACGCCCGGTGGCAGTGAACCGCAGAGGGTGACCCAGGCCGCGCCCTCGGCGTGGGTTCGGATCAGCGTGGTGAGCTCGTCGAGCTGTTCCGGCGTGAGCGGTACACCGGGGGCGTTCACCTTGGTGGTCGTGCCGTCGGACTCGGCGATGGTGACGTTCGAACGCACCTCGTCGTCGACGGAAACTGCGTCGTATGGGAGCCCGAGGTCGTCGAGGGCGGCGAGCAGCGGGTCGCCGGGACGCGCGGGGAGTAGCGCACAGGTCGCCAGCCCCGCCGTCGCGACGGTGCGGGACACATTGACTCCCTTGCCGCCCGGCTGCGCCCGGACGACTCCCGCGCGCTGGACCTCGCCGCGACGCAGGGGCCCGCCGAGCTCGAGAGTGCGGTCGAGGCTCGGATTGGCGGTGACGGTCAGGATCACGCGATCACGACCTCGATGCCGCGTGCGGACAGCGCGGCCGAGAACTGCGGGTCGATCCCGGAATCTGTGACGAGGACGTCGATGTCGTCGACGGTCGCGAACCCGGAGAGCTCCTCGCGGCCCATCTTCGAGCTGTCGGCGAGCACGATGACCCGCTGTGCCGCGGCGACCATCGCGGACTTCACCGCCGCCTCGTCGGGGTCCGGAGTGGATAGTCCGTGCGCTTCGGTGAGGCCGTTGGTGCCGACGAACGCGGTGGTGATCCGCATCCGGGACAGTGCGGCCACGGTCTGCGCGCCCACGGTCGCCTGGGTCAGGCCGCGCACGCGGCCCCCGAGTGCGTGCAGGCCGTCGACGTGGCGGGCGGCGAGCAGGCCGGCGATGGGCAGGCTGTTGGTGATGAGGGTCAGTGTGCGATCGCGGGGCAGTGCCTCGGCCGCGCGATAGGTCGTGGTGCCGGCGTCGAACAGGACCGATCCGCCGTCGGGTGGGAGAAAGGACATCGCGGCACGACCGATCGCGGCCTTCTCCTCGGTCTGGGCGGTCTCCCGCTCGGCGACGCCGAGTTCTGCGACGACACGCATCACCTCGGGGCGGACGGCCCCGCCGTGCACGCGCTGCACGTGTCCCGCCTTCTCGAGAACCGCGAGGTCGCGACGAACGGTCTCGCTGGTCACATCGAACTTCGCGGCGAGCTCGGCCACCGATGCCCGGCCCGCGACGCGAACCTCGTCGGCGATGGCCTGTTGTCTCTCCTCGGCGTACACGCTGCTCCGATCTGATGTGGGGTCGTGTTGGTTTCGGTGTTGATGTGATTCTGTTTACGCTTGTTTGTGTTGACAAGTCAAGGCGTTTTTGTAAGCGTGGTCACATGACGCAGACACTGACAGGCACCCCGGTCGTCGGTGGCGTGGCCTACGGCCCCGCGCTCTGGCCGGGGGTGCGGCCCGATTACTCCGCCGAGGCGCTCGGTTCGACCAGCGAGGTGCCGGAGGATCGTCGAGCGGACGAGGTCGAACGGTTCGCCCGCGCCGCAGCTGTCGTGGCCGCACGCCTGCGTGACCGGGCGTCACAGAACACCGGCGCGGCCGCCGAGGTGCTCGCCGCGACGGCAGCGCTCGCAGAGGACCGCGGCTGGGTCGGTGCGGCGACGAAGCTCGTCGAGAAGGGGGTGAGCGCACCGGCGGCGGCCGCGGCCGCAACCGAACAGTTCGCCGCGGTGTTCAGCAGGATGGGCGGCCTGATGGCCGAACGCGTCACCGACCTCAACGACGTCCGCGACCGCGTCGTCGCCGAACTTCTCGGCCTGCCGGAGCCCGGCGTCCCGACGCCGGACGTCCCGTCGGTGCTGCTCGCCGATGATCTCGCGCCCGCCGACACCGCGGGTCTCGACCCCGCCACGACCATCGCGCTGGTGACCCGTCTCGGCGGCCCCACCAGTCACACCGCGATCATCGCGCGCCAGCTCGGGATCCCGTGTGTCGTCGCCGTGCCCGGACTCGGCGCGATCGACGTGGGCACACCGGTTCTCGTCGACGGGACCGCGGGAGAGGTCGTCGTCGCCCCCGACGCCGCGGAGGCGCAGGAGAGGGTCACGGCACATCGACGTCGCGCCGCGCGGATCGCGGGCTGGACCGGACCCGGCCGCACCGCCGACGGCGTCGAGGTCGCCGTCCTGGCCAACGTCGCAGACGGCGCGTCGGCCCGCGCCGCGACGGCGCATCCCGTCGAAGGGGTGGGCCTGTTCCGCACCGAACTAGCCTTTCTCGGACGCGCCGACGAGCCGTCGGTCGACGACCAGGCCGCCATCTACCGCGAGGTCTTCGACGCGTTCGCCGGCCGGAAGGTGGTCGTGCGCACCCTCGACGCAGGCTCGGACAAGCCGCTGCGGTTCGTCGACCACCCGGACGAGGCCAACCCGGCCCTCGGTGTGCGCGGTGATCGGATCGCGTTGGCGCACCCGGAGGTCCGTGAACGCCAGCTCGACGCGATAGCACAGGCGGCGCGGGAGACCGGGAGCCGGCCGTGGGTGATGGCGCCGATGATCGCCTCGCCGGCCGAGGCCGCGGCCTTCGCGGCGCGGGTACGCGCGCGCGACCTCGTCGCCGGGGTCATGGTCGAGGTGCCCGCCGCGGCGATCCTCGCGCCCGCGATCCTCGCCGAGGTCGACTTCGTGTCGATCGGCACCAATGACCTCACGCAGTACACGATGGCCGCCGACCGGATGTCGGCCGACCTCTCCGCCCTCACCGACCCGTGGCAACCCGCGGTACTGCACCTCGTCGCGGCGGTCGCGAAAGCCGGTCGCGCCCTGGGTAAACCGGTGGGCGTCTGCGGCGAGGCGGCGGCCGACCCGGCTCTGGCGTGCGTCCTGGTGGGTCTCGGCGTCACCTCGCTGTCGAGTGCCCCGGCCGCGTCCGCGGCCGTCGGCGCCGCACTCGGCGAGGTCACTCTCACCGCATGTGAGAACGCGGCGGCCGCTGCGCTGGCCACCACCGATCCGGCTGCGGCCCGCGCGGCGGCCGCCGCGGTGCTCGGAAGTGAACCCGAGGGTGTCAGATCCGCCGGATGACGGTGACGACCTTGCCCAGGATGACGGCGTCGTCACCGGGGATCGGGTCGAACAACTCGTTGTGCGGCATCAGCCACACATGACCCTTCTGGCGCTTGAACGTCTTGACCGTGGCCTCGCCGTCGATCATCGCGGCCACGATGTCGCCGTTGTCGGCCACGTTCTGCTGACGGACCACGACCCAGTCGCCGTCGCAGATCGCCGCGTCGATCATCGACTCGCCGACGACCTTGAGCAGGAACAGCGATCCCTCGCCGACGAGTTCGCGGGGGAGCGGGAAGACGTCCTCGACGGCCTCCTCGGCGAGGATCGGGCCGCCGGCGGCGATCCGGCCGAGGACCGGGACGAAGGTCGGCTCGGGGAGCGGCTCGCCGTTGGGGGAGGTCGGGGTCGGAGGCTCGTTCGGGGCTATGTTGACCGCGCGCGGACGGTTGGCGTCGCGCTTGAGGAGTCCCTTGCGCTCGAGCGTGCGCAACTGGTGGGCCACCGAGGAGGTGGAGGTGAGGCCGACCGCGTCGCCGATCTCCCGGATGCTCGGCGGGTAGCCGCGCTCGCGCACCGACTTGCGGATCACCTCGAGGACGCCACGCTGACGCGGCGTGAGGGAGGCCTCCGCAGCCGCGATGTCCTCGGGGCTGACGGGCTCGTCGGCGCCCCGCGGTGGAGTGCGCTTACCGCCGTCATCGCTCATGGTCGGGTTCCTCTCGATTCCGAACGTGCTGGTAGATGGCTTCGACTGGGGACGAGCCTAACCGAGGATCCCGCCGGCATCAAACATTTGTTCGACGTGTCGCGAGACATTGTCGGAGCCGCGTGGTAGAAATCGAACATCAGTTCATCGAACAGGTGATCGACTGTCGAACGGTTCGAACACCCGGTTCGACCGACCACACCGGAGGGCCCCATGCGCACCGCGACTCTCGCCGACCCGATCCGCGTCGACACCCTGCGCCCCGATGTCGTGCGCGCCGGTACCGGCCGCACCCGCCTCGTCCCCGGCGACGCCGATCCCGTCGTTCCCGGTCGTCGCGCCGTCCCGCGCCGGCGCCCGGCGGACAACCGGGCCGCCGACAACCGACCCGCACCGGAGTCGGTGATCTACGGTCCCCGGATCGCCGCGACGCGGTGTGCGTCGCCGGTGGGCACGCGAGGGCGCGGTCTCGTCCCGGCGCGCGTGGATGCCGACGATCGCGCGCTGCGCGTCGCGCCGTCGGCGGCGATCCGCCGTCGTCGCCGGACCGCGGTCGCGATCCTCGCCGGGGTCGGCCTGGCACTCGCGGTGTGGGTGCTGTCGGTCGTCGGCCAGAACTACGCGGCGTCGGTCGCGCCCTCGGCGGTCGGCACCGAGGTGGTCCACGTGCGCTCGGGTGACTCGCTCACCGGCATCGCCGCCCGGGTGGCGCCCGACCTGCCGCGTGAGGCGGTCGTCGAGGACATCATCCGACTGAACGACCTGCCGTCGAGCGGTCTTCGCGTCGGTCAGCCACTCCTGACGCCGAGGTACCGATAGGCCCGACGGTATCCTCGATGTCACAGGGACCGGCCGAGACACGGCCCGACGCGGCGAACGTCGGCGCGGAGAGGTCCCGCGACCCGCGTGAGGATACGATGCGCTGCCCCTTCTGCAAGAACGACGACACCAAGGTCATCGACTCGCGTGTCGCTGACGAGGGACAGGCCATCAGGCGTCGTCGTTCCTGTGTCGCATGCGGCCGCCGGTTCTCCACGGTGGAGAGCGCGGTTCTGGCCGTCGTCAAGCGCAACGGCGTCACCGAGCCGTTCAGCCGCGAGAAGGTGATGCGCGGTGTGCGGCGTGCCTGCCAGGGACGCGATGTCGCCGAGGACGCGCTGGCGCAGCTCGCCCAGCAGGTCGAGGACACGGTCCGGGCCAGCGGTTCGGCCGAGATCCCCAGCAACGAGGTCGGTCTCGCGATCCTGAAGCCGCTGCGCGACCTCGACGAGGTGGCCTACCTCCGGTTCGCGTCCGTGTACCGGTCATTCGACTCGATCGACGACTTCCAGCGCGAGATCGACGATCTCCGGTCGGCCAGGGAGTCAGCCGAGTCGGTCAAGAGTTCGTAGGACCCGCTTCTCCGACACCGGATAGGCGGTGCCGAGCCGCTCGGCGAACAGACTCACGCGGAGTTCCTCCACCAGCCACTGCGCTTCCTCGTTGACGTGGTCCCGGCGATGCTCGGGAACCTGCGTCAGGCGCTGTGCCCAGCGCTCGGTCACCCGATCCACCACGGCCACTCCGGCCTGATCCCGTGCCGCCGAGGCGGGCAGGGCCTGCAGTCGGGCCTGTGCCGCCTCGAGGTAGCGGGGGACGTGTTGCAGATGCCTACGCGGGGTGGCGCCGACGAATCCGTCGAAGACGAGGTTGTCGAGCTGCTCGGCGACGTCGTCGGCGGCCAGCGAGCCGGCGTGGCGGTCGACCGCCGCGCGCACCGGTGCGACCCGGCGGAGAACCTCGACGGCGAGATCGAAGTAGGCGGGCGCGGCCTCGGCGACTCGCGGACGCACCTTCTCGGCCAACGCCCGGAACGCCTCCGGCGACCGGATTCCGGCGAGAGCCGACGGATCGAGCGCCTCGACGGTGTCGCGGATCGAACGCCGCGTGCAATCGGCGAGCAGCGAGTCGAGATCGGGGTACGGACTCTGGCTCAGCGCGAGCCGGTCGGTGGAACCCAGCGATCCGGCGATCCGTCGCTGCAGCGGCGGTATCGCGAGATCGAGAAGAGCCACGATGCCCCTGCGCAGCAACCGGTCCCGGACCTGCTCGGACGCGGCGTCGACGACGACCACACCGCGCGTGCGGCCGGCGTCGTCGGTGACCGCGTCGATGGTCGGATACCTGGTGAGCTGCTGCCCGGCGACCTTCACGGTCTTCTCCGGCGGGAGGGTGCCGATGCCGTCGGCGGTCCACTCCCGGTACAGGGTGTTCTTGACCGTCTTCGGCGCGGCGGTCTTCGTGGTGCGCTGCAACTCGGAGAGCTCGTCCGAGCGCGCGAGCACGTTGCCCTTGGCGTCGACGACGGCGAAGTGCATCCGCAGGTGGGTGGGGATGCGGCCGGTGTCGAAATCCGCCGGGGTGACGGTCATCCCGGTGATCGCCGACAGTTCGCGCGCCAGCCCGGTGACCAGGGGCTCGCTGCGCGGCTTGAGCCGGGAGAGTGCGAGGTCGGCGAACTGCTGCGCCGGCGACATCGATTTGCGCAGACGTTTGGGCAGCGATTTCACCAGTGCAGTGGCGAGTTCGGAGCGCATGCCGGGCACCGACCAGTCGAAACCGACCGGCCGGACATGCGGCAGCAGTGCCTGCGGGATCACCACGGTGACGCCGTCGTCGGGTGCTCCGGGCTCGAAGCGATAGCGCAACTCCAGGCGGGTGTCGCCCTGTTGCCAGGCGCCCGGGTAGTCGGTGGGCGCCACCGAGGTGGTCGACGCCACGTCCTCGGGCTTGAGGTCGAGCAGCGCGGGGTTCTTTCGACGTGCCTTCTTCCACCAGGTGTCGAAGTGGCGGGCCGAGGTGACCTCGGCGCCGATGCGCTTGTCGTAGAACTCGTAGAGTTGGTCCTCGGTGATCACCAGACCGCGCGTCCGCGTGCGGTTCTCGACGTCGGACGCGGCCTCGAGCAGCGCGCGGTTGCGTTCGAAGAACGGATGATTCGTCTTCCAGTCGCCCTCGACGAGGGCATGCCGGATGAACAGCTCGCGCGAGACCACCGGGTCGACCGGCCCGTAGTCGACGCGACGGCGAGCCACCAGGGTGACCCCGTAGAGCGTCACCCGCTCGTAGGCCATCGCGGCCCCGCGCTTGGCCGACCAGTGCGGCTCGCTGTAGGAACGCTTGACCAGATCACCGGCCAGTTTCTCGGCCCAGAGCGGATCGATGCCGGCGACCGTGTGCGCGAACAGGCGTGAGGTCTCGAGGATCTCGGCGGCCATGATGAACGCCGGCGGCTTCTTCGCCAGCGGCGACGCTGGGAAGATCATCAGGGTGGTGTTGCGGGGGCCGGTGTACTCGCGGCCCTCGGTGTTGCGCGCGGCGATGTTCGACAGCAGGCCCGACAGGATCGCCTGGTGGACGGAGTCGGCGTCGACCTCGCCGGGTTCGGCCCCGGGCGGGCTCACCTGCCAGTCGAGGTCCTTGACGATGTCGGTGAGCTGCCGGTGCAGGTCCTGCCACTCGCGGATCCGCAGGTAGTGCAGGAACTCGCGCTCGCACATCTTGCGGAACTGGTTGTTGGAAAGCTCTTTCCGCTTCTCGGTGAGATGTCGCCAGAGTTCGATGTAGCCCAGGAAATCCGATCCGGGGACGTCGAAGCGCCGGTGCAGGGCGTCGGCGGCCTCCCGGTGCTCGGCGGGGCGCTCGCGAGGGTCGGGCAGGCTCATCGCCGACGCGATGACCAGGAGGTGGTCGAGGCACCCTAGATCGTGGCCCGCGATGAGCATGCGGGCGATGCGCGGGTCCACCGGTATGCGCGACATCGTGCGGCCGATCGCGGTCAGGCGCGGGGGAGTGCCGTCGCGTCCCGGCTTGATCGCCCCGAGCTCGGTGAGGACCGCCATGCCGTCGCGGATGGCGCGTTCGTCGGGGGCCTGGACGAACGGGAAGTCGGCGATCTCACCGAGCTTGAGCGAGGTCATCTGCAGGATGACGGCGGCGAGGTTGGTGCGCAGGATCTCCGGGTCGGTGAACGCCGGACGCGATTCGAAGTCGTTCTCGCTGTAGAGCCGGATGCACACGCCCGGTGCGACTCGGCCGCACCGACCGGCGCGCTGGCGGGCACTGGCCTGCGAGATCGGTTCGATGGGAAGGCGATTGACCTTCGTGCGCATCGAGTAACGGCTGATGCGGGCGGTGCCGGTGTCGATCACGTAGCGGATGCCCGGCACGGTCACCGAGGTCTCGGCGACGTTGGTGGCCAGCACGATCCGGCGTCCGTCGGAGGGGGTGAACACCTTCTGCTGGTCGGCGATCGACAGGCGTGCATAGAGCGGCACGATCTCGGCGCCGCCGCGGCGTCCTCCGAGCGTTCGCCGCTTGAGTGCGTCGGCGGTCTCGCGGATGTCGCGCTCGGTGGGCAGGAAGATCAGGATGTCGCCGCGCTCGTGCGCCCACAGCTCGTCGATGGCGGCGTCGATGCCCTGGATCTGGTCGAGATCGGCATGCTCTCCGCCGCCGTCCTCGTCGCCGGTGTCGGGCCGTTCGGACAGGCTCAGCGGGCGGTAGCGGATCTCGACCGGATAGGTGCGACCGGACACCTCGATGACCGGCACCGGGTTCTCCGGCGTGCTGAAATGCCGTGCGAACCGGGCGGGTTCGATGGTCGCCGAGGTGATGATCACCTTCAGGTCGGGGCGCTGGGGGAGCAGCCGCCGCAGATACCCCAGGATGAAGTCGATGTTCAGGCTGCGCTCGTGCGCCTCGTCGATGATGAGGGTGTCGTAGCGGCGCAGCATCGGGTCGGTGGCGATCTCGCGCAGCAGGATGCCGTCGGTCATCACTCGCACGAGGGTGTCGGCGCCGGACCGGTCGGTGAACCGCACCGAGTAACCGACGGCGTCGCCGAGTTCGGTGCCCGTCTCGTCGGCGATGCGCTTGGCCACCGAACTGGCCGCGATGCGGCGGGGCTGGGTGTGTCCGATGGTCCCGAGGATGCCGCGACCGAGTTCGAGACAGATCTTCGGCAGCTGCGTGGTCTTGCCCGAGCCGGTCTCGCCCGCCACCACGACGACCTGGTGGTCGCGAATGGCCTCGGCGATCTCCTCGCGTGCCGCGGAGACGGGCAGTTCGTCGGGGAAGGTCAGCTCGGGAACCGTCGCCTTACGGCGCTCGATACGCTGCTGCGCCTTCGCCACGTCGGCGACGAGCCGCGCCCACTTCTCCGGTTCGGGGTCTCGGCCGAGTTGATCGACGCGGCGTCGCAGTCGGTGCGCGTCGGCGATCCCCACCTCTCGCAGCGACCGCAGGACCTCGGAGCGGGACGGCGAGGTGGCTGGGGAATGAACCGGCATGATGCTCCCAGGATATGGGGCGGTCGGCCGCGCTCCCACCTCGCCCGGCATCATGATGGGCATGTCTGAATCTTCGGGAGCGCTCTGGCACGGTTTCGCCGACATGGGTGCCGTGACCGCCAACGGCCCCTTCGTCGTGACCAGGGGCGAGGGAACCCGCATCTACGACCGGGACGGCAAGGAGTACCTCGACGCGACCGCCGGCCTGTGGTTCACCAACATCGGCCACGGCCGCACCGAGATCGCCGAGGCGGTCTCGCGTCAGCTGACCTCGATCGCGCACTACTCGAACTTCGGCGACATCGCGAGCGACGTCACGCTTCGGCTCGCCGAGGAGCTGGCGCAGATCGCGCCGGTGCCGGGGTCGAAGATCTTCTTCACCTCCGGCGGCAGCGACTCGATCGACACCGCGGTCAAGCTCGCGCGCCGCTACTGGGTCGAGCAGGGCAAGCCGGAAAAGCGCGTCGTCGTCAGCCGCACGAAGGCCTACCACGGCATGCATGCGGCGGGCACCTCGCTGGCCGGCATCCCGCTCAACCACGACGGCTACGGCGAGCTGATGCACGACGTGCAGAACGTCGACTGGGACGACGCCAAGAGCCTGCTGGGTCTCGTTGAGCGCGTGGGCGCGGAGAACATCGCCGCCTTCTTCTGCGAGCCGATCATCGGCGCCGGCGGCATCTACCTGCCGCCCGAGGGCTACCTCGCGGAGGTGCGCGCGATCTGCCGCGACCACGACATCCTCTTCGTCGCCGACGAGGTCGTCACCGGCTTCGGTCGTATCGGCGGCGACTCGTGGTTCGCCTCGGCGCGCTTCGACCTGCAGCCGGACATGATCACCACAGCCAAGGGCCTGACGAGCGGCTACGTCCCGATGGGCGCGGTCTTCGCCGCACCGCGGGTCGCCGAACCGTTCTTCGCCGGCGGCGTGTGGTTCCGCCACGGCTACACCTACGGCGGTCACGCCGCCGCGGCGGCGGCCGCCCTGGCCAACCTCGACATCATCCGGCGAGAGGGGCTGCTCGCCGAGGCGACGCGCCTGGAGGGCGACCTCGCGGCGGCGCTGTCCCCGCTGGCCGAGCTCGACTCGGTGTCCGAGGTGCGGACCGGCCTGGGCGCGGTGACCGCGGTCCAGCTCGCCGACCCGTCGACCGCGCCCGCCGCGGTGCTGAAGCTGCGCGAGCACGGCGTGAGCACCCGCGCCGCCGGTCAGGGCGCGCTCCAGATCTCCCCGGCGTTCGTCATGACCACCGCGGAGGTGGGCGAGCTGGCCGACCGGATCCGGACCGCCCTGAGCTGAGTCTCCGGGCCGGGTTCTCCCGGCCGAACACCGGTCACAATGCAACGAGGCCCGGCTGCCTTTGGCAGCCGGGCCTCGTTGTCACCGGAGAAGCCGTGTGACGCTTTCGATCAGGCGTTCGCGAGGACCTCGGTGGTGGCGAGGGCCTGGGCGACGCCGGCGACGATCGAGGCGACCTTGAGGGCCTCGAGGATGGCCTCACGCTCGACGCCGGCCTCACGCAGGGTGTTCTCGTGAGCGGCGACGCAGTGGCCGCACCCGTTGATCGACGAGACGGCGAACGACCACAGCTCGAAGAGGGCCTTGTCCACGCCCGGGTTGCCGATGATGTTCATCCGCAGGCCGGGACGCAGGTCGTCGTACTTGCCGTCGAGGAAGCCGCGACCACGGTAGAACACGTTGTTCATGCCCATGATCGACGCAGCACCGAGGGCGGCGTTGTAGGCCTCGGCCGACAGGGTGTCGGCGGCCTCGTCGGCGATCTCGCTGAGCACCTTGGCGTTCTTGGTGGCAGCAGCGGTCGACAGCAGGGTGCCCCACAGCTGCTCCTCGTTCAGCACGGTGGTGCGGCTGATCGAGCCGAGGTTGAGCTTGAGGTCCTTCGCGTACTCGGGAAGGGCTTCCTTCAGGTTGTCGATGCTCATCGGCTCTCCTCTCAGACGCCGGCCGACATGAGCTCGCCGGCGTTGATGGTCGGGTCGCCCTTCTTCCAGTTGCAGGCGCAGAGCTCATCGGACTGCAGGGCGTCGAGGACGCGCAGGACCTCGTCGACGTTGCGGCCCACCGAGCCGGCGGTGACCGACACGAACTGGATCTCGTTGTTCGGGTCGACGATGAAGGTGGCGCGATCGGCGACACCGTCGGCGTTGAGAACGCCGCAGGCGGTGGCGAGCTCGCGCTTGATGTCGCTCAGCATCGGGAAGGGGAGGGTCTTCAGGTCCTCGTGCTGTGCACGCCACTGGAAGTGGACGAACTCGTTGTCGACCGAGGCGCCGAGGACGACGGCGTCGCGGTCCTCGAACTCGTCGTTCAGCTTGCCGAAGGCCGCGATCTCGGTCGGGCAGACGAAGGTGAAGTCCTTCGGCCAGAAGAAGACGACCCGCCACTTGCCCGGGTGGTCGTCGGAGGTGACGGTGGTGAAGTAGTCGTCGGGCTGCTGGGCGTTGACCTTGCTGAGGTCGCCGCCGATGACGGCGGTGAGGTTGTAGGCGGGGAACTGGTCACCGATGGTGAGCAGGGCCATGTGTCGCTCCTTCAGCTGGATTGGTGTACCTGAGTTGCACGCGAAGTTCTTTCGCGGCGTACGAGTACTATCGTGCCCGATTTTCGGAAAAAACGAAAGGTGATTAGTAGCACTATACTGATAGCCATGCCCGATAGAACCTATCAGCCGACGATCGCCGGACTCCGCGCCTTCGTGGCCCTCGCGCAACGTCGGCACTTCGGTGCCGCGGCCACCGACCTCGGCGTCAGCCAGCCGTCGCTCTCGCAGGCGATCTCGGCGCTCGAGACCGGGCTCGGCGTCGCCCTGGTGGAACGCACGACCCGTCGCGTGCACCTCACCCCGGACGGCACGGAACTCCTGCCGAAGGCGATCGCGGCGGTGGAGGCGGTCGACCAGTTCACCGCCGCCGCAGCCGGGACCGGGGACCCCCTGAGCGGTTCGATCCGCTTCGGCGTCATCCCCACCGTCGCGCCGTATGTGCTGCCCGCAGTTCTCCGCGGGCTCGCCGACGAGCTGCCGGACCTGCGTCCGCGCGTCGTCGAGGAACAGACCGCACGTCTCGTCGAGCAACTTCGCGGGGGGACCCTCGACGTCGCCCTGCTCGCACTCCCGCTGGATGTGCCGGGGATCGTCGAAGTGCCGCTCTACCAAGAGGATTTCGTGCTCGCGCTGCCCGCCGGGCACACCCTGGCGGGCAAGAAGCGGCTCGATCCCAGCGCGCTGGCGGACCTGCCGCTGCTGCTCCTCGACGAGGGGCACTGTCTACGCGACCAGGCGCTCGAGGTCTGTGCGCTCGCCGGCGTCCGGCCCGACCTCGGGCAGACCCGGGCCGCCTCGCTGACCACCGCCGTGCACTGCGTCGTCGGGGGACTGGGCGTGACGCTGATCCCGCAGACCGCGGTTGCCTCGGAGACGGCGTCGGGCGACCTCGCGATCGCGACGTTCGCCCCGCCCCGGCCCGGACGCCGGATCGGCTTGGTGTTCCGCAACTCCGCGCGGCACGACGAGGCCTACCGGAAGCTGGCGCAGATCATCGGCCGGTTGGTGTCGGCCACCGGTGCGGTGCGGCCGATCTGAGGCCGGCCCACGCGTCGCCGGCCGGTCGGAGTCGACCCGTGGGACTCACTCCGACGCGGCCTCGGCCTGGGAGAGTGCCTCCCACTCGTCGACCAGACTCGAGTCGACCTCGCGCACCATGGTGCCGAGATCGGCGACGATCTGCTCGATCTCCGGGGTCACCGCACTGGTGGGGACTCCTTGGCGGAGAACGCGATAGCAGTCCGACAGGTACCGCAGTACCACTCCCTCGCTGCGGGCGAGGCCGTAGGCGGAGATGAGCTCGGTGAAGGTCATCGCCTTCTCCAGCATCTCGCGCAGCACCGACTTCGGCGACGGCGGGAACGACGACACCCACGGGTGTCCGCGCCGGTAGATGTCGAAGGCGGCGAAGATCTCGTCGCGCAGCGGCTGCGGCCAGGTGATCTCCTCCAGCCGCGCCATGCGTTCCTCGTACTCGATTCCGTCGGCCTTCATCTCCGCGATCGCGGCGTCGCGGGCGGCCTTGCGCTGCGCGATGAGCAGCGGTCGCGGGTCCTCCAGGGTCGACTCCAGGACGGACACGACATCCAGTGCGTACGTGGACGATTCGGGGTCGAGGATCTCGAAGGTGGCCAGTGCGAACGCCGAGAGCGGATTGGTGAGGGCGAAGTTCTCCGGCATGTCGACGCTCAGTGCGATGTGCCGGCCGGTCTCGTCGGGCTCGTCGAGCTGCATGACGATCCCCGCGTCGCGCAGGCCCCGGTACAGCTCGATGGTGTGCTTGATGTGGCGCAGCTGGCGATCGCGCGGCTCGTGGTTGTCCTCGAGCAGATGGCGGACGGCCGCGAAGCAGTCGCCGGGTCGCGAGAGCACCTCGAGCAGCATCGCGGTGGTCATCTGGAAGTGGGAGCGCAGCGGTTCGTCGGGGGCGTCGACGAGCTGGGTGAAGGTCTTCTCGCCCCAGGAGACGAAGCCCTCGGGTGGCTTGCGGCGCACGATCTTCCGCAGCTTCTTGGGGTCGTCGCCGGCCTTCGCGACCGCACGCGCGTTCTCCACGTCGTGCTCGGGTGCCTGGGCGACGACGTAGCCGACGGTGTCGAAGCCGGCGCGGCCCGCGCGTCCGGCGATCTGATGGAACTCGCGCGCCCGGAGGCGGCGCACCCGGCGCCCGTCGTATTTGCTGAGCGCTGCGAAGAGCACGGTGCGGATGGGCACGTTGATCCCGACGCCGAGCGTGTCGGTGCCCGCGATCACCTTGAGCAGGCCCTGCTGGGCCAGCCGCTCCACGAGGCGGCGGTAGCGGGGGAGCATGCCGGCGTGGTGGACGCCGATCCCCGAACGCAGCAGCTTGCTCAGGGTGTTGCCGAAGCCGGTGGAGAAGCGGAAGTCGCCGATGGCCTCGGCGATCGCGGCCTTCTCCTCCTTGCTGCAGATCTTCACGCTGAGCAGGGCCTGGGCGCGTTCGACGGCCGCCGCCTGGGTGAAGTGCACGACGTACACCGGTGCGCGCCCGCGCTCCACGAGATCGGCGATCGTCTCGTGGATCGGGGTCATCGCATAGTCGTACTCGAGCGGCACCGGGCGCTGGGCGCCGGTGACCTCGACGGTCTGGCGGCCGGTCCGCCGGGTGAGGTCGTCGACGAAGAACGACACGTCGCCCAGCGTCGCCGACATCAACAGGAACTGGGTGCGCGGCAACTCGATCAGCGGCACCTGCCACGCCCAGCCGCGGTCCGGGTCGCCGTAGTAGTGGAACTCGTCGGCGACCAGGGTGCCGATGTCGCTGTCGGGCCCGTCGGAGAGGGCGAGGTTGGCGACGATCTCGGCGGTCGCGCACACGATCGGGGCGTCGGGGTTCACCGAGGCGTCACCGGTCAGCAGGCCGACCTGGTCGGCGCCGAACATCCCGCACAGCTCGAAGAACTTCTCGCTGACGAGCGCCTTGATCGGCGCGGTGTAGAACGCCCGCTCGCCGCGGCATCGCGCGAAGTAGAGCGCGCCGGCGGCCACGAGCGACTTCCCCGAACCGGTCGGGGTCGCCAGGATCACGTGGCTGCCGGCGAGCAGCTCGAGCAGGGATTCCTCCTGATGCTCGTACAGGTCGATGCCGCGTTGCGTCCACCATTCGGTGTACCGCTCGAGCGCCAGGTCTTCGTCGTCGACGGGGACCAGCCCGGCCGACTCGGCGGTGGTCAGATCGACGATTGCGGACCCTCGTCTCCGGGTTCGTCGCCGCCGGGGCCGTTCTCGCCGAAGCGGCCTTCGGTGGGTCCGCCCAGGCTGCCGTCGATCGAGCCGCCGTTCCCGGCGTGCTCGGCCAGGAACCGCTCGAGCTCGGCGCCGAGCTCCTCGCCGCTGGGCAGGGACTCCTCGGCAGCGAGCAGCGAGGCGCGCTCCTCGGCCGCCTGGTGGTAGGCGTCGTACTGGGTCTCGAGCGCGGCGACGACCTGTTCGATCTCCGCGTTGCCCTGGACCTCCTGGTCGACCTGTGCCCGGACCTTGTCGGCGGCGCTCTCCAGCGCGGCCAGCGAGAACTCGAGACCGGTCAGCTCCGACACCGCGCCCAGCAGACGGGCGGACGCGGCGGGATAGTTGGTCTGGGCGAGGTAGTGCGGGACGTGGACCGACAGGCCCGACGCCCGGTAGCCCGCCTGGCCCATCCGCAGCTCCAGCAGCATCGACGCGCTGGCCGGCAGTTTCATCGCCGAACCCCACCGCGGCAGGTCGCCGAGCGAATCGGGGTCGGTGCCGTGCGCGGTGATCGACGGCGGCCGCGTGTGCGGCACCGCCATCGGGATCGCGTTGAGGCCGATCACGTCGGTCACGCCGAAGCGCTCGGCCAGCCTGCGGACGGCGTCGACGAACTGTTCCCAGCGCAGGTCGGGCTCGGCGCCGGCGAGCAGCAGGAAGCCGCGACCGGTGGTGTCGCGGATCGCATGGAGCGTCAGCTTCGGCATGTCCACGTCGGTGAACGTCTCGCCGCTGAAGGTGATGGTCGGGCGGCGCGAGCGGTAGTCCATCAGCTCGTCGGACGAGAACGTCGCCACCAGCTCCGACTCGAGGCTCTCCCGCAGATGGGCCGCCGAGAGCGCGACCGCATGACCGGCGTCGGCGAAGCCCTCCAGGGCATGGATCAGCACCGGGCCGGTGCCGTCGGCTCGGCTCACCTGCGGAGCGGGAAAGGCGAGCTCGTACAGCGCGTCGTTGCGCGCCGGATTCTCGTCCACGTCGTCCCTCCTTACACGTGTGGCGGCGTCCACGGTGGACGCCGGAGTCGTCGACGTCCGTGGCGGACGTCATCGAGATCATCGGCCCCCATTGTCTCCTACCGCCATTGTCTCGTACGGCGAGGACATGCGGGCACGGGTGGGCCGTTCGAGGGGATCAACACCCGGAGGCGGCCGGTGATTCCCGGGACGGGTGAGGCGTGCGTGGTGTGTCACCCCGGGCGCGGGACGGCCGCGGTGGCACAGTAGTGCGTTGTGACCCCGGCTACCGCTCACCGTCCCACGTCCACGGCACGTCGTGTGCCCGCGCTGCTGCTGGCCGCCTGCGCCATTCTCGCCGGCGGGGTGCTGTCGGCGTGCTCGGTCAGCGGCGACGCACAGCCGTCGAACGCCGACCTGTCGTCCCGCTCGGTGTCGGCGTCGGACTTCCCGTCCGGCTCGGCCGACCGCATCCCGCCGCCGGCGGTCGGGAACGCGCTCGCCGACGTCACCGGCGCCGCGGTGCCCGGGCAGGCGAAGGACACGAGCTTCGACCCGGCCGACTGCGCGCCCGAGCCGGTCTCGGCCGACGGCGCGGTGGCCTTCCTCGGCTACGGCACGGTGGATCGCTCGACACTCACGACGGTCGTCGCGCACGTCACCGCGCCGCTGGCCGAGGTGGTGGATAGGGCCAGGCGCTGCCCGGAGTTCACCCGCACCACCTTCGGTGCGTCGTCGACGGTGACCACCGAGGTCCTGCCGGCGCCCCCGGCACCCGACGGCGTCGCGACCGCGACGCTCAGGAGGACGATCGTCACCGGCGGCGAGGCCGCGCCGGTGACGACCAGCACGCTGACGCTGCTCGGCGAGCGCGACGACGTCCGCGTCTACGCCGAATACCGTTGGCCCGGAGACTCTCCCGTCGCGCCGGAGGATTCCGCGGCGCTCGACGAGCTGTTCACCAAGGCCCTGGCCGCCGCCTTCGGCTGAGTGCTGGCCGCCGCCTTCGGCTGAGTACAGGCTGTGGATGACCGGAGCCGGGTTGTCCACAGTCGCCGCCGGGGCGGGTCGAGGGCGTCGGCACGCGCCGATGCTGTCGGGCATGTCCTCACTCACCCCGAATTCGTCCTCGCCGCGCGGCCCCCTCGACCCGACGACGCTCCTCACCGCCGTGCCCGCCCTGATCGGTTTCCTGCCCGAGCGGTCGATCATCGTGATCGCGTTCGGCGCGGGTCGCGCGTTGTCGGCGACGATGCGTCACGACCTGTTCCTCGACGGGGCGGGCGCACCCCGACCCGAACTGTCCGGTCTGCTCGCCGATCTCGGGACCATCACCGACTCCTACGGCGTGGAGGAGGTGGCGGTGATCGTCGCCGACGACCGTCACCGGATCGACGGCCCCGAGTACCGGCGGGTCGTCGAACTCGCCGACCGGCATTTCTCCGCGATCGGCGGCGTCGCCGCGGGCTTCGCGCTCGCGGAGTTCCGCGCCGGCGCGCCGTGGACGACGATCTGGTGCCCCGACGACCAGACGTGGGCGGTCGACATGAGCGGAGGACGCAGTGGTCTGCTCGGGGACCCGCACACCTCGCCGACGGCGGTCGCCACGGCGGTGCGAGCCGGGCGGCGCATCCTGGCGCGCCGGTCGGAGATCCGGGCGATGCTCGACCCGCTTCCGGGGGAGTGCAGCCGGGAACGGCCGGACCGCGACTGCCCCGGCTGCGCAGCCGAGGGCGTCCCGAGATCGGGTGCGGCCACGGCGGCCTCACCCGCGGACCTGCTGGAGTGTGCGATCGGGTCGGTCGTCAGGGCGACGGAGCCCCTGGATTGTCGGAGTCTGCCCGTGCTCGACCGCGCCGTGAGCGATGTCCGCGTCCGGGATGCGCTGCTCGGCCTGGCGGTCACCGACCTGCGGGATCGGGCCGAGACGCGGTGGCGCGAACTCACCCGGCGCCTGACCGGCCGCGGCCGGGCGGCCGCCGCGACGCTGCTCGCGCACCTGCACTACGTCGCGGGGGAGGGTGCCTACGCAGGGACGGCCCTCGACGTCGCGCTCGAGGCCGACCCCGGGTACGAGCTGGCGCGGATGCTCGACGAGTGCCTGCGATCGGGACTGCGCCCGGCGAAGGTGGCGCAGCTGGCCGACGTGGGGTACGACGCAGCCGCCCGCGTGGGTGTACGGCTGCCGCCGATCACCAGGCAGGCAGCGGGGTGATCGGCGGAGGTCTCGACTAGACCTTCTCGACGACCTTTTCCACGAACACCGAGTGCGCCATGTCCGGGGAGAGCTCCAGGCCCTCGTGGCCCGGGGTGTTGATGGTGATCGTGCCGGCCTGGTTGGTCACGGTGACACGGGCGTTCGGCACCACGCCGGCCTCGCGCAGCTGCGCGATGAGCGACGGGTCGGACTGCACGTGCTCCGACAGGCGCCGGATGATCACGGCCACGGTGTCGCCCGGCGGGAGCTCGGCGACGCGGGTGGCGCCGTCGTCGGTCGGGGAGAGTTCCACGCCCAGCAGATCCAGGCCCGGGATCGGGTTCCCGTACGGCGACGTCGTCGGGTAGTCGAGGACGGCGAGCAGTCGGCGCTCGACGTTCTCGCTCATCACGTGCTCCCAGCGGCAGGCCTCCTCGTGGACCTGATCCCAGGGCATGCCGATGACGTCGACCAGCAGGCGCTCGGCCAGGCGATGCTTGCGCATGACCGCGATCGCCAGCGAACGGCCCCGTTCGGTGAGTTCGAGGTGACGGTCGCCGGCCACCCGGAGGAGTCCGTCGCGTTCCATCCGGGCGACGGTCTGGGACACGGTGGGACCGCTCTGGTCCAGGCGCTCGGCGATACGTGCCCGCAGCGGCACGATGCCTTCCTCTTCGAGGTCGTAGATCGTCCGCAGGTACATCTCGGTGGTGTCAACCAGATCGTTCACTGTGCCCAATCCCTTTCGTCTCCGCCCAGATTACCCTGCGCACCCCGGGTGACCTCGGACGCTGAGTGCCGGCGACGCGTGCCTCACCCCTGACCGTACCGGGGTGTGCGGCATGTGACACCGATGCCCCGGCTGCGAGGTGAACCACTAGCCTGAAGGCGTGAGCGATATTTCCACTGCCGTCATCTGGAGCGAGGACTTCCTCTCCTATCGATGGGCCCACACCCATCCCATGAACCCGGTGCGGCTGGCCCTGACGATGACCCTCGCCCAGAGCCTGGGAGTCCTCGACGGCATCGAGACGGTGCCGCCGAAGAGCATCGACGACGACGCCCTCACCGTCGTGCACACCCGCGACTACATCGACGCCGTCCGCGCGGTCGGCTCGGGAACGGCATCGCTGTCCGGGCCGCTCCTCGAACGGCTCTTCGGGCTCGGCGACGCCGACAACCCGGTCTTCGCCGGGATGCACGAGGCCGCGCGACTGCTCGTCGGCGGCACATTGGCCGCTGCGCAGGCCGTCGCCACGGGAGCGGCCACCCGCGCGGTCAACATCGGCGGCGGCATGCACCACGCGATGAAGGCCCGCGCCGCGGGGTTCTGCATCTACAACGACTGCGCCATCGCCATCCGGTACCTGCTCGACCAGGGTTTCGACCGCATCGCCTACATCGACGTCGACGCCCACCACGGTGACGGGGTGCAGGTGGAGTTCGCCGCCGACCCGCGCGTGATGACCGTCTCGCTGCACCAGCACCCGGCGACCCTGTGGCCGGGCACCGGCTGGCCGACGGAGATCGGCGACGGCGACGCGCAGGGCACCGCGGTCAACCTCGCGCTCATGCCCAACACCGAGGACCGCCTGTGGCTGCGTGCGTTCCACGCCGTCGTCCCGTCGTTGATCGCGGACTTCAAGCCCCAGATCATCGTCAGCCAGTGCGGCGCCGACAGTCATCGCGCCGACCCGCTCACCGACCTCTCGCTCACCGTGGAGGGCCAGCGCGCGGCGATGATCGCGATGCGTGATCTTGCCGACAAATACTGCGAGGGACGGTGGATCGCCGTCGGCGGCGGTGGCTACGGCGTCGTCAACGTCGTGCCGCGCAGCTGGACGCACCTGCTCGGCGTCGCGCTCGGCCGGGAGATCGACGTCACCACCGAGATCGACGAATCCTGGTGTGCCACAGCAGAACAGATCGCCACCCAGGTCCACACGGACTATGCGCGCCCGCCCGAGCGGGTCATGGGCGACGGCGGCGACGTCGACTTCCAGCCGTGGGACGGAGACGCCGGGCAGGAGCCGCCGGAGGGGGTGAGCGCGACCTCACAGCGACAGACCGATCGTGCGATCCTGTCGACGCGCCGTGCGGTGTACCCTCTGCACGGTCTCGACCCGGAGGATCCACGTGACTGACAAGGACGCCCCGACCCCGCCGAAGTCCGATTCCGCGTCCACCGCGCAGGCGACGGCCGACAAGCCCGAACCGCGCGAGGCGTGGGACTATCCGCGACATTGGATCGCGGACGTGCTGGCCGCCGACGGCGGCGTGGTCCACCTGCGTCCGATCGTCCCCGACGACGCCGAACGGCTCGTCGAGTTCCACTCCAAGCTCTCCGAACGCACCCGCTACATGCGGTATTTCGGTCCGACGCCGACCCTGCCGCCGCGCGAGGTGGCCCGGATGACCACCGTCGACCACAAGCAGCGCGTGGCGATCGTCGCGATGCTGGGCGGCGAGATGATCGGCATGGGCATCTACGAGGGACTCGCCTCCGAGGGCAAGCCCGAGTCCGCCGAGGTCGCCTTCGTCATCGCCGACGAACACCAGGGACGCGGGCTCGGCCCCATCCTGCTCGAGCACCTCGCCGGCGCCGCCGCCGAGAACGGCTTCACCCGCTTCGAGGCCGAAGTCCTCAGCGAGAACCCGAACATGGTGGCGGTCTTCCGCGACGCGGGCTACCAGCTGTCGCGCAGCTTCGACGGCTCCACCGTGCACGTGGAGTTCACCATCGATCCCACCGAGGCCCTGCTGTCGGTGCGCAACGCACGCGAGCGCGCGTCCGAGGCCCGCAGCGTCGCCAACCTGCTGCGCCCGGCCTCGGTGGCCGTCATCGGCGCGTCGACCGACCCGAAGAAGGTCGGAAACGCGTTGCTGGCCAACATCATCGCCGGCGGGTTCACCGGTCCGGTGTTCCCGGTCAACGGCCCCGCCCGCGTCGAGGAGGAGGGAGAGGACCCGAGGCGCTGCGGTCACGGATCGGTCGCGTCGGTGTCCCCGCGACAGCGTCGGGTGCGGCCGCGCCCGCCGTCGGTGCGCGGCATCCGCGCCTACGAGACCGTGCGCGACATCCCCGACCCCGTCGACCTCGCGGTGGTCGCGGTGCCCGCGTCCCAAGTCGACGACGTGCTCGACGACTGTCTGGTCAAGGGCGTGCGCACCCTCGTCGTGGTCTCGTCGGGCTTCGGCGACTCCGGCGAGCAGGAGGGTCTGGAGAACGAGCGGCGCCTCGTCGCCCAGGTGCGCGAGCACGGCATGCGCCTGGTGGGACCGAACGCGCTCGGCGTGGCCAACAACGACCCGGAGATCGCGCTGAACGCCACCCTGGCCCCGCACATCCCGGCCGCCGGGCGCGTCGGCTTCTTCTGCCAGTCCGGCGCCCTGGGCATCGCGATCCTCGACACCGCCGCACGGCGCCAGATCGGCCTGTCGACCTTCGTCTCTGCCGGCAACCGCGCCGACGTCTCCGGCAACGACGTGCTGCAGTACTGGGACAGCGACGCGTCCACCGACGTGATCCTGCTCTACCTCGAGAGCTTCGGTAACCCGCGCAAGTTCTCCCGCATCTCGCGGCGCGTCTCCCGGTCCAAGCCGATCATCGCGGTCAAGTCGGGCAAGGGTGCGATGAGCCCGGTGCGCAAGGCGCGCGCCGCCGCCAACTTCGACGACGAGATCGCGCGCATGATGCTCGAGCAGGCCGGCGTCATCCAGGTCGAGACGATCCCCGAACTCTTCGACTGCGCAGCGCTATTCGCCTATCAGCCGTTGCCGCGCGGTCCGCGCGTCCGCATCATCGGCAACTCCTCGGTGCTCGGCAGCCTGGCCGCCGACACCGCCCGCAGCGGGGGACTCGAGGTCGTCGACACCGTAGACCTCGGTGCGGGCGCCACCGAGGAGCAGTTCGAGGACGCGGTCTCGGCGGCGATGCGCGACCCCGGCGTGGACTCGATCGTGGTCGTGTTCGTCCCGCCGGTGGCGGTCGACGCCGACTGGCACGCGCGGGCGCTGGTGGCCGCGGCGAACATCCCCGACGCCGACGGCGCCAAGCCCATCGTGACGACCTTCCTCGCCGTCGACGGCATCCCGCCCGGCCTCACCAAGCCCGGGCCGAACGGCCTGCCCGAGCGCGGGTCGATCCCGTCGTACGCCAGCCCCGAGCGCGCGGCGACCTCGCTGGCGCGGGCCTGGCAGTACGCGAAGTGGCGTATGCGCCCGGAGTCGGAGATCCACCGGCCCGAGGGCACCGACCCCGAGGCCGCGCGCATGTTCGTGCGCGAGGCCATGGCCGCGCCCGACGGGCACGTGGACGGGGCCCGCACCGCGGAACGGCAGCTGTCCGCGGTGGACTCGGCGAAACTGTTGCGCTGGTACGGGATCGGCGTGGTCCCGTTCCGCGAGGTCACCACGATGCACGAGGCGTCGGCGGCGGCCCGCGAACTCGGGTTCCCCGTGGCGGTGAAGGCGACGTCGTCCAAGTGGCGGGGCCGCCTCGACCGCGAGGGCGCCCGTCTCGACCTCCCGGACGCCACCGCCGTCGTCAACGCGTTCGCCGAGCTGCGCGAACTGACCGGCGACGAGGTGCTGCACGTGCAGAAGATGGCGCCGAAGGGCGTCGGCACGGTCATCCGGGTCCGCGACGACCAGTCGTTCGGCTCGGTCATCTCGTTCGGGTTGTCCGGACGCACCTTCGAACTCCTCGGCGACCACGGCTACCGGGCGATCCCGCTCGCCGAGCTCGACGCCCGAGAGCTGATCGACGAGCCGCGGTCGTCGCCGCTGCTGGCGGGATACCGGGGAGAGGAGCCGGCCGACAAGGAGGCGCTCGTCGACCTGCTGCTGCGGATCTCGACGCTCGTCGACGACATCCCCGAGGTGCGCGAGGTGCTGTGCGATCCGATCCTCGCGTCGGTCGACGGGGCGTCGGTGCTGAACGCGCAGGTACGCGTCGGCCCGGTGCCCGACAGGCGGGACACCGGGCCGAGACGGCTCAACTAGGCGGGGAGAACCCCGGCGGGGTGAGGGTCAGCTGGCGTAGGCGCGGAGACGTTCGGCACGCTCGCCGGCGCGCAGCTTGCCCATCACCTCGCGCTCGATCTGGCGGACGCGCTCGCGCGACAGGCCGAACATGCGGCCGATCTGGTCGAGGGTGCGCGGCTGCCCGTCGTCGAGGCCGTAGCGCATCCGGATGACCTGCTGCTCGCGCTCGTCGAGGGTCGCGAGGACCGCCCGGATGTCGGAGTGCAGGAGACCGGCGATGACCGCGTTCTCGGCGGAGGTGGCCTCGGCGTCCTCGATGAAGTCGCCGAGCGGGGCCTCCTCGTCGTTGCCGACCGGCATGTCCAGGCTCACCGGGTCGCGGCTGTGGTCGAGGAGGTCGGCGATCTTCTCCGCCGGGATGCCCGACTCGTTGGCCAGTTCCTCGTCGGTGGCCTCGCGGCCGAGCTGCTGGTGCAGCTCGCGCTTGATCCGGGCCAGCTTGTTGACCTGCTCGACGAGGTGGACGGGCAGGCGGATGGTGCGGCTCTGGTCGGCCATGCCGCGGGTGATGGCCTGACGAATCCACCAGGTGGCGTAGGTCGAGAACTTGAAGCCCTTGGCGTAGTCGAACTTCTCCATCGCGCGGATCAGACCCAGGTTGCCCTCCTGGATGAGGTCGAGCAGGGGCATACCGCGACCCGTGTAGCGCTTGGCCAGCGAGACCACGAGGCGGAGGTTCGCCTCGAGAAGATGCGCTCGTGCGGCCTCACCCTCACGGACGATGATCTGCAGGTCGCGCTTCTTGGCGGCGGACAGGCGCTTCTTGGTCGCGAGGAGGTGCTTGGCGTAGAGACCGGCCTCGATCTGCTTGGCGAGCTCCACCTCCTGCTCGGCGTTGAGGAGTGCGGTACGGCCGATCCCGTTCAGGTAGACGCGGACGAGATCCGCGGCAGGAGACTGGGCATCGAGATCCTGCTCCGTCATCGCCGGCCGGGTGCCGGCCTCGGACGGCTCGGCGAAGGTGGTGGTGGTCGGGGTCGAACGTGCAACTGTCGAGCGTGACATGCGGCCTCCTGACTTGAGTGCGTTCAATGGGTTCAACGTCCGCTTGCGGGCGATAGTTCCCGGAAGTGGTTCGTCGCAAACCCGACGGAGGCTGGGTCATCCCGCGGATGACCTGCGAAGACGGATCGTCGTCCGATCCGCGGTGCTGAGAAGTTGCTGAGATGTTCTCCCCGCGGGAACGCGGAGGGTACCGCGTCCGGTCGCGGAGGACCGGTCGATCGCGGAGTCGCTCCCGGACGTCAGTTGTCGTCCGGCCGGGGATCGACGACCTGTCCCTCGATGACGCGTCCGGCCGCGCGCGGGTCCTCGGCGGTCCGGTCCGGGCCGCCCTCGTCGAGGCGGCCGGACCGCGAGAGCGACTGCGGGCCGAGCACGTCGTGGGGCAGGTCGTACATGTAGTGCGGGGACTCGCCGCGCTTGCGGGGCGGGCGGTCGTTGGCGATGAGCACGGCCATCCAGGGCAGCGGGATCGACACCGCGACGATCGCCAGCGCCAGCAGCCCCGAGCCGGTCGCGCTGTAGACGATGCCGGCGATCACCAGCGCGGGCACGCGGACGGACATCATGATGAGGTACTTGTGCACACGGGCGCGACGCTGAGCCTCCAGCGAGTCCTCGGCGGCGGTGATCAGGAAGGTCTCGGGGGAGAGGTCGGGGCGATCGGTCCGTCCCCACTGCCCCCCGGGGTCTTCGGTGTCGTGCGGTCGACGGCCGTTCGCGTCCATGGAATCCCCTTGTTCGAACACCGTCTCCACTGTCCCACTTTCGTTCGGCGAATGCACTCCCGGTTCCCGGTGACGCACAATAGAGCAATGGCAACTGAAACCATCGAACGCCCCGATCTCGACGAGCTGACCGACACCGAGACCGACGAGCGGCCCGACGCCGACTCCACCGACTCCGGCGACGACGACCGCCCCAAGTTCTTCCACTACGTCAAGAAGGACAAGATCGCCGAGAGCGCCGTGATGGGCACCCACGTGGTCGCGCTGTGCGGTGAGACCTTCCCGGTCACCCGGGCCGCGAAGCCGGGCTCGCCGGTGTGCCCGAAGTGCAAGAAGATCTACAGCAAGCTCCGCAAGTAACGGCTCACGTCGTCGGGGCCGGTCAGTCGCCGGTGGAATCAGTCCTGCCGGCGGCGTCGCCGGTTTCGTCGCCGCCGCGCGACGGGCGACGGATCGGTCCCGACGAGAGGCGGTCGGGGATTGTCTTGAGCTGATCGGTGATGTCGGAGGTCTGCGAGTTCACCCAGTGACGGACCCGGGTGGTCGGGGAAGCCTTGGCGGGCCAGAACTGCTGCACCGCGGCGTTGAACTCGGCGCCGGCGACGATCCCGAAGCCGAGCGAGAACGCGAACAGCAGGAACGCGATCGGCGTCGCGAGCGCGCCGTAGGAGACGCCCGCCTCGGTGATCTTCGTCAGGTAGATGCGCAGCACGTAGCTCGCCACCCAGAAGAACACGCCGGCCACGATGGCGCCCCCGATGAGCCGATGCCAGGGCAGGGGATCGGGCAGTGCCATGTGGTACAGGGTGGTGAGCACGAGCAGCAGCAGGATCGCGACGGTCGGGAAGTAGCCGTAGTTGATCAGCGTGGTGAGGAACGAGCCCCACGATTCCGGCACGATCTTGCGGAGATAGTTGGGTCCGAGCGCGACCAGTGGGAGCAGGAACACCGCCACGAACAGGAACCCGATGTAGAGGAACAGCGCGAAGAACCGCTGCCACACCGGATGCCGGACCTCGTGCTGGTCGTGGGCCTTCGCGATCGAGGCTATGAAGCACGACATCGCCGACGACCCGGCCCACAGCGACAGGATGAAGCCGACCGACATCAAGCCGATGCGTCCGCGCCCGAGGACGCTGTCGACGGTCGGCGTGATGAGGTCGTCGACGACGGTCTCGGTGAACGTGCGCTCGGCGAAGTCGATGATGCGGTCGTAGACGACGTCGACGGTGTCCGGCCCGAACCAGCCCGACACATAGCCCACCGAACCCAGCAGACCCAGCAGCAGCGGCGGCAGCGACAGCGCCTGCCAGAACGCGGCCTGCGCCGCCCAGCCGATGATGCCGTCGTCGAACGACTTGACCATCGTGCGCCAGATGACGCGGTGGATGTTCGGCAGGATCGGGAGCCCGCGCTCATCGGCGTCGGCCGTCCGTTCCGAGGTCTCCTGCTCCGGTGCCGCCGGGATGGGGTCGGCGGTGCCGCCGCCGGTCGCATACGGCCCTGCGGGGCCGGCCTGCGCCGCGTCGAGGTCGAGGTCGGCGGACAACGGCGCCGGCCGGCGGGCACGGCCCGGGGTCGGGCGGGTGCCGATCGGCTCGGTCACCGCGTTCGACGCCGTCCCGTTCGACACCGTCCCGTTCGACGCCGCCGGATTCGGGCGCCGAACCCCGGTGGCGGCCGGTTGCGGGCGCGCTCGACCCGCCGACGACACCCCGTCGTCGGTCAGCGGGACCGGAGTTCTCTTGCGCGTTGTGATGAGTTCAATATCCCCGATCCGGGCTCCGGCCGGGTATCCGGGTCACCGGGCGAGTCGTTCAGATCACGTACGCCTGCCACCCGTGGCGCGTGCTCCGGGCGGGTGTCGCGATGCGGGCGCCGGCGCGCTCCGGCGGTAAGATCGGCTCGTCCCCTCACGACCGCGGGTTCCGCATGCGAGGGGACGTCTCATGCCCGGCAGGGAACCGAACGCCGTCAGGAGCAGCACACACGTGACGTCAGCCGAACCCTCCACCAGCACTCCCACAGGTTCCGGACCCGCCAAGCCCAACCTCCCGTCGCTGCGCGCGTGGCAGCGTCGCGCGCTGACCAAGTACCTGACGCGCAAGCCGAAGGACTTCCTCGCGGTCGCGACGCCCGGCGCCGGCAAGACCACCTTCGGGCTGCGGGTGGCCCGTGAACTGCTCGACGACCGCACCGTCGACCAGATCACCGTCGTCGCGCCCACCGAGCACCTCAAACACCAGTGGGCCGAGGCCGCCGCCCGCGTCGGCATCGCGCTGGACTCCAACTTCTCCAACTCGACCGGTTCGACGAGCTCCGACTTCCAGGGCGTGTGCCTCACCTACGCGCAGGTCGCCGCCCACCCGGCGAAGCACCGCGTCCGCACCGAGAACCGGCGCACGCTGGTCATCCTCGACGAGATCCACCACGGCGGCGACGCCAAGAGCTGGGGCGAGGCGATCCGCGAGGCCTTCGACGACGCCGAGCGCCGGCTGCTGCTCACCGGTACGCCGTTCCGCTCCGACGACTCGCCGATCCCGTTCGTCACCTACGAACCCGAGCCCGGCGGACTGATGCGGTCCAAGGCCGATCACACCTACGGCTACGCCGACGCGCTCAAGGACGGCGTCGTGCGTCCGGTGGTCTTCCTGGCGTACTCCGGCGAGGCCAGCTGGCGGACCAGCGCCGGCGAGGAGTACACCGCGCGACTCGGCGAGCCGTTGTCGGCCGAGCAGACCGCCCGTGCCTGGCGCACCGCACTGGACCCGCACGGCGACTGGATCCCCGCTGTGCTCACCGCCGCCCACACCCGCCTCGGACAGCTGCGGGCCAGCGGCATGCCCGATGCCGGCGGGCTGGTCATCGCCACCGACCAGTCGACGGCGCGCGACTACGCCGAACTCCTCGAGGCCATCACCGGCAAGAAGCCGACACTCGTGCTGTCCGACGACCCGAAGTCGTCGTCGCGCATCGCCGAGTTCTCCGAGGGCACCGACGAGTGGATGATCGCGGTCCGCATGGTGTCCGAGGGCGTCGACGTCCCGCGGCTGGCCGTGGGCGTGTACGCGACCAGCTCGTCGACCCCGCTGTTCTTCGCCCAGGCCATCGGCCGGTTCGTGCGGTCGCGGCGCCCGGGCGAGACCGCGAGCGTGTTCCTGCCCTCGGTGCCGGTGCTGCTCGACCTCGCCAGCCAGATGGAGGCCGAGCGTGACCACGTCCTGGGCAAGCCGCACCGGGAGAGCAACGGCCTCGACGACCAGCTGCTCGTCGACGCGAACAAGCAGAAGGACGAGCCGGGGGAGGACGAACCCGCCTTCCAGTCGCTGCACGCCGACGCCGAACTCGACCAGGTGATCTTCGACGGTGCGTCCTTCGGCACCACGACCTTTGCCGGCAGCGACGAAGAGTCGGAGTACCTGGGTCTGCCGGGTCTGCTCGACGCCGACCAGGTTCGAGCGCTGCTGCAGAAGCGGCAGGCCGAGCAGGTCGCGGCGCGCGCGACGAAGAAGGCCGCGCCGGAAGCGCAGGAGCAGCCCGTCCGTCGGCCCGAGACCACCGGGGAGAACCTCCACGCGTTGCGCAAGGAGCTCAACACCCTTGTGGCCATGCACCATCACCGCACGGGCAAGCCACATGGCATGGTCCACAACGAACTGCGCAGCCGCTGCGGCGGCCCGCCGACCGCGATGGCCACCGCCGAGCAGCTCAAGGAGCGGATCGCGGCCCTGCGCGAGTGGCGCTGACGGCGACACCGCACGATCGGCGCTCACGAGCGCACCCGACACACGAGAGAACCCGGCCGGAGAGTCTCCGGCCGGGTTCTCGTCGGTCTACGTCTGTGGCTCGCCCGTCGGGCCATGACGAGTGTCAGACCAGTTCACCCTCGGACTCGATGACGGTGGCGCTGAGCTCCACCAGGCGGGCCTCGTGCTCGTTGAAGTGATGGCGGCAGAAGAGGAGTTCGCCGCCCTTGGGCATGACGGCACGGACCTTGGCGGCCGCGCCGCAGCGATCACACCGATCGGCAGCGGTCAGCGGCATGAAGATCGGGGCTGTGGTGGTGGCGATGTCAGTCATTGTTCCTCCGTCCCGGTCGGGCGCCGGTGGCCGGTCGCCGTCCCTTCGAGCCGACACATCCGGGCGATGCGTCAACCTCACTCTGTCAGACGTTCGGCACGTTCGTATTGTTCCGGCAGGTGCCCTCGGTGTGTCGTCACTCACCGTTTACAACCCGCAACACACCGAAAACGTCTGTGATGGAAGTGATGCGGCCCGGATCACATTCCCGGGACGCACCATCCGGATACCCCTCCGGGCGGGTTCCAAACCACCGAACCGCCGTCTTTTCCGGGGGGGGTGGCCTTGACAACGGGTCCGGGGCACCGGCTCAATCGCGTGCGTGCCGACCGATCATCCTGTTCTCACGCATCTGATCACCGCCGACGCCTGGGAGGCGAGCCGGGGCTCGACGCACCTGCGGCCACCGTCCCTCGCCGAGGCCGGATTCGTCCACCTCTCGACGCCGCAACAGGTCCACCTGCCGGCGAACCGGCTCTTCGCCGGGCGGCGGGACCTGCTGCTGCTGGTCCTCGACCCGGCCCGCCTCGACGCCGAGATCCGATGGGAGCCGGGGGTTCCGACCGACCCGGCGTCGATGCTCTTCCCACATCTGTACGGCCCGCTGCCGCTCGACGCCGTCGTCGAGGTGCGTGAGTACCTGCCCGGCCCCGACAACGCATTCGCCCCCGTCGCCGGGTGACGGCGACGGGGGCGAGCGCGAATCCGGGGTGACCCCGACAGGAGGTCAGTCGAGGTAGTCGCGGAGCACCTGCGACCGCGACGGGTGGCGCAGCTTCGACATCGTCTTGGACTCGATCTGACGGATGCGCTCACGCGTCACGCCGTAGACCTGGCCGATCTCGTCGAGGGTGCGCGGCTGTCCGTCGGTCAGGCCGAAGCGGAGACGGACGACACCGGCCTCGCGCTCGGAGAGCGTCTCGAGCACCGACTGCAGCTGATCCTGGAGCAGGGTGAAGCTCACCGCGTCGACCGCGACGACCGCCTCGGAGTCCTCGATGAAGTCGCCGAGCTGGCTGTCGCCCTCGTCGCCGATGGTCTGGTCGAGCGAGATGGGCTCCCGGGCGTACTGCTGGATCTCCAGCACCTTCTCCGGGGTGATGTCCATCTCCTTGGCGAGCTCTTCCGGGGTCGGCTCGCGGCCGAGGTCCTGGAGGAGTTCGCGCTGGATCCGGCCGAGTTTGTTGATGACCTCCACCATGTGCACCGGGATGCGGATGGTGCGGGCCTGGTCGGCCATGGCGCGGGTGATCGCCTGGCGAATCCACCACGTGGCGTACGTGGAGAACTTGTAACCCTTTGTGTAGTCGAACTTCTCGACCGCGCGGATCAGACCGAGGTTGCCCTCCTGGATCAGGTCCAGGAACGCCATGCCGCGGCCGGTGTAGCGCTTGGCCAGCGAGACCACGAGTCGGAGGTTCGCCTCCAGGAGGTGGTTCTTGGCGCGGTTGCCGTCGCGGGAGATCCAGTTCAGGTCACGCTTCTGCGCGGTGCTGATCTTCTCGCCGGACTCCATGATTCGGCGCAGGCGCTCGGTGGCGTACAGCCCCGCCTCGATGCGCTTGGCGAGCTCGACCTCCTCCTCGGCGTTGAGGAGCGCGACCTTGCCGATCTGCTTGAGGTAGGCGCGGACGCTGTCGGCCGAAGCGGTGAGCTCGGCGTCCTTGCGGGCCTGGCGGAGGGCTTCGGACTCTTCCTCGTCCCACACGAAGTCGCCCGACTTCGCGTCGGCCTTCGCGGCCTTGCCCTTGCCCTTGTCGTCGGCCTCGTCGGACTCCTCGTCCTCTTCCTCGGAGTCGTCGGCCTCGTCGGTCTCGTCGTCGTCGACCTCGATGTCGTCGATCTCCACGTCCTCGAGATCGGTGTCGGGCACGTCGATGTCGTCGATCGAGTCGACCTCGTCGGCCTCGACGTTCGGGTCTTCACCCTTGGCCGCGGTGGCCTTCTTGGCCGCCTTTTTCGCCGTCGTCTTCTTGGTCGCCTTCTTCGCTGCGGCCTTCTTCGCGGGCGCCTTACGGGCAGCGGTCTTCTTCGCGGCCTTCTTGGCGGTCCGCTTGACCGGGGTGGAGGCGGTGGTCGACTCGGTCGATTCGGCCTCGGCGTCCCCCTGTTGGGTCTTGGTGGCTGCCACGTACAACCTTTCGAAACTGTCTTCGGTGGTGTCTTCTGTCGGTGTCATGCGCCGGCGCCTGCCAGGCGTCGGAGGTCGGTCGGCGTCGTCGCTGTGACACGTGACGCGGCAGCAGGGGCTGCCGTGGACAAGGGCTTGGTTTCTCGGCTCAGCTGACCGTGACGACCATTGTAACGACATCGTCCGGTCGGGTGTGACAAAGCCCTGGTCAATCCGCGGGCTGGCCCTCGTTCCGGGGACGCCGGGCGAGCGTGCCGGCGCCCGGCTAGATCTTCAGGCCGCGGGTGACGGCCATCGCCGCGCCGACGATACCCGCGGTGTTGCGCAGGGTGGCCGGCACGACCGGGGTTTCATTGGTCAGCAGGGGAATCCACTTGTCGGCTTTGCGGCTGATCCCGCCGCCGGCGATGAACAGCTTCGGCCAGAACAGCGCCTCGTAGGCCTTGAGCACGTCGGACACCTTCTCGGCCCACTTCTCGTAGGACCAGCCCTTCTCCTCCTTCACCCGCGAGGACGCCTGGTGCTCGGCCTCCTTCTTGCCGACCTGCATGTGGCCGAGTTCGGTGTTGGGCACCAGTGTTCCGTCGATGAGGATCGCCGAGCCGATGCCGGTGCCGAAGGTCAGCAACATCACCACGCCGTCGACGCCCTTGCCCGCGCCGTAGGCGTCCTCGGCCATCCCGGCCGCGTCGGCGTCGTTGAGGACCGCGACCTGCCGGCCGCCGAGATGCCGGCTGAACAGCTCGTCGACGTCGGTGCCGATCCAGGCCTTGTCGATGTTCGCCGCGGTCCGCATCACGCCGTCGGTGACCACGCCGGGCAGGGTGATCCCGACCGGGCCGTCCCACCCGAAGTGGGCGACGACCTCGGCGACGCCGCCGGCGACCGCCTCCGGGGTCGCCGGCTGCGGGGTCAGCACCTTGAACCGCTCGCCGACGAGCGCGCCGGTGTCCAGATCGACGATGCCGCCCTTGATCCCCGAACCCCCGACGTCGACCCCGAAACCCAGGTTGGTGGGAGCGGGCGAGCCTGCGGCGGTGGGCGTGTCGGTCATGGTGTGATTTCCCCTTCCGGGACGGTAATGATCGTCACTCAGGCTATCGGCGCGACCGGCAGCCCGCGCGTCATCGGCGTGTCCGATTCGCTCTGGATACGGCACCCCGGGTCGCCGGTGGAGCGGGCGGCGATCGCATGTGCTGACATTGTCTACGTGGAGCAGACGATTCCGGTGGACGAACTGGCCGCCATCGCGGTGGACGTGGCGCAGGAGGCGGCCGCCCACGTACGACGCCGCCGTCCCGAGTTGTTCGGCCCTGGGTTGTCCGGCACGGCGCCTTCCGCAGACGCCCCGCCCGCGTCGACCGAGCCGACGGAAGCGGCCGCTTCGACCGAGTCGGCCGAAGCGGTCGTGTCGACCCAGTCGGCGGAAGCGGTCGTGTCGACCAAGTCGACGGAAACCGACCCGGTCACCGTCGCCGACACCGAGACCGAACGCCTCGTCCGCGAGCGGCTGCGCCGGGCCCGCCCGGACGACGACATCCTGGGAGAGGAGGACGGCGGCACCCGCGCCGTCCCGTCCGGTGTGCGGTGGGTGGTCGACCCGATCGACGGCACCGTCAACTTCATGTACGGCATCCCCGCCTACGCGGTGTCCGTCGCCGCCCAGGTCGGCGGCCGGTCCGTCGCCGGCGCGGTGGTGGACGTGGCCCGCGGCATCGTCTACGGCGCCACCCGCGGCGGCGGGGCGTGGATGTCCGACGGGACCGGCGCCCGCACCGAGCTGCGCTGCAACCCGGTGGAGCGCACCGAACTCGCGCTCGTCGCAACGGGGTTCGGCTATGCCGCCGGACGACGACGCGCGCAGGGACGCATCGTCGCCGAGTTGCTGCCCCGCGTGCGTGACATCCGGCGGGTCGGCGCCGCCGCCCTCGACCTGTGCATGGTCGCGTCGGGCGCGGTGGACGCCCACTACGAGCACGGACTGAGCCCGTGGGACTGGGCGGCCGGCGGACTCATCGCCGCCGAGGCCGGGGCCGTGGTGATCACCCCGCCGCCGGATTCCCGCGCCGACGAGGGGCATGTGACGGTCGCGGTCGCGCCCGGCATCGCCGACGAGTTCCTCGCACTGCTCGACGAGTTGGGCGCGCGCGAACCCATCGCCTGACGTTCGGACTGCGGCCGTCGGGCGAGTGCTGCCGGCGACCTCGGTCGCGCGGCCGCTAGCAGGGAGCGGAGTGGACGGCCTTCACCAACGCCGGATCGGCTCCCGTGTCCGGGTTGGTGGGATCCGCCGAGCGCAACGCCTCGAGGGCGGCCTGTGCGTCCTGGGAGAGTTCGCCGCTCGAGTGGTGGACTCCGAGGGCGACGTCGACCACGGTGCCGCGACGGTCGTCCTCGACGAGCTCCGCGCACGGGAACGCCAGCCACGCGGCCGCGGCGGCGGCCCGACCGGACGGTCCGAATCGGATCTGGCCGACGCAGTTGAGGTCCTGGTTCTGGTAGATCGTGTCGTCGGCGTACGGCGTGTCGGGCGCGGGGGTGAAGCCATGTGCCGCGAGATCCTCCGACACCGACCGGGCGGCGCCGCGTTCGCCGGATGCGTTGAGGACGCGCACCTGGAAGGACGGCAGCGGCGCCGGGGCGACGTCGAGCATCTCGTCTCGCGGCACCCGCGTCAGGGTGGGCGGGGCGGGCTGCGGTGTGCCCGCGTCCGCGGTCTCGGTCACCGACGGCGGGCTGGGCTGGTTGCACGCGGTGGGCACCGACGCGTCGCCGTCGGAGGTGAGGACGACCGACCAGACGATCACACCGAGGACCAGCAGGACGGCGACGGTGATCGCGGCCGGCGCGTACCTGCGGCGCTTGTAGGGGCGGCCCTGTTCGTCGGTCGGGTAGCCGGTCGTGATTTTCGAGACCACCTGGACTGACTCCTCACTGGCGCTGCGAACCGGGCTGATGCCGGGGCGGACGGACCGGCCGGGCCGTTCCCCGCACGATCCGCCGATCACTCTAGAGGTTCCGTTCGCGGGAGGCGGGCATGCCTCGCCGGTCGACGCGCGCCGGGCCGCGAGCACTCGGTCCCACCAGCGTGGGACGACCGTTTTCGGACCTATTCGTGTCGGCGTATTGACGATGGCGGGGGCGTGGTCTATTCTTCGGGCGCCCGCGCTTCCAGCATTGGGGTGCAGCCGATATCTAACCGTGACGGAAGTCACACAATACGCCGGTCCGCCGGGAACGAATTCCGCCCGATCGGACGTTGTCAGTGACCCACCGGCAAGACAATCCCGGCGGAGTCGTGCGCAACCCTGGGTCACGGCCACAAGCCGCGGCCGAGAGCGCCCCCTCACACTCTCAGACAAGAAGGCACACAATGGCTACTGATTACGACGCGCCACGACGCACGGAGACCGAGGACCTCAGCGAAGACTCTCTCGAGGAGCTGAAGGCCCGCCGCAGCGAGGCGCAGGCCGCGGCGGTCGACGTCGACGAGTCCGACACCGCCGAATCCTTCGAGCTCCCCGGCGCCGACCTCTCCGGCGAGGAACTGTCGGTGCGGGTCATCCCGAAGCAGGACGACGAGTTCACCTGCAGCAGCTGTTTTCTCGTCTACCACCGCAGCCGGCTGGCCGAGGAGAACGGCAACCAGCTGATCTGCGTCGACTGCGCCTGATCGACCGGACCGACGACGAGGGGCCTGCGCCATGCGGCGCGGCCCCTTTTTGTCGTCTTCGGGTCTGGTCGTCCTCGGGTCGTCTGTCGGCAGGGGAGCGGGAGCGCCGCTTCACATGCCAGATCTCGGTCGGGACCGGAGCCGGCTAGGTGTACTGACCCGACAGGTTGGGTACGCGGTCGGCGGGTGAGTTGCCTCGGAGTGCGGTGTGGCCGCGTTCGTGATTGTAGATGCGAAGGAACTCGGGGAAGGCCGCGACGCGTTCGGTTTCACTGAGGTAGGGACGGGCGTAGGCCCATTCCTCCTGCAGGGTCCGGTTGAATCGTTCGACCTTGCCGTTGGTTTGCGGCCGGTACGGTCTGGTCCGCTTGTGCTTGATCTTGTTGTCGTGCAACAAGTCCCGAAATATGCGGGACCGGTAACACGACCCGTTGTCGGTCATCACTCGCGCGGTGGTGACACCGATCGAGGCGAAGTGCGCCAACGCCCGAGTCATGAACGCGGTCGCGGTTTCCTTCTTCTCATCAGCGAGGATCTCGGAGTAGGCGTAGCGGGAGTGGTCGTCGACGGCGTGATGCAGATACGCGTACCCCAGGTTGGGGCGGCCAGCAACTTTGCGGGTTCGTCCAGGCTCGCGGTGGGCACTGGAGTTGCGGGTGCCCTGGGCGCGGCCGTGTACGCGATGTCCACCGCCGTCGGGGATTCTGCCGAGCTTTTTGATGTCGACGTGGATCAAGTCTCCGGGCGCTTGGTGTTCGTACCGGCGAATCTCGCGTCTGCGGGCACGTACCGGCGCCCCGGTTGCCGGGTCGATCCACGACAGTCGTAGGCAGCCGTAGCGGGTGAGGATGCGGTGCACCGTGGAGACGTTCAACCCCAGGTGGTATCCGATCCGGGCTGGCCCCCAGCGGCGGGAGACGCGTAACCCGACGACCCGGCGTTCCCGGCGCCGGCTGGTGCGATGCGGACACGATCGGGGCCGGCTGGACCGATCACCCATTCCGGCCGGCCCGTGGTCGCGGTAGCGATCCGCCCATCGCTTGGCCGTGGTGACTGACACGTTGAACCGGTCAGCTGCGCGGCGCAGTGGCCACCGGTCGTCCACAACACACCGAGCCAGACGCAACCGGCCAGTCGGGGACAGCGGTGAATTACGGTGGGACATGAAGACCTCCGGGTTGAGGAGCGGTTCTTAGACAGCTCCACACCTCACTCGGAGGTCTTCCCTATGTCACGTCGACTCGCCGAACTCTGTACCTAACGTTCCGGGTCAGTACAGCTAGGCCCGCGGTTCCGGCCGGTCGGCGGCGGCGTCGGACAGGCCGAGCGCCTCGAGGACCTTCTCCGGGTGGCGCGTGGACACCAGCCAGTACGGCGTGGGGTCGTCCGGGTCGTCGAGGACGAGCAACACCATGGTCTTCACCCAGAAGCGGTGCACGAGATAGGCGGCCGGGTCCAGCTGGCGCCCGAGGGCCGCCGACTTCGCGCTCGGCGGGACGGTCGCCCCGCGGGCGATGACCGAGCGGGGGAGCCGGGCGCGGTGCGCGTGCAGCTCGCCGTCGGCGGTCACCCGGATGCGGGTGCGGCTCATGGAGATCAGGAGCATGACCGCGATCAACGCGGTGGCGACGTAGCCAATGATGCTCCACTTGCTGCCGTGCGCCGACAGCTGGATCTCGTAGCCGACGACCCCGGTCACGACCACTGCGGCCAACCACCACCACCAGGGGACGACCAGTCGTTCGTCGTAGAGGTCGGCGCCGCCGTTGCTGTCTGGATGAGGTGCGCTCACTCGCGTCAGCGTAGTCTGCGTGCGTGACCTCAGATCTCCCCCCTCTGCCGCCCATCGCGGTACGACGCCTCGACCCCGATCTGCCGTTGCCGACCCGCGCCCATCCCGGGGACGCGGGAGTCGATCTGTGTTCGGCGATCGACCTCGAACTCCCCGCCGGCCGCCGGCAGCTCGTCGGCACCGGCATCGCGATCGCGCTGCCGCACGGCACCGTCGGGCTCATCCATCCGCGCTCCGGGCTTGCGGCCCGCGCCGGCCTGTCGATCGTCAACACGCCGGGAACCATCGACGCCGGATACCGCGGCGAGATCAAGGTGTGCCTGATCAACCTCGACCCCGAGCAGTCGATCACCATCTCCCGCGGGGATCGGATCGCGCAGCTGATCGTGCAGCGCGTCGAGCTCCCGGAGTTCGTGGAGGTCGACGAACTCGACGAGACGAGCCGCGGCGAGGGCGGCTACGGCTCGAGCGGCGGACACGCCATCCTGGGTTGAGATCGCATGACGGAGGTCGCCGGGCACACGTCGATTAATGTTCATGACGTGATGCCGGCGACGAGGAGTAGGCGATGACGAACAACACCTCCGACGGGCTGCGGGTCGGCGAGGCTCGCGGTCCCTACGACATCGATGCTCTGGAGACCGATCCCCGGGAGCTGGAGAACTCGCATCTCGACCTGGGGTCGGTCCTCGTCCCGGTCGTCGAGGGCGGCCAGGTCACCGTCGAGATGTCGGAGGACCACCAGCCCCAGAACGTCTATCTCGTCACCCCGATCGGTCGGATCTCGGTGAGCGCCTTCGCCGCCCCCAAGACCCCGGGACTGTGGCGGGAGGTGGTGCGCGAGCTCGCCGAGTCGCTGCGCGACAGCGGGGCCGCCACCAGCGTCGAGGACGGTCACTGGGGACGCGAGGTGGTCGCCGAGGCCGACGGCGCGACCCATCGTTTCATCGGCGTCGACGGTCCGCGCTGGCTCGTTCGGTGCGTGGGCAGCGGGCCCACCGAGGCCGCGGACGACCTCGCCCGCCTCAGCCGGGCCGTGCTCGCCGAGACCGTGGTGCGTCGCGGCTCCGAGCCCTACCCGCCGCGCGACCCGCTGCCGATCGTCCTGCCGCCGGTGCTCGCCGATCAGGTCGCCGCAGCCCGGCAACAGATGTTCGGCGACCAGGAGGGACAGCCCGCCGAGGCCACGGGACAGGTGCCGCAGGCACCCGAGACCGGCGGCGCGCCCGCCCAGGCGGCGGGCGCCACCGTGCTCGGCGACGATGCCTCAGGTGCCGTCGGTGACACCGGAGCGCCTGCGGCCGCCGACCCCGCCGCCGACGAGGAGCCGCCGCTGCCGCCGTCGTCGGGTTCGGCGATGCAGCGGTTCTTCCGCCGTCGGTGACCCGTCCGGGTGCGGACCCCGGCGAGTGTCAACCGGCGAGCGGCTATGAGCCCCTGAGACCCCGGTAGGCCGCCGCGCAACTGTCGCCCAGCAGGGCGGGCTCGCGGCCCCAGCCCTCGAGGGTCACCTCGACGAGCGCCGCTCGCGGTGCCGCGTCACGCCATGCACGCGCCACGGCGAGCGGATGGATCGGGTCGTCGTCGGCCGCCACGATCGCCAGGGGCACCTCGAGGGTCGCGATCCGCCCGAGAGTGGGTGCCGTGTACGACGCCGCTTCGCGGAGCTGGCCGACGAGCGCGGGGTACAGGCGTCGCCACGACCGCGACAACTCCGCGGCGAGCCAGTCGGGGCTGCCGGCCGCCATCGCCGCGATCGTCGCCTCGAGCCCATCGGCCTCGAGGGCGTCGGCGGTGGCGCGTGCGCTTGCCGCCGCGAGCGCGGCGTCGGCAGCGCCGCTCCAGGCCGGCAGTGCGGCGAACACCCCGGCGCATCCTGCGCCGCCTGCCCGCAGCGCCCAGTCCACGGCGATCGCCGCGCCGATCGACACCCCGCCGACCAGAATCCGGCCGTGCTCGGCGGCGGCGCGTTCCAGCCCCGCCACGTGACCTGCGATCAGCGACGCCGTCGGTTCGAGGGCGATGAGGTCGACCCCCAGCGAGCGTGCGGCCGGTCCGAACGCCCGGGTGACGTGATCGGCGTCGGAACCGGTTCCGGGAATCGCCACGAGTGCCGCGGGCTCGGGCGGCCTTCCGGTCGGGGCGTCGGTGATCGGCACGCGACGATCATGCCCTAGGGTGTCCTCCGGACCGGGCCGGAGGTGTCCTCCGGACGGGGTCAGAGGGGCTCCGCCCGTCGGGGGCCGGGGCCCGGCCGTCGACATTGTCACCGGCCGACACCGGGTCTACGCTGGCGGGAGTCACCGATCATGTGTTCGGTGGCGCCGGCACCGCCCGCGTGGGTCACGGTGCCGACCGAAACACCTGGGAGGTTGGGATGCCCACAGCCGGCTATCTCAAGCGACTGACCCGTCGGCTGACCGAGGACCTCGGGGACGTCGACGCCGAGCGCATCGCCGAGGAATCCAAGGCGACCGGCGCCCAACGCGCGTCGGATTGCGCGCGCGGCGACGAGGTCACCATGCACGGTGAGCTCCGCGCGGTCGAGACCTGCTCCCGCGCCGCGAAGGCGGGGGTGAAGGCGGAGTTCTTCGACGGGACCGACGTCGTGCTGCTGAAGTGGCTGGGCCGTAACCGGATCGCCGGACTCGAACCCGGCCGCAAGCTGACCGTGCGGGGCCGCGTCGCCGTCCAGGACGGCCACAAGGTGATCTTCAACCCGTACTACGAATTGCAGGGCACCGACGAGTGACCTTCGATCCCGGGACCGACGAGTCCCAGCAACGCCCCCTCCACGACGAGAACGGGCCTGTGACGAGCGGACCCGATCCCGCGCCGGACACCGAGCCGGAGGTGCCGGCGCCCACGGTTCTCGAACAGATGGGCGGCGTCTCCGGGCTGATCTACTCCACCATCCCGGTGGTGGTGTTCGTGCCCGTCAACTCCTTCTTCGGCCTGCGGGCCGCCATCATCGCCGCGCTGGTGGTCGGCGTCGGGATCTTCGCGGTGCGGCTGCTGCGCCGCGAGCGCCTCACCCCGGCGCTGTCGGGTCTGCTGGGCGTCGCGATCTGCGTGTTCATCGCCCACCGCGTCGGTGACGCGAAGGGGTACTTCCTGTTCGGGATCTGGACCACCCTCGCGTACGCGATCCTGTTCGCCGGGTCCGTCCTCGTCCGGTGGCCGCTGATAGGCGTGGCCTGGCACCTCGTCAACGGCGAGGGGACAGCATGGCGCCGCCATCGGCCGACCTTGCGCGCCTACGACATCGCGACCGCGCTGTGGGCGCTGGTCTTCCTCGCGCGCTATCTCACCCAGTCCGAGTTGTACGACGCCGGCGCGACCGGGTGGCTCGCGGTCACCCGCATCGCGATGGGGTGGCCGCTGACGGCGCTCGTCGTGCTCGCGACGATCCTGCTCGTCCGCCGCGCCGTCCGCGAGGAACACTCCGTCGAGGCCTGAGCGGCGCTCGACCGGGTTCAGCGCGCGATCTTCATCGCCTCGTAGAGCGCGCCCTCGGCCTCCTCGGGCGCGATGAAGATCAGTTCGTCGTCGCCCTCGATCGGGTCGTCGGACTGCGGCACGATGACCCGTCCGCCCCGCAGGATCGTCACCAGCGCGACGTCGTGGGGGAGTTCGAGCCTGCGCACCGGCTTGCCGGCCAGCGGGGTGTTCGACGGGAGCGTGAGCTCCACCAGGTTGGCCTGGCCCTGACGGAACGTCATCAGGCGGACCAGGTCTCCGACCGACACTGCCTCCTCCACCAGCGAGGCGAGCAGCCGCGGCGTGGACACCGCGACGTCGACTCCCCAGTCCTCCCCGAACAACCATTCGTTGCGGGGGTCGTTGACCCGGGCCACCACGCGGTTCACGGCGAACTCGGTCTTGGCCAGCAGGCTGACGACGAGGTTGGCCTTGTCGTCGCCGGTGGCGGCGATCATCACGTCGAAGGTCTGCAGCTGCGCCTCCTCCAGACGCGACAGCTCGCAGGCGTCGGCGAGGATCCACGACGCGCCCGGCACCGAGTCAGGGTCGATGTGGTCGGCCTTGCGCTCGAACAGCGTGACCTCGTGGGCGTTGGTCAGCAACTCACGGGCGATCGAACGCCCGACCGCGCCGGCCCCGGCGATGGCGACCTTCACGACTCCTCCTGCCAGAACGGTTTCGCGGCGACCTCGCGCGCGTACTTCAGGTTGTCGAGCAGGACGGCGCCGTAGACGACGTCGTCCTGCTGCAGGACGGTCTTGGCGTCGGGGAGGATCGGCCGCCCGACCCGGTTGAGGAACGCCACCCTGGCGCCGGTCAGCTCCTGGAACCGGGTGACCGTCACGCCGATCCACGACTCGTCGACGTCGATCTGCGCGATCGCGAGCCCGCCGGAGGGATCGCGCCACTCCGTCGTGGCGGTCTCGCCGAGGGCGGTCACGAAACGCTCGGTGGTCCAGGGCACGGTGGCGACGGTGGGGATGCCGAGACGCTCGTAGACCTCGGCGCGCTTGGCGTCGTAGATGCGGGCGACCACACGCTCGACGTCGAAGGTCTCGCGCGCGACACGGGCGGAGATGATGTTGGAGTTGTCACCGGAACTCACCGCGGCGAAGGCGTCGGCATGCTCGATGCCGGCCTTGACGAGGATGTCCCGGTCGAATCCGACGCCGACGATGGTGCGTCCGGCGAACCCGGAGCCCAGCCGGGCGAAGGCGGAGGGGTCGCGGTCGATGATCGCGACGTCGTGTCCGCGCTTCTGCATCGCCATGGCGAGCGACGAGCCGACGCGCCCGCAACCCATGATGACTACCTGCACGACATTCCTCTCGTGACGCGGCTCGGGTGCCGCGAGTCGAACCTACCCGCCGTGAGGCGGAGGCTCTAGGGTTGCCTGGTGTCCACCCTCACCAAGGTGTCGAAGCGACTGCTGCTCGGCAGACCGTTCCGCAGCGACAAGCTGGGCCACACGCTTCTCCCCAAACGGATAGCCCTACCCGTCTTCGCGTCCGACGCGATCAGCTCGGTGGCCTACGCGCCGCAGGAGATCTTCCTCGTCCTGTCGGTGGCGGGCCTGTCGGCGCTGGCGTTCACCCCGTGGGTGGCCGTCGCGGTCGCGGTGGTGCTCGCGGTCGTGGTCGCCGCCTACCGCCAGAACGTGCACGCCTACCCGTCGGGTGGCGGCGACTACGAGGTCGTCACCCTGAACCTGGGGCCGAACGCGGGCCTCACCGTCGGCAGCGCCCTGCTCGTCGACTACGTGCTGACCGTGGCCGTCTCGGTGACCGCAGCCGCGGAGAACATCGGGTCGGCGGTCGGCTTCGTCGACGACCACAAGGTCTGGTTCTGCGTCGGCGCGATCGTCGTCCTCGCGGCGATCAACCTGCGCGGCATCAAGGAGTCCGGGGCGCTGCTCGCACTGCCGACCTACGCGTTCATCATCGGCGTGTTCGCCATGCTCGTCTGGGGCTTCACCGAGATCTTCGTCCTGGGGGAGGAGGTCCGTTCGGAGACAGCCGATTTCGGGATCCGAGCCGACGACGGTGACCTGACCGGCCTGGCCCTGGTGTTCATCGTCGCCCGATCGTTCTCCTCCGGGTGCGTGGCGCTGACGGGCGTGGAGACGATCAGCAACGGCGTCCCGGCGTTCCGGAAACCGAAGTCGCGCAACGCGGCGACGACACTGGTGATGGTCGGAGCGCTGTCGATCACCCTGCTGCTGGGCATCGTGGTCCTCGCGCAGGAGATCGGCGCGAAGTACGTGATGGACCCGGCCGCCGACCTCGTCGGCGCACCGGACGGTTACCAGCAGAAGTCGATGATCGCCCAGATCGCGCGGGCGGTGTTCGACTCCTTCCCCGCGGGCTTCTACCTCGTCGTGGTGGTCACCGCCCTGATCCTGATGCTGGCGGCCAACACCGCCTTCAACGGGTTCCCGGTCCTCGGTTCGGTTCTCGCGCAGGATCGCTACCTGCCGCGGCAGCTGCACACGCGCGGCGACCGCCTGGCGTTCAGCAACGGGATCCTGTTCCTGTCGGTGGCCGCGATCGTCTTCGTGGTGGCCTTCGACGCGCAGGTGACCACTCTGATCCAGCTCTACATCGTCGGGGTGTTCGTGTCCTTCACGCTCGGCCAGCTGGGCATGGTGCGTCACTGGTCCCGGCTGTTGCGCACCGAATCCGATCCGAGCGCCCGCCGTCGGATGATCCAGTCGCGGATCGTGAACTCGATCGCCTTCCTGCTGACCGGGACCGTGCTGGTCGTCGTGCTGGCCACCAAGCTCACCTCCGGCGCCTGGATCGCGGTGCTGGCGATGGTGGCGCTGTTCGCGCTGATGAAGCTGATCCACCGCCATTACGCCAGCGTCCAGCACGAGCTGGAGCTGGCCGAGGCCGAGGACGAGGGCGTGTTGCCGAGCCGGACCCACTCCATCGTGCTGGTGTCGAGCCTGCACATGGCCTCCAAACGCGCCCTGCGGTACGCGCGGGCGACCAGGCCCGACGTGCTGGAGGCGATCACGGTCAACGTCGACGACCGCGACACCCGAAAGCTGGTCAGCGAGTGGGAGGCCAGCGACATCACGGTTCCGCTCAAGGTCATCGCCTCGCCGTACCGGGAGATCACCCGCCCGGTCATCGACTACGTGCGGCGCGTGCGGCGCGAACACCCGCGCGACGTCGTCACCGTGTTCATCCCGGAGTACGTCGTCGGTCACTGGTGGGAGCAGATCCTGCACAACCAGTCCGCCCTGCGGCTCAAGGGGCGCCTGTTGTTCGAGCCGGGCGTGATGGTGACGTCGGTGCCGTGGCAGCTCAGCTCGTCCGACCGGCGCAAGGACACCAAGCGGTACATGGCGCCGGGCGTGACGCGCCGTGCGCTCGGGGAGACGGAGGAGCGCCGATGAGCGCGGACACGACTGCACGAAGGATCGAGGTCGCCGTCGACCGGCCGGCGAACGGCGGGGAGGCGGTCGGTCGGGCCGACGGCCGGGTGGTGTTCGTGCGCGGCGCGATCCCCGGCGAGCGGGTCGTCGCCGAGGTCACCGACGACCGCCACGACTCGTACTGGCGGGCCGACGCGGTCGAGATCCTCGAACCGTCGCCGCACCGCGTGCCGACGCCGTGTCCGGCCGCGGCCGCCGGTGCCGGCTGCTGCGACCTCGGGCACATCGACCCCGACCACGGGCGGAACCTGAAACAGGCCGTCCTGCTCGACGTGCTGGCCCGCGTCGGCCATCTCGACGAGGCCTCGGTCTCCCACACCGAGCTCGCCGGTCGCGGGGTGGGCCGGTTGCCCGGCCCCGACACCGGCTGGCGGGTGCGGACCCGCCTCGCCGTCGACGGGACCGGTCGCGCCGGACAGCGTGCGTTCCGCGGCGCCGGGGTCGTCCACGAGGCGTGCGTGCAACCCGCGCCGGGAATGGTCGACAACCTCGCCGCCCGCCGCTTCACCCCGCACGCCGAGCTCGCGGTGGTCCTCGACGCCGACGGCGTCCGCCACATCACCGAACTCGCCCCGGTCACCGAGGTGCGCCGGGGCGACCCGCGGCGTCGCGCCCAGAAGAACCGGCAGCGGCGCACCGGACGCCGCGCGCAGACGGTCGTCGAGGGCGCCGCCGCCGCCGTGCGCCGTGTCGGCGGACGCGAGTGGCAGATCCCCGTCACGGGTTTCTGGCAGGCCCACCGCGCCGCCCCGCAGACCTACGCCGACACCGTCGTCGGGTTCGCGCGGGAACACCTCGACGCCGCGCCGCGGATCGCGTGGGACCTCTACGGCGGCGCGGGGGTGTTCGCCGGAGCCCTGCTCGACGCCGACGGGTTCGGCGGGCTGGAACAGGTGCACGTCGTCGACTCCGATGCCGGGGCGCTCGCCGCGGCCGACCAGACCTTCGCCGGCGATCCGGTGACCACCCATCGCGGCGAGGTGGCCGCCTGCCTGGCCGCCCTCGAGGCCACGCCCGACATCGTCGTCCTGGACCCGCCGCGGACCGGTGCGGGGGAGAAGGTGATCGGCGCGATCGCCGCGGCGCAACCGGCCGTCGTGGTCCACGTCGGGTGCGACGCAGCGCGATTCGCGCGTGATCTCGGTCTCTTCGCGCGGGCCGGCTACCGGATCGCCGGGATACGGGCCTTCGACGCGTTTCCGCTGACACACCACGTGGAGGCGGTCGCGTGCCTGGTCCGGGGTCGATGACCGCCCCGGCCGGGGTGCGGTCGGGGCGGCGGAGGGCCATCCGCGACGCGGGACGGGTCCGAATGCTTCCGTAGACTGACGGGTTATGAACCGGGGGATCGACCCCGCCGGTTTCGGACCGGGATTCCACCCGGGTGCGTCACGCGATGGAGGAAACGATGGGTGTGCTCGACCGGATCAACTCGCCGGCCGATCTCCGGTCCCTGTCGGAGACGGAGATGAAGACCCTGGCCGCCGAGATCCGGGCCTTCCTGATCGAGAAGGTGGCGGCGACCGGCGGGCACCTCGGGCCGAACCTCGGCGTCGTCGAGCTCACGCTGGGCATCCACCGCGTCTTCGACTCGCCGCACGACCCGATCATCTTCGACACCGGGCACCAGTGCTACGTCCACAAGATCGTCACCGGACGCAAGGACGGCTTCGACCACCTGCGCCAGCGCGGCGGCCTCACCGGGTACCAGGAGCGGGCCGAGTCCGAGCACGACTGGGTGGAGTCCTCCCACGCGTCGGCGGCGCTGTCCTACGCCGACGGTCTGGCGAAGTCCTTCGAGCTGACCGGCCAGGGCGACCGCACCGTGGTCGCGGTGGTCGGCGACGGCGCCCTCACCGGCGGCATGTGCTGGGAGGCGATCAACAACATCGCCGCCGCCAACCGCCCGATCGTCATCGTCGTCAACGACAACGGCCGCTCCTACGCCCCGACCATCGGCGGACTCGCGCGTCACCTCTCCGGTCTGCGCCTGCAGCCCGGATACGAGCGGTTCCTCGACGAGAGCCGCCGCGTGGTCAAGCAGGTCCCGGTGGTCGGCGAGCCCGCCTACGCAGTCCTGCACGGCATGAAGAGCGGCCTCAAGGACCTGCTGAGCCCGCAGGCGATGTTCACCGATCTCGGCCTGAAGTACGTCGGCCCGGTCGACGGGCACGACATCGGTGCGGTCGAGACGGCGCTGCGCAACGCCCACGACTACGGCGGCCCGGTCATCGTGCACACCGTCACCAGAAAGGGGATGGGGTACGCGCACGCCGAGAACCACGAGGCCGACCAGATGCATGCCACCGGCATCATCGACCCGGTGACCGGCCGGCCGACCAGCGTGGCGCCGCAGGATTGGACCTCGATCTTCTCCGCGGCACTGCTCGAGGCGGGCGCGAACCGTCCCGACGTCGTCGCCATCACCGCGGCCATGCCCGGCCCGACGGGTCTCACCCCGTTCTGCGAGCGCTACCCCGACCGCTTCTTCGACGTCGGCATCGCCGAGCAGCACGCCATGACGTCGGCCGCCGGCCTCGCCCTCGGCGGCCTGCACCCGGTCGTCGCGATCTACTCGACCTTCCTCAACCGCGCCTTCGACCAGTTGCTGATGGACGTCGCGCTGCTCGAGCAGCCGGTCACCGTGGTGCTCGACCGCTCCGGCATCACCGGCCCCGACGGCCCCAGCCACCACGGCATGTGGGACCTGTCGCTGATGTCCATGGTCCCGGGGCTGCGCGTCGCCGCGCCCCGTGACGCGGTGCGCCTGCGTGAGGAGTTCGACGAGGCGCTCGCCGTCGACGACGGTCCCACCGCGTTGCGTTTCTCCAAGGGCGCGGTGCCCGAGGACATCCGGGCCGTCGAACGGCTCGACGACGGGGTGGACGTGCTGCATCGCGCCGACCGCCAGGCCGGTCCGGCCGGCGGCGACGTGCTCATCGTCGCGGTCGGCGCGTTCTGCGCGCTGGCCGTCGACACCGCCGAACGCCTGGCGCAGCAGGGGATCGACGCGACCGTCGTCGACCCCCGCTGGGTCCTGCCCGTCCCGGCCTCGGTGGTCGAGGTGGCCCGCAACCATCGTCTCGTCGTCACGCTCGAGGACGGCTGCGTCAACGGCGGCGTCGGTTCGGCGGTCGCCGGGGCGCTGTCGGCGGCCGAGGTGACCGTCCCGGTCCAGATCAAGGGCATCCCGCAGGAGTTCATCCCGCACGCCTCGCGCGGCGAGATCCTCTCGGACCTCGGGCTCACCGCCCAGGACGTCGCCCGCTCGATCACCGCGACGGTCGCGGGCATGCACGCCACGCCCGGCATGGGGGCCGAGGACGCATCCGACCGGAGCGCGGTCGAGACGCCCGCCGAGGCGCCGGGTCAGGACTGACGGTTCTCCGGCCGCAGCGCGGACCGGGATGCGGCGGCCCGGACCGACGGGCCCGGGCCTGCTCCGTGCGGAAGTCAGTGCAGCGCGGCCAGATTCGAGATCGACCGGTGCACGTCGGACTCGAGGACCTTGGCGACGAGTCGGCCGACCGGCCCGTTGAGCAGACCTCCGGAGATGTCGGCCGACAGGTCGAAGCGCGATCCGTCGGCGATGTCGTCGACCTTCATCGCCAGGTCGATGTGCACGCCGCCGCGACCCTTTCCGGACAGCGCGATGAGCCTCGGCTCGTCGTAGTCGGTGATGGTCCAGTGGATGACGTTGCGGAATCCCTTGACCTTGATCAGCGACGAGATCGTCGTCCCCTCGCCGAGCGTCTCGGGCACGGGGGACTTCCAGCCGCCGAAGATCGTCATCCACTCGTCGAAGCGCGACAGGTCGCTGGCGAGGGCCCACGCCTCGGCGGGCTCGAGGTCGGAGTCGATGCCGACGGAGACTGTGGCCACGGGGTTTCTCCCTGTTCTCTCGGGTGATCGGGGTTCTGTCGCGTCTCGTACCCAGAACCCCGCCCGGTTACTCGGAAGAGTCCGTCGCCCCGTACGTCCCGTCGGTCGTCCCGGCGCCCTCCGGAGCCCCGTCCAGTGCCTCTGCCAGGGCTTCCGCGGTGAGCGAGCGCTGCCATGAGCGGGCACCCGCGGCCGCGAGGTGCGCGTCGACCGCCTCGACGGTGACCGGCCCGGAGATGCCGTCCCAGGCCAGCTGCCGGACGAGGTCGGGCGCCAGGAGGTTCTCCACCGGCAGGTTGTTCTCCTCGGCGATCTCCTTCAGTGCCGGGCGGATCCGCTGCATCCGCGCGGCGGCCTCGGGGTTGCGCTGCTCCCACCGGTTCACCGGGGGCAGGCCGGATCCACCGGTCTTCTTGGAGGGCAGCTCGCTCTCGGGGAGCTCGCGGGCACGCTTGAGCGCGTTGAGCCAGACCCCGGCCTGACGCCGTTGCCGCGGGCCGCCGAACACCGAGAGCCGGGTCAGCTCGGCACTCGTCTTCGGGTCGGCGGTCGCGGCGTTGACGATCGCGGCATCGGGCAGCACCCGGCCCGGGGCGATGTCGCGTCGCTCGGCCAATTGCTCACGGGCGGTCCACAACTCACGTACCGCGGCGAGCGCGCGCGCCGACTTCACCGTGTGGATGTTCGAGGTCTTGCGCCAGCGGTCGGTCCGCGGCGGGGCCGGCGGGCGCGACAGGATGTAGGCGAACTCCTCGCGGGCCCAACGATCCTTGCCGGCCTCGACGAGCGCGGCGTCCATCGCGTCGCGCAGCTCGACCAGTACCTCGACGTCGAGGGCGGCGTAGTTGAGCCAGTCGTCGGGAAGCGGGCGGCGCGACCAGTCGGCGGCCCCGTGCCCCTTCACCAGGCCGAGGCCGAGGAACTGGGCGACCATCGCCGCGAGGTTGACCTTGCTGAGCCCGAGGAGGCGTCCGGCGAGTTCGGTGTCGTAGAGCTCGACGCAGACGAAACCGAGTTCGCGGAGGCAGGGGAGATCCTGGTCGGCGGCGTGCAGGACCCATTCGGGGCCGCGCAGCGCCTCGATGACCGGCGCCAGCGCGTCGGGGTCGGCGATCGGGTCGAGCAAGAAGCTGCCCGCTCCGCGGCGCTTGATCTGGATGAGATAGGCACGCTGCGAATACCGGTACCCGGACGCCCGCTCGGTGTCGACGGCGATGGGGCCCTCGCCGGCGGCGAGCGCGTCTGCGGCGTCGGCGAACTCCTCGGCCGTCGACAACACCGGCGGCACCCCGTCGGCCGGGGTGAGCAGCGGTTCGACCTCCGGGTCGTCGGGCGTCGGCTCCCCGGAGGTGTTCACCGCGCTCACGTGGTGGTGCCCAGCTGGGTCACGCCTGCCGGCGGGAGTCCGGCGGCGGAGGCCAGCACGTCGCAGAACGCCTCGAGGTGGCCGTCGAGGCCCTGGGAGGACAGCGCGGTCCAGCTGGCGCGCACCTCGAGCTGGTGGGCGCGCGGCGGCCCGGCGATGTCGCCGTAACGGACGGAGGTGGTCGAGGTGACGGTGCCGCCGAGGGCGGTGACCACGACTCGGCTCGACGATTCCTCCGGCGTGGCGCTCTCGCCGACCGGGACGCCGAGCGCGTCCGACAGCCAGCTCCACGCGACCTCGGGCAGCAGCGGGTCCATGGCCAGCGCGGCCTCGACCTCGGCCTGCAGGTAGGCGACGAGGCGGATCGTGCCGTTCCAGGCGTCCTGCCCGGCGGGGTCGTAGAGCAGGATGAGGCGGCCGAAGGCCGAACCCTGGGAATCGGTGGGGACGATGTCGGCGTCGTCGGGCGGGCGTACCTCGGCGCCCACGGCGTAGCTGTACGGTGCGAGGCGCTGCGGCGGGCGGATGGGTCCGACCTCGATCTCACGGCGGACCCGGGCAGCGTGGAGCGACTCCACCGCAGCGCGGAAATCAGCAGGCTCGTCCGGAGCTCCCGAAGAAGTCACCGTTCGACCGTAGGTGTGTATCGCCTGGCTGCGGCGGAGGCGCGCCGATCCGAGGCCCCAGTGGTGGGGACGCAGGAGTGGAATCGGACGATTCGGGCCGGAGTCGGACGGGTCGGGGCGGCCCTCACCGCCGAACATGGCAGAGTGATCGGTGATGTCGAACGCAATTGGTACCCGAGTTCATCGGTCGCACCTGCCGCTCGTCGCGGCCGCCACGGGTGGGACCCCGTCACGCCGACCGGTGTGGTTCATGCGGCAGGCCGGTCGGTCGTTGCCGGAGTACCGCGCCATCCGCGCGAACCACGGCATGCTTGAGTCGTGCTTCGATCCGGAGCTCGTCTGCGAGATCACCATGCAGCCGGTCCGCCGCCATGACGTCGACGCGGCGATCCTGTTCTCCGACATCGTCGTCCCGCTCAAGGCCGCGGGCATCGACCTCGACATCGTCGCGGGCACCGGCCCGGTGATCGCCGAACCGGTCCGCACCCCCGCCGACGTCGACCGCATCCCGCGCCTGGAGCCGGCCGCGGTGGGCGCCATCGCCCACGGCGTGCGCCTGCTGCTCGAACAGCTCGACGACGCGGCGCTGATCGGTTTCGCCGGAGCGCCGTTCACCCTCGCGTCGTACCTCATCGAGGGCGGTCCGAGCCGCAACTACGAGCGCACCAAGGCGATGATGCACGGCGACCCGCAGACGTGGTCGAAACTGATGGGCCGCCTGGCCGACATCACCATCGCGTTCCTGCAGGTGCAGCTCGACGCCGGCGTCGACGCCATCCAGCTGTTCGACTCCTGGGCGGGCATGCTGTCGGCCGCCGACTACGAGACCTACGTCGCCCCGCACAGCACCCGCGTGCTGGCCGAGATCGCCCACTACGGCGTCCCCCGAATCCACTTCGGCGTCGGCACGGGCGAGTTGCTCGCTCCGATGGCCCACGCGGGCGCCGACGTCATCGGCGTCGACTGGCGCGTCCCGCTCGACGAGGCGGCCCGCCGGGTCGGCCCCGGCAAGGCCGTGCAGGGCAACCTCGACCCGACCCTGCTCTTCGCGGGCCCGGAGGTCGTCGAGCGCGAGGTCCGCCGCGTCGTCGCCGACGGCGAGCGCGCGATCGCGGCCGGCGCCGTCGGCCACATCTTCAACCTCGGCCACGGCGTCCTGCCCGCCACCGACCCCGACGTGCTCACCCGCGTCGTCGAACTGGTCCACAGCATCTGATGTCCGGCGGGGTGCGCATCGCGGTCGTCGGCGCAGGCGTCTCCGGCCTCACGGCCGCCTACCGTCTGCGACAGCACCTGGGCGCCGCTGCGCGCATCGACGTCCTGGAGGCCTCCGACCGGATCGGCGGCATCCTACACACCGCCACCGTCGGTGGACTGTCGGTCGACGTGGGTGCCGAGGCGTTCATCGTCCGTCGGCCCGAGGCGCTCGGTCTGGTGACCGAGTTGGGGTTGGCCGATCGGGTGGTGTCGCCCACCGGACGCCGCCCCGCGGTGTGGTCGGGCGACCGCCTGCATCCGCTGCCCGCACCCGCGCTGATGGGCATCCCCGCCGCGCCCGAGGCCGTCGCCGGCCTCGTCGAGCCCGCCGACCTCGATCTGGTCCGCACCGAGCCCCAGCGTGCCCTGACCTGGGACACCTCGGCCGAGCCGACCGTCGGCGAGCTGGTCGCCGACCGTTTCGGCGAGTCGGTGGTCGCCCGCAGCGTCGACCCGATGCTCGGCGGCGTGTACTCCAGCCTGGCCGGCGACATCGGCCTGCGCGAGGCGCTGCCCGCACTCGCGGCGAGGCTCGACGCCGGCGCGACGAGTCTCACCGAGGCGGTCAACGCGCTCATCACCGCAGCCACGGGCTCCGGCCCGGTCTTCTGCACGCTCGTCGGCGGCTACCGCGTGCTGCTCGACGCGCTCGTCGCGGCCGCCGGGGTCGAACCCGAGATCGGTTGCGCCGTCACCGGACTCGAGCGCGCCGCGACCGGCTGGCGCCTCTCGACCGGGGACGGGGGAGAGCGCGATTACGACGGCGTGATCCTCGCGATCCCGGCCTGGGACGCGGCGCGGACGCTCGGTGCCGCCGAGCCCGATCTGGCCGGCCGCCTCGCCGCGGTGCAGGGCGCCTCGTCGGTGGTGGTCTCGATCGCACTCGAACCCGGCACACGGCTTCCCGAACACTCCGGCGTGCTCGTGGCGACGGGGGAGGGCCTGCGCGCCAAGGCCTTCACGCTCAGCTCGCAGAAGTGGGGACATCTCTCGCACGACGACGCGCCGGTCTCGGTGCGCGCGTCGTTCGGCCGGTTCGGCGCGCCGGTGCCGGATGCGGACACCCAACCCGGCGTCGACGACAGGTTGCGCACCGAGGCGCTCGCCGACCTCGACCGGGTCTGCGGTGCAGCCGGCGTGGAACCGTTGTCCTCGCGGGTCGTCGACACCTACGTCCAGCGGTGGACCGACGGCCTGCCCGTCTACCGATCGGGGCATCTGGCCGCGATGGAGGCGGCGCTCGGCGCCTGCCCGCGCCGCCTCGCCCTGGCCGGGTCGTCGTACAGCGGCGTCGGTGTCCCGGCGTGCATCGCGCAGGCCGGACGTGCCGTGTCGGCGCTGCTCGCCGACCTCGCGTGAGCCCGACCTGACTGCATCGGCCGGCGGGTGCGGTGGCACGATGTGAGCATGGCCCGCTTGGATTATGCAGAACTCAACTCCACGATCCGCTACGTCATGTTCTCGGTGTTCGCCGTGCGCCCCGGCGAACTCGGTGACGACCGTGACCAGGTGAAATCGGATGCCGCCGACTTCTTCAAGTCCCTCGAGGACTCCGGCGTGGTGGTTCGCGGCGTCTACGACGTCTCGGGCCTGCGCGCCGACGCCGACTTCATGATCTGGTGGCACGCGGCCGAGGTCGAGGCGATCCAGGCCGCCTACCAGCGCTTCCGTCGCGAGACGCTGCTCGGTCGTGCCGCCGACGCGGTCTGGTCCAACGTTGCGCTGCACCGGCCGGCGGAGTTCAACAAGAGCCACATCCCGGCCTTCCTCGCCGGCGAGGAGCCCGGCAACTACGTCTGCGTGTACCCGTTCGTCCGGTCCTACGACTGGTACCTGCTGCCCGACGAGGAGCGTCGCAAGATGCTCGCCGACCACGGCATGGCCGCCCGCGAGTACAAGGACGTCCGTGCCAACACCGTGGCGTCGTTCGCGCTCGGCGACTACGAGTGGCTGCTGGCCTTCGAGGCGCCGGAGCTGCATCGCATCGTCGACCTCATGCGCGACCTGCGGGCCACCGAGGCGCGTCGCCACGTTCGCGAGGAGACCCCGTTCTTCACCGGCCCCCGCGTCGAGGTGTCGGCGCTGATCGACGCGCTGCCCTGATCGGTCCGGGTGGCCCGGGTCTCCGATCCGTCACATATGCGGCGGTCGTCGAGTCGCTTGCCGATTCCGTTCTCGCTCACCCGAAACGGGTGAGCGAGAACGGATTTCGTGAGCGTTGCTCATGTCGGTGCCGATCGGTGCGCTGCTTCGGTGCGTGTTTCCCGTTGTGGCACAGTTGCCTTGGTCAATCGTTCGTATTGTCCGACATGACTGACTCTGTTAATTGTAGAGGCCACCGGCGCGGTCTCGGGTGAGACGCTCGCGCCGTTCCCACAACGCGGAGGCCCTCAGATGACCCGTATCGCCCCGGCCGGCCGAATCGGCGCGGCGCTCCTGTTCTCGGCAGCACTCGTCGGAGGTGTCGGCGTCGCCGATGCCAAGCCCTGTCTCATGCAACTCCCGAACGGGCAGTGGGCGCCCTGTGCGCCTCCGGTGATCTCGACGATGCCGGGTGAGTACGGCGACGCCGGGTCCGGGGCGGTCGAGAGTGAGTCGCCGGAGCTCTCGATGGTGAGCGTCGCGCCGTCCGGAGGTGGCGGCGGCGGGGATGCGTCAGGAGGAGGCGACGCCGACGACGGTCCGATCGGCGAGCACGAGGTGAGCATCTCGCAGCCCGATGACGACCCCAAGGATTCGGGCAGCCCCGGCAGCGTGGACACCCCGCCGAAGGACGAGAAGGACCCGGACAGGCTCAAGGAAGAGCAGGCGCAGAAGGAGCGCGAAGAGCGCGAAAAGGCCGAGAAGGAAAAGGCCGAACAGGCCGAGAAAGAGAAGGCCGAGAAGGAAAAGGCCGATCGAGAGAAGCAGGAACAGGCCGACAAGGAGAAGGAACAGAACCAGCCGTAGGTCCGGCGGCCGGCTCGAAGGCCTCCGAGCGAGTGGCGTTCCCGCACGGGATGCGCTCGCCCGGAGGCCTTCTCGCGTCTACTCGGCCGGTTCGAGTCGAAGACTGATCGAGTTGATGCAGTAGCGCAGGTCGGTGGGAGTGCCGTAGCCCTCGCCGGCGAACACGTGGCCGAGGTGGCTCTTGCAGTTGGCGCACAGCACCTCGACGCGCTTCATGCCCAGCGAGTTGTCCTCGCGCTCGATGACCCGGTCGCCGGCCAGCGGGGAGAAGAACGACGGCCAGCCGCAGTGCGAGTCGAACTTCGTCTCGCTGCGGAACAGTTCGGCGTCGCAGGCCCGACAGCGGTACACGCCGACGGTCTTGGTGTCGGTGTACTCGCCGGTGAACGGCGCCTCGGTGCCCGCCTGGCGCAGTACCCGGTACTCCGCGGGGGTGAGGCGCTTGCGCCACTCTTCCTCGGAGAGGTTCGCGAGGTTCTCGGGCGTGGTGGTGTCGGTGTCGGGCTTGCTGTCGGTCATGAGACCACGGTAGCGCGGAGCGCGGTGGCTGCTCGGCAGGTGCCGGACGACGCTGCGGCCGACCGCCCGGTGGCGCGCGGCGGTGGCCCTACTTCGACAGCGACAGCGAGGCGTCGTCGGTGTTCCGGGGCTCGGCCGCCGGACGGGCGGTCGTCGGGGCCGGCCGCAACTGCCCGTCGGCGACGCCGTCGGCGCGCATGTCCAACCACCGGAACAGCAGCGAGCAGAAGACCGCGATCATCAGCAGCGACCAGCCGTAGGTCACCTTGTTGTACTCGACCATCCAACCGAACGAGGTCCAGCGTTCGGAGTAGAAGCTGTCGAAGGTCATGCAGCCGTAGACGCCGAGCCAGGCCGGCCAGTTGCGCATCGCCGATCCCGGCAGCAGCACGGTCATGAGAAGCGGGAACAGCAGCATCGAGTAGTAGCCCTGGCCCAGCGACCCGACGAGGAAGGTCGTGCACAGGAGCACGCCCGACGACGTCGTCATCCACAGCAGCTCGTTGGTGGTGCGGTAGTAGCGGTAGAGGAACCACAGCGAGAACGCGGCCATCGCGACGAAGGCGATGCGCAGCAGCAGGATGAGCCACGGGTCGACGCCGAAGTAGGCGCCGTTGCCGGCGATCGAGCTGTTGTAGTAGTCGCGAGCCTCACCGAGGTAGGGGACGGTCCGGGCGATGAAGTCCTCGGCGTCGACCGACAGCGGCCACGCGACCGCGGTCAGCACCAGTGGGACGATGATCGCGAACGCGAAGACCCGCCACTGCCGGTTGAGCAGGGGGAGCAGCATCAGCGGCGCGAGCACGGGCTTCACCGCCAGCGTGAGTCCCATCGGCACGCCGGCCCACCAGTCGTGGCGCGACCGCATCAGCATCAGGAACGCGAGCATGCCCAGCAGCACGAACGAGTTGAAGTTCGTGAAGATGAGCGTGTGGGAGACCGACTCGGTGAAGAAGAACACGAACAGCACCGTCGGCATCACCCACGAGTTCAGCCGGTATCCGAACATCCGGGTGAGCAGGTACGCGCAGATCAGCAGTGCCACGACGCTGACCGCGATGAACGCCCACCGGGCACGTTCGTAGTCGATGACCGCCACCGGCGACATCAGCAGTGTCCCCGAGGGCGGGTACAGGTAATGCGGGTCGACGGTGTCGTAGTTCTCGCCGTAGACGGGCAGGTTGTTGAGGAAGTTGTAGGCCGCGGCGTACACCGGCTTGAAGTCGTCGGTGCGGTCGCCGTTCACACCCAGGAACACCGAACGGTGCACGACCATCAGCAGACTGACCGGCCACAGGATCATCGGGATGATCCGCTGCGCACTCATCTGGGGATAGAGGTACCTGTCGAGATTGGCCACCCGCGCACCGTACTACGAGTCGCCTCACGCGCTGGGTAGAACCCCGGGGCGTCGGCGTGCTGCGCGCCGGTTTCCGGCCTCGTGCGACGGCCCGCGGGATCAGGCGGGGCAGCCCCGCTGCGTCGGACCGCCCAGCGGCGCCTTCGCGACGTACTCGGCGACCACGCCGGCGGCGCAGTCGCTGCGGGCGAGGACCGAGTAGCCGAGCCCGTCCCAGCTGACCGTGACCGGCTCCGCGGAGGCGTTCAGGAAGACCGGAGCCAGTGCGTTCGCGCCCAGGCCGCCGTTGATCGGGTCGCGGGTGCCGTTGAGGACCAGCGGGTCGGCGGGCAGCGAGGACGGCGCCCGCACGGCGGTGCCCGCCGCCCAGCCGTTGCACCGCACCAGCGACAGCGCGGAGTCCGATCCGGTCAGCGAACTCTGCTTGGACCAGGCGTCGACCAGACCCGGTACCTCGTTCTGGCCGACCGGCCCGGTGACGTCGTTGCAGCGCGACACGATCGCGCCGTCGGGAAGGCGCAGCGCGTCGGCTCGTTCGGCCAGCCGCACCAGGGCGGCGGTGTTCCCGGAGTCGGCGGCGGAGATGGCGCGGGCGAGGTCGAGGAGCGCGTCGGGACGGTCGGGGGCCAGGGCCAGGGTGGTGGTGATGGCGTTGAGCGCCGAGGTGTCGGAGAGCCCGTCCAGGCGACCGGCCCGGGCCTTGGTCAGCACGCTGTTCATCACGCCGACGCCGTTGGTGCCGAGCGGGCAGCCGTCGAGCGTCGAGCACCGCTGTGCGAAGCCCTGCAGCGCGGTCTGCACGCCCTGGGCGCGGAGCTGGGCGCGGTCGCGGGCGTTGGCCCCGAACGGCGTGGGGGTGTCGAGGATGATGCGCCCGGCGCGGCCGCCGTAGAGCGATGCGTAGGCCAGCACGACGTCGGAGCCCTCGCCGACGCCGATGAGGCCGAGGTGTTCGACGCCCCACCTGCTGCGCAGGGTCTCCAGATCCGACGCGGCGAACCCCGCGGAGAAGTTGAGCTGGTACGGCGTCAGCGTCTCGGTGCATCCGTCCGACGCCGACGAGGCGGCCGACGCCAGCCGGGAGATGCGTGCCTGGGTGGACGCGCCGCGCGGGGTGAGGCCGTTGCTCGCGATCGTCGCGCGCTCCTCGCGCGTCATGCAGTCGACGTCGCCGGACAGCGGGATGCCGCGGTGGTCGACGGCGACCACCGGATGGGTGTCCAGGATCGCCCGGCCCCGGCCCGACGCCAGCACCATCAGGGTGCGCGAGGACGGCATGTCCGAACCGGAGGTCAGCACGAGCGGCGCCGCGTCGGCGGGCGTCTCGGCGGTCCGCGCGCGGGTCACGGCGATGGTCAGCGCCTCGCCGTCCGGCTTGTCGCGGTCGATCGGGGAGCGGTATTCGGCGCACTCGATCGTCACGTCCGCCGGACGCCCGACGGCGTAGCGCTGGGCCGTGGTGCCCGCGCATTCGGTCCACTCGAGATCGGTGGCGGGTGCGGTCAGGGTCGGCGCGGGGTCCGGCGCCGACGAGGACGGCACCGAACCGGCGCCCTTGCCGCCGCCGGGGACGAGGTCGGGGCCGGGGTCGGGGCCCACCGCGCACGACGACACGACCATCGCGACGATCGCACCCATCAGTGCCCCGGGCAATGACGCCTTGACGGCGCGCGCTCTACGCATGACCGCGAGGGTATCTGCTCAGTGGATCGACGAGCGGTCGTGGCGCACCCAGCGGGTGAAGACGAAGCCGTCGTCGTCGGTCATGATCGCCGCCGGGGTCATCCCTCTCGACGCTAGGCCGGCACCGTCGGCCCGCGTGTCCGCCACGATGCGACCGGCGTCGCCTCCGGCGAGGATCGGGCTGGTGGTCAGGCACAGCTCGTCCAGCAGGTCGGCGGCGACGACGGCTCCGAGCAGGTGGGGGCCGCCCTCGCACAGCACGCGTGGCCATTCCCGGCGTCCGCACTCGGCGATGATCTCCTCGGTGTCGACCGTGTCGTCTCCGCAGTCGACGAGGGTCGCCCCGGCGTCGAGCAGCGCCGCACGCCGATCCGCAGGCGCCGCTGCACAGGTCAGCACGACGGTGTTCTCGTGGGTGAGTGGTGCGTAGTCGGGCGGGATCGACAACGAGCGCGACACCAGGGCCAGCGCCGGGGCGGGTGACTGACCGTTGCCGGCGCGGAGCTCGGCGAACACGGCGTCGGGCTCGGGCAGGCGGTAGCCCTCGGTGATCGCGGTCCCGGCCCCCACCAGGATGACGTCGGCGAGTCCGCGCAGCGTCCGGAACACCGCCTTGTCGCCGGGGCCGCCGAGCCCGCCCGAGCGGCCCTCGACCGTGACCGCGCCGTCGATCGAGGCCACCATGTTGGCGCGCACGTAGGGCGTCCGGGCGCCCGGCCCCTCAGCCGCCCGAGGCGGGTAGGGGTACTGCCGCGAGAGCTGCCGCAGCGTCTCCGATTCGCCCTCGTCGGGTGTGACCTGGGTCGCTTTGTGCAGGTGGAACATGGGTCCATCATTCCCCGGGTGGTTAGGCTCCACTCATGGCGGCTCGACTTTGCGATCGCAATCCTGCGACCTCGGCGGATGCACTCATCGATGAGATGGTTCCCCCGTCCACCTTCGATGACGTGAGCTTCGACTCCTACATCCCGGACCCGAACGAGCCGACCCAGGCCGCGGCGGTGGCCAAGGCGCGCGAATTCGTGGAGAGGGCCTCGAAGGCGCGTTCGGGCAAGCGGAAGGGCCTGTTCGGCCGCAAGACACCGACGCAGGGCGTCGGCCTTTACCTCGACGGCGGGTTCGGCGTCGGCAAGACCCATCTGCTCGCCTCGATCTACCACTCGATGCCCGAGCCCAAGTCGTTCGCGACGTTCGTCGAGGTCACCCACGTGGTGGGTGCGCTGGGCTTCACCAACGCCGTCGAGCGGCTGTCCAAGCACACCGTGCTGTGCATCGACGAGTTCGAGCTCGACGACCGGGGCGACACCATGCTGGTCTCGCGCCTGCTCACCGAGCTCACCGCCGCCGGCGTGAACGTCGCCGCCACGTCGAACACGCTGCCCGGCCAGCTGGGCGAGGGACGCTTCGCGGCCCAGGACTTCCTGCGCGAGATCCGCAAGCTGTCGTCGGTGTTCGAGACGATCCGCGTCGACGGCCCCGACTATCGTCACCGCGACCTGCCGCCGGCCCCGGACCCGCGCGCCGACGCCGAGCTGGTCGAGATCGCCGAGAACACCGAGGGCGCGACGCTCGACGACTTCGAAGCGCTGTGCGAGCACCTCAGCAGGCTGCACCCGTCGAAGTACAAGGATCTCGTCGACGGCGTCTCGCTGGTGTGCATCACCGGTGTGCACCCGGCCGAGGACCAGTCGGTGGCGCTGCGCCTCGTGGTGCTCGCCGACCGTCTCTACGACGCGAACATCCCGGTCACGGTGTCGGGCGCCAAGCTCGACGAGATCTTCACCGAGGAGATGCTCGCGGGCGGCTACCGCAAGAAGTACCTGCGCGCCACCTCGCGCCTGCTCGCACTCTCCCGTTTCGCCGAGACGGCGGTCTGAGGGCAGTCCGGACCGATTCGGGACAGGCGCACCGGCGCATCCGCCTCAGAGCGGCAGCGTGTACACGTAGTCGTGTTCGACGCTGTCGCCGAGCGTGAACGTCTTCACCCCGGCGCGGGTGAATCCCATCTTGACGTAGAAGCGCTGGGCCCGGACATTGAGCTGGTTGACGCCCAGCCACGCCAGGACGCTGTCGCGCTCGCGCGCGCGGTCGACGGCGGCGCGCATCAACACGTGCGACGGGGTGTCGCCGGGACGCGAATGATGCTCGGGCGCAACGTACATCTTGGAGATCTCGCTCACCGGCCGCTGCGTCACCACTGCGGCGACATCGGGATGCGTCGGTTCAGCGTGCAGCACGAGGGCGTAGCCGATGATCGGACCGTCCGTCCCCTCGCGCGCGACGAGGACGTCCGCATCGGGATCGGCGATGTGGGCGCGAAAGTTCTTCTCTCCCAGGTTCGCCGCGATGAACGCGGCGATGTCGCCGGGATCGGAGTGCGGCGGGCAGGCGAGCGGGAAGGTCGCGCCGGCCACCTCGGCGACCGGCGCGGCCAGATCCGGGTCGGTGACGGTCTCCACCATCACCGGCGGGTGCGTCGTCGTCACTCCGGTGCGTCCCCCGTGGTGAGCGGCCGGGCGGGATCGGCGGTCCAGGCGTTCATCGAGCCGTCGTAGATCGCGACGTCGTCGCGTCCGAGGGCCCGGAGTGCGAAAGCCGCTGCGGTGGCGGCGATCCCGCCGCCGCAATAGGTGACCGGGCGGACCGAGGCGTCGAGCGCGCCGGCCGCGGCGAACAGTTCCCGGAGCTCGTCGAGGGACCGCAGCTGCCCGTTCTCGTCGACGAGTTCGGGGAACGGGACGTTGACGCTGCTCGGGATGTGGCCCGCAGCGTAGGACTCGCGGTCGAGCGCGTTGATCAACAGCACCGAGTCGTCGCGGGTCGCCGCGACGACGTCGTCGGTCGACACGACGCGCTCCGGACGCCGGTGGGGTGTGAAGGTCGTTGCGGGATAGGTGGACTCACCGGTCTCCGTGGGCAGCCCGGCGCGGGTCCAGGCTGCGTACCCGCCGTCGAGCACGAGGACGTCGTCGAAGCCCTCGAGGCCGAACTGCCACCACAGGCGCGTCGCCCAGATCCCGTTGACGGTGTCGTACACGACCACCGTCGAATCATTGCCGATGCCGGCCGCGCCGACGGTCCCGGCGAACTTCTCCGATGTGGCGGCGGCGAACGGCGCCTCGCCCTCCGGATCGGTGAGCCCGGTGATCTGGTCGATGAACACCGCACCCGGGATGTGGCCCTGGCGGTAGGTCTCGAGGCCGGACTCGACGTGGGCGCCGTCGGCGTCGAAGCTCAGGTGGACCGTGGCATCGACGATCCTGAGGTTCGGCTCGTCGAGACGACCGGCGAGGTCGGAGGCGGAGATCAGCGGGATGGAGGTCATGCCTTCACGGTAGTCAGCGGCTCGGTGTGGAAGTCGGACAGGTCCAGGCGGCGGGTCCGGGACCAGTAGTCGACGATCCGCCAAGGGAGCACCGCGACCACCCGGCCGTCGTCGTTTCGATACCAGTTGGTCATCGCCGGATGCGTCCAGACCATCCGCGCGTGCTGGGCGTCGACGGCCTCGTTGTACGCGTCGGTGACGTCCCGGCGCACCTCCAGTGCGCCCAGACGGTGGTCGATCATCTGCCGGATCGCGTCGCAGACATAGCGGACCTGGTATTCGAGGATGCTGATGAAGCTGCCGCCGTGGCCGAGTGCGGTGTTGGGGCCGGTGAGGATGAACAGGTTGGGGAAGTCCGGGGCGGTGATCCCGAGGTAGGCGTAGGCGTCGTGGTCGCCCCAGGCCTCGACCGTCGTCTTCCCGCTGCGTCCCACGATGTCCATCGGGTAGAGGTAGCGGTCGCTGTGGAACCCCGTGGCGAAGACGATGATGTCGAGTTCGTGTGCGGTGCCGTCGGAGTCGATGAGGCCGGTGGGCGTGACCTCCCGGACCCCGCGCGGGACCAGCGAGACGTTCGGGCGGCGCAACATGCGAAACCACCCGTTGTCCAACAGCATCCGCTTCCCGAAGGGCGGGTAGTCGGGGGTCGACAGTTCGATGAGGTCCTCGCGGTCGCCGAGCTCCGAGCGCATGTAGCGCAGGTAGAACTCCCGGTGGCCGTGGTTGACGGCGTTGATCGACGCGGTGGGCTCGGGCCAGTCGGGATCGATCTGCAGGGTCGGGTGCACCTTGTCGTTGAAGATCCACGACAGCCGCGCGCGGTACCACTCGCGGTAGCCGGGCACGTTGTTCATCAGCCAGTGCACCCGGTCGCCGACGGGGGCGAAGTAGTCGTCGTTGGGGGCGATCCACTGGGGCGAGCGCTGGAAGACCGTCAGCGAGCCGACCTCGTCGGCGATGGCCGGCCCGATCTGCATGGCGCTGGCCCCCGACCCGACGATGGCCACGCGCTTGCCGGTGAGCGCCCCGGGTTCGTCGAGGTGCTCCGGCCACGCGGCCGAGTGGAAGAGCGGACCGGTGAACGTGTCCATGCCGGGCAGGTCGGGGAGCTTGGGGCGGTTGAGGATTCCGACGGCGCTGATGAGGATGCGGGAGGTCAGGGTGTGCTCACGGCCGTCGCGGTCGCGGACGTGCACATTCCAGTGCTGGGTCGCGGGATCGTAGGCGGCCGAGACCACCTCGGTCCCGAAGCGGATGCGGTCGCGCACCCGGTGGTGGTCGGCGAAGGCCTGTAGGTAGCCCTGGACCTCGTCGCGCTTGCCGAAGTGCGTCGACCAGTCATGGTCGAAGGACGAGATCGAGTAGAGATAGCTGGGGGTGTCGACTCCGGCGCCGGGGTAGTGGTTCTCATACCAGGAGCCCCCGACCTCGTCGTTCTTCTCCAGCACGGTGTGCTCGATCCCCGCCTCGGCGAGCTGGGTGGAGATGAGCATGCCGGCGACGCCTGCACCGATGACCAGCGCGGTGATGGCGGTCGAGAGCTCGTCCGGAACGCGCTGCAGGTGCTTCTCGCGCAGGTCGCCGCGGACGATCTCGGCCATCATCGGACCGAACTCGGCGGGAACGTCCTCACCGGCGGTGAAGTTCATCAGCGTCGCGACGAGCTCGTCGTCGACGGGCCGACGCGGGGGAGCGCCCCGGTCGTACCAGTCCTCGAGCGCGTCGACGACCGCGCGCCGGATCTCGTCCTGGACGTCGGCCGGCAGTCCGCCGGTGGCGTTGTCGTCCATCCCGCGGCTCCGGGTGGGTCGGTAGCGGTCGATCAGCCAGCGTCGGTCGCCGGTCATCTCCACCAGCACGGCCAGCAGCGTCGGGATATTGCCGGCGGCCACCGCGGTCGCGATCTCGTCGGTGCTGGGTCGGTTGGCCGTGTCCAGGGGAACGGAACTCATGGTTGGAACTAACCACTGTTAGTCCGCTGGCGTCAAGGCCTGGATTACCTCGCGAAGATCGGTTGACTCCCGAGTGCCCGTATGTAAGTGTGGCCTGAGTCATACTAACAACGGTTAGTGATCTTGGAGGAGAGATGGAACTCAGCGAGGCAATGCGCACGACGGGCACGTGCCGCTACTTCAGCGACAAGCCGGTCGAGGACGAGGTCTTCTACCGAGCTTTCGACGATGCGCGCTTCGGCCCGCAGGGCGGCAACCGCCAGCCCGTCCGATGGGTCGTGGTGCGCGACGACACGAAAAAGAAGCAACTCGCCGACCTCTACCTGCCGTACTGGGAGGCCTACTACGGCGCCGTCGTCGAGGGGTCGAAGAAGGTTGGGGCGATCCCGAAGACGGTCGAGAGCGCGAACTACTTCGCCCACCACCTCGCCGAGGTGCCGGCACTCGTCGTCGTCTGTGCCGAGATGGAGGGACTCCATCCCACCGACCACGAGCTCGGCCGGCTCAGCGTCGTGGGCGGGGCGTCGATCTACCCGAGCGTGCAGAACCTGACCCTCGCTCTCCGCCAGCAGGGCGTGGCCACCGCGCTCACGACGCTGCTGTGCGCCTCGGAGAACGAGGTCAGACAGTTGCTGGGGATCCCGGACGAGTACATCACTGCGGCCCACATCGCGGTCGGGTACCCGCGGGACGGCTTCCCGCGCAAGCTCAGCCGCAGCCCGGTGGAGGAGATCGCCTTCCTCGACAGTTTCGACAACCGGATGTTCGCATGAGCGCCTCCGCCGTGACCGGGGGCCGGGCCCTCACCGGCATCCAGACCTCACCGCTGGGACGCGCGACCATCGGTGACCAGCTGCGCCGCCTGTCCCGCTCGCAGGGCTCCAAGCCCGCGATCATCGCCTACGACGCCGATGGCGGTCGGGTGCCGACGACGTACGCGGAGCTCGATTCGATGGCGAACCGCGTCGCCCACGTCCTGCTCGACCTCGGGGTCGGGCGCGGGGACCGCGTGGCGGTGATGAGCCGCAACCGGGTCGAGACCGTCGCGACCTACTACGGCGCGCTCAAGGTCGGCGCCGCCTACTCCGGCGTGAGTCCGATGTTCCGGGAGCGCGAGATCGCCCAGCAGCTCGGCCATCTCGAGCCCGCCGTGCTCGTCGTCGAGCGCGATCTCGCGCCGCTCGCGGGTCCTGTCGCCGACGGGTTGGGGATCTCGGTGCTGGTGGTCGGGGAGCCGGGGACCGGTGCGTGGAACTCGTTCGACACTCTCGTCGGGCGCGCCGACGACGCCGAACCCGACTGCGAGGTCGACGAACACGACTTGGCGATGGTCGTCTACACCAGCGGGACCGAGGCCACGCCCAAAGGTGTGCAGATCGCTCATCGCAACTACCTGATCTCCACCGCCCCCGCCTACACGTGGGGCCTGCGCTGCCAGAACGACGACGTGTGGCTCTATGTGATGCCGTTTCACACGATCGCCGGCATCGGGTCGCTGACCTCGCTGACGCTCCTCGGCGCGACGCTGGTGCTGCCCGCCGCCGTCGACCCGGCGACGTCGCTGCGCATGATCCGCGACGAGAAGATCACGGTCCTCGCCCAGACCCCCACCTTCTTCATCGCGCTGGCCAACCATCCTGATTTCGGCCCGGACACCGTCGGCACGGTCCGCCGCTGCCTCACCTACGGCGGCCAGGTGTCGCCGCATGCGGTCGACGCCTGGGCGGCCGCCACCCCGGAATCGGTGTGGGGCACCTACTGGGGCCAGTCCGAGCTCACCCAGCTCGGCTCGGTCGGTTGGTTCAAACGACTCGAGGACGTCCCCGACCAGGACCCCACCTGGATCGGAAAGCCGGTCGGCCACCTCGAGGTGAAGGTCGTCGATGCCAACGGCGACGAGGCCGAGGAAGGTGAACTGCTCTGCCGCACACCGTCGGTGATGCTCGGCTACTTCAAGGACCCGGAGCGCACGGCGCAGGTCCTCGAGGGCGGCTGGGTGCACACCGGCGACATCGTGCGCATCGACGCCGACGGCAACATGTTCTTCCGCGACCGTCGCAAGGACATGATCAAGACCGGCGGGTTCAACGTGGCGTCGCAGGAGGTCGAGCGTGTGCTGCAGGCCCACCCCGACGTCGAGCGCGCCGCGGTCGTGGGCCTGCCGGACCCGTACTGGTCGGAGGTCGTCACGGGTTTCGTCGTGCTGCGCGACGGCGCGACGGCGACCGCCGAGGGACTCCGCGATCATTGCCGTGATGAACTTGCCTCGTACAAGGTGCCCAAGTCGGTCCACATCGTCGACGAACTGCCGACCGACGCCCAGGGCAAACTGCTCAAACGCGAGCTGAGGAGAGCCTATGGAACCGGTCAGGGCTGACGAGGTGACCGAGCCCGGGGTCGGGAAACCGACTGCGACGCATGAGCGTCCACGGACGCGTCGGGACGAGATCGTCGAGGCCGCCGCGCGATATTTCGCCGAGCATGGCTACGCCAACGCCGGCATGCGCGACATCGCCGAGGCTGTCGGCATGCGGGGCGCGAGTCTCTACAACCACTTCCACTCGAAGGAGGAGATCCTCTACGCAATCGCCCTGCGTATGACGCAGGACCCGCAGGAGGATCTGCTGCTGCTCGACGGGGACGGCGGTCCGGCGCAGCGCCTCACGGCCCTCGTCGAGGCGCATGTCCGACGCCTGGCCCGTCACCGGGTCGAACACCTCGTGGCCCTGCGCGAACTCAACGCGCTCACGCCCGAGCATCGCCGCGTGGTCACCGACTACCGCAAGTACTACCAGCGGCGTATCCGCGACGTCATCGAGGCGGGCACGCGTCTCGGGGTCTTCACCACCCGCGATCCGTACCGGTCCGCGGTCGCCGTGCTGGACCTGATGAACGGCATCAGTTGGTGGCTGCGCGACGACCACGACGTCGACCAGTTGGTGGCCGACTACGTCGATTTCACGATCCGGGGTGTCCTGCACCACGATCCCGGCTCATGAGCGGTCCACTGACCGGCGTGCGGGTCGTGGAGATGCCCGGGCTCGGACCCACGCCGCACGCGGCGATGCTGCTGGCAGATCTCGGCGCCGACGTCACGCGCATCCGGCGCCCCGGCGCGGAGCCGTCCGGCCCGGACGGGATCGCCGGTGCCGATGCGGCGCTGTACCGGTCGCGTCGCAGCGTCGAGGCCGACCTGAAGGACCCCGAGGACGTGTCCCGGGTCCGTGAACTCATCACCCGGGCCGACATCGTCATCGAGGGCTTCCGGCCCGGGGTCATGGAGCGCCTCGGTCTCGGACCCGAGATCTGCGACGTTGCACCGCGACTCATCTACGCGCGGATGACCGGATGGGGCCAAGAGGGGGATCGGGCGCGGACCGCCGGGCACGACATCAACTATCTGGCGGTCACCGGCGTCCTCGAGGCGATGGGGCCGATCGGCTCGCCGCCGGTGCCGCCGCTGTCCCTCGTGGGCGACTTCGGCGGGGGATCGATGCTGCTCGTGGTCGGGGTGCTCGCGGCGTTACACGACCGAGAGCGCACCGGGCGAGGTCAGGTCGTCGACGCGGCCATGGTCGACGGGGTCGGTCTGCTCGCGCAACTGCAGTGGTCGTGGAAGGCCGCCGGGCGCTGGGTGTCTCGCGAGCGAGGCAACCTGCTCGACGGCACGGCGCCCTTCTACCGCACCTATCGCTGTGCGGATGGTCGGTTCGTCGCCGTCGGGGCGCTCGAGGAGACGTTCTGGCGCAACCTGATCGGGGTGTTGGGCCTCGCCGACCTGCCCGACCGCTGGGATCGAGCGCACTGGCCGGTCATCGGCGAGGCGCTCTCGGCGCGGTTTGCCGGCCGGACGCGCGACGACTGGGTCACCGCGTTCGACGGTGTCGACGCCTGTCTCACACCGGTTCTCGACCTCGACGAGGCGGTCGCCGATCACGACGCCGTCAGACGAGGAAGCCACGTCGAGGTCGACGGAATGGTCCAGGCGGCGCCGGCTCCCCGCTTCTCCAGGACGCCGCTGCCCGTTCCGGCGCCGGCGTCCGCCGTCGACCTCACGGAGGTCCTTTCCGAGTGGTCGGCCGGGAGCGTCGACGCCGTCTCGTAGTCGATACCGGGCAGAACCTCGGCGAGACCGGCGTGTGGGGCCGACTCAGCCGAGATCGCGTCGGGTCAGCCCGACGAATCCGGCCGCGAGGGCGATGACGGCGCACAGCGTGACCACGATGATGCCGCCCGGTGTCACGGCGTCGAGGGGTGCCTGCGGCAGATGCCGGAACGGTGAGGCGAGGAGCATCCGGTCCGGGAGCCGGAAGGACTCGCCGAGGACCTCGGTGACGACACAGTACGCGACGTACGTCCACGCGAGTGCGGCGGCGAGGCGGGGGAGCAGGCCCATCCCCGCGACCGCGACCCCGACCATCAGCCAGATCCCCGGCAGGTACACCGTCGACGCGGCCACCAGCCGCGGGATCTGGCCGGGGTCGTCGGATGCGAGAGCGTGGGCGAGCCCTTCGCCGGCTGCGCCGATCAGCATCACGACGGTGGCGCCGCCGACGGCCATCGCGACGTGACCGGCGAACCAGGCGAGCCGGTCCGTCCTCGCCGCGACGACGAGTTCGACGCGGTCGGAGGTCTCCTCGCGCCGCGCCCGCAGGGCACCGTTCACCCCGTGCGCCGCCGCCAGCAGCGCGGTGATCATGAGGGTCAGCGCGAGATAGGAGTTGACCGCGTCGGCGGCACCACCGGGCAGGAACGCGGCGAAGACGCACCCGACGCCGGCGAGGGCGACGCCGGTCAACACCGAGCCGCCGACGGGGAGCCCGGTGGCGATCGCGGTGACCGCCACCGCCACGGCCACGGCGAGATTCGCGACGCCGGCGAGTGCCAGTGCGGTCGCGACCGGGGCGGCACGCCCGACGCGGGCAGATCGGATGAGTTCGGTTCGGCCGGTCTCCTCGTCGGTGCGGGTGAGTCGGCCCACCAGCAACATCGACATGAGCGCCACGACGACAGCGGCGTACCCGAAGACCTGGAAGACGATCTCGCCGCCGATGTTCTCGAGCAGTTCGACGGGGCCGGCGAATGCCAGTACCGCGGGGTTGGCGCCGATCGTCTCCCTCAGCGCGGCGAGTTCTTCCGGTGTGTCGTAGAAGCTCTGGCTGGCGACGGACTGGACCCCGATGAGCGCCGCGGTGCCACCGACCCAGCAGACCAGTGCCACGAGCTCACGTCTGAGGTGGAACCGGAGGAGGGTTCGGAATCCGATGACGTCGACCGACCTGATCCCGGACATCCGCCGGCCTCAGATCTCGTAGTGCCGGAGGAAGATGTCTTCGAGCGTCGGCGGCGTACTGGTTAGGTCGCGGACGCCGAGGCGGGCGAGTTCACCGACCACCGCGTCGAGCGCGGCCGAGTCGACCGAACACCGGACGCGGTTGCCGTCGGTGACCAGATCGTGCACGCCGTCGATCGTGCCGAGAGATGAGGCGTCGCCGTCCGATTCGGCGACGATCTCCAGCCGACCCAGATGGCGTAGCTCCGACAATGATCCGCTGTCGACGGTCCGGCCCGCTCGGATGAGGGTCACCCGGTCGCACAGTGCCTCGACCTGCGCGAGGATGTGGCTCGACAGCAGGAACGTGCGGCCGCGTCGGCGTTCCTCGTCGATGCAGCGCTGGAACTCGGCCTCCTTCAACGGATCCAGACCCGATGTCGGCTCGTCGAGGAGGAGGAGTTCGGCATCGGAGGCCAGCGTCGCGATCAGCGCGACCTTCTGCCGGTTGCCCTTCGAGTACGCCCGTGACTTCTTCCTGGGATCGAGTTCGAAGCGCTCGATCAGTTCGTCCCGGCGGCGCCGATCCGGCTTGCCACGAAGACTGCACATGAGGTCGATGACCTCGCCGCCGGTGACCCCGGGCCAGAGGTTCACCTCGCCCGGGACATAGGCGATCCGGCCGTGCAGGGTGATGTTGTCGCGCCAGGGATCATGCCCCAGGACGCGGACCACGCCCGAATCGGCGCGCATCAGCCCGAGCAGGACACGGATCGCGGTGGTCTTGCCCGAGCCGTTCGGCCCGAGGAATCCGTGAACCTCGCCCTCCTCGACGACCAGGTCCAGCTCGTCGAGCGCCCGGAACCGGCCGAAGGTCTTGACCAGCCCGGAGATCGAGATCGCCGTCATGGACCCAGCCTAGGACGCACGAATGCCCCGGTCGCGAGGGCGAAAGTCACTCCTCGCGACCGGGGCACCGCGCGGGGTCGGTGGTCGCTAGCCGAAGAGGCCGCCGAGCGAGCCGCCGCCGACGTCGCCGCCGTTGTCGCCGCTGCCGTTGTCGCCGCCGTCTTCTGCTGCGCAGCCGGTGACCGTCATGTGGTGCCACTGGCGGTCACCGATCCACTCGGGACCGCCGTCGCCGAGGTTCCCGGCCGGGCCGAGGACCATGCGGTAGCTGATCTTGTGGGTCGCCGCGTCCGGGTTCGGCAGCGGCGGGTTGTAGTTGTCGGTGAGGTTCTTCAGATCCTTGACGTAGGTCGCCGTCTTACCGGGCGTGCGGTCCTTCACCATCCAGATGTTCCCAGGCTCGTTCTGGCCCATCGTCGGGATGTCGTCGGGCCATGCCGGGGAGTCGGCGATGGTGTTCCCTGCGATCCGGCCGTAGGGGAAGGGAGCTGCCGACGTGGTACGCAGCTCACTCTGGGTGTCGTCGATGATGTAGTCGACGGTGTAGCTGGTGATGTTGGTCTCGTTGTACAGCGTGAACTTGACCTTGCAGTCTCCCAGGTCCTCGGCCCAGAACTGGACCGGTCCGGTGCGCTGTCCCTCATCGGCGGCTTGAGCGACGCCGGGCGCCACCGAGAGCCCCATGCCGGCGGCGGCGAGAGCCGCGAGACCGGCCATGACTGTTTTCTTGTTCCCCATGTATCACTCCGTTGGTTTCTCCCCGACCCCGCAGGCGACGCTAGGTAACGGTCAATTGACCAATTTGTGATCCGCGCTACATGGCATCGAGTTGTCGTTACTGACACGTACTTTTCGCGTATCAAACGATCGACTTGAACAACTGTTCCACTGCACATCGCCTCTACCTGCGGTTTTGCGGCAGAGATGCCGTTCTTCGCGTTGGGAGCAAAGGCGGCAAAACAGACACCCTGCTCGCTCTTGGTTGTTATGGAGATGATTCTTCGGCGTGGCTCGCGCGGTGTCCGGGGGTGTCGGGTTCCAAGGCGCGCCGGCCCTGGAGGCGTTGGCTCAAAGAGGTGGACCGATCGGTCGCGGACACGAAAAAGCCCCGGCCGTCGGCCGGGGCTTTTTCGTTGATGTGGTGCGCGATACAAGGATTGAACTTGTGACCTCTTCCGTGTCAGGGAAGCGCTCTCCCACTGAGCTAATCGCGCGGGTCTCCTTGGAAGTGACCGCGTCTCGCGGGTCTCACCGAGCGGATGACGGGATTCGAACCCGCGACCCTCACCTTGGCAAGGTGATGCGCTACCAGCTGCGCTACATCCGCATGTCTGCGAGCGATCTTGTGGACCGTCTGCTCGCAGTGCGAAGAGAAACATACGCGACGGGTCCCGGTTTTCACAATTCCGCTGGTGGGACGGTCGTAGCGGACTGGGTGAGCTGACCGCCGCCGGCTTTCGCGCACGATGCTTTCGTGGCGCTCGGGGGGTGTGGGGTGTACGGAACCGGGAGTGTCCGTTCTCGGGGCCGGCCCTGTCGGCGCGAGTGCTGGGTGAGGGGCCCTCGAAGGCGGGGCGAAGACAAGGGCGGGGCGCAGACAAGGTCGGGCGAACAGACAAGGCCGGGGTCGTAGACGCAGTAAAGCCCCGAGGACACAGTAAAGCCCCGAGCCGAAGACCCGGGGCTGACTGATCGAACAGTGGTGCGCGATACTGGGATTGAACCAGTGACCTCTTCCGTGTCAGGGAAGCGCTCTCCCACTGAGCTAATCGCGCGAGACCTTGTGAAATTATGGTGTGGAGGTGGCGACGGGAATCGAACCCGTGTACACGGCTTTGCAGGCCGTTGCCTCACCACTCGGCCACACCACCAGATGCGAGTCGACTCGCGCCGAGCGGATGACGGGATTCGAACCCGCGACCCTCACCTTGGCAAGGTGATGCGCTACCAGCTGCGCTACATCCGCATGCCCACGAGCGATCTTGTGGATCGTGCTGCTCGCGGTGCGAAGAGAAACTTACGCGATGCCTTCCGAACTTTACAAATCGGCAGGTCAGGCGGGGTGCAGTGACGCAAATTCCCAGGTTGTGATTCCTCAGAGGGTCCGAAACGGGCGGCTGTGACGTGGCGCACGTGGGCGATTTGGGAACTCGGGGCAAGGCGTGTAACCTTCTGGCTCGTGCACGACGCGCCCACCGCGAGGCGGCGCGACGAACACGGTCCCGTGGCTCAGTGGAAGAGCGTCCCGTTCACACCGGGGAGGTCGCTGGTTCGATCCCAGCCGGGACCACCATCACAAGCATGAAACCCCGTCGGTGACGCCGGCGGGGTTTTTGCATGTGGCGGTCTCTTACGCGGACGACCCCGTTCCCCTCGCGTAGCCTGAGCGTCAACCGATCAGATGACCGATTCCGGGGTGGGGACATGGCGACATCTCCGACGGACACCTCACGAGCGGGCGATACGAGGCCGTCGCGCTCCCGGTGGCATCGCGTTCGTGTGCACGCGCGTCATCGCCGATACATCGTGCGGTCGAGCCCCCGGTGGTATCCCGTCTATCGCGTCGCGGTCGCCGTCGTCGGCACGGTCGTCCTCGCCTGCGGCATCGTCGCCATCCCATATCCGGGTCCCGGGTGGCTGATCGTCTTCCTCGGACTCGGCATCCTCGCCTCCGAGTTCGCCTGGGCGCACGGGCTGCTCACCTTCGTGCGGCGACAGTACGACCGGTGGATGGACTGGATCTCCCGGCAGCACTGGTCGGTGCAGTCGATCTTCTGGATAGGGACGTGCGCGGTGGTCCTGGTGACGCTGTGGTTGCTGAACGCGATCTACACGGTTGCCGGCTGGGTCGACCTCGACCATCTCGGGTGGCTCGCGAGTCCGATCTTCTCCTGATCCGGAGGGGTTCCGTCGGTCGTCGGGCCGCGCGGATACCATCGGAGACGCAACCGTCCGATCCGGACGCGCTCTCGCGTGTCCGAACCCCACTCAAGGAGCGCCCCCGTGCCCGACGACGTCCAGGTGACCAGCCCAGCCACGATCCGTGTGCCGGCTGGGACGACCGCGGGCACCGCAATGCGAGAGCACGACCTGCCCAACAAGGGTCCCGAGGCGATCGTCGTCGTGCGCGACCCCGAGGGCAACCTGCGTGACCTGTCGTGGGCTCCCACCGAGGACACCGACGTCGAGCCGGTCGCGGCGAACACCGAGGACGGCCGCAGCGTCATCCGGCACTCGTGCGCCCACGTCCTCGCGCAGGCGGTGCAGGATCTGTTCCCCGAAGCCAAGCTCGGCATCGGCCCGCCCATCAAGGACGGCTTCTACTACGACTTCCAGGTCGCCGAACCCTTCACGCCCGAGGACCTCAAGGCCCTCGAGAAGAAGATGAAGCAGATCATCAAGTCGGGGCAGCGCTTCTCACGCCGTGTCTACGAGTCCAAGGACGAGGCGCGCGCCGAACTGGCGGGCGAGCCGTTCAAGCTCGAGCTGATCGACGACAAGGGCGCCGCCGACGACGCGGAGGTCATGGAGGTCGGCGGCGCGGAGCTGTCGGTCTACGACAACCTCAACCCGCGTACCGGCGAGCGCATCTGGTGCGACCTGTGCCGCGGCCCGCACGTGCCGACGACCAAGTACATCGCGGCGTTCAAGCTGACCCGGTCGTCGGCCGCCTACTGGCGCGGTGATCAGGACAACGCCGACCTGCAGCGTGTCTACGGCACCGCGTGGGAGTCCTCGGAGGCCCTCGACACCTATCTCGAGATGCTCGCGGAGGCGGAAAAGCGCGACCATCGCAAGCTCGGGTCCGAGCTCGACCTGTTCAGCTTCCCGGACGAGCTCGGTTCGGGCCTGCCGGTGTTCCATCCCAAGGGCGGGATCATCCGCAAGGAGATGGAGGACTACTCGCGGGCGCGGCACGTGGCGGCGGGCTACGAGTTCGTGAACACCCCGCACATCACCAAGGGCCACCTGTACGAGGTGTCGGGACACCTCGACTGGTACCGCGACGGCATGTTCCCGCCCATGCACGTCGACGCCGAGTACGACGAGAACGGCGAGGTGCGCAAGCCCGGGCAGGACTACTACCTGAAGCCGATGAACTGCCCGATGCACAACCTGATCTTCCGGTCGCGCGGCCGGTCGTACCGGGAGCTGCCGCTGCGCATGTTCGAGTTCGGCTCGGTGTACCGGTACGAGAAGTCCGGCGTGGTCCACGGCCTCACCCGCGTGCGCGGCATGACCCAGGACGACGCGCACATATACTGCACCCGGGAGCAGATGCGGGACGAGCTGACCTCGATCCTGAACTTCGTGCTCGGCCTGCTCAAGGATTACGGCCTCGACGACTTCTACCTCGAGCTGTCGACGAAGGACCCCAAGAAGTTCGTCGGTTCCGACGAGGTCTGGGAAGAGGCGACCGCCACCCTCGCCGAGGTCGCGCAGGCCTCCGGTCTCGACCTCGTGCCCGATCCGGGCGGCGCCGCGTTCTACGGCCCCAAGATCTCGGTGCAGGCCAAGGATGCGCTCGGCCGCACCTGGCAGATGTCGACGATTCAGCTCGACTTCAACCTGCCGGAACGCTTCGAGCTCGAGTACACCGCGCCGGACGGCACCAAGCAGCGTCCGGTGATGATCCACCGCGCGCTGTTCGGGTCGATCGAGCGGTTCTTCGGCGTCCTCACCGAGCACTACGCCGGTGCCTTCCCGGCCTGGCTGTCGCCGGTCCAGGTGGTGGGCATCCCGGTCGCCGAGGCCTTCGCCGATCATCTGCAGGGCGTCGTCGACGCGTTGCGGGCCGCGGGCATCCGCGCCGAGGTCGACCACTCCGACGACCGCATGCAGAAGAAGATCCGCAACCACACCACCGGCAAGGTGCCGTTCATGCTCCTCGCCGGTGAGCGCGACGTCGAGGCGCACGCGGTGAGCTTCCGGTTCCGCGACGGCACCCAGGTCAACGGGGTGCCGGTCGGTCAGGCGATCGCGGCGATCACCGAGTGGGTCGGCAGCCGCCGCAACGAGTCGCCGACCGCCGAGCTCATCGAGTCGCGGCTGTCCGCGGGGGTCGTCGATGGCTGAGTCGTCGGGCGAGATCCGCGACCAGGGCGTGGGTGTGGGTGATCGGCTCGAGCGGCTGTGGAGCCCACACCGCATGACCTACATCGCCGACACCAAGCCGGCCGATAAGAGCGGTCACCCGTTCCTCGACATCCCCCGGATGTCCGACGAGGACGGTCTGATCGTGGCGCGCGGGGAGCACGTGTACGCGGTGCTCAACCTGTACCCGTACAACCCGGGCCACACGATGATCGTGCCCTATCGCCAGGTCGCCGACCTCGAGGATCTCACCCCCGAGGAGGCCTCCGAGCTGATTGCGTTCACGCAGAAGATGATCCGCACCATCAAGGCGGTGTCGAACCCGAACGCCTTCAACGTGGGTCTCAACCTCGGCTACGCCGCGGGCGGTTCGCTCTCGGAGCATCTGCACCAGCACATCGTCCCGCGCTGGATGGGCGACGCGAACTTCATCACCATCGTCGGCGAGACCAAGGTGATGCCGCAGCTGTTGCGCGACACGCGCGCGTTGCTCGCCGAGGCGTGGCAGCGCCTCGATGACTGACGGGGAAGGAGCTCACCCATGCTGAGCATTCTGGGACGGGCGTCGGTCTCCAAGGTCACGCTGCCGATGGGACGCGCCCTGATCCGGACCGGGCTCACCCCCGACATCATGACCGTCATCGGGACGCTGGCGACCGTCGCGGCCGCGCTGACGCTGTTCCCGATGGGGTACCTGTTCTGGGGCACCCTGGTCATCTGGCTGTTCGTCATGTTCGACATGCTCGACGGCGCCATGGCCCGGGCCCGTGGCGGCGGCACGCGGTTCGGGGCCGTGCTGGACGCCACGTGCGACCGCATCGCCGACGGCGCGATCTTCGCCGGCCTGGTGTGGTGGTGCACGGTGACCGAGCCGCACCACATCCTGCTGGTCGCGACCCTGATCTGCCTGGTGACCTCGCAGGTCATCTCGTACGCGAAGGCGCGGGCGGAGGCCAGTGGACTGTATGGCGACGGCGGACTCATCGAACGACCCGACCGGTTGATCATCGTGCTGGTCGGCACCGGATTCACCGGCCTCGGCGTCTGGTGGGCCGTCCATGTCGCCATGTGGCTGTTGGCGGTCGGCAGCGTGATCACCGTCGGCCAGCGGATGTGGTCGATCTCGCGCTCGCCCGGCGCCCGCGACCTGATCCCGCTCAAGACCGAGCCCGAACCCGACACCGACACGCCCGACGCCGGATGATCGACCTGTCCGCTCTCACCGCAGATCTGGGCTACCGCGCCGGATGGGCGGCGGTACGCCACGCGCCCGAACGCGTGGCGCGGACGGTCTTCGACCGCGCCGGCGAGTTCGCCGGCCGTCGCGACGGCGGTCCGGAGCAGCTGCGGCGCAACCTGTCCCGCGTGCTGGGCGTCGAGCCCGCCGAGGTTCCCGACGACCTGGTCGCAGACGCGATGCGGTCCTATGCGCGCTACTGGTGCGAGGCGTTCCGCCTGCCCGCGCAGGATCGGGCCACCGCGTCGTCGAGGGTCCATGTGCCGGACGAGGACCGGGCACGTCTGGACGCCGGCCTCGCCAAGGGCAAGGGGGTGATCCTGGCGTTGCCGCACACCGGCAACTGGGACATGGCCGGGGTGTGGCTGGTGCACCACTACGGCCGGTTCGCGACCGTCGCCGAACGACTCAGGCCGGAGTCGCTGTTCAACCAGTTCGTCGCCTACCGGGAGACGCTCGGCTTCGAGATCTTCCCGCTCAGCGGTGGCGAGCAGCCGCCGTTCGCCGCTCTCGCCGAGCGCCTGCGCGCGGGCGGGATCGTGTGCCTGCTGGGCGAGCGCGACATCAACCGACACGGTGTGCCGGTCGAGTTCTTCGGCGAACGCACCCGCATGCCGGCCGGCTCGGCTCGACTCGCGATCGAGACCGGGGCAGCATTGTTCGCGGTCCACCACTGGTTCGACGAGGCACCGTATTCGGCGATGTGCTGCGGCGAGGAGATCGACACCTCCGGCGGCGTCGAGGAGACCACGCAGAAACTCGCCGACGCGTTCGCGGAGAACATCGCCGCCCACCCGGCCGACTGGCACATGCTGCAGCCGCTGTGGGAGGCGGACTGGACCGACCGGCAGAAGGCACGGATGAACGACACCGGGGGAGCGGCATGAGGATCGGCATGATCTGCCCGTATTCGTTCGACGTCCCGGGCGGCGTGCAGGCGCACGTCACCGAACTCGCCGACGTCTTCATCGACCGTGGTCACGAGGTCAGCGTCCTGGCGCCGGCGTCGCGCGGCACGGCGCTGCCGGAGTACGTCGTGCGCGCCGGACCGGCGCTGGCCATCCCGTACAACGGCTCGGTCTCGCGCGTGAACTTCAGCCCGAAGGGTTATCTGCGACTTCGGCGCTGGATCGCCGAGAACGGCTTCGACGTGCTGCACGTCCACGAGCCCAACTCTCCGTCGATCTCCATGCTCTCGCTGATGGTGGCATCCGGGCCGATCGTCACCACCTTCCACACCTCGACGTCGAAGTCCTTGTGGCTCAGCGCTTTCCAGGGGATCCTGCGTCCCTACCACGAACGCATCGCGGGCAAGATCGCGGTGAGCGAGCTAGCCCGTCGCTGGCAGATGGAGTCGCTGGGGTCGGATGCGGTGGAGATCCCCAACGGGATCAACGTGGCGAGCTTCGCCAATGCCAAACCGCTCGAGGGCTATCCGCACCCGGGCAAGACCGTGCTGTTCCTGGGCCGGTTCGACGAGCCGCGCAAGGGCATCGACATCCTCATGCGCGCACTGCCGTCGGTCGTCGAGCGATTCCCCGACATCCGGGTCCTCGTCGTCGGCGGAGGCAACCAGGCGGCACTGCGCCGGCGCGCCGGGACCCTGGCCGATCATCTGGTGTTCCTCGGGCAGGTCGACGACGCGACCAAGGCGCGCGCGCTCGCCTCGGCCGACGTCTATTGCGCACCCAACCTGGGCGGCGAGAGCTTCGGCATCGTCCTCGTCGAGGCCATGGCGGCCGGTGCCGCGGTCATCGCCAGCTCGCTCAACGCCTTCCGGCGTGTGCTCGACGACGGCCGGGCCGGCCGGCTGGTGGAGACCGGATCCCCCGAACAGCTCGCCCGGGGGATCATCGAGCTCCTCTCCGACGACGAGGCGCGCGAGCAGCTCGTCGCCCGCGGACGCATCCGGGCCGACAAGTACGACTGGTCCCGGGTCGCCGACCAGATCCTGCGCGTCTACGACACGGTGACCGTCGGCGCCGGCCCGGTGGTGGTGTCGGACTGATGGCCGCCTGGATCGTCCTGGCGGTCGTCGCCGTCCTCGCGCTCGCCGGCTGGGCGTATCACACCGCCAACCGCCTCGACCGGCTCAACGTCCGCGTCGACCTCGCCCGCAAGTCCCTGGAGTCGAGCCTCGACCGCCGGGCCGTCGTGGTGCGAGCCATCGCCGCCGAGATGGACGCGGCGGCGACCACCGACGACGAGAAGGCGGCCGCGCGCGACCTGGCGGCGCTCGCCGATCGCGCCGAGCGCGCCGCGCCGGAGACCCGGGAGGACGCGGAGAACGCGCTGTCGGTGGGGTTGGCGCGCACCGGCGCGCACCAGCGGTCGCAGGCGCTGGTCGTCGAGCTCGCCGACGCGGAGACGCGGGTGATGATGGCGCGCCGCTTCTACAACGACGCGGTGCGCGACACCCGTGCGCTCGGGGAACGCCGCCTGGTCCGATGGCTGCGGTTGGGCGGCCGCGCGCCGCTGCCGACGTATTTCGAGATCATCGAACGAGTCACACCCGAACGGCAGAAGTGACGCGGTCGGGGTGATCCCTGCCACCGGGGAGAAACCGGTGCTCACCTAGACTGATCGCACAACCGTCGCGGAACCTGCGTCACCGCCCGCGGCGCGGTGAGATCGACCTGACATCTGACACCAGATCGCGATGAGAGCGGTCGTGGACACGAGGAGAAATCAGTGAGTCAAGACGGCGCGACCGTTCCCGAGGTCGGCCAGGGCACCGCCCGTGTCAAGCGGGGCATGGCCGAGATGCTCAAGGGCGGCGTGATCATGGACGTGGTCACCCCCGAGCAGGCGAAGATCGCCGAGGATGCCGGCGCGGTGGCCGTGATGGCTCTCGAGCGGGTGCCCGCCGACATCCGCGCCCAGGGCGGCGTCTCGCGGATGAGCGACCCGGACATGATCGACGGCATCATCAACGCCGTCTCGATCCCGGTGATGGCCAAGGCCCGCATCGGCCACTTCGTCGAGGCGCAGATCCTGCAGAGCCTCGGCGTCGACTACATCGACGAGTCGGAGGTGCTGACCCCGGCCGACTACGCCAATCACATCGACAAGTGGGCGTTCACCGTGCCGTTCGTCTGCGGTGCGACCAACCTGGGCGAGGCGCTGCGTCGCATCACCGAGGGCGCGGCGATGATCCGTTCGAAGGGCGAGGCCGGCACCGGTGACGTGTCCAACGCGACCACGCACATGCGCAAGATCCGCGACGAGATCCGTCGGCTGACCTCGCTTCCGAAGGACGAGCTGTACGTCGCGGCGAAGGAGCTGCAGGCGCCCTACGAGCTCGTCGCCGAGGTCGCCGAGGCGGGCAAGCTCCCGGTCACGCTGTTCACCGCCGGCGGCATCGCCACCCCGGCCGACGCCGCGATGATGATGCAGCTCGGCGCCGAGGGCGTGTTCGTCGGATCGGGCATCTTCAAGTCCGGCAACCCCGCCCAGCGCGCAGCCGCCATCGTGCAGGCCACCACCTTCTACGACGACCCGGACGTGCTGGCCAAGGTGTCGCGCGGCCTCGGCGAGGCGATGGTCGGCATCAACGTCGACGAGATCCCGCAGCCGCACCGACTGGCCGAGCGCGGCTGGTGATCTTTCCGTCGGAGACGCCCCCGGCCGACACGCCTGCGACCGAACCCTCGGCAGGACTCGCGATCCGGGGGCTCTTCGACGGTAGTATCTGCTGATCATGGATGCGGCGACCATCGTTCGAGACGCCTCGGTCTCGGGCACACACATCGTGGGTGAACTGCGGCTCGAGTGGTCGGCGGCCTGCAATGTCGGACGGGTGCGCGAGACCAACGAGGACGCGGCGCTCGTCCTGCCGGGCATCTATCTCATCGCCGACGGCATGGGCGGACACGACAGCGGCGAACTGGCCAGCGAGGCGGCGCTGCTCACCCTCTCGCAGGCGACGAGCGCGGGCGAGCTGGACGCGACGAAGCTGCAGCTCGACGACCTCCTCGTCGCCGCGCAACGACGGATCGGCGAGATCGACACCGAGACCGACCGTCGTGCGGGTACCACGACCACCGGCGCCGTCCTCGTCATGCACGACGACAACCCGCACTGGCTGGTGCTCAACATCGGCGACTCGCGGACCTATCGGTTCCAGAACGGCACCCTGCAGCAGCTCACCACCGATCACTCGCAGGTCCAGGAGTTCATCGACGCCGGATTCCTGACGACCGAGCAGGCGCGCACCGACCCTCGGCGCAACGTGATCACCCGCGCGCTCGGCGCCGGGATGATCGATCCGGTTCCCGACTTCTTCAACACCCCGGCCTTCCCCGGCGACGTGTTGCTGCTGTGCACCGACGGACTCACCGGCGAACTGCCCGACGAGGAGATCGGCGACATCCTCGCGAGCTCCTCGTCGTCGGAGGAAGCGGCCGAACGCCTCGTCGACGCCGCGCTCGCCCTGGGCGCCCACGACAACGTCACCGTCATCGTGGTGGCCGTGCACGAGTCGGTGCCGACGCTGACGATGCCTGCCGTCGACGCTTCCGCGGAGACGTCGACCGACGCCGCGGACGCCGCCGGCGAGAACCCGGGCGCGGAGAGCGCCGGTTGATCGGACGGACCCGATGAATCCTGGTCAGGACAGCCCGGTGTCGCCTGCTGCGCCGGTTCCCGGCACCGGGGCCGCCGCTTCCGGGACCGACGACTCCGCGACATACGTCGAATACTGCGGGGAGCGGACCGAACTCGATCCCGGGCGTCGTTTCTTCATCGGCCGGGAAGCCGACCTGTCGATCGACGACAACCCGTACCTGCATCGCCGGTTCCTGGTGGTGCACAACGAGAACGGGCTGTGGTGGCTGACCAACCTGGGCACCCACCTGTCGGCGAGCGTCTCGGCCGGCGACGTCGGTTTCACAGCGACGCTCGGACCGGGTGCGCGCATGCCGCTGGTCTTCGGCGAGACGACGATCGTGTTCACCGCCGGACCGACCACCTATGAGCTGAGCGTCTTCGCCCGGGCGCCGCAGGTGAAGTCGGTGACTCGGCCGGAGTTCTCCGGCGGCCACACCACGCAGGGCGTGCCGACCCTGACCGAGAGCCAGAAGCTGCTCATCGTCGTGCTCGCCGAGGAGATCCTGCGTCGCGAGGGGACCGGGGCCAGTGCGATCCCGTCCTCGGCGCAGGCCGCCCGGCGGCTGGGCTGGTCGCTGACGAAGTTCAACCGCAAGCTCGACAACGTCTGCGACAAGCTCGATCAGCTCGGTGTGAGCGGGATGCGCGGCGGGGGAGGCAAGCTCGCGTCCAACCGCCGCACGAAGCTCGTCGAGTACGCGATCGCCTCGCGCATCGTCACGCGTGCGGACCTGCCGCTGATCGACGCCGAGGCGGCGCGCAACGCCGCCGGCTGATCCGGCTCGGCCCTCCGCCCGGTAGTGGTGGTCCCCTAGGGGGGCGCATCCGGGTCGCACTCACACGTGCAAGGCTGTGACCTGCGAAAACGGCATGGGGAGTTCTCCCCATCGACGCCGGGCGCGCACGCCCATAATCTTCAACTCATCGCCGGAACGTCCCGGCCAGAAACCATCCGGTTCGAATGAGTGAAGAGGACACACCATGACTGCGATCGCCCACCCGGCCCAGCACCTGCGTGACGCTCGTCGAGACGCCGAGGCGCTCAAGCGCCGCCAGGAGGCCCTCGCGCGCCTCGCGGCCCGCCGGATGCCGCTGCCGGGCCGGCACATCCCGCATCAGGCCGCCCAGCCGGGGCTCGGCCATCGCGCCGGTCATCCGCACCTGCACCGCGTGCCCGCCGCGCCGGCCCGTCCCGCCGTCTCCGACGACGGCTCGCAGGCCGCGAGCGGCCGCGCGAAGCCGAACCTCACCGCTCGCGAGATCGAGGTGCTGCGCACCTGGATGCTCGTCGACTCCAAGCCCGCGGTCGCCCAGGAGCTCTACATCTCGCTGGGCACCGTGAACACCCATCTCACCCGCATCCGCGCCAAGTACGCCGAGATCGGCCGTCCCGCACCGACCAAGGCGTCGCTCGTCGCCCGTGCCATCCAGGACGGCATCATGTCGCTCGACGAGCTCTGACCCGGATTCGCCCCTCACCACGGCGATCGCCGTCACGTGGGCGATACTGGTCGGCGTGGCAGCCATCGAGGACATACTCCAGGTCGAGCAGATCGAGACCGACATCTACCGGGGTGGCGCGTTCCCGAGTCACCTCCAGCGCACCTTCGGCGGCCAGGTCGCCGGCCAGTCGCTGATGTCGGCGACCCGGACCGTGGACCCCGAGTTCCACGTCCACTCGCTGCACGGGTACTTCCTGCGCCCCGGCGACCCGGACATCCCGGCGGTCTTCCTCGTCGACCGCATCCGCGACGGGCGGTCCTTCGTCACCCGCCGGGTCACCGGCATCCAGCGGGGCGAGGCCATCTTCACGATGTCGGCCTCGTTCCACGTCCGCACCGACACCGGCATCGAACACCAGGACCGCATGCCGCCGGTCCCCGAACCCACCGAGCTGAACGACCGGCTCGACGAGATGGGCGAGGAGGAGCGTGCGGTGTTCAAGGAGTGGAGCAACTTCGACCTGCGCGTGGTGCCGCGCGAGAAGATGGTGACGTCGCCGTATTTCGCTGCACAGCAACGGGTTTGGTTCCGATACCGGCACCGGCTGCCGGACGACACGGTGTTCCACGTCGGCACCCTCGCCTACATGAGCGACATGACGCTGCTCGGCTCGTCGCGGGTTCCGCACCCCGATTCCAACCCGCAGGTCGCCTCGCTCGACCATGCCATGTGGTTCATGCGCCCGTTCCGGGCCGACGACTGGCTGCTCTACGACCAGACCTCGCCGTCTGCCGCCGGCGGCCGTGCGCTCACCCAGGGCCGGATCTTCGACCGCTCCGGCCGCATGGTGGCCGCGGTGACGCAGGAGGGCCTCGCCCGCACCGGACGAGAGATGCCCGCAGACCAGCACGCGCGGACCGACCGGTGAGCGCGGCGACACGACCCCGGATCGGGGTTCTCGCACTTCAGGGCGACGTCCGCGAGCATGTCCACGCCCTGCATGCGGCCGGGGCCGAGGCGGTGCCGGTCCGCAGGCAGGCGGAGCTGGACGAGGTGGACGCGATCGTCATCCCCGGCGGCGAGTCGACGACGATGAGCAAGCTGCTCGGCATCTTCGACCTCCACGACCCGCTCGTCGCGCGTCTGCGCGACGGGATGCCGGCCTACGGCTCGTGTGCCGGGATGATCATGCTGGCCTCGACCATCCTCGACACCCGCCCCGACGCACGGCATCTCGACGCCCTCGACATCACGGTGCGCCGCAACGCATTCGGCCGTCAGGTGGAGAGCTTCGAGACAGACCTCGACTTCGCCGGGATCACCGACCGGCCCGGCGCGCAGCGCATGCGCGCGGTGTTCATCCGGGCGCCCTGGGTCGAATCGGTCTCGCCGGATGTGGAGGTCCTCGCGCGTGTGCCCGAGGGACCTGCGCAGGGACGGATCGTCGCGGTGCGGCAGAATAAGGTGCTCGCCACGTCCTTCCACCCGGAGGTGACGGGGGACCGCCGAGTACACGAATATTTCGTGGAGATGGTGCGTCGGTAAGATCGTGCCGAACCAGCGATAGAGCAGACGCCCGCGGCATCGAGCCGCGTACCTGCGCCGGAAAGGATGCGACGGACACATGAGCGGCCACTCCAAATGGGCCACCACCAAGCACAAGAAGGCGGTGATCGACGCCAAGCGCGGCAAGATGTTCGCCAAGCTGATCAAGAACATCGAGGTGGCGGCACGTACCGGCGGCGGAGACCCGGCCGGCAACCCGACGCTCTTCGACGCCATCCAGAAGGCGAAGAAGTCCTCGGTTCCCAACGACAACATCGAACGCGCGCGCAAGCGCGGTGCCGGTGAGGAAGCCGGCGGCGCCGACTGGCAGACCATCATGTACGAGGGCTACGGCCCCAATGGCGTGGCGATCCTCATCGAGTGCCTCACCGACAACCGCAACCGCGCCGCCGGCGAGGTCCGCACCGCGATGTCCCGCAACGGCGGCAGCATGGCCGACCCGGGCTCGGTGTCGTACCTGTTCGCCCGCAAGGGCGTCGTCACCCTGGAGAAGAACGGGCAGACCGAGGACGACATCCTCATGGCCGTGCTCGACGCCGGGGCCGAGGAGGTCACCGATCTCGGTGAGTCCTTCGAGATCGTCAGCGAGCCCGGAGACCTGGTCGCGGTGCGCACCGCGCTGCAGGAGGCGGGCATCGACTACGACTCCGCCGAGGCCAGCTTCCGCCCGTCGGTCGAGGTCGCGGTCGACGCCGACGGCGCGCGCAAGGTGTTCAAACTGATCGACGCCCTCGAGGACTGCGACGACGTGCAGAACGTCTACAGCAACGTCGACGTCAGCGACGAGGTCCTCGCCGAGCTCGAGAACGACTGAGCGTTGCCCGGGGCGTGTTGATCCCCGGGGTTGTCGGACCCTCCCGATAGAATCTCGAACAACTGTTCGCAAGAGGTTCGCTCGGGAGGGTTTTGTGCGCGTCATGGGCGTCGATCCGGGGCTCACCCGGTGCGGTATCGCGCTGGTGGAGTCCGGACGCGGGAGATCGGTGACCGCGCTCGACGTCGACGTGGTGCGCACCCCCAGCGACATGGAGCTCGCCGAGCGGCTGATGAGGGTCTACACCCAGGCGTGTCACTGGCTCGACGTGCATCAGCCGGACGCGGTCGCCATCGAACGGGTCTTCGCCCAGAACCAGGTCTCCACGGCGATGGGCACCGCCCAGGCCGGCGGGGTCATCGCGCTCGCCGCCGGGCAGCGCGACGTGCCGGTCCGGTTCCACACGCCGTCGGAGGTCAAGGCCGCCGTCACCGGCAGCGGTCGCGCCGACAAGGCCCAGGTGACCATGATGGTCACCCGCATCCTCGGGATGCAGACCAAGCCCAAGCCGGCCGACGCCGCCGACGCGCTGGCGATCGCGATCTGTCACTGCTGGCGCGGGCCGATGATGGAGCGGATGGCGGAGGCGCAGAAGAAGGCCGAGGCGGCCGCCGCCCGACACCGGCAGCGGATCGCCGAGGCACGAGAGGGGAGTCGCGCATGATCGCGTCAGTCCGTGGCCCGGTCGTGGAGATCGCACTCGATCACGCCGTGATCGATTGTGCGGGAGTCGGATACCGCGTCCTCGCGACCCCGGCGACGCTGTCGCGGCTGCGCCGGGGAGAAGAGGCGACGCTGTTGACCTCGATGATCGTCCGCGAGGATTCGATGACCCTGTACGGGTTCACAGAGCCCGACGCACGTGCGCTGTTCGCTCTGTTGCAGACGGTCACCGGCGTCGGACCGCGACTCGCGATGGCGACCCTCGCCGTCCTGGAGCCCGATGCGCTGCGCCGTGCGCTCGCCGAGTCCGACACCAAGGCGCTCACCTCGGTGCCCGGGATCGGCAAGCGCGTCGCCGAGCGCCTGTGCGTCGAGCTGCGCGACAAGGTGGACCGCCCGGCCGGGGAACCCGCGGCGGGCGGTGCGGTGGCCGGCGGGGGAGTGCGCGACCAGGTGGCCGAGGCCCTCGTCGGTCTGGGTTTCACCGCCGCACATGCCGAGAAGGCGGTCGCCGCCGTCCTGGCCGACACCCCCGACGCCGACGCGTCCACCGCGCTGCGGCGCTCGTTGACGCTGCTCGGTAAGGCCTCGTGATGACCGACGACCCGGACCGCGCCACCGATTTCGCCGAACGGGAGGTCTCGGCGACGCCGGTCCGCTCCGACGGCGACCTCGACGCCGGGTTGCGGCCCCGGTCGCTGGCGGACTTCATCGGCCAGCCGCGCGTCTGCGAACAGCTCGAACTCGTGCTGCACGGCGCCCGCAAGCGCGGCGGCACCCCCGACCACATCCTGCTGTCGGGACCACCCGGACTCGGCAAGACCTCGCTCGCGATGATCATCGCGTCGGAGATGGGCGCGGCGATCCGCGTCACGTCAGGTCCGGCACTCGAACGCGCCGGCGACCTCGCCGCGATGCTGTCGAACCTCGTCGAGGGCGATGTCCTGTTCATCGACGAGATCCACCGCATCGCCCGGCCGGCCGAGGAGATGCTGTACCTGGCGATGGAGGATTTCCGTGTGGACGTCGTCGTCGGCAAGGGGCCCGGGGCCACCTCGATCCCGCTCGACGTCGCGCCGTTCACCCTGGTCGGGGCCACCACCCGCTCCGGATCGCTGACCGGCCCCCTGCGCGACCGGTTCGGCTTCACCGCGCACATGGAGTTCTACGAGCCCGGCGAACTCGTGCGAGTGCTCAAGCGCTCGGCCGGCATCCTCGGCATCGCGCTGCGGCCCGACGCCGCGGAGGAGATCGCCCGACGCTCCCGCGGGACGCCGCGCATCGCCAACCGGCTCCTGCGGCGCGTCCGCGACTACGCCGAGGTCCGCGGCGACGGCACGGTCACCGTCGACATCGCCCGCGCCGCGCTCAAGGTCTACGACGTCGACGAACTCGGCTTCGACCGACTCGACCGCGCCGTCCTCGACGCCCTCATCCGGGGATTCGGCGGGGGACCGGTCGGGGTCTCCACCCTGGCCGTCGCGGTCGGTGAGGAGCCCGCGACCGTCGAGGAGGTGTGCGAGCCGTTCCTCGTGCGCGCCGGCATGATCGCCCGAACGCCGCGCGGACGCGTCGCCACGGCGGCCGCCTGGCACCACCTCGGGCTCACCCCGCCGGCCGGTGCGATGAACGCGAGCTTCGGCGCCCGCCCCCGGGAGATCCCGACGGGCTCGCTGTTCGACGACCTCTGACCCCGACTGTCCGATCCCGGACGCCGCCGGGGAACCCCGGCACCCCGACCCGGGCGTGAGGTAGCACACCACCTGCAGGGATGACGCGGGCGCCGGACGTGGCACACTGTGTGGAGCACGGCTGAGCCACGAAGATCCCTCACGTCCACTGACGCGGGGTGATGGCTCGCGGTACACCCACGAAATACAAAGGACTGACTCTCACCCATGGACGCTCTGCTCTTCCCCCTCCTGCTGGCACTGCTCGCCGGCTTCATGTTCTTGTCGATGCGGAAGCAGAAGAAGCGTGTCGCCGAAATGCAGGAGATGCAGAGCTCGGTGTCCACGGGTACCCGTATCCAGCTGACCTCCGGCCTGTTCGGCACCGTCATCGACGCCACCTCCTCGGACTACGTCGACGTCGAGATCGCCACCGGCGTGGTGACCCGCTGGAACCGCCTCGCGATCATGCGCATCGTGCCGACCGACGAGGCCGCGGCCACCTACCCGGGGCACACCGCCCCCGAGGACGAGTTCGAGGGCTACTCGGACGACTCGGTGAGCCTGGACAAGCCGTCCTCCGACGAGGGTCGCGACACCGACAAGTGATCATCCGGGCGCCGCGTCGTCGTGACGCGGTGCCCGACACGACCTCCGACGCGATTGTCTGCTCTGAGGTGGCCCGTGTGCGCTCGCGCGCGTACGGGCCGCCCGCGTCGGTCGGGGGTCTTGCGGCCGGATCCACCTCGGCCGGTTGACGTTCCCAGAAGGAGACCAGAACAGCTGTGACAACTCCTCGCTCGACCGGGAAGGCGGCCAGTCCCGCCCGGAAACGGTCGCGACCGAGTCGTGAGACCCCGCCGTGGCGCCCGCTGGTGGCGTTCCTCGCGCTGCTCGCCGTCGTCTACGGACTCGTGTACTTCACCGGCCCCAAGACCCTGGAGCCCAAGCTCGGCATCGACCTGCAGGGCGGCACCCGGGTCACCCTGACCGCCCGCACCGAGGACGGCAAGGAGCCCACCCGCTCCCAGCTCGACCAGGCGAAGCAGATCATCGAGCAACGTGTCAACGGTCTCGGTGTCGCGGGATCCGAGGTGGTCGTCACCGGCAACAACCTGGTCATCACGGTCCCCGGTCAGGACGGCGCGCAGGCCAAGTCGCTCGGCCAGACCGCACGCCTGTACGTGCGCCCGGTCATCGGGGCGGTGCCGGCGACCCCGCAGCCGCCGAAGCCGGAGGAGCCCGAGGACGACAAGAGCACCGACGGCACGCCCACCGAAGAGGCGGCGGCCGCGATCGCCGAGCAGCGCAAGCTGCGCCAGGCCCCCGGCGACGCCTCCCAGCAGCAGTTGGAGGCGCTGCAGCAGTACATGTCGAAGATCGACTGCTCGCCGACCGCCAACGACCCGCTCCTTGGCAACGACAAGCCCGACGAGTACCTGGTGGCCTGCTCCACCGACGGCAAGGAGGTCTACCTCCTCGGCCCGCAGATCATCGACGGCCGCGACATCAAGGACGCCGCCGCCGGCACCGACCCGCAGACCGGCGAATGGGTCGTCACCCTCGAGTTCAAGGGCAAGGCCGCGAGCTTCTGGCCGAAGTACACCGCGCAGGAAGCGCCCAACCGGACGCAGACCGCGTTCACGCTGGACTCGCGCGTCGTCTCCGCGCCCGCCATCAACGAGCCGATCCCGGGCGGCCAGACCCGCATCAGCGGCAGCAGCGCCGACCCGTTCACCGAGGCGTCGTCGAACGAGCTGGCCAACGTCCTGAAATACGGTTCGCTGCCGTTGTCGTTCAACGCCTCCGACGCCGAGACGGTGTCGGCGACCCTCGGCCTGTCGTCGTTGCGAGCGGGCCTGATCGCAGGCGCGATCGGCCTGATCGCGGTGTTCCTCTACGCCCTGGCCTACTACCGCATGCTCGGCATCCTGACGATCCTGTCGCTGGTGCTGTCCGGCGCGATGGTCTACGGCATCATCGTGCTGCTCGGGCGCTGGATCGGGTTCACCCTCGACCTCGCCGGCATCGCCGGTCTGATCATCGGTATCGGCATGACCGCCGACTCGTTCGTCGTCTACTTCGAGCGCATCAAGGACGAGATACGCGAGGGACGCAGTTTCCGGTCGGCGGTGCCCCGCGGTTGGGCGAGCGCCCGTCGGACCATCTGGTCGGGTAACGCCGTCAGCTTCATCGCCGCGGCGGTGATCTACATCCTTGCCATCGGCGAGGTGCGCGGCTTCGCGTTCACCCTGGGTCTCACCACGATCCTCGACGTCATGGTCGTGTTCCTGGTGACGCACCCGCTGGTGGTGCTCGCCAGCCGGTCGTCGTTCATGTCCAAGCCGAGTGTCAACGGTCTCGGCGCGGTCGCCGAGGTGGCGCGCGAACGCAAGGTCGCGGCCCGCCGGCAGGCGGCGGCCAAGGCCGGCGCGACGGCGGCCGGCGCGACGTCGTCGAACCCGGACACCGACACCAGCGAGAAGGGGTCTGCGCGATGACCACACCGGACAACCAGAACCCGGACACCGCCGACACCGCGGTCCTCGACGACGCCACGCCGTCGCAAGGAACCGACGCCGACTTCGTCGCCGACACCAAGCGGTCGTTCTTCTCCCGGCTCTACACGGGTACGGGTGCCTTCGAGATCGTCGGCAAGCGGAAGATGTGGTACATCGTCACCGGCGTGCTCCTGCTGATCTGCGTCGCGTCGATCGCGATCCGCGGGTTCACCTTCGGTATCGACTTCGAGGGCGGCACCCAGATGTCGGTGCCCGTGGTCTCCTCGGAGATCACCGCCGATTCGGTGGAGACCGTAGTGACCGACGCGCTCGGCAAGGAGCCGGAATCGGTCCAGACCGCCGGCGCCGGCAGCAGCGCCACCGTCCAGGTGCGCACCGAGACCCTCGACCTCCAGCAGGCCGAGGCGGTGACCCGGGCGCTCGCCGCCGAATTCGGCCCGGAACTCTCCGCCGCCGAGGTCAGCATCTCCGACGTGAGCTCCACCTGGGGCCGCGAGATCACCGAGAAGATGGTGATCGCGCTGGTCGTGTTCCTGGTGATCGTCTTCGTCTACATCGCGGTGCGCTTCGACCGCGAGATGTCGGTGGCGGCCCTGGTGTCGCTGTTCTTCGACATCGTCGCGACCGCCGGCGTCTACTCGCTCGTCGGCTGGGAGGTCACCCCGGCGACGGTCATCGGCCTGCTCACCATCCTCGGTTTCTCGATCTACGACACGGTCGTCGTCTTCGACAAGGTCGCCGAGAACACCCGCTCGGTCCTGCAGACCACGCGCCGGACCTACGCCGAACAGGCCAACCTGGCCATCAACCAGACCCTCATGCGCTCGATCAACACCACCGTCATCTCGGTGCTGCCGATCATCGCCCTGATGGTCGTGGCGGTGTGGCTGCTCGGTGTCGGCACGCTCAAGGACCTCGGTCTGATCCAGCTCGTCGGCGTCGTGGTCGGCACCTACTCGTCGGTGTTCCTCGCCGCGCCGTTGCTGGTGACGCTCAAAGAGCGTCGCGAGGACGTCAAGCGGCACACCACCCGGGTCCTCAACCGTCGCGCCGGCATCGAGACGTCGGAGCGGGATCGTCCGGTGCGGCATCGTCGCCCGGCGCGCGCCGCGGTGGCCGACACGGACGACACGGAAGCGAAGGTCCCGACGGGCAAACGCCGGCGGAACCGCTAGTCTCACGACGTGTTCGTGAGGCAGCGGGGTGTCATCAGGGTCCTGAGCCTGTTCGTCGGGGTCGTCGCGGGTGCCGGTGTGCTCACCGCCTGCGGCGACGGCGGGCCGCCGACCATCGACTACGTCGTCGACGCGCGGATCTCGGGCTACAACGCCAACACGGTGGACGGCAACGCCGACGGCGTGCTCATGGCGACCACCCGGTTGCTGCCCGGATTCAGCCTGCTCGGGCCGCAGGGCCAGGTGATCCCGGACCGCGACGTCGGCACCGTCACCCAGGTGCCCGACCGGGTGCCGACGCTGCGGTACGAGTTCACACCGGAGGCGAAGTTCTCCGACGGCGTCGCGCTCGACTGTGACGACCTGTTGCTTGCCTGGGCCGCGATGAGCGGCCGGTTCCCGGGATTCACCCCGGCGACGACCGCCGGTTACCGCGACATCGAGGCCGTCGAGTGCGCGCCCGGCGACAAGACCGCGACGGTGCGATTCGCGTCCGGCCGCTTCTACCAGGACTGGCTGTCGCTGTTCGGCGCCGGGACGCTGCTGCCCGCCCATGTCGTCGCCCGCGAGGCCGGGCTCGCCGACGTCGTCGACTCGATCCGCGGCATGGACCGTGCCGCGATCGCCCGCATCGCCACCGCCTGGAACACCGGCTTCGCCCTGACCTTCGGCCCGGTGGACCACGATCGTTTCCCCTCGTCCGGGCCCTACCGGATCGATCGCTACTCGCGATCGGGTGGGCTGGTGCTGGTGCCCAACGATCAGTGGTGGGGTGATCGTCCGGCCACCTCCCGGATCGTGATCTGGGGTCGCGGCACCGACGCCACCCGCCGCCTGCCGGACGGGAAGTTCGACGTCGTCGACGTGACCGCCGGGATCGTCGACGGCGAGATCGCCGGCTCGTCCGGCGCCGACGGTCCGTCGTCGCCGTCCCGGGCGGTCGGGGTCGAGCAGATCGTGCTCGCCGCTCGCGGCGTCTTCGGAGACGCCCGGATACGTCAGGCCTTCGCCTCGTGCGTGCCCCGGCCGGATCTCACCCGCGACTTCTCCAACGGCGCCCAGATGTGGAACCTGCGCGTGCTGGTCCCGGCCGACAACCTCGCCGATCCGATGAACGGCGAGTTCGGGCGCAATTACCGCAAGCCGAATCCCGAACGTGCGCGGACGCTGCTGCGCGAGGCGACGGGGCAGGGTGGCGAGGGTGCGTTGCGCCCGCGGACGGTCCGACTCGGGTACCTCGCGCCGACCGAGCGCTGGAAGCAGATGACCGCGGCGATCGCGGAGTCGTGCCGCGACGCGGGCTTCGTGGTCGAGGACGTCGCCAACCCGGACATGGAGGCCGACGCTCTCGGCAAGCACGTCGACGCGATGATCATCGCCGGCGGGGCGTCGTTCGCGGCCGCCGGTGCTGCCGATCCCACCCGTGACGCCTACGCGCTGCGCAGCGGCGATCCGCTCGACCTGTCGGGCATCCGCGACCCGCAGATCAGCCGTGGGGTCGACCAGTACGCGGTGACCGCATCCGAACCCGAACGGCTCCGGTTGGCCCGCTCCATCGAGAACGCCGCGTGGTCGGCGATGCCGTCGATACCCCTGTTCGCATCTCCCCGGGTGCGGCAGTGGAAGGATCGGATCGGTGGCGTCGTGCCGGGTCTGGCGCGCAGCGGCACCGGGTGGAACATCGATCGTTGGACGATCAAGGAATGACAGGTCGTTGGACGATCAGGGAATGACGGGTCGTCGGACGACCGTGGAGCGAGGGAGTAGACGATGGCCGAGGTGACAGGCGACCGCACCGCCGAGGCGGTGGTACGGGCGCAGGAGGCGATCGCCCGGCACGCGCGTCTCGTCGACGATTTCCCCAGTCCCGGAATCGCTTTCAAGGACCTGACTCCCGTCCTCGCCGATGCGGAGGGGTTGTCGGCGATCGTCACCGCACTGACGCACGGCTGCACCGACATCGACCTCGTGGCCGGCATCGACGCGCGCGGCTTCCTGCTCGGCGGGGCCGTGGCGCGCGAACTCGGGGTGGGGGTGCTCGCGGTGCGCAAGGGCGGCAAGCTGCCGCCGCCGGTGCACTCCATCACCTACGACCTCGAGTACGGCACGGCGACGCTGGAGATCCCGGCCGACGACGGTCTCGGCCTCTCCGGGATGCGGGTTCTGCTCGTCGACGACGTGCTGGCCACCGGCGGCACCGCGGTCGCCGCGGCCGACCTGCTGAACCGGACCGGCGCCAGCGTGGTGGGTGTCGCGGTGATCATGGAGCTCTCCGGCCTCCGCGGACGCGAGACCATCGCCCGCGGCCTCGGTGCCGGTGTCCCGGTGCACTCGGTCGCACTCGACGCCTGACCCGGTGCAACCCGTCGAGCTGTGACGGGTGAGGAACTAGACTCGAATCGACCCACCCGTGGGCCGCTGAAACGTCCACTGTCGAGAGGGGGACCGGTCATGGCCGATGAATCCGGAACCGCCCAGCGCGCGTCGACTCCTGCCGGTGAGTCGGCGGTGACTCCCGCTCGCGGCGTGAACGGCCAGGAATCGTCCTCGTCGTCGCCCGTCTCGGCGTCCACTTCGGCGTCCCGGCGCGTCCGGGCCCGGCTCGCCCGTCGCATGACCGCGACGCGCAGCCAGGTGCGCCCGGTGCTCGAGCCACTGGTCACGCTCCACCGCGAGATCTACCCGAAGGCCGACGTCGCCACGCTGCAGCGCGCCTACGACGTCGCCGAGGAGCGGCACGCCGGGCAGAAGCGCAAGTCCGGGGATCCGTACATCACCCATCCGCTGGCGGTGGCGACGATCCTGGCCGACCTCGGCATGGACACCACGACCCTGGTCGCGGCGCTGCTGCACGACACGGTCGAGGACACCGGTTACTCGCTGGAGGAGCTCGAGAAGGACTTCGGCCCGGAGGTGGCGCACCTCGTCGACGGCGTGACCAAGCTGGACAAGGTCGCGCTGGGCAGCGCTGCCGAGGCCGAGACCATCCGCAAGATGATCATCGCGATGGCGCGCGATCCGCGGGTGCTCGTCATCAAGGTCGCCGACCGTCTGCACAACATGCGCACGATGCGGTTCCTGCCGCCGGAGAAGCAGGCGCGCAAGGCCCGTGAGACGCTGGAAGTCATTGCGCCGCTTGCGCATCGGCTGGGTATGGCGACGGTCAAGTGGGAGCTCGAGGATCTGTCGTTCGCGATCCTGCACCCCAAGCGGTACGAGGAGATCGTGCGGCTGGTGGCCGACCGCGCGCCGTCGCGCGACACCTATCTGGCGCGGGTGCGGGCCGACATCAACAACGCGTTGTCGGCGGCGCGGATCAACGCGACGGTCGAGGGGCGGCCCAAGCACTACTGGTCGATCTACCAGAAGATGATCGTCAAGGGCCGTGACTTCGACGACATCCACGATCTGGTCGGCGTCCGCATCCTGTGCGAGGAGGACCGCGACTGCTACGCCGCGGTCGGCGTCGTCCACTCCCTGTGGCAGCCGATGGCCGGCCGGTTCAAGGACTACATCGCCCAGCCGCGCTACGGCGTCTACCAGTCGCTGCACACCACGGTCATCGGGCCGGAGGGCAAGCCGCTCGAGGTGCAGATCCGCACCCACGAGATGCACCGGACCGCCGAGTTCGGCATCGCCGCGCACTGGCGCTACAAGGAGAGTGGCTACCGCAACAAGTCGGGCAGGAAGACCGACACCGCCGAGATCGACGACATGGCCTGGATGCGCCAGTTGCTCGACTGGCAGCGTGAGGCCGCCGACCCGGGCGAGTTCCTGGAGTCGCTGCGCTACGACCTCGCGGTCCGCGAGATCTTCGTGTTCACCCCGAAGGGCGACGTCGTCACGCTGCCCGCGGGGTCGACGCCGGTCGACTTCGCCTATGCCGTGCACACCGAGGTCGGTCATCGCTGCATCGGCGCCCGTGTCAACGGCCGGCTCGTCGCACTCGAACGCAAGCTGGAGAACGGCGAGGTGGTGGAGGTCTTCACCTCCAAGGCGCCGACCGCCGGGCCGAGCAAGGACTGGCAGAACTTCGTCGTGTCCCCGCGCGCGAAGGCCAAAATCCGGCAGTGGTTCGCCAAGGAGCGCCGCGAAGAGGCCCTCGAGGCGGGCAAGGAGGCGATCGCCAAGGAGGTCCGTCGCGGCGGGCTCCCGCTGCAGCGTCTGCTGTCCGCCGAGTCGATGGCGGCCATCGCCAAGGAGCTCCGCTACAACGATGTCACCGCGCTGTACACCGCGGTGGGGGAGAACCACGTCTCCGCGCGGCACGTCGTCAACCGTCTCGTCGCGTCGCTGGGCGGCATCGAGGACGCCGAGGAGGCGCTCGCCGAGCGGTCCACGCCGTCGACGATGCCGAGCCGTCCGCGTCAGGGCGGCGACGTCGGCGTGGTCGTCGAGGGCGCCGACAACGTGGTCATCAAGCTGGCCAAGTGCTGCACCCCGGTGCCCGGCGACGACATCATGGGCTTCGTCACCCGCGGCGGCGGTATCAGCGTCCACCGCACCGACTGCACCAACGCCGAGTCGTTGCGCCAGCAGTCCGAGCGGATCGTGCCGGTGTCGTGGGCGCCGTCGCCGGAGTCGGTGTTCCTCGTCGCGATCCAGGTGGAGGCCCTCGACCGGCACCGCCTGCTGTCCGACGTGACGAAGGTGCTCGCCGACGAGCGCGTGAACATCCTGTCCGCGTCGGTGACCACCAGCCGCGACCGGGTGGCCATCAGCAAGTTCACCTTCGAGATGGGCGACCCGAAGCATCTCGGTCACGTGCTCAACGTGGTCCGCAACGTCGAGGGCGTGTACGACGTCTATCGCGTGACGTCGGCGGCCTGAGCAAGCGCGCCCGGGTCCTCGGGAAGGCGCGCGTCTGACGATTCCGCGGCGGAGCGTGGTGGTTTCGCGCATTCGGTAGCGCGTTCGTTCCGCCGATCGGTTGAATCGGCGGGATTCCTGTGACGTCTTGCCCCGGAGGGCCGTCTCGCGGACCTGGATTGTCAGGCGGCTCTTCTACGGTGTCCGTGCGAAATCGATCAGGTGCGATTTCGACGACGAGATACCAGGAGTTGAATCGATGACCCAGCCGCCGCCCCGCCTTGACCTCGCGGGAATGGCAGCTTGTCGCAAAGAACCCCGATGCGCACATCGGGGAGCTGTATGCCATCTACGGGCGTGTGGCCCAGGCCGACACTGCGACGGGGTCGTATCAGATGCGCGTGTACACCGATGGTCAACAGGTCGAGACGTACGACTTCGACATCAACACCATCGTGCGGGCAGGAGAGGCATCGTTCTCCGATGTCGTGGAGGACGACCTGGTTGCTCTCTGGGTGAAGGTCACCGGGTCGGAGACGTACGAGACCACCATGGGTGGTGAAGTCACGGCCCCGGCGGTCGAGGCCAACATCATCGAGGTGTACGGAAGCAGCGGTTAGCTGTTTCTGTTCCGTGCCGAAAGCAGAGATCCCGCTGCTGAAAGCAGAGATCCCGTTGCCCGTTGTCCGTCAACCGGAACAAAGAGCAACGGGATCTGTTGCGTCGGTTCGACCTTCGCTCAGTCGACGGTCGCGGTCTCGATCGTCACGTCGACCTTGGGCTTGCCGTCGCCGGGCTGGCTGCCGGCCGGCCCGGGGTTGATGCCGCCGTCGTAGATCTTGTCCAGCACCGGCAGGCCGGCCTCGTCGACGTGGCCGACGATGGAGTAGTCCGGTCCCAGTTCGCTGTCCTGGATGACGATGAACAGCTGGCTCGACCCGGTGTTCGGGTTCTGGCCGCCCTGGCTGCTGTTGGCGATGGCCACGGTGCCGCGCGGGTAGATCACCGGTTGCGACCCGGTCATCGGGTCGGGCTGGCCCACCTTCTTCAGGTCGGTCGGCGGCTCGTCGGGGCTGGTCCAGCCCGGGCCGCTCATGCCGGTGCCGGTCGGGTCGCCGCATTGCAGGATCTTCAGCTTGTCGGCAGTGGTCATGCGGTGGCAGGTGGTGCCGTCGTAGAACTTGTTCTCGATCAGCGAGGTGACCGCGGCGACGTTGCACGGCGCCGAGTCGCGCTCGAGCGTGACCGGCAGGACGCCCTGCGTGGTGGTGAAGGTCGCCTGCTCGGTGCCCTCCTTGAGGACGCGCTCATCGGGCTTGGGGGACTGTCGCTCGTCCTTGGCGGCGGCCTTCAGCTCGTCGAGTTCCTTCTGGTACTGCGGGCGCTGATCGGCCGGGACGGTGTCGGGCACCTTGTCGGGGAGCTGTTCGAACCGGCTCGGAGAATCCTCGAAGGCGCAGGTCGTCCAGCGGGCGGCCTCGCGGTCGTCGGCGACCTTCTTCCAGACGATCGCGGTCACGCCCGCCACGACCGCGACCACGACGGCGGTCGACACCGACGCGATGACGATCTTGCGCTTCCGCCGCGCGAGGCGCTCGGCCTCGAGGCGTTCTTCGAGCTTCCGCTTGGCCGCCTCGCGGCGCTCCTCATTGGTGGTCACGCGGGTGGATCCTCCTGAATCCCGGCACACAGTGCCGTCTGGCTGCGCGGCACCCCCCGGTGCCGACATCTGCGCGGATGACACTTACTCGAGAGGCAAGTCTGCCAGTTGTACCTGAGACGATGCTGCAGCGGGTGGTGGGGGCGGCGTGTGGTGTCCGACGACCGGCGCGGGCCGCCCGGTGCACCGCCTGTCGGGGGTCGTCGGTCACTAGGCCACAATGGAGGGGACCCGCGACCCACAGGAGAGCCATGCTGATCACCGGATTCCCCGCCGGCATGTTCCAGACGAACTGCTATGTGGTGGCCGGCGGGCCCGGCTCCGACGCGGTGGTCATCGACCCCGGCCAGGACGCCGCGCCCACGGTGCGCGAGCTGCTGGCCGAGCACGATCTCACGCCCGTCGCCGTCCTGCTGACCCACGGCCACCTCGACCACACCTGGAACGCGACCCGGCTGTGCGACGAGTATTCCATCCCGGCCTACATCCACGCCGCCGATCGCCCCATGCTGGCCGACCCGACCGTCGGCATCGGCCGCGCGCTGGGCGCGATGATCGGCGACGAGAAGTTCCGGGAGCCGGAGAAGGTCGTCGAGTTCTCCGACGGCGAGCCCGTCGAATTGGCCGGTCTGCGCTTCTCGGTGGACCTCGCGCCGGGGCACACCCAGGGGTCGGTGCTGCTCGGCATCGAGGTGACCGTGCCGGGCGAGGCCGGGCAGGCGCCGCAGACGGTGCCGGTGTGCTTCTCGGGCGACGTGCTCTTCGCCGGGTCCATCGGCCGGACCGACCTGCCCGGCGGCAACCATCAGCAGCTGCTCGACTCCATCGCGTCGAAGCTGCTGCCGCTGCCGGACGAGACCGTCGTGTTGCCCGGACACGGGCCGCAGACCACCATCGCGCAGGAGCGCGCGACCAACCCGTTCCTGGTCGACCTGCGGGCGCCGGGGACCGACACCACCATCGCGACTGACCGACCGAAGGGACGACACGGACTGTGAGCGGCGCATTTCAGGCCCCCCGGGGCATTCCCGACTACTTCCCGCCGAACTCGGCGGATTTCCGGAAGGTGCGGGACACGCTCACCGACGCCGCCCGTCGTGCCGGCTACGGACACATCGAGCTGCCGATCTTCGAGGACACGGCGCTCTTCGCCCGCGGCGTCGGCGAGTCGACCGACGTCGTCAGCAAGGAGATGTACACCTTCGCCGACCGCGGCGACCGCTCGGTGACGCTGCGTCCGGAGGGAACCGCCGGCGTGGTGCGCGCGGTCATCCAGCATGGCCTCGACCGCGGCCAGCTGCCGGTGAAGGTCTGCTATGCCGGCCCGTTCTTCCGGTACGAGAAGCCGCAGACCGGCCGTTACCGCCAGCTGCAGCAGGTGGGTGTCGAGGCGATCGGCGTCGACGACCCCGCGCTCGACGCGGAGGTCGTGGCCGTCGCCGACGAGGGCTACAAGCGCCTCGGCCTGTCGGGCTACCGCCTCGAGATCACCTCTCTCGGCGACGACAAGAGCCGTCCCCGCTACCGGGAGGCGTTGCAGGAGTTCCTGTTCAAGCTCGACCTCGACGAGCCGACCCGCAAGCGCGCGGAGATCAACCCGCTGCGCGTGCTCGACGACAAGCGCCCGGAGATCCGCGAGGCGACCGCCGACGCGCCGCTGCTCCTCGACTACCTGTCCGACGAGGCCAAAGAGCACTTCGACCAGGTGCTGGCCCACCTCGACCGGCTCGGCGTCGCCTACGAGATCAACCCGCGCCTGGTCCGCGGCCTCGACTACTACACCAAGACCACCTTCGAGTTCGTCCACGACGGCCTCGGTGCCCAGTCGGGCATCGGCGGCGGCGGTCGCTACGACGGCCTCATGCGCCAGCTCGGCGCCAAGCAGGACCTGTCCGGCATCGGCTTCGGCATCGGCGTCGACCGCACGATGCTCGCCCTGGAGGCCGAGGGCGTCGCGGACACCCAGGCCGCCCGCGTCCAGGTCTTCGGCGTGCCGCTCGGCTCCGATGCCAAGGCCGAGCTCGTCTCGGTCGCCGGTGCGCTGCGCGCCGCCGGTGTCAGCGTCGACCTCGCCTACGGCGACCGCGGCCTCAAGGGCGCGATGAAGGCGGCCGACCGCTCGGGTGCGCGTCTGGCACTGGTGCTCGGCGAGAACGAGCTCGCGCAGCGTCAGGTCGAGGTCAAGGACCTCGGCAACGGCGAGCAGCACACGGTCGCACTCGACGACGTGGTGGCCGAGGTCGCGCGCCTGCTGAACTGATCGACCGGAAAGCGCCCCCGGAAGGCGCCCGCCAGCGGTCCGCCGGCGACATGACGTCGTCCGCGCGCCGCCGGCGGGTTCTTCTCGGGGGCGCTTCTGGGTTGGCCGGCTCGGCTCAGTTGGTCATCTCGGCGGCGAGCACATCCAGCGTGACCCCGCCCAATGCCAGTGCGCGCGTGTGGAAGTCCTTGAGCGTCCACTCCGGGTGGGCGCGCAGCGCGGCGTGGCGCGTGTCCTCCCACACCCGCTGGCCCAGCGCATACGACGGGGCCTGACCGGGCCAACCGAGGTAGCGGTCGAGTTCGAACCGAAGGACCGCGTGGTCCATGGCGACCGACGCGGTGAGGAACTCCCAGGCCTTGTCGGCGTCCCAGATGCCGCCGCCGAGCGACTCCGGGGCGGGCAGCCGGCAGTGCACGCCGATGTCGACGACCACGCGCGCCGCACGAAGGCGCTGGGAGTCGAGCATGCCCATCCGCTCGCCGGGGTCGTCGAGCCAGCCGAGCTCGTCCATGAGCCGCTCGGCGTAGAGCGCCCAGCCCTCGCCGTGCCCGGAGGTGAACGACGCCAGCTTGCGCCAGGCGTTGAGGTCGGGATCGACGATGGCCGAACCGAGCTGCAGGTGATGGCCGGGGACGCCCTCGTGGTAGACGGTCGTCTTCTCCTGCCAGGTGTGGAACACGGTCTGGTCGTCGGGGACCGCCCACCACATGCGGCCCGGCCGGGACAGGTCGGCGCTGGGTTGCGTGTAGTAGATGATCCCGGTCGAGGACGGCGCGAGCCGGCATTCCAGGCGCGACAGCCGTTCCGGGATGTCGAAGTGCCGCCCGGCGAGCCCGGCGACCGCGGCGTCGGAGGTCTCCTGCATCCACGCGACGAACTCGTGCCGGTCGAAGATCTGGTACTGCGGTTGGCGATCGAGCCACCTGAGGGTCTCGTCGACGCCGCGTCCCGGCAGCAGCTGCTCGGCGATCTCGTGTTGCTCGGCGACGATCTGCTCGAGCCGGGTCATCGCCCAGGCGTAGGCGTCCTCCGGGTCGGCGTCGGCGCCCAGATAGGCCGGGAGGTGCAGCAGGTACCGGTCGCGGCCGACCGCATCGTCGTCGGCGGCGCCCGGCAGCACCTCGTTCTGCAGATAGTTGGCGAAGGTGCCGAACGCGGTGTGGATCGCGTCGAGCGCGGTGTGCAGGGTGCCCGCCAGGGCCGGGTCGGCCTCGATCGGCCCGGTGTTCGCGGCGATGGCGTCGGCGGCGGCCTCGGCCTGGCGCGCCACGGCCACGACCTGGCGCCGGGCCGGCGGGGGACCGTGACGCAGTCGGTGGGCGAGCCCGTCGACCGCGCGGGTCAGCGCCCCGGGGATCGCGGTCAGGCGGGCGAGGAAGACCTCGCGCTGCTCCCGGGTGTCGGTCGGCATGAGGTCGAAGACGTCCCGGATCGCCTGCAGCGGCGAGGCGATGACGTTGCACACCCCGATGTGCTCGCCGGCGTCGGCGAGCGCGAGCTCACGACGCAGCGTCGACGACATCGTCGCGACCGTCACGCGGTCGATGTCGTCGGCGACGGGTGCCTCGGCGAGGGCGGCCAGGGTCTCGGCCGCCACCGCCGCGCGTTCGGCGCAGGCCTGCGCCGAGTAGTCGGTCAGTGCGTCGTCGTGGTCGCCGTGTCCGATCTCGGTGGCGAACACCGGATCGAGCTCGCACAGCCGGTCGAGGTGGGCCTCGGCGATCGCATCCACCCGGGTGGGTTCGCGGGTGTGATCGGCGGATGTGCGTGCGGAGGTGGGGGTCATGGGGTCACGTCGCCGTCGGGGTCTCAGGTGGCCGTGTCGGTCACAGATCGTTGGTGGCGAAGGTGTCGCACTTCTTCGGGTCGCCGGACTGGTAACCGATGGAGAACCACTTCGCGCGCTGTGTCGCCGAGCCGTGGGTCCAGCTCTCCGGGTTCGACCGCGAGCCCTGGATGGTGTCGTCGCCGATCGCCTGCGCGGTCTGGATGACCGACGAGATCTGCTGCTGGGTGATCGGCTGCAGGAGCGCGTCGGGGCCGTCGTCGGCCTTGTTGGCCCACACACCGGCGAGGCAGTCGGCCTGCAGTTCGACACGCACCGATCCCGAGGTGGGACCCTGCGAGCCGAGTCGCTGGCCCCTGGCCAGCGCGCCGGTCAGGTTCTGCACGGCGTGCCCGTACTCGTGGGCGACGACGTACTCCTGGGCGAGGGGGCCGTCGCTGCCGCCCATGCGTCGCAGCTGGGTGAAGAACGACGGGTCGAAGTAGGCGGTGTGGTCGGCGGGGCAGTAGAACGGGCCGGTCGCCGAGCTTGCCGCGCCGCACGCGGTGTTGACCGAGTCGGCGAAGATCACCGTCTTCGGCGCCTCGTATCCGGGCATCAGGTCCGACCACACCTGGTCGAGGCTGACCGTGGTCGCCTTGATCCGGCAGATGGTGTTCTCGTTGGCCATCTCCCAGGTGCAGGCGTCGAGCTGCTGCTGGATCTCCGACGCCGCCGAGGAGGTGCCCTGCTGGGGTGCCGCTTGCGAGCCGAGGAGGTCGCCGGGGTTCACGCCGAACAACAGGGCGACGATGGTGATGAGCAGACCGGCGCCACCGCCGAGGGCTATGCGCCCGCCGCCCCCGCCGCCCCCGCCACCACCGCCGGAGACGTTGCCGGTGTCGATCGATCCGCTGCCTTGGAATGTCACGCGGTCATTCTGGCACGCGGCCTGCCCCGGACAGGCACATCTTCGGGTGGCCGGGTGACGGGCGGGTCGGCCGATACGGCACGATGGGTATCTGGCCTGCGTTTCCGCACGGCCGTCGTCAAGCCGTTCGTTGGGAAGGACTCTCAGTGCTCCGCACGCATTCCGCAGGTTCGCTGCGTCGCGCCGACGCGTCGCAGACCGTCACCGTCGCCGGTTGGGTCGCGCGCCGACGCGACCACGGCGGTGTGGTGTTCATCGACCTGCGCGACTCCACCGGCCTGGTCCAGGTGGTCTTCCGCGACGAGTCGGTCGCCGCGGCCGCACACCGCCTGCGTGCCGAGTACTGCGTCGCGGTCACCGGTGTCGTCGAGGTGCGTCCCGAGGGCAGCGAGAACCCGAACCTCGCCTCCGGCGAGATCGAGATCAACGCCGTCGAGCTCGAGGTGCTCAACGAGTCGGCGCCGCTGCCGTTCCAGCTCGACGAGTCGCCCGGCGAGGAGGCGCGTCTGCGCCACCGCTACCTCGACCTGCGCCGCGAGCGCCCGGCCGCGGCGCTGCGCCTGCGCTCGAAGGCCAACGCCGCCGCGCGTGGCGTGCTCGCCGCCCACGACTTCGTCGAGATCGAGACCCCGACGCTGACCCGGTCGACCCCCGAGGGCGCCCGCGACTTCCTGGTGCCCGCCCGCCTGCAGCCGGGCACCTTCTACGCCCTGCCGCAGAGCCCGCAGCTGTTCAAGCAGCTGCTCATGGTCGCCGGCATGGAGCGCTACTACCAGATCGCGCGCTGCTACCGCGACGAGGACTTCCGCGCCGACCGTCAGCCGGAATTCACCCAGCTCGACATCGAGATGAGCTTCGTCGATCAGGACGACGTCATCGCGCTCGCCGAGGAGATCCTGGTCGCGCTGTGGAAGCTGATCGGCGTGGAGATCTCCACCCCGATCCCGCGCATGACCTACGCCGACGCGATGCGCCTCTACGGCACCGACAAGCCGGACCTCCGCTTCGGCCTCGAGCTCGTCGAGTGCACCGAGTACTTCGCGAACACGCCGTTCCGCGTCTTCCAGGCGCCATATGTCGGTGCGGTCGTCATGCCCGGCGGCGCCTCGCAGCCGCGTCGTCAGCTCGACGCCTGGCAGGAGTGGGCCAAGCAGCGCGGCGCCCGCGGACTGGCCTACGTGCTCGTCGGCGAGGACGGCACCCTGTCCGGTCCCGTCGCCAAGAACCTGTCCGAGGAGGAGCGCGCAGGTCTCGCCGCGCACGTCGGCGCCAACCCCGGTGACTGCGTCTTCTTCGCTGCCGGCGAGGTCAAGTCGTCGCGTGCCCTGCTCGGCGCCGCCCGCGGCGAGATCGCCTCGCGCCTCGGCCTCATCCCCGGCGCCGGGAGCGAAGCGAGCGGGCCGTCCACCTCTGCCGACGACTGGGCGTTCGTGTGGGTCGTGGACGCCCCGATGTTCGAGCCGGCCGCCGAGGCGACCGCCTCCGGCGACGTCGCGCTCGGCCACTCGGCCTGGACCGCCGTGCACCATGCGTTCACCTCGCCCAAGCCCGAGTCGCTCGACGCGCTCGAGTCCGATCCCGGTGCGGCGCTGGCCTACGCCTACGACATCGTCTGCAACGGCAACGAGATCGGCGGCGGCTCGATCCGTATCCATCGCCGCGACGTGCAGGAGCGCGTCTTCGAGATCATGGGCATCAGCCACGACGAGGCGCAGGAGAAGTTCGGCTTCCTCCTCGACGCCTTCGCCTACGGCGCCCCGCCGCACGGCGGCATCGCCTTCGGCTGGGACCGCATCACCGCGCTGCTCGCCGGCGAGTCCTCGATCCGCGAGGTCATCGCGTTCCCGAAGTCCGGCGGCGGCGTCGACCCGCTGACCGATGCGCCCGCGCCGATCACCCCGGAGCAGCGCAAGGAGTCGGGAATCGACGCCAAGCCGGTTCCGCGCGGCGGCGCCGACAAGGCCGAGGCGAAAGAGCAGGGCGAGGCCGCCGAGAACGCGGCCGAGTAACCCTCACCGATCGACGACGAGCGGTGGCCGGACGTGAGTTCGGCCACCGCTTCCTTTCGTGCCGAGGTGATCGGCGCGCAGTCATCGTCCACCTGTGATGAGATTCGCTACATGGCAGCGCGAGCGGGAATCCCGGAGGTGGGTCGATGACGATCAAGGTGGCCCTCGAACACCGGACGAGCTATTCCTTCGATCGCCCGACGAAGATCTACCCGCACGTCGTCCGGCTCCGGCCGGCCCCGCACTCGCGCACCCCGATCGAGGCCTACTCGCTGCACGTCGAACCGGGGGGGAGCACTTCCTCAACTGGCAGCAGGACGCGTTCAGCAGCTACCTGGCCCGCCTGGTGTTCCCGGAACCGTCGACGTCGCTGTCGATCACCGTCGGCCTCATCGCCGACCTCACGGCGATCAACCCCTTCGACTTCTTCGTCGAGGACTGGGCCGAGCACTACGGCTTCGAGTACCCCGACGACCTGCGCCGCGACCTCGAGGTCTACCTCCGGCCGGTCGGGGTCACCGAGGGTGAATTCGCCGGTGCGCCGGTGCATCCCGAGGTCGCAGAGTTTGCCGCGAGGCACAAGCCGATCCGCAGGACGCGCGTCATCGACTTCCTGGTGGCGATCAACCAGGCGGTCTGCGACGCCGTCGGGTACACGGTCCGTCTCGAGGCCGGGGTGCAGACGCCGGAGCACACGCTCGAGTCGGCGATGGGATCGTGCCGCGACTCCGCGTGGCTGCTCGTCGCGCTCCTGCGCGAACTCGGCCTCGCCGCGCGGTTCGTCTCCGGCTACCTGGTCCAGCTGACCTCCGACGTGAAGCCGATCGACGGCCCGTCGGGTCCCGACGCCGACTTCACCGACCTGCACGCCTGGGCCGAGGTCTACCTCCCCGGCGCGGGCTGGGTCGGCCTCGATCCGACGTCGGGCCTGTTCGCCGGCGAGGGACACATCCCGCTCGCGGCGACCCCGCACCCCAGCGGCGCCGCCCCGATCACCGGCGCGACCGGCCCGTGTCACGCCACCCTGGACTTCTCCAACACCGTCACACGCTTCCACGAGGACCCGCGCGTCACGCTGCCGTACACCCCGGAACAGTGGGACCGCGTCAACGCGCTCGGCGCGATGGTCGACGAGCGGATGAGGCGCAACGACGTGCGCCTCACCATGGGCGGCGAACCCACCTTCGTGTCCGTCGACGACCAGACCGCCCCCGAGTGGACCACCGCCGCCGACGGCCCGCACAAGCGCCTGCTCGCCTCGCGGCTCGCCGAACGGCTCAAGGACGACTACGCGCCGCAGGGCCTCGTCCAGCGCAGCCAGGGCAAGTGGTATCCGGGAGAGCCGTTGCCGCGCTGGCAGATCGAGATCGTGTGGCGCAAGGACGGCGAACCCGTCTGGCGCGATCCGTCGCTGCTCGCCGACCCGTGGCCGACACAGGAGGCGGCCGCCGCCGCGATCGAGACCGAGACCTACGGCTCCGATCCCGCGACACTGGACGCCGCGCCCGCCCGGAAACTGCTGTCCGCCTTCGCCGAGACCCTCGGACTCCCGGGCGAGCAGGTGATGCCGGCCTACGAGGACCCGCTGGTCCGGATGCGCGAACTCGCGGGACTGCCGCCCGGCGACCCGGGCTCCGACCCCACTGCCCGCCGCCCGGAAGCTGGCCCAGGCGGAGTTCGACGTCGACCTCGAGGCCCTCGAGGAGGGCGACGAGGAGGAGCTGGCACCGGAGTCCGACTCGGTGGAACGCCGACGGAAACTGCTCGCCCGGCTCGACGCCGCGGTCACCGACCCGTGCGCCTACGTGCTGCCGCTCAACCGCTCAGAGGACGGCACCGCCTGGCAGTCCGCGGTGTGGACGCTGCGCCGCGGCCGCATCGTCCTGACCCCCGGCACCTCGCCGGCCGGTCTGCGCCTACCCCTGAACTCGTTGTCGTGGGGTCCGGCGCCGACGCTGTACGAGGCCGATCCGTCGGCCTCCTACGGCGCCCCTGCCCGCCGACCCGGCCGAGGCGCTCGGCCTCACGGTGAAGGCCGTCGACCCGGCGCAGTTCCTGCCGCGCACCGCGCTGGTCGCGGAGGTCCGCAACGGGGTGACCCACGTGTTCCTGCCGCCGACGTCGACCGGCGAGGAGTTCCTCGCCCTCGTCGGGCTGGTGGAGAGGGCCGCGGCCGTCTCGTCGACCCCGGTCGTGGTCGAAGGCTATGGCCCGCCGTCGGATCCGCGCCTCGCCTCGCTGTCGGTGACCCCCGACCCCGGCGTCATCGAGGTCAACGTCCAGCCCACGGCGAGCTTCGCCGAGCAGTCCGAGCTCCTCGAGTCGCTCTACGAGCACGCCCGGCACGTGCGGCTGGGCACCGAGACCTTCGACCTCGACGGCAGCCACGGCGGCAACCACATCACGCTCGGCGGCACCACGCCCGCGGACTCGCCCCTGCTGCGCCGGCCCGACCTGCTGGTGTCGATGCTCACCTACTGGCAGCGGCACCCGTCGCTGTCCTACCTGTTCTCGGGCAAGTTCATCGGCACCACTTCGCAGGCCCCGCGCGTCGACGAGGGGCGCGAGTCGGCGCTCTACGAGCTCGAGATCGCCTTCGCCGAGATCGACCGTCTCGCCGCCGCGGCCGTCGACCCGCGCGGCACCGGCCCGAAGGGCGCCCACAGCGCCGACGAACCCGAGGCGAATGCGCCGAATCCCTGGGTCACCGACCGCGCCCTGCGGCACCTGCTGACCGACATCACCGGCAACACCCACCGGGCCGAGTTCTGCATCGACAAGCTCTACAGCCCGGACTCGGTGCGGGGCCGACTGGGCCTGCTCGAGCTGCGCGCCTTCGAGATGCCGCCGCACCACCGGATGGCGATGGTGCAGTCGCTGCTCGTGCGCTGTCTGGTGTCGTGGTTCTGGGAGAAGCCCTATCGGGCCCGGCTCATCCGCCACGGCGCCGACCTGCACGGCAAGCATCTGTTGCCCCACTACGTGATCCAGAACATCGCCCTGGTCGCCGAGGAGCTGCGCGAGGCGGGTTACCCGTTCGAGACCGCCTGGCTCGACCCGTTCACCGAATTCCGCTTCCCGCGCCTGGGCACCGTGCAGATCCGCGACCAGGAGATCGAGTTGCGCGGCGCGATCGAGCCGTGGAACACGCTGGGGGAGGAGTCGACCGCGACCGGCACGGCGCGTTACGTCGACTCGTCCGTCGAGCGCGTCCAGGTCCGTGTCCTCGGGGGCGAGGACGATCGATACCTTCTGACCTGCAACGGCTTCCCGGTTCCGCTGCGATCCACCGGGCGCACCGGTGAGCGCGTCGCCGGCATCCGATTCCGGGCGTGGCAGCCGCCGAGCGCGCTGCACCCGAGCATCAGCATCGACACGCCGCTGACGTTCGACCTCGTCGACACCGTCAACGGCCGGTCCGTGGGCGGCGCGACCTACCACGTCGTGCACCCGGGCGGCCGGGCCTACGACCGCCCGCCGGTGAACGCGGTGGAGGCCGAATCGCGGCGCAACGGCCGGTTCGAGGCGTCCGGCCACACCAGCGGCACCGTCGACGTCGGTCTCCTCCGAGAACGCCAGGCGCGCCAGGCGATCGACTTCGGGATCCCCGGGATCCTCGACCTGCGGCGGGCACGTACAGTTCTCCGGTGACCTCTTCGCCGGGCAACGCGTCCGCGGTGTTCGAAGCATCCGCGGTGTTCGATCGTTACCGCGACGAGGGCTACGCGCTCTTCGACCTCGCCGCCTTCGACGGCGCCGACCTGACCGGCACCGATCTCGCGGGCGGCTCCCACTTCGACGAACTGCTCGACCCCTCGGGCAAGGTCCGTCCTGCGTGGGAAGAGCTGGTCCGCAGCTACGAGCAGCGCGGCGAGACCCGCCTGCGGGAGGTCGCCGATCGGCTGGCGGCGGCGGTCCGCGACGACGGCGTCGTCTACAACGAGTTCGACGGACAGAACACGCGCACCCGCGACTGGGCCGTCGATGCCGTGCCCCTCATCGTCGACGGGGTCGAGTGGGCGGAGCTGGAGAAGGCGATCACGCAGCGGTCGATGCTGCTTGACCTGCTGCTGCGCGACCTCTACCGCGACCAGAAGACGATCGCCTCCGGGCTCGTCCCGCCCGAGATGGTGTTCGGGCACCCCGGTTACATCCGCAAGGCGGCCCGCCTCGAGGTCGCCGGACCCCACGCGCTGTTCCTGCACGCGGTCGACGTCTCGCGCACCTCCGACGGCAGCTTCGTCGTGTTCCGCGACCGCACGCAGGCGCCGTCGGGCATCGGCTACTCGATCGTCGGGCGCCGCCTGATGTCGAAGACCTTCCCGCAGCTGTTCCAGGCGTGCGCGCCGCGTCCGATGACCGGTTTCGCCGGGACGATGCGGCTGGCGCTGGCCGAGTACGCCCCGCCCGGCGTCGACGACCCGACCGTCGCGGTCTACAGCCCGGGCAGCATCTCCGAGACCGCCTTCGACCAGGCGTACCTGGCGTCGGTGCTCGGTTTCCCGCTCGTCGAGGGCGCCGACCTCACCGTCCGCGACGGCGCGGTGTACATGCGGTCGCTCGGGCGCTACAAGCGCGTCGACGTGCTGTTGCGTCGCGTCGACGCCGCGTTCAGCGACCCGCTGGACCTGCGCACCGACTCCCAGCTCGGCGTCGCCGGCCTGGTCGAGGCCATCTCGCGCGGCAACGTCACCGTGGTGAACACCCTGGGCTCCGGCGTGCTCGAGAACCCGGCCCTGCACACGGTGCTCGAACGGCTCGCGCCGGTGCTGCTCGACGAGGAGCTCGCCCTCGGTTCGGTCGCCACGTACTGGGCGGGAGACGAGAAGGAGCGCGGCCTGATCCGCGGCCGGCTCGGCGCGCTGGTGGTCACCAACACCCGCACCGACGAGGAGTTCATCGGCCCGCTGCTCGACCGCCGCGCCCGCGAGGAACTGTCGGCCCGGATCGCGGCGGAGACCTGGCAGTGGGTCGGGCGCGAACTCGACGCCTACTCGGTCGCCCCGTCCATGACGTCCGGCCTGCGCGACACGCCCGGTGCCGCGCTGCGTGCCGCACCGGTGGCCGTCCGCGCCTTCAGCGTGGCCCAGGGCCCGACCTACTCGGTGATGCCCGGCGGCCTCGGCGCGGTCCTCGCCGACGGCGTGGAGGGCGCGGCCCACCGCGTCGTCGCGGCGAAGGACGTCTGGGTCACCAGCAGCGTCCTCGGAGGGCACGTGTCCCGGCGTTCGGAGACCCGCACCGAGCCGGCCCCCGAGGTCGTGCCCGTCACCGCCGGGCGTCCCGTCCCGCTCGGGTATTCGGAGGTCGCGGCCGCGGCGAGCCCGCGTGTCCTGGCAGACCTGTTCTGGCTGGGGCGCTACGCCGAGCGCACCGAGCAGGTCACCCGCCTGGCCAAGGTCGCACGTCAGCGCTACCAGGACTTCCAGTACCGGCCGTGGATGAGCGGCACCGCGGCGGTGCCGCTGTTGCTGCACGCTGTCGCGACGATCACCGCCACCGACCGGTACCTGCAGACCTCCGCCCTCCTGGGACCGGATTCCGCGGGCGACGCCGGACGGCAGGCGTCGCCCGAGCAGGTCAACGAGGCGATCGCCAAGATCGCCGACCTGACCGTCGCCCGCACCGTCCCGGGGACCGTCGCCCACGCGGTCGACCGACTCGTCGGCGCGGCCCGCGCGGTGCGCGACCTGATGTCGACCAGCACCTGGATGGTCCTCGCGCCGGTGGAGCGGGTCGTCGCGCACACCTCGCGTCTGGTGGCGCGCTCGCGGGCCGAATCCGAGGCGTCCGGGAACGCCGACGCCGCGCTCGACCTCGGCCCGGACCTGGCCCGTGCGCACGAGGAGATCCTGCACGGGGTCCTCGCGCTGACCGGGCTGCAGGAGGAGTCGATGGTCCACGACGCGGGCTGGATGTTCATGGACCTCGGCCGGCGTGTGGAACGCGCGATCACCCTCGCCGACTTCACCGGCGCCATGTTCGCGGTGTCGCGCGACGACGACGTCGAACAGGCCCTGCTCGAGTCGTTCCTCACGGCCAACGAGTCGGCGGTCACCTACCGTCGGCGCAACCGCGGCCTCTACCGGTTCGAGAACGTGGCCGAACTCCTGCTGTTCGACCCGACCAACCCTCGCTCGATGATCTTCCAGCTGGAGAAGATGCACGAAGACCTCACGTCCGTTCCCGAGCCGCTGCGGTCGACCGGCGCCGAGCGGATGGTCCAGGAGATGATCGGCGACCTGCGCCGCAGCACGCCGACCGATGTCGCCGGCACCGACGACGCCGGACGCCGGACCGAGCTCGAGGAGCTCACCGTCGGCCTGCGCAACCGGTCGCGCGACCTGTCGGACCTGTTGATGCGCACCCGCTTCGCGGTGCCGCGGCAGGCCCGGCCGATCTGGGCGGGAGGCGAGTCGTGACCTCGCGCGTCTACCGGGTCATGCACCGCACCCGCTACACGTACAACGACGACGTCTCCTCGTCGTACGGTCGCTGCTACCTGACCCCGCGAGAACTGCCCGGTCAGCGGGTGCACTCGGCGGTCGTCGAGATCGAACCGGAGCCCGACGACCGCTCGACCGGCGTGGACGTCTACGGCAACCGGGACAGCTACTTCCACGTCCGGACCGCGCACCGGGAGCTCACGGTGACCGCGCACTCGGTCGTCGAGGTCGACCCCGTCGACCAGGGGCTGGTGCTCGGCCCGGCGGCCCGGACGCCGTGGGAGTCGGCGCGGCCGGCGGCGGTGGGCACCCGCGAGGCCCGCTTGGCGGCCGAGTTCGTGCTCGACCTCGACCCGCCGGAGATCACGCCCGCGGTGCGCGAGTACGCAGCGCAGGTGTTCACGCCGGGTCGCCCGCTCGTCGAGGCGGTCACCGACCTGACCACCCGGATCTACACCGACTTCACCTATCGCTCGGGCGCCACCGCGATCTCCACGCGGGTCGACACCGTGATGCGGCGGCGCGAGGGCGTCTGTCAGGACTTCGCCCGCGTCGCGATCGCGTGCCTGCGCTCGCTGGGGCTCGCCGCCCGGTACGAGTCGGGGTACCTGGCCACCGACCCGCCCCCGGGGCAGGAGAAGGTCTTCGGCGCCGACGCCAGTCACGCGTGGGCGGCGGTCTGGCTGCCCGACGACCGCTGGCTGGCCTTCGACCCGACCAACGACAAGCTCGTCGACGAGCGGCACGTCACGCTGGCCTGGGGCCGCGACTACGACGACGTGCCCCCGCTGCGCGGGGTGATCTACACCGACTCGACGAAGAGCCAGATCGACGTCTCCGTCGACGTCAGCCCGATCGAGGATCCCGCCGACGGGCTCGGCGACCGCGCCGACTCACCCGAATCCGGCGCCGCGCGTTGACCGCCCGGCCGGTCCTGCCGCGGACCGCGGCGCCCCGGGCGGTGGCGGTCTGCGCGGTCGCGTCCGGGGCGGTTGCGCCCAGACCGCACCCAACCCGGCACGATTTGTCGGCCGTACCCGGAAATCCCTGCGAACCAGCGGTTTCGCAGCTGCGCCCCGGTCCTGCACGATCCGCAACGTCGTACAGGAGGATGAACAGTGGTGTTGCGGTCACGTTGCAACGGGTACCGTGGGATGCGACATGACGGTCATTACTGAAAGCCGCATCATCAGCGTGGTGCGGGCGGCGGAGTCCCTGCTCTCACAGCGAGCAGGCTCATCGGTCGTTCTCGACGATCCCGAGGATCTCGGCGGAAGCGGCCGGACGACGGTGGTGCGGGTGAGGGTCGCGCAGAATCCCCTCAGCCTGGACCGGTCGCTGGTCATCAAGGCCCTCCCCGAGCACGAGGATCCCAAGGCGTTCCACCGCGAGATCGCGTCGTACAAGTACGCCACCGCGCTGCCCAACGAGTCGCGGCCGGGTCCGCAGCTCATCGCTTCCGACCCCGACCTCCGCATCATGGTCCTGTCCGACCTCGGACACGGCCGGTCGATGCCGGAGATCCTCGACACCGGGGACCCGGTGGAGACCTCCCGCGCGGTCAGCGCGTGGGGGCAGGCGTTGGGTCGCATGCACGCCGCGACCGTCGGCGGCGAGGTCGATTTCCTGGCACTGGTCCGGCGCGGACCGTCCGGCACCGAGGGCCGCGACATCCTGCGTGACGAGGCACGCCGCTCGGTCGAATCCCTCCCCGGGCACGCCGCCGCGCTCGGCGTCGAGGTGCCGCCGCGGGTCGTCGAGGCCCTCGAGACCGCCGCGACCCTCTTCGACGAGGGGGAGCACCGGGCGTTCAGCCCGTCGGACGTCGGTCCCGAGAACATCATGCTCAACGACGAGGGCGTGCAGTTCATGGACTACGAGTGGGGCGGCTTCCGCGACGCCACCCTCGACATCGCCTACGCGGTGGTCACCATGACCGCCCAACTCCCGCCGCGTCTGGCCTCGCACGCCACCGACCTCGAGGTGTCGATGGTCGACGCGTGGCGCTCGGAGGTCAACCCCATCTGGCCGACGCTTGCGCACGAGCGGGAGATGCAGCGCAAGGTGCTCGTCGCCCGTCTGCTGTGGGTCTGGCTGTCCACGGCGTGGATGCTGCCCGGCGGCGCCGACCTGATCGACCCGGACCCGTCCGAGGTCGATGCGAGCGTCGAGATGGCCCCCTTCGATCCCGGGCTGGAGAACTCGGCCGGGGCCCCGGAGCCCGGCACGACCGGCTTCACCCACGACTGGGCCCTGCACACCAACGACCCGCGCGTGCTGGTCGGCCGCTGGACGGATCTCGCGGCCGCCGCGAGCCGGGCCGGCGAGGACGAGGTCTCCGCGTTCGCCTCGGCGACCGGCGCCGCCCTGCAACGCATCTGGCTGGCCTGACGCGCCCGTGGAAGGACTGTTCGACCCGCCGGAGACGCCCGGGCCCGCCACGGGTGCCGAGGGCCTGATCGCGCCGCCGCCGACGGCGCCGCTCGCGGTCCGCATGCGCCCGCAGACACTCGACGAGATCGTCGGGCAGCAGCACCTCCTCGGCGAGGGGTCGCCGCTGCGCCGCCTGATCAACGGGCAGGGTGCGGCGTCGGTGCTGCTCTACGGCCCGCCCGGCACCGGCAAGACCACCATGGCATCGCTCATCGCGCGGGCGACCGGCGGCCGCTTCGAGGCGCTGTCGGCCCTGTCGGCCGGCGTGAAGGAGGTCCGCGCCGTCATCGACGTGGCCCGTCGCCGTCTGATCGGCGACGGCAAGGGCCCGGGACAGCAGACCGTATTGTTCATCGACGAGGTCCATCGCTTCTCCAAGACCCAGCAGGACGCGCTGCTCGACGCGGTGGAGAACCGCATCGTGCTGCTGGTGGCCGCGACGACGGAGAACCCGTCGTTCTCGGTGGTCGCCCCTCTGCTGTCGCGGTCGCTGGTGCTGCAGCTGCGCTCGCTCACCGATGACGACATCCGCGAGGTGCTCAAGCGGGCCGTCGCCGATCCGCGCGGACTCGACGGGCGGGTGCAGGTGACCGAGGCCGCCTACGACCATCTGGTGGCGGTCGCCGGCGGCGACGCGCGCCGGGCGCTCACCGCGCTGGAGGCCAGCGCCGACTCGACCGAGATCGTCGACCTCGCCGACGTCGAGACCGCCATCGACCGGGCCGCGGTGCGCTACGACCGCGACGGCGACCAGCACTACGACGTCACCAGCGCGTTCATCAAGTCGATCCGCGGCAGCGACGTCGACGCCGCGGTCCACTACCTCGCGCGCATGATCGCGGCGGGGGAGGATCCGCGGTTCATCGCGCGGCGGCTGATGATCCATGCAAGCGAGGACATTGGCATGGCCGATCCGACCGCCCTGCAGACCGCGGTCGCCGCCGCGCACGTGGTCAACATGGTCGGGATGCCCGAGGCCAGGCTCGCGCTGACGCAGGCCACGATCCACCTGGCCACCGCGCCGAAGTCGGCCGGGGTGGTCAAGGCGATCGGCGCCGCGCTCGCCGACGTCGAGGCGGGCAAGGCGCGGGCGGTGCCGCCGCATCTGCGCGACAGCCACTACGCGGGGGCCAAGAAGCTCGGCAACGGCGTGGCCTACCGCTACCCGCACGACCATCCCGACGGCGTCGTCGCCCAGCAGTACCCGCCGGACGAGCTCGTCGGCGTCGACTACTACGAGCCCACCGATCACGGCCTCGAGCGCGAGATCGGGTCGCGGGTGGCGCGCCTGCGATCCATCGTGCGCGGCGCCGTGACCCGGCGCCGGAGTCGCTGAACCGCGCCGCCGGCCACGCCGGGGACGTCCCGGCACGGTTCCGGTGAGGCGCCGACGGTACTCTGGGTTGTCGCGTACAACCAACGGCGAGGACGAAACCAACAGTGCAAACGCATGAAATCCGGAAGCGTTTTCTGGACCACTTCATCAAGGCCGGCCACACCGAGGTGCCCAGCGCCTCGCTGCTGCTCGACGATCCCAACCTGCTCTTCGTCAACGCCGGCATGGTGCCGTTCAAGCCGTACTTCCTCGGCGAGCAGACGCCGCCGTTCACCCGCGCGACCAGCGTCCAGAAGTGCGTGCGCACCCTCGACATCGACGAGGTCGGCATCACCACCCGCCACAACACCTTCTTCCAGATGGCGGGCAACTTCTCGTTCGGCGACTACTTCAAGCGCGAGGCCATCAACTTCGCCTGGACCCTGCTGACCAACAGCCTCGAGGACGGCGGCTACGGCATCGATCCCGAGAAGCTGTGGCCGACGGTCTATCTCGACGACGACGAGGCCGAGGCGATCTGGCGGGACGAGATCGGCGTGCCGGCCGAGCGCATCCAGCGCCGCGGCATGAAGGACAACTACTGGTCGATGGGCGTGCCCGGCCCGTGCGGCCCGTGCTCGGAGATCTTCTACGACCGCGGCCCCGAGTACGGCGTCGAGGGCGGCCCGGAGGCCGACGAGGACCGCTACATCGAGATCTGGAATCTCGTGTTCATGCAGAACGTCCGCGGACCGGGCGGCGCGAAGGACGGCTACGAGATCCTCGGCCCGCTGCCGAAGAAGAACATCGACACCGGCATGGGCGTCGAACGTGTCGCCTGCATCCTGCAGGGCGTCGACAACGTCTACGAGACCGACCTGCTCAAGCCGATCATCGACCTGGCCGCCGAACTGACCGGCCGCCGTTACGGCGCCGGCTCGCACGCCGACGACGTCCGTTTCCGCGTCATCGCCGACCACGCCCGCACCTCGGCGATGCTCATCGGCGACGGCGTGCTGCCCGGCAACGACGGCCGCGGCTACGTCCTGCGCCGGTTGCTGCGCCGGGTCGTGCGGTCCATGCGACTGCTCGGCGCCGGGAGCGAAGCGAGCGGGCCGGATCGGATCGGCGCCGGCGACAACCAGCCGACCATGGGCGCGATCATCGGCAAGGTCATCGACCTGATGGCGCCGTCCTACCCCGAGCTCGACGCCGAGCGCGCGCACATCGTCGACGTCGCGGTCGGGGAGGAGAGCTCCTTCGCCAAGACCCTCGCGGCCGGTTCCAAGTTGTTCGCCGACGCCGCCGCGGCCACCAAGAAGTCGTCGCGCAAGACCATCTCGGGCAGCGACGCCTTCACGCTGCACGACACCTACGGCTTCCCGATCGACCTGACCCTCGAGATGGCCGCCGAGGCCGGGCTCGAGGTCGACCAGGAGGGCTTCAGCGCCCTCATGGCCGAGCAGAAGCAGCGGGCCAAGGCCGACGCCAATGCGCGCAAGACCGGCCACGCCGACCTGAGCGTCTACCGCGAGTTCCTCGATCGCGGTCCCACCGAGTTCACCGGCTTCGAGGAGCTCGTGTCCGAGGCCAAGGTGCTCGGACTCGTCGCCGACGGCAACCGAATCCCCGCCGCAGCGGCCGGCCAGGAGCTCACCGTGGTCCTCGACCGCACCCCGCTCTACGCCGAATCGGGCGGCCAGATGGCCGACGTGGGCACCATCACCACCAGTTCCGGTGTGCGCCTTGCCGTCACCGACGTGCAGAAGGTCGGCAAGTCGGTCTGGCTGCACAAGGTCCGCGTCGAGGAAGGCGAGATCGAGGAGGGCGACGAGGTCCTCGCCGCCGTCGACACCGCCTGGCGTCACGGCGCCACCCAGGGCCACTCGGGCACCCACATGGTGCACGCCGCCCTGCGCGAGGTGCTCGGCCCGAACGCCACGCAGGCCGGCTCGCTGAATCGGCCCGGTTACCTGCGCTTCGACTTCCACGCCAACGGCCCGCTGACCGAGTCGCAGCGTCGCGAGATCGAGGAGATCTCCAACGCCGCGGTCGAGGCGAACTACCAGGTCAACACCTTCGAGACCGGGCTGGCCGAGGCCAAGGCGATGGGTGCGCTGGCGCTGTTCGGCGAAAACTACGGCGACGTCGTGCGCGTCGTCGAGATCGGCGGCCCCTTCTCGATGGAGCTGTGTGGCGGCACGCACGTCGCGTCGTCGGCGCAGATCGGTCCGATCACGGTCATCGGCGAGTCGTCGGTCGGCTCGGGCGTCCGCCGCGTCGAGGCCTACGTGGGCATGGACTCGTTCCGCTTCCTGTCCAAGGAGCGGGCGCTGCTCGCCGCCCTGTCGTCGTCGCTGAAGGTGCCCTCCGAGGAGGTGCCCGGCCGCGTCGAGCAGCTCGTCACCAAGCTCCGCGAGGCCGAGAAGGAACTGGCCCGGGTGCGCGCCGAGCAGGCGCAGGCCGCGGTGTCGGGTCTGCTCGACAACGCCACGACGGTCGGCTCGACGCTGGTCGTCGAGGGACGCGTGCCGGGTCTGGACGCCAACGGATTGCGCTCGATCGCGACCGACCTGCGCGGCAAGATCGCCGACCGGCAGGCCGTCATCGCGCTGTTCTCGCCCAGCGGCGAGGGCGCGGATGCCAAGGTGCCCTTCGTGATCGCCACCACCGCCGGCGCCCGCGACGCCGGCATCAAGGCCGGCGACCTGGTCAAGGAGGTCGCCCCGATCGTCGGCGGACGCGGCGGCGGCAAGCCCGACCTGGCGCAGGGCGCCGGCACCGATCCGGGCGGCATCGACGCCGCGCTGCGACGCATCCGCGAGTTCGTCGGCTGATGCCCCCGGAGGCCCACGGGCACGACCAGCGTCCGCGCCTGCCGCGCGGCCGTCGGCTCGGCATCGACGTCGGCAGCGTGCGGATCGGGGTCGCGGTGTGCGATCCCGATGGAATCCTCGCCACCCCGGTGGAGACGGTGCGCCGAACCCCTTCGGGGACGGCCGATCTCGAGCGGATCGCCGAACTCGTCGACGAGTACGAGGCGATCGGCGTGGTCGTCGGCCTGCCGAAGACCCTCAAGAACACCGCCGGCGTCGCCGCCGAGACCGCCCGCGGGTTCGGGGAGCGGTTGGCCGAACGCATCGCTCCCGTCGAGGTGCACTGGCAGGACGAGCGTTTCACCACCGTGACCGCACAACAGGCGCTGCACGCCAGCGGACGGTCGGTGAAGTCCTCGCGCGGCGTCATCGACCAGGCGGCGGCGGTCGCTATTCTTCAGGGATGGCTGGATGCGCGACGGTGAGTCCGACGACCCCTCGACCGAGTCTGGAGGAGAGCCTGCGGTGACCGACGAACGGCGTCGCACACGACATCGCGACCAGGGACGCCGTGCCGAGGGCATGGACCCCGAGCGTCTGCGGTACTTCACCCAACCCGCCGAGGGGACCCCGCACACTCGGCACCGCCGGCGGCGTTCGGCGCAGGCGCCGGGGACGACCGGCCCGATTCCCGGTCTCACGCCGGCGACCCCGCCCGGACAGCGCGCGACCCCGGTTCGCATCCCTCCGGGCGGCCAGATCCCGCAGCAGCCGCGGACGCGGCCGGTCCCGCCGGCGGCTGACGGGCAGACCGAGGCGCGGACGACTCCCCGGGCGTCGCGCCCGGCCGAGCCGCAGCCGCCGCAGCCGGCCGAGCCGCATGCATCGCGCCCGGCGGAGCGGCAGTCACCGCCCCGGCGTCCGGTGCCGCCGCGCGAGGACCGTCCGGTCGCCGAGGCGGAGACCGACACCGACTTCATCGTCGAACGGAGACCGGCACCCGCCCCGGATCGGCGTGTCGACGATCCGCGCGACGCCGACGACTTCCGGGACGTCGAGGTGCCCGAGCCGAGTTCGGCGCAACCCCGGCGCCTGCGCGCGGCCCGCACGGACACCGAGGTGCGGGCCCTCCACGATCCCGGCGAGGACGACGGCTGGTGGCCCGGCGTCGACGACGTCGAGGAGCCGGCCGCCCCGCGTCGCCCGCGGCGTCGCAGCCGCGAGAAGCAGAAGCAGCGGCGCGCCGTGGTCGCCGTGGCGGTCGTCTTCATGCTCGCCCTCGTCGGCGGCATCGGCTACTTCGGCCTGAAGACGCTGGGCGTGTTCGACTCCCGCAAGGACTACACCAACGCCGCCGGGACCTCCGATGTGATCGTCGACATCCCGGACAACTCCACCCTCGCCGACTTCGGTCGAATCCTCGTCGACGCCGACGTGGTCGGCAGTGTCCGGGCGTTCGTGGATGCGGCCGACGGCCGGCCGATCTCGGGCGGCATCTACAAGCTGCGCACCCAGATCCCGGCGTCGACCGCGGTGGAGATGCTCACCGACGAGAGCGCGACGCATCGCGTCGGCCGGGTGGTGGTGCCGCCGGGCCTGCAGCTCGACTCCAAGACCGGCATCGACGGCAAGGTGACGCCGGGCATCTTCCAGCGCATCCAGGACGCGACCACGGTCGACGTCAACGGGCGGTCGGAGGGGGTCACCGTCACCCAGCTCGAGGAGGCCGCGGCGAACTCGACGCCCGAGGAGCTCGGGGTGCCGTCGTGGGCGAAGGAGGCCGTCGAGTCGATGACCGGCGACCACCGCCGCATCGAGGGCCTCATCGCCCCCGCCACGTGGGAGCGGGTCGAGCCGCAGGACTCGCCCGTGCAGATCCTGCACGACATGATCGCCAAGAGCGCCACGATGTTCGAGAGCTGGGGACTGCTCGACAAGAACAACTCCGGACTCCAGCCGTACGAGACCCTCGTCGCCGCGTCGATCGTCGAGCGCGAGGTCCGCCACGAGGAAGACGCGCCGAAGGTGGCACGGGTCATCCGCAACCGCCTCGATCGCGACCAGAAGCTGGAGATGGACTCCACGCAGAACTACACCGCCGACGTGACCAACATCGATGTGCACGGCGACGCCTACAAGGCCGACACCGAGTGGAACACCTACCGGTACAAGGGACTTCCGCCCACGCCGATCGCGTCGGTGGGGATGCCGGCACTCGAGGCCATGCTCGACCCGGCACCCGGACGCTGGCTGTACTTCGTGACCGTCGACACCGCGGGCACCACCCGGTTCGCCGACACCTTCGAGGAGCACAAGCGCAACCGGGAAGAGGCCTGCGACAACAAGCTCGTGTCCACGGGGTGCCAGTGAGCGTCTCACCCCACGGCGGCGGACGCCGCGCGGCGGTCCTCGGTTCCCCGATCGCCCACTCGAAGTCGCCGGCCGTGCATCTGGCGGCCTACCGCGCCCTCGGGCTCGACGACTGGTCCTACGACCGGATCGAGTGCACGGCAGATCAGTTGCCGCAGATCGTGTCCGACGCCGATCCGGCCTTCATCGGCTTCTCGGTGACGATGCCGAACAAGGTGGCGGCCCTGCGGTTCGCGACGGATCGGACCGAGCGGGCCGAGCTGGTCGGCTCGGCCAACACCCTGGTCCGGATCGATGACGGCTGGCACGCCGACTGCACCGACATCGACGGGATGACCGGCGCCCTCGCCGAACTCGGCGTCGACGCCGATCTCGCCGGGGGAGCGGCGCCCGAGGCGGTCGTCGTCGGCGCCGGCGGGACCGCGCGGCCGACCATCATGGCGCTGGCCGGGGCGGGCATCGAGAAGATCGCGATCGTCGCCCGCGACGAGGGCCGCGCCGCCGACACGCTCGACCTCTGCGACCGCCTCGGCGTCGCCCGCGAGTTCGTCGGTTTCGAGGCCGGTTCGGACATCGAACGGCGCGCACGCGAGGCTGCGGTCGTGGTGTCGACCGTTCCCGCGCCCGCCGCCGCAGCCGTGGCGCCTGCGCTGGCGCATGCGGGCAAGGTCGTCGACGTGATCTACGACCCCTGGCCCACCCCGCTCGCCGAGGTCGTGACCGCGGCCGGCGGGACGGTGATCGGCGGCCTGGTCATGCTCCTGCACCAGGCCTTCCGGCAGGTCGAACTGTTCACCGGGCTCCCGGCACCGCGGGAGGCGATGCGCAAGGTGCTCATCCCCAACGGCTGACGTCGCGATCCGGCTGTGGACGCACTCACCGCGATCGGGTGGTGAGCGCGTGATGCTCGGCGGATGTCCGAGCTCGCGATCCTTTCCTGGCTGGTCGTCGTCTCCGTCGGAGACCTGCGCACGCGCCGGATACCGAACGCTCTCGTCTGGCCGCCGATCGTCGCGGTCACGGCGATGGGGGCGGCCGAACCGCCGGTGCTCCTCGCCGCCTGCGCCGCGTCCGCGCCCTACCTGCACGCCTTCCGCGCGGGCACGTGTGGCGGCGGCGACGTCAAACTCGCGTACGTGTGCGGGGGACTGGCGACGCGCTGGGACGCCGCACTGGTCATGGTCGCCGCAGCGGCCCTGCTGGCGCTGGTGGCGGCACTGGCCGCGCGTCGGTCCCGACGCGGCCAACCGCACGCCCCGGCACTCGCGCTGGCGCTGATCGCGGTGTCCGATCCGTTGGGGTGAGGCCCGGCGAGACGCACTGTCGGGCCGGGATGGGGCGCATGGAACAATTGAGAACCGTGCTGCGCTGGATAACTGCCGGAGAATCCCACGGACCCGCCCTGGTCGCCATCGTCGAGGGCATGATCGCCGGGGTCGAGGTGACCTCGACCGACATCGGCGAACAGCTCGCCCGCCGCCGCCTCGGCTACGGCCGGGGCGCCCGCATGAAGTTCGAGGCCGACAAGGTGACCGTGATCGGCGGCATCCGGCACGGTCGCACCATGGGCGGCCCGGTCGCGATCGAGATCGGCAACACCGAGTGGCCCAAGTGGGAGACCGTCATGGCGGCCGACCCGGTCGATCCCGCCGAACTCGAGGGCAGCGCGCGCAACGCGCCCCTGACCCGACCGCGCCCGGGACACGCCGACTACTCCGGCATGCTCAAGTACGGCTTCGACGACGCCCGTCCGGTCCTCGAACGCGCCAGCGCGCGCGAGACCGCGGCCCGCGTCGCCGCCGGCACCGTCGCCCGAAACTTCCTGCGCCAGGTCCTCGGCATCGAGGTGCTCTCGCACGTGATCTCCATCGGCGCCAGCGACCCGTACGTCGGCCCCGCCCCGCGCTATTCCGATCTCGAGGCCATCGACGCCAGCCCGGTCCGCGCCTTCGACGCCGACGCCGAGAAGTCGATGATCGCTGAGATCGAGGCCGCCAAGAAGGACGGCGACACCCTCGGCGGCGTCGTGGAGATCGTCGCGACCGGCGTGCCCGTCGGCCTCGGTTCGCACGTCAGCGGCGAGACCCGCCTCGACGCGCGTCTGGCCGGTGCGCTCATGGGCATCCAGGCCATCAAGGGCGTCGAGGTCGGCGACGGCTTCACCACCGCGCGTCGCCGAGGCAGTGAGGCCCACGACGAGATGGTCCCCGGACCCGACGGCGTCCTGCGCTCCACCAACCGCGCCGGTGGTCTCGAGGGCGGCATGACCAACGGCGAGGACCTGCGCGTCCGCATCGCGATGAAGCCGATCTCGACGGTGCCGCGCGCCCTGTCGACCGTCGACATGACGACAGGGGAGACGGCCAGCGCCATCCACCAGCGTTCGGACGTGTGCGCCGTGCCCGCGGCCGGCGTGGTCGCCGAGGCGATGGTCGCGCTCGTCGTCGCGCAGGCCGCGCTGGAGAAGTTCGGCGGCGACTCGGTCGCCGAGACCGCCGCGAACGTCGCCGCCTACCGGACGGCCATCAGCGCGCGTCCGCCGCGCCCATGACCGGTTCGCCGACCCCCACCCGGCCGACCGCCGGCAAGCGGCCGGCCGCCGTCCTGATCGGCTTCATGGGTGCCGGCAAGTCGACCGTCGGGCGGCTGCTCGCCGACCGCCTGGACGTCGACTTCGTGGACACCGACGTCGAACTCGTCCGGCGCACCGGCCGGTCGATCCCGGAGATCTTCGAAACCGACGGCGTGGACGGGTTCCGGACGATCGAGGAGAACGTCGTGACCGACGTCCTCGAACACCACGGCGGAGTCGTCTCGCTCGGCGGCGGCGCGGTGACCACCCCGGGCGTGCGCGACGCGTTGTCGGGCCACCGCGTGGTCTACCTGCGCGTCAGCCCCGACCGCGGCTTCGAACGCGTCTCGGGCACCGACCGGCCGCTGCTGGCCACGGCCGACCCGGCCGCCCGGTACGCCGAGCTGCTCGCCGAACGCACCGACATCTACTCGTCGGTGTGCACCCTGGAGGTCGACGCGGACGCCGAGCCCGAGGCCATCGCCGACGCGATCGTCTCCGAACTCGCGCGCGAACTCGACGTGACCACCCCAGAGGCGTGAGGACCCCGACAACAACGTGAGGACCACAACATGACCGACACCGAACCCGTCGCGATCCGCGTCAACGCGGGTGCGCCGTACGACGTGACGATCGGACGCGGGCTGCTCGGCGAGGTCGCCGAGGCCGCGACCGGCGCCGACCGGATCGCGATCCTGTACCAGCCGCCGCTGGCCAAGACCGCAGAGCAGATCCGGGAGTTCCTCGCCGACAAGGGATTCGACGCCCACCGCATCGAGATCCCCGACGCCGAGGCGGGCAAGGACCTGTCGGTCGCCGCCTTCTGCTGGGAGGTCTTCGGCCGGATCGGCCTCAAGCGCAACGACAAGGTGATCAGCCTCGGCGGCGGTGCCGCCACCGACCTCGCCGGCTTCGTGGCGGCGACCTGGATGCGCGGCATCGGCGTCATCCACATCCCGACCACGCTGCTGGCGATGGTCGACGCCGCGGTCGGCGGCAAGACCGGCATCAACACCGAGGCGGGCAAGAACCTCGTCGGCTCCTTCCACGAGCCCGACGCGGTGCTCATCGACATCGGGACGCTGGAGACGGTGCCGCGCAACGAGATCGTGGCCGGGCTCGCCGAGGTCATCAAGACCGGTTTCATCGCCGATCCGACGATCCTCGACATCATCGAGGCCGATCCGCAGGCGGCGCTCGACCCGACCAGCCCGGTCCTGCCGGACCTGATCCGACGGTCGGTCCAGGTCAAGGCCGACGTGGTGTCGGCCGACCTGAAGGAGTCCTCGCTGCGCGAGATCCTGAACTACGGCCACACCCTCGGCCACGCCATCGAGCGCCGTGAGCGCTACCGGTGGCGTCACGGCGCCGCGGTGTCGGTGGGCCTGGTGTTCGCCGCGGAGCTCGCGCGGCTGGCGGGTCGTCTCGACGACGCCACCGCCGACCGGCACAAGTCGATCCTGGAACTGGTGGGCCTGCCCACGACATATGACCCCGATGCCTTCGGCGACCTCCTCGAGGGCATGGCCGGCGACAAGAAGAACCGCTCCGGCGTGCTTCGCTTCGTCGTCCTCGACGGCCTGGCCAAGCCGGGACGTCTCGAGGGCCCGGACCCCGGCCTGATGGCCGCCGCCTACTCCGCGGTCGCGGGCGAGCCGCCGAAGAGCGGCTCGGTCCTGCTGTAGCAGACCTCGGCAGACGACAGAACCCCCACGGCCTCGCGGCGGTGGGGGTTCTGTCGTCTCGGTCGTGGGGGGCGGGTCCTACTGGGCGGCCTCGGCGTGATGATCGGTGTGGACCGACCAGTCGTCCTCGGGGGCGTTCTTGTTCTGCTCGCGGCGGATCAGCCAGCGACCGATCGCGGCACCGACGAACGCCGGCACGAACACCAGCAGGGCGGTGAACGACGCGCCCGCGATGAGCTCGACGAAGAAGCTCGCCTGCCCGATCCCGGCGAGCACCGTGGAGCCGAGGATCCAGCAGATCAGCCCGGAGACCACACCGGCGAGCAGGCCGGCCTTGAGCCAGCGGACCGTCAGGTCCTCGTAGTCGTCGGGATCGGGGTTGGCCCGGGCATCCCGGATACCGTCATAACCACCCCAGACCAGCGCGATCAGCACGACCACCGCGATCGCGATGGTGCGCCACACCGTCGAGTGGAGCGGGGCCTCGACCACCGCCACACCGAGCAGGATGCGGGCCAGGACGTGAACAGCGGTGAATGTGACACCGCGCACCAACCACGAAGACATGCGCGCCATATTACTGATGCGTCACGGATCGGTGGAGGGAACGTCGATTCGGCGCCCGGCGAGTCGGCGCCGTAGCGTTGTCATCGTGCCGATCATCCATGACACGGCCGGCCGACGCGACCGGCTGCGAAACCTTCTGCGCGAGCGGTCCGACGCCGGTGGCCCGGTGTCGGCGTTCATCGTCTCCGACCTGGTCAACGTCCGATACCTGACGGGCTTCACCGGCTCCAACGCCGCGGTCCTCATCGACGCCGAGGACCCCGTCGGCGACCGGATCGCCACCGACGGGCGGTACCTCACCCAGGTCGCCGCCCAGGTCCCCGACCTCGAGGCGGTCATCGAGCGCGCCTGCGTCCCGGCGCTGCTGGAGCGGGCCCGCACGGCCGGTGCCGGCCGCGTGGGCTTCGAGGCCGACGCCGTGACCGTCGCCTCGCTCCGGGCGCTGGAGAAGTCGGTCGACGGCGCGCCGGTCGAACTCGTCGGGCTCACCGGCGTCGTGCAGGGGTTGCGCGAGGTGAAGGACGCCGGTGAGGTCGCGCTCATCCGGGCGGCCTGTGCGATCGGCGACGCCGCCCTCGCCCAGATCATCGCCGACGGCGTGCTGCGCGCGGGCACGACCGAGCGGGAGGCGGCGCGCGCGCTCGAGTTCGCCATGTACCGCCTCGGGGCCGACGGCATCGCGTTCGAGACCATCGTGGCCGCCGGTGCGCACTCGGCCATCCCGCACCACCGGCCCACCGGAGCGGTCCTGGCCGACGGCGACCTGGTCAAGATCGACTTCGGCGCGGTGGTCGGGGGATACCACTCCGACATGACGCGCACCTTCGTGCTGGGCCGCGCGGCGGACTGGCAGCGCGAGATCTACGAGCTCGTGGCCCGCGCGCAGGCGGCCGGCCGGGCGGCGCTGCGGCCCGGCGCGGACCTGCGTGCGGTCGACGCCGCCGCCCGCGACGTGATCGACGCGGCCGGGCACGGCGAGCACTACGTCCACGGACTCGGACACGGCGTGGGACTGCAGATCCACGAAGCGCCCGGAATCGGCAAACTCGCGGCGGGTACACTGCCTTGCGGTGCTGCGGTCACCGTGGAGCCCGGTGTCTACCTACCCGGATGGGGTGGGGTCAGAATCGAGGACACCCTGGTCGTCAGCGATGGCGAACCCGAACTGTTGACCACCACCGACAAGACATTCACCGTCCTCTGAACTGCAAGGGAAGAAACACCACATGGCGACCACCGCCGATTTCAAGAACGGCCTCGTGCTGCGCCTGGACGACCAGCTCTGGCAGATCCAGGAATTCCAGCACGTCAAGCCCGGCAAGGGTCCTGCGTTCGTCCGCACCAAGATCAAGAACGTGCTGAGCGGCAAGATCGTGGACAAGACCTTCAACGCCGGTGTCAAGGTCGAGACCGCGACCGTCGACCGTCGCGACATGACCTACCTGTACAACGACGGCACCGACTACGTGTTCATGGACAGCCAGGACTACGAGCAGTTCTCGCTGCCGCCCGAGGTCGTCGGCGACGGCGCGCGCTTCCTGCTCGAGAACATGACCGTCCAGGTCTCGCTGAACGACGGCACCCCGCTGTTCGTCGAGCTGCCCGTCACCGTCGAGCTGGTCGTCGCCCACACCGACCCGGGCCTGCAGGGCGACCGTTCGACCGGCGGCACCAAGCCCGCCACCCTCGAGACCGGTGCCGAGATCCAGGTGCCGCTGTTCATCAACACCGGCGACACGCTGAAGGTCGACTCGCGCGACGGCAGCTACCTCGGCCGCGTCAACAGCTGACCTGTGAAACAACCCGGCACCCGACACAAGGCGCGGCGGCGCGCGGTGGACCTGCTCTTCGAGGCCGAGGCCAAGAAGGTCAGCCCCGCGCAGCTGGTCGCCGAGCGCCGTGAGTACGTCCGCACCGACGAGAGCGTCGGCACGATCCACGACTACACCGCCACGGTGATCGAGGGTCTCGCCGGCGATCAGGCCCAGATCGATGCGGTCATCTCCTCCCACCTGCGGGAGTGGACCCTGGAACGTCTGCCCGCGGTCGACCGCGCCATCATGCGACTGGCCACGTGGGAGCTGTTCAACTCGCTCGACGTCGACCCGATCGTCGTCGTCGACGAGGCGGTCGAGCTCGCCAAGGAGCTGTCCACCGACGATTCGCCGGCCTTCGTCAACGGCGTGCTGGCCAAGATCGCCGAGCTCGCCCCGCAGGTCCGGGCCGCGGCATCGGCCGAGCCCCGGCCCTCGGACGACACCGAGTAGTCGGAGAACAACCCATGCGTCGGTCCCGGTCGGATTCACGGCCGGGACCGATCGTTCTCTGCCCCGGAACGCACCGGGGCGACGCGACGCGTCGAGACTGTGGCGCAGGTCGCGATAATTCGTCTGCCTCGCGGCGCGGTGTAGAGTGACGCGAGACAGACATCCTTTAACGATCCGTCCAGTGAGGCGGAGAAGGAGGTCGGCTTTGGCCAGCCCCGCCCCCAGGGTGCTGCTCGATTCCGCCGACGTGTCGCGCACGATCGCACGTGTCGCGCACCAGGTGATCGAGAAGACAGCCTTGGACTCACCCGACGCGCCACGCGTCGTCCTCATCGGAATCCCCACTCGCGGAACGTCTCTCGCCGAGCGGCTGGGTTCCAAGATCAGCGAGTTCTCCGGCGTCGACGTCCCCGTCGGGTACCTCGACATCACCCTCTACCGCGACGACCTGCGCGCCAAGCCGCACCGGCCCCTGGAACGGACCATGGTCCCGGCCGGGGGAGTCGACGGCGCGATCGTCATCCTCGTCGACGACGTCCTCTACTCCGGACGCACCGTGCGCGCGGCGCTCGACGCCCTGCGCGACCTGGGCCGCCCGGCCGCGGTCCAGCTCGCGGTCCTCGTCGACCGCGGCCACCGCGAGCTCCCGCTGCGCGCCGACTACGTCGGCAAGAACATCCCGACCGCCCGCGACGAGCAGGTCTCGGTCCACCTCACCGAGCACGACGGCGTCGACGAGGTCGTCCTCTACTCCGCGCCCAAAGCTGTTGCGGCCGAGGGTGATCAGTGATGCGGCACCTCCTCTCGACCCAGGATCTCTCCCTCGACGACGCGACCGCCCTGCTCGATGACGCGGAACGGTTCGAGCAGGCCCTCACCGGCCGTGAGGTCCGCAAGCTGCCGACGCTCCGCGGGCGCACCGTGATGACGGTGTTCTACGAGAACTCCACCCGCACCCGCGTGTCCTTCGAGGTCGCCGGCAAGTGGATGAGCGCCGACGTCATCAACGTCAGCGCCTCGAGCTCCTCGGTGAACAAGGGCGAGTCGCTGCGCGACACCGTCAAGACGCTGCATGCGGCCGGCGCCGACGCGCTGATCGTCCGCCACCCGGCGTCGGGCGCGCCCGCGCAGATCGCCGACTGGACCACCGACGCCGAGGGCAACGGCCCGGCGGTGATCAACGCCGGCGACGGCACCCACGAGCACCCGACCCAGGCCCTGCTCGACGCACTGACGCTGCGTCAGCGGCTCGGCTCGCTCGAGGGGCGCCGCATCGCGATCGTCGGCGACGTCGTGCACTCGCGCGTCGCCCGCTCCAACGCGTACCTGCTCTCGACGCTCGGGGCCGAGGTCGTGCTCGTCGCGCCGCCGACCCTGCTGCCCGCCGGGGTGGAGCAGTGGCCGGTCACGGTCTCCGGCGACCTCGACGCCGAACTGGCCGCGGTCGACGCGGTGATGATGCTGCGCGTGCAGGCCGAGCGGATGAACGGCGGGTTCTTCCCGAGCGCCCGCGAGTACTCGGTCCGGTTCGGGCTCAACGACCGCCGCCTCGCGCTGCTCGCCGATCACGCCGTCGTCCTGCACCCGGGTCCGATGCTGCGCGGCATGGAGATCGGCTACTCCGTCGCCGACTCGCCGAAGGCGACCGTCCTCGAACAGGTCCGCAACGGCGTGCACATCCGCATGGCCGTCCTCTTCCGCCTGCTCGTCGGGTCCGACTCGGCGGGAGGCCACCTGTGATCACCACCAGCACGTCAGGAGTATTCCAGTGACCGCCGCGGCAACCGGCTCCGTCCTGATCAGCGATGTCCGCCCCTACGGCGAGGGCGACCCGGTCGACCTGCTCGTCGTCGACGGGACCATCACCGAGATCGGCGCCGGACTCACCGCCCCCGACGGGGCTGAGCGCATCGACGGCAAGGGCGGGGTGCTCCTGCCGGGCTTCGTCGACCTGCACACCCACCTGCGCGAACCCGGCCGCGAGGACACCGAGACCATCCGCACCGGCTCGGAGGCGGCCGCGCTCGGCGGCTACACCGCGGTGTTCGCGATGGCCAACACCAACCCGGTCGCCGACAACTCGACCGTCACCGACAACGTGTGGCGCACCGGCCGCGAGATCGGCATCGTCGACGTCCACCCGGTGGGCGCGGTCACCGTCGGGCTCGAGGGCAAGCAACTCGCCGAGATGGGCATGATGAACGCCGGCGCGGCCGGGGTGCGCATGTTCAGCGACGACGGCAAATGCGTCCACGACCCGCTGCTGATGCGCCGCGCGCTCGAGTACGCGAAGGGACTCGGGGTGCTCATCGCGCAGCACGCCGAGGAGCCCCGGCTGACCGTGGGCGCCGTCGCCAACGAGGGCCCCACCGCGTCCCGGCTCGGCCTGCCCGGCTGGCCGCGCGCCGCCGAGGAGTCGATCGTCATCCGCGACGCCCTGCTCGCCCGCGACGCCGGTGCGCGCGTCCACATCTGCCACGCCTCGACCGAGGGCACCGTCGAGCTGTTGCGCTGGGCCAAGGAACAGGGGATCTCGATCACCGCCGAGGTGACCCCGCACCACCTGCTCCTCGACGACTCGCGTCTCGAGACCTACGACCCGGTCAACAAGGTGAACCCGCCCCTGCGCGAGGTCCGCGACACCCAGGCCCTGCGCCGGGCGCTCGCCGAGGGCGTCGTCGACTGCGTCGCCACCGACCACGCCCCGCACGCCTCCCAGGAGAAGTGCTGCGAGTTCGCCCAGGCCAAGCCGGGCATGCTCGGGCTGCAGACCGCCCTGCCCATCGTCGTCGAGACGCTGGTCAAGCCGGGTCTGCTCGACTGGCGCGGGGTGGCGCGGGTGATGAGCGAACGGCCCGCGCAGATCGTCGAGCTGACCGATCAGGGCCGTCCGATCGCGGTCGGCGAACCGGGCAACCTCGCCGTCGTCGACCCGGACGCCTCCTGGGTGGTGCACGGCGACGAGCTGGCCAGCCTCTCGCGGAACACCCCCTACGAGGACATGACGATGCCGGCCGCGGTCACCGCGACCGTGCTGCGCGGCGTCGTCACGACACGCGAGGGCCAGGTGACCAGATGAGCAGCGCGCCCCGGCGCGGGGTGGTCTCGGGCGTCCTCGTCGTACTCGTGGTCGCCTCGGTGATCGCCACCGTGCTCGGTTACGGCAAGGTCGTCTTCAACGCCTGGTTCATCGGCGTCTGCCTGCTCATCCTCTTCGGACTGCTCGCGATGTTCTACCTGCTCATCCGGGGCCCGAAGACCAAGGCGGCGGCGCAGGCCGAGCTCATCGGCGAGCTGCCGGCGGTCCCGGCCGACCCGGGCGAGGAGCTGCGCGGACCGGACACGGGTCTCTACGTGGGCAGCACGGTCGCGCCGAGCTGGCAGGACCGCGTCGTGGTCGGCGACATATCCGACCGCGCGAACGCGACCATCACCGAGTTCGCGAGCGGTGTCCTGATCGCCCGCCAGGGTGCGAGCGACATCTGGATTCCGCGCGAGTCGATCACCGAGGTGCGCACCGCACGCGGACTCGCAGGCAAGGTCATGAGCGCCGACGGACTGCTGGTGATCCGGTGGGTCCTGCCGACCGGCACCGCGATCGACAGCGGGCTGCGCGCCGATGACAAAACGATCTATCCCGGCTGGGTGGACGCCTTTGCCGGGCAGCATGACAGTGGACAGGGGACACAGGAATGAACACAGCGGTCTTGGTGCTGGAGAACGGCCAGGTGTTCACCGGCCGGAGCTTCGGCGCGACAGGCGAGACCCTCGGCGAAGCGGTGTTCTGCACCGCGATGACCGGCTACCAGGAGACCCTGACCGACCCGAGTTACCACCGGCAGATCGTCGTGGCCACCGCGCCGCAGATCGGCAACACCGGCTGGAACACCGAGGACGGCGAGAGCACCGGAAGCGCGGGCAGCACCGGGGTCGACGGCGACTCCGGGAAGATCTGGGTGGCGGGTTACGCGGTGCGCAACCCCACCCGACGCGTCTCCAACTGGCGTGCGACGACGTCGCTGGAGGACGAGCTCGTCCGCCAGGGCATCGTCGGCATCGCCGGGATCGACACCCGAACCGTCGTCCGCATCCTGCGCGACCACGGGTCGATGAAGGCCGGCATCTTCTCCGGCGACGCGCTCGCCGACACCGACGAGCTGCTGTCGCGGGTGCGTAACCAGCCGGACATGAAGGGGGCGCGCCTGGCCACCGAGGTCACCACCGACACCGGTTACGTCGTCGACCCGATCGGCGATCACCGGTTCACCGTCGCGGCCATCGACCTGGGCATCAAGACGAACACCCCGCGCATGTTCGCCGAGCGCGGCGTGCGCACCCACGTGCTGCCGGCGACGGTCGCCCTCGACGCCATCACCGACCTCAGGCCCGACGGGGTGTTCCTGTCCAACGGCCCGGGCGACCCGGCCACCGCCGACGACGTCGTGGAGCTCACCCGGGCGGTGCTCGGCGAGAACCTGCCGCTGTTCGGCATCTGCTTCGGCAACCAGATCCTGGGCCGGGCCCTCGGCCGCGGCACCTACAAGATGAAGTTCGGGCACCGGGGCATCAACATCCCGGTCGTCGACCATGCCACCGGCAAGGTCTCGATCACCGCGCAGAACCACGGCTTCGCGCTCGAGGGCGAGGCGGGGGAGGAGTTCGACTCCGACTTCGGCCGCGCACGGGTCAGCCACGTCTGCGCCAACGACGGCACCGTGGAGGGCGTCGAGCTGCTCTCCGGGCGCGCGTTCTCCGTCCAGTACCACCCGGAGGCGGCGGCCGGACCCCACGACGCCGCGTACCTGTTCGACAAATTCGTCACCCTGCTCGAGGGTGACCGTGCGCAAGGAGCCAAGGCCTGATGCCGCGCCGCCAAGACATCAATCACGTACTGGTCATCGGTTCCGGACCGATCGTCATCGGCCAGGCCTGCGAGTTCGACTACTCCGGCACCCAGGCCTGCCGGGTCCTCAAGTCCGAGGGCCTGCGCGTGTCGCTGGTGAACTCCAACCCGGCCACGATCATGACCGACCCGGAGTTCGCCGACGCCACCTACATCGAGCCGATCACCCCGGAGTTCATCGAGAAGGTCATCGAGACCGAGCGTGACGCCGGCCATCCGATCGACGCGGTGCTCGCGACCCTCGGCGGCCAGACCGCGCTCAACGCCGCGGTCGCGCTGCACGACCGCGGCTCGCTGGAGAAGTACGGCATCGAGCTGATCGGCGCCGACTTCGACGCCATCCAGCGCGGCGAGGACCGCCAGATGTTCAAGGACATCGTCGAGAAGGTCGGCGGCGAGAGCGCCCGCTCCCGCGTCTGCCACACCATGGACGAGGTCCGCGAGACCGTCGCCGAGCTCGGCTTCCCGGTGGTCGTGCGCCCGTCGTTCACCATGGGCGGCCTCGGCTCGGGCATGGCCTACGACGACGCCGACCTCGAGCGGATCGCCGGCGGCGGCCTGGCCGCGTCGCCGACCGCCAACGTCCTCATCGAGGAGTCGATCCTCGGTTGGAAGGAATACGAGCTCGAGCTCATGCGCGACAACCGCGACAACGTCGTGGTGGTCTGCTCGATCGAGAACGTCGACCCGGTCGGCGTCCACACCGGCGACTCGGTGACCGTCGCCCCGGCGATGACCCTCACCGACCGCGAGTACCAGCGCATGCGCGACCTGTCGATCGCGATCCTGCGCGAGGTCGGCGTCGACACCGGCGGCTGCAACATCCAGTTCGCGCAGGACCCGAGGGACGGCCGCCTCGTCGTCATCGAGATGAACCCGCGTGTGTCGCGCTCCTCGGCGCTGGCGTCGAAGGCCACCGGCTTCCCGATCGCGAAGATCGCCGCGAAGCTGGCCATCGGCTACAGCCTCGACGAGATCGTCAACGACATCACCAAGGAGACCCCGGCCTGTTTCGAGCCGACGCTCGACTACGTCGTGGTCAAGGCCCCGCGGTTCGCGTTCGAGAAGTTCCCCGGCGCCGACGACACCCTCACCACCACGATGAAGTCGGTCGGCGAGGCGATGAGCCTGGGCCGCAGCTTCGCCGAGGCCCTCGGCAAGGTCATGCGCTCGCTGGAGACCAAGGCCGCCGGCTTCTGGACCGAGCCCAACCGGCCCGACCCGAAGACCCTCGACCTGGCCGCGCTCCTCGAGGAGATCAAGACGCCCAAGGACGGGCGCCTGTACAAGCTGATGCTGGCCTTCGAGGCGGGCGCGACGATCGAGCAGGTCTACGAGGCCACCGCGATCGACCCGTGGTTCCTCGCCGAGATCGCCGGCATCGGTGAGCTGGGCGCGAAGATCCGCGACGCCGAGGTCCTCGACGAGGCGCTGCTGCGCGAGGCGAAGTCCACCGGTTTCTCCGACCGCCAGATCGCCGCGCTGCGTTCGGACTTCGCCGACGAGGCGGCGGTGCGCGCCCATCGGCTGTCGCTGGGCGTGCGCCCGGTGTACAAGACCGTCGACACCTGTGCGGCCGAGTTCGAGGCGAAGACGCCGTACCACTACTCGACCTACGAGATCGATCCGGCAGCGACCAGCGAGATCGCCCCGCAGCCCGACCGTCCGAAGGTGCTGATCCTGGGTTCGGGCCCCAACCGCATCGGTCAGGGCATCGAGTTCGACTACTCGTGCGTCCACGCCGCGCTCACGTTGAGCGAGGCCGGCTACGAGACCGTGATGGTCAACTGCAACCCGGAGACGGTCTCCACCGACTACGACACCGCCGATCGCCTGTACTTCGAGCCGCTGACCTTCGAGGACGTCCTCGAGGTCTATCACGCCGAATCGCAGTCGGGCGCCGTCGCCGGCGTCATCGTGCAGCTCGGCGGTCAGACCCCGCTCGGCCTGGCCCATCGCCTGGAAGAGGCCGGCGTCCCGATCGTCGGCACCAGCCCGGCGGCGATCGACCTGGCCGAGGACCGCGGCGAGTTCGGCAAGGTGCTCAACGCGGCGGGCCTGCCCGCGCCGGCGTTCGGCACCGCCACCAGCTTCGAGGAGGCCCGCGACACCGCGGCCCGCATCGGTTACCCGGTGCTGGTGCGCCCGTCGTACGTGCTCGGCGGCCGCGGCATGGAGATCGTCTACGACGAGAAGTCCCTCGAGGACTACATCTCCCGCGCGACCGAGCTGACCCCCGACCACCCGGTGCTGGTCGACCGATTCCTGGAGGATGCGGTGGAGATCGACGTCGACGCCCTGTGCGACGGCGACGAGGTCTTCATCGGCGGCGTCATGGAGCACATCGAGGAGGCCGGCATCCACTCCGGCGACTCCGCCTGTGCGCTGCCGCCGGTCACCCTCGGCCGTGCCGACCTGGAGATGGTGCGCCGTTCCACCGAGGCGCTCGCCAAGGGCATCGGGGTGAAGGGCCTGCTCAACGTCCAGTACGCGCTCAAGGACGACATCCTCTACGTCCTCGAGGCCAACCCGCGTGCGAGCCGGACCGTGCCGTTCGTGTCCAAGTCCACCGCGGTGCCGCTGGCCAAGGCGTGTGCCCGGGTGATGCTCGGCTCGTCGATCGCCGACCTGCGCGCGCAGGGCATCCTGCCGAAGACCGGCGACGGCGGCGAGGCGCCGTCGACCGCGCCGATCTCGGTCAAGGAGGCGGTGCTGCCGTTCAACCGGTTCCGCCGCCACGACGGCAGCGGCGTCGACAACCTGCTGAGCCCGGAGATGAAGTCGACCGGCGAGGTCATGGGCATCGACTCCGATTTCGGTCGTGCCTTCGCCAAGTCGCAGACCGCGGCCTACGGGTCGCTGCCGACGAGCGGTTCGATCTTCGTGTCGGTGGCCAACAAGGACAAGCGCGCGCTGATCTTCCCGGTCAAGCACCTCGCCGACCTCGGTTTCACCATCCTGGCCACCGATGGCACCGCGGACGTGCTGCGCCGCAACGGCATCCGGTGTGAGACGGTGCTCAAGCACTTCGAGGCCGCCGAGGGGGAGCGCACCATCGTCGACATCATCCGCGCCGGCGAGGTCGCGATGGTGATCAACACCCCGTACGGCAACTCCGGCCCGCGCGTGGACGGCTACGAGATCCGGTCGGCCGCGGTGTCGGTCAACATCCCGTGCATCACCACCGTGCAGGGCGCGAGCGCCGCGGTGCAGGGCATCGAGGCCGCCATCAGCGGCGACATCCGGGTGCGGTCGATCCAGGGACGCCACGCGGACCTGGCCGGCCTGTCGTGAGCGGGTCCGGGTCGTTCGGCGCCCGCTACCGGCGGGTGACCGCCGAACGCGGGCGCCTGTGCGCCGGCATCGACCCGCATGCGAGCCTCCTGGCCGACTGGGGGCTGCCCGCCACGGTGGAGGGCCTGTCGCGTTTCGCCGACATCTGCGTGGAGGCGCTGGCCCCGGTCGCTGCGGTGATCAAGCCGCAGGTGGCGTTCTTCGAGCCGTACGGCGCCGCGGGCTTCGCGGTGCTCGAGCGCGTCATCGCCGGGTGCCGCGAGGCCGGTGCGGTGGTCATCGCCGACGCCAAGCGCGGCGACATCGGTTCGACGATGGCCGCCTACGCGCAGGCGTGGCTGTCCGACACGTCGCCGCTGTGCGCCGACTCGGTGACCGCCTCGCCCTACCTCGGGTACGAGTCGCTGCGTCCGGCCCTCGACCTCGCCCGTGAGGGCGGGCGGGGCGTGTTCGTGCTCGCCCGGACGTCCAACCCGGAGGGCAGCGACGTCCAGCAGGCGCGAGCGGGGGAGCGGTCGGTGGCCCAGTCCATCGTCGACGCCGCGGCCGCGGAGAACGCCGACGGCACCGCGACCGTCGGGCTCGTGGTGGGCGCGACGCGAGAACACGGGCTGGATCTGGCCGCCCTGAACGGACCGATCCTGGCGCCCGGGCTGGGCGCCCAGGGCGCGACCGCCGACGACCTCCGCACGGTGTTCGCCGGCGCCGACCCGGCATGGGTGCTGCCCGCGAGCTCACGCGGAGTGCTGCGCGCCGGGCCCGACGTCGCCGCGCTGCGCGAGGCGTTCGCGCGTACCCGCGACGAGGTCGAGGCCGCGCTGGGGCGCTCGGACGTCTGATCGGTCTGATCGGTATGACGTTGTGCCCGGAACCCGGGCACAACGTCATACGGAAGACCCGCTGCATGAAAGTGTCACTGTCGACGATCGACGCAGACGCGAGGGGTCCCGGCGAGTGACCGATTCTCAGGGGCCGACGTGTACGCGTCGGAGGACCGGCCGCCAGGCAATCCCGACCTTCTCGCGCGCCGCGATCTCGCCGTGCTCATCCAGACGCTCCGCCGGCCACTCCATCGGCTCACCCGCACCGGATCGACCTCCATCCGCCCCCAACAGTGCTCGTGGTCCGAAGCCCCGTAAGGGGAGCCGGGGACCACGGCCGGGCCGTCTGCGGTGTCCGCAGGGACTTTCCGGACCGCGACACGCGGAACGCCGCATGAGAATCCCAACAAATCTGCGCACATCACTCGAGTCACACCCGTCTCAGGGTGTGAAACCACTCGCGATTCGATCGTTCGCCTCGCTACCGACCACTCGCCGTCGTGGCGCGGTCCTGACCTGCGGATTCTCGGAAAAACAGGTAGTCAGGGCGGTGTAAGCGAGCGCGTCGTCGGATTCCGGCGCAGAGGTGGGCCGAACCCCACTACAACACGACGAAACACCGCGAAACCGGGGGGTCGCGCTCGCAAATGCCTGATCACGTGGGTACGGTCGCATTCGCCGCCAACAATCGGCGGTGCCGGACGGGTGCCCCACCCGGCCGCATCGTTGCGAAGACGACGCAGCATCGCCAGCGTGGCACAAGACGTCGGCCGCCTCACCGCGGACGATGAGAGTCCCAATCAAGAACGAAAGACGGAGGAACCCGTGGCCCTTCCCCAGTTGACTGACGAGCAGCGCGCCGCTGCGTTGGAGAAGGCAGCTGCCGCTCGTCGTGTCCGCGCGGAGCTCAAGGAGCGCCTCAAGCGCGGTGGCACCGATCTCCAGCAGGTGCTCAAGGATGCCGAGAACGACGAGATCCTGGGCAAGATGAAGGTCTCGGCCCTGCTCGAGGCCCTGCCCAAGGTCGGCAAGGTCAAGGCGCAGGAGATCATGACCGAACTGGAGATCGCCCCGACCCGCCGCCTGCGCGGTCTCGGCGACCGTCAGCGCAAGGCCCTGCTCGAGAAGTTCAGCAACTGAACGTGAGCACTGCACGTACGAGGGGCCGACTGATCGTTTTGGTCGGCCCCTCGGCCGTCGGCAAGTCCACCGTCGTCGCGAAGGTGTGCGATGCGATCCCGGACCTGTTCTTCAGCGTCTCGGCGACCACCCGCGACCCGCGTCCCGGTGAGGTCGACGGCCGCGATTACCACTTCGTCAGCCGCGAGGACTTCGACAAGATGATCGCCGGCGACGAGCTGCTCGAATGGGCCGACATCCACGGCGGCCTGCAACGGTCCGGGACCCCGCTGAAGCCGGTCCTCGACGCGCTGGACGCCGGCAGGCCGGTCCTCGTGGAGGTCGATCTGGTCGGCGCGCGCAACGTCGTGAAGCGCCTGCCCGAGGCCACCACCGTCTTCCTCGCGCCGCCCAGCTGGGACGAACTGGTCGCGCGCTTGCGCGGCCGGGGCACCGAGACGCCGGAAGCGATCGAGCGCCGCCTGGCCACCGCCGAGGTCGAGATGGCCGCGCGTGACGAGTTCGACCACGTCATCGTGAACAGCGAAGTCGACCGGGCGGTCTCCGAGTTGGTATCCTTGCTGGTCGGACCTGAGCAGCCCACCGCGCCCGCGACCTGACCGGCCCCTCACGGCATCAGATGATCGATGCCTTCGACATCCAGACCTCTACGCAGGAGTTCGTGTGACCGCACCGACCAACTTCGACTACACCGAGATCGCCGACGCGCCGGCCTATGACACGCCGCTGGGCATCACCAACCCGCCGATCGACGAGCTGCTCGAGCGCGCGTCGTCGAAGTACGCGCTGGTCATCTTCGCCGCCAAGCGCGCACGGCAGATCAACGACTACTACAACCAGCTCGGCGACGGCATCCTCGAGTACGTCGGTCCGCTGGTCGAGCCGGGCCTGCACGAGAAGCCGCTGTCGATCGCACTGCGCGAGATCCACGCCGACCTGCTCGAGCACACCGAGGGCGAGTAGTCACGGCGGGATGACCAAGCCGACCAAGACACGGCGCCGGATTCTCATCGGCGTCGGCGGAGGCATCGCGGCGTACAAGGTGTGCTCGGTGATCCGCCACTTCACCGAGGCTGGGCACGAGGTCCGCGTCGTCCCCACACCTGCCGCGCTCGAGTTCGTCGGCAAGGCGACCTTCGAGGCGCTCAGCGGTCATCCGGTGACCACCTCCGTCTTCGACGACGTCGACGAGGTCGCCCACGTCCGCCTGGGCCAGGGTGCCGACCTCGTCGTCATCGCACCGGCCACCGCGGACCTGATGGCGCGTGCTGCTCAGGGGCGCGCCGACGACCTGCTGACCGCATCGCTGCTCACGGTGCGATGTCCGGTGCTGTTCGTGCCCGCCATGCACACCGAGATGTGGGAGCACCCGGCCACGCAGGCCAACGTCGCGACCCTCCGCTCGCACGGTGCAACCGTGATGACCCCGGCGTCGGGGCGCCTCACCGGCACCGACTCCGGCCGTGGCCGACTGCCCGACCCGCAGGAGATCGCCCTCATCGGCGAACTGCTCCTCGACCGCCCCGACTCGCTGCCGTACGACCTGGCCGGCGTCCGCGTGCTGATCAGCGCCGGCGGCACGCGCGAACCCCTCGATCCGGTCCGTTACCTGGGCAATCACTCGTCGGGCAAGCAGGGCTTCGCCCTCGCCCGGGCCGCCGCGCAGCGGGGTGCGAGCGTCACCGTCGTCGCCGGCTCGACCGCCGACCCGGGTGATCCGGCGGGGGTGGAGATCGTCCGCATCGCCACCGCGCGCGAGCTCGCCGAGGAGATGACGACGCGCGCCGCCCACGCCGACGTGGTGATCATGGCCGCCGCGGTCGCCGACTTCCGGCCGGTGAGCGTCGCCGACGCCAAGATCAAGAAGGGCGACGCCGGACCGGCCCCGATCGAACTGACCACCAACCCCGACATCCTGCGCGGGCTCGTCGAGGCCCGTGACGAGGGCCGGATCCCCGGGGAGACCGTCATCGTCGGGTTCGCCGCCGAGACCGGCGACGAGACCGGCGGGGTTCTCGACCACGGGCGGGCGAAGCTCAAGCGCAAGGGTTGCGACCTGCTGGTCGTCAACGCCGTCGGCGAGGGCAAGGCCTTCGGAACCGAGGACAACACCGGATGGCTGCTGTCGGCCGAGGGTGCCGAGACCGCGCTGCCCTACGGATCGAAAACACTCATGTCGAGCCGAATACTTGACGAAGTGCGCCGACTGGTGCCTGATAGTCGGGGAGCCTGAGCAGCACGCCGTGACCGACCACGCGTGTAGTTTGGTGTGAACTCCAACGGCCATCGACGGCCTGCTTACCTGCAAAACGGCGCCGGACACCTTCCGCGCGCGAGATCTCGAGAGGATCTGATGACCACCTCGTCACGCCTGTTCACGAGCGAATCCGTCACCGAGGGACATCCCGACAAGATCTGTGACGCGATCAGCGACTCGATCCTCGATGCCATCCTCACCGAAGACCCGAAGGCGCGCGTGGCGGTGGAGACCCTGGTGACCACGGGTCAGGTCCATGTCGCCGGCGAGGTCACCACCTCGGCCTACGCCGACATCCCCGGCATCGTGCGGTCGAAGATCCTCGAGATCGGCTACGACTCGTCCACCAAGGGCTTCGACGGCGCGTCGTGCGGCGTCAACGTGGCCATCGGCGCGCAGTCGCCGGACATCGCCGGCGGCGTGTTCAACTCCCACGAGAGCCGCAGCGGCATCTCCGAGGACGAGATCGACCAGCAGGGCGCCGGCGACCAGGGCCTGATGTTCGGCTACGCCACCAACGAGACCCCCGAGCTCATGCCGGTGCCGATCGCGATCGCGCACCGCCTGTCGCGCAAGCTGACCGAGGTCCGCAAGAACGCCACGCTGCCGTACCTGCGTCCCGACGGCAAGACCCAGGTCACCATCGAGTACGACGGCGACAAGCCCGTCCGCCTCGACACCGTCGTGCTGTCTACCCAGCACGCCGCCGACGTCGACCTCGAGAACCTGCTCGCGCCCGACATCAAGAAGTACGTCGTCGACGCGGTGCTCGCCGAGATCGACCTGCCCGGGCTCGACACCTCCGACTACCGCCTGCTGGTCAACCCGACCGGCAAGTTCGTCCTCGGCGGTCCGATGGGCGACGCCGGCCTGACCGGCCGCAAGATCATCGTCGACACCTACGGCGGCATGGCCCGCCACGGTGGCGGTGCCTTCTCGGGCAAGGACCCGTCGAAGGTCGACCGCAGCGCCGCCTATGCGATGCGCTGGGTCGCCAAGAACGCCGTCGCCGCAGGCCTCGCCGACCGCATCGAGGTCCAGGTGGCCTACGCGATCGGCAAGGCCGCCCCGGTGGGTCTGTTCGTCGAGACGTTCGGCACCGAGAAGGTCGACACCGCCGTCATCGAGCGGGTCATCACCGAGCACTTCGACCTGCGTCCGCTCGCGATCATCCGCGATCTGGACCTGCTGCGTCCGATCTACGCCCCGACCGCCGCGTACGGCCACTTCGGCCGCACCGACGTCGACCTGCCGTGGGAGCGGACCGACCGCGCGGACAAGCTGCGCGCGGCCGCCGGTCTCTGAGACCCCGAAGGGCGGTAGGCCCTGCCACCGAAAGGCGCACGGGTACCGGCTGATTCGCTGCCGGTTGCCCGTGTGCTGCCCATCCTCGGACTCGCACACCTGGACCGTCCGTTCGACTACCTGATCGACTCCGATCAGGACGAGATCGCGGTTCCGGGCGTGCGGGTCCGTGTTCGGTTCTCGGGACGTCTCGTCGACGGCTTCCTCCTCGAGCGCATCGCCAAGAGCGACCACCCGGGCAAGCTGGGGTGGCTCGATCGCGTCATCTCCGCCGAGCCGGTCCTCACGCCCGAACTGGCCACACTGTGCCGGGCGGTCGCCGACCGGTACGCCGGCACCATGGGCGACGTCGTGCGCCTGGCCATCCCGCCCCGTCACGCGCGGACGGAGAAGGAGGAGACGAAGGAGCCGACGACCGTCGTCGAAGCCCCGGACCTGGCCGAGTGGCGTCGCTATCCGCTGGCGGAGTCGTTCGTGGAGGCGCTCGCCGGCGGTCATCCGCGCGCCGCCTGGCAGGCGCTGCCGGGGGAGGACTGGCCGCAACGGCTCGCCGAGCTCGCCGCCGCCACCCTCGCCGGCGGGCGCGGGTGCATCATCGTCGTCCCCGACCAGCGCGACCTCGACCGGCTCTGGGCGGCGTGCGAGCCGCTCATCGGCGACCGGGGCGTCGTGCTGGCCGCCGGTCTCGGTCCGACCGCCCGCTACCGTCGCTGGCTGGCGGTGCGCAGAGGCGCCGCGCAACTCGTGATCGGCACGCGGAGTGCGGTGTTCGCTCCCGTCCACGATCTCGGGCTGATCGTCGTGTGGGACGACGGGGACGACAGCATGCCCGACCCGCGGGCGCCGTATCCGCACCCGCGTGAGGTCGCGGTGCTGCGGGCGCACCTCGAGCAGTGCGGCCTGCTCCTGGGTGGCTTCGCCCGGACCGCGGAGGCGCAGGCGCTCGTCGCGTCCGGTTGGGCGCATGACCTGCTCGCCGAGCGCGCGACCGTCCGCGAACGCAGTCCGCGCGTGCAGGCGATCTCCGACGACGACCGCCAGATCGCCCGGGACCCGATGGCGCGGTCTGCGCGCATCCCCGAGGTCGCCTTCGATGCCGCGCGCTCCGCGTTCGCCGCCGACCTCCCGGTCGTGTTCAGTGTTCCGCGCCGTGGCTACGTCCCGTCGCTGGCCTGCACCCGATGCCGCGAGCACGCGCGCTGCCGCGCCTGCCACGGACCGCTGCAGATGGACGGCGACGGGCGGCTCTCGTGCCGGTGGTGCGGACGTCCGGAACGGAACTTCCGCTGTCCGGAGTGCGGCAACACCCGGGTGCGCGCCACGGTGACGGGTGCGCGACGGACCGCGGAGGAGCTGGGCCGGGCGTTCGCCGGGGTGCCGGTGCTGACCAGCGGCGGCGACATGATCCTCGACGAGATCGAGCCGGGCGCACGGCTCGTCGTGTCCACCCCGGGGGTCGAACCCGTGGCGCCCGGCGGCTACGGCGCGGCGATCGTCCTCGACACCTGGGCGCAACTCGACCGCGCCGACCTGCGCGCCGAGGAACACGCCGTCCGACGCTGGATGGCGCTCGCCGGGATGGTGCGCCCCCACGGCGACGGCGGCCGCGTGGTGATCGTCGCCGACTCCACTCTCGCGCCCGTCCAGGCGTTGATCCGTTGGGACCCCGTGGGTTTCGCGTCCATGCAGCTCGACGAGCGGGTGGAGCTCGGGTTCCCGCCCGCGGTGACGATGGCGTCGATCGACGGCCCCACCCAGGTCATCACCGACTTCGTCGAGAACCTCGAACTGCCCGAGGGCACCGATATCCTCGGCCCCGTCCCGCTGCCCCCGGGGGTTCGTCCGCCGGCGGGCAGCGCCGAGTGGGAGGCGGCCTCCGCCGACGACGAAATGGACCGCATCCTGGTGCGACTGCCGCGCAAGCACGGCCGACTCCTCGCGAAGGCGCTCGCGGCCGGGCAGGCGCGCCGCAACACTCATCGTCTGACCGGGCCGATCCGGGTCCAGGTGGATCCGCCTACGATCGGATGAATGCGCATCGTTTTCGCCGGTACGCCCGAGGTCGCCGTGCCGTCGCTGCAGGCCCTGCTCGACTCGCCGTCGCATGAGGTCGTCGGCGTCATCACCCGCCCCGACACGGTCGCCGGGCGCGGCCGCAAGGTCGTTCGGTCGCCGATCGGCATGCTCGCCGACGAGCACGGCCTCGAGGTGATCACCCCGCGGCGGCTGTCCGAGCCGGAGGTCGCCGAGACGCTGCGCCGCTGGGCGCCCGACGCCGGTGCCGTGGTCGCCTACGGCGGCCTCGTCCCGGAGGACCTGCTCGACCTGCCCACCCACGGGTGGATCAACCTGCACTTCTCGGTGCTGCCCGCGTGGCGCGGGGCGGCGCCGGTGCAGGCGGCGATCGCCGCCGGCGACGAGGTGACCGGCGCGAGCACCTTCCGCCTGGAGAAGGGTCTCGACACCGGCCCGGTCTACGGGGTGCTCACCGAGACGATCCGACCCACCGACACCGCCGGCGATCTGCTCACGCGGTTGGCCGAGGCGGGGTCCGGACTCTTGGTGAACACGCTCGACGGCATCGAGGCCGGCCGCCTGATCCCCGAACCGCAGCCGAATGCCGGGGTCAGCCATGCACCCAAGGTCGAGGTGGAGGACGCGCGCATCCGCTGGGATCTGCCCGCGCACATCATCGACCGCGTCGTCCGCGCCTACACTCCGGCTCCCGGCGCGTGGACCGTGCTGGAGGAGGCGAGGATCAAGGTCGGGCCCGTGCGGCCGGTCGCGGCCGACGACGCGTCGCTGCCCGAGTCGGCCCGCGGGGAAGCCTTGGCGCCGGGCGTGATCGCGGTGACCAAGAAGGCGGTCTTCGTCGGGACCGGTTCGACGCCGGTGAGACTCGGCACGGTGCAACCGCCCGGCAAGAAGGCGATGCCCGCGGCCGACTGGGCGCGCGGCGCGCGCCTCGAAGACGGCACGGTGCTGGGGTGAACGCCGATCGGCGGCCGGGCCGGGACAGGGCGCCGCAGGGACGTTCGGACCGGAACCGCGGGAAGCCGCAGAACACCGCCAAGTTTCGGCAGAAGGAGGTCGACCCGGCCCGCGTCGCCGCCCGCGACGTCCTTCGCGCCGTCCGGGAGCGCGACGCCTACGCGAACCTCGTCCTGCCGAAGATGTTGCGGGAGCGCGGGATCACCGGCCGCGACGCCGCCTTCGCCACCGAACTCGCCTACGGCGCGTCGCGCGCTCAGGGGCTGCTCGACGCGGTGATCTCCTCGGCCGCCGGGCGTCCGGTCCCCGAGATCGACGGGACGCTGCTCGACGTGCTGCGCCTGGGCACTTATCAGCTGCTGCGCACGCGTGTGAGCCCGCATGCCGCGGTGTCGACCTCGGTGGACCTGGTGCGCGCCGAGAACGGTATGGGCCCTGCCGGTTTCGTGAACGCGGTGTTGCGCAAGGTGTCGCAGAAGACCGAGGAGATGTGGGTCGACGAGCTCGCGCCGTCGCCGGCCGAGGACCTCGTCGGGTATCTCGCGTTCCAGTACGCGCACCCGCGCTGGATCGCCGAGGTGTTCCGCGACGCGCTGGGTGGTTCGGCCGGCCAGTTGCAGGCCCTGCTCGCCGCCGACGACGAGCGGCCGCCGGTGCATCTCGTCGCGCGGCCCGGCATGATGACCGCCGAGGAACTCGCGCTGACCAGCGGGGGAGAGGTCGGCCGGTTCTCCCCGTACTGCGTGTACCTGGCCGGCGGCGACCCGTCGGACGTCGACGCCATCCGCGAGGGCTACGCCGGGGTCCAGGACGAGGGCAGTCAGCTGATCGCGCGAGCGGTCACCGTCGCCGACGTCGGCGAGGATTCCGGCCGCTGGCTCGACATGTGCGCCGGGCCCGGGGGCAAGGCCGCCCTGATCGGCTCGCTCGCCGACATCGACGGCGCGCACCTCGACGCGATCGAGGTGTCCGACCACCGCGCCGAGCTGATCCGCAAGGCCGTCCGCGACCTGCCGGTCACCATCCACGTCGCCGACGCGCGGTCGAGCGGGCTGGCGCCGGGCTTCGACCGCATCCTGCTCGACGCCCCGTGCTCGGGACTCGGGTCGCTGCGTCGCCGACCCGAATCCCGTTGGCGCCGAAGCCCGCGCGATGTCGACGAGCTGGTGGTCCTGCAGAAGGAACTGCTGTCCGAGGCCTTGCGTCTGGTGAAACCCGGTGGCGTCGTGGTGTATTCGACGTGCTCGCCGCATCCTGCCGAGACCACCGCGGTCGTCGCCGATGTTCTCGCGGAGGTCGAGGGTGCGCGTCAGCTCGACGCGCGGCCGCTGGTAACGGTGGGCGAGCTCGAGGGTGAGCTGCTCGGCGACGGCCCGCACGTGCAGCTCTGGCCGCACATCCACGGCACCGACGCGATGTTCCTGGCGGCGCTGACGCGGGACTGACCTCGCCCGCACTTCCCGTCCACGAGTGAGTCGTCGGACGTCCTGTCTTCCAGAATTCGGTTCGGTGATGCGACCTCGATCGAGGTCGCATCACCGAAGTGAGGTCTGCCAGAGGGTGGATGATCCGGTCCGGCGAGCCTTCCGGGTAACGTCCGACCGGTGACGACCACCGTGATCCGCCCCGCCACGCCGGCCGACGTCGACGGTGCGGCGACGACCCTCGGCCTCGCCTTCGCCGACTATCCGTTCACCCGGCACACCGTCGACGCGCGGGACCATCTCGATCGGGTCCGGTCCCTGCAACGCCTCTACCTCTCCGAGGTCGGACTGCCATGCGGAAAGGTCTGGGTGTCAAACGATCTCACGGCGGTCGCGGTGTGGATCGCCCCGTCGTCGACGGGTCTCGAGGAGGCCTTCGGCGCCATCGCGGGTCGCGTCGTCGACCTGTACGGCGACCGCGCCGAGATCGCGGCGCGTGCCGACGAGGCGACCGCGCCGCTGCGTCCGGCCGAATCCGTCTGGCATCTGGCCACCGTCGGCGTCGCGCCCTCCGCGCAGGGCCGCGGACTCGGGCGGGCGGTGCTCGAACCGGGCCTGCGGGCCGCGGAGGCGGAGGGGATGCCGGCGTACCTGGAGACGTCGTCGCACTCGAACGTCGCGTTCTACGAACGACTCGGCTTCGAGGTCATCGGAGAGGTCGCGCTGCCCGACGGCGGGCCGACGGTCTGGGGGATGCTGCGCTCGAAGGCGTAGAGCGAATCGGCCTATGGCGCGCATTTCTTCTACAAATCGCGGTCGCCCTAGACTTGTCGACCATGTGCACCGCCGCCAACGCGCCCATGATCGCCCCGTCCATCCTGTCCGCGGATTTCGCGAATCTCGCCGACGAGGCGGCAGCGGTGGCCGAGCCCGGCGCCACCCGCGCCGACTGGCTGCACGTCGACGTCATGGACAACCACTTCGTGCCGAACCTGACCCTCGGACTCCCGATCGTCGAGAGCCTGCTCAAGGCCACCGACATCCCGCTCGACTGCCATCTGATGATCGAGAACCCCGACCGCTGGGCGCCGCCCTACGCCGAGGCCGGCGCGCACAACGTCACCTTCCACGCGGAGGCCACCGACAACCCGGTCGGCGTCGCCCGCGACATCCGGGCCGCCGGCGCCAAGGCCGGCCTGTCGATCAAGCCCGGCACCCCGCTCGAGCCGTACCTGGAGATCCTCCGCGACTTCGACACCCTGCTCGTGATGAGCGTCGAACCCGGCTTCGGCGGGCAGAAGTTCATCCCCGACGTCCTGTCCAAGGTGCGCGCGATCCGCAAGTACATCGCCGCCGAGGACCTGAAGCTGCTCGTCGAGATCGACGGCGGCATCAACGCCGACACCATCGAGCAGGCCGCGGAGGCCGGTGTCGACTGCTTCGTCGCGGGCTCGGCCGTCTACGGCGCCGACGACCCGGGCCAGGCGGTGGCCGCCCTGCGCCGGCAGGCCGTCGAGGCCCGCGCCAAGGCCGGCATCTGATCGGCCGCATGGAGATCGCCGCCGCCATGGACCGCGCCGTCGAGGCGTCGCGGTCGTCGATGGGTGTCAGCTCCCCGAACCCGCCCGTCGGCGCGGTGATCCTGGCCGCCGACGGCAGCGTCGCCGGGGTCGGCGCGACCCGGCCGCCGGGCGGGCCGCACGCCGAGGTCGTGGCGCTGAGCGAGGCGGGGGAGGCCGCGCGCGGCGGCACCGCGGTCGTCACCCTGGAGCCCTGCAACCACACCGGACGCACCGGGCCGTGCGCGCAGGCGCTCATCGAGGCCGGGATCGCCGAGGTGCACTACGCGGTGAGCGACCCGAACCCGGTCGCCGCGGGCGGCGCCGAGACCCTGCGCGCCGCCGGCATCCGGGTCACCGGGGGAGTCTCGGTCGAGACGGTGGAGAACGGCCCGCTGCGCCCGTGGCTCACCCGGCAACGCCTCGGCCGCCCCTGGGTCACCGCGAAAATCGCCGCCGGCGTCGACGGCCGCATAGCCGCGCCCGACGGAACCAGCCAGTGGATCACCGGTCCCGCCGCACGCGAACACGCGCACCTGCAGCGCTCGCGGCTCGACGCCATCGTCATCGGCACCGGCACCGCCCTCGCCGACAACCCGAGCCTGACCGCCCGCACCCCCGACGGCGGCCTGTACCCGCACCAGCCGGCGCGCGTGGTCCTCGGCCACCGGGACCTGCCGGCCGACGCCAACCTCCGCGACGACACGGGCGGGCCGCTCGTCCGGGTCGACTCGCACGACCCCGCCGACGTCCTCTCCGCGCTGCCCGACGCGCTGTGGGTGCTCGTCGAGGGCGGACCGCACGTCCTCGGGGCGTTCTTCGCCGCCGACCTCGTCGACGAGGTCCACGCCTACGTCGCGCCGATGGTCCTCGGCGCCGGTCAGAGCTCGATCGAGATCCCCGGCGTGACCACGCTGGCCGACGCCAGACGCTTCACGACCTCGTCGGTCACCACCGTCGGCGATGATGTGTTGATCACACTCACGTGGAATCCGACGTCATCACACGTCCGCTGAACAGGGCGGCTTCGCCGACACGCACCACCTCCGGCGTTTTACTCAGCGGAATTGCAATGCGACGCCCTTGATCGGGCGTGCTAGCGTCGATATCACCAGTTCTCGGGGCGGGGTGAGATTCCCCACCGGCGGTGATGAGGGTGCGGTGGATCCGCAGTCTCCAGCCCGCGAGCGCCTGCGCCAGCAGGGTCAGCAGATTCGGTGAGATTCCGGAGCCGACGGTCATAGTCCGGATGAGAGAGAACAGGCGACACAGTGCCGCCCTGTCTGCTCCGAGCGAGCAGGAGGAGTGCGTGTTCACCGGAATCGTGGAGGAGCTCGGCGAGATCGCCGCCCGCGAGGATCTCTCTGACGCCGCCCGCTTCACCGTGCGGGGCCCCATCGTCACTGCCGATGCGCACCACGGCGACTCCATCGCGGTCAACGGCGTCTGTCTGACCGTCGTCGACCTCCGGCCCGGTGAGTTCACCGTGGACGTGATGGGCGAGACCCTCCGCCGCAGCTCGCTGTCCGACCTCTCTCCCGGCAGCAGGGTCAACCTCGAACGTGCGATGCCCGCCAACGGCCGCTTCGGCGGCCACATCGTGCAGGGACACGTCGACGGCACCGGCCGCGTCCTGTCGGTGAGCCCCTCGGAGAACTGGACGGTCGTACGGATCGGCGTGCCCGCGAAGCTCACCCGTTACCTCGTCGAGAAGGGATCGATCACCGTCGACGGCGTCTCCCTGACGGTCTCCGCCGTCGGCGGGGAGGGCGACGACTCGTGGTTCGAGATCTCGCTGATCCCCACGACCCTCAACGAGACCAACCTCGGTGAGACCCAACCGGGCACCGTGGTCAACCTCGAGGTCGACGTCATCGCCAAGTACGTTGAACGCCTGCACCTCGGACAGTCAACTGATGTTGCGGGGGCGAAATGAGCACAACGAGTGAGGTTCTGATGAGCGAGTCGCCGCGTGACGGTGAAGACACCACCGGTGAGGGCGTCAAGTTCGACACCATCGAGCGCGCCATCGCCGACATCGCGGCCGGCAAGCCGGTCGTGGTCGTCGACGACGAGGACCGCGAGAACGAGGGCGACCTGATCTTCGCGGCCGAGAAGGCCACCCCGGAGCTGGTCGCGTTCATGGTCCGCTACACGTCGGGCTACCTGTGCGTGCCGCTCGACGGCGACGCCTGCGACCGGCTCGGCCTGCCGCCGATGTACTCGGTCAACCAGGACAAGCACGGCACCGCCTACACGGTGACCGTCGACGCCCGCGAGGGCATCGGGACCGGCATCAGCGCCGCCGACCGCGCCACCACGATGCGGATGCTCGCCGATCCGGAGGCGACCGCAGACGACTTCACCCGGCCCGGCCACGTGGTGCCGCTGCGCGCCAAGGAGGGCGGCGTGCTGCGCCGTCCCGGCCACACCGAGGCCGCGGTCGACCTCGCCCGCCTCGCCGACCTCCAGCCGGCCGGCGTCATCTGCGAGATCGTCAGCCAGAAGGACGTGGGCTCGATGGCCCGCACCGACGAGCTGCGCGTCTTCGCCGACGAGCACGACCTCGCCCTGATCTCGATCGCCGACCTCATCGCCTGGCGCCGGCGCCACGAGAAGCACGTCGTCCGGGTGGCCGACGCCCGCATCCCCACCCGCCACGGCGCGTTCCGCGCGGTCGGGTACACCAGCATCTACGACGACGTCGAGCACGTCGCGCTGGTCCTCGGCGACATCACCGAGAACGACGGTCACGACGTCCTCGTCCGCGTGCACTCCGAATGCCTCACCGGCGACGTCTTCGGCTCGCTGCGGTGCGACTGCGGTCCCCAGCTCGACGCCGCGATGGAGATGGTGGCGCAGGAGGGGCGCGGCATCGTGCTCTACATGCGCGGCCACGAGGGACGCGGCATCGGCCTGTTGCACAAGCTGCAGGCCTACCAGCTGCAGGACGCCGGCGCCGACACCGTCGACGCCAACCTCGAACTCGGCCTGCCCGCAGACTCCCGCGACTACGGCCTCGGCGCGCAGATCCTCGTCGACCTCGGCGTGAAGTCGATGCGCCTGCTCACCAACAACCCGGCCAAGCGGGTCGGCCTCGACGGCTACGGCCTGCAGATCGTCGACCGGGTGCCGATGCCCGTGCGCGCCAACGCCGAGAACCTCCGCTACCTTCGGACCAAGCGCGATCGCATGGGTCACGACCTCGAGGGCCTCGACGATCCGCTCGACAGCGACGACGCATCTGAAGGAGCCCCCGCATGAGCGGCCACGGAGAACCGACCCTCGAACTCACCGACGCCTCCAAGCTGCGTCTGGCGATCGTCTCCTCCCAGTGGCACGAGAAGATCTGCGGCGCACTGCTCGACGGCGCGCTGCGGGCGGCGAAGGACAACGGCGTCACCGAGCCGACCGTCGTGCAGGTGGCCGGCGCCGTCGAGTTGCCGGTCATCGCGCAGGCGCTGGCCCGCACCCATGACGCGGTCGTCGCGCTCGGCGTCGTGATCAAGGGCGAGACACCGCATTTCGACTACGTCTGCGACGCCGTGACCGCCGGTCTGACGCGGGTCTCGCTCGACGAGTCGACCCCGGTCGGCAACGGCGTGCTCACCGTCCTCACCGAGGAGCAGGCCATCGCCCGCGCCGGCCTGCCCGGCTCGAGCGAGGACAAGGGGGCCCAGGCGTGCGTCGCGGCGCTGGCGTCCGCGCTCACGCTGCGCGCGCTGCAGCGCGGCGAGTCCCTGCCGTCGGTGGGCGGAGGAGCCTCCGAGTGAGTTCCTCCCCGGAGTGGGACCTGGTCTACCGGCCGCGAAAGCTGCCGCGGTATGCGATCGCGGCGGCCGTGGTCGTCCTCGCGATCCACATCACCTTCGGCCTGCTGCTGACGGTCGAGGACGTCGGCGTCCGTAACCTCGGCGGCTCCGACCAGGCCGCTATCATCGGCATCGGCGTCCTGTTCGCCGCCGCGATCCTCCTGCTGACCCGACCGCGGTTGCGCGTCGGGCCGCAGGGCGTGGAGGTGCGTAACCTCGTTCCGACCCGCATGTTCGGCTGGGACGAGATCCTGGGGCTGACGTATCCGGAGTCGGGGTTCGGCGCGTGGCTGCTGTTCCCGTCCGACGAACACATCACCGTGCTGGCGGTCCAGGCCGGCGACGGGCAGCGCGCCGTCGAGGCGATGGCCCGATTCCGCGAGCTCGAGGAGCGCTACCGCGGGTCCGTCCGACCCGCCAACTAGCCTGGACGACGTGGCCGACCCGACTACCTACCGTCCTGCGCCCGGAACCATCCCGACCGATCCCGGGGTGTACAAGTTCCGCGACGAGCACGGCCGAGTCATCTACGTGGGCAAGGCCAAGAACCTCCGCTCGCGCCTGACGTCGTACTTCGCCGACCTCGCCTCGCTGCACCCGCGCACCCGCCAGATGGTGACGACCGCGGCGTCGGTGGAGTGGACCGTCGTCGGCACCGAGGTCGAGGCGCTGCAGCTCGAGTACAACTGGATCAAGGAGTTCGACCCGCGGTTCAACGTCCGCTACCGCGACGACAAGACGTACCCGATGCTCGCGGTGACCCTCAACGAGGAGTATCCGCGGCTGTTCGTCTACCGCGGCCCGCGCCGCAAGGGCGTCCGCTACTTCGGCCCGTACTCGCACGCCTGGGCGATCCGCGAGACGGTCGACCTGCTCACCCGGGTGTTCCCGGCGCGGACCTGCTCGGCCGGCGTGTTCAAGCGCCACCGACAGATCGACCGGCCGTGCCTGCTCGGCTACATCGACAAGTGCGCCGCGCCCTGCATCGGCCGGGTGAGCGCCGCCGAGCACCGCGAGATCGTCGAGGACTTCTGCGACTTCCTCGCCGGCCGCACCGACCAGATGATCCGCCGGATGGAACGCGACATGACCGCGGCCGCCGAGGAGCTCGACTTCGAGCGGGCCGCGCGCCTGCGCGACGACATCGGCGCGATGCGCCGTGCGATGGAGAAGCAGGCCGTGGTTCTCGGCGACGGGACCACCGCCGACGTCGTCGCCCTCGCCGGCGACGAGCTCGAGGTGTCGGTGCAGGTCTTCCACGTGCGCGACGGACGCGTCCGCGGCCAGCGCGGCTGGGTCGTCGAGCGCAGCGACAACGGCACCGACGCCGACGTCGTCGGCGACTTCGTCACCCAGTTCTACGGCACCCAGGTCGATTTCGACGCCACCGTCGACGTCGGTGAGCACCGCGCCCACGGCGAGTCGGTCCCGCGGGAGGTGCTCGTCCCCGAACTGCCCGAGAACGCGGCCGAGCTCGAGGAGTTCCTCAGCCGGCTGCGGGGGAGTCGCGTGCGCCTGCGGGTCCCGCAGCGCGGCGACAAGAAGGCGCTGTTCGACACGGTCGCCCGCAACGCCGCCGAGGCGCTCGCCCAGCACAAGCTCAAGCGCGCCGGCGACCTCACCACACGCTCGGCGGCGCTGACCGAGCTGCAGGAGGCGCTCATGCTCGACCAGGCGCCCCTGCGCATCGAGTGCGTCGACATCTCGCACGTGCAGGGCACCGACGTGGTGGCGTCGCTGGTCGTCTTCGAGGACGGGCTGCCCCGCAAGTCCGACTACCGCCACTATTCGATCCGGCAGGCCGCCGGCGACGGTCACTCCGACGACGTGGCGTCGATCGCCGAGGTGACCCGGCGTCGGTTCCTGCGGCACAAGGCCGACCGCGACGCCCCGCCGCCGGTCTCCGGCGAGGTCGGCGCCGAGCCCGAGACCCCTTCGCAGCCGCGGAAGTTCGCGTACCCGCCGAACCTGTTCGTGGTCGACGGCGGTGCGCCGCAGGTCCACGCGGCCGCGGCGGTCCTCGACGAACTCGGGGTCACCGACGTCGCGGTGATCGGCCTGGCCAAGCGCCTCGAGGAGGTGTGGGTGCCGGGGGAGGACGACCCGATGATCCTGCCGCGCAGCAGCCAGGCGCTGTTCCTGCTGCAGCGCGTGCGCGACGAGGCCCACCGGTTCGCCATCACCTTCCACCGGAGCAAGCGAAGCAAGCGGATGACCGAGTCGGTGCTCGACGGCATCCCCGGTCTCGGCAAGACACGCCGCACCGCGCTGGTGACCCACTTCGGGTCGGTCGCGCGGCTGCGTGAGGCATCCTTGGAGGAGATCGCCCGGGTCCCCGGGATCGGGTTGACCACCGCGCGTGCGGTGCAGACCGCGCTGGGTGGAGGCTCCGCGCCGGCGACGCCGGAGGAGGCCACACCGGCCGAGGCGGTGTCGGGGGCGGAAACGCCGGAGAAGACGGAGGTGTCGGTGGTGAGCGGTGACGCGGGACGGGGTGTCGATGACTGACGAGATGGCGACGGCCGACGCGACGACGCCCGACGAACCCGACTTCACCGTCCTCTTCGTCGCCGGCATGTCCGGCGCGGGCCGTTCCACCGCGGCGAACGTCCTCGAGGACGACGGCTGGTACGTCGCCGACAACGTGCCGCCGTCGCTGATCAAGACGATGGTCGGCATGGTCCGCGAGAGCGACCCGTCGATCAGGCGCCTCGCGATGGTGTTGCGCGCCTCCGACCCGAACCTCGCCCACGAGCTCGAGAACCTGCGCGACGACCTCGAGGCGTCCGGCATCCGCACGAAACTGCTGTACCTCGACGCGAGCGAGGAGGCGCTGGTGCGCCGCTTCGAGCAGGTGCGCCGCCGACATCCGTTGCAGGGCAAGGAAACCCTCGTCGAGGGCATCGCTCGTGAACGAACGATCCTGGCGCCGATCAAGAACGTCGCCGATCTCGTCGTGGAGACCTCCGCGCTGACCGCCGCCAAGCTGCGGTCGGTGGTCGAGGGCGTCTCGCCCGGCGACACCGAACCGCGGCTGAGCATCGCGGTGCAGTCCTTCGGCTTCAAGTACGGACTGCCGATCGACTCCGATCTCGTCGCCGACGTGCGATTCCTGCCCAATCCCCACTGGATCGACGAGCTGCGCGACCACAACGGCCGGGAGGCGCCGGTGCGCGACTACGTCCTCGGCCAGCCCGACGCCGCGGAGTTCCTCGACCTCTACACCGGCCTCGTCTCGATCGTGGGTCGCGGCTACCTCCGGGAAGGCAAGCGCTACATGACGATCAGCGTCGGCTGCACCGGCGGCAAGCACCGCAGCGTGGCGATCTCCGAGGAACTCGCCCGACGCCTCCGCACGGCCGTCGACGACGACGGGTCGGCGACCTACGACGTGCGCGTCCTGCACCGCGATCTGGGGCGCGAATGAGCACCGGGAACGCCGGCGCCGGCGGGACCGATCCCAGGATCGTCGCGCTGGGCGGCGGACACGGTCTGTACGCGACCCTGACCGCGATGCGCTACCTGAGTTCCGACATCACCGCGGTCGTCACGGTCGCCGACGACGGCGGGTCGTCGGGCCGACTCCGTGCCGAACTCGGGCTGATCCCGCCCGGCGACCTGCGGATGGCGCTGGCGGCCCTGATGTGCGCGCCCAAGGCGCTCGAGGACTTCCAGACCGCCGGCGACCCGGAGACCCGGCGCCGGCACGAACTGTGGGCCGAGGTGCTGCAGCACCGCTTCGGCGGGCGCGGCGCCCTCGCCGGTCACCCGATCGGCAACCTCATGCTCGCCGGACTCACCGAGGTCCTCGGCGACACCGTCGCCGCCCTGGACGAGCTCCGATCGATGTTCGGCATCAAGGGATACGTCCTGCCGATGTCGACGGTGCCCCTCGACATCGAGGCCGACGTGTCCGGCCTGGAGGCCGATCCCCGCATCAGCCGGGAGATCCGCGGTCAGGTCGCGGTCGCGACCACGCCGGGCAAGGTGCGCCGCGTGCGGTTGATCCCCGAGGACCCGCCGGCCTGCGAGAGTGCCGTGGAGGCAATCGATTCCGCCGACCTGGTGATGCTCGGGCCGGGCTCCTGGTTCTCCAGCGTGATCCCGCACGTGCTGGTCCCCGACCAGCTCAAGGCGCTGCAGCGCACCTCCGCGCGCAAGATCCTCGTCGTCAATCTGGCCCCGGAGCCGGGGGAGACGCCGGGCTTCAGCGTGGAGCGTCACCTGCACGTCCTGCACGCCCACGCCGACACCTTCCGCGTGGACCACGTGCTGGTCGACGAGGCGTCGGTCCCGGCGGGACGCGAGCGCGATCACCTCGAGCGCGCGGCCGGTCTCTTCGGCGCCGAACTCGTCGTCGGCGACGTGGCGGTGCCCGGCCGCCAGGTCCACGACCCCGCAAAAGTCGCGGCCGTGGTGAACGAACTGTGCGAAGGTGAACCGAACCGTTACTCTGACCGGGCGGACGCCTGAATCAGGCGATGTGTGAGGCACTTTTCTTCAGGGGACGTGTGGTCAGGTGATGGGAGGACAGGGACCGGTGGCGATGACGGCGGCGGTGAAGGACGAACTCAGTCGCCTGTCGGTGACCCAGGTGAGTTGCCGTAAGGCCGAGGTGTCGGCGCTGCTGCGTTTCGCCGGTGGGCTCCACATCGTCGGCGGCCGTGTCGTCGTCGAGGCCGAGGTCGACATGGGCAACGTCGCCCGGCGCCTGCGCCGCGAGATCCACGACCTGTTCGGCTACGCCTCCGACGTCCACGTGCTGCGCGGCGGCGGCCTGCGGAAGTCCGCCCGCTACATCGTGCGCGTCACCAAGGACGGCGAGGGCCTGGCCCGCCAGACCGGTCTGCTCGACCTGCGCGGCCGCCCGGTCCGCGGACTGCCCGCCCAGGTGGTCGGCGGCAGCGTCGCCGACGCCGAGGCCGCCTGGCGCGGCGCCTTTCTCGCGCACGGCTCGCTGACCGAGCCGGGCCGGTCGTCGGCGCTGGAGGTCAGCTGCCCGGGTCCGGAGGCCGCGCTCGCCCTCGTGGGCGCCGCCCGGCGGCTCGGGGTCACCGCCAAGGCGCGCGAGGTGCGCGGCGCCGACCGCGTGGTCATCCGCGACGGCGAGGCCATCGGCGCGCTGCTGACCCGCATGGGCGCCCACGACACCCGGCTGGTGTGGGAGGAGCGCCGGATGCGGCGCGAGGTCCGCGCCACCGCCAACCGGCTGGCGAACTTCGACGACGCGAACCTGCGCCGGTCCGCCCGGGCCGCGGTCGCGGCCGCGGCTCGCGTCGAGCGCGCCCTGGAGATCCTCGGCGACGACGTCCCCGAGCACCTCGTCGCCGCCGGCCAGCTGCGCATCACGCACCGCCAGGCGTCCTTGGAGGAGCTCGGCCAGCTCGCCGACCCGCCGATGACCAAGGACGCCGTCGCCGGCCGCATCCGCCGGCTGCTGTCGATGGCGGACAAGAAGGCGCGCGCCGAGGGCATCCCGGACACCGAGTCCGCGGTCACCTCCGAGCTGCTCGACGAGGCGTGATCGACACGATGCGGGGGACAGGTGGACCTGCAGTGTGCTCCGCCCGACCCCGCCTACTAGGCTGAAACCGACGTGTGCGGACCCGGCCACCTCGGGTGTGCCGACCCCACCGCCCACGGCGCGGCCAGACGGGGCTCGACCCACAGGCCTGACCATGAATACCGCTAAGGAGCACAACTGTGACTGTTCGGGTAGGCGTCAACGGATTCGGCCGAATCGGCCGCAACTTCTTCCGTGCCGTCGAAGCGCAAAAGGCTTTGGGCACCACTGACATCGAGATCGTCGCGGTCAACGACCTGACCGACAACGCGACCCTCGCGCACCTGCTGAAGTTCGACTCGATCCTCGGCCGTCTGCCCCAGGACGTCAGCCTCGAGGGCGACGACACCATCGTGGTCGGCGACAAGAAGATCAAGGCGCTCGAGGTCAAGGAAGGCCCCGCCGCGATCCCGTGGGGCGACCTGGGCGTCGACGTCGTCGTCGAGTCGACCGGCATCTTCACCGCCCGCGCCAAGGCCCAGGGTCACCTGGACGCCGGCGCCAAGAAGGTCATCATCTCGGCCCCGGCCACCGATGAGGACATCACCATCGTCATGGGCGTCAACGACGACAAGTACGACGGCAGCCAGAACATCATCTCGAACGCCTCGTGCACCACGAACTGCCTCGGCCCGCTGGCCAAGGTCCTCAACGACGAGTTCGGCATCGTCAAGGGCCTGATGACCACGGTCCACGCCTACACCCAGGACCAGAACCTGCAGGACGGCCCGCACAAGGACCTGCGTCGCGCCCGCGCCGCCGCGACCAACATCGTCCCGACCTCGACCGGTGCCGCCAAGGCCATCGGCCTGGTCCTGCCGGAGCTGAAGGGCAAGCTCGACGGCTACGCCCTGCGTGTGCCGATCCCCACCGGCTCGGTCACCGACCTCACCGCGCAGCTGGCCAAGACCGCCACCGCCGAGGAGATCAACGCCGCGCTCAAGGCCGCCGCCGAGGGTCCGCTCAAGGGCATCCTGAAGTACTACGACGCCCCGATCGTCTCCTCCGACATCGTCACCGACCCGCACAGCTCGCTGTTCGACGCCGGCCTGACCAAGGTCATCGACGATCAGGCGAAGGTCGTGTCCTGGTACGACAACGAGTGGGGCTACTCCAACCGCCTCGTCGACCTCATCGGTCTCGTCGGCAAGTCGCTCTGACCCGCAGCCCCTCGTCGTAGAAACGGAAAGAGGAGTCAACGCCTCATGGGTGTACCCACTCTGAAGAACCTTCTGGAAGAAGGGGTTTCGGGTCGGGGAGTGCTGGTCCGGTCGGATTTCAACGTCCCGCTCGACGGGTCGACGATCACCGACCCGGGCCGTATCCTCGCCTCCCTGCCCACGCTGAACGCGCTCATCGACGCCGGCGCGAAGGTGATCATCACCGCGCATCTCGGCCGTCCGAAGGGTGAGCCCGATCCGAAGTTCTCGCTCGCGCCGGTCGCGGCGCGCCTGAGCGAGGAGCTCGGCCGCAACGTGCAGCTCGCCGGCGACGTCGTCGGCACCGACGCGCTTGCACGGGCGGAGGGCCTCACCGAGGGCGACGTCCTGCTCCTGGAGAACATCCGCTTCGACCCGCGGGAGACCTCCAAGGACGACGCCGAGCGCGAGAAGCTCGCCAAGGCACTCGTCGAGCTCGTCGGCGAGGACGGCGCCTTCGTGTCGGACGGCTTCGGAGTGGTGCACCGCAAGCAGGCGTCGGTCTATGACGTCGCCAAGCTCCTCCCGCACTACGCGGGAGAGCTGGTGGCGGCCGAGGTCGAGGTCCTGTCGAAGCTCACCGAGGATCCGGCCCGCCCGTACGCGGTCGTCCTCGGCGGCTCGAAGGTCTCCGACAAGCTCGGCGTCATCGAGGCGTTGGCTCCCAAGGTCGACACGCTGGTGATCGGCGGCGGCATGGCGTTCACCTTCCTGGCGGCCCAGGGCCACTCGGTCGGCTCGTCGCTGCTGCAGGAAGACCAGATCGAGGTCTGCAAGGACCTGCTGGAGCGTTTCGGCGACGTCATCCACCTGCCCGTCGACGTGGTCGCCGCCGACAAGTTCGCCGCCGACGCCGAGTCGCAGACCGTCGCGGCCGACGCCATCCCGGACGGCTGGATGGGTCTCGACATCGGACCGGAGTCGGTCAAGCGGTTCGCCGCGGTGCTCTCGGGCGCCAAGACCATCTTCTGGAACGGCCCGTCGGGCGTGTTCGAGTTCGAGAAGTTCTCGGCCGGCACCCGCGGGGTCGCCGAGGCCATCGCTGGCGCGACCGGCAACGGGGCGTTCACGGTGGTCGGCGGCGGCGACTCGGCCGCCGCGGTGCGGACCCTGGGCCTGCCCGACAGCGACTTCTCGCACATCTCCACCGGCGGCGGCGCCTCCCTCGAGTACCTCGAGGGCAAGGAACTCCCCGGTCTCAAGGTTCTGGAGAGCTGAACCATGGCACAGCGCAAGCCGCTCATCGCGGGCAACTGGAAGATGAACCTCAACCACCTCGAGGCCATCGCCCTGGTTCAGAAGATCGCGTTCGCCCTGCCGGCGAAGTACTTCGACAAGGTCGACGTGACGGTCATCCCGCCGTTCACCGACATCCGCAGCGTGCAGACCGTCGTCGACGGCGACAAGCTGCTGCTCACCTACGGTGCGCAGGACCTGTCGCAGCACGACTCGGGTGCCTACACCGGCGAGATCAGCGGAGCCTTCCTCGCGAAGCTCGGCTGCACCTTCGTCATCGTGGGTCACTCGGAGCGTCGCACCATGCACGGTGAGACCGACGAGATCGTGCTCGCCAAGACCAAGGCCGCGCTGCGGCACGAGCTCACCCCGATCGTCTGCATCGGCGAGGGCCTCGAGGTCCGGGAGGCCGGCGAGCACGTCGCGTACAACGTGGCGCAGCTCAAGGGCTCCCTGGCGGGCCTGTCGGCGGCCGAGATCGCCAAGACCGTCATCGCCTACGAGCCGGTCTGGGCCATCGGCACCGGTCGCGTCGCCAGCTCGGCCGACGCGCAGGAGGTGTGCAAGGCCATCCGCGAGACCCTCGCGGAGATCGCCGACGCCGAGACGGCGGCGAGCGTGCGCATCCTCTACGGCGGCTCGGTGAACTCGAAGAACGTCGGCGAGCTCGTCGCCCAGCCCGACATCGACGGTGCTCTGGTCGGCGGCGCGTCGCTGAAGTCCGACGAGTTCGCGACGCTGTCGGCGATCGCCGCGGGTGGCCCCTTGCCCTGACGGGCCACACCCACGCGTAGACTGTGGCAGGTTGGTGTCCGATCATGGCCTCGTGCCGGTTCGGCGCCGCCTGCCACAGCTGTATTTCCAGGGGCTTTGAGGAAGGGCGTTACCTGTGCAAACCGCACTCGACATCGGACTGATCGTCACGAGCGTTCTGGTCATCGTGCTCGTCCTGCTGCACCGCGGCAAGGGCGGCGGTCTGTCGTCGCTGTTCGGTGGTGGCGTCCAGTCGAGCCTGTCCGGTTCGAGCGTCGTCGAGCGCAACCTCGACCGCCTGACCATCTTCGTCGGCCTGATCTGGGTGATCTTCATCATCGGCATCGGCATCGACATCAAGCTCTCCTGACCAGCGGCATCTGAGCTCTTCCGACCGGGGCGGCACGTGAGACGTGTCGCCCTGTTGTCGTCCCGGGATGCCGATGTCCCGAATCCTCGGAATACTGGTCGGCATGAGTGAATCCGTCCCTTCCCGGGGAGCCCCGGCCTGGCGTCCCTCCATCTCGATCGTCGACCACATCGTCGTCGACGACGAGGGTCGGGCACTCACCGAACCGTTGCGCGAGGACATCCGCCTGCTCGGCGGCATCCTCGGCGAGGTCGTGCGCGAGCATTCCGGCGACGACGTCTTCGAGCTGGTCGAGTCCGCGCGCAAGGCCGCTTTCGCGGTGCGGCGCAACGAGATCGACCGTGACGAGCTCGCCGCCAAGTTCGTCGACCTCGACGTCGACGTCGCAATCCCGATCATCCGGGCGTTCAGCCATTTCGCGCTGCTGGCGAATCTCGCCGAGGACATCCACCGCGAACGCCGTCGCGCCATCCACGTGCGTGCCGGCGATCCGCCGCAGAAGTCGAGCCTCGCGGCGACCTACCGGCAGCTGGCGGAGGCCGGGCTCGACGACGCCGAGGTCGGCAGGGCGCTGGCCGACGCCGCCGTCGTCCCGGTGATCACCGCCCACCCCACCGAGACCCGGCGCCGCACCGTCTTCGAGGCGCAGAACCGCATCACCGAGCTGATGCGGTTCCGCGAGCGCACCGAGCTCACGCCGGACGAGGAGGCGAAGGTCGCCGAGTCGATCCGGCGCCAGATCATCACGCTGTGGCAGACCGCGCTCATCCGCCTCGAGCGGCTCACGATCCAGGACGAGATCCGTTCCGGGCTGCGGTACTACGACGCGTCCTTCTTCGAGGTCGTGCCCGAGATCAACACCTCCGTGCGCAAGGCCCTGCGCTCGGCCTACCCGCGGGCGGGGCTCGCCGAGGAGCCGATGATCCGGATGGGGTCGTGGATCGGCGGCGACCGCGACGGCAACCCGTACGTCACCCCGGATGTCGTGACCCTGGCGACCACGCTCGCCGCGCAGACCGCGGTGCGTCACCACCTCGACGAGCTGGAGAACCTCGCCCAGGAGCTCAGCATGTCGGCGCGGCTCATCACCGCCGTCGAGCCGCTGCTCGAGCTGGCCGGCGCCGGCCCCGAGGACGCCGGCGCCGACGAGCCGTTCCGACTGGCGCTGCGGCACATCCGGGCGCGCCTGGTTGCCACTGCGGACGAGATGTTCGACGAGGGCTTCCTGTCGTCGAACGACCTGCTCCTCATCGACGGCGAAGAGCCCTACGCCGGTGCCGGCGAGCTGCTCGCCGACCTCGACGTCGTCGACGCGGCCCTGCGGGCCAACAACGACGGGCTCATCGCCGACGACCGGCTCCTCGCGTTGCGAGAGGCCGTGCGCACCTTCGGTTTCCATCTGTCGGGTCTGGACATGCGCCAGAACTCCGACATGCACGAGGAGGTCGTCGCCGAGCTTCTCGCCTGGGCGGGCGTCCACCCCGACTACGCGTCGCTCGACGAGCCGGACCGGGTGGAGATCCTCACTGCGGAACTGCAGGCGCGGCGACCGCTGACCCGGCCCGACGCCGAACTCAGCGAACTGGCCACCAAGGAGCTCGGCATCGTGCGGGCCGCGGCACGGGCGGTGGCGACCTTCGGCCCCGAGGCCGTGCCGAACTACATCATCTCCATGTGCACCTCGGTGAGCGACATGCTGGAGGCGCTGATCCTGCTGAAGGAGGCGGGCCTCTACGATCCGGGGCCCGCGGGGGAGAACTCGCCGCGGTGCACGGTGCGGGTGGTGCCGCTGTTCGAGACGATCGAGGACCTGCAGCAGGGCGCGGCCACGATGGCCGCCGTCCTCGACGTGCCGTTCTACCGCGCGCTGGTCGAGTCGCAGAACGGCATGCAGGAGATCATGCTCGGCTACTCCGACTCCAACAAGGACGGCGGCTACATGGCCGCCAACTGGGCGCTCTACCGAGCCGAGCTCGATCTCGTCGAGATGGCCGAGAAGGCGGGAATCCGGTTGCGGCTGTTCCACGGTCGAGGCGGCACCGTCGGCCGCGGCGGCGGCCCGAGCTACGACGCGATCCTCGCGCAGCCGCCGGGCGCGGTGCAGGGGTCGCTGCGGATCACCGAGCAGGGCGAGATCATCGCGGCCAAGTACGCCGAACCCGTCGTCGCGCGCCGCAACCTGGAGACGCTGCTCGCCGCGACCATCGAGTCGTCGCTGCTCGACGTCGAGGGTCTCGGCGACGAGTCGGAGTCGACCTACGAGGTCATGGACGACATCGCCGCCAAGGCCCGGGCCGCCTACAGCCGCCTGGTCCACCAGACGCCGGGATTCGTCGAGTACTTCACCACGTCGACGCCGCTGTCGGAGATCGGCGCCCTCAACATCGGGTCGCGGCCGGCCTCGCGCAAACAGACCGAGAAGATCTCCGACCTCCGCGCGATCCCGTGGGTGCTGTCGTGGACGCAGTCCCGCGTCATGCTCCCGGGCTGGTACGGCACCGGTTCGGCATTCGAGGAGTGGGTGGGCGACGACGAGTCGCGCCTGGAGACCCTGCGCCGCTACTACGAGAGGTGGCCGTTCTTCCGCAGCGTGATGTCGAACATGGCGCAGGTCCTGGCGAAGTCGGACATGAGCCTGGCGCACCGCTACGCCCAGCTCGTCCCCGACGAGGAGCTGCGCGACAAGGTGTTCGGGATGATCGTCGACGAGCACGAGCGGACGATCGAGATGTACGCCAAGATCACCGGCACCGACGATCTGCTGCACGACAACGCGGCGCTCAAGCGATCCGTCTACAACCGGTTCCCGTACCTCGAACCGCTGAACCTGCTGCAGGTCGAGTTGCTGCGTCGCTTCCGCGCGGGGGAGGACACCCCGCTCGTCCGTCGCGGCATCCAGCTGACGATGAACGGCCTGGCGACGGCGCTGCGCAACTCGGGCTAGCGTTCAGACGCCGCAGCGTCGATGCGCGGCGATGCCCTCGAGACCGGGGGACACGTCGTCGTGCAGGCGGATCGAGTGGTCGTAGAACTCGTCGTCCAGCGGCAGGTAGTCGATCGGTTCCTCGCCGTCGATGCGGGCGAGCCGGTCCGCCAGGCATCGCTCGAGACGATTCGCCCTCGTCGCGTCGACCGAGTCGGCCTCGGCGACCAGGTGCGGCCGCAACGGCTGCATGCCCGTGTACCAGAGGGTTCCGTGCAGCAGCGGCCACAGCACGTCGTCGATGCTGCCGCTGATCCCGCGGGGAGTGAGGCTGCCCGCACGGTCGCCGGCGGTGACGACGACGAGCGCGCGGCGGCCTTCGAGTCCGCCGCGCCCGTACTTGAGCATCCGCCCCGTCTCGGGATCCGGCACGTGGTAGGCGAACCCGCTCTCGAAGACCCGGTCCACCCAGCCCTTGAGGATCGCCGGCATCCCGTACCACCACAGCGGGAACTGCAGGACCACGAGGTCGGCGGCGAGGAGTTTCCGCTGTTCGGCGCGGACCTCCTCGACGCGTTCGGGGGCGTCGGCGTCCCCGGCGCGCAGGAGCGGATCCCATCGCATCCGATAGAGGTCGGATTCGGCGACGTCCCAACCGTTCTCGCGCAGGGCCGCGACCCCCGCGTCGCGGAGTCGGCCGCTCAGCGAGCCGGCGTCGGGGTGGGCGAGGACCCAGAGTGTGTTGCCGCGCATGTGGCGTGCAACGCACGAGGGTGCGGACTTAGTCCTGGGGGGTCGGGGTCCGATGCGGCTCAGCCGTAGTGGCAGACGTAGCTGACGGGCTCGGTGACCTCGATGTCGAACGACGAGTCGCCGGGCACCGAGAACGAGTCGCCGGCGCCGTAGGAGACCCAGTCCTCGCTGCCTGCGAGTCGGACCCGGCACGCGCCGGTGTGCAGTTCCATGACCTCGGGCGCCGCGGTGCCGAAGGCGAGGGTGGCGGGCAGGATCACGCCGGCCGACTTGCGGGTGCCGTCGGCGAGATGGAACGTGTGGCTCACGCACTTGCCGTCGAAGTAGACGTTGGCGCGCGGGTCGAGGGTCACGTTCGCGTAGGTCGAGGTCTCGGTCACGAGGACGAAGCCTACCGTCTCAGTCGAGCTTGCTCGCGGCGGCGTCGTCGAGGAACCAGAGCGTCTCCTCGGTGCCGTGTGCGCCCGCGCACGGCCAGTCCGCGGGGTCGGCGCCGGCGTGCGCCGCGGCGACGGCCTCGGCCTTGTCGGCACCGGCCACCAGGAACCACACCGACCGCGCACGGTTGACCACCGGCAGGGTCAGCGTGATCCGACGCGGCGGAGGCTTCGGCGAATCCTCGACGGCGACAACGGACTTCTCGGTTTCGAGGGTGGCCGGACGGTGCGGGAACAGTGAGTTGATGTGTCCCTCGCCGCCCATGCCGAGCAGATGCAGGTCGAAGTGGGGCGCCACGCCGTCGGACGAGCGCCCGGCCAGGATGGCGGCGTAGTCGGCCGCGGCGGCGTCGATGTCGTCGCCGAACGGGCCGTCGGACGGAGCCATCGGGAACACCCGGCCCGGGTCCACCGGCACCTTGTCCAGCAGCGCCTCGCGGGCCTGGCCGGAGTTGCGCTCGGGATCGTCGGCGGGCACGAAACGGTCGTCGCCCCAATAGATGTCGACCCTCGACCAGTCGATCGAGCCGCTGTCGGCGGCCAGCGTCGACAGGATGCCGATGCCGTTGCTGCCACCGGTCAGCACGACGCTGGCCACCCCGCGCTCGGCCTGGGCGCGGGTGACGAGGTCGACGAACCGCGCGGCCGCGGTGGTGAGGAGTTCCTGCTTGGAGTCGAAGACGAGTGTCTCGGTGGTCACGGGGTTCACTCCTTGTCGGCGGTTGCCGGATCGTCTTGCTGCGCTGCGTCGGCGATGGCCGCACGAAGGTCCGCGCGGATGTTCGCCTCCTGCTCCGGGGAGATCCGCTCCACCTCGGCAACCCCCGCGAGTGCCTTGGCGTACACCTCGTCGACGTCGAGCCGGCGCAACTCCTCGGCGATGCAGACCGGCAGGGACCGCGGGGTCATCGCGATCCGGCCGTCCGGCTTGCCGGGTGCGGTCAGGACCGCGTTGTTGTTCTCGTCGACGGCGAGCACGGTGTCACCGTCGGTGCGGACCAGGCGGACCTCGAAGCTGCCGGTGAACCGCCGCGTCGGCACGCCGAGTGCGGAACGCAACCACCCGGCGAGCAGGTCGATGGCCGGACTGCGGTCGGGGCCGGTCACGTCGACGGCGACGACCTCCGTGTACGGCGGACGGTCGAGCGCCGACGCCAGGATGGCCCGCCACGGGGTGAGCTGGGTCCACGCGAGGTCGGTGTCGCCGGGGGAGTACCCGGCGAGCCGGCGCTTGAGCACGGTGTTGAGGGCCGGGTCGCGGTTGGCGTCGGTGATGCGCCGGCGCCCGAGCTGGCCGAGCGGATCGGCCGCCGGGGACCGGGGGCCGATACTCGGCCACCAGGTCACCACCGGCGTGTCCGGCAGCAGGAACGGTATGACCACCGAATGAGCGTTGTCGGCGAGCTCGCCCGCCAGCGCCAGCACGATGATCTCCGACGCGCCCGCGTCGCCGCCGATGCGGATCTCGGCGTCCATCCGCGAACGGGCATGGCGCACACCGCGCGAGATGACGATGACGCGGCTGGGATGCTCGCGGCTGGCGGCGATGGCCGCCTCGATGGCGCCCTCGGTGGGCTCGTCGTGCTCGGCGCAGACGACCAGTGTGAGCACCCGGCCGCTGTTGACCGCACCCTCGGTGTCGCGGAGCTTCACCAGCTGCTTGGCGACCTCGCGGCTCGTCGTGTTGGGCAGGCTGACGATCATGGACGTCTCCACTGTCGGCCGTGACGCGCGAGCATCTCGTCGGCGGAGGCCGGACCCCAGGTGCCCGCCTCGTAGGGCTCGGGCCGGCCGCTCTTCGCCCAGTGCTCTAGGACGGGATCGAGGATCTTCCAGGACAACTCGACTTCCTCGTTGACCGGGAACAGCGACGGTTCGCCGAGGAGCACGTCGAGGATCAGACGCTCGTAGGCCTCCGGGGAGGCCTCGGTGAAGGCGGTGCCGTAGCTGAAGTCCATGTTGACGTCACGGACCTCCATGCTCGACGCGGGCACCTTGGAGCCGAACCGCAGCGTGATGCCCTCGTCGGGCTGCACGCGGATCACCAGCACGTTCTGGCTGAGTTCCTCGGTCATCGTCTGGTCGAAGGGCAGGTGCGGCGCGCGCTTGAACACCAGCGCGATCTCCGTCACCCGGCGCCCGAGGCGCTTGCCGGTGCGCAGGTAGAACGGCACACCCGCCCAGCGCCGGGAGTCGACCTCCAGCGCGATCGCGGCGAAGGTCTCGGTCGTGGAGTCCTTCGCGAAGCCCTTCTCGTCCTTGAGGCCAGGGACCTTCTCGCTGCCCTGCCATCCGGCCGTGTACTGGCCGCGTGCCGTGTTCTCCGACAGCGGCTCGATGTTGCGGGTCGCGGACAGCACCTTGATCTTCTCGGCCTGCAGTTGCTTGGGCTCGAAGGAGATCGGCTCCTCCATGGCCACCAGCGCCATCAGCTGCAACAGGTGGTTCTGGATGACGTCGCGCGCCGCGCCGATCCCGTCGTAGTAGCCGGCACGGCCGCCGAGGCCGATGTCCTCGGCCATGGTGATCTGGACGTGGTCGACGTAGTGGGAACTCCACAGCGGATCGAACAGCTGGTTGGCGAAGCGCAGCGCCAGGATGTTCTGGACCGTCTCCTTGCCGAGGTAGTGGTCGATGCGGAACACCGACGACTCCGGGAACACCGAGTTGACGATCGCGTTGAGCTCGCGGGCCGACTCCAGGTCGTGGCCGAAGGGCTTCTCGATGACCACGCGACGCCAGCTGTCGCCCTCCGGCGCAGCCAGGCCGCTGCGTTCGAGCTGCTCGCACACCGTCGGGAAGGCCTTCGGCGGGATCGACAGGTAGAAGGCGTGATTGCCGTCGGTCCCGCGCTCGGCGTCGAGCGACTTCAGCGTCGACTTCAGCCGGTCGAAGGCGGCGTCGTCGTCGAACTCGCCCTGCACGAAGCGGAAGCCCTCGGCCAGGCGCTCCCAGACCTCCTCGCGGAAACCCGTCCGGGAGTGCTCGCGGACGGCGTCGTGCACGATGGCGCCGAAGTCCTCGTCGCTCCAGTCCCGCCGGGCGAACCCGACGAGGGCGAAGGAGGGCGGGAGGAGACCGCGGTTGGCGAGGTCGTAGACCGCGGGCATCAGCTTCTTGCGGGCGAGGTCGCCGGTGACGCCGAAGATCACCAGGCTGGACGGCCCCGCGATCCGCGGGAGTCTCTTGTCCTGTGGGTGACGGAGGGGATTGACCCACCGAGCCTCGTCGGCCACGGCGTGCTCAGCCCTTGTTCGCGGCGGCCAACTGCTCGGCCGTCGCGGTGAGCAGCTCGTTCCAGGCGTCCTCGAACTTGCGCACGCCCTCGTCCTCGAGGACGACGAACACGTCGGCCGGGTCGACGCCGACCGCCGAGATCTTCTCGAAGATCTCGCGCGACTCGGCCTCCTTGCCGATGATCGAGCCCGTGTCGACCCAACCGTGGTCGGCGAAGGCGTCCATCGTCTTGCCCGGCATGGTGTTGACCGTGTTCGGCGCGACGAGCTCGCTGACGTACAGGGTGTCGGGGTATTCCGGGTTCTTCACGCCGGTCGACGCCCACAGCGGACGCTGGGCGCGCGCACCCTGGGCCTGCAGGTCGGGGAAGCGGGTCTCGACCTCGAAGACCTCCTGGTAGGCCGCGTAGGCCAGGCGCGCGTTGGCCAGTGCCGCCTTGCCCCGCAGCTCGAGGGCCTCGGGGGTGCCGATGGCCTCGAGGCGCTTGTCGATCTCGGTGTCGACGCGCGAGACGAAGAACGAGGCGACCGAGTGGATGGTCGACAGGTCGTGGCCGGCCTCCGCGGCGGCGTCGAGGCCGTCGAGGTAGGCGTCCATGACCTCCTTGTAGCGCTCCACCGAGAAGATCAGCGTCACGTTGACGCTGATGCCCTCCGCGATCACCTTGGTGATCGCCGGCAGTCCGGCCTTGGTGGCCGGGATCTTGATGAGCAGGTTCGGGCGGTCGACGATCTTCCACAGCTCGACGGCCTGGGCGACGGTGCCCTCGGTGTCGTGGGCGAGGCGCGGATCGACCTCGATGGACACCCGGCCGTCGACCCCGTCGGACTCCTCGTAGACGCCGGCGAACACGTCGCAGGCGTTGCGGACGTCGTCGGTGGTCACCGTGCGGATGGTGGCGTCCACGTCGGCCCCGCGCGCGGCCAGCTCGTTCACCTGCGCGTCGTACGCGGTGCCCTTGGACAGCGCGGCCTGGAAGATGGCCGGGTTGGTGGTCACGCCGACCACCGACTTGGTGTTGATCAACTCGGCGAGATCACCGGAGGTGATGAGGTCGCGCGAGAGGTCGTCCAGCCACACCGAGACACCGGCGGCGGACAGTTCGGCGAGCTTGTCGTTCTGGGTCACGATTCTCTCCTGATTGTGTGGTGTGTGTCCGGCCTGCCGGTGGCGGCTGGGACCGCTCAGCCGGCGATGACGCGCTCGGCGGCCGCGGCGACGGCCTCTGAGGTGATCCCGAACTTGGTGTAGAGGACCTTGTAGTCGGCCGACGCGCCGAAGTGCTCGATGCTGACGATCTCGCCGCCGGCGCCGACGATGCGGTACCACGGCATCGCGATGCCGGCCTCGACGGCGACGCGCGGAACCGACGGCGGCAGCACGTGGTCGCGGTAGCCCTGCGGCTGCTCGTCGAACCACTCGACGCACGGCATCGACACGACGCGGGCGCGGATACCCTTGGCCGCCAGCGCCTGCTGCGCCTCGACGGCCAGTGACACCTCGGAACCGGTGCCGATGAGGACCACCTGCGGGTCGTCGGAGTCGCTCAGGACGTAACCGCCGTTGGCGACGCCCTCGGCCGAGGTGCCCTCGAGAACGGGCACGTTCTGCCGGGTCAGGGCGAGGCCGACCGGGTGGTTGCGGCGGGTCAGCAGGTGCGCCCACGCGTAGGCGGTCTCGTTGGCGTCGGCCGGCCGCACGACGTCGAGGTGGGGGATCGCGCGCAGGGCGGCGAGGTGCTCGATCGGCTGGTGGGTCGGACCGTCCTCACCGAGGCCGATGGAGTCGTGGGTCCAGACGTAGATCGGGTCGATCTCCATCAGCGCGGCCAGGCGCACCGCCGGACGCATGTAGTCGGAGAACTGCAGGAAGGTGCCGCCGTAGGCGCGGGTCGGGCCGTGCAGGGCGATGCCCGACAGGATCGAGCCCATCGCGTGCTCGCGGACGCCGAAGTGCAGTGTGCGGCCGTAGGGGTTCGCCGACCACTTCTTGGTGCTGATCGACGTCGGCCCGAACGAGGGCTCGCCGTCCATGGTGGTGTTGTTCGAACCCGCGAGGTCGGCCGAACCGCCCCACAGTTCGGGCAGCACCGGCGCGAGGGCGGTGAGGACCTTGCCCGACGCCGAACGGGTCGCGACGTCCTTGTCGCCCGGCTCCCACGTCGGCAGGACGTCGGTCCAGCCCTCGGGCAGCTCGTGGGCCTGCAGGCGGTCGAAGAGCTTCTTGTTCTCGGGGTTCTTGCTCGCCCACTCGTCGAACGACGCGGTCCAGGCCTTGCGCAGCTCGGCGCCGCGGTCGACGAGCTTGCGGGTGTGGGCGATGACCTCGTCGGCCACCTCGAAGGTCTTCTCCGGGTCGAAGCCGAGGACCTTCTTGGTCGCGGCGACCTCGTCCTCGCCGAGCGCGGCGCCGTGGATGCCGCCGGTGTTCATCTTGTTCGGCGCCGGGTAGCCGATGATCGTGCGCAGGCAGATGATCGACGGCCGGTCGACGACCTCCTGGGCGGCCTTGATCGCGGCCTCGATGGCGACGACGTCCTCGCCGCCCTCGACGGTCTGCACGTGCCAGCCGTAGGCCTCGTAGCGCTTGGCGACGTCCTCGCTCAGCGCGATGTCGGTGTCGTCCTCGATCGAGATCTGGTTCTGGTCGTAGAAGACGATCAGGTTGCCCAGCTGCTGGGTCCCGGCGAGCGAGCTGGCCTCGGAGGTCACGCCCTCCTCGATGTCGCCGTCGGAGGCGACCACGTAGATGTAGTGGTCGAAGGGGCTCTCGCCGAGCGGGGCGTCGGGGTCGAACAGGCCGCGCTCGCGGCGGGCGGCCATCGCCATGCCCACGGCCGAGGCGAGACCCTGGCCGAGGGGGCCGGTGGTGATCTCCACGCCCTTGGTGTGACGGAACTCGGGGTGGCCGGGGGTCAGCGAGTCCCAGGTGCGCAGCGCCTCGATGTCGGACAGTTCGAGACCGAAGCCGCCGAGGTAGAGCTGGATGTAGAGGGTGAGGCTGGAGTGCCCGCACGACAGGACGAAGCGGTCGCGGCCGACCCAGTCGGTGTCGGTGGGGTCGTGGCGCATCACCCGCTGGAACAGCGTGTAGGCGAGCGGGGCCAGGCTCATCGCGGTGCCCGGGTGGCCGCTGCCGCACTTCTGCACCGCGTCGGCGGCCAGCACGCGAGCCGTGTCGACGGCCCGGGTGTCGAGGTCGGTCCAGTCGTCCGGGTGGCGGGCGGTGGTCAGTGCGCGGATCTCGTCTGTGTCGGCCACGATGGTGATGGTCTCCTGTGCCTGGCTGGTCGGGACGTCGGCTCGCGCCCGTCAACCGACGAGGTTGCAGGCACGTCTCGGTCCAGAGTAATCGGCTACGGAGACCTGTTGCGCGCCGACCGAAAGTTACCGGCGAGTCGCGACCCGGGTGACGGCGATCTCGCCCGTCACGCCTCGATTCACGGTTCGCGGAGGCGAACGTCTACCATGCTCTGTAGTAGCCCGCGGAGATTCTGGGCGGGCGGACGAGGAGTGTTCGTGAGGATAGGGGAGCGTGTGAGCGGAGACAGTCCCGCCGCATCCCACTCGACCGACACCGCATCGCAGCAGGTTACGACCGAGCCGGTCGCACCGGCCGATCTGTCGTGGGCAGGACGAGTGCGCGCGACGGTGCTCGCGTACATCGCGCTGACCAAGCCGCGGGTCATCGAGCTGCTGCTGGTCGCGACCATCCCGGTGATGTTGCAGGCCGATCGGGGTCACGTCGACATCGCCGTCATCGCCTTCACACTGATCGGCGGATGGCTGGGTGCGGGTAGTGCGAACACCTTGAACATGGTGGTCGACGCCGACATCGACAAGAAGATGAAGCGCACGGCCCGCCGGCCGCTGGCCCGCCGGGCCGTCGCCACGCGGAACGCGCTGATCTTCGGCCTCGTCCTGTGGGCGGCGTCGTTCGCGGTGCTGTTCTTCGCGGCCAACCTGCTCTCTGCGCTGCTCGTCTCGGCGACGATCGTCTTCTACGTCGGCGTCTACACGATGATCCTCAAGCGCCGCACCTGGCAGAACGTGGTGTGGGGCGGCGCCGCCGGCTGCATGCCGACGCTCGTGGGCTGGGCCGCGGTCACCGGCTCGCTGAGCTGGCAGCCCATCGTGCTGTTCCTGGTCATCTTCTTCTGGACGCCGCCGCACACCTGGGCGCTGGCAATGCGCTACAAGGAGGACTACGCGGCGGCTGGCGTGCCGATGCTCCCGGTCATCGCCACCGAGGAACGCGTGACCCGTCAGATGCTGGTCTACACCTGGCTGACCGTGCTGTGCACGCTCGTCCTCATCCCGGCCACCAGTTGGATCTACACCGTCATCGCGGTGGTCGCCGGCGCATGGTTCGTCGAGCGCGTCACCAAGCTGTACCGCGACACCCGCCGCGGCGTGGAGGTCAAGCCGCTGAAGGTGTTCCTGCAGTCGAACGAATACCTCGCGATCGTCTTCTGCGGCCTCGCCATCGACGCGGTTGTCGGCATGCAGACGATCTCGTCCTACTTCTGATCCGTCGCCCGGCCTGACCCCTCATCCGGGGATCAGGGCAGCAGCACCGTCGCCCCGGTCGTCCTGCGTGCCTCGAGATCGGCGTGCGCCTGTGCGGCGTCGGCCAGGCGGTAACGCTGTCCGATCCGGACGTCCACGTCGCCGTCGGCGATCGCCTCGAAGTACTCCCCGGCCCGCCAGGACAGTTCCTCCCGCGTCGCGGTGAAGTGGCCGAGCGTCGGCCGCGTCACGCTGAGCGAGCCGGCCGGATTGAGCCGCTGCAGGTCGAACGGGGGCACGGGTCCGCTCGACGCCCCGAACAGCACGATGAGCCCGCGGATCGCGGTGGCGGCGAGGGACTGCTCGAAGGTGTCGGCGCCCACCCCGTCGTAGACCACCGGCACGCCCGTGCCATCGGTGAGATCGCGGACCCGCGCGGCCAGGTCGTCGCCGTACCGCAGCACGTGGTCGGCACCCGCGCGGCGGGACAGGTCGGCCTTCTCCTCGGAGGAGACGGTGGTGATGACGCGCAGGCCCTTCCGCTTGGCCAGCTGGGTCAGGATCAGCCCGACGCCGCCGGCGCCGGCGTGGATCAGCACCGTCTCGCCGGTCCGCGGATGCGAGCTGCCGTCGAGCAGATAGTGGGCGGTGAGTCCGCGCAGCAGCGACGCCCCGGCAATCGCGTCGTCGACGCCGTCGGGCACCACGACAGCCTTGTCGGCGGGGACGGCGACCAGTTCGGCGTACGACCCCGGCGCGGCCACCCACGCCACGCGCTGACCCACCTCGAGTCCGGTGACCTCCGGTCCGACGGCGACGATCTCGCCCGCGCCCTCGGTGCCGGGGACGTAGGGAGGGGTCGAGGGATACAACCCGCGTCGAAGGTAGGTGTCGATGAAGTTCACGCCCACCGCGGTGGTGCGGACGATCACCTCGTCGGTCGCCGGGATCGGGTCGTCGACCGAGCCGTACACGAGGACGTCGGGGCCGCCGTGTCTGGTCACCTGAATCGCGCGCACGACACCCGTTGTACACGGCGAACATCACTGCGCGGCATGTATCCCGGTGACGGGCTCGAGCCGTGCGCACCGGTAAGCTGAGCGGCATGACTGACAGTGCCGCCACCGACACCACAGCAACGCAGACGGTCCAGGCCCCTGCCGACGTCGTCGCGTCGGTGAAGAAGTTCGTCGCCCGCGAGGGTGGCAACGCGAAGGTCGTCCTCCAGGCGATCGGCGCGGCCGGTGTCCGCATCACCCTGGTGGGTGCCTCCGGTGGTGTCCTCGGCGACCGGGTCGTCCCCGACCTCGCCACCGCGCAGGCGGTTGTGGACGCCGTCGACGGCCTCGAGATCGCCGAGTGGGACCGGGATCTGACGTCGGAGGCCAACGTCCGCCCGTCGCACTGGCGCAAGATGGCCGGCTGGGTGGCCCGGCAGAAGCGTTTCCCCAAGCCGCGCAACCGCGCGATCCTCTAGATCGGATGACGACGAGAACGGCCCCCGCCGGATGGCGGATGCTAGCGATCCCCGCAACACCCTGGATTTCAAGAAGTTGCGGGGATCGTGCATTCTGCGGAGTTGAAGGACGAGTTCTTCACGGTGTTGGACCGTGTGGACGGGAACGTGTGCGAGGCTGCTCGCATCGTCGGGATGAGCCGGGACACTGCGTACGGGTGGGTGCGTAAGGCGGGGATGCGTGGTCGCGGCAAGACCGGTACCGGCGGGCACCCGGGTCGCGCCCGATACGACCAACTCCGTGCGAAGGGAGTGAGCCGCCGCGAGGCGGCTGCCCAGATCGGTGTGAACGTCCGCACTGCCCGGGATTGGGATAGGGGAATCCGTAAAGTCGGGAACGCGCGCCTACATCCTGATGGCCGGCGGATCGACTACACCACAGGTGTGACCACCTACCGCGACGCCACTGGCGAACCATCCCTGGCCCAGTTGGAAGCGGTACTGCATCCACGGTTCCTGACCTTGGCCGATCGGGAACAGATTGCTGATCTGCGCCGTGAGGGTCACTCGCTTCGGGAGATCGGCCGGCGGTTAAGGCGGTCGGCCTCGACGATCAAACGCGAGATCGACGCCTATGCGGTCGAGGACGTCTACCGTGCTCACCGAGCGCACCGTGCATGGACCCATTCGCGGTCGCGTCCTAAAGAGTCCAAGCTCGCCCAGCCCGGCCCGCTGCGCGACTACGTCGCCGGCAAGTTGCAGGACCAGTGGTCCCCGGAGCAGGTGTGCCACGCTCTCATGACCGAGTTCCCCGACGATCAGGGCATGCGAGTGAGCACCGAAACCATCTACCAGGCGATCTACGTCCAGGCTCGAGGAGGGCTGCGCCGCGAGGTCGCGACGGCGTTGCGGACCGGGCGGACCCGACGCAAACCTCATCGCAAGGCCGAACAGCGCACCAAGCGGTTCATTGACGACATGGTGATGATCTCCGACCGTCCAGCCGAGGTCGAGGACCGGGCCGTGCCAGGACATTGGGAAGGCGATCTGATCGTCGGCACTCGCAGCGAGTCCGCGATCGTGACCCTGGTTGAACGTTCCACCCGCTACGTCATGCTCGGACACCTCCCGGGCGGGCACACCGCTGAGGAAGTCCGTGACGTGCTGGTACCGCTGATCGGATCACTACCCCAACACCTGCGCGGTTCGCTGACCTGGGACCAGGGATGCGAGATGGCAGCCCACAACCAGTTCACTGTTGCCACCGGAGTACCGGTCTATTTCTGCGACCCGCACTCACCCTGGCAACGCGGATCAAACGAGAACACCAACGGCTTACTGCGCCAATACTTTCCGAAGGGAACCGACTTGAGCGTCTACGGACCCCAGGACCTCGAACTCGTCGCCCAGAAACTCAACCGTCGCCCACGCAAAACGCTCGACTGGAAAGCTCCAGCCGAGCGTCTGCGTGATCTACTGATAGCCGTCTAACCATCAGGTGTTGCGAGGACCCCTTGAATCCGCCGGATGACGGCGGGGGCCGTTCTCGTCTGCGCGGATGTCAGGCGTCGACGCGGCTGCGGTCGGTCTCGGTGGCCACCAGGACCTGCCAGGTGGCGCCGATCAGGAGCAGCGCGCTGCCGAACATGTGCGCGATGACCAGGGCGATGGGCAGGCCGGTGAAGAACTGCACGAATCCGATGAGCCCCTGGAGGAGGATCAGCAGGGCGAAGACGATCGCCGACCGCTGCTGCGGGCGCGCGAACACGCGGGCGTACACCAGGGCGGCGATCCCGAGGCCGACCAGGACGAACACGGCGTCGGCGTGCAGCTGGGTGGCGTTGTCGGGATCGAGGCCGTTGCGCGGGACGTCGGCGTCGCCGGCGTGCGGGCCGGAACCGGTGACCACGGTGCCCAGGTAGATCGTCACCCACGTGACCAGGTAGATCAGCCACGCCAGGTAGACGCCGAGGCGCCGGATCGCGGCGGCGGGGATCTCCGCCTCGGCGGCCGGCTCCGACGGCGTGGGGTAGGGGCGCATCCGGTAGACGAGCACCGTGGCGGCCGACACCAGGATCATCGACAGCAGGAAGTGCAGGGCGACGACCCAGGGGTTCAGGTCGGTGAGGACCGTGATGCCGCCGATGACGCCCTGCAGCGGGATGCCCAGGGCGATCAGGGTGACCAGCCACTTGTCGCTGCGGGTCGAGTTCGCGTAGCGCAGCACCGCGACCCACGCGGCGATGGCGATCACGATCAGCACCCAGGTCAGCAGCCGGTTGCCGAACTCGATGGCGCCGTGGATGCCGAGCTCGCCGTGCGGGACGAAGGACTCGTCGGTGCATCGTGGCCACGTCGGGCAGCCGAGGCCCGAGGCGGTCACCCGCACCGCGCCGCCGGTGGCGACGATGCCGACGTTGGAGATCAGCAGCGCGATCGCCCAGCGATGGACGAAGCGGGCGGTGGGCCGGCCGAAGCCGGGTATGCGCTGCCAGAAGCCGGGCGCCTCGCCGCCGTCGTGTGCGCCGGGATCCGCGCCGCCCGGTCGGGCCGAGGTCTGCGACGTCGTCATCGGAATCGGAACCACCTCACCGCCAAGGTGCCGGCCACTGCGGCCCACACCAGCAACACGCCCACCCCGAAGGCGTCGAACGAACCACGTGCGGCCATCTCCAGGGCCTCACTGAGCGCACCCGAGGGGATGCACCGCGCAAAGGTGTGCACGGCGCCGGGCACGTCGGAGTCGACGACCACGAGGCTGCCGACACCGATGAACGCGAACCAGAGCAGGTTCGCGAGGGCCAGGACCACCTCGGCCTTGAGCGTGCCGCCCAGCAGCAGGCCCAGGGTCGCAAAACAGGCGGTCCCGACGAGGAGCACGACCACGCCGAGGAGCAGGCCGAGCGCGTCGGGCCGCCACCCGAAGGCGGCGCCGATCCCGCCGATGATCACCGACTGCAGGGCGACCACGATGAGCACCGCGACCGATTTGCCCACGATGATGCCCCACCGCGGGATCGGCGTGGCACCCAACCGTTTCAGCGCCCCGTAGCGACGGTCGAAACCGACGGCGATCGCCTGGCCGGTGAAGGCCGTGGACATGACCGCGATGGTCAGGATGGCCGGGACGAAGAGCGTCGCCCGCTCGGCCGGCCCGTCGCCGAAGCTCGTGTTGATCGGCAGCAGGCACAACCCGACGAGCAGGGTGATCGGGATGAACATCGTCAACAGCAACTGCTCGCCGTTGCGGAGCAGCAGCTTGAGTTCGAGCGTCGACTGCGCGGCGATCATCGCGGCCAGCGAAGCCGGACGCGGCGCGGGCCGGAACATCCCGCCGGGGAATGTCGCGGCGGCGTCCGGGGAGTTGGTCGTCACAGGGGAGTTCACGGTCGTAGGGCCCGTCCGGTCAGTTCGAGGAAGACGTCTTCGAGGCTGCGCGTCTCGACCCGGAGGTCGGTGGCGAGGACGTTGATGCGCGCGCACCAGGCCGTCACGGTCGCGAGGACCTGCGGGGTGATCGACCCGATGACCAGGTAGTTGCCCGGGGTGGGTTCGGTGCAGTGGTAGCCCTCGGGCAGCGCGAGCGTCAGGGTCGTGAGGTCGAGGCCGCGCGGCGCGGTGAACCGCAACTCGTTCTCGGCGCCGGTGCTGGTCAGGTCGGCGGGGGTGCCGGAGGCGACCACGCGACCGTGATCGATGATCACGACCTGGTCGGCGAGTTCCTCGGCCTCGTCCATCAGATGTGTGGTGAGCAGGACCGTGACCCCGTCGGCGCGCAGGCGGTCGATGAGCTCCCACACCACGAGTCGCGCGTGGGCGTCCAGGCCGGCGGTGGGCTCGTCGAGGAAGACCAGCTCGGGGCGCCCGACGACCGCGCAGGCGAGCGCCAGACGCTGCTGCTGGCCGCCGGACAGGCGCCGATAGGGGGTGCGCCGGACCTCGTCGAGACCGAGCGCGCCGAGCAGGAAGTCGGGGTCTATCGGGTCGGCCGAGTACGCGGCCACCAGGCGGAGCATCTCCTCGGCACGGGCACCCGGGTAGGCGCCGCCACCCTGCAGCATCACGCCGATGCGCCGGCGGAGCGCGTCGTTGTCGGTGACGGGATCGAGGCCGAGGACCCGGACGGTGCCGGCGTCCGGGGCGGTGAAGCCCTCGCAGATCTCGACCGTCGTCGTCTTGCCCGCACCGTTGGGCCCGAGCAGGGCGAGGATCTCGCCGCGGGCGATGGTGAGGTCGAGGTGATCGACGGCGGTTCGGTCGCCGAAGGTCTTGACCAGGCCGCGCACCTCGAGTGCGGGGACGTTCGGCCGACGATCGTTCATCCGATCGTCATCGCTGATCTGCCGGGAGGACGTGCCGTGCACACAGGTCAGACTATGCGGTCGGACCCCGCGGACGGAAAACGCCGCCCGCTCCGGGGTGGGGTGCGGGTCACGGCGTCGGCGTCTTTTCCGCCGGCTCGGCATCCGTCTCGTCGTCGCTGGTCCCGGCCTCGTCGGCCCCCGTCCTGCGACGACGCCACAGGCGTGGGGACCGTTCCTCGAAGAACAGCGCCGTCAGCGCTGCGACCATGATCACACCGGCGAGCACGCCCTGGGCGAGGACGATCCCGCTCGTGTTGGAGCTCGTCGGCATGACGACGATCGCGATGATCGCCGAGGCGGCGATCGTGGAGATGCGGAACCAGGCGCCGGTCGCCCACGCGGCCAGTGGGATGACCGCCCACAGCAGATACCAGGCCTGGACGAACGGGAAGAGCAGCACGACCGTGGCCATCGACACCCCCAGGGCGCCGAGCGGGTGCAGACGCCCGCCGAGGGTGGCCAGCATCCAGCGGATGATGAAGAGTCCGGCGATCACCTGGCCCAGCGGGCGGATCACGTCGAGTATCGCCTGGGTGTGCTCGCCGAGTCCGAGTCCGACGCCGATGCGGCCGGTCGTCACGCCCAGCAGCGTCGGGATCGACATCCACGACCGCACGATCGCGCCGGTCGACAGGGTTCCCGTCCAGCCGAAGCCGAGTCCGGTGGCCAGCGAGATCCCGATCATCACCACCGCGAGGATCACGACATAGAACCCGCCGGAGAGGGCGAGCGCATAGACCGACGCCTTCGACCGCGCCCACCATTCCCGCATCGGGGCGTGCCGCAGGGCGGGCAGGGTCGCGCCCCAGCGCATGGCCAGCGCGATGCCGACGAACCCGAGCGCGAGCATCGAGGTCACCTTGATCATCGCCGACGCGGCGAGGACGGCGCCGCCGGCGATGAGGATCCAGCCGGCACGGGTGGGCACGAGGGTGCCGGGTTTTCGGAGCAGGTCGGGTCCGTAGATCGCCCGGAAGCTGAGTTCGAGGCCGACCAGCATCATGCCGAGCATCAAGGCCTCGTTGTGGATGCCGCCGGCCAGGTGCAGGATCACCAGCGGGTTCATCGCACCGAGCCACAGCGCCGCCACCGAGGACACACCGCACCGGCGGGCCAGCCGCGGCAGCGCCCAGACGATCAGCGCGATGCCGACGAGTGCGAGGCAACGGTGCAGGAAGATCGCGGCGGTGATGTTCGCGCCGGTCACCTTGGTGATGCCCTCGCCCATCCACAGGAAGAGCGGGCCGTAGGGCGCGGGGGTGTCGCGCCAGAGATTCGGCACCGACCTCGTGAGGATGTGGTCGACGCCGAGTCCGCGGACCGGGCTCACCGAGTACGGGTCCATGCCGCGGTAGGCGATCGCGCTCTGCGCGAGGTAGGAGTAGACGTCCTTGCTGAGCAGCGGGGGAGCCAGGATGATCGGCGTGATCCACAGCATGAGGGTCCGGTCGGCCTGGCGGCGGCTCATCCGGCGTTCGGGGCTGCGGCCGCGCAGCACCTCGACGCTGAAGCGTCCCACCGCGAACCGCCCGATGAGCAGCCATGCCACGACGAGGATGATCGAGCCGCCGATCGACAACGCCAGCGCGGTGCCGAACATCCGCGACGGGAGCGAGAGCACCCGCATCCCGGCGACCGGGTTCTGCAGCACCGGCACGGCGCCGGTGCCGAGCGCGCCGATGAGGATCAGGACCGACCCCGTGGCGCCGAAGAGCTTGATCCGCCGCAGTCGGCGGTTCTCGGTCTCGTCGAGCGGGCCGACCTCGCGTTCGTCGTCGTGGAGTCGGGCGACGGCCTTGCCGTAGTCGCCGCGCTGCTCGGTGGCGTCGGCGGAGGGCGTCCCCGCTGGACGCTGCTTGCGCAGGCCGAGGTAGTCGAGCACGGCGAGCAGGAGGGTCACGACGCGTCCGAAGAGGTCCGGCAGTCGCCGGCCGGCTGTGGTTTCGGGCACACGACGACTGTAATCGCCGAAACCCAATACCTCGCGAACCACCCTTTATCCGGACTTTCGCCGACCACCTGCGTGACAACGGCGCCCTCTGCTAAGGGCACCCTTGCTGGCAGCAGGGAATCAATTACGTCACACTCGTGTTGTGAAAACCATGCGGAACGATGTTGAGCTGCCCCCGGGCAGCGGCAACGCCGTGCCCTCCGCTGGTGCGGCGACCCCACGCCAGTCCGTCGTCGGTGCCGAGACGCACCCCGACGGTCAGACGCGTGAGGCCGTGCTGACCCTGCTCGTCGAGGACGGCCCGCTGACCGCGGGCGACATCGGCGAGCGCCTCGGCATCTCCGCCGCGGGCGTGCGCCGTCACCTCGACGCCCTGACCGCGGCCGGGGACATCGAGGTCGCGCCGACCGGCTTCGGCCAGCGCGGCCGCGGTCGTCCCGCCAAGTGGTTCCAGCTCACCCCGGCGGGCCGCGGCAAGATGCGGCACGCCTACGATGACCTCGCCGGAGCCGCGATGCGCAAGCTGCGTGACCTCGGCGGACACGATGCGGTGGCCGACTTCGCCCGCGAACGCGTGGAGCGGATCGTCGCCGAGGTACAGCCTGCCGACGGCCCCGACGACGTGGCCGACACGGTCGACGAGATCGCCGACGCGCTCACGAGCGCGGGGTATTCCGCCAACACCCGACAGGTCGGCAACGGGATGCAGATCTGCCAGCACCACTGCCCGGTGGCGCACGTCGCCACCGAGTTCCCGGAACTGTGTGAGGCCGAGACCGCGGTCTTCACGGAACTGCTCGGCACGCACGTGCAGCGCCTGGCGACCATCGCCAACGGCGACTGTGCCTGCACCACCCACGTGCCGATACACCCGCCCCCGGTCGGCAGACCGGGCGAGAGGAAACCGAGCGTGAAGAGAACGACCCGACAGCCCCGCACACCGCAGTCCCAGACCACCCCGACCCGAAAGGCCACGCGATGACCGTCACCGATCCGGCCGCCGCCAAGGCGACCGCCGCTGCTCCGCTCACGCAGGAGGAGACGATTGCCTCGCTGGGCAACTACGGCTACGGCTGGGCCGACCGCGACGTCGCCGGCGCCGCCGCGCAGCGCGGGCTGTCCGAGGCCGTCGTCGCCGACATCTCGGCGAAGAAGAACGAGCCCGAGTGGATGCTCGAGCAGCGCCTGAAGGCCCTCAAGATCTTCGACAAGAAGCCGATGCCCCACTGGGGCGCCGCCCTCGAGGACATCGACTTCGACAACATCAAGTACTTCGTGCGCTCCACGGAGAAGCAGGCCACGTCGTGGGACGAGCTGCCCGAGGACATCAAGAACACCTACGACAAGCTCGGCATCCCCGAGGCGGAGAAGCAGCGTCTCGTCGCCGGCGTCGCCGCGCAGTACGAGTCCGAGGTCGTCTACCACCAGATCCGCGAGGATCTCGAGCAGCAGGGCGTGATCTTCCTCGACACCGACACCGGTCTCAAGGAGCACCCGGAGATCTTCCAGGAGTACTTCGGCTCGGTGATCCCCGCCGGCGACAACAAGTTCTCCGCGCTCAACACCGCGGTGTGGTCGGGCGGATCGTTCATCTACGTGCCGCCGGGCGTGCACGTCGACATCCCGCTGCAGGCCTACTTCCGCATCAACACCGAGAACATGGGCCAGTTCGAGCGGACGCTGATCATCGTCGACGAGGGTGCCTACGTGCACTACGTCGAGGGCTGCACCGCGCCGATCTACAAGACCGACTCGCTGCACTCGGCGGTCGTCGAGATCATCGTGAAGAAGGGTGGCCGCTGCCGCTACACGACCATCCAGAACTGGTCGAACAACGTCTACAACCTGGTCACCAAGCGCGCCAAGGCCGAGGCGGGCGCCACCATGGAGTGGGTCGACGGCAACATCGGCTCCAAGGTCACGATGAAGTACCCGGCGGTCTGGCTGACCGGTGAGCACGCCAAGGGCGAGGTCCTCTCCGTCGCGTTCGCCGGCCCCGGACAGCACCAGGACACCGGATCCAAGATGGTCCACCTGGCCCCCAACACCTCGAGCAACATCGTCTCCAAGTCGGTGGCCCGCGGCGGTGGCCGCGCCTCCTACCGCGGCCTGGTCAAGGTCAACAACGGCGCACACGGCAGCCGCTCGACGGTGAAGTGCGACGCGTTGCTGGTCGACACGATCTCCCGCAGCGACACCTATCCCTACGTCGACATCCGCGAGGACGACGTGACGATGGGGCACGAGGCGACCGTCTCGAAGGTCAGCGACGACCAGCTCTTCTACCTGATGAGCCGCGGACTGACCGAGGACGAGGCGATGGCCATGGTGGTCCGCGGGTTCGTCGAGCCCATCGCCAAGGAACTCCCGATGGAATACGCGCTCGAGCTCAACCGCCTGATCGAGCTGCAGATGGAAGGAGCCGTCGGCTGATGGCCGATCCGACACTCCCGGTCACCACGCCGGGTTCGCAGACCCCTGCCGTCAACAAGGGTGAGCTGTTCACCTCGTTCGACGTCAACGCCTTCGAGGTGCCCAGCCCGCGCGAGGAGGCCTGGCGGTTCACCCCGTTCCGCCGCCTGCGCGGCCTGCACGACGGCTCCGCCCAGCGGACCGGCGAGGCGACCGTCGAGGTGACCGTCGCCGGGAACGCAGTGAGCGGGACGAATGACACCGTCGCCGGGAACGCAGTGAGCGGGACGAATGACACCGTCGCCGGGAACGCAGTGAGCGGGACGAATGACACCGTCGCCGGGAACGCAGTGAGCGGGACAGGTGTAGACGGCGTCACCGTCGACACCGTCGGCCGCGACGACGAGCGTCTCGGCCAGGGCGGCGTCCCCTTCGACCGCATCGCGGCGCAGGCCTATTCGTCCTTCACCCGGGCCACGGTCGTGACCGTGGGCCGCGAGGTCGAACTCGCCGACCCGGTCACCGTCACGGTCACCGGCCCCGGCGAGGGCGAGACCGCGTTCGGCCACATCCAGATCCGGCTCGAGCCGTTCGCCCGCGCCGTCGTGGTCCTCGACCAGAAGGGCGGCGGGACCTACGCGGAGAACGTCGAGTTCGTCGTCGGCGACAGCGCCGCGCTGACCGTCGTCAACGTCCACGACTGGGACGACGACGCCGTGCACGTCGCCGCGCATCACGTCCGCGTCGGGCGCGACTCGACGGTCCGCCACTTCGCGATCAGCCTCGGCGGCAACCTCGTCCGCCTGTCGCCGATCGTCCACTACGACGCCCCGGGTGGCGACGTGGAGATGTGGGGCCTGTACTTCGCCGACGCCGGCCAGCATCTCGAGCAGCGCCTGCTCGTCGACCACAGCAAGCCCAACTGCCGCTCCAACGTGGTGTACAAGGGTGCGCTGCAGGGCGATCCGAGCGGAGACCGCACCCGCGAGGCCCACACCGTGTGGATCGGCGACGTGCTCATCCGCGCCGAGGCCGAGGGCACCGACACCTTCGAGCTCAACCGCAACCTGGTGCTCACCGACAACGCGCGCGCCGACTCGGTGCCGAACCTGGAGATCGAGACCGGCGAGATCGTCGGCGCCGGACACGCCAGTGCCACCGGACGTTTCGACGACGAGCAGCTGTTCTACCTGCAGGCCCGTGGCATCCCGGAGGACCAGGCGCGCCGCCTGGTGATCCGCGGCTTCTTCGGCGAGGTGATCGCCAAGATCACGGTGCCGGAACTGCGCGAGCGCCTGTCCGCCGCGATCGAGCGCGAACTCGAGATCGCCGGCGCCTGAACGGCCGTCGCGCCCACCACGAACTCCCACAGCCTGTCGAGAAAGAACACATCAATGACCACTCTGGAAATCCGTGACCTGCACGTCGACGTCGCGCAGACCGACTCCGACGCCGAGCCCATCCACATCCTCAAGGGCGTGAACCTGACCGTGAAGTCCGGTGAGACGCACGCGATCATGGGGCCCAACGGCTCCGGCAAGTCGACCCTGTCCTACGCCATCGCGGGCCACCCCAAATACCAGGTGACCTCCGGCTCGATCACCCTCGACGGCGAGGACGTGCTCGAGATGAGCGTCGACGAGCGCGCCCGCGCCGGCCTGTTCCTCGCGATGCAGTACCCGGTCGAGGTGCCCGGCGTCTCGATGTCGAACTTCCTGCGCAGCGCCGCCACCGCGGTCCGCGGCGAGGCCCCGAAGCTCCGCCACTGGGTCAAGGAGGTCAAGGAGGCCATGACCGAGCTCGAGATCGACCCGTCGTTCTCCGAGCGCAGCGTCAACGAGGGCTTCTCCGGCGGCGAGAAGAAGCGGCACGAGATCCTGCAGCTCGACCTGCTCAAGCCGAAGATCGCCATCCTCGACGAGACCGACTCCGGCCTCGACGTCGACGCCCTGCGCGTCGTGAGCGAGGGCGTGAACCGCTACAAGGAGCGCGAGAACGGCGGCATCCTGCTGATCACGCACTACACGCGCATCCTGCGCTACATCAAGCCCGACCACGTCCACGTCTTCGTCAACGGCCAGGTCGTCCAGTCCGGCGGACCCGAGCTCGCCGACGAACTCGAGGAGAACGGCTACGAGCGTTTCCTCACGGCGAAGGCCGGCTGACACACGACACCAGGAGGGGCACGTACGTGACACTCTCGACCGAGCCGACGACCGCGGGGACCCGCGGCGCGGCGCTCGACGTCGCCGCGGTGCGCGCGGATTTCCCGATCTTGCAGCGCACTGTCCGTGACGAGAAGCCGTTGGTCTACCTGGATTCCGGCGCCACCTCGCAGCGTCCGGTCCAGGTCCTCGACGCCGAGCGGTACTTCCTGACGCACCACAACGCCGCGGTGCACCGGGGAGCCCACCAGCTCGCCGAAGAGGCGACCGACGCCTACGAGGACGCCCGCGAGGTCATCGCGGGCTTCGTCGGGGCGACGCCGGACCAGCTCGTCTTCACCAAGAACGCGACCGAGTCGCTGAACGTGGTCACCTACACCCTCGGCGACCCGCGTTCGGCGTCGGTCCTCGGCGGCTCGGCGCTCGGCCCGGGGGACACCGTCGTCGTCACCGAACTCGAGCACCACGCGAATCTCGTTCCGTGGCAGGAGCTCTGCCGCCGGACCGGGGCGACGCTCAAGTGGTACGGGGTCACCGACGACGGCCGCATCGACCTCGACTCGCTGACCCTTGACGAGTCGGTCAAGGTCGTCTCGTTCACCCATCAGTCCAACGTCACCGGCGCGGTCGCCGACGTCGACGAACTCGTCCGCCGCGCCCGTGCGGTCGGCGGGCTCGTCGTGCTCGACGCCTGCCAGTCGGTGCCCCACATGTCGGTCGACTTCGGCGCCCTGGACGTGGATTTCGCCGCGTTCTCCGGGCACAAGATGTTCGGCCCCAGCGGCGTGGGTGCGCTGTACGGCAAGTCGGGGCTCCTCGACGCGCTGCCGCCGTTCATCACCGGCGGGTCGATGATCGAGACGGTGACCATGGAGGTCTCCACCTACGCTCCGCCGCCACAGCGCTTCGAGGCCGGCGTGCCGATGACCTCCCAGGTCGTCGGGCTCGGCGCTGCGGTGCGCTACCTGCAGACCCTCGGGATGGATGCGGTTGCCGCACACGAGCACTCGCTCGTCGAACGGGCGCTGGAACGCCTCGGTGCGATCGACGGCCTGCGCATCGTCGGCCCGACGACCACCGAGAACCGCGGGGGAGCGGTGTCGTTCGTCGTGGACGGCATCCACGCACACGACCTGGGCCAGATCCTCGACGACGAGGGTGTCGCCATCCGCGTCGGCCACCACTGCGCGTGGCCGCTGCACCGTCGCTTCGGGGTCGCCGCGACCGCGCGTGCGTCCTTCGCCGCCTACAACACACTCGACGAGGTCGACGCCCTCGCCGCGGCGATCGTGAAGGCGCAGAACTTCTTCGGGGTGAACTGAGCATGCGGATGGAGCAGATGTACCAGGAGGTCATCCTGGACCACTACAAGCATCCGCACGGCCGGGGCCTCCGCGAGCCGTACGGCGCCGAGGTACACCACGTGAACCCGACGTGCGGTGACGAGGTCACCCTCCGCGTCGCGGTGTCGGCGGACGGTTCGACGATCGACGACGTGTCCTACGACGGGCAGGGGTGTTCCATCTCGCAGGCGTCGACGTCGGTGCTGCACGACCTGATCGTCGGCAAGCCCGTCGAGGAATCGCTGGCCATCGTCGAGTCGTTCAACGCGATGATGACCTCGCGCGGCAAGGATCCCGGCGACGAGGACGTCATCGGCGACGGCATCGCGTTCAGCGGTGTCAGCAAGTACCCGGCACGGGTCAAATGCGCGCTCCTCGGCTGGATGGCGTTCAAGGACGCGCTCTCGCAGACCGTCGGCACCCTGATCAACCAGACAGAAGCGGAGACAGCATGAGTGACGAGACCACCACGGCGACACCGTCAGAACCGCAGACCTCGCTGCCGACCGTCGAGGACGTCGAGGAGGCGATGCGCGACGTCGTCGACCCGGAACTCGGCATCAACGTCGTCGACCTCGGCCTGGTCTACGGCATCGAGGTGACCGACGACGCGGTTGCCAAGATCGACATGACCCTCACCTCGGCGGCCTGCCCGCTGACCGACGTCATCGAGGATCAGTCCCGGGGCGCCCTGGTCAACAGCGGCCTGTGCACCGACCTGGAGATCAACTGGGTCTGGCTGCCGCCGTGGGGCCCGGACAAGATCACCGACGACGGCCGCGAGCAGCTTCGCGCGCTCGGTTTCACCGTCTAGTCCGTACTTCGGCACGTCACCGGCATGACGTCATGGTTCGAATCGCGGGTCGAGCGGATGATCCGCGAGGCCACCGAGCGCGGGGAGTTCGACGGCCTGCCCGGCCTCGGCAAGCCGATCGACCTGTCCGACGCCGACGACCCGGACTGGTGGGTCAAGCGCAAGATCCGCGACGAGAACCTGGATTCCGCAGCGCTGCTCCCGGCGCCGCTGCGCCTGCGCCGGGAGGCCCAGGAGTTCCCGGAGTCGCTTCGGGACGTCTCCGACGAGGCATCGGTGCGCGAAATTCTCACCGACTTCAATCGTCGTGTGCGCGAAGCACTCCTGGCGTCACGGCAGATGGCCACGCCCCACGGCGTCGTCGCCCACACCGTCGACGTGGAGGAGATGGTGCGGCGCTGGCGCGAGTTGCGTGACGCGCACTAGAGATGCAGTGGCGGGGTGCCGCTGACGTCCCCGGCCCACTCCGGCGTGGACATCGCGCCGCGGGCCACGGTCACGCGTGTCCGCATGTCCACGGCGCGGATGACGCGGGTCATCGCCGCCATCACCCCGGTCAGGTCGTCGCGCCGGCTGAGGTAGCTGCGCTGGGCCTCGACCGGCATCGCGAAGAACGCCTCGAAGAAGGCGATTGTCTGCGTCGGACTCAACCGCAGCAGCGCGCTGAGGCCGCGCAGGCGCAGGTTGTGGACCGCGCGGACCCCGGCCGGCCACATCTCGGCGATGGGGTCCCGTCCGGCCGCGAGCGCCCCGACCACCCGATCGACGGACATCAGCGAGTTGGCGACGCTGTAGCCGGTGGTCGGGTTCTTGAAGCCTCCGGCGGCGCCGAAGCAGAACGTGGACTCCCGCCACGGCTGCGGTGAGGATCCGGTCAGCGGGAAGTTCACGTACTCGACGCGGCGGATGTCCGACGGCAGCCCGCCCAGACGTGTCGCGAGCCGTCGCTTCAGCTCGTCGAGGTCGAGGGCCGGCATGCCCGCCAGGCACGTCTCCTCCAGCAGGTATTCGTTGTGGCCGAGCGGCACGACGTACAGGAACGACGGCAGCCGGCGCCGGTCGACGATCCCGCCCCGCCAGTCCATGAGCATGGCCTCGTGTCCCTCGAGAACCGGTGCGGCGGTGGCGGCGTCGACGACGATGCCGTAGGCGGTCTGCCGCGGTGCGGGATGGGGGAGAGCGCCGCGACAGTCGACCACGACGTCGCCGTCGAGAACCCGGCCGGATTTCAGATGCACACGCGCACCGTCGATCCCGACCACGCGGTCGGCCACGACCTCCGCCCCGTCGAGCGTCAGGCTCCGCTGCAGGCCGGGCGTGTCGAGGACGGTGTAGCCGCGGTCGACCTCCTCGAGTGCGGTGCCGGCGACACCGACCCGGTCGAGGCGTGCGGCGAACGCCGAGTCGGCGAGCCACCCGGGCAACTCGTCGGTCCAGCAGGCGAAGGTCGACTTCCACACCCGCTCGGGGTTGAGGTCCACCACGGTGACGGGTGCCGCGGCAGCCAGCAGCCGATGTGCGAGTGCGCGACCTGCCGGGCCCGCACCGAGAACGATCACGCCGCCGGTCATGGATTCGATACTGTCACGAACCCACGACCGGCGAGATCGGCCGCGGTCAGGGGGCCGCGCATCCGGGGCGGACCGTCAGGAGCCCCCGGTGGCGAGCATGCCGCCGTCGACGGCGAGGGTCTCGCCGGTGATCCACGACGACTCGTCGCTGACGAGGAAGGCGACCGCGCGCGCGACGTCCTCGGGTTCGCCGATCCGCTTCATCGGGTACGCGGCCGCGGCGCGCGCCTCGTTCTCGCCCTCGATGAGCCCCGAGGCGAACTTGGTGCGCACGATCGCGGGCGCGACCGCGTTCACACGGATCTTCGGCCCGAGCTCCCAGGCGAGTTCGGCCGTCAGGCGGATGAGCGCGGCCTTCGACGTGCCGTAGGCGGCGATCACCCCGGTGGACCGGATGCCGGCCACCGACGAGACGTTGACCACCGCGCCGCCGGAGTCCTTCATGCCGGCCTTGTACGCCTCCTGGACGAACCCGAGGGCGGCGACGACGTTGGTGTCGAAGGTCTTCAGGTAGGCGCCGAGATCGGCGCCCATGAGCGGGCCGGCGATCGGGGCGATGCCGGTGTTGTTGACGAGGATGTCGATTCCGCCGCCCTGCTCGACGGCCTTCGCGACCGCCTCGGCGCGGTGGTCGGCATCGCCGGTGTTGCCCGCGACGGGTGTCACCGTCGCTCCGGGCACGGCCTGCCGGATGCGGTCGGCGGCCTGGCCCAGCGGATCGGGTTTGCGGCTCGTGATGACCACGGAGGCGCCGCGGCGGGCGAGCTCGGTGGCGATGGCCTCGCCGATGCCCCGACTGGCCCCGGTGACCAGTGCCGAGCGTCCGGTGAGGTCCGATGTCTGCGGAAACGTTGTGGATTGCGTCACGTCCCACACCGTATCGGTCCACCGTGTCGGCGCGGGGCAACTCCGCCCGCGGCGTCCGGAGGGTCTCGTGGGGAAAACCGATCGACACGCACCGGTAGACTGGCATGTCGTGATTACCGCGACCGACCTGGAGGTTCGAGCGGGTGCTCGGACCCTGCTGTCGGCACCCGGAGACGCCCTCCGCATCCAACCCGGCGACCGCATCGGCCTCGTGGGGCGCAACGGCGCCGGCAAGACCACGACCCTGCGCATCCTCGCGGGGGAGACCGAGCCGTACGCCGGCACCGTCCGCCGCTCCGGACCGATCGGGTACCTCCCACAGGATCCGAAGGAGGGCGACCTCGACGTCCTCGCCAAGGATCGCGTGCTCTCGGCGCGCGGCCTCGACGAGATCCTGCGCGACATGGAGAAGCAGCAGGCGTTGATGGCCGAGACGGCCGACGAGAAGAAGCGCGACCGCGCCGTCGCCAAGTACGGGCGGCTCGAGGAGCGGTTCGCCGCGCTCGGCGGTTACGTCGCCGAGTCCGAGGCGGCCCGCATCTGCAACAGCCTCGGTCTCCCGGACCGGGTGCTCGGACAGCCGCTGCGAACGCTCTCCGGTGGCCAACGGCGCCGCATCGAACTGGCGCGCATCCTCTTCTCCGCCTCCGACGGCTCGGGCAAGTCCGACACGACGCTGCTGCTCGACGAGCCGACCAACCACCTCGACGCCGACTCGATCACCTGGCTGCGCTCGTTCCTGCAGAATCACGAGGGTGGCCTCGTCGTGATCAGCCACGACGTCGACCTGCTGGCCGACGTGGTCAACCGGGTGTGGTTCCTCGACGCGGTGCGCGGCGAGGCCGACATCTACAACATGAACTGGAAGCGGTACCTCGACGCGCGCGCCACCGACGAGCAGCGCCGGCGCCGCGAGCGCGCCAACGCCGAGAAGAAGGCGTCCGCCCTGCGCGCGCAGGCCGCCAAGCTCGGCGCCAAGGCGACCAAGGCGACCGCGGCCCAGCAGATGCTCAAGCGCGCCGAGCGGATGATCGAGTCCCTCGACGAGGAGCGGGTGGCCGACCGCACCGCGCGCATCCGGTTCCCCGAACCGGCGGCGTGCGGCAAGACGCCCCTCATGGCGACGAACCTCTCCAAGAGCTACGGCTCGCTGGAGATCTTCACCGGTGTCGACCTCGCCATCGACAAAGGCAGTCGCGTCGTGGTGCTCGGACTCAACGGCGCGGGCAAGACGACCCTGCTGAAAATGCTCGCGGGCGTGGAGAAACCGGACACCGGCCGGCTCGAACCCGGCTACGGCCTCAAGATCGGGTACTTCGCGCAGGAGCACGACACCCTCGACGACCAGGCGACGGTGTGGGAGAACATCCGCCACGCCGCACCCGACGCGGGCGAACAGGAACTGCGAGGGCTGCTCGGCGCCTTCATGTTCAGCGGCCCGCAACTCGAGCAGCCGGCGGGCACGTTGTCCGGCGGTGAGAAGACGCGCCTCACGCTGGCGGGTCTGGTGTCGTCGGCGGCCAACGTGCTGCTGCTCGACGAGCCGACCAACAACCTCGACCCGGTCTCGCGTGAGCAGGTGCTCGACGCCCTGCGCAGCTACACCGGCGCCGTCGTGCTGGTCACCCACGACCCGGGAGCCGCCGCGGCCCTGGATCCGCAACGCGTGATCCTGCTGCCCGACGGCACCGAGGACCACTGGAGCGACGAGTACCAGGAGCTCATCGAGCTGGCCTGATACCCGTCGCCGTCGTGGTAGGGGTCAGCTCGCCGCGGGCCAGTACTTCTTGCGCAGCTCGCCCTTGACGAGCTTGCCGGTGGGGGTGCGCGGCAGCTCGTCGACGAAGTCCACCGACCGCGGCGCCTTGTACGCGGCGATGTTGTCCTTGGTGAAGGAGATCAGCTCCTCGGCGAGCTCGTCGGACGCGGTGTATCCCTCCGCGAGCTGCACGCACGCCTTGGCGACCTCACCGAGGTCGGGGTCGGGCACGCCGATCACCGCCACGTCGAAGACCGCCGGGTGGTTGATGAGGACGTTCTCGGCCTCCTGCGGGTAGATGTTGACGCCGCCGGAGATGATCATGAACGCCTTGCGGTCGGTCAGGTAGAGGTAGCCCTCCTCGTCGACGTAGCCGACATCGCCTGTGGTGGACCAGTTCTCGTGCTCGGGATGCTGCGCGGCACGGGTCTTCTCGGGGTCGTTGTGGTACTGGAACGCGACGTCCTCGCGCTCGAAGTACACCTGGCCGACCTCGCCGACCGGCAGCTCCTTGCCGTCCTCGTCGCAGATGTGGATGACGCCGAGCAGCGGCCGCCCGACCGAACCCGGATGCTCGAGGGCCTCCTGCGGGCCGATGAACGTCGCGCCCGCGGCCTCGGTGGAGGCGTAGTACTCGTGGATGACCGGGCCCCACCACTCGATCATCGCCTTCTTCACCTCGGCCGGGCACGGGGCCGCGGCGTGGATGGCGATCTTCATGCTGCTGACGTCGTACTTGCTGCGCACCTCGTCGGGCAGCTTGAGCATGCGGATGAACATGGTCGGCACCCATTGGCTATGGGTGACCTTGTACTTCTCGATGGCCGCGAGGGCCTCTTCGGGCTCGAAGCGGTCCATCATGATCACGGTGCCGCCGACCGAGTTCGTCACGCCGCAATACCGAAGCGGCGCAGCGTGGTACAGCGGGGCAGGGGACAGGTAGACGGTGTTCTCGTCGAAGCCGTACATGGGCGCGAAGATCGCGGTGTAGGTATCGGGGACCTGGTCGACCTGGCCCTCGGGCATCGGCGTCTTGATGCCCTTGGGGCGACCCGTGGTGCCCGACGAATACAGCATGTCGGTGCCGCGCGGCTGGTCGGTGCGCGGTTCGGCCGAGGCATTGGCGAGGACCTTGTCGTAGGAGTCGAAGCCCGCGATGTCGCCGCCCCAGGCGATGCGGCGACCGGGGCGGTTCAGTGCGTCGATCTCGCCCGAGGCGGAGACCGCGTCGGCGACGGAGGCACCCGCGAACAGCACCTGCGCGTTGCAGTCCTCCAGGATGTAGTTGGTCTCGCCCGCGGTCAGGTGGTGGTTGACCGCGGTGACGTACAGGCCGCTGCGCAGCGCCGCCCAGTACACCTCGAAGACGTGCAGGTCGTTGGCGCTGACCACCGCGATGTTGTCGCCGCGCTCGAGGCCGAGCGATTCCAGGTAGTTCGCGAGCCGGGTTGAGTTCTCGTCGAGCTGACGGTAGGTCAGCTGTTCTCCGGTGGCGGCATGGATGACGGCGGGCTTGTCCGGAGTGGACTTCGCGAAGACTCCAGGGAACAAGGGGCACTCCTTCGACGGCGGAAACGGAACACTCACCCCGAACGTGCATATCTAACGCTCGTTCGGGGTGGTCTGAGTCACAGTACCTCAGATTGCGCGACCGTCGTCACGCTCCGATCGGTGTGGCACGCGCTTGGCGGCCCCGCGACCGCGGTCGGTGTGTGCCCGGGCCTCGGTGCGTGGCAGGAAAGGGGTCCATCGTCCGTTCCGCCACGGCGGTGATCGTCAGCGCTGGGCTGACCAGGCCCACCGCGCCGGCGGGAACGAGGCGTTCACCACGTAGAGGTTGTCGAGACCGTGCACTGCCCCGTGCATGGTCTCGGACATTCCCGGCGGCGTCGGGCCGAATCGGCACCGACGAGTTCGTTCCGGCCGATCGCCGAGCGGCGGTTCGAGCAGGAAGAACGCGTGCGGGAGCGGGGGATGCCCGCACGCCTGCTGAGTGCCGAATGCGTCGATGCGCTCTTGGAACTCGGGGTCGTGTTCGACCTTCACTACGACCGGACGGCGCGTTTCGACCTCGACAGGTCCATGTGGCGGGTGCCGACTGACCGCGCCGAGGCGATCAGTCCTTCGCCCGCACCGACTCCTCGACGAGGTCGAGGACCGCGTGCAGGTCGTCGGTGGGCTGGCCCGTCGCGAGCCGGGTGATCAGCCCGTCGAGGACGAGATCCAGATACTTCAGGAGGACGTCGGTCGGGACGTCGTCCCGCAGGCGCCCGGCCTGCCGACCCTTCTCGAGCCGGCGCAGGGTCGCCTTCTCGAGCTCGGCCGAGCGGGCCAGCCACTCGGCCCGGAAGTTCGAGTCGGTCCGCAGCTTGCGGGCGATCTCCAACCGGGTCCCGAGCCAGTCGTACTCCTCGGGGTGTTCGAGCATGTCGCGCATGACCTGGACGAGACCCTCTTCGGCGGCCACGTCGGCCATCCGTTCGGCGTCCTCGTGCGCGAGAGCGAGGAACAGGGCCTCTTTGTCCTTGTAGTGGTGGAAGATCGCACCACGGGACAGCCCCGTGTACTCCTCGATCCGTCTGACCGTCGCCCCGTCGTAGCCGAACTCGGCGAAGCAATGCCGCGCGCCGTCGAGAATCTCCCGACGACGCGCGGCAAGGCGGTCATCACTGACCTTGGGCACGTCGCGTGCTCCTTGTCAGTTCTTGATCATGTTTCGCAGCACGTACTGCAGGATGCCTCCGTTGCGGTAGTAGTCGGCCTCGCCGGGCGTGTCGATGCGGACCTTCGCATCGAACTCGACCTTCGAGCCGTCCTCCTTGGTGGCGGTGACGTGCACGGTCTCGGGGGTACGGCCCTCGTTGAGCTCCTCGATGCCGACGATGTCGAACACCTCGGTGCCGTCGATGCCGAGCGACTTGTGCGACTCGCCCTCCGGGAACTGGAGCGGGATGACGCCCATGCCGATCAGGTTCGAGCGGTGGATGCGCTCGAAGCTCTCGGCGATGACGGCCTTCACGCCCAGCAGGCGGGTGCCCTTGGCGGCCCAGTCACGCGACGAGCCGGTGCCGTACTCCTTGCCGCCGAGCACGACCAGCGGGATGTTCTGGGCGGCGTAGTTCTGCGCGGCGTCGTAGATGAACGACTGCGGGCCGCCCTCCTGGGTGAAGTCGCGGGTGTAGCCGCCCGAGACCCCGTCCAGCAGCTGGTTCTGCAGGCGGATGTTGCCGAAGGTCGAGCGGACCATGACCTCGTGGTTGCCGCGGCGGGCACCCAGCGAGTTGTAGTCCTTGCGCGCCACACCGTTGGCATCGAGGTACTGCGCGGCGGGGGTGCCGGGCTTGATGGTCGACGCGGGGGAGATGTGGTCGGTGGTCACCGAGTCGCCGAGCTTGGCGAGCACGCGTGCGCCCTTGACGTCGGAGACGGGCTCCGGGTCCAGCGGCATGCCCTCGAAGTACGGAGGCTTGCGCACGTAGGTGGACTTCTCGTCCCACTCGAAGGTCTTGCCCGACGGGGTCGGCAGGTTCTGCCAGCGCTCGTCGCCCTTGAAGACGTCGGCGTAGTCGGCGGCGTACTGCTCCGGCGAGATCGACGCGGCGATGGTGGACTCGATCTCCTCGTTGGACGGCCAGATGTCCTTCAGGAAGACGTCGTTGCCCTCGGAGTCCTTGCCCAGCGGGTCGGTCTCGAAGTCGAAGTCCATCGTGCCGGCGAGCGCGTAGGCGATGACCAGCGGCGGCGACGCCAGGTAGTTCATCTTGACGTCGGGGTTGATGCGACCCTCGAAGTTGCGGTTGCCCGACAGCACCGCGGTGGCGGTGAGGTCGTTGTCGTTGATCGCCTTCGAGATCTCCTCGGGCAGCGGGCCCGAGTTGCCGATGCAGGTGGTGCAGCCGTAGCCGACCAGGTAGAAGCCGAGCTTCTCCAGATACGGCCACAGGCCGGCCTTGTCGTAGTAGCTGGTGACGACCTGCGAGCCCGGGGCCATCGAGGTCTTGACCCACGGCTTGGAGGTCAGGCCCTTCTCGACGGCCTTCTTGGCGAGCAGGCCGGCGCCGATCATGACCGACGGGTTCGAGGTGTTGGTGCAGCTGGTGATCGACGCGATGGTCACGATGCCGTGGTCGAGGATCATCGAGCCGCGCTCCTCGGAGTCCACGCGGACCGGCTTGGAGGGGCGGCCCTCGGAGCCGTTGGCGGCCGACGGCACGACGGCGTCGTCCTCGGCGAAGGACAGCGCGGCCGGGTCGGAGGCCGGGAAGGACTCCTCGACGGCCTCGTCGAGCTGGGTGTGCGGAGTCGATTCGCCGGTCTCCACGTAGTTGTGGATGTCCTTGCGGAAGGCGTTCTTGGCATCCCACAGCTCGATGCGGTCCTGCGGGCGCTTCGGGCCGGCGATCGACGGGACGACGGTGCTCAGGTCGAGCTCGAGGTACTCCGAGTAGGCGGGCTCCGCGGCGTCCTTCTCCAGCCACATGCCCTGTTCCTTGGCGTAGGCCTCGACCAGGGCCAGGGTCTCCTCGCTGCGGCCGGTGAGGCGCAGGTAGTTGATGGTCTCGTCGTCGATCGGGAAGATCGCGCAGGTGGAGCCGAACTCGGGGCTCATGTTGCCGATGGTGGCGCGGTTGGCCAGCGAGACCTCGGCGACGCCGTTGCCGTAGAACTCGACGAACTTGCCGACCACACCGTGCTTGCGCAGCATGTCGGTGATGGTGAGCACGACGTCGGTGGCGGTGACGCCCGGCTTGGTGGAGCCGGTCAGCTTGAAGCCGACCACGCGCGGGATGAGCATCGAGATCGGCTGGCCGAGCATCGCGGCCTCGGCCTCGATGCCGCCGACGCCCCAGCCCAGGACGCCGAGGCCGTTCTCCATCGTGGTGTGCGAGTCGGTGCCGACACAGGTGTCGGGGTAGGCGACGCCGTCACGGACCATCACCGAGCGGGCGAGGTGCTCGATGTTGACCTGGTGGACGATGCCGGTGCCCGGCGGGACGACGCGGAAGTCGTCGAAGGCGCCCTGGCCCCAGCGGAGGAACTTGTAGCGCTCCTCGTTGCGCTGGTACTCGATCTCGACGTTGCGCTCGAACGCCTGGGCGTTGCCGAAGGCCTCGATGATGACCGAGTGGTCGATGACCATCTCGGCGGGAGCGAGCGGGTTCACCTTGTCGGGGTCGCCGCCGAGTTCCTTGACGGCCTCACGCATGGTGGCGAGGTCGACGACGCAGGGGACGCCGGTGAAGTCCTGCATGATCACGCGGGCCGGCGTGAACTGGATCTCGACGCTCGGCTGGGCGTTCGGGTCCCAGTTGGCGAGGGCCTCGATGTGCTCCTTGGTGACGTTGGCGCCATCCTCGGTGCGCAGGAGGTTCTCGGTCAGCACCTTGAGGGCGTAGGGGAGCTTCTCGGCACCCTTCACGGCACTCAGGCGGTAGATCTCGTAGCTCTTGTCGCCGACGTCCAGCGTTCCGCGGGCGCCGAAGGAATTGATACTCACGTCTTATTCCACTCTCCTCGTGTACCGACGGGCTGCGTCGGCGATGCTCGATGATCAAACTGCCTTGCCGGACAGCCCGGTCTCCGCCGGGCGGACGCTCCGGGGAGACGTCGATTGCCCGTACCGCGCTGTACCTGCACCGGAGGGCTGCACCGGTGCCATCGGATGTCCGCGAGACGACCCGCGACAACATCGCCCAGTCTAACAGTACGTCCGTACTGTCCCAGGCCGGGGCTGTGTGGGACACGCCGTCGGTGTCTTCGGCGGCACGCGAATACCCGTACCCCACCATTGTGTCGTACCGTGCAGGTCGAGATCTGGAGTCTGGGCGAACAGGGGTGTGACGATGGGGCCGGAGTCGACAGTGGTGCTCGCCGCTCCCGCGGGGGTGCTGGCCGCTCCCACGGAGAACAAGGAGCTCACCGGACTCGTCGGGGTCGACATGGAGCAGCTCTCGCGCGACATCGCCGACGACGGGGTGGCGGGCGCCGCGCCCGAGCAGGTCCCGGCCATGCTCGAGGTCGTCGAATACGCCAAGTCCAAGGGGCACGACGTCAGTTTCGTCGTCATCGACCAGCAGCAGCCGCGGTTCACCCTCTATCGCGACATCGCCAACCAGTTGCAGGAGCAGGTGGGCGGCACCGTCATCGTGCTCGGTCCCAACTCGGTCGGGTCGTCGTCGCCGGAGTTCTCGCGGGTGATCCAGGAGCAGGCGACACAGGACCTCACCCTCACCGACCCGCCGGGTGCCGCGCGGCAGATGGTCGACGTGATGACCGACGACCACATCGACTGGACCCTCGTCGGCCTGGGGCTGATCCTCGTGGTCGTCGTCGGCGCCGTGATCGCCCGTCTGCGCACCCGTCGCGCGCGTGCCGCGGTGGCCGCCGGCCCGCTCGGTCCCGTGGTCGACGACCCCGCACCGTCTTCCGCCGCCGACGCCCACGCGCCGGCATCCGCCGACGACGAGCAGGCGAAGGCCGCGGACTCGTCGGCCTCCTGATCCGCGCGATCTGACGCCCCACCTCGGGGCCTTTTCCCGGAGTCGGCACGGCACCGCTCGGCCGCGTCGACCCGACTCGGCCGGTCTCTGCCGAACTGTTGCCAATTCGAGACCTGGGCCACGCTGGTGAACTTTCTCCAGTTCACGGCATCGTCGCAGGTAATCACGTCTTTGTAATTCAACGCGTTCGGTTTTCTTGTGTGGTTCGTGTGACGTACGGTTCTGTTGTCGCGCATGTGACTCGTGTCTTGTCCAGTGGCATGTGCGGCAGTTGTGCACTGTGTTGTCGGGGTGGTTGCAGTGACCAGCACGACCGGCCTGCCCCCGGGCCGGGCCCCCGAGAGAACCGCGAGGAGTTACAGGTGAGGCGAGGAAGAACAGGTGCGTTCTGGCCGACGCGCATCACGGCGGTCATGACAGCCGTTCTCATCTGTGCGGTCGGCGCCGGCCAGGCGATCGCTGCGCCCGGCCGGGCCCCCGAGTCGCCCGTGTCAGGCCTGATCAACGAGATCGCCGCGGTCAACCAGGAGCTCGCCGATCTCGACCAGGCGCTGGCCGTCCGCCAGGAGAACGTCAACCGCGCGATCGTCGACTTCCAGAACTCTCTGGCACAGCGCAAGCTGGCCACGGTCGCCGCACGCGGGGCGCGCGCCGAACTCGACAGCGCCGCCCGTGCCGTCGCCGAGGCGCAGAAGGGCTTCGACGACTTCGCCCGGCTGGCCTACCAGCAGGGCGCCGAGCAGGTCTCGCTGTCGAACTACGCGACCGCGCCCGATCCGCAGGCGGTCCTCGACCGGATGAAGCTCATCGACCAGGTCGGCAAGAAGCAGCAGGAGACCATCCGCAAGCTGCAGGTCGCCCGCAACCAGAAGGCCAACCGCCTCGCCGCCGTCGAGGCCACGCGCCGGCAGGCCGAGATGGCCGCGAAGAGCGCCGAGCAGCGCAAGAGCGACGCCCTGGCCGCGGTGAACGAGGCGCGCACCGCGATCGCCGACCAGCGCAAGCGCAAGGCCACCCTGATCTCCAAGCGCGATGACGTGCAGAAGAAGCTCGACGCGATCCGCGGCCACGTCCCGAAGAAGACCGTCGAGGGTCCGTCGACGCGTGAGCTGCTGACCGGGCTCTTCCCGGCGAAGCCGCAGCTTCCCGAACTGCCCGCGACCCCGGTCTCCGACAACGAGCTGCTCAACATCGCGGCCCGCGCGGCCGCGGAGATCGCGGTCGACCTCGGTTCGGCCGCGCTCGGCATGGGCCTGGACATGGGGTCGCAGATCCTCAAGGGGATCATCGGCGAGCAGCGCCTCCCGCAGTCCGAGCTCCTCAACGAGCTCGGCCTCGGCGGTGTCGACCTGACCGGCAGCAGCGGCAACGACAGCCTCAGCTCGCGTCTCGGCTCGGGCAGCCTCGGTTCGCTCTTCGGCTCCGGCGGTGGTGGCGGCGGCTCCGGCGGCATGGTCCGGCCCGGTCTCCGCGGCCCGCAGGCGGTCGAGATCGTCGTCAACCGCGCCCTGTCGCAGCTGGGCGTGACCTACGCCTGGGGCGGCGGTGACGTCAACGGCCCGACGCAGGGCATCCGCGACGGCGGCGTCGCCGACAGCTACGGCGACTACCGGAAGGTCGGCTTCGACTGCTCGGGCCTGATGATCTACGCCTTCGCCGGCGTAGGCATCGAGCTGCCGCACTACACGGGCTACCAGTACACCTCGGGTCCGCACTACCCGCTGTCGCAGATGAAGCGCGGCGACATGATCTTCTACGGCCCGAACGCGAGCCAGCACGTGGCGCTCTACCTCGGTGACAACAAGATGGTGGAGGCGCCGCAGTCCGGCGACGTGGTGAAGGTGTCGCCGCTGCGGACCAACGGCGCGATGCCCAACGTGGTCCGGCTTCTCTGAGGGTCGTCCGGACGACACCGCCGACGGTCTTCTTGGCACCTTTTCAGCTCGCGCGACTAGGCTGGCACAGACACGCGGGGGCGTCTCTCGCGATCCCGCCGGTGAGCAGCAGAGTTCAGACGAACAGGAGCACGGGTTGACCGAATCGCACTCCCTCGACAAGGCGGCCGCCGATCGGGCCGCGCCAGGCGCCGATCCGTCGGTCCTGAGCGACTCCGACGTCAAGCTGCTCGAGCGGGCCATCTACGAGGTCAAGCGTGTCATCGTCGGTCAGGATCAGCTCGTCGAGCGCATCCTGGTGGGTCTGCTCGCACGCGGGCACATCCTGTTGGAAGGCGTCCCCGGCGTCGCCAAGACGCTCGCGGTCGAGACCTTCGCGAAGGTCGTCGGCGGTTCCTTCTCGCGCGTGCAGTTCACGCCGGACCTGGTGCCCACCGACCTCATCGGCACGCGCATCTACCGCCAGGGCCGTGAGGAGTTCGACACCGAACTCGGTCCGGTGGTCGCCAACTTCCTGCTCGCCGACGAGATCAACCGCGCGCCGGCCAAGGTGCAGTCGGCGCTTCTGGAGGTCATGGCCGAGCGGCACGTGTCGATCGGCGGCAAGACCTACCCGATGCCCGACCCGTTCCTGGTGATGGCGACCCAGAACCCGATCGAGAACGAGGGCGTCTACCCGCTGCCGGAGGCGCAGCGCGACCGCTTCCTGTTCAAGGTGCTCGTCGACTACCCCTCCGTCGAGGAGGAGCGCGAGATCGTCTACCGCATGGGCAACGTCCCGCCGACCGCCTCGCAGGTCCTCGACCCGGCGGCGATGCTGAGGCTGCAGAAGACCGCGGCGAACGTCTTCGTCCACCACGCCCTCGTCGACTACGTCGTCCGGGTCATCAACGCAACCCGTCGTCCGGCCGAACTCGGCCTCCACGACGTCGCGTCGTGGCTGTCCTACGGCGCGTCGCCGCGCGCCACCCTCGGCATCGTGGCGGCCTCGCGCGCCCTCGCGCTCGTCCGCGGCCGCGACTACGTGATCCCGCAGGACGTCGTCGAGATCATGCCGGACGTCCTGCGCCACCGCCTGGTGCTGTCCTACGACGCGCTGGCCGACGAGGTCGACGCCGACACGGTCATCACCCGCGTCCTGCAGACCGTCGGGTTGCCGCAGGTCGGCGCGCAGCCGGTCGCCGGGCCCTACGGCTCGCCCCAGGGCCAGGCGCCCCAGAACCAGGCACCCCAGAACCAGGCACCCCAGCAGCCGCCCCAGAACCAGGCGGCCCCGCAGGGCGCCAACGGCTATGGCGCGCAGCAGGCTTCGCAGAACGCCGGCCCGGTGAGCCCGAATTCGCCACGGTATGGCGGCTAATCGCGACCTGCCGAGCCTCGGTGCCGGGCTGCTCGAGGAGCCCCAGCTCACCGCGGCTCTGAAGATGCTGGAGCTCTCCGTCCGGCGAAAGCTCGACGGCGTGCTGCAGGGCGAGCACCTCGGCCTGATCCCGGGACCGGGGTCGGAGCCGGGGGAGGCGCGCGCCTACCAGCCCGGCGACGACGTCCGCCGCATGGAGTGGTCGGTGACCGCCCGCACCACCCAGCCGCACGTCCGCCAGATGATCGCCGATCGCGAGTTGGAGACGTGGCTGGTCGTGGACGCGTCGGCGAGCCTGGACTTCGGCACCGCGGAGTGCACCAAGCGCGACCTCGCGGTCGCGGCCGCCGCGGCGATCGTGCACCTGACCACCGGCGGCGGAAACCGCCACGGCGCACTGGTCGTCACCGGCGACGACGTCGTCCGGGTGCCTGCCCGGGCCGGCCGGGCCCACGCCCAGAACCTGCTGAAGGCCATCGCGACGACTCGGCGCAGCGCGCCCGGCGTGCGCGGCGACCTCAAGGCGGGCATCGAGGCCCTGCGCCGCCCGCAGCGCCGGCGCGGACTCGCCGTGATCATCAGCGACTTCCTCGGCCCGATCGACTGGGAGCGCTCCCTGCGCGCGATCGGCGCCCATCACGAGCTGCTCGCCATCGAGGTCCTCGACCCGCGCGATCTCGAACTGCCCGCCATCGGCGAGGTCACCCTCGCCGACGCGGAGTCGGGGGAGATCCGCGACGTGACCGTCACCGAGGACCTCCGACGCGACTTCGCGGCCGCCGCCCGGGCGCACCAGCAGAAGGTGCACCGGACGATCCGCAGCTGCGGCGGACCGACGCTCACGCTGCGCACCGACCGCGAATGGATCGCCGACATGGTGAAGTTCGTCGCCCAGCGGCGTCGGGGTCTGGCAGCGGGGGTGGGGTAGCCGATGCTGTCGAGTCCCTGGTGGCTGCTGCTGCTCCCGGTCGTGGCCCTGCTGGTCGCGGCGTACGTCTACATGCTGCGCAAGCGCAGGCAGCGTGCGCTGACGTTCGCCAATCTCGACCTGCTCAAGTCGGTCGCGCCGCCGGAGCGCAACAGGTTGCGGCATCTGCCGGTCGCACTGCTGGTCGTCGCGCTCGTCCTGCTGACGGTGGCGCTGGCCGGCCCGCAGGCCGACCGCAAGGTCCCGCGGAACAAGGCGACGGTCATCCTCGTCATGGACGTGTCGCGGTCGATGAACGCCACCGACGTCGCGCCGTCCCGCATCCGCGCGGCGCAGGAGGCGGCCAAGAAGTTCGCCGACGAGCTGACCGACGGCATCAACCTCGGCCTCATCTCGTTTGCCGGCACCGCGGCGAGCCTGGTCTCGCCCACGCCGGACCACAACGCCACGAAGGTCGCCGTGGACAAGCTGCGCCTCGACGACAAGACCGCGACCGGTGAGGGCATCTTCGCCGCGCTGCAGCAGATCAACACGCTCAACGCGGTGCTCGGGGGTGGGGACGCGGCCCCGCCGGCCCGCATCGTCCTGCTGTCCGACGGCAAGGAGACCGTGCCGGACAATCCCGACGACCCGCGCGGTGCCTTCACCGCCGCGCGCAAGGCGAAGGAGGAGGGGATCCCGGTCTCCACCATCTCCTTCGGCACGCGCACCGGCACCGTCGAACTCGAGGGCGACCGGGTGCCGGTCCCCGTCGACGACGACTCGCTCCGCAAGATCGCGAACCTGTCGGGTGGCGACTTCTTCACCGCGTCGAGCCTCGACGAGCTCAACAAGGTGTACGAGAAACTCCAGAACGAGATCGGTTACGAGACGCGTCGAGGCGACAATTCGAGACCGTGGCTGATCGCCGGCACGCTGTTGGCGCTGGTGTCGGCGTTCACCGCCCTCGCCGTCAACCGACGGTTGCCCTGATCTGCCGACCACCGCGCCGTCGGCCCTGAGAGAACGGATAGGTTAGACACCCATGACGGCAGCTAGCAACGAAGCGCAGAACCCCTCCCGGTCGGTCCTGGTGACCGGCGGCAACCGCGGCATCGGTCTGGCCGTGGCCCGGCGGCTGGCCGCCGACGGCCACAAGGTCGCGGTCACCCACCGCGGCTCGGGGGCTCCCGAGGAACTCTTCGGAGTCCGGTGCGACGTCACCGACTCCGAGTCGGTCGACGCGGCCTTCGCCGAGGTCGAGGCCCACCAGGGGCCGGTCGAGGTCCTCGTCGCCAACGCGGGCATCACCGACAACATGCTGCTGATGCGCCTGTCGGAGGAGTCCTTCGAGAAGGTCATCGACGCGAACCTGACCGGCGCCTTCCGCTGTGCCAAGCGCGCCACCAAGGGCATGCAGCGCGCCAAGTGGGGCCGGATGATCTTCCTCGGCTCGGTCGTGGCGATGTCCGGTGTCCCCGGCCAGGTCAACTACGCCGCCTCCAAGGCCGGCCTGATCGGCATGGCCCGGTCGATCGCCCGCGAGATCGGTTCGCGCAACATCACCGCCAACGTCGTCGCGCCCGGCTTCATCGACACCGACATGACCGCCGGCATGGAGGACCGCTACATCGAGATGGCCAAGCAGGCCATCCCGCTCGGCCGCACCGGCAAGCCGGAGGACGTGGCCGCGGTCATCAGCTTCCTCGCCTCCGACCAGGCCGAGTACATCACCGGCGCGGTCATCCCGGTCGACGGCGGCATGGGCATGGGTCACTGACCCCGCCCGGCACCCGAGACCGACCCCACCCATCATCGTCGAGCAGGAGCACACTTTCGTGAGCGGAATCCTGGACGGGAAGACCGTCCTCATCACGGGCATCATCACCGATGCGTCGATCGCCTTCCACGCCGCCGCCATGGCGCAGGAGCAGGGCGCGACGGTGATTATCACCGGCATCCCCGAGCGCCTGCGGCTGATCGACCGGATCGCCAAGCGCCTGCCGAAGGAGGTGCCGCCGGCCATCGGACTCGACGTCACCAGTGAAGAGGACCTCGCCGCGCTCGCCGACAAGGTGCGCGAGCTCGCCCCGCAGGGCATCGACGGCGTCCTGCACTCGATCGCGTTCGCCCCGCGCACCCTCATGGGTCCCGAGGCCAAGCCGTTCCTCGAGGGTCCCGGCCCCGACGCGGCGAAGGCCTTCGAGATCTCCGCCTGGAGCTACGCCTCGCTGGCCCGCGCCGTGCTGCCCGTCATGAACGAGGGCGGCTCGATCGTCGGCATGGACTTCGATCCGCGCACCGCGATGCCGTACTACAACTGGATGGGCGTGGCCAAAGCCGCGCTGGAGTCGGTCAACCGCTACGTGGCCCGGGAAGTGGGCTACGCCAAGAAGATCCGCTCCAACCTCGTCGCCGCCGGTCCGATCAAGACCCTTGCCGCCAAGGCCATCGCCGGCACCGCCACCGACGACGCCAAGCAGCTCAACATGCTCAACGAGTACTGGGACGGCGCCTCGCCCATCGGCTGGGACGTCGACGACCCGACCGTGGTCGCGAAGTCGGTGTGCGCGCTGCTCAGCGACTGGCTGCCCGGCACCACCGGCTCGATCGTCTACGTCGACGGCGGCGCGAGCCACAACACCTGGTTCCCGGAGGGCATGACCTCCGGGTCGTGATCGGCGTGAGCAGCCCGTTCGACTCCGTCCTGTTCCTGTCCTTCGGCGGTCCCGACGGTCCCGACGACGTGATCCCGTTCCTGGAGAACGTCACCCGGGGTCGCGGTATCCCGCGGGAACGCCTCGAGGCGGTGGCCGAGCACTACTTCCACTTCGGCGGGGTCTCGCCCATCAACCGGCTGAACCTGGACATGATCGAGGCGTTGCGGGCGGAGTTGGCCCGGCGCGGACTGGATCTGCCGGTGTACTTCGGCAACCGCAACTGGCATCCGATGGCCGAGGACGCCCTCGCCGAGATGTACCGGGCCGGGCACCGCCGGATTCTCGTCTTCCCGACCTCGGCATGGGGCGGCTACTCGGGGTGTCGGCAGTACCACGAGGACATCGACCGGGCCCTCGCGGCGCTCGCCGAGCGCGAGCCTGCGAGCACCACCCCGGAGGGCGGCGTCCTGCTGCGCAAACTCCCGCAGTACTGGTCGCATCCGTCGTTCGTGGCCGCGGGTGCCGATTCGGTGCGGCGCGCCCTGGAGTCGCTCGCCGATTCCGAGGAGCCTGTGCGTCTGGTGTTCACCGCGCACTCCGTGCCGAGTTCCGCCGACGCGGCCTCCGGGCCGGCCGCCGAGGGCGGGGGACTGTACTCGCGTCAGGTCATGGCCGCGTCGAAGGCCGTCGCCGACGCCCTGGGCATCCGCGACTTCGATCAGGTGTGGCAGTCCCGTTCGGGGCCGCCGCAGATCCCGTGGCTCGAACCCGACATCTGCGATCACCTCGAAGACCTTGCCGCACAGGGAATTCGGCGTGTCGTCGTGTACCCGGTCGGGTTCATCTCCGATCACCTCGAGGTGGTCTGGGATCTCGACAACGAGGCGGCCGAGGTCGCGCAGCGGCTCGGGATGGACTACGTCCGCGCCGACACGGTGGGGACCGATCCGCGGTTCATCGAGATGATCGGCGAGCTCGTGCAGGCCTACGCCGACGGCGGCGGGGACCTCGGCGCAATGGGATGCGGCGACAACGGGCGCGTATGCCGCGACCGGTGCTGCGTCCCGGTGAAGCGCCCGGCGCGGCCCCGCCGGTAAGCGCCGCCGGGATTCCCAGCCCCCGCACAATCGCGAGTTCGGGTCGGGTTCGCAGGTTCCGACCTGCGGTTCTTTCCCTGAAGTCGCGATTTCCTGTGCGGTCGCAGCGCCATTTCCATGGAATCACTCTTGGACGAATGACCCAGTGGGCGAATCCTTCTCCGGGGAGAAGAAAACTCGCGCGTATATATAACGAGTGTATAACGACATATGGAGACCTGGTTTCACATCCGAGAACGAAATGTGATGCGCGTCTCGCACGGTCCTTACTGGGCTGGCAAGTAGCGAGAGAGGAACTCCCATGGCAGAAGGTCCAATCCGTCTGGAGATCGACATCCTCGGCCCGATTCTCGACACGCTCTTCTCCGGCTCGAGTGGCGGCAGTGACGACGGCGATCCGGTGTAGTCCCCACTACACACGCGATTTCCCGGGTGGGCCGTTTTCCCGATGCGGCCCACCCGGGAGCAGGTGATGACAGAGGTTGGAATCCTGACCCGGGCCGATCTCAGCTCGGTCGTCGAACTCCTCTCGGCGAGTGTCGACGAAATCCCGCTGTATTCTTGGGTGCTCGGTGAGCACCTTTCGGATCGCGAATTGCGTGCCTGGCTGGCAGAGATCCTGGTGCGGCCGTATCTGAATGCGGGTTACGTTCTGGGTGCCCGCGAGAGCGGCCGCCTCGTCGGCGCACTGGTGTGGCAGCCGCACGACGCCGATCTCACACCCGACGGCACGCCGCTGCTGACGCCCGACGACTTCGTCCGCGTCGCACGCATTCCCGGCGTCCGGGAACGACTAGCTGCCTGGCTGACGAGTCCGCAACTGCCCGTTCCGGTGCCGGATGCCGTCAACCTCCGCATCGCCGTCGTCGCGCCCGAGGCGCGCGGCGGTGACACCCTCGTCGAACTGGTTCGCCGGGTGGAGCGCTTCTGCGCGGAGACCTGCCGCCCGTACTACGCCTGGACAGGTTCCCCGCGGTTACGCGAATGGTTCTGCTCGGTATGGAACGCAACTGATTTCGCGACCGTTGACTTCCACGGGATCGCCCTGTACGGCATCGAGTCCGAACGTCCGCCGAGACCGGCGCGGGTGGAACTCCGTCAGTCCCGCAGCAGCTCTCCGATCGTGTGATTCACCGCGGCGGCACGCGCCGCACGGGTGAGCGACTGCAGCCTGCGCAGTGCGGAGTCGCCTGAATCCCATTGTCCCGCCGTGTCTCCGACCTCGACGCCGCGAGCGACGGCGAGGTCGACGATGGCCTCGACCTGTGCCGCGGTGTCGATCAGCCGGGTGGAGCGGGCGTCGAGGGAGTGGGGCGGCAGGTCGACCCGGTGGCGGGCGGTGCGCGCCGCGAGGTCCTTCCGCAGGTCGGCCAGATCCACCGACCGCCGGTTCCCGAGGCCGCCGATGATCGTCGTCGCCTCCGCGACCGCCTGCCGCAGTTCGTATTCCAGGTCGCCGGCCGACGGGCCCGCGGTCAGCAGGTGGCCCAGGTCGAGACGCGTGTCGTAACGCAAAACCGACCACCGGCAGAGCACGTACGGCGGGTCGGTGTCGAAGGTGTCGAGCTCGGGGACCAGTGCCAGGGTGCCCGCGGTATCGCCCTCGTCCACCAGCAGCACCTCGCTGGCGAGCAGTGCCTTGGAGGTCGCCGGATGCGGCGGGAGACCCTGCGGGTCACCGGTCGACGGCAGGCGCACCGCGAGGCCGCGGGCGGGACGCAGGATCGACAGCAGTTCCAGCACGCCGTTGCCGGAATCGGTTGTGTCACCGGCTTCCTCGTGAAGCACGGTGTGACGGTCGGCGGACTCGGCGAGTGCGGCGATCACGTCGTCGGGGGAGCAGCGTCCGGTGAGCCGGGCGGCCCCCCATGCGCCGAGCGCGCAGGTGGGCCATGCGGCGGTGTGCGTCAGGGTCCTGCTGCTTCTCATCAAGTGGAGGATACGCCGCACTCATGACCGCCTCCGGGCGTGGCAACCAGACTGCGGGCGCGAGGGCGAATACGGTGTTGGTCGTCAACGCGTGGGACTCAAGTGGCAGAAGTGAATGTCCCGCAGGTGAAGTCTCCAGTGGTGAACGAGGTGATGGTCGGAATGGATGACCGGTACGGGCGCGACGTGCTCTCCCAGCCCAGGCGGGCCAAGCCGCGTCCTCCGGAGGTCGCCGCGGAACGCGACCTGGTCGTCGAGGACGCCGCCACCGGATTCTGCGGCGCGGTCGTGGGCCTGGAGAAGAGCTATTCCGGGGACATGGTGCGCCTGGAGGACCGTCACGGGCGTACGCGCGTGTTCCTCATGCATCCCGGGGCCTTCCTCATCGACGGCCGTCCGGTGACCCTGGTCCGTCCTCGCGTCCGCGGGCCGCAGCGGCCGGCGATGACGGCGTCGGGTTCGCGCGCGGCTCCCAAGACGCGGGCGCGGACCGCACGGGCGAGCCGCATCTTCGTCGAGGGCGTGCACGACGCGACCCTGCTTGAGCGGGTGTGGGGTGACGACCTGCGCGCCGAAGGCGTCGTGGTCGAGAGCCTCGACGGCCTCGACAACCTCGCCGACGCCCTCGCCGAGTTCCAGCCGGCGCCGCATCGCCGGGCCGGGGTCCTCGTCGACCATCTGGTGGCCGGGTCCAAGGAGGCCAACCTGACCGCCGAGGTCGGGGAGCACGTCCTCGTCTGCGGCCACCCCTACATCGACGTGTGGGAGGCGGTGAAGCCCGCGTCGGTGAAGATCGACGCGTGGCCGCGGATCCCGCGCGGCACGGATTGGAAGACGGGCGTGTGCGAGGCACTGGGCTGGGGCGATCCGCGCGACGGTTGGCGCCGGGTCCTCGGCGGTGTCAGCAGCTTCCGCGATCTCGAGGTCCCGCTTCTGCGCTCGGTCGAGGAACTCATCGACTTCGTGACCGCCGCCGACGAGCGGAGCTGACCGGCCCGGGAGCCTCGGCCGTCTCTGGCAGACTGGGGACATGAGTGCCCTGCTGTGGCTGGCCGCCGCGATCGTCCTGATGGTCGCGGAGTTGTTCGGTGGCGAACTGGTGCTGCTCATGCTGGCCGGCGGAGCCCTCGCCGCGGCGGGGGCCGATTTCGTGTTCGAGCCGCCGATCTGGGTGGACGGCCTCGTGTTCGCCGCGGTGTCGTTGCTGCTGCTGGTGGCGGTCCGTCCGGTGGCCAAGCGGCACATGCTCAACCGCCCGCCGGTGCCGATGAACACCGAGGCGCTCGAAGGGCAGCACGCCGTCGTCACCGAGAAGGTCGACGGCTCCGACGGCCGGGTGAAGATCGGCGGCGACATCTGGTCGGCCCGTGCGATGGACCCGGCGCAGGTGATCGAACCCGGAACCGAGGTGACCGTCGTGGAGATCGACGGCGCCACCGCGGTCGTGTGGCGGCCGTGATGATCCTGCAGCTGTCGAATCGCCCGGTGTCGTATCGCCCGGTGTCGAATCGCCCGATGTCGAACCCCGGACACCGGACCCCCAACCGCCGGCCCGACGACCCGGCGACCCGCGGCGCGCCCTGAGCGCGGCGACCACCCGACCTGCTCGACCCGCACGCGAGAAAGGTGATCGATGAACAGCTTGGAGACCTTCGGCCTGGTGGTCGTGATACTCCTGATCCTCTTCGTGGCGATGGTGCTCGCGAAATCCATCGCGCTGATCCCGCAGGCGGAGGCGGCGGTCATCGAACGCCTCGGCCGCTACACCCGGACGGTCTCCGGCCAGCTGACGCTGCTGCTGCCGTTCATCGACCGCATCCGCGCCCGGGTCGACATCCGTGAGCGCGTGGTGTCCTTCCCGCCGCAGCCGGTCATCACCGAGGACAACCTGACGCTGTCCATCGACACCGTCGTCTACTTCTAGGTGACCAACCCGCGGGCCGCGGTCTACGAGATCGACGACTACGTCGAGGGCGTCGAGCAGCTCACGGTCACCACGCTCCGCAACGTCGTCGGCGGCATGACCCTCGAGCAGACCCTCACCTCCCGCGACTCGATCAACGCGCAGCTGCGCGGCGTGCTCGACGAGGCGACCGGACGCTGGGGTCTGCGCGTGGCACGGGTGGAGCTGAAGTCGATCATGCCGCCGCCGTCGATCCAGGAGTCGATGGAGAAGCAGATGAAGGCCGACCGCGAGAAGCGGGCGACCATCCTCGCCGCGGAGGGCCAGCGCGAGTCGGCCATCAAGACCGCCGAGGGCAACAAGCAGTCGCAGATCCTGGCCGCCGAGGGCGCCAAGCAGGCGGCGATCCTCGCCGCCGAGGCCGAACGCCAGTCGCGCATCCTGCGGGCCCAGGGCGACCGCGCGGCCGCCTACCTGCAGGCACAGGGCGAGGCCAAGGCCATCGAGAAGACCTTCGCGGCGATCAAGTCCGCCAAGCCGACCCCGGAACTGCTCGCCTACCAGTACCTGCAGCAGCTGCCCGAGATGGCCAAGGGGGAGGGCAGCAAGGTGTGGGTGGTGCCGAGCGACTTCGGTTCGGCACTGCAGTCCTTCGCGAAGTCCTTCGGCGTCCAGGGCGACGACGGGGTGTTCCGCTACCAGCCGTCGGAGTCCGAGCCGTCGGCCGTCGACGAGACCGAGACCGAGGACTGGTTCTCGCTCGCACCGGACCCGGAGGTCGCGCAGGCCGTCGCCGAGGCGGAGGCGGTCGCGCGCACGCCGGTCGCCCCCGAGCTCGCCACGTCGCCCGCTCCGGACCAGGCCACGCTCGACGCCGGTCGCCATTCGGCCGAGCCCGGTCCGTCCACCCCTGCGGGGTCCTACGCACAACAGCCGTACGGCCAGGGCGCCGACACCCCGCAGTCGTATGATCCCGGTTCGCCCACGCAGGACCCGTACCCCGGCGGGGACCGCTAGTTCGTGAGGAGGTGCTCGATGCCGGCCATGCCGATCGCCCAGAGCACCGAGACGAAGGTGCCCATGATGAACTGCTCCGACGCCTGCGGCGCGCGTAGCTCCGGATAGCGGGCGAGGCCCTTTACCGCGAGGATGATCGCGAGGCCCTCGGGCCAACCCGCCATCAGGGTCGAGACCACCGCGAGGCGTTCCAGATACCCGATGACGCGACCACCGCGCAGGGGGCCGACCTCGGTGGTCGACTCGGGGTCCTCGTCGGCGCTGTCGTCGGCCGCCGGTGCCGGGCGTACGCCGCCCAGCGCGAGCACCGCCCGCACGATCGGTCCGCCGCCGGTCACCGCGGCCGCCGCCGCGATCACCGGTGCCGCATGTGCCCAGAATCCCGTGGCGGGGCCGGCCGCCGTCGCGACGATCGCCGTTGCCGAGGCGAGGCCGGCAAGCACCACGAGTCCGACGGCCCGCAGCAGCGACGCAACCGTCGAGGGGAGCAGCCCGAACAGATGGCGGTCGCGGGTCGCGCGATCGGCGGCGAGCCAGACCGCCGGAGCGAGTGCCGTCAGCACGAAGAGCGTCAGCGCGGCAGCGGTCATCGTGTGGCTCCTCCGGTCGCGGCCCGGTCGGCCTCGGCGAGTGTGTCCGCGAGCAGGTCGAGGGAGTCGGCCTCGAGGTCCCAGCCCGCCGTGCGGAGGCGTTGGCTCATCGCCTGCGGCGAGATCCCGAGTTCGGCGGCCGCCTCGACCTGGGTGAAGCCGCGCCGCATGAGCGCGACCGCCTCGGCCCCGGCGTCGCTGCGGCCGGCGATCACGTCGGCGATCAGCCGTCCGGCGGTCTGCGCATGTCGACACCACCGGGGGTCGGGGCCGCGGACGCACAACGGGATCCGCCCGCGTTTGGCCGCCTCGACGGCATCGCGGGCATGGATGAACGCGGCACCGCGACCGGCCCGCGTGGACTCGGGGAGTGGCACTTCCACGTCGCCGGTGCCGATCCCGACGCTCCAGTGCCCGTCGGCGGCCAGGCCGACGGCGAGTTGCGCACACACTGCCGGGTCGTCGAGGACGGCCTGGATCTCGTCACCCGCGGTCCGCTCGAAGGGTCGTACCGTGTCGATGCCGGCCAGTGTGGACAGCAGGTCCTCGACCCGGTCGACGTCCTTGCGGCTGCCGCGCTGGTCCACCGTCATGACGAACATCACTCAAGGCTAGATACTTGAATTGGCAAGATCAAGCTCCAGGACTGGATTGATCAAGAGTTCGGCCTTGATCCGGGCGAAACAGGCCTCAGGACTTGTCGTTCGCAGCGTCGTCCGCGGATGCCGTGGCGGGCGTGGAGACCGGGAGCCGCGCGTCGAGGACGAGTCCGCCGATGCCGATCGCGAAGAGGGCGCCGCTCACCACCAGCTGGAGCGGATGGGTGTCGCCGGTGAGCGAGTCGCCCAGCATGACCACCGCGGCGGTGCCCGGCGCCATGCCCAGGACGCTCGCCACCGTGTAGGGGAGTGCGCGCACCGAGGACAGTGCAGAGCAGTAGTTCGCCACCGAGAACGGGCACGCGGCGATGAGCCGCAACGACCCGACCGCGAGCCAGCCGCGCCGCTGCAGCCGATAGTCGACGGTGCGCACCACCGGCTTCTTCAGGAACGGCTGGACACGATCGCGTCCGAGCGCGCGGACCAGGCCGAACGCCGCGACCGCCGCGATCGTCGACGCGATCATCGCCCCGACGAAACCGACCAGCGGACCGAAGAAGATCCCCGACATCACCGTGAAGGTCGACCGGGGGATCGGGAAGATCGTGACCACGGCGTAGGCGGCGAAGAACGCCCACACGAATGCCGGTCCCAGGTCGTCGCCCCACGCCCGGACGCTGGCGATCGAGGGGAGCGGCATCAGATACGAGCCGACGAGCACCGCCACGACGACCGCCATGGCGATCAGGGCGCGGCGCACCACCCGCTTGTCGAAGCGGACGCGACGACCGGACGCCGGGGCGGGCGACCCCGGTTCGGTCGTCCTCTCCTCGACGGGGGCTGGCTCGGGCACCCAGTCAATCTACTCTGCGACCCGCGGCCGGCCGGGCGGCCTCGATCGACGCTCACACGATCCGTTCCCGCTCACGCGAACGGTGTGAGCGGGAACGGATTCGGTGAGCGAGGGGGCCGCGCCGCTCACACCGGCTCCGGAGGGGTGGCGTAGGTCACGCAGACTGCGTTGTCGGGCCGAGCGAGCGATCGGCTAAGGTCGTGTACGCGCTCGCACAGAGCACTCACGGAGGTGTGCTTCCCCACATGCCACAGCAAACTGACCAGTCCCGTTCCGGGTCGGATCTCGACAGGACCGACATCGACCAGGCCTACCAGGCATGGTCGAAGGCCGCCGCGGCCGTCCTGGCCAAGGCGCGACGCGTCGAGGTCGACGAGCTCCCCGGCACCCCGGAGGCCCTGCTCTCGACCACGACCGAGGACGGGCTCACCATCCGGCCGCTGTACACGCGTCGCGACGAGACCGACGAGCCCGGCCTGCCCGGCCGGTTCCCGTTCGTCCGCGGCGCCGACCCCAAGCGTGACGTCACCGCCGGATGGCGCGTCACCGAGCGGTTCGGCGACGACGCGACCGGCGCGGCCGACGTCAACGAACTCGTCCTCGAGGCGATGGCCAACGGCGCCAGCGGACTCTGGCTGTCGGTCGGCAAACCGGGCGGAGCGCTCGGCGTCGCCGATCTGGCCACAATGCTGCGCGGCGTCTACCTCGACCTCGTGCCCGTCACGCTCGACGCCGGCGCGGAGGGCATCGCCGCCGCCCGTGAGCTGCTCGCCCTGAAGGAGAAGGCCCAGGCCGCTCCCGTCGCGGCCGAGCCGACCGCGGCCACCACCCTCTCGTTCGGTCTCTCGCCGCTGACCGCCGCGTTCTCCGGCCGTCCCACGGTCGACGCCGACGAGGCGACCGCCCTCGCCGCGTCGGGCCTGCCCGCCGGCGTGCGCGCGTTCCGCGTCGACGGCAGCGATTTCGCGACCGCGGGCGCCGACAACGCGCTCGAACTCGGTCTGGTCGCCGCGGCCGCCGTCGCGCACCTGCGCGATCTCGGCGCCGCCGGCCTGACCGTCGAGGCCGCGCTCGGCCAGATCGTCTTCGGCGTCTCCGCCGACGACGACCAGTTCGCGACCATCGCCAAGTTCCGCGCGCTGCGCAAGATCTGGGCCCGCATCGCGCAGGTCCTCGGCGCGCCGGACGCCGGTGCCGCGATCACCCACGCCGTCACCGACCTGTCGATGTACACCCAGCGCGACCCGTGGGTGAACATGCTGCGCAGCACGATCGCCGCCTTCGGCGCCGGTGTCGGCGGTGCGGACCAGCTCACGGTCCTGCCGTACGACGTCGCGATCCCCGCCGACAAGCGCACCTCGAGCCCGTCGTTCTCGCGGCGCATCGCGCGCAACACCCAGCTGCTGCTCCTCGAGGAGTCCAACATCGGCCGCGTCCTCGACCCGGCCGGCGGCTCGTGGTTCGTCGAGTCGCTCACCGACGACCTCGCCGACCACGCGTGGTCGGTGTTCACCGAGGTCGAGGCCGCCGGCGGCTACCGTGCCGCACTCGCGAGCGGTTGGATCGCCGAGAAGGTCGACGCTGCGCTGGCCCACCGCGACGAGGAGGTCGCGCACCGTCGCTTCGCGGTCACCGGTGTCAACGAGTTCCCGAACATCGACGAGCGCGCGCTGGCCGAGGGCCCGGGTGCCACCGCGGCGGGGGTCACCGACATCGAGACCGGGACGCCGAAGCTGGCCCGCGTCGGCCGCGCCTTCGAGGCGCTGCGCGACCGTTCCGACGTCGTGCTCGCCGAGACCGGCGCCCGCCCGTCGGTGCTGCTGATCCCGCTGGGAAGCATCGCCGAGCACAACGGGCGCACCACCTTCGTGACCAACTTCCTGGGCGCCGGCGGCATCACCGCCGTCAATCCGGGTCCGCTCACCGCGGACCGGATCGCCGAGGCCGTGGCCGGGGCGAAGACCCCGATCGCCGTCATCTGCGGCACCAAGGCGCGCTATGCCGAGGACGGCCCGGCCGCTCTCGCCGCCGCTCGCGCCGCCGGGTTGTCGACGGTCCTGCTGGCCGGCCCGGAGAAGGAATGGCCCGAATCAGATGATCGTCCCGACGGTTCGCTGCGCATCGGCATCGATGCCGTGAGCACCCTCGGTGGACTCCTCGACCAGCTGACCTCGACGGGAGCGACGGCATGACGCAGACCGAACCCACACAGGCGATCCCGAGCTTCGCCGGGGTCGTTCTCACCCCCGAGGTGGCCCCCGAGCCCACCGGCCCGGGCGTGAAGGTCGCCGAGGAACTGGCCGCCGCACACGGCTACACGGTCGACCAGGTCACCTGGAACACCCCCGAGCAGATCGACGTCGTGCCGGTCTACACCCGGGCCGACCGCAACTCGGTGCTCGACGACCCGGAGCACCCGTACCCGCTCGACTCGGTGCCGGGCCAGGCGCCGTTCATCCGCGGCCCGTACCCGACGATGTACGTCAACCAGCCGTGGACGATCCGCCAGTACGCGGGCTTCTCCACCGCGGCCGAGTCGAACGCCTTCTACCGTCGCAACCTGGCCGCCGGCCAGAAGGGCCTGTCGGTCGCCTTCGACCTCGCGACCCACCGCGGCTACGACTCCGACCACCCGCGCGTGGCCGGTGACGTCGGCATGGCCGGTGTGGCGATCGACTCGATCCTCGACATGCGCCAGCTCTTCAACGGCATCGACCTGGGCAACGTCTCGGTGTCGATGACGATGAACGGCGCGGTGCTGCCGATCCTGGCGCTCTACGTCGTCGCGGCCGAGGAGCAGGGTGTCCCGCCGGAGAAGCTGGCGGGGACCATCCAGAACGACATCCTCAAAGAGTTCATGGTCCGCAACACCTACATCTATCCGCCGAAGCCGTCGATGCGGATCATCTCGAACATCTTCGAGTACACCAGCCAGAAGATGCCGAAGTTCAACTCGATCTCGATCTCCGGCTATCACATCCAGGAGGCGGGCGCGACCGCCGACCTGGAGCTGGCGTACACCCTCGCCGACGGCGTCGAGTACATCCGCGCCGGCCTCGACGCCGGTCTGGACATCGACAAGTTCGCGCCGCGCCTGTCGTTCTTCTGGGGCATCGGCATGAACTTCTTCATGGAGGTCGCCAAGCTCCGCGCCGCGCGCCTGCTGTGGAGCGAGCTCGTCGCCGAGTTCGGGCCGAAGAACCCGAAGTCGCTGTCGCTGCGCACCCACTCGCAGACCTCGGGCTGGTCGCTGACCGCGCAGGACGTGTTCAACAACGTCGCCCGCACCTGCGTCGAGGCGATGGCCGCGACCCAGGGCCACACGCAGTCGCTGCACACCAACGCCCTCGACGAGGCGATCGCGCTGCCGACCGACTTCTCGGCCCGCATCGCGCGCAACACCCAGCTGCTGCTGCAGCAGGAGTCGGGCACCACGCGGCCGATCGACCCGTGGGCGGGCTCGAACTACGTCGAGTGGCTCACCCATCAGCTCGCGCAGAAGGCGCGCAAGCACATCCGCGAGGTCGAAGAGGCCGGCGGCATGACGCAGGCCATCAACGAGGGCCTGCCGAAGCTGCGCATCGAGGAGGCCGCGGCCCGCACCCAGGCCCGCATCGACTCCGGCCAGCAGCCGCTGATCGGCGTGAACAAGTACCAGGTCGCCGACGACGAGGAGATCGAGGTCCTCAAGGTCGACAACTCGAAGGTGCGCGCCGAGCAGCTGGAGAAGCTGAAGACCCTTCGCGCTCAGCGTGACTCGGCCGCAGTGGAGCGTGCGCTCGCCGACCTGACCCGCGCCGCGGCGTCGAGCGAGGGCGGCATGGAGAACAACCTGATGGCCCTGGCCATCGAGGCCGCTCGCCACCAGGCGACGGTCGGCGAGATCTCCGAGGCGCTCGAGAAGGTCTACGGCCGCCATCAGGCGGAGATCAAGACCATCAGCGGCGTCTACCGGAACGAGGCGGGTGAGGTGAGCAACATCGACGCGGCCATGGAGGCGGTGCGCAAGTTCGCCGACGCCGAGGGCCGCCAGCCGCGCGTGCTGGTCGCGAAGATGGGCCAGGACGGCCACGACCGCGGCCAGAAGGTGATCGCGACCGCCTTCGCCGACCTCGGCTTCGACGTCGACGTGGGCCCGCTGTTCGCCACGCCGGAGGAGGTGGCCCAGCAGGCCGCCGACAACGACGTGCACGTGGTGGGCGTGTCGTCGCTGGCAGCCGGTCACCTGACCCTGGTCCCCGCCCTGAAGAAGGCGCTCGAGGAGGTCGGCCGCGACGACATCATGATCGTCGTCGGCGGCGTCATCCCGCCGGGCGACTTCGACGAGCTGTATGCCGCCGGCGCGTCGGCGATCTTCCCGCCCGGGTCGGTCATCGCCGACTCGGCCGTGGAGCTCATCGGCAAGCTGTCCGACCAGCTCGGGCTGGATCTCGACCTGTCCGACGCCGGTACGTCCGCGAACTGATGGCCGACCGACCTCGGCGTCAGGTCGACGTCGATGCCATGGCCGAGGCCGTGCTGGCCGATCGCCGCGCCGACCTGGCGCGGGCGATCACGCTGGTGGAGTCGAAACGTGCCGACCACCGGGCCGCCGCGCAGGAGCTGCTCCTGAAGCTGACCCCGCACGCGGGCAACTCGTTCCGCGTCGGGATCACCGGCGTGCCCGGTGTCGGCAAGTCGACGACGATCGAGGCGCTCGGCATGCACCTCATCGAACTCGGCCACAAGGTCGCGGTGCTGGCCGTCGACCCGAGTTCTACGCGGACGAAGGGGTCGATCCTCGGCGACAAGACCCGGATGGGGCGACTGTCGTCGCACCCCCGTGCCTACGTCCGCCCGTCCCCGACCTCGGGCACGCTCGGCGGTGTCGCGAAGGCGACCCGCGAGTCGATCGTGCTCGTCGAGGCGGCCGGCTTCGACGTCGTGCTGGTGGAGACGGTCGGCGTCGGCCAGTCCGAGGTGACTGTCGCCAACATGGTCGACACGTTCACCTTCCTGACGCTGGCCCGCACCGGTGACTCGCTGCAGGGCATCAAGAAGGGCGTCCTCGAGCTCGCCGACGTCATCGTGGTCAACAAGGCCGACGGCAAGCACGTCAACGAGGCGAAGGCCGCCGCCCGGGAGCTGCGCAACGCGCTGCACCTGATGTACCCGCACGACGCGCTGTGGACGCCGCCGGTGCTGACGATGTCGGCGATGGAGAACACCGGCGTCGACGAGTTCTGGAAGGCCGTCCTCCAGCACAACAAGACGCTGCGGGAGGCCGGCGAGTTCGACGCCCGGCGCAACCGGCAGCAGATCGACTGGACGTGGTCGATGGTGCACGACATCGTGCTTTCGCGCCTGCACGAGTCGCCGACGGTGGCCGAGATCCGCGACGACGTCGAGCAGCGGGTGCGCGAGGGCACGCTGACGCCGGCGCTGGCCGCCCAGCGGATCGTCGACGCCTTCGACCGGCGCTGAGAGCATCCGGTTCCGGGCTCCGGCGGGGCGGCTCGCCCTGCGTCAGGCCAGCAGCGGTGCCAGCGTCTCGCCGAGAAGTGAGACCCGGCCCGGCACATGGCCGTTGGCGGCCGCGTTGACGGTGAAGCCGTCGACTCCCGCGGCCAGGATCTCGGCGTAGCGCGCGGCGACCTCGTCGGGGTCGCCGATGATCATCTGCCCGCGACGCACCTCGGCCGCCGGCGTGCGCCGCACGTACTCCTCGAACTCGGCGACCGCTTCGTCGTGGGTGGGCGCCATGCACACGTAGGTCTGCACGGTCACGGTGATCTCCGAGCGATCCCGTCCGAGCCGCTCGCAGTGCTCGTCGAGGGCGGCGAGCTTGCGGGGGATGTCGGCCGGCGGGCACAGCAGATTCGACTCGTCGGCGTACTGCGCGACCATCCGCAGCGTCTTGCGTTCGCCGCCGCCGCCGATCATCACCGGGATCGTCGACAGCGGCGCGGGCACGTTGAGGGCCTCGCGCACCCGGTACCGCTTTCCGTCGAGGGTCGGCCGATCGCCGGCCAGCATGCCGCGGATGATCTGCAGCGCCTCTTCGAGTTTCTCGAACCGGTCGGTGAAGGTGCCGAACTCGAACCCGAGCGAATCGTGTTCGAGCTCATACCATCCTGCGCCGATCCCGAGCTGCGCGCGACCGCCGGACACGATGTCGAGGGCGGTGACGGTCTTCGCGAGCAACGCCGGGTTCCGGTACGTGTTACCGGTGACCAGGGACGACAGCCGCACCGTGGAAGTGTGCTGGGCCAGCGCCGACAGCAGCGTGTAGCACTCGATCATCGGATCGTCGGGTTCCCCGAGCATCGGCAGCTGATAGAAGTGGTCCATCACGAAGACGGTGTCGAAACCGGAGGCCTCGGCCTCCTTCGCCTGCGCGACGATCGTCGCGAACAACTGCTCGTCGGGAACGTCGGGGTAGGTGAAGTTGGCGATCTGGTAGCCGAGTCGGGTCACGCGTCGACCCTAGTCCCGCAACGTCTGTCGTGTGCGGTTCAGCGATGCGCGAGTGATCGCGCGAATGTCCCGATCCGCTCGGTCAGCTCGTCGAAGACGGCGTCGACGTCGGCGCCCGTGGCGATGCGCGCGTTGGGTCCCGCGGGCATCCACCGCTCGTCGGCGACCGTCATGCCGCGCGTGAGCGTGCCGGTCAGTTCCACCCCCACATGCGCCGGGATCGTCTCCACCAGACCGGGATCGAGGGCGACCATCGCCGCGAACGGATCGTGCAGGTGGGCGAAGTAACCGTGCTCGTGGTCGTGGTGGAACTCGAAGTAGAACCGCAGGGCGTCGGTCAGGTGCCGGACGATCTCGTTGTCGGCCACCGACCTCGTCCCGCGTTCGTCGTCGGCGTCCGGGCATTCCAGCGGCGTGCTCCCCGCCGCCGCGGCGAGGCGGACGAGGTGGTCGGGCGTCATGACGACCTGCTCGGTCAGGTCGAGGGAGCACACGATCGGCGCCGGGGCGCCGGCGGTCCCGAAGGCCGCGAACACCTCCGCGGCGGCCTCCGGGTCGACCGCGACGTTCCACTCCGACACCGCCGTGGTGTTGCCGTGGGCGTGGAACGCGCCGCCCATGATCACCAGCCGCCGAAGCCGCGACGGCAGCGTCGGATCCCGGCGGATCGCGATCGCGAGGTTGGTGAGCGGGCCCGTCGCCAGGCCGACGAGTTCGCCGTCGTGTGCGTGGGCGGCCTCGATCCACGCGTCGGCGGCGTCGACGGGGCTGGGGGTGATGGTCGGGGTCGGCAGCTCGGCGTGGCCGACGCCGAGCGGGCCGTGGGTGTCCTCGGTGGTCATCAGATCGGCGACCAGGGGAGCGGGCGAGCCGACGTGGACCGCGATGTCGGGCCGGCCGCACAGTTCGAGCCACGCCAGGTTGTTGGCCGTCACGACGTCCACGGGCACGTTGCCCGCGGTCGACGCGATCCCGACGATCTCGACGTCGGGGCGCGCCAACAGATACAGCAGCGCGACCGAGTCGTCGATGCCGGTGTCGCAGTCGAAGAACAGTCGCTGGGTCATGCACCCGATTGTGCCGTTTGGCCCGCTACGCGCCGCATCCGGACGGGTTCGGCCCTACGATTCCCCAAGACATATGCCGTCGCTCGACGGCTGCCACCACTGCGCGGAGGAACCGTGATCGCACAACGTCTTTCACCGAGGCGTCTTTCGTCGGATCGTCGATCGTCGGGCCATGGCCCGTTGGGCGGGGGGCCGGCACGTCGCTTCTCGTCGGCGCTCGCGCCCAGGCGCGCGGCGGTCGCGGTCGGCGCGTGCGCGGCACTGTTGCTCGCGGCGTGCGGCAGTGGCGAGGACACCTCGACCGGTGCGGTGCCCTCGATCCCCACCCCGGTGGTCACGCCGGTCGTCGGCGAGGTCATGTTCGCACCGACGCCGTTCCCCGGGTCGGACGGCAAGGACCACCTGGTCTACGAGATCTCGCTCACCAACTTCATGCCGACCCCGGTGACCATCGCGGGCGTGACGGTCTTCGGCAGCGATCACGACCCGGACGACGGGCACGACCACGACGCCGACGACGAGGGTGCCGGCGCGTCGGTGACCATGCTGGAGCTCGACGAGGCCGGTGTGGACGCCCGGCTCAAGCCCACCGGCGCGCCGTCGGCGCCGAGTCCCGGGGCGCCCGAAGGGTTCTCCGCGGTCCTCGCTCCCGGCCAGAACGGTGTCTTGTTCCTGCACGTCACCTTCGACGGGAAGGCCCCGAAGAGTCTGAGCCACGAGATCGACGTCCGCGCCGACGAGGCGCCGCCGGAGCGGCGGCGGACCACCGAGCGGATCGCCGCGGTCGAGGTCGACGACGACGAGGTGCCGGTGCTGGGCCCGCCGCTGAACGGCGAGCACTACATCGCCGCCGACGCCTGCTGCGACGCGGTCCGCCACACCCGTGCCGTGCTGCCGCTCGACGGCTCGCCCGTCATCGCACAGCGCTATGCGGTCGACTGGGAGCAGGCCGGTCCCGACGGGAAGATCTTCGTCGGCGACCCGAAGGACCCGGCGAGCTACCGCATCTACGGAGACGACGTCCTCGCCGTCGCGGACGGGACCGTCGTCGCGAGCCGCAACGACCTGCCCGAGCAGGTGCCCGGGGAGTACCCGGCGAACCTGCCGATCGCCGACGCCGACGGCAACAACCTCGTCCTCGACATCGGGGACGGCTTCTACGTCAACTACGCCCACATGCAGCCCGGATCGGTGCGCTTCAAGCCGGGCGACAAGGTCAGGCGCGGCGAGGTCATCGGCAAGGTCGGCAACACCGGCAACTCCGTCGCCCCGCATCTGCACGTCCACGTCATGAACGGCCCGTCGTTCCTCACCTCGCAGGGCGTGCCCAGCGTCACCGACGTGTTCGAGATCACCGGCCGCGTCGCCGACACCGCCGCCTTCGACGCCTCGGAGGGCACCGGGGTCCCGCTGAAGATGGCGCCCGGTGTGGCGGTTTCCACACAAGAGGACCGGATGATCCTCGACCAGAGCGTCGTCACCTTCCGCGTCGGCTGACGGCGCCCGCGCGGCGGCGGGCGCCTCGACAGGAGCGGATGCGTCCGTACGGTCGGGTAGATGACCCCTCCGACCCCTGACCTGTCACCACATGACCTGTCGATGCCGGACGTGACCACCCGCGCGTTCGAGTGGACCGAGACGAACCGCGAATGGCTCGTCGAGAACCCGATCCGCATCGTCGCCTACGTCCTCGCGGCGCTCGTCGCGCGGTACGCGATCCACCGCGCCGTCGACCGCGCCACCCGTCCGCGAGCCAAGGACGGCGAGAAGCCGCGCAGCGCGGCCCTGATCCGCTCTCTGCGGCCCAGAAACGCCCCGACGGAACGTAGTGCCCAGATCGCCGCCAGGCGCGCCCAGCGGGCCGCCACGATCGGTTCGGTGCTCAAGTCCACGGTGTCGATCGTGTTGCTCGTTTGGGTCGTGCTGTCGGTGCTGAGCGTCCTCGGCGTCAACATCGCCCCGTTCATCGCCTCCGCCGGCATCGTGGGCCTCGCGATCGGCTTCGGCGCGCAGAACCTCGTGCGCGACTTCGTGACCGGGGTCTTCATGCTCCTCGAGGACCAGTACGGCGTCGGCGACATCGTGGACCTGGGGGAGGCCGTCGGCGAGGTCGAGACGGTGGGACTGCGCGTCACCACGCTGCGCGACGTCGACGGCACGCTCTGGTACGTCCGCAACGGCGAGATCGCCCGCGTCGGCAACATGAGCCAGGAGTACGCGGTCGCCCGCGTCGACGTGCCCGTGGCGCCGGGCGCCGACATCGACGAGGCGCAGCGCGTCGCCGACGAGGCGGCCCGGCAGGCCCTCGCCGACGACGACACCGATGTGCTGGGCCCGGTCGAGATGCTGGGCGTGCAGGAGGTGGCGTCCGACCAGATCGTGCTGCGCGTGACGGTCAAGACCAAGCCCAACGGCCAGTGGGCCGTTCAGCGGCGTCTGCGACGGGCCATCCTGCGGGCGTTCGTGGACAACTCCGTCGACCTGCCGTACGTCCGTGCGATGGCGATGGAGGCGAACTGAGGCCTGAAGGGCTGATCCCGGACACCCGAGAACTCCCGGAAACGAGAGAACCCCGGCCCTGGGGCCGGGGTTCTTCTCTGTGGTGTCCGAGGGGGGACTTGAACCCCCACGTCCGTTAATAGGACACTAGCACCTCAAGCTAGCGCGTCTGCCATTCCGCCACTCGGACTTGTGCTCTGCTCCCTCGATCCGGCGGGATTTCTCCCTGCCCTCTCGCGGCAGCGGGATAACAGTAACCGAGGTTGCCCGTGTTCCCCAAATCCCGTAGGAGTGAGGGGTGTCTTCACAGCGTGCGACCGAGGAAGTCGTCGAGCTCGTCAGCCAGTTGATCAGGTTCGACACCACCAACACGGGCGAGCCCGAAACCACGAAAGGCGAGGCAGAGTGCGCCAAATGGGTGGCGCAGCAACTCGAGGATGTGGGATACACCACACAGTACGTCGAATCGGGCCGTGAAGGCCGCGGGAACGTCTTCGCGCGGCTGCCCGGACCCCCGGATTCCGACCGCGGCGCGCTGCTGATCCACGCGCATCTCGACGTGGTCCCCGCCGAACCGTCGGACTGGAGCGTCCACCCGTTCTCCGGTGCGGTGAAGGACGGATACATCTGGGGCCGTGGGGCGGTCGACATGAAGGACATGGCCGGCATGGCCCTCGCGCTGGCCCGGCAGTTCAAGCGCGACGGCACGGTCCCGCCGCGCGAGCTGGTCTTCGCCTTCCTCGCCGACGAGGAGGCCGGCGGTGCGTGGGGCTCGCACTGGCTCGTGGAGAACCGGCCGGATCTGTTCGAGGGCGTCACCGAGGCCGTCGGGGAGGTCGGCGGCTTCTCGTTGACCGTGGACCGCCCGGACGGCACCCAGAAGCGCCTGTACCTCGTCGAGACGGCCGAGAAGGGCCTCGGGTGGATGCGACTCGTCGCCGACGCCCAGGCCGGCCACGGCTCGTTCCTGCACTCCGACAACGCCGTCACCGAGGTCGCCGAGGCGGTCGCGCGCATCGGCCGCCACACCTTCCCGCTCGTGATGACCGACTCGGTGAGTCAGTTCCTGGCCGAGGTGAGCGCGGAGACCGGCCTCGACTTCGACCCGACCTCGCCCGACCTCGAGACCGCGCTGTTCAAGCTCGGCAACCTCGCCCGCATCATCGGCGCGACGCTGCGCGACACGGCCAACCCGACGATGCTCAAGGCCGGCTACAAGGCCAACGTGATCCCGCAGAAGGCCGAGGCGGTCGTGGACTGCCGCGTCCTGCCCGGACGCCAGCAGGCGTTCGAACGCGAGATCGACGAGCTGATCGGGCCGAATGTGACCCGCGAGTGGATCACCCACCTCGACTCGTACGAAACCCGCTTCGACGGGCACCTCGTCGACGCGATGAACAACGCGATCCTCGCCCACGACGAGAACGGCAAGACCGTGCCGTACATGTTGTCGGCGGGCACCGACGCCAAGGCCTTCGCCAAGCTCGGCATCCGGTGCTTCGGTTTCGCGCCGCTGCAGCTGCCGCCGGACCTGGACTTCGCCGCCCTGTTCCACGGCGTCGACGAGCGCGTCCCGGTGGACGCGGTCCTGTTCGGCACGAAGGTGTTCGAGCACTTCCTCCTGCACAGCTGAGCGCTCACCTAGAGTGGGCAGCAGCATGTCCGATGTGTGAAACGTGAGAAAGGTGAACCGATGCCGTCGTCCTTCGACCCGTATTCCCCGCTTCCGAGCCTGCCGAGTTTCACGCTGAGGTCGGAGAACCTCACCGACGGCGCGACACTGGCCAACGGCCAGGTCAGCGGGATCATGGGAGCCGGCGGCGAAGATCTCTCGCCGCAGCTGACCTGGTCCGGATTCCCCTCGGAGACCAAGTCTTTCGCGGTCACCTGCTACGACCCCGACGCCCCGACCGCATCGGGTTTCTGGCACTGGGCGGTCGCCGACATCCCGGCCACGGTCACGAGCCTGCCCGAGGGCGCGGGTGACGAGACGGGCTCGGGCCTGCCCGAGGGAGCTATCACGCTCACCAACGACGCGTCGCTGCGCCGCTACATCGGCGCCGCGCCGCCGCCCGGGCACGGCCCGCACCGCTACTTCTTCGTCGTCCACGCCGTCGACGTGGAGTCGCTGAACCTGCCCGAGAACGCCACCCCGGCCTACCTCGGCTTCAACCTGTTCTCGCACGCGATCGCCCGCGCGACGATCATCGGCACCTACGAGCAGCCCGGCGAGAACGTCTGACCGAGGCCTCTCGAACGCCGACGGCCCGACCGGATCATCCGGTCGGGCCGTCGGCGTATCGCCGGTTGTACGGTCAGGACCCCGAGCGCGCCGCCGAGCCCACGGCGTCGGCGATCGAGGAGAACCCGCCGGCGCGAACCCGCTCGGCCAGCCCGGCGTTGAGTTGGTACAGCCACAGTGGGCCGCCGTAGATGAACCCCGTGTAGACCTGCAGCAGGTCGGCGCCGGCGCAGATCCGCTCCCACGCCTGGTCCACGGTCTCGATGCCGCCGACGCTGACGATGGCGATCCGGCCCCCCACGCGGCCGTAGAGCCGCCTGAGGACCGCGAGGGACCGGTCGGCCACGGGAGCGCCGGAGAGTCCGCCCGCGCCGATCGCCTCCACCTGCTCGGCCGGGGTGCGCAGACCTTCGCGCCCGATCGTGGTGTTGGTCGCGACGATCCCGGCGAGCCCGAGCTCGACGGCCAGGTCGGCGACCGCGTCGATGTCGGCGTCGGCGAGGTCGGGGGCGATCTTCACCAGGACGGGGACGTGGACCTCGTCCTGGACGGCCTGCAGGATCGGGCGCAGCGAGTCGACGGCCTGGAGGTCACGCAACCCAGGCGTGTTGGGCGAGCTGACGTTGACGACCACGAAGTCGGCGAGCGGACCGAGCAGGCGCGCCGACAGGCGGTAGTCGTCGATGGCGTTCTCGAGGGGCACGACCTTCGTCTTGCCGATGTTGGCGCCGATCGGGATCGACACGGGGCCGCGGCGCACCTCGGCGAGGTGCCGCGCCGCGACCGGGGCACCCGGGTTGTTGAAGCCCATGCGGTTGATCAGCGCGCGGTCGGCGGGGAGCCGGAACAGGCGCGGCTGCGGGTTGCCGGGCTGTGCCTGCCCGGTGATGGTGCCGACCTCGGCGAACCCGAAACCGATCTGCCCCCACGTGTTGACCGCGCCGGCGGTCTTGTCGAAGCCGGCCGCCAGGCCGATGGGCACCGGGAAGTCGACCCCGAACACGCGACTGCGCAGGACCGGGTCGTGGTGGGCGAGCAGCTTCGCGACCGGGTGGGCCAGGATCGAGACCCGGCCGACGACACGGAGTGCCGCGAAGACGATGTGGTGGATGCGTTCCGGGTCGACCAGGAACAACACCTTGAGCAGCAGGGGATAGAGCCACCGGTTCAGCGTGATCAGCGCTTTGGTGGCGACGGGGGTGTTCAGCATGCCTGGGCACTCCGGGGGTCTCGGCCGTCGTCGGTGTCGAGGGGTCGTGCGACGCGCGGCGGGCGGCGGCGCTTGAGCAGGACCTTGCGGGTCCCGTCGGAGTACAGGCGCACCCGGGACAGTTCCCAGCCGCCGAACTCCGCCTCGATCGCCAGTCGCATCGACGCGGTCACGCGCGTGACGTCGGGAGGAAGGCGCAGCAGGATGCACTCGAAGTCCTCCGACGTGACCTCCCAACCCTTCGGATAGCGCGAGCCGAGTCGCGCGAAGGTGCGTGAATGCCGCGGCGGGAGGTGGTTCTTCGATCGTCGTTCAGAGGTCATCGTCACCGGCCCGGCTCGACAGGGGCGACGCCGAGGGGCGTGTCGGATTGCGGGACGACCTGCAGGAGACCGTCGCGCGCGGAGAGGACGTAGACCGTGCCCTTGTCGTCGACCGTGATGCGGTCGGGCTGGACGACGGACGCGAACCGCTGCTTCTCGGAGGGTTCGCCGTCGGCCAGGTCATACGCCACCACCTCGTTGTTGCCCGTCGTCGACACCCAGAGCAGGTTGCGGGTGTCGTCGTAGTCTACGGCGTACGGGCCGTCGGCGACCGGGTAGCGGAACCGCATGACCAGCGGCGAACCGTAGAAGCCGAGGATCTCGCCGTCGCGGGTGTTGGCGACGAGGATGCGCCCGTGGCGATCGACGGTGGAATTGGTGGCGCCGTTGCCGGCGCGCAGCGCGGGCCCGAGGTCGCCGTCGGCGGGGTCGATCGGGGTCACCGACGACTGGGCGCGGTCGAGGACGACGACCTGGTCGTCGAGTCCCTCGGCCGACGCCGGCGCCGCGGTGAGCGCGTCGACACGGACGAAGTCGCGCTTGTCGTGCTTCTCGGCGAGGTCCTCGTCGAAGATGAGGACGCGGCCGTCTTCGGTGCCGACGACGATCTGCCCGCCCGCCGCGCGCACGACGGCCGTCGGCGAGTCGGCGTCGAGGTTCGCGGTGCGCGTCGCGCCCGACGCGTCGACGACGACGAGGTTGCCGGGGCCGACGCCGAGATAGCCGCCGTCGCGGTCGGCCGCCAGCGCCGTCAGGCCGGGCACCGCGATCGGGGTCGGCGGGGCGGTGATCGACGCGGCGTCGTAGCGCAGCACCTGGTTGCCGTCGGGGGAGAGGACGGCCACCGTCGACCCGGACGAGGCGAGAGCGCGGGCGCCGGCCGGGGCCGGGACCGTGGAGCCGGCCGGGTTCGACGCCGCCGGTGCCTCGGAGGGGGTCGCGGGGGCGACTGTCGGGACGTCCGGGGTGCCGTTGTCGTCGGACCCGCAGGCCGTGATGATCGCCACACCCGCGGCGAACGCGGCCGCCGCGGCGACGGGGCGCCGCAACCGTGCGAGGCCTCTCGGGGGCTGGTGACGGGGGCGCGATCGTCTGGGCGAGTGCATGAATCCATCTTGCGCGACCGGCCGACCGGCCCCGGCGGCCGGGTCGACCGGGTGGGCGCCGCCGCGGGTACCAGTAGCATCGGGCGCCGTGACCGACACCATGACCTGGACCCAGTCGATCGTCCTCGGGGCGCTGCAGGGTCTCACCGAGTTCCTGCCGATCTCGTCGTCCGGGCACCTGCGCATCGCCTCGGAGCTCATGTTCGGCGAGGACGCCGGGGCCTCGTTCACCGCGGTCACCCAGCTCGGCACCGAGGCGGCCGTGCTGTTGTTCTTCGCGCGTGACATCGTCCGCATCATCGCGGCGTGGTTCCGGGGTCTGTTCGACGCGGACGAACGCGACCTCGACTACCGGATCGGCTGGTATGTGATCTTCGCGACCATCCCGATCGGTCTCATCGGATACCTGTTCAAGGACGAGATCCGCACCAGCGGACGCAACCTGTGGCTGGTGGCGGTCATGCTGATCGTGTTCGCGGGCGTGTTCTGGCTGGCCGAGCGGTACGGCAAGAAGCAGCGTCCGCTGGAGAAGCTGACGCTGCGCGACGGCCTCACGATGGGCGCCGCCCAGTGTCTCGCCCTCATCCCCGGTGTCTCGCGGTCGGGAGCGACGGCCAGCGCCGGCCTGTTCCTGGGCCTCGAGCGCGAGGCCGCGTTCCGGTTCTCGTTCCTGCTGGCCATCCCCGCGGTGACCGCCTCGGGCCTGTTCAGCCTGCCCGATGCGTTCAGCCCGAGCGGCTCGGGCATGGAGGCCACCGGTCCGCAGTTGCTCGTGGCGACGCTCGTGGCGTTCGTCGTCGGCTACGCGGCGATCGCCTGGTTGCTGAAGTTCGTCGGCTCCCACTCGATGAACTGGTTCGGCGGCTACCGGGTGATCCTCGGCGTGACGCTGATCATCCTGTTGTCGACGGGCGTCATCCCGGCCACCTGATCCCGCAGATCCAGCTCCGCGCGGGTTCGTCGTGTGCGGCGTGTCCGGTCTCATGCCTATGGTTGTGGAATGACCGTGATCCTTCTCCGGCACGGCCGTTCGACGGCGAACACCTCAGGCCTGCTCGCCGGTCGCAGCCCCGGAGTCCACCTCGACGACCGGGGCCGCGCACAGGCGGACGACCTGGTGACCCGACTCGCCGACTACCTCGGCGAGATCCGGGCCGTGGCCCGCTCGCCGCTCGACCGGTGCGCGGAGACCGTGGCGCCGCTGCTGAGCGCCCTGGGCACCAACGGCGACCGTCCGCCGGAGATCGTCGTCGACGAGCTCATCGAGGTCGACTACGGCGGCTGGACCGGCCGCCCCATCAAGGAGCTGCTGGGCGAGCCGCTGTGGAAGGTGGTGCAGCAGCAGCCGTCGGCCGCGGTCTTCCCCGACGGCGAGGGACTCGCCGACGTCCAGGCCCGCGCGGTGCGCGCCGTGCGCGAGCTCGACCGCATCTACGGCGGGCCCGACGGGTCGGGGGTGTGGGTGGCCTGTTCCCACGGCGACGTCATCAAGTCGGTGATCGCCGACGCGATGGGCAGCCACCTCGACTCGTTCCAGCGGATCGTGGTCGAGCCGGCGTCGATCAGCGTGATCCGCTACGGCTCGGCGCGGCCGTACGTGCACACCGTGAACCACACCGCGAAGGTCCCGGTGCCCCGGCCGCCCCGCGAGGCTGCGGCCGCCGACGACGCGGTCGTGGGCGGTGAGACCGGCGCCGACGCCGACGCGTCTGCGACGGTCCCGGCGACGTCGCGATAATGAACACAACAGTCGAGGAGGTGTGATGTCCCGAGCGATCCACGTGTTCCGGAGTCCGGACCGGTTCATCGCCGGCACCATCGGGCAACCCGGTGACCGCACGTTCTACCTCCAGGCCGTGCACGAGTCCCGCGTCGTCAGCGTGATGCTGGAGAAGCAGCAGGTCCAGATTCTGGCCGACCGGATCGGCGCACTGCTCGACGAGATCCACCGCCGGTTCGGCACCCCGGTGCCGCCGCCGACCGACCGCGTCGGCGATCTGAGCCCGCTGGTGATGCCGGTCGACGCCGAGTTCCGCGTGGGCACCATGGGATTGGGTTGGGACGCCGAGTCCGAGGCCGTCGTCGTCGAGCTGCTCGCCATCACCGAGGGCGAGTTCGACGAGAGCGTCGTCCTCGACGACACCGACGAGGGCCCCGACGCGGTGCGGGTCTTCCTGAGCACCGCGGCGGCGCGCGAGTTCGCCGCGCGCTCGGCGAAGGTCATCTCGGCCGGTCGACAGCCCTGTCCGCTGTGCAACGAGCCGCTCGACCCGAACGGGCATCTGTGCGTGCGCACCAACGGCTACAAGCGGGACGCCGAGCTCAGCAAGTCGCTCGACTTCATCGACCCGGCGGTCTTCAACAGCCTTGCCGCGCAGGGCGACCCGAGCTTCTCCGTCGAGGACGACGACGAGCCGGACGATCCCGACGACCCGGACGAGACCGGTCCCGAACGGCCATGACGCCCGAACCCGCGTCGGAGCCCGCTGCATCGGAGCCCGTTGCGTCAGAAGCCGTTGCGTCGGAATCGCTTTCGGAGTCGGCGTCGGAGGTGGCGGTCCTCGACGTGCTGCGCGAGGGCGAACTGACCATCCTCGGGCGCATCCCGTCGGCGAGCAACGCCACGCTCGTGTGCGACGCCGCGCTCGACGACACCGAATTGCGGTGTGTCTACAAGCCGGTCCGCGGCGAGGTCCCGCTCTGGGATTTCCCCGACGGCACGCTGGCCGGGCGAGAGGTGGCGTCGTACCTCGTCTCCGAGGCGCTCGGCTGGGGCGCGATACCCGCCACGGTGCATCGTGACGGCCCGGTGGGTCCGGGCATGGTGCAGCGCTGGATCGAGACCCCGGACAATTCCGAACACCCGCGCGCCGACGGCGGATCGCCGCGGGTGGACCTGGTCGACCTGTGTCCCGCCGACTCCGTGCCCACCGGGTTCTTCGCGGTGCTCGAGGCCTACGACCACACCGGCGAGCCGGTGGTCCTCGTGCACGCCGACGACCCGCGGCTGCAACGTCTCGCGGTGCTCGACGTGGTGCTCAACAACGCCGACCGCAAGGGCGGCCACGTGCTCGAGGGGCTCGACGGCGGGGTCTACGGCATCGACCACGGGATCTGCCTGCACTCCGAGGAAAAACTGCGAACGGTCCTGTGGGGCTGGGCGGGAGAGCAGGTGCCGGCCCATCTCGTTGCCGACGTGGCGACGCTGGTCGAGCAGCTCCAGACCGCGGGTTCGGAGTTGCGCGAGGAACTGCGGGAGCTGATCACCGCGGACGAGATCGAGGCACTGACGCTGCGGGCGATGGTGATCGCGGAGAACGCGACGATGCCGTTCCCGCCCGGACGTCGTCCCATCCCGTGGCCCCCGTTCTGAGGCCTGCCGCGGTGTCCCGGCTCTGATCGCGTCGTCCCGGACGGCCCCGCGACCGCGGCGGCCCGTGCACCGGACGGCCCGTGAACACCGTCCGCGCGGCGGGCAATACAGTGGACGCCATGCAGTCGTGGCCCGATGTGGAACTTCCGGTGGTACCCGGCGGTGGACCCGCCCTCCGTCTCTACGACACCGCCGACCGAGCCGTCCGCCCCGTGGCGCCGGGGGAGACCGCCACCATGTACGTCTGCGGGATCACCCCGTACGACGCGACCCACCTGGGTCATGCCGCCACCTATGTGACCTTCGACCAGATCAACCGCGTGCTGCGCGACCAGGGCCACGACGTTCACTACGTCCAGAACGTCACCGACGTCGACGATCCGCTGTTCGAGCGCGCCGACCGCGACGGAGTGGACTGGCGCGACCTGGGCGCACGCGAGACCCAGCTCTTCCGTGACGACATGACCGCGCTGCGTGTCCTGCCGCCGCGCGACTACGTCGGCGCCGTCGAGTCCATCGGCGAGGTCATCGAGGTCGTGGAGAAGCTGCTGGCCTCGGGCGCGGCCTACGTCGTCGACGACGCGGAGTACCCGGACGTCTACTTCCGGACCGACGCGACCGAGCAGTTCGGCTACGAGTCCGGCTACGACCGCGAGACCATGGCGCGCTTCTTCGCCGAGCGCGGCGGCGACCCCGACCGCCCGGGCAAGCGCGATCCGCTCGACGCGCTGCTGTGGCGCGCGAAGCGGGAGGGCGAGCCGTCGTGGGATTCGCCGTTCGGTCCGGGCCGGCCCGGCTGGCACATCGAGTGCTCGGCGATCGCGCTGAACCGCCTCGGCATCGAGTTCGACATCCAGGGCGGCGGCAACGACCTGATCTTCCCGCACCACGAGTTCTCCGCGGCCCACGGTGAGGCGCTGACCGATTCGCGTCGCTTCGCCCGCCACTACGTGCACACCGGCATGGTCGGCCTCGACGGCGAGAAGATGTCCAAGAGCCGCGGCAACCTGGTCTTCGTCTCGCACCTGCGCCGCGACGGCGTCGACCCGGCCGCGATCCGGCTGGCGTTGCTGGCCGACCACTACCGTGGCGACCGCATGTGGACGCAGGGTGTCCTCGACACGGCCGTCGAGCGCCTCGCCCGCTGGCGCAGCGCCTTCGCCGCGGCAACCGGCCCGGACGCGACCGAGGTCATCGCACGCGTGCGCCAGCACCTCGCCGACGACCTCGACACCCCCAAGGCGCTGGCCGCCGTGGACGGGTGGTGCGAGGACGTGCGCATCGGCATCGGCTCCTCGGCCACCGCGCCGGGCGAGCTGGCCGCCGCGGTCGACGCGCTGCTCGGCATCCCGCGGACTCCGCAGGCCGGCTGATCGGCCGAGATCGGTTGCGGCAGGAGTCGACCGGGCGTGCGTGCCGGCGACACCGCACGACGGTCGCCGGCCGCACTGGGTAGAGTGCTCTCGTGGCGCGTGTGCAAGAGATCCGACCCGACACGGACTCCGGGGTGTTCACCGTGGTCACCCGGACGTCCACGTATCTGCTCGACTTCGACGAGATGACGCTGTTGCGTGCACCGGGTGTCGGTGGCACCGAGAGCGAGGAATGGACCGTGAGCCGGCTGCGCCGCGACTCCGAGGACATCCCGCTGCTGGGGGTCAAGTCCTGCCGTCTCGGCGAATCCGCCCAGTTCTGGGTGCGCGCGGCCGACGACCCGGATGTGCGCACGTGGCGCATCACCACGCCCGTTGTCTCGATAGAGAAGATCGGCTGAGTCTCGATAGAGAAGATCGGCTGAGTCTCGATAGAGAAGATCGGCCGGGTGTCGTCAGAAGATCGCCTGGTCTCGGCGGAGACCGTCCGGCTCAGCCGCGGATCCGGTCCCGCAGCGCGTTCAGGGCGTCGAGGTAGAGCGACGGCTGCTGCCGGTGGATGTCGTGTCCCGACGGGATGTTGTCGACCAGCAGGCAGTCGGGCATGAGCGTGTGGGCGCGGTTGGCGTCGTCGGAGGTCATCGCACCCAGCAGGACGCCGTCCTGGTCGTGGGTCGTCGTGTGCAGCAGGGTTGCCGGGACGCGGACCCGGCGGAGGGTCTCGGCCTGGTCGAATCCGGCGAGCCAGCTGCCGTCGTAGAACATCTCGCCGTAGCGCAGGTCGTAGTCGCCCGTCCCGTCCTGCAGGCAGGCCGTGAGCGCGATCGCGCGGTTGAGGGTGGGCGGCAGCCACCACAGCTTCGGGACGACGCGGGGATCGCGGTCGAGGCGGCGCTCGACCGGTCCGCGGACCAGCGACTGCCACGCCCGGTCGCCGAACATCGTCCGCAGGTAGCTGTGCTGCAACCAGTACCGGGTCCAGCTGTCCGCGCCCGCCGAGGCGCCGGCCTTGAGATAACGGTGGATGTTGCGGAACGTGTCCAGCCAGGCGTAGGTCGAGCGTGCTCGCTCGGGTTCGGTCCCGAAGAAGGGCGCGTCCTCGATCAGCACGGCGCGCACGCGGTCGGCGAAGTCGGCGGCCAGGCGCACGGCCAGGAGCCCGCCGTAGGAGTGACCCGCGACGACGACGGGAGCGCCGACGACGTTCTCGACGAACCAGGCCAGCGCCTCGGTCTGCGGCAGGGCGGGGTACCGCGACGGGTCCTTCTCCGAACCGCCGTGCCCGAACGCGTCGACGGCGAACACGTGCCAGTCACGGGTGAGGGTGCCGAGGACGGATGCGTAGTCCGCCCACGACACCTGCTGGCCGTGGATGAGCAGCAGGGGAGCACCGCGCGCGGGTCCCTCGCCATAGGTGATGACCGCTCCGTCGGGTGTCGTGACCGCCCGCGCGCGCATCCCGCTGGACGCGAGTCGGGCCGCCTCCCGGGTGTCGTAGGTGAGATTGCGCGCGGCGTACGCCGCGGTTCCGGCGCCCAGAGTGGCGATGCCCGCCGCGATCCCGGCGCCGACGCGGGTGGCCGTCGACCGGTTGCCGCTCACCCTCCGAACGGCCCCTGTTGTCCGCGGCGCTTGAGATAGCGCTCGAACTCGGCGGCGAGTGCGTCGCCGTCGATCTTGGCCATGACCTCGTCCGGATCGAGTTCGGCGTCGCCGCGCTCCTCGAGGCCGCGCACGTACTCGGCGATCTCCTCGTCGTCCTCGGTCATCTCGGTGACCGCGCGCTCCCACTCCTCGGCCTGTTCGGGCAGCGTCCCGAGCGGCACCTCGATGTCGAGGACCTCCTCGACGCGCGTCAACAGGGCGACGGTCGCCTTGGGGTTGGGCGGCGTGGACACGTAGTGCGGGACCGCGGCCCAGAAGGACACCGCCGGCACGCCGGCCTGGACGAAGAGGTCCTGGAGGACGCCGGTGATGCCGGTGGGTCCCTCGTAGCGGCTCTCGGCCAGGTTGTACCGCTCGGCGGTCTCGCTGCTGTACGCCGATCCGGTGACCGGCACCGGGCGCGTGTGCGGGGTGTCGGCGAGGAGCGCGCCGAGCATGACGGTCATCTCGACCTCGAGCCGGTGGGCGAGTTCGACGATCTCGGCGCAGAATGCGCGCCAGCGCATGTTCGGCTCGATGCCCCGGACCAGCACGATGTCGCGGTCGGCGCCGCGCGGGCTGCACCAGGAGATGGAGGTCGTGGGCCACTCGATTCGCCTGGTCACGCCGTCGATGAGCTTGATGGTGGGACGGTTGACCTGGAAGTCGTAGTATTCATCGGAGTCGATGTCGACGAGCGGACGGGCGTCCCATTCGAGTGCGAGATGCTCGACCGCGCTGCTGGCGGCGTCTCCGGCGTCATTCCATCCCTCGAAGGCTGCGAGCAGAATGGGTCTGCGCAGCCGGGGGAGGTCGGACATCTGCTCAGCGTTCACCGAACCAGCCTACGACCGAACACGCAGAGAGGGCGAACTACGCTGTCAACCATGTCCTTCGAAAACCCCGGCCACCGACCGAGCGACTTCGACACGACCTTCATGTCGTCGATGTCGCGGCGAGTGCTGATCGGCGACGGGGCGATGGGCACGATGCTGCAGGCCGCGGATCTGACCCTCGACGACTTCCTCGGCCTCGAGGGCTGCAACGAGATCCTCAACGACACCCGCCCGGACGTGCTCGAGGCCATCCATCGCGCCTACTTCGAGGCAGGTGCGGACGCGGTGGAGACCAACACCTTCGGCTGCAACCTGTCCAACCTCGGCGACTACGACATCGCCGACCGCATCCGCGAGCTGGCCTACAAGGGCACCGCGATCGCCCGCGGCGTCGCCGACGAGATGGGGCCGTCGGCCGACGGGACCGACCGCTACGTGCTCGGTTCGATCGGCCCGGGCACCAAGCTGCCCAGCCTCGGTCACACCACCTTCGCGGTGATCCGCGACGCCTACATCGAATGCGTCATCGGCATGCTCGAGGGCGGCGCCGACGCGGTGCTCATCGAGACGTGCCAGGACCTGCTGCAGGTGAAGGCGGCGGTCGTCGCGGCGCGCCGGGCCATGGACCGGGTCGGCCGACGCATCCCGATCATCACCCACGTGACCGTGGAGACCACCGGCACGATGCTGCTCGGTTCGGAGATCGGTGCCGCACTGGCCGCCATCGAGCCGCTCGGCGTCGACGTGATCGGCCTGAACTGCGCGACCGGTCCCGCCGAGATGAGCGAGCACCTGCGCTACCTGTCCAAGCACGCGCGGCTCCCGGTCTCGGTCATGCCGAACGCCGGCCTGCCCGTGCTCGGCCCGAACGGCGCCGAGTACCCGCTGACGCCGGAGGAGCTGGCCGAGGCCCTCGCCGGGTTCGTCGGCGAGTTCGGCCTGCAGTTCGTCGGCGGCTGCTGCGGCACCACCCCCGAGCACATCCGCCAGGTCGCCGAGGCGGTCGCCGGGGTCACGCCCGCGACCCGCCGGCCCGAGCACGTCTCGGAGACCTCCTCGCTCTACACCGCGGTCCCGTTCGACCAGGACGCCAGCTTCCTGGTGATCGGCGAGCGGACCAACACGAACGGGTCCAAGGCCTTCCGCGAGGCGATGATCGCCGGCGACTACCAGAAGTGCCTGGACATCGCCAAGGACCAGACGCGCGACGGCGCGCACATGCTCGACCTCAACGTCGACTACGTGGGTCGCGACGGCGCCGCCGACATGACCGCCCTGGCGAGCCGCTTCGCGACGTCGTCGACGCTGCCGATCATGCTCGACTCGACCGAGCCCGACGTCATCCGCGCCGGGCTGGAGACGCTGGGCGGACGCTGCGCGGTCAACTCGGTGAACTACGAGGACGGCGACGGCCCGGACTCGCGGTTCCACAAGATCATGGAGCTCGTCGTCGAGCACGGCGCCGCGGTCGTGGCGCTCACGATCGACGAGGAGGGGCAGGCGCGCACCGCGGACTGGAAGGTCCGGGTCGCCGAGCGCCTCATCGCCGACATCACCGGCAACTGGGGCCTCGCCGAAGAGGACATCATCATCGACGCCCTGACCTTCCCGATCTCCACGGGTCAGGAGGAGGTCCGGCGCGACGGCATCGAGACCATCGAGGCGATCCGTCGCCTCAAGGAGGCGCATCCCGACGTCCACTTCACGCTGGGCATCTCGAACATCTCGTTCGGCCTGAACCCGGCCGCGCGGCAGGTGCTCAACTCGGTGTTCCTGCACGAGTGCGTCCAGGCCGGTCTCGACACCGCGATCGTGCACGCCTCGAAGATCCTGCCGATGGCGCGCATCCCCGAGGAGCACCGCCAGGTCGCGCTCGATCTCGTCTACGACCGTCGCCGCGAGGGCTACGACCCGCTGCAGAAGCTCATGCAGCTGTTCGAGGGCGTGTCGGCGGCGTCGGCGCGTGAGTCGCGTGCGCAGGAGCTGGCCAAGCTGCCGCTGTTCGAGCGTCTGGAACGGCGCATCGTCGACGGCGAGCGCGACGGCCTGACCGACGACCTCGACGAGGCGATGAAGCAGGTCCCGCCGCTGGCGATCATCAACGACACCCTGTTGTCGGGCATGAAGACCGTCGGCGAGCTGTTCGGCTCGGGCCAGATGCAGCTGCCCTTCGTGCTGCAGTCCGCCGAGGTGATGAAGGCCGCGGTGGCCCACCTCGAACCGCACATGGAGTCGACCGGCGAGGACGGCAAGGGTCGCATCGTGCTCGCGACCGTCAAGGGCGACGTTCACGACATCGGCAAGAACCTCGTCGACATCATCCTGTCGAACAACGGCTACGAGGTCGTCAACATCGGCATCAAGCAGCCGATCTCGACGATCCTCGAGGTCGCCGCGGACAAGCGGGCCGACGTCATCGGCATGTCGGGTCTGCTCGTGAAGTCGACCGTGGTGATGAAGGAGAACCTCGAGGAGATCAATTCCCGGGGCCTCGCCGACGAGTACCCGGTGCTGCTCGGCGGCGCCGCGCTGACTCGCACCTACGTCGAGAACGACCTGTCCGACGTCTACGAGGGCGACGTGCACTACGCGCGTGACGCGTTCGAGGGTCTGCGCCTGATGGACGAGATCATGGCCCGCAAGCGCGGCGAAGGTCCCGATCCGGACAGCGAGGAGGCCAAGGCGGCCGCCGCCAAGGCCGCCGAGCGCAAGGCGCGTCACGAGCGCTCCAAGCGGATCGCCGAGAAGCGCAAGGCCGCCGAGACGCCGGTCGAGGTGCCCGAGCGGTCGGATGTGGCCGCCGACAACGAGATCCCGACTCCGCCGTTCTGGGGGACCCGGATCGTCAAGGGCATCCCGGTCCACGACTATCTGCAGTTCCTCGACGAGCGTGCGCTGTTCCTCGGCCAGTGGGGCCTGCGCGGCGCCCGCGGCGGCGAGGGCCCGTCGTACGAGGAGCTCGTCGAGACCGAGGGCCGTCCGCGGCTGCGGTACTGGATCGACCGGCTCGCGACCGAGAACATCCTGCAGCACGCCGCAGTGGTGTACGGGTACTTCCCGGCGGTGAGCGAGGGCGACACGGTCCACGTGCTCGCCGAGCCGGATCCGGATGCCGAGGTGCGCCACAGCTTCTCGTTCCCGCGCCAGCAGCGCTCGCGCTTCCTGTGCATCGCCGACTTCATCCGGTCGCGCGAGGCGGCGAAGGAGGCCGGCAAGGTAGACGTCATGCCGTTCCAGCTGGTGACGATGGGGCAGCCGATCGCCGACTTCGCCAACAAGCTGTTCGCCGAGAACGCCTACCGCGACTACCTCGAGGTGCACGGCATCGGCGTGCAGCTGACCGAGGCGCTCGCCGAGTACTGGCATCAGCGGGTGCGCAGCGAGTTGCGGTTCGACGACCGCAGTGTGGCCGCCGAGGATCCGGAGCACCCGCAGGGCTTCTTCGACCTCGAATACCGCGGTGCGCGTTTCTCGTTCGGCTACGGCGCCTGCCCGAACCTGGAGGACCGCGCCAAGATGGTCGCGCTGCTCGAACCCGAGCGCATCGGCGTCGAGCTGTCGGAGGAGCTGCAGCTGCATCCCGAGCAGTCCACCGACGCGTTCGTGCTGCACCATCCCGAGGCCAAGTACTTCAACACGTAGCCGGCGTCGAGAAGGGGCGATCGTGAGCACAGTGATCGAGCGGTCGCGGGGGCCGGTACGGATCATCGGGATCGACCGGGCCGAGCGGCGCAACGCCGTCGACCGTCGTACCGCACAGGCCCTCGCCGACGCGTTCCGGAGATTCGACGCCGACGAGTCCGCGTCGGTGGCCGTCCTCTACGGCGAAGGCGGGACCTTCTGTGCCGGAGCGGATCTCAAGGCCATCGCCGACGGTGACCCGAACCGGGTGGAGTTCGACGGCGACGGCCCGATGGGGCCGACGCGGATGAACCTGTCCAAGCCGGTGATCGCGGCGGTCTCCGGCCACGCGGTGGCCGGGGGCCTCGAGCTGGCGTTGTGGGCCGACCTCCGGGTGGCCGACGAGGACGCCGTCTTCGGGGTGTTCTGCCGCCGCTGGGGAGTGCCGCTGATCGACGGCGGCACGGTGCGCCTGCCGCGGCTGATCGGGGAGAGCCGTGCGATGGACCTGATCCTCACCGGGCGTGCGGTCACCGCCGACGAGGCGCTGCAGATCGGCCTGGCCAACCGTGTGGTCCCGTCGGGCACGGCGCTCGACGCCGCCGTCGAACTCGCCGAGCAGATCGCGGCCTTCCCGCAGACGTGCCTGCGCGAGGACCGGGCGTCGGTGCGCGAGCAGCACGGCATGGACGCCGATTCGGCGATGGTCAACGAGCTCCACCACGGCATGGTGTCGCTGGCCGCGGACACCGCCGCCGGCGCCTCCCGTTTCGCCGGTGGGGAGGGGCGCCACGGGCAGGGCGTCGGCCGCTGACTCCCGGCCGCACTCGGCTCGCCCGCGACCTCGCTGCCGGCCACGGGCCCGGATTGTTGTAGATCTACAATCGTTGAATGCCTACAACCAACTCGCGGAGGGGCGTCGCCGATCCCACGGCGACCGACCCCACGGCGACCACGGTGTGGTTCGCGATGAACGGCCTCGTGCGTGATCGGGCCCGGGAGTCGCGGGCGCGGATCACCGAGGTCATCGACATCCCCTTCAGCCGGTTCCGCGCGCTGCGACGGGTCGCCGAGCGGCCGATGACGCAGCGTGAGCTCGCCGAGGGCATGGGGGTCGACAAGTCGGCGATGAGCGGGATCGTCGACGACCTGGTCGAGCGCGGGCTGGTCACCCGCGAGCCCGAGCCGTCGGATCGCCGCTGCCGGCTCGTCACCATCACCGACGCCGGACGTCGGGTGGTCACCGAGGTCATCGACAATCCGGCCGTGGCCCCGTCCATGTTCGACGCCCTCGACGGAGCCGAGCTGCGGCAGCTCGCCGGCCTCCTCGACAAGCTCCGCCGGGCGGCGGAGTCGTGAGCCGCGTGTCCGCACTGCGCGCGCGTTCGGCCGGCGGCACCCTGACCCGCCGCGACCGCCTCGTCATCCTCGCGACGTGCTGCCTCAGCCTGTTCATCGTCGGTCTCGACGTCTCCGCGCTCAACGTCGCGATCCCGTCCATCGGCCGCGACCTCGACGCGACCGAGTCGCAACTGCAGTGGGTGATCGACTCGTACGCGCTGGTGATCGCGAGCCTGCTGATCTTCGGCGGGACGCTCGGAGACCGCTTCGGGCGCAAGCGGATCTTCCAGCTCGGCCTGCTGGTCTTCGGGGTGGCGTCGGTCCTGTGTTCGCTCGCGCCGACCGCGGAGTTCCTCATCGGCGCCCGCATGGTGCAGGCGATCGGCGGGTCGATGCTCAACCCGGTCGCGCTCGCCATCGTCACCAACGTCTTCGTCGACCCGCGGGAACGTGCGCAGGCGATCGGGGTGTGGGGCACGGCATTCGGCCTGAGCATGGCGTTCGGGCCGGTCGTGGGCGGAGCGCTCGTGTCCGGGATCGGGTGGGAGGCGATCTTCTGGCTCAACGTGCCCGTCTGCCTCCTCGCGATCGCGCTGACCGCCCGGTGCGTCCCCGAGTCGCGCGCCGAGCACGCACGACGCGCCGACCCCGTCGGGCAGGCGCTGATCCTGGCCTTCCTCGCCACGCTCACCTTCGCCATCATCGAGGGCCGGCCGCTCGGCTGGACCTCTCCGACGGTCCTCGGCTGCTTCCTGATCTCGGCCGTGTCCCTGGTCGCGCTGGTGTGGTTCGAGAACCGGCGCGACGAGCCGCTGCTCGACCCGCGGTTCTTCGGCAGCGCACCGTTCTCGAGCGCCGTCGCCTGTGCCGTGATCGCCTTCGCCGCGACCGGCGGCTTCCTGTTCCTCAACACCCTGTACCTGCAGGAGGTGCGTGGCCTGTCGCCGATGAACGCGGGCCTGATGACCCTTCCGATGGCCGCCGCGTCGGTGGTCTGCGCACCGATCGCGGGTCGCCTCGTGGGCGACCGCGGCACCCGCTTGCCGATGATGATCGGCTCGTTCGCCACCATCGCCGGCTCGGCCATGCTGATCGGTCTGGGCGAGGACACCTCGTATGTCTACGTCGGCGCGTCGTACCTGGTGTTCGGACTCGGCTTCGGCTTCCTCAACGCGCCGATCACCAACGGCGCGGTGTCCGGCATGCCCCGCACCCAGGCGGGGCTGGCGTCGGCGATGGCCTCGACCGGGCGACAGGTCGGCACCGCACTCGGTGTGGCCGTGTTCGGCGCGCTCGCGTTCGCCGGGATCGACGGCTCGATCGCCGACGGTCTGTCCGCCGCGGCGCGGCCGGTGTGGATCGCGATGGCCGCCTGCGGGTTCGCCCTCGCCGTGATCGTCTACGTCTCCACGGGCGAGTGGGGCCGTGCCACCGCGGAACGGACCCGCCGGCGGATCGAATCGACGAGTGGCACCTGGAGGGCCTGAGCGTCAGCCGGATTCGGGTGCGTCCTCACGCATCTCACCGGTGACCACCGCGCCGGGCCCCGACGTCCACCACTCGGCGATCCGCCGGGCCACCACCTCGGGGGCGCGACTCCATCCGAGATGCGTCGCGTCACCGCCCGCCGGGCAGCACGACTCGTCGTAGGTCCAGCGGGTGACGACGTCGCGGGAGAACGCCGCCTCGTACGCGGCCGCCGCTTGGTCGGTGACCAGTTCGTCGTCGCCGAGGCGGACCATCAGCGCCCGAACCCGGATCGAGCCGTCGAGATCGAAGGGCGGGCGACCGGTCAGCACCATCCGGGCCCACTGGCGCATCAGGGTCCGCGGCGTCGGCCCGGCGAAGCCCTGCCGCGGCCAGTGACCGACGACGGCGGTCACCGGGCGGACCGAGGCCGCGAGTGCGGCGAAGGGCACGGCGCGGCGGCCGTAGTGGCGGAACCACGGCACCGACGCCCCGATCGCGACGATGCCGTCCGGTCGATGGTCGGAGCGTTGCGCCGCCAGCGCGGCCAGCTGAGCGCCCAGGCTGTGGCCGATCACCAGGACCGGGCCGCCCGTGCGGGCCCGTGCCGCCGCGATCGCCTCGGCGAGGTCGTCCGCCTCGTCCTCGTAGGACCAGTCGACGGCACGTGCGGGTCGGGGAGAGCCGCCCTCCACGCCGCGGCGCGCCACCACCCCCACCTCGAACCCGGACTGCGCCGATGCCCCGGACTGCCGATGCCGCGGACGCCAATGCCCCGGCCCCCAATGCTTCCGACAACCGCCGGTACACCCGGGCGGGAACGCCCATCGCCGGGGAGATCAGCGCCGTGCCCTGCCGCTCGTGAATCCCGTGTGTCATGGGCCCAGCGTGACGCCTCGGTGCGCGGCGCGCGATTACCCGCCGGGTAGTGGTTTGAAGACGCGCCGATGAGGTAATCGTCGGGTCATGTCCGATGTGAGTGACTTCTCCCACACCTGCGAGCAGATCGCGAAGGCAGTCCTCGACCGGGGCGAGCACATCGCTGTGGCCGAGTCGCTGACCGGCGGCAACCTCGCCAGCGAGCTGAGCAAGGCCCCGCAGGCCGGCACCTGGTTCTGCGGCGGTGTCGTCGCCTATCACTCCGACGTGAAGTACGGCCTGCTCGAGGTGCCGGAGGGGCCCGTCGTCAGCGAGACGGCGGCTCGTGCCATGGCGGCCACCACGGCACGGCTCTTCGACGCCGAGATCGTCGTCGCGGTGACCGGCGAGGCCGGCCCCGAGCCCGACGAGGCCGCGCCCGGCACGGTGTGGTTCGGTCTCGACCACCGCGGCCGGGTCAGCGCCACCCGCAAGGAGTTCGACGGCGAACCCGAAGAAGTCCTCGCACAGACCATCGGGTTCGCCCTCGAGCTCATCGAGGGTTGCCTACGGTGAGTTCATGACCGTCGAGGTGGGGACGATGCTGCGGCAGTGGCGTTCTCGGCGGTCGGTGAGTCAGCTCGACCTCGCCCACGCGGTGGGGGTGTCGCCCCGTCACCTCAGCTTCGTCGAGACCGGGCGGTCGCGACCCGGCCCCGCGCTGTTGGACGCTCTCGCCGAGCATCTGGACATCCCGCTGCGGGAACGCAATTCGCTCTTCGTGGCGGCCGGGTACGCGCCGCGGTACGACGAGCGGCCGCTCGACGCCGAGACGATGTCGCGCGTGCGCGCCGAGATCGTGCGACTGCTCGACGCCCACGAACCCAATGTCGGGGTCGCGCTGGACCGGACCTGGAACGTCGTGCTGGCCAACGACGCCGCCGTCCGGTTCCTCGGCCTGCTTCCCGAGCGATTCCAGACCGCCCCGGTCAATCTGTTCCGGGCGTCGCTGCATCCCGACGGTTTCGCCCGCATGACGCACAACTTCGACGAGTGGGGCGGCCACCTCGTCGACCTGCTGCGCCGCATGACGCGGATCACGGGCGACGAACGACTGGTGGAACTCGAGCGCGAGGTGTCGTCGTACGAGACGGTCGTCGGCCTCGACGAGCGACGCGCGGCAGGGGAGACCGTGTACGAGCCGGACCGCCTGCTGGTGCCGTTCGAGGTGGTCCTCGGCGAGCAGAAGCTCTCCTTCTTCAGCACCCTCACCACGTTCGGGTCGCCGCGTGACGTCACCCTCGAGGAGCTGACCGTCGAGCTGTTCTATCCGGCCGATGAGCCGACCGGACAGTGGGTTGGGATGATGCAGGGGTGACCGACTCCCTCTTCGTCCCCTCCCGACTCCCCGCCGCCGTCCTCTGGGACATGGACGGCACCCTGCTCGACTCCGAGCCGCTGTGGGAGATCGCGATGAGCGAGCTGGCCGAACGGCACGGGATCGCCATGACGCCGCAGCTGCGCGAGTCGACCCTCGGCAACTCCCTGCCCGACGCCCTGGCGAAGGTCCACGTCGCGGCCGGCATCCCGCCGGCCGATCGCGACCCCGCCGCCGACGGCCGGTGGACGCTGGACCGGGTGGGCGAGCTGTTCGCGCAGGGGCTCCCGTGGCGCCCCGGCGCGGTGGAGGCGCTCGACCTGATCGCCGGCGCGGGCATCCCGATGGTCCTGGTGACCAACACCGTGCGCGAGGCCGCCGACGTCGCCCTGGAGACCATCGGCCTGCACCGGTTCGCGGCGACCGTCTGCGGCGACGAGGTCCCCGTCGGCAAGCCGGCGCCCGATCCCTATCTGCGCGCCGCCGAGCTCCTCGGCGTGGCGAGCGCCGACTGCCTGGCGGTCGAGGACTCACCGACCGGAACCCAGGCCGCGACCGCCGCCGGCTGCCCCACCCTCGTCGTGCCGTCGGCGGCCCGCGTCGAACCGGGTCCGCTGCGGGTGTTCCGGAGCTCACTCGTCGGCCTCGGCCTCGACGACATCACCGAGGCATGGACCGGCGGGCTCGCGCATATCGCGACATGCAAAAATGGTGACTCGTGAAAACATTCGAGGAGCTGTTCGCCGAACTGCGCGAGAAGGCCGAGACCCGTCCCGAGGGATCGGGAACCGTCGCCGCGCTCGATTCCGGCGTGCACACTCTCGGCAAGAAGATCATCGAGGAAGCCGGTGAGGTCTGGCTTGCCGCGGAGCACGAGTCCGACGACTCGCTCGGCGAGGAGATCTCCCAGCTCATCTACTGGTTGCAGGTCATGATGATCAAGCGGGGTCTCGAGCTGGAGGACGTGTACCGACATCTGTGACCGGAGGACCCGGCCAGACACGTCTCCCTGCCCAGCCTGAGTGCAAACCCACGAAAAGGACATCGAAATGTTGCGAGTTGCCGTGCCCAACAAGGGTGCGCTCTCCGAATCCGCGTCGGCCATCCTCCTCGAGGCCGGCTACCGCAAGCGGACCGATTCCAAGGACCTGACCGTCCTCGACATCAACAACGACGTCGAGTTCTTCTTCCTCCGGCCCAAGGACATCGCGATCTACGTCGCGTCAGGTCGCCTCGACCTCGGCATCACCGGCCGCGATCTCGCCCTCGACTCCGGCGCGGCCGTCGACGAGCAGCTCGCCATGGGCTTCGGCTCCTCGACCTTCCGCTACGCGGCCCCCGCCGACCAGACCTGGACCGTCGAGGACCTCGCGGGCAAGCGCATCGCCACCTCGTACCCCAACCTGGTGCGCAGCGACCTCGGCGCCCGCGGCATCGAGGCCGAGATCATCCGCCTCGACGGCGCCGTCGAGATCTCGATCCAGCTCGGGGTCGCCGACGCCATCGCCGACGTGGTCGGCTCCGGCCGGACGCTGCGCCAGCACGGGCTCGCCGCTTTCGGCGAGTCGCTGTGCAACTCCGAGGCCGTGCTCATCTCGCGTCGCGACGCCGAGCTCAGCAAGGCCGAGAAGCAGTTCATCGCCCGCGTCCAGGGTGTGGTCTTCGGCCAGCAGTACGTGATGATCGACTACGACTGCCCGCGGGCGATCCTCGAGCAGGCCTCGGCGATCACGCCGGGACTCGAGTCGCCGACCGTGGCCCCGATGGCCGACCCCGACTGGGTGGCCGTCCGTGCGATGGTCCCGCGCAAGAACCACCAGAACCTCATGGACGAGCTGGCGGAGTTGGGCGCCAAGGCGATCCTGGCGACCGACATCCGGTCCTGCCGCTTCTGACGCATCGACGAGAAGAGGGGCCCGTCACCGGCCGGTGACGGGCCCCTCTTCTCGTCGATGCCCGAGGTCAGCCGACGGCGTTGAGCATGACCGTCTGCGCCGACCGGCCGATGTGGCCGGAGGTGTCGAAGAGCTCGCCGAAGGTCGCGCCGAAGCCGTCCGGCCCGGCGACCATGTGGGCGTCGATGCCGACCCACGGCCCGCTCGGCACGCGGGTGAGGTGCACGGTGGTGTCGGTGTTCATCCACGACCACTTGTTTGGCCGCAGGCGGGTGCCCAGCCCGTTGGCGACGTCGATGACGGTGAAGATCGACTCGAGGTCGCTGGTCTTCTCGCCGTCCACCAGCGGGATCACCGGTCTCAGCCACACCGCCGGGGTCTCGCCGTAGCGTCCCTCGGTGCGCGCCGACTCGACGGTGCCGATGAACCCGAGTGTGCCCCAGTCGACCGCCTCGCCGCTGTCGTCGGGGAACCCGATGTGTCGCTCGAGCTCGTCCGGACGCGCGGCCAGGGGAGCGGGGGCGTTGGCGATCTCGGCGGTGTCCGCCGCGCGGATGCGCCAGCCGACCGACCGTGCGGCGGTGCGGAACGAGCCGTCGGGCTGCTGCACGTCGAGCTCGGTCTCGACCATGCTGATCTGTCGCCCCGGGCGGGTGACCCGCGCGTGGATTCGGTTGACGCCCAATCCGATCGGACCGAGGATCTCGGTCGTCACGCGGGTGAAGTGCTGGGCCGGATCCGGGTCGCACCGCAGCAGCGAGCGCATCATCAGCGCCGACGGCGGTCCGCCGTGCTGCATGGTGGGCGACCAGACGCTCAGCGTGGCCGGGGTCGGCCGGAAGAACTCATGGGTCACCGTCGGGTCCGCGTCGGGACCGGTGCCGGACGACGCCGGCGCCTCGACGGGTTCGTAGTACGCCTTCTCCACGCCGCCAGCCTATGACAAACGACATAGTCGCTGCGTCCGGGGGTGGCGGGTCACCCCGCGTCGAAACCGGGCGGCGGGCCCGGGTACGGCGGGATCTCGCCGCCGAACTCCGGGCAGCGCGCCTTGTGCTCGCAGAATCGGCAGAGCCCGGTCTTCTTCGGCCGGAAGTCGCCCGACGCGACGGCCGTCCGGATCGCCTGCCAGATCGCCCGAAGCGTGCGCTCGAACCGCAACAGCTCCTCGTGGTCGGGGTGGTAGATCAGCTGCTGGCCGTCGGCGAGGTACATCAGCTGCAGCCGGGCCGGCACCACGCCGCGGGTCCGCAGGATCGCCAGGGCGTAGAACTTCATCTGGAACAGCGCCTTGGACTCGAAGGCCACGCCGGGGGAGCGTCCGGTCTTGTAGTCGACGACCCGGATCTCGCCGGTCGGCGCGATGTCGATGCGGTCGATGAAGCCGCGCATGAGCATGTCGTCGGCCTCGATCTCGACGTGCTCCTCGACCGCGGCGGCGTCGAACGCGGTCGGGTTCTCCATCGTGTAGTAGGTCGCGATCAGCTTGTGGGCCCCGGCGAGGAACGCCTCCTGGCCACCCTCGCCGATGATGCGCGCGAGCTTGGGGTCCTCCTCGCACAGCGCCGCCCAGGCGCCCTCCACCAGCAACTCCGCGGACTCCTGCGTGCGCAGCTCGGCGGGCATGTCGAAGAGATTCTCCAGCGCCGCGTGCACGACGGTGCCGCGCGTCTGGGCCGGGGTCGGCGTCTCGGGGAAGCGGTCGATGGCGCGGTAGCGGTAGAGCAGCGGGCACTGCTTGAAGTCGGCGGCCCGCGAGGGCGACAGCGCCAGCGGGCGCCCGACGATGCCGCGCCCGCCGGACGGGGGAGCCGTCGACGCCGGGTCGGACGACGGGGATGCGGCCGTGTCGGGGGTGTCGGTGCCGGTCATCGTGCTCACGTCTCGCAGATTAGGCCTCGCCACCGACACCGCGTGGCTCCGACGCGCGATCGGCGGGCACCCGGCGGTCGGGTATCGTCCTGACCGCCCATTCCGGCAAGTTCCACGAGAGGAAGCACCTGTGCCCACCACCGGACCGTTCGTCGTCGGCGATCGAGTGCAGCTGACCGATGCGAAAGGTCGCAAGTTCACGGTGCACCTCGAGGAGGGCAAGCTCTTCCACACCCACCGCGGCGCCATCGCCCACGACGACCTCATCGGCGCCCCCGAGGGCAGCATCGTCTCGGCCACCAGCGGCACCCAGTACCTCGCGCTGCGTCCGCTCCTCGTCGACTACGTGCTGTCGATGCCGCGCGGCGCGCAGGTGATCTACCCCAAGGACGCCGCCCAGATCGTGATGGAGGGCGACATCTTCCCAGGCGCCCGCGTGCTCGAGGCCGGCGCCGGTTCCGGTGCGCTCACGTGCTCGCTGCTGCGCGCGGTCAGCTCCGAGGGCGAGGTCGTCTCCTACGAGATCCGCGACGACCACGCCGAGCACGCGGTCCGCAACGTCGAGACCTTCTTCGGCGGCCGGCCGGAGAACTGGCACCTCACCGTCGACGACCTGGTCAACATCGACACCGACGAGCGTTTCGACCGCGTCGTCCTCGACATGCTCGCCCCGTGGGACACGCTGGACGTGGTGCGCACGGTGTTGAGGCCAGGAGGGGTCTTGACCGTCTACGTCGCGACCGTCACCCAGCTCTCGCGCGTCGTCGAGGCGCTGCGCGAGCAGGAGTGCTGGACCGAGCCGCGTGCCTGGGAGACCCTTCTGCGCGAGTGGTCGGCCGTGGGACTGGCCGTGCGGCCCGAGCACAAAATGCAAGGCCACACCGCATTTCTCATCACGGCCCGCCGCCTCGCCGACGGCACCACGACGCTGCGCCCGCAGCGTCGGCCCACCCGCGGCTGAGTCGCGGCCGGGTCGCCGGGCGGCCGACCGCCGCGAAGGTCGCGATCACATTGCGAACACGCAGATTTAACACACCGTCAACACCGCCGATCGCGGGGTGGAGGGCGATTCTCGGTCGGCCCCGGTAGCGTAGTGATACGGCGCGAGCATTCCGATCGAGGGATCGGGTGATTGCCGGGGAGAGGAGTCAGCAATGACCGAATCTGACCGTCACGACGCCACCGGGGACCCCGCGGTCCCCGAGAGCGCGACCACACCCGACGAGGGATTCACCCCTGCCTACACGCCGCCTCTCGCGCGGAGTGGTTCCGAACGCCCGTCGTTCGGACGCCAGGCGGACCCCAGGGAACTCCAGGAGCGCGTCGAGGCCCTGACGGCCCGCAACGCGAAGCTCCTCGACACCCTCAAGGAGGCGCGGCAGCAACTCGTCGCCCTGCGCGAAGAGGTGGACCGCCTGGGCCAGCCGCCGAGCGGATACGGCGTGCTTCTCGAGACCTACGACGACGGGACCGTCGACGTGTTCACCTCGGGTCGCAAGATGCGGCTCACCTGCTCGCCGAACATCGAGACCGAGAACCTCCGCAAGGGCCAGACGCTGCGTCTCAACGAGGCCCTGACCATCGTCGAGGCCTGCGACTTCGACACGGTCGGCGAGATCAGCACCCTGCGTGAGGTCCTCGGCGACGGCAAGCGCGCCCTGGTCGTCGGCCACGCCGACGAGGAGCGCGTCGTCTGGCTGGCCGAGCCGCTGCTCGGCGAGGTCGACGGCGAGGACGGCAACCGCCGCAAGCTGCGCCCGGGCGACTCGCTGCTCATCGACACCAAGGCCGGCTTCGCCTTCGAGCGGGTCCCCAAGGCCGAGGTCGAGGACCTCGTGCTCGAGGAGGTCCCCGACGTCGGCTACGAGGACATCGGCGGTCTCGGCCGCCAGATCGAGCAGATCCGCGACGCCGTCGAGCTGCCGTTCCTGCACAAGGACCTGTTCCGCGACTACCAGCTGCGGCCGCCGAAGGGCGTGCTGCTCTACGGTCCGCCCGGCTGTGGCAAGACGCTCATCGCCAAGGCCGTCGCGAACTCGCTCGCGAAGAAGATCGCGCTGGCCCGCGGCGACGACGCCAAGGAGGCGAAGTCCTACTTCCTCAACATCAAGGGCCCCGAGCTGCTGAACAAGTTCGTCGGCGAGACCGAGCGTCACATCCGGCTGATCTTCCAGCGCGCCCGCGAGAAGGCCTCCGAGGGCACGCCGGTCATCGTGTTCTTCGACGAGATGGACTCGATCTTCCGCACCCGCGGTTCGGGCGTCTCCTCCGACGTCGAGACCACGGTCGTCCCGCAGCTGCTCAGCGAGATCGACGGCGTCGAGGGCCTCGAGAACGTCATCGTGATCGGTGCGTCGAACCGCGAGGACATGATCGACCCCGCGATCCTGCGTCCGGGCCGCCTGGACGTGAAGATCAAGATCGAGCGCCCCGACGCCGAGAGCGCGATCGACATCTTCTCCAAGTACCTGACCGAGGACCTGCCGATCCACGCCGACGATCTCGACGAGTTCGGCGGCGACCGCGCGGCCTGCGTGAAGGCGATGATCGAGAAGGTCGTCGAGCGGATGTACGCCGAGAGCGAGGACAACCGCTTCCTCGAGGTCACCTACGCCAACGGCGACAAGGAGATCATGTACTTCAAGGACTTCAACTCGGGCGCGATGATCCAGAACGTCGTCGACCGGGCCAAGAAGTACGCGATCAAGTCGCAGCTGGAGACGGGTACCCCGGGTCTGCGGGTGCAGCACCTGTTCGACTCGATCCTCGACGAGTTCGCCGAGAACGAGGACCTGCCCAACACCACGAATCCGGACGACTGGGCCCGGATCTCGGGCAAGAAGGGCGAGCGGATCGTCTACATCCGGACCCTCGTCACCGGCAAGAGCGCGGGCGCGAGCCGCGCGATCGACACCGAGACCAACACGGGTCAGTACCTGTAGCGGTAGCGCACCTCGTCTCCCACCAGACGGCCGACTCCTCCGGGGGTCGGCCGTCTGGTGTACATACGCCGATTCCAGGGGCTCCTCGGTTTAAGGTTGGCGGCGATGAACAGTTCTCCGATGGCGCGTGGACGGGTGGTCGTCGACGGCGGGCCGCCCCATCCGCTGGGCGAGTCCCCGCGTCTGACCCTCGGCCGCGAGCCCGACAACGACATCGTCGTCAACCACCCGCTGGTGTCGCGACGCCATCTCGCGATCGAGTGGCGCGGGTCGGCCTGGTATCTCGTCGACCTCGGCAGCACCAACGGCTTCTTCGCCAGGGGACAGCGGGTGCCGGAGTTCGCGGTCTCCGGTCCGACCCGGGTGCGTCTCGGCGACGCCACCACCGGTCCCGTCCTCGACGTCGCGTTCGACCCCGCCGGCCACCGGCCTCCCGGTTCCGTGCCGCGCACGCCCGCCCCGCCCGGCGCGTTCCCGTCGGGTCCCCGGTCGGCCGGGTTCGGCGGGCCGGGCAGCGCGCCGCTGTCCGGGCGCATGCCCGCCGCCATGTCCCCGGGTGGCCCGCCGCGTCCGGCGGCGCCCGCGCCGATGCCCCCGGAGCTGCGCAGCGCGCCGCATCTGCAGTCGTTGCAGCAGAACGTCTCCGCGGTCTATCGACTCCCGGGGGCGCCGACGCCACCCGAGCGGGAGTCGATCTCGCTGCACGGCGTCCAGCGCATCGGACGCACCCCCGACAACGACATCGTCGTCAGCGACGTCCTCGCCTCGCGCCACCACGCCCGCGTGTCGACGCGCGGCGGGATGCTCGTCATCGAGGACCTCGGCTCGGTCAACGGCACCTTCGTCAACGGCCACCGGGTCGCGAGCGCGCCGCTGAACGAGGGCGACGTGGTGACCATCGGCAACAGCGACTTCGTGGTGTCCGCCGGGACCCTCATCCGCGGGCAGGAGCGCGCGGCGGTCGCCGACGGCCTCCACGTGCACGGCGTCAGCCTGGTCGTCGACGGCGGCAAGCGGCTCCTCGCCGACGTCGATTTCAGCGCCGGCCCGGGCACGCTCACCGCGGTGATCGGTCCCTCGGGTGCCGGCAAGTCGACGGTGTCGAAGATCGTGGCCGGACTGAACTCGCCGACGTCGGGCCTGGTGACCTTCGAAAGCCGCAATGTCCACGCCGAATACGAGGCGCTGCGCACCCGCATCGGCATGGTCCCGCAGAAGGACGTCCTCCATCACAAGCTCACGCTGCGACAGGCCTTGCGCTACGCAGCCGAGCTGCGCCTCCCACCGGACCTGTCCACGGCCGATCGCGACCGCGTCATCGACGGCGTGCTCGGCGAGCTGCAGCTCACCGAACACGTCGACACCCGCGTGGAGAAGCTGTCCGGCGGTCAGCAGAAACGCGCCTCGGTGGCGATGGAGCTGCTCACCGGGCCGTCGCTGCTGATCCTCGACGAGCCGACGTCGGGCCTCGACCCGGCGCTCGACCGCCAGGTCATGGCGACCCTGCGTCGCCTCGCCGACGCCGGCCGCGTCGTGCTCGTGGTGACGCACTCGCTGACCTACCTGTCGATGTGTGATCAGGTGCTGCTCCTCGCGCCCGGCGGCAAGACCTCGTTCTGCGGCCCGCCGTCGCAGGTCGAGCAGGAGATGGGCACGTCGGACTGGGCGGAGATATTCGCCTACGTCGCCGATCAGCCCGACGCCGCGCATACGCGGTACCTCCAGCGGCATCGGAGAAGCCAGGCACCGCCACCGGCCCAGCGGCCGCCCGGTCCGCCGATCCCGGTGCCGCACACGAGTTTCCCCCGCCAGGCGTCGACGATCGCGCGCCGGCAGGTCCGGCTCGTCTTCGCCGACGTCGGCTACCTCGTCTTCCTGGTGCTGCTGCCGGTGGTCCTCGGCCTCCTGACGCTGGTGATCCCGGGATCGAGCGGCTTCGCCCGTCTCGAGGTCATCCCCAACGCGCCGCCGCCGAAGGACGGCGCCGAGGCGATCCAGATACTGGTGGTCCTCGTCGTCGGCGCGGCGTTCATGGGAGCGGCGCTGACGGTGCGCGACCTGGTGGGCGAGCGCGACATCTTCGAACGCGAGAGAGCCGTCGGGCTGCGGCCCGGGGCCTACCTCTTCGCCAAGGTCGTGGTGTTCTTCGTCGCCGCGGTGCTGCAGACGGTCATCATGGTCGGCATCACCTTCGCCGGCCGGGGGCTGCCCGAGTACGGCGGGCCGGTGCTGCCGCCGCCGTTGGCGCTGCTGGTCGCGGTCGGTGTGCTCGCCTGCGTGAGCACCCTGGTGGGCCTGGCCATCTCGTCGGCGGTGAAGTCCAACGAGCAGGTGATGCCGCCGCTGGTCATCGTGGTGATGGTGCAACTGGTGTTCTGTGGCGGCCTCTTCAAGCTCGACGGCGCGGTGCTGCAGCAGCTGTCGTGGATCTTCCCGTCGTTCTGGGGCTACGTGGCGGCCGCCGGTGCGGTCGACCTCCACGACATCAACCCGGCCGCGCCGCAGCGCATCTCGCTGTGGGACACCTCGGTCGCGCACTCCGCGCTCGCCTACGCGGTGCTGGCCGTGATCAGCGTGCTGCTGCTGGCGTTCACCTACTCGAGGCTGCGGCTCAAGAAGCGCTAACCGGCCACCGGGTACCGCACCAGGCCCAGCTCCGCGTCGTGCGAGAGCTGGTCGTGGCGGGGGAGCACCCGCACCGTGTAGCCGAGGTGCCCCGACGCCGGCGGCGTCACGGTCACCGCGAACACCGTCCGGCCCGACGCGTCGCGCTCGGTCGGGGACATGTCGGTGATCGCGGGTTCGACGATCTCGCCCTCGTCGTCGACACGGCCGAGGACGAGCTGCACCCGCACCGTCTCCGGGTCGAGCCCGCCGAGGCCGACGTGTGCCGCGACCCGGAGTTCGCCGTCGAGGCTCTCGTCCTCGACGCCGGCGATCAGCACCGAACCCCACGAGGTCTCCAGCGCGCGGCGATAGGCCGCCAGATCGCGCGCACCCGAGTGGTCGTCGGCGCATGCGGCCTCGAACGCCGCGGCCGCCGGGCAGTACAGCTCGGTCGTGTAGTCGCGGACCATCCGGGACGCGAGCACCTTCGGGCCGAGCCGGGTGAGGGTGTGGCGCATCATCTCGACCCAGCGGGTGGGCACGCCGCGGTGGTCGCGGTCGTAGAACAGCGGGATGACGGTCTCCTCGAGCAGCGTGTAGAGCGCCTCGGCCTCGAGATCGTCGCGGCGGTTCTCGTCGGCCACGCCCTCGGCGGACGGGATGGCCCAGCCGTTCTCGCCGTCGGCCATCTCGTCCCACCAGCCGTCGAGGATCGACAGGTTGAGTCCGCCGTTGAGCGCGGACTTCATGCCCGACGTCCCACACGCCTCCATCGGTCGCACCGGGTTGTTGAGCCAGACGTCGCACCCGGCGTAGATGTGGCGGGCCATCGAGATGTCGTAGTCCGGCAGGAAGACGATGCGGTCGCGCAACGCGGGGTCCTCGGTGAACCGCACCATCTGCTGGATGAGCGACTTGCCGCCGTTGTCGGCCGGATGGGCCTTGCCGGCGATCACCAGCTGCACCGGCCGGTCGGGGTCGGTGAGGATGCGGCGCATGCGGTCGGGGTCGCGCAGCATCAGGGTGAGTCGTTTGTAGGTGGCGGCGCGGCGGGCGAACCCGATCGTCAGCACCTTCGGGTCGAACAGGTCGGCGGTCCAGGCGAGTTCGGCCTCGGTGAAACCGCGGTCGCGTCCGCTGGCGTGCGCTCGCCGGCGCACCTCGTCGACGAGGTCGGCGCGCAGCCGCTCGTGGGTGGACCAGATCGTCTCGTCCGGCAGCGCCGCGTACGCCTCGGGCGCGGAATCCTCGTCGCTCGAGGCGAAGTCACGCCACCGCTGCGCCACCCAGGTCGGGCCGTGGACGCCGTTGGTGACCGCCCCGATCGGGACGTCCGCGGCGTCGAATCCCGGCCACAGGTCGGCGAACATCTCGCGACTGACCTCGCCGTGCAGCCGCGAGACGCCGTTGCTGCGCTGGCCGAGCCGGAAACCCATGTGCGCCATGTTGAACACCGCAGGGTCCGCCTCGTCGCCCAGTTCGACCACCGTCGCGGCGGGAAGACCCGGCAACAGACGCGAGATCCCGGACTCGTCGGCGTCGAGGTAGCGGGTGACGAGCTCGGTGGGGAAGCGGTCGATGCCGGCGGGGACGGGGGTGTGGGTGGTGAAGATGTTGGACGCCCGTACCACCGCCTCGGCGGTGTCGAAATCGAGTCCGCCGGCGACGAGTTCGCGGATGCGCTCGGTGCCGAGGAAGCCGGCGTGTCCCTCGTTCATGTGGAAGACCGTCGGCTCGGGACGGCCGGTGATGCGCACGTACTCGCGCAGCGCCCGCATCCCGCCGATGCCGAGCAGAATCTCCTGCAGGATCCGGTGTTCCTGGTCGCCGCCGTAGAGGCGGTCGGTCACCCCGCGCAGCGCGTCGTCGGTGTTGGCCGCGATGTCGGAGTCGAGCAGCAGCAACGGGATCCGGCCGACCTCGACGACCCAGATCTGCGCGGTCAGCGTCCGGCCCTCGGGCATCGAGATCTCCACGAGCACCGGCGCGCCGTCCTCGGTGAGCAACGTCATCGGGAGGTCGGCGGGATCGTTCACCGGGTAGCGCTCCACCTGCCACCCGTCGCGGTCGAGGCCCTGCCGGAAGTATCCGGAGCGGTAGAACAGGCCGACGCCGATCAGCGGCAGGCCCAGGTCCGACGCCGCCTTGAGGTGGTCGCCGGCCAGGATGCCGAGGCCGCCGGAGTAGATGGGCAGGACCTCGGACACGCCGAACTCCATCGAGAAGTACGCGATGCCGGCCGGGACCGGGTGGGTCTGTGCGAAGCCGCCGAACCACTGGCCGGCGGCGAGGTACTGCCGGAGTTCGTCGTGGATCTGTTCGACCCTCGCGCAGAAGCGCTCGTCGGCGGCCAGGTGCGCCAACCGCGCCGGGTCGACGTCGGCGAGCACCCGGAGCGGGTCGCCGGTTCGCGCCCAGAGATCCGGGTCCACGGTGGCGAACAGCTCCTGCGTGGGTGCATGCCACGCCCAGCGCAGGTTCTGCGAGAGGGGGCCGAGGGCGGCGAGTTCGGCAGGCAGCGGTACCCGAACGGTGAACCGGCGGAATGCTCTCACGGCGATGACGGTACTGCCACCGGGCCCCACCTGCGAACGGGACGATGCGAGGCCCTCCGGGCCACCCTCTACCCTCGAAGCATGCAGCGAATCATCGGTACCGAGGTCGAGTACGGAATCTCCGCTCCCGGCGACCCGACCGCGAATCCGATCATGACCTCCACCCAGGCCGTTCTCGCCTACGCGGCGGCGGCCGGGGTGCCGCGGGCCAAGCGCACGCGCTGGGACTACGAGGTGGAATCCCCGCTGCGCGATGCGCGCGGCTTCGACCTCGGCCGGGGGTCCGGCCCGGCCCCGATCATCGACGCCGACGAGATCGGCGCGGCCAACATGATCCTCACCAACGGCGCCCGGCTCTACGTCGACCACGCCCATCCCGAGTACTCCGCGCCCGAGGTCACCGACCCCATGGACGCGGTCATCTGGGACAAGGCGGGCGAACGCGTCATGGAGGCCGCCGCACGCCACGTGGCGAGCGTTCCCGGTGCCCCCAAGCTGCAGCTGTACAAGAACAACATCGACGGCAAGGGCGCCTCCTACGGCACCCACGAGAACTACCTGATGGCCCGCGAGACGCCGTTCACCGCGGTCATCGCGGGACTCACCACGTTCTTCGCCTCGCGCCAGGTCATCGTCGGATCCGGTCGCGTCGGCATCGGGCAGTCCGGCGACGAGGCCGGTTTCCAGCTGTCTCAGCGTGCCGACTACATCGAGGTCGAGGTGGGCCTGGAGACCACCCTCAAGCGCGGCATCATCAACACCCGCGACGAGCCGCACGCCGACCCCGAGCGCTATCGCCGCCTGCACGTGATCATCGGCGACGCGAACCTCGCCGAGACCTCGACCTATCTCAAGGTCGGGACCACCGCCCTCGTCCTCGACCTGATCGAGGCCGGCGTCGACTTCTCCGACATCGAACTCGCGCGCCCGGTCCAGGCGGTCCACACCATCAGCCACGATCCGACCCTGACCGCCACCGTCGCCCTCACCGACGGCCGCGAGCTGACCGGCCTGGCGCTGCAGCGCGAGTACCTCGAACGCTGCATGAAGTTCCACGAGCAGGAGCACTCCGACGACGCGCGGGCCAAGCACGTCCTCGAGACCTGGGCCGACGTCCTCGACCGCCTCGAGCGCGACCCGATGGAGTGCGCCGACATCCTGGACTGGCCGGCCAAGCTCCGCATCCTCGAGGGCTTCCGCCAGCGCGAGGGGCTGTCGTGGTCGGCGCCGCGCCTGCAGCTCATCGACCTGCAATACTCCGACGTCCGGCTGGACAAGGGCCTGTACAACCGGCTCGTCGCGCGCGGCTCCATGAAGCGCCTCGTCGACGAGAACGACGTGCTGCGCGCCGTCCACGAGCCGCCGGAGAACACGCGCGCCTACTTCCGCGGCGAGTGCCTGCGCCGGTTCGGCGCGGATGTGGCCGCGGCGAGCTGGGATTCGGTCATCTTCGACCTCGGCGGCGACTCCCTGGTGCGCATCCCGACCCTGGAACCGCTGCGCGGCACCAAGGCGCACGTCGGCAAGCTGCTCGAGCAGGTGGACTCGGCCGCCGAGCTCGTCGACCAGCTCACCACCTAGGACCGGGAGCGTTCGGGAAACCGGAGACCTCACGAGGCCCGCTGCGCGTCGGACACGGCGCCGGGTTGTGCTTCGTTCCGCCCCAGTTGTCGCTCCCACAGGTAGTGTGGGAGCACACGATTCCGAGGCCGAATCACCACGGGTCGCTTCCGGTGATCACCGGTCGGATCCGACGGATCGAACAGATCCTGGGTGGCTCGGTCACGGGCAGCCCGACACGGGGCGATCGGTTGAAGGAGGCAGCAGATGGCGCAGGAACAGACCAAGCGTGGTGGTGGCGGCGACGACGAGGGCGTGGGCCCCGATTCCGGTGCCGGACAGGAACGTCGCGAGAAGCTTGCCGAGGACACCGACGACCTGCTCGACGAGATCGATGACGTTCTCGAGGAGAACGCGGAGGACTTCGTGCGTGCGTACGTGCAGAAGGGCGGCCAGTGAGCGACGGTTTCGGTTCACTGCCCCCACTCTCACAGTTCCGTACCGGTTCCGCTCTGGGCGCCGACATCTCGTCGTTCACCGAGTTCCTCCGGCGCCATGCCCCGGAGCAGCTGCCCCAGGCGCAGGTTGACCGCGTGGGCACCTTCGCCGGGGGCGTCGACGGTGCGGGCGACATCCCGCACGGCACGACCATCGTCGCCGTGTCCTACCCGGGCGGCGTGGTGATCGCCGGTGACCGGCGCGCCACGATGGGCAACCTGATCGCCACCCGCGACGTCAAGAAGGTCTACATCACCGACGACTACTCGGCGGCCGGCATCGCCGGCACCGCGGGTATCGCGATCGAGATGGTGCGCCTGTTCGCCGTGGAGCTCGAACACTACGAGAAGATCGAGGGCGTCCCGCTGACCCTCGACGGCAAGGTGAGCCGCCTGGCCAGCATGGTCCGCGGCAACCTCGGCGCGGCGATGCAGGGCCTCGCGGCGATCCCGCTGCTCGTCGGGTACGACACCGACCACGACGACCCGCGCGAACCGGGCCGGATCTTCACCTTCGACGTGGCCGGCGACCGGCACGAGGAGTTCGGCGGCTATACCGCCATCGGCTCCGGTTCGGTCTTCGCCAAGTCGTCGCTGAAGAAGCTCTACCGTCCGGACCTGACCGCCGACGAGGCGCTGTCGATCGCGGTCGAGTCGCTCTACGACGCCGCCGACGACGACTCGGCCACCGGCGGTCCGGACCTGGTGCGCCGGATCTTCCCGATGGCCGCCGTCGTCGACGCCGAGGGCGCCCGGGAGGTGGACGCGGACGAGATCGAGAACGTGGCGCGGACCGTCGTCGAACGCCGCGCCTCCCAGCACGAGGGGGGTGCGCGATGACGTTCCCGTACTACGCCAGCGCCGAGCAGATCATGCGCGATCGCTCGGAGCTCGCACGCAAGGGGATCGCCCGCGGCCGGTCCGTGGTCATCCTGACCTACGCCGACGGTGTGCTGTTCGTGGCGGAGAACCCGTCCAACACGCTCCGCAAGACCAGCGAGATCTACGACCGGATCGGTTTCGCCGCGGTCGGCAAGTACAACGAGTTCGAGAGTCTGCGCAAGGCGGGCATCCAGCTCGCCGACATGCGCGGTTACAGCTACGACCGGCGCGATGTCTCCGGCCTGTCGCTGGCGAACACCTACGCCAACGCGCTCGGCAGCGTCTTCACCGAGCAGGCCAAGCCGTTCGAGGTGGAGTTGTGCGTGGCCGAGGTCGCCCGCCCGGGCAAGCCGAAACCGTCTCAGCTGTATCGGATCTCCTACGACGGGTCGATCACCGACGAGACGCGGTTCCTGGTCATGGGCGGCAACACCGAGCCCATCGCCGCCGCGCTCAGGGAGACCTACCGGCCCGACATGGAACTCGGCGAGGCGATCGGCGTTGCGGTCAAGGCCCTGGCCACGCCGACCGACGCCGGGAACGGCACGGCCGGCACGCCCCGGCAACTCACCGCCGGCGACCTCGAGGTCGCGATCCTCGACCGCAACCGTCCGCGGCGGGCGTTCAAGCGTCTGACCACCGCGGCGGTCGAGCAGTACCTGCCGGCTCCGACCGCCTCCGCCGAGGAGTCGACTGGCGACACCCCAACCGGGGAAACGACATCCGACGACTCCGGAGACGGATCGAATCAGTGACGCGACGGCTCGCGGCGGCCGGGTTCTCATGCCCGGTCGTCCGCGGGTCCCGCGGGTAGGGTTGGTCAAGTGCAGCGACGAATCATGGGCATCGAGACCGAATTCGGTGTCACGTGCACGTTCCACGGTCATCGTCGGCTCAGCCCCGACGAGGTGGCCCGGTACCTGTTCCGGCGCGTCGTGTCGTGGGGACGCTCCTCCAACGTCTTCCTGCAGAACGGTGCCCGGCTCTACCTCGATGTGGGCTCGCATCCGGAGTACGCGACGGCCGAGTGCGACGGCCTGATCCAGCTCATCAATCACGACCGCGCCGGTGAGCTGGTCCTCGAGGACCTGCTCGTCGACGCCGAACAGCGCCTGGCCGACGAGGGCATCGGCGGCGACATCTACCTGTTCAAGAACAACACCGATTCCGCCGGCAACTCCTACGGCTGCCACGAGAACTACCTCGTCGTGCGGGCGGGGGAGTTCTCCCGCATCTCCGACGTGCTCCTGCCGTTCCTGGTCACCCGCCAGCTCATCTGCGGCGCGGGCAAGGTCCTGCAGACCCCGAAGGCGGCCACGTTCTGCCTGTCGCAGCGCGCCGAGCACATCTGGGAGGGCGTCTCCTCGGCGACCACCCGTTCGCGCCCGATCATCAACACCCGCGACGAACCCCACGCCGACGCCGAGAAGTACCGGCGTCTGCACGTCATCGTCGGCGATTCCAACATGTCGGAGATGACCACGCTGCTCAAGGTCGGTTCGGCGGCGCTGGTGCTGGAGATGATCGAGGCCGGCGTGGCGTTCCGAGACTTCGCCCTCGACAACCCGATCCGCGCGATCCGCGAGGTCAGTCACGACCCGACCGGCCGCCGCCAGGTCCGGCTCGCCGGCGGCCGCACGGCCAGCGCCCTCGACATCCAGCGCGAGTACCACGCCCGCGCCGTCGAGCACATGGCCAACCGGCGTCCCGATCCCGAGATGGACATGGTCGTCGACCTGTGGGGCCGCATGCTCGACGCGGTCGAGACCGACGACTTCTCCAAGGTCGACACCGAGATCGACTGGGTCATCAAGCGCAAGCTGTTCCAGCGCTACCAGGACCGGTACTCGATGGAGCTCTCCGACCCGAAGATCGCCCAGCTCGACCTCGCCTACCACGACATCAAGCGCGGGCGCGGCGTGTTCGACGTGCTGATGCGCAAGGGGCTCGTCGCGCGTGCGACCACCGACGAGGCGATCAAGCAGGCGGTCACCGAGCCGCCGCAGACCACGCGCGCCAAGCTGCGCGGCGACTTCATCGCCGCCGCGCAGAAGGCCGGACGCGACTTCACCGTCGACTGGGTCCATCTCAAGCTCAACGACCAGGCCCAGCGCACCGTGCTGTGCAAGGACCCGTTCCGCAGCGTCGACGAGCGCGTCGACCGACTGATCGCGTCGATGTGACGCGGCGGGGCCGGCAGGTCTGTGCCGGCGCCGCGTGCCTTCGCCCACCGACCGCACGTACGTTCTAACCTGACCCTGTGGCCACTCCCAAAGTCGAGCGACTGCTCAACCTCGTGATCTGCCTGTTGTGGACGCGGCAGTACGTCACCGCCGAGTACATCCGCAAGAACGTCGCGGGCTACTCCGACGAAGGCCAGTCCGACGAGGCGTTCAACCGGATGTTCGAGCGCGACAAGAACGAACTGCGCGACCTCGGCATCCCGCTGGTGACCGGGCGTTCCCCGATGTCTGGCGGTGCCGAGGGCTACCGCATCGACCGCGACACCTACGAACTGCCCGACATCTCCCTGGACTCCGAGGAGGCCGCGGCGATCGCGATGGCCGCGGCGCTGTGGGACACCCCGGAGGTGTCGACCCTGTCGCAGTCGGCGATCCTCAAGCTCCGCGCCGCCGGCCTCGACGTACGCAGCGAGGACGACCTCGGCATCACCGCGGGCGGCTCGACCCGGTCGATGGGCTCGGAGCAGGTCATCGCCGGGTTGCTCAACGCCGTCCAGGACCGGCGTGCGGTCGAGTTCACGCACCGCTCCTCGGCGACCGCGACCCCGGCGACCCGTCGCCTGGAGCCCTGGGGCGTGGTGTCCCATCGCGGACGCTGGTACGTCGTTGGCCACGATCTCGACCGTCAGGCGACCCGCACCTTCCGGCTGTCGAGGATCTCCTCGGTCAAGGCGGTCGGTCGCGCCGGCGCGGTGACGGTGCCCGAGGGCACCGACCTGCAGAAGATCGTGTCCGCCGCCGTCGACTCCGCCGCGGGCACCGACGGCCGCACCGCGCGGATCTGGGTGGCCGCCGGGCGCGCCGCCGGCCTGCGACGTGCGGCGGCGGCCTCCGAGCCGGGGGAGCTGGACGGGGAGGCGGGTGACGTGCTGACCGTCGAGATCCACTCGCTGTCGGCGGTGGCGCGGATGGTGCTCGGCGCCGGCGCCGATGCGGTCGTCCTGGACCCGCCCGAACTGCGCGACCTCGTGGTCGCCGCACTCGACCGGCTGGCGGGGGTGAGCGCCTGATGGCCGCAGCACAGCCGTCGCGGCTCACCCGGTTGCTGGCGATGGTCCCGTACTTCCAGGCCCGCAACGGCATCTCGATCGAGCAGGCCGCTCGCGAACTCGGCGTCACCCCGACCCAGCTCACCAAGGACCTCGAGCTGCTGTTCGTCTGCGGGCTGCCCGGCTACTACCCCGACGACCTGATCGAACTCGAGTTCAGCGAGGGGTTCGTGAACGTCGGCTTCACCGCTGGTATGGACCGTCCGCTCCGGTTGACGACGATCGAGGCGAGCACCCTGCTCGTCGCGCTCCGTGCCCTGGTCGAGACCCCCGGCGTCGTGGACGTCGCGGCCGCCCGGCGGGCGATCGCCAAGATCGAGGAGGCGGTCGGGGCGACCGCGGTCCCGGGTCTGCCCGGTCCCGACGACTCGGAGCCGGCGGGGGACAACCCCACCTACACGACCGTCCGGGAGGCGGTCCGCAAGGGTCGCGCCCTGCGGCTGCGGTACTACTCGGCCAGCCGCGACAGCGTCTCCGAGCGGGTCGTCGACCCCATCCGCCTGCAGGTGATGGACCAGCACACCTACCTCGAGGCGTGGTGCCGGATGGCCGAGGGGGTGCGGCTGTTCCGGTTCGACCGCATCGACACCGCGGAGGCCCTCGACGAGTCGAGCCGCCCGCCGGCCGAAGCCGAGGCGTCGCCGCAGTCGGTGCTGTTGCCCGAGAACCCGGACCTGCCCGCCGTCGAACTCGAGATCGACCCGGATCACCTGTGGATTCTCGACTACTACCCGGTCGAGCCGATCACCCGGATCGAGGACCGCGAGCCCGACCAGCCGGTGCGCGTCCGGATGGTCTACGGCTCGCCCGACTGGCTGACCCGCTTCGTGCTCGGGTTCGGCGGATCGGTGCGGGTGGTCGACGAACCGGCGATCGCCGAGGCCGTCGCCGTGGCCGCCGCCCGCGCACGTGACCGATATCGCCGGTCGGCGCCTGACACGGTCTGAGCTGGACTCGGGTAGCATCAGTTTCATCTGGCTTCGACCTGAAGGGTTTACTCATGGGCTTCATGTCACCGTGGCATTGGGCGATCGTCGTCGTGGTGCTGGTGCTTCTGTTCGGCGCGAAGAAGCTGCCGGACATGGCTCGAGGCCTCGGGCAGTCGCTGCGCATCTTCAAGAGCGAGGTCAAGGAGATGCAGAAGGACGACCAGCCGTCGGCCTCCGCGGCTCCCGCCGAGCCCCAGCGCGAACTCCCGTCCGCTGACGGCGAGCAGCCGGGCACCTCGTCGAACGCCGACGCCAAGAAATCGGCATAGGGGCGCGTCGGAGAGTTCGGGTGCGCATCCCCTTCGACCCTCGATACCGCAAGCGCAAACTCAACCCCGACGGCACGATGTCGTTGGTGGAGCATCTCTATGAGTTGCGCACGCGACTGGTCATCTCGATGTTGGCCATCATCGCGACCACCATCCTGGGTTTCGTCTGGTACAGCTACGGCTTCCTCGGCGTGCCGTCGCTCGGCGACATGCTCCGCGGCCCGTACTGCGACCTGCCGCCCTCGGCACGGGCGAGCCTGACCGCCGACGACTCGTGCCGTCTGCTGGCGACCGGTCCGTTCGACCAGTTCATGCTGCGACTCAAGGTCGCGCTGACCGCCGGCATCGTGATGGCGTGCCCGGTCTGGATGTACCAGACGTGGCAGTTCATCACCCCGGGCCTGCACGACAACGAACGCCGCTACGGCCTCGCATTCGTGTCGATCGCGACGACCCTGTTCGTCGCCGGTGCCGTTCTCGCCTACGTGGTCGTCGCCAAGGCCTTCGACTTCCTGTTGACGGTCGGCAACGAGGTGCAGGTCACGGCGCTGGCCGGCGACCAGTACTTCGGCTTCATGATCAACGTGCTGGTGATCTTCGGTGTGAGCTTCGAGCTCCCGTTGCTGATCATCGCGCTGAACATCGTCCGCGTGCTGCCCTACGAGCGGCTCAAGAAGTGGCGGCGCGGCCTGATCTTCGCCATGTTCGTGTTCGCGGCGATCGTGACGCCCGGCCAGGATCCGTTCACCATGCTCGCGCTCGCGCTGGCGCTGACCGTCCTGCTGGAGTTCGCGATCCAGTTCGCCCGCATCCATGACAAGCGGCTGGCCAAGAAGGCCCCGGCGTGGGAGGGACTCTCCGACGACGAGGCGAGCCCGCTGCCGCCGATGCGCCCGGTCCCGCCGCCGTCGCCGGTCGCGACCTCGGCCTCCGGGGCCCCCAACGCCACCAGGACCTCCACGCGGGACCGTGACACGTTCGACGACGTCCTGTGACGCACCTCGACGCGTTCACGTCGCTGCTCGACTTCGGACTCGACGACTTCCAGCGCCGTGCCTGTGAGGCCCTCGAAGCCGGGCACGGCGTTCTCGTCTGCGCCCCCACCGGTGCGGGCAAGACGATCGTCGGCGAGTTCGCCGTGCATCTCGCCCTGGCCGGCGGCACCAAGTGCTTCTACACGACGCCGATCAAGGCACTGAGCAACCAGAAGTACGCGGACCTGGTCGCCGTCCACGGCCACGAGTCGGTCGGCCTGCTCACCGGCGACTCGTCGATCAACCCCGACGCCCCGGTCGTCGTCATGACGACCGAGGTCGTGCGCAACATGATCTACGCCGAGTCCCGTGCCCTCGACGGCCTGTCGCACGTCGTCATGGACGAGGTCCACTTCCTCGCCGACCGCTTCCGAGGGGCGGTCTGGGAGGAGGTCATCCTGCACCTCGAACCGTCGGTGCGGGTGGTGAGCCTGTCGGCGACGGTCAGCAACGCCGAGGAGTTCGGCGACTGGATCCAGACCGTGCGCGGAGACACCTCGGTCATTGTCGACGAGCACCGGCCGGTGCCGTTGTCGCAGCACATGCTGGTCGGCAACCGGTTGTTCGACCTGTTCGACCCCGCCGACCGCGCCCCCGAGAGGCGCACAGGGGCCCGGCCGCGGGTCAATCCCGACCTCAAGCGCCAGATCCGGCACCGCATCCTCCTCGCCGAGGACGACCGCGAGGCCCGGGGCCGCGGCCGCCGCAGCGGCGCGCCCCGGCACCGGGGTGGCCGGGGCGCGGTCCTGTCTCGGCCGCACATGGTCGGCGTGCTCGACCGCGAGGGCCTGCTGCCGGCCATCGACTTCATCTTCTCGCGCGCCGGCTGCGACGCGGCGCTGTCGCAGTGCCTGCGCTCGGGGCTGTCCCTGCTCGCGCCGGAGGAGGCGGCCGCCGTCGACGAGGTGGTCGACCGGCACCTGTCGGACCTGTCGCCGGGCGACGCCGACGTCCTCGGCGTCGACGAATGGCGCGAGGGACTGCGCCGAGGCCTCGCCGCGCACCACGCGGGTCTGTTGCCGATGTTCCGGCACGCTGTCGAGGAACTGTTCGTCAAGGGTCTGGTCAAGATGGTGTTCGCGACCGAGACCCTCGCGCTCGGCATCAACATGCCGGCGCGGTCGGTGGTGCTCGAGCGTCTCGTCAAGTACAACGGCGAGTCGCACGTCGACCTGACGCCGGGGGAGTACACGCAGCTGACCGGCCGGGCGGGTCGCCGCGGCATCGACGTCGAGGGACACGCCGTCGTGGTGTGGACCCCCGAGGTGGTGCCCGAGGAGGTCGCCGGTCTCGCCGGCGCCCGCACCTTCCCGCTTCGAAGCTCCTTCTCGCCCGAATACAACATGGCCGTCAACCTGCTGGACCGGCTCGGACTCGACGGCGCGCGTGAACTCCTGCACCGGTCGTTCGCGCAGTTCCAGGCCGACCGGTCGGTGGTGGGGCAGGCCCGCAAGCTGCACGAGTCGCAGCGGGCGCTGCGCCGGCTCGACGCCGAACTCGCCCGCGCCGCGGAGGCGAGGGGACTCGAACCCGGCGGCGGCGAGGACGCCGAACCCTACGAGGGCTTCCTCGGGTACATCACCCTGCGCGAGGACATCCGGCGCCGCGAGCGAGACCTGAAGTACCGCAAGCGTATCCATACCGAGGACGCGATCGTCGCCGACCTCGCCGCACTCAAGCGCGGCCACGTCATCGCGGTGCCGGTCGGCCGGCACCGCGGTCTGGCGGTGGTCGTCGAACCGGCGACGCAGGCCGCCGACCCCAAGCCGCTCGTCGTCACCGAGGACGCATGGTGTGGCCGGGTCGCCTTGCGCGACTTCGTGAATCCGCCCGAGGTCCTGGGCAACATGCGCCTGCCGAAGAACGCCGATCGCCGGACCGGGCGCGGACGCCGCGACCTCGCCTCCGCACTGCGGTCCACCGGCATCGAGATGCCGCGCGGACGGTCGAAGAAGCGGTCGGATGCGGCCGACGACCCCGAGCTGCGTGCTCTCCGGCGCACGTTGCGCGAGCACCCGGCCCATCAACTCGACAACGGCGACGAACTGTTCCGTCTGGCCGAGCGGCGCAACCGGCTCCTGCGCGACATCGTCAACGCCGAGCGCGCCATCGGCGAACGCACGTCGACGCTGGGTATCACCTTCGACCACATCGTCGGCGTGCTGACCGAGCTCGGATATCTCGAGAAGGTCCGCGACGCCTCGGAGTCGACCGGCCACACGATGCGCGTCACCGACGCCGGGCGGGTGCTCTCCCGCATCTACAGCGAGAGCGACCTCGTGGTCACCGAGTGCATCCGCGCCGGTGTGTGGGAGGAACTGTCGCCGTCGGATCTCGCCGCCGTCGTCGCCGCCCTCGTCTTCGAGAGCCGTCGCGACAGCTACGGCGGCATCGACACGATGCCCGGCAGCCGGTCGTTGCGCGTGGCGTTGGGGGCGACCGTCGACATCTGGAACCGCGTCACCGCCGTCGAGGCCCGCCATCGGGTGACCCCCACGCGCGAACCCGACACCGGGTTCTCGCTCGCCGTCGCCACCTGGGCCTCCGGACGCTCCTTGACAGAGGCCCTCGTCCTGGCCGGCGAGCGGGGACAGTTGCTGTCGCCGGGCGACTTCGTGCGCTGGAACCGCCAGGTCATCGACCTGCTCGAGCAGATCCGGCTGTGCGTCGGCACCGACACGCGTCTCGGCGGGACCGCTCGTGCGGCGGTGAAGGCGATCCGGCGCGGTGTGGTCGCGGCCGAGCTGGGCTGAGAACCAGGCGCGAGCAAGGTTGTCGCTGGTCAACGGAGCCGACCGGCCCCGTCGTCCGCCGGCCGGACGACGTGCCCGCGCGTCCCGTGGATCGTTTCCTGATACTCGCCATCAGCTGAGGTAACGTTCATCGCGCATTCGGTGTCGGGGTGGGATCGCTCCCGGCGCTGCCGCGTGACGTCACAGTTCGCCGACACCCACAGAGGGGTCAGGCCGAGTGGGAGGGACTCATGACCGACCCGTACAACCCGAATCCGTCCCAACCCGACCCGGGCCGGCCGGGATCTTCGGACAAGACCGAGATCATCAACTCGCCGGGTACACAACAGGGCGCAGGCGCGCCGCAGGCCGACCCGACCACCGTCAACCAGAACCCGGCGTTCGGTCAGCCACCGCAGAACCCGTACCAGCAGAATCCGTACGGCCAACCGCCGCAGGGCGGATTCCCGCAGAACCAGCCCGACCCGGGCCCGCCCCAGCCCGGCCAGGCCCAGCCGACCCAGGTGGCGTTCCCGGCCTCGCAGCCCGGCGGGCAGTACGGTCCGCCCGATCAGCAGGGCTTCGGCCAGCAGGCACCCGGACAGCCGAACTACGGCGCTCCCGGCTTCGGCGGCCCGTCGCAGCCGTACGGCCAGCCGGGTCAGCCCGGTCAGTTCGCCCAGCCGGGTCAGCCGGGTCAGTTCGGCCAGCCGGGTCAGTTCGGCCAGCCGGGCCAGGCCCCGGGCACTCAGGGCCCCTACGGCCAGCAGTTCGGTGGATCGGATCAGTTCGCCGGGATGGCCACTCCGCCGAAGTCGAACAAGAAGCTGCGCACCGCGCTGTTCGCCGGCGGCGGTGTGCTCGTCCTCGTCGCGGCGATCCTGCTGATCACCGCCTTCGCAGGCCGGGTTGGGCGCCGAAGAACCTCGACCAGCAGGCCGCGCAGCAGGGCGTCCAGAAGATCCTCACCGAGGACTACCAGGCCTCGGAGGTGAGCGACGTCAAGTGCCCGTCGGGTCAGCGCGTGAAGAAGGGCGAGTCGTTCACCTGCTCGGTCAAGGTCGGCGGCCAGGACCAGAAGGTCACCGTCACCTTCATCGACGACGACGGCAAGTACGAGGTCTCGCGCCCGAGCTGATCGGTCAGCTCCAGCCCAGCGCCTTCGACAGCCGGCCCACCGAGGCACCGATGCCCAGCTCCTCGACGAGCGCATCGAGTGCCTCGGGGTCGGCGGGTTCCGACGGCAGGGTGTCGGGTCCGCTGTCGATCGTGTCGGCGTCGGTGCGCACACACACCACGGTCCGCGCCTTCTCCAGGTAATCGGCGGACGCCAGCAACGCCTTGCGCGCCCGCGTCGGCAGGCTCGACGCCGGGTCGTTCGCCGCAGCCTCGAGGGCGTCGAGGCTGCCGTACTCGCTGATGAGTTTCGCCGCGGTCTTCTCGCCGATGCCGGCCACACCGGGCAGGCCGTCGGACGGATCGCCGCGCAGCATCGACATCTCCGCATAGCCCATGCCCGCCCGCTCGACCGGCACGCCGTACTTCTCGGCGACCTCGACAGGTCCCATCATCTCGGCCTTGGCGAGGCCGCGGCCCACGTAGAGGACGCGCACCGGAACCGGGTCGTCGGCGACCACCTGCAGCAGGTCGCGGTCGCCGCTGACGACGATCACCGGGTCCTTCGCCTCGTCGTAGGCCAACGTCCCGATCACGTCGTCGGCCTCGCATCCCACCGCCCCGGACGTGGCGATACCCGCTGCGGCGAGGACGTCCATGATCATGTCGACCTGCGGGGTGAGCGTGTCCGGCACCTCCTCGACGTCGATCGTGGAGGCGCCGGTGGGATCCGTGGCGCCGTCCTCGACGGCGACGCGATGCGCCTTGTACGACGGGATGAGCTCGGTGCGGAAGTCGGGACGCCAGTCGAGGTCCAGACACACCACGAGACGGGTCGGGTGTTCGCGGGTCACGAGATTGGCGATCGTGTCGATGAATCCCCGGACCGCGTTGACCGGCCGCCCGTCGGGGCTGGTCATCTTCTCGGGCAGGGCGTAGAACGACCGGAACCACAGGCTCGCACCGTCGAGCAGCATCAACGAATCCGTCACCCTCACACTCTCGCATTGACGGCTCCGCCGCGTCACCACGACCCGCGCACCCGGCGGTAGTCTTCGACCATGGCAGCGTCTCAGAGCACCACGCCCACCGCCGATCCGGCCGATGCCGCGGCACCGCTCTTCGCCCCGGAGGTCTATCGCGACCGGATGCGCCGTGCCGCGGAGCTGACCGCCGAGGCGGGCCTCGACGCGCTGGTGGTGTCGCCCGGACCGGATCTGCGCTATCTCGTGGGCTCCCGTGCCGACACCTTCGAGCGTCTCACCGCTCTCGTCGTCCCGGCGGCGGGCACCCCGAGGCTGGTGATCGCCCGACTGGAGGTGCCGTCGTTGTCCGCCTCTGCCGTCGGCGAACTCGACATCGAGGTCGCCGACTGGGTCGACGGCGACGATCCATACTCACTCGCGCTGTCGGGGATCGGTGCGGGGGCCGCGATCGCGGTCTCGGATTCGATGCCCGCCCTGCATGTGATCCCGTTCGCCCACAAGACTGGCGCCACACCACAACTGGCCACCGCCGTGCTGCGCGAACTCCGCATGGTCAAGGACGGCGCCGAGATCGAGGCGCTCCGTCGCGCCGGCTCCGCCATCGACCGGGTGCACGCCCGTATGGGGGAATGGCTGGTCCCCGGCCGCACCGAACGCGAGGTCGCCGACGACATCCGCGCCGCGATCCTCGCCGAGGGCCACAGCGAGGCGGCGTTCATCATCGTCGGCTCCGGACCCAACGGCGCCGATCCGCACCACGAGTTCTCCGATCGCGTCATCGAACGCTCCGACATCGTCGTCATCGACATCGGGGGACCGGTGGAACCGGGCTACAACTCCGACTCGACCCGCACCTACTGCTTCGAGCAACCGCCGACCGAGATCGCCGACGCCTACGCTGTGCTGCACGACGCGCAACGCGCCGCGGTGGCGGCGGTCCGGCCCGGTGTCACGGCCGAATCGGTTGACGCCGCCGCACGCGATCTGCTCCGCGCACATGGCCTGGCGGACAAGTTCATCCACCGCACCGGCCACGGAATCGGTCTGTCGGTCCACGAGGAGCCCTACATCGTCGAGGGCAACGACATCGTCCTGCGCCCGGGGATGGCCTTCAGCGTCGAACCGGGCGTGTACTTCTCCGGTCGCTGGGGAGCGCGCATCGAGGACATCGTCGTCGTCACCGAAGACGGTTGCGAGTCGCTCAACAACCGGCCGCACGAGCTCGTGCAGCTCTGACGCCGCGCCCTCAGCCGAAGAACACCGCCGAGCCCATGACGCGCTTCACCTCGATCTCGATGGCGACGCGGCGCGGATTCGGCTGCGGCTGCCGGTACCGGCGCGCGTAGCGCTCCTCGGCGTCGCGGACCCGTTCGGGCTCACGGGTCACCCGGGCCGGCCCCTCGAGTGTCAGCCACCGCGGGCCGTCGATGTTGGTGACCGACGCGTATCCGCCGCGGTCGACGTTGCGGACCTTCTGGCTGCCCTCGACGGTGATCACGCGGGCGAGACCGGCCTCGGGATCCCAGGTGAACCCGACCGCGACGACGTGCGGCGTGCCGTCGGCGCGCAGCGTCGCGAGCGTCCCGAGGTGGCGTTCGGTGAGGAATTCCGTGGCGGCGGGCCCGATGTCGGCGGCTGTGCGTGGCATGGCAGCAACGCTAGCGCGACACGGCGGTGGGGACCGCGCCGGGCTGATGCATACTGCTGACCATGGCGTCTCACCGGTCCCCAGGCTCCCTCGTGCTCTTCGGCGGACGCAGCGAGATCGGCGTGGCGACGGCCGAGAGACTCGCCGAGGGCCGCACCGTCGTGCTCGCCGCGCGCCGGCCCGACGACCTCGCCGACGAGACCGCGAGGCTCCTCGCCGCCGGGGCCACCGAGGTGCACACCGTCGCCTTCGATGCCGACGACACCGATGGCCACCCCGCCCTGATCGCCTCGCTCGTGCAGCGGTTCGGGCCGATCGGCATCGCGATCGTCGCCTTCGGCATCCTCGGCAACCAGGAACGCGCGGAGAACGACGTGGCTCACGCCCTGCAGATCGCCCACACCGACTACTACGCCCACGTCAGCGTGCTGATCCCGCTCGCCAAGGCCCTCCGCGAGCAGGGGCCGGGCGGGCAGGGTTCGGGCACGATGATCGTCTTCTCCTCGGTCGCCGGCATCCGAGTGCGTCGCGCCAACTACGTCTACGGATCCACCAAGGCCGGTCTCGACGGCTTCGCCAGCGGCATGGCGGACTCCCTGCACGGCACCGGCGTCCGGCTCCTGCTGGTGCGCCCGGGTTTCGTGATCGGCTCGATGACCCGTGAACTCATGGAGTCCGGCGTGAAGCCCGCCCCGATGTCCAGGACCCCCGAGCAGGTCGCCGACGCGGTGGCCCGCGCCTACCGCAAGGGTCGCGGCGAGGTCTGGGTCCCGTGGATGCTGCGGCCGGTCTTCTTCGGGATGCGGCTGCTGCCACGCGCGATCTGGCGGAGACTTCCCCGGTGACCCCTCGTCCGGATGCCCGGCCGAGGTTCGTGGTCGTCGGGATCGGCGCCGACGGCTGGCGTGGGCTCGGTGACACCGCACGCGACGAACTCCGGAACGCGCGCGTGATCTACGGCGCCGCACGGCAGCTGGCCCTGCTGGACGAGGTCGCCGCCGAGCTGGCCGGAGAGCTAGTGTGCTGGCGATCCCCGATGTCGGAACACCTCGCCGAGGTCCTGGCCTCCGTGCCGGACCCCGCGGGTGTCACGGACACCGTGCACATCCTCGCCAGCGGCGATCCGATGTTCCACGGGGTCGGTGCGAGCATCGTGGCCCGCGTCGGCGCCGACCGGGTGCGTGTGTATCCGGCCGTGTCGAGCGTGAGCCTGGCATGCGCCCGCCTCGGCTGGGATCTTTCGACCACGCGGATCGTCAGTGCCGTCACCGCCGACCCGGAGATCGTCCTCACCGAGGCCACCGACGGCGCCCGCGTCCTGGTCCTCAGCCGTGACCGGACCACCCCGGCGGCAGTCGCGACGATCCTGTCCGACAACGGATTCGGGGACTCGACGCTGACCGTTCTGGAGCAACTCGGCGGACCCGCCGAACGCGTGTACTCCGGCACCGCCGGCACGTGGCCCCATCCGGACGGCGATCCGCTCAACATCGTCGCGGTCGACTGCATCGGCCCGCGGGTCTCCCGCGTGCCGGGACGCCCCGACGACTCCTACGAGCACGACGGGCAGATCACCAAGTCGACGATCCGCGCACTGACCGTTTCGGCACTGGAACCCGCCGGGCCGCAACTGCTCTGGGACATCGGGGCGGGTTCGGGGAGCGTGTCGATCGAGTGGCTCCGCACCGACGGGCGGGGCCGGGCTGTCGCCTTCGAGCGTGACCGGGTCCGCGCCGAGCGACTCTCGGCGAACGCCCGCCGCCACGGCGTCGCGCACCGACTCGACGTCCGCGGTCCGGCACCCGAGTCGCTCGCCGGCGCGCTTGCCGACGCGGGGGCTCCCGATGCCGTCTTCATCGGCGGCGGACTCGACGACGGCCTGCTCACCACCGCGTGGGAGGCATTGCGCGCCGGCGGTCGCATCGTCGTCAACGCCGTCACCGTGGAGAACCAGGCGATCCTCATCCGCAGGCGTGAGGAACTCGGGGGCTCGCTTCGCCGTTTCGTCGTGGAAGCCCTGTCCCCGCTGGGCACCATGAGCACCTGGCGGCCCGCCCTGCCGATCATCCAGTGGGCGGCCACGAAGCCGACCGGCACGCCCCCGCGCACGCCCACCCCGGAGGAGGATGTCTCGTGACCGTCTACTTCATCGGCGCGGGACCAGGGGCACCCGACCTGATCACCCTGCGCGGCGCTCGCCTGCTCGGCGAGTGCCGGACCTGCCTGTACGCGGGATCGCTGGTACCGGGCGAGCTGCTCGACCTGTGTCCCGACGGAGCGACACTCGTCGACACCGCACGCATGCCGCTGACCGACATCATCGACCACGTCGTCGCCGCCCACGACCGCGGCGACAACATCGCGCGACTGCACTCCGGCGACCTGTCCATCTACTCGGCGCTGGCCGAACAACAACGGGAACTCCGCGCACGCGGGATCCCGTACGAGATCGTTCCCGGCGTCCCGGCGTTCGCGGCCGCCGCCGCGGCACTCGACACCGAGCTCACCGTGCCCGGCGTCGGGCAGAGCCTGCTCATCACGCGCGTGTCGACGCTGTCGACCGACATGCCGCCGGGGGAGGACCTCGCCGAACTCGCCGCCACCGGCGTCACCCTCGCACTGCACCTCGCCGCGCACCGGGCCGAGCAGATCGTCGAGGACCTGACGCCGTACTACGGGGCCGACTGCCCGACGGCGACCGTCGCCTTCGCGAGCCGTCCCAACCAGCAGGTCGTCCGCTCCCCGTTGCACCGGCTCCCCGAGGCACTCGACGCCGCGGAGATCCGCAAGACCGCGGTGATCTTCGTCGGCAGGGTCCTCGACGCCGCGGCCGATCCCGAGGTCACCGACAGTTACCTGTACTCGCACGCTCGGATGACCAAGCTCCGCAAGGACCCCCACCCGTGAGCGACCATCCCGAAGGTCGGCTCGGGCCGACCGCCGAGCAGCAGCCCGAGATCCTCGTCCTCGGCGGCACCGGGGAGGCCCGCACCCTCGCCGCGATGCTGGACGAGGCCGGAGCCGCGTTCGTCAGCTCCCTCGCCGGGCGCGTCGCCAACCCGCGCCTGCCCGTCGGGCCGGTGCGCATCGGAGGATTCGGCGGCGCGGACGGTCTGCGGGAGTGGTTGATCGCCAACCGGATCCGAGCCGTCGTCGACGCCACGCATCCGTTCGCCGCGACCATGACCCGCAACGCCGCCCGGGCCGCGGCCGACGCCGGTGTGCCCCTGCTGCGCCTGCGTCGCGATCCGTGGATTCCCTCGGAGGGCGATCATTGGGTCCGGGTGCCCGACCTTTCCGCCGCCGCACGAGAGGTCCGCCGCCGCGGGCGCCGGGTCTTCCTCACCACCGGACGTCAGGACGTGGGCGCCTTCGCCGACATCGACACCGCATGGTTCCTCATCCGCGTCGTCGACCCGCCGACGTCGGAACTCCCACCGCACCACGAGATCCTGCGGTCACGCGGGCCGTACCACCACGACGCCGAACTCGAACTGCTCCGCAGTCGGCAGATCGATCTTCTGGTCACCAAGAACAGCGGGGGACCGCTCACGAGGGCCAAGCTCGACGCAGCGGCCGAACTGGGCATCGAGGTCGTCGTCGTCGACCGGCCGGCCGAACCCGACCTCCCGACCGTCTCAGATGCCGCCGAGGCCCGCGCCTGGCTCCGGCGGCTGCTCGGCTGATCCCACGGCCGACGACCCCGCGCCATCGGGCGCAGGCTCCTCGCCGCCGACCTCATAGCGTCGCGGCGTGTAGACGAGCCGGCCCGCTGCGCGCGGCACCGACCTGGTCGTCGACGAACCGATGACGATGAGAGTGCGCATGTCGACCACCTCCGGATCGAACTCGCCAACCGTCGTGGTCGTCACCGATTCCTCCGGGCCGCCCACGTCACGGCCGAGCACCACCACGCGGTCCGGCGAGACAGTCTGCAGCAGAGTGTGTTTCAAGGCGCCGACCTGCCAGGTCCGGCTCGCCGACCCCGGGTTGTAGATCGCGATGACCAGGTCCGCGGCCAGCGCGGCCCTGATGCGTCGTTCGATCACCGACCACGGCTTGAGCCGATCCGACAGCGAGATCACCGCGAAGTCGTGTCCCAGCGGGGCGCCGACCGCCGCGGCGACCGCGTTCGCGGCCGTCACGCCCGGCACCACGCGAACCGCAACGTCGTGCCACCGGGGTTCGGACGCCACCTCGGCGACCGCCGCGGCCATCGCGAACACACCGGGGTCGCCCGACGAGACGACCGCGACCCGGGCGCCGCGCCGGGCGAGATCCAATGCGAACTCGGCTCGTTCGGACTCGACCCGGTTGTCGCTGGGATGCACCCGCTGACCCGGTCGGGGCGTGACCCGCTTCAGATAGGTGGTGTAGCCGACGAGGTCGGTCGCCCGCGCCAACTCGGTGCGCACCTCCGGCGTGGTCCAGCTGTCGTGGCCCGGGCCGAGGCCGACGACCACCACTTCACCGGGCACCGGTTCTGCTTCGAAACGCGGATTGTTCCGTCGTCCCGGCACGACGATGATCGAGAAGTACGGCACCTCTGCCGGATTCACCTCAGCGGCGGGCATCACCTTTTCGACCGTCGTCGACGCCCGCTCGACGTAGAACGCCTCGTCGAGGCGGCCGGCCCGGCGCAGGGCCTCCCGCACCCGTTCGAACGTGCGGCCGAGCTTCATCACCACGATGGCGTCGGCCGAACGGAACCGGAACAGCAGTTCTTCGGTGGACGCGGTGCCCGGCACCACCGTCAGCGTCTCGTCGCCCTCGACGAGTGGCACGCCCGTCGCGGCCGAGGCCGCGCTCACCGACGTGACGCCCGGCACGATCTCCGCCTCGAAGTGCGGGGCGAGTCGCTTGTGCATGTGCATGTACGAGCTGTAGAAGAGCGGGTCCCCCTCGGCGAGGAGCACCACATCGCGTCCGGCGCGCAGGTGTCCGGCCAGCCGCTCGGCGCTCTCGGCGTAGAAATCGTCGAGTGCGCCCTGATATCCGCCGGGATGATCGGTGGTCTCCGTGGTGACCGGGTACATGAGCCGTTCCTCGGTCTGCCCGTCGTGCAGGTAGGGTTCGGCCACCGACCGGGCGATGCTGTTGCCGTGGCGCGCACAGTGATACGCGATCACGTCGGCCGTGCTGATGGCGCGCGCCGCCTTCACGGTCATCAGCTCGCTGTCGCCGGGACCGAGCCCGACACCCCAGAGCTTGCCCTGCTTCACGCCGTCTGCGACTCCCGACACGCTCACTCCTTCGGTGTGGCCAGCGCGTTGACGGCCGACCCGCCGCGTCGGCCGAGGACCGTGATGAACTCCAGGTCGGTACGGGCGGCCAGCGCCGCGCACGACTCCGCGGCGCCGACGAACCCGACCGGTGCGCCGACGATCGCCGCGGGCCTCGGCGCGCCCTCGTCGATCATGTCGAGCAGTGCGAACAGCGCGGTCGGTGCGTTGCCGACGGCGACCACCGACCCCTCCAGTCGCGGAAGCCAGAACTGCAGTGCCGCAGCCGTTCTCGTCGTTCCCATCCGCTCGGCGAGCTCCGGGAGGCCGGGCTCGGACAAGTGGCAGAGCACCTCGTTGTCGGCCGGCAGGCGCTTGCGGGTGATCCCCGACGCGACCATCGACGCATCGCACAGGATCGGTGCGCCCGCCTCCAGCGCGCTCCGGGCGGCGGCCACCACGCCGGGCGTCGCGACCACGTCGCGGGTCAGGTCGGTCTGGCCGCACGCATGGATCATCCGCACCACCACGGTGGCGACATCGGGTGCGAACGCGGACAGGTCCGCTTCGGCCCGGATGGTGGCAAAGGACTGTCGATAGATCGCAGCGCCGTCGCGCAGGTACTCGCTCATGGTGCGGTCGAGCCTAGCGGCGCCGCCGCTCGTATCCGCCGTCGGGCGTGGCCTGCACCAGCAGATGTGCGGTGCCGGGCGAGCCGCACCGGCGTTCGCATCCCACCCAGTGCTCGCGGTCGGCGACCGGCGATCCGGCCCGCACGTGGGCCAATAGGTCGTCACGTACCCGGGTGTGTGCGGACCCGCAGCCGGGCGCGCCGACGCAGCAGCTCAGGCGGGCCCACGGGGACGAGGCGTCGAAGATGAGCCCCATCGGGGCCAGAACCCGCACGACTGTCTCGGCGACGCCCTCGGAGAGGTCGCAGATCAGGATCTCGCGGTCGGGGGTGAACACGATCGGCTTGTCGACGGCGGCGAGGAACTCGGCCAGGCGGGCGGGAAGCCGGCCCAGTTCGACGACGCATCCCAGCAGCACCGAGCCGTCGTCCTGGTCGAACCAGCCGACGACGGGCGCGGCGTCCTCGACGTCGTCACCCGGCCGTTCACCGACGACCGGGTCGTGCCGGTCTGCGAGTTCGCGGTGCAGGCGGGCACGGTCCTCGTCGCCGAGGTCCCGGACACGCCACGCGCCGGGCGCGATCTCCTGGAGGCCGGTGGCGACCGAGATCAGCGAGGCGACGATGCCCTCCGTTCCAGAGACCGAGCCGATCGGGGCGCCGTCCACGACGATGTCGGCGACCAGGGGCTCGCCCGGCTGCAGCACCGCGCACGCGTCCGGACGGCGGCGGACGATGTCGCCACGGCCGTCGTCGACGCCGAACAGGAAGCGCCCGGAGACGGCCTCGGCGTCAGGGTGCGAACGCAGCGCGTCGTCGAGCGCCTTCAGGAGCGGACCGGCGTCGGCGGCGCCGCCGATGCGTCCGGTCAGCGGACTGACCTCGATGTTGCGGGCCTTGTCGTGGGCCGAGTCCGGCGCGAGCCCGGCCGACACGACCGCCTCGGCCACGGCCTCGACGTCGGCGATCCCTCGGAGCTGGATGTTTCCGCGCGCCGTCAGTTCCAGGAACCCGTCGGCGTGAGTGGCCGACGCCTGGGCGAGTACGCCGAGCTGATCGGCGCGGATCCGGCCGCCAGGCAGGCGGATCCGGGCGAGAGCGCCGTCCCGGGCCTCGTGGGTGGTGAACACCCCGGGGCAGCGGTCGGCCGATGTCCGGACCTTGGTCATCCCACCAGGGTACGACCGGCGTCGCGGGCCGGGCGGGGAGCAGTGGACCCACGTCAGCGCGCCGACGGCGGCACCCGTAGGCTGTCAGGCACACCGCGAGGCGGCTGAAGCCGGTGAGAATCCGGCGCGGTCGCGCCACTGTGAGGGTGACGGGCATCCCCGACACCCGAGTCAGACCAGCCTCCTCGCACGAGACCCACCGCCACCGGGCGCGCAACCCGGCGAGGAGACCCGATGATCCTGCTTCTCTCGACCTCCGACACCGATCTGCTGACCGCGGCCGCCGCCGACGATGCCGTCCCCGGGGTCAGCTTCCGAGGTGCCAATCCCTCGCGGCTGCTCGTCGACGACATCGACGGCCTCACCGCCGGAGCCGACCTGATCGTGGTCCGCATCCTGGGCGGGGTCCGGGCGTGGGAGGACGGACTCGCAACGGTGGAGGCGACCGGAAAACCCCTGGTCGTGCTCTCCGGCGAACAGCAACCCGATCCGGACCTGATGGCCCACTCGACCGTCCCCGCCGGTGTCGCGGCCCAGGCCCACGACTATCTCGCCGCCGGTGGCGTCGACAACCTGGTCAACCTGCACCACTTCCTGTCCGACACGGTGCTGTTCACCGGCCACGGCTTCGAGCCGCCACAGCAGACCCCTACCTGGGGAATCCTCGATCGCGCCGCGCGAGAGGTGCCGGTCGACGCGCCGACCGTCGCGGTGCTCTATTACCGGGCGCAGCACCTGGCCGGCAACACGCGCTACGTCGAGGCGCTCTGCCGGGCCGTCGAAGACCGCGGCGCCCGGGCGCTCCCGGTGTTCTGCGCCTCCTTGCGCACCGCTCCCGACGAACTCATCGACCTGCTCGGCACCGCCGACGCGCTCGTGGTCACCGTGCTCGCCGCCGGCGGCGCCACCCCGGCGACCGCCTCGGCCGGCGGCGACGACGAGGCGTGGAACGTCGAGCGGCTCGCAGCCCTCGACATCCCGATCCTGCAGGGCCTGTGCCTCACCGGTTCCCGCGCCGCATGGGAGGAGAGCGACGACGGGCTGTCGCCGCTCGACGTCGCGACCCAGGTGGCGGTCCCCGAGTTCGACGGCCGGATCATCACGGTCCCGTTCTCGTTCAAGGAGTTCGACGACAACGGCCTGCCCTGGTACCAGCCCGACCCCGAACGCTGTGCCCGCGTCGCCGGTCTCGCCGTCGCCCATGCCCGTCTGCGCCGGATTCCCGCCGCGGACAAGCGCATCGCGATCATGCTGTCGGCCTATCCGACCAAACATTCCCGAATCGGCAACGCGGTCGGCCTCGACACGCCCCGCAGCCTGGTGCGCCTGCTGGTCGCGCTGCGCGACGCCGGCTACGACCTCGGACCGGAAACCGGACCCGACGCGATCCCGGGTCTCGCGCAGGAGGATTCGGATGCGCTGATCCACGCCATCATCGCCGCCGGCGGCCAGGACCCGGACTGGCTCACCGAGGAGACCCTCGCGTCGAATCCGATCCGCATGCCCGCCGCCGACTATCGCGCCTGGTTCGACACGCTCCCGGCAGGACTGCGCGACGCAGTCACCGAGCACTGGGGCGAGGCGCCCGGAGAACTGTTCGTCGACCGCAGCCGGAATCCGGACGGCGACATCGTCATCGCCGCCCTGACCTTCGGCAACATCGCGATCATGGTGCAGCCGCCCCGCGGCTTCGGTGAGAACCCGGTCGCGATCTACCACGATCCGGACCTTCCGCCGTCGCACCACTACCTGGCGTCCTACCGGTGGATCGCCGCCAGGCGCAACGGTGTCGAGGGCACCGGGGTCGGTGGATCGGGGTTCGGGGCCGACGCGGTCGTGCACGTCGGCAAGCACGGCAACCTCGAATGGCTGCCGGGAAAGAACCTCGGCATGTCTGCGGCGTGCGGAACAGACGCCGCCCTCGGCGACCTGCCGCTGATCTACCCGTTCCTCGTCAACGACCCGGGGGAGGGGACACAGGCCAAACGCCGGGCCCACGCCGTTCTCGTCGACCACCTGATCCCGCCGATGGCCCGTGCGGAGTCCTACGGCGACATCGCACGACTCGAGCAACTCCTCGACGAGCACGCCAACATCTCCGCCCTCGACCCGGCGAAGCTCCCGGCGATCCGTCAGCAGATCTGGACACTGCTCACCGCGGCCAAGATGGACCGCGACCTCGGTCTCACCGAGCGTCCCGACGAAGAGGTCTTCGACGACATGCTCCTGCACGTCGACGGCTGGCTCTGCGAGATCAAGGACGTCCAGATCCGCGACGGTCTCCACGTGCTCGGCGATCCACCGCGCGACGATTCCGAGGTGGACCTGGTGCTCGCGATGCTGCGCGCACGCCAACTGTGGGGCGGGACCACCGCGCTCCCGGGCCTGCGAGAGGCGCTGGGCCTGGCCGAGGACGGCAGTGCCGACCGCGGCGCCGTCGACACCGTCGAGGCGCGCGCCCGGGAACTCGTCGCCGCGTGCGCGAAGGCGGACTGGTCGGAGGCGGCCGTCGCCGAGGTCGCCGCCGGACTGCCCGAACCGGTGGGCGAGGTGCTGCGCTTCGCCGCCACCGAGGTCGTGCCGCGCCTGCGGCAGACGACGATCGAGATACCCCGCATCCTGCACGCGCTCGACGGCGGTTTCATCCCGGCCGGCCCGAGCGGTTCGCCGCTGCGCGGCCTGATCAACGTGCTGCCCACCGGTCGCAACTTCTACTCGGTCGACCCGAAGGCCGTGCCGTCGCGACTCGCATGGGAGACCGGCCGCGCCATGGCCGACTCCTTGCTCGAGCGTTACCTCTCCGATCACGGCGCCTATCCGTCGTCGGTCGGCCTGTCGGTGTGGGGGACCAGTGCCATGCGCACGGCCGGCGACGACATCGCCGAGGTGCTCGCCCTGCTCGGCGTGACGCCGGTGTGGGACGAGATGTCGCGCCGGGTCGTCGACCTCGAACTCGTCGACCTCGCCGAACTCGGGCGTCCGCGGATCGACGTCACGGTGCGCATCTCGGGCTTCTTCCGGGATGCCTTCCCCCACGTGGTGACCATGCTCGACGACGCGGTCGCGCTGGCGGCATCCGCAGACGAACCCGATGACGCGAACTTCGTCGCCGCGCACGTGCGGGAGGCGCTGGCCGAGCACGGCGATCGCCGTCGCGCCGTGACGCGCGTCTTCGGGTCCAAGCCCGGCACCTACGGGGCGGGAATCCTGCAACTCATCGACTCCCGCGAATGGCGCAGCGACGATGACCTCGCCCGCGTCTACACCGAGTGGGGCGGCTACGCCTACGGTCGCGACCTCGACGGCGTGCCGGCGGTCGACGACATGCGCGCGGCCTACAAGCGGATTGCGGTCGCCGCGAAGAACACCGACACCCGCGAGCACGACATCGCCGACTCCGACGACTACTTCCAGTACCACGGCGGCATGGTCGCGACCGTGCGCGCGCTGACCGGCAGATCCCCCGAGGCCTACATCGGCGACAGCACCCGGCCCGACGCCGTGCGCACCCGCACGCTCTCGGAGGAGACCGCCCGGGTGTTCCGGGCCCGCGTGGTCAATCCGCGGTGGATCTCGGCGATGCAGCGTCACGGCTACAAGGGCGCGTTCGAGATGGCCGCGACCGTCGACTACCTCTTCGGCTACGACGCCACCACCGATGTGGTCGCCGACTGGATGTACGAGAAGCTCACCGAGTCCTACGTCCTCGACGAGACCAATCGCGAGTTCATGCAGCAGTCCAACCCCTGGGCGCTGCACGGGATCGCCGAGCGCCTGCTCGAAGCCGTCGAACGCGACATGTGGCACGAGCCACCGGCGGATCTCCTGGACCGATTGCGCAGCGTCTACCTGGACACCGAGGGCGACATCGAGGCTCGGGGAGAATAGGCGGGGGACCGACGGGAGAAAATCCGGCCCGTCGTTCGTTGCATGACCAAGCAGCACCCGACAGACAGGTGAGAGAACACCATGGCATTGCGCTGGTTCGCCGTTTACGCACTCCTGGAGATCGCCGCGTTCGTGGCGATGGCGATGACGCTCGGATTCCCCTGGGCGGTGCTCATCACCATCGGAGCCGGCGTCCTCGGCTTCCTGACGCTGCGCCGGCAGGGCCGCAAGGTCTTCGGCGAGCTGCGCCGCGCCGCCGACAACCAGGTCGATCCGCGCGAACCCCTCGCCGACACCGCCGTGGTCGCCGCCTCGACGCTGCTGCTGGTCATCCCTGGCGTGGTCTCCACCGCCGTCGGCATGCTGATGCTCTTCCCGCCGACCCGCAAGCTCCTGCGCCCGCTGGTGGCGGTGCTCGCGGCGCGGCGTGCCGCGACGCTCATGGACCGCGCGGGGCTGTATGCGACCGGCACGTACCGGCGCACGAGCGTCACCGTCGACGGGAGCGTGGTCGACGGCGCGGTCGTCGACGCCGCGGGTTCCGGCACCCAGGGCCCCGGCGCCGGACCGGCACCGCTGATCACCCCGCAACTCCCGCCCACCCGCTGACCCCGGGGTCACCCGCGGCAAGGCACACTTGACGATCGTGGCAACCCAACTGCTCCTCGGCGGAATCGTCTACTCGGCGGCCGTTCCCGACGCGACCGCGATGGCCGTCACCGACGGCATGGTGGTGTGGGTCGGAACCGACGACGTCGGCCGCGCCCTGCACCCCGACGCGGAGGTCATCGACCTGAACGGGCTGTTCGTGACGCCCGGCTTCGTCGACTCCCACGTGCACCTGACCTCCACCGGTCTCGCGCTCGACGGCCTCACGCTCAACGAGGCGACGAGCCGCACCCACTGCCTGCAGCTCGTCGCGGAGGCCGTCGCCGCCGACGCCGCGGCCGGCCACGACGAGGGCGAGCTGCTGTGGGGGCTGGGCTGGGACGACTCGACGTGGGAGGGTGCCGGTCCCGAGGACGGCCGTTTCCCCACGACCAGCGAGCTCGACGCCGTCGTCGGCGCCCGACCCGTCTATCTGGCGCGGGTCGATGAGCACTCCGCTGTCGCGTCCACCGCACTGCGACGCCTCGTGCCCGAACTCGCCGACGCCGCCGGGTACCACCCCGAGGAACCCCTCGTGGCCGAGGCCCACCACCTCGTCCGCGGTGCAGCACGGCAGTTGGTGACCGCCGCGCAGCGCGAACGCGCCCAACGCCGGGCCCTCGACGTCGCCGCTGCGCACGGCGTCGTCGCGGTCCACGAGAACGGCGGACCCGACATCAGCGGTCTCGAGGACTTTCTCGCCATCGCCGAGCTCGACCACCCCGTCGAGATCCGCCGCTACTGGGGCCAGCCCGTCACCGACGAGGAGCACGCCGCCGAACTGCTCTCGATCACCCGCGCCGACGCCCTCGGCGGCGACCTGTTCATCGACGGCGCGATCGGATCCCACACCGCGTGGCTCACCGAGCCCTACACCGACGATCCCCACACCAGCGGCATCAGCTATCTCGACGCCGACACGATCCGCGCCCACCTCCGCGCCTGCACCCTGGCCGGCATCCAGGCCGGTTTCCACGTCATCGGCGACGCCGCGACCGGCGCCGTGGTCGAGGCGCTGACAGACCTGGCCGACGAGCTCGGGACCCCGGCCATCGCCCGCTGCGCCCACCGTCTCGAGCACGCCGAGATGGTGACTGCCGCGCAGGCCGAGGTCCTGTCGCGCTGCGGCGTCATCGCCAGCATGCAGCCGCTGTTCGACGCCGAGTGGGGCGGACCGGGCGACCTGTACGAGACCCGACTGGGTCCCGACCGCGCAGCCACCCTCAACGACTTCGCGATGCTCGCCAAGACCGGTGTGGCCCTGTCGTTCTCGTCGGATGCGCCGGTCACCCCGATCGACCCGTGGGCCACCATCCGGGCCGCGGTCCACCACCACCGGAAGACCAACGCGATCTCGCCGCGCGGCGCCTTCGCCGCCACCACCCGCGGCGGCTGGCGGGCCGGCGGGGTCAACGACGGACTCACCGGAACCCTGACCCCGGGCGCCCCCGCGAGCTACGCGCTCTGGGAGGCCGACGAGTTCGTCGTGGCCGGTTCACACGAGAAGGTGCAGCGCTGGTCCACCGACCCGCGGTCGCGCGTCCCCGCGCTCCCGGACGTGTCACCGGGCGCCGCACTGCCTCGTTGTGTGCGCACGGTGCACCGCGGGCGGGTCCTCTACGACCGGGACGCCACGTGAACGGAGCCCCTCCGTCGGATGTGACGGGTACCCCGCAGACCTCGGAACCCGGCGGTGCCGAGGTCGCCGGTTCCGGGCCCGGCGGCCGTCGTCGCCGGTTCCGGATCGGGCGCGACTCGCTCACCGTCGACTGGGCCTGGCGGACTCTGGTGTCGGTCGCGTCGGGTGTCGCCATGTGGGCCGCCTTTCCGCCCCGCAATCTCTGGTTCCTCGCCGTTCTCTCCCTCGGCATGCTGTTCGCGGCCCTCTACGTGGGCAGGCCGCGAGTGCGCACCGGCGCGTGGCTCGGCTTCGTCTTCGGTCTGTCCTTCTTCCTGCCGCTGCTGCCGTGGGTGGGGGAGTACGTCGGTCCGCTGCCGTGGATCGCGCTGTCGGCGGCGCTCGCCGTATACCTCGCACTGTTCGGCGCGATCGCGACCCTGACGACGCGACTCCCGCTGCCGCCGGTGTGGTTCACGCTGTCCTGGGTACTGGTCGAAGCACTCCGCTCGTCCTTCCCGTTCGGCGGTTTCCCATGGGGGAGAGTCGCTTTCAGTCAGGTCGACGGCCCGCTGCTGCCGCTGGCGTCGGTGGTGGGAGCCCCCGGTCTGTCGGCCGGGGTCGCGTTGTTCGGCGCCTCGGTCGCGTGGGTGCTGATGATCCTGGCCTCTGCGCTGAGACGCTCGGCGGCCAAGGCGCGCCCCGTCGCCGCCGACCAGCCGACCGGCCTCGTCCGTGCCGGCACCCTGGCCGTGGCGATCGCGTTGCTCGCACCGGTCGCGGCGATCGCGTTGACCCCGTCCACGATCGACCGCACCATCTCGGGATCGAAGGTGCGCATCGCGGCGGTGCAGGGCAACGTGCCGCGACTCGGCCTGGACTTCAACGCCCAGCGCCGCGCCGTGCTCGACAACCACGTGCGGACCACTCTGCAATACGGTCAGGCGATCGACGACGGTCTCGCGCCGCACCCCGACTTCGTGATGTGGCCGGAGAACGCCTCGGACATCTCTCCGGTCGACAACGCCGACGCCGCGGAATCGATCACCGCCGCGTCGGAGGCGGTCGACGCACCCATCCTCGTCGGAACCCTGCTGCGCAATCCCGACGGCCGACCCACCAACTCGGTCCTGGTGTGGGACGGCGCGCGGGGCCCGGTCGACCGCTACGACAAGCACATCGTCCAGCCCTTCGGCGAATACCTGCCGTGGCGGCCGTTCTTCCGCCTGTTCTCCTCCTACGCCGACCTCGCCGGCAACTTCCGGCCCGGCAGCGGGCCTGCGGTGGTCACCGTGCCGGGCTACTCCGCCGAGGTCATCGTCGGTGTCGCCACCTGTTGGGAGGTCGCCTTCGACCGGGCGGCCCGGCAGTCGGTCCGCGACGGCGCGCAGATGCTGTTCGTGCCCACCAACAACGCGACCTTCGGCCGCACCGAGATGACCTACCAGCAGCTGGCGATGTCGCAGGTGCGTGCCGTCGAACACGGACGTGCCGTGGTCGTCGCCGCCACGAGCGGTGTGAGCGCCATCATCGCCGCCGATGGCTCGATCTCGGAACAATCGGGCATCTTCACCCCGGACGTGCTGACCAGCACGCTTCCCCTCCACGACGACCAGACCCTCGCCACCCGTCTCGGGGTGTGGCCGGAGGCACTGGCCATCGTCGTCGCCGTGGGTGGTCTTTTGTTTGCGTTGGGATCGCGTACTAGGTTCACACTGATGTCCCGCAGGGACGCCGCTCGGGCGTCCGACGACACTAAGGAGCTCGATGGCATCGGGGATTGACGCCACGACAGGGCCGCGCCCGTCGGGTGACTCGCCGACTCCCGTGGTCGGCAACGACGGAACGGGTGCGCTGGTCGTCGTTCCGACCTTCAACGAGCGCGACAACCTGCCCGTGATCGTCGAGCGCCTCCAGAAAGCCCTTCCCGGTGCGCACCTGCTGGTCGTCGACGACTCCAGCCCGGACGGCACCGGCGAGGTGGCCGACGAGTTGGCCCGCGCAGACGCCGAGGCCGGCCGGCTCCACGTTCTGCACCGCAAGGAGAAGGACGGGCTCGGCAAGGCCTACCTCGCGGGCTTCGCCTGGGGGCTGGCACGCGATTACCCGGTCATCGTCGAGATGGACGCCGACGGCAGCCACGCCCCCGAGCAGCTCCATCGCCTGTTCGAGGCGATCAACGCCGGCGCCGACCTGGCCATCGGTTCGCGCTACGTGCCGGGCGGCGAGCTCGTCAACTGGCCCAAGCACCGCGAGTTCCTGTCGCGCGGCGCCAACACCTACGCCCGGCTAGCGCTCGGCGCCAAGATCAACGACATCACCGCCGGCTTCCGCGCGTACCGTCGCGGCGTCCTGGAGAAGATCGGGCTCGACTCGGTCGAATCGGCCGGCTACTGCTTCCAGATCGACCTGGCCTGGCGCACGGTCCGCGCCGGCTTCGACGTCCGGGAGGTGCCGATCACGTTCACCGAGCGCGAGATCGGCGTCTCCAAGATGAGCGGCGGGGTCATGTCCGAGGCGTTCACGATGGTGGCCCGCTGGGGTATCCAGAGCCGCCTCGAACGGCTGGGTGTGCTCAGGAACAAGTAGGCCCGAGGGCACTTCGTTCCCGGAGACATCCCGAGACCTCGGATTCGCGAGATCAGAAGCGTGGGCCCGGCAGGTTCGTCCTGCCGGGCCCACGCTTCTGTGTTCGGTTAGGGGTTCGCGCTCAGTGCGACGCGCCCTTGCGGCGCTGCCGAAGGAGTTCGAGACGCTCGTTGAGGAGAACCTCGAGCTCTTCCTCGGTACGACGCTCGAGCAGCATGTCCCAGTGGGTGCGCGGCGGCTTGGTCTTCTTCTCCTCGGGCGCTGCGCCCTCGAGCAGCTTGCCTTCCATACCGTTCTTGCACGGCCAGGTCGCGGGGACCTCGGCGTCGTCGGCGAACGGGATGTCGAAGATCTCACCATTGTCGGTGCGGTACTGGACGATGCGACGCGGCGCGAGATCGTGGTCGCGATCGGTCTCGTAGCTCACCGCACCGAGGCGGCTACCCCGAAGTACTCGATCTGCCATGAAGGGTTCCTCTCAGACTTCCTCAGATTCTCAGTTTGCCGGATCTCTCAGCGTGTTCGCGTGGTGTTCACCATCGAACCCAACAACTGAGTCGTCAACAGAAACATTCTACGCGCATCCGACCTCCTGGACGTCATTGCCGGTCAACCGCGCTGTCGCCCGTAACCCGGGCTCCGGCGGCGGTCTTCAGCTCCGGCGGCCACCCGACGTGCCGTACCGCGGTCCGATCCCGGAAAAGGGGTACGGTCTTTCGTTGTGGAACAGCCGTCCCGTCACCGGCGCCGCCCGTACGCATGTGCGTGGTGCGGCTCGATGATGGTCGATTCCGAGCTCGGACGGCGTCGCAAGTACTGCAAACGGTCCTGCAGGCAGCGCGCCTATGAACAGAGAACGCAACTCGAGGGCACCAGCATTCCCGCCGACGCGGTCATCCTCACGCCCGCGGAGGCCGCCGACTTCGGCGATCGCATGTTCGCGTTGCGCTGCGCCGCCGAGGACCTCGGCACGGCCGTCGCCGAACGCGCCGACCACGAGGTCCTCGCCGAACTGACCGACGCCCTGCTCGAACTCGCGAAGGAAGCCGAGAGGCTCCGGTGATCGCCCGCATCTTCGGCCTCTCCTTCGTGGTCACGATCATCACGTTGGTGGTGGCGTACCTCTACATGGGCTGGACGGGCCTGGCGCTGTGCGCGATCCTCGGCATCCTCGAGGTCTCGCTGTCCTTCGACAACGCCGTCATCAACGCGACCATCCTCGAGCGGATGACCGCGTTCTGGCAACGCATGTTCCTGACCGTCGGCGTCCTCATCGCGGTGTTCGGCATGCGCCTGCTGTTCCCGTTGCTCATCGTGTGGATCACCGGCGGCCTCGACCCTGCCGAGGCACTGCGGCTCGCCACCAATCCGCCGCCGGACGGTCAGAGTCACTTCGCCGACGGCCGACCCAGCTACGAGACCATCCTGACCGAGGCCCATCCCCAGATCGCGGCCTTCGGGGGCATGTTCCTGCTGATGCTGTTCCTGAACTTCGTGCTCACCGACCGTGAGCCCAAATGGCTCACGTGGCTCGAGCACCCGCTCGCCAAGATCGGCAAGCTCGAACAGCTGCCCGTCGTGCTCGCCGCGCTGTCCCTCGTGCTGGCGGCCGAGTACCTGGCCGCGGACGGCATCCGGTCGACCGTGCTGATCGCCGGAATCCTGGGCATCGTCACCTACATCACCGTGGACGGACTGAGTTCGCTGTTCATGTCCGACGGGCCCGACGACCAGCCAGCTCAAGACGGAGCGGCGGAAGACGGGGCAGGGGAGTCCGCCGTCGGACGCCGCGGACCGACGCCGGTCACCAAGGCGGCGGGCAAGGCCGGCTTCTTCCTCTTCCTCTATCTCGAGGTCCTCGACGCGTCGTTCTCCTTCGACGGCGTCATCGGCGCCTTCGCCATCACCTCGGACCCGATCATCATCGCCCTGGGCCTCGGTTTCATCGGCGCGATGTTCGTCCGATCCATCACGATCTACCTCGTCCGCAAGGGCACGCTGTCGGAGTACCGCTACCTCGAACACGGTGCGCACTGGGCGATCGGTGCCCTGGCGGTCATCCTGCTCCTCGGCGTCGAGTACGAGATCGACGAGATCGTCACCGGACTCGTCGGGGTCGCTTTCATCGGCGCCTCCCTGGCCAGCAGCATCCGCGCGAATCGGCGTGACGCCCAGCGCAAGTCGCCCTCGTCGGTGAACGCCTGACGGATTTCGTCTCGACCTTTCGCCGGGCTGTTCATGACGGTTCCATGAACCTTTCGGACACGTTTGAATCACTCTGCGCGACCTCCTGTCATCCGGCGGGTGTCCGGTGTACAAAGGACGACGTTGGTGACGTGCGTCACGTTGGTGCGTGGGTGGAGGGGCCCCGAACCACTGCGCGTCCCCGGGTCCAGCACGAACACGAGCCGGTGGTGAGGATGAACGACAAGCAGCTGCAGATGATCCAGTTCGAGAAGAACTGGTACCCGCTCGGCGGGGGGTCGGCCAAGCAGATCACCGAAGAGTTCGGGGTGTCCGACCGTGACTTCTTCGCCGAACTCGACCGCCTTGTCGACACCGATCCGCCGGAAACCCTCAGCGACTCCGAACTGCGTCGTATGCGCCAGGTGATCAAACGTCGCCTCTGGATGGCCCGCTGATCCACGCCATCGCCGTCGGCGGGGATAATCGGGTGGTGCCCTTCTCCGACGACGAACTCGAAGCGTTCTATCGCGAGATCGAGGCACGCACGGCATACCGCGAGCTGATGGAGAACCGTCGAGCGGAGCGTTCCGCCCGCCGTGCCGAACTACCTGACTGCCCGACACCCGACAAACTCCCGTTCACCTCGCCGGCCGCGGCGATGGACGGCATCGAACGGATCAGGGCGCGGACCTTTGGGACCGTGAGTCTGCGCTACTACGAGTGCGCGTGCGGCCGATGGCACATCACCAGTTCGGCGCAGCTGACCCACCGGCCGATAGCGCCCGTCCGTCGGCGGAAGGGTAAGAAGAAGCGGTGATCCCGCCGATCTCGTCATCCCGTCCCGTGCCGACCGTGCTCGTCGAACTCGCCTGCCCGAACACCGCCGACACCGCGCGAGCACACGCCGCGCTCCTGGGCCTTCCGGACGGTTCGTCGTCGGGAGGAGACTCGTTCTCCGTGGTCGTCGGCAATACGGAGCTGCGCCTACGCGAATCCGCCGGCGCCGACACCGAGGGCGATGCGGCGTTCGACGCCGAGCATCGTGTGTACTTCACCGTCGACGATCTGGCCGCGGCCCGGCGGCTCCTGATCCGACGGGGCTTCCCGGTGTCCGACGGCCAATCCGATCCCGGTCCGGTGGGGGAGACGACGCCACTCGGGATCGCCGAGGCCTCGGGCTCCGAGCCGATCCCGGTCGGCGACATCACCGGGATGGACCATCTCGTCTTCGCCGGCGACGACCGTGACCGCGCCGTCGCGCTGTTCGGCGGCGTCTTCGGGCTGGACTTCCGGCTCGACCAGCCGATCGGCGACGCTGCTCGTCAGCTCTTCTTCCGCGCCGACGACCTCATCGTCGAGGTGGTCACCGGTATCCGTGCGGCGGACACCCCTGCCCCTTCGGCAGCCGCATCGCTCTGGGGTGTCGCGTGGCGGGCGCCCGACATCGAGGTCACCCACGCGCGGTTATCGGACGCAGGACTCGATGTCAGTGAGATCCGCGCCGGACGCAAGAAGGGCACCCGCATCTTCACCGTTCGCGAGCGTGCGCTCGGAACCCGAACCGTCGTCATCGGACCGGCCTGAACCCTCGTACGTCGCGGGGTGCGTCGCCGGTCCACAAGCTGAGTCTGTCCTTTCGACGTCTGCTGCGCTAATCTGACTACGAATGTTGTCGAAAGCGGCTTCGGTCGAGATAGGGGTGTCATGACCGCGGTACACGACGAGTCCGTCGCCACTACGTCGGCCGAGGCCGACGAGAGGGCTGCGGATCGGCTGATCAACCATCGCGACACCGACATCGAGTTGATCCCGCCGGACTCGCTGACCGCCCAACTCGTGGGGCTTTATACGTTCTTGCCGATCAACGGCGCTGCGTTCGTGATGCAGGTGATGCATCCGGTCATCGGCGACGTCGTCGACAAGTTCTCGGTCTTCCGCAAGGACCCGGTCGGACGCGCAATCCGCTCGGCCGACTCCGTCCTGCGCTGGACCTACGGCGGCCAGGAGGCCATCGAAGAGGGCAAGCGTCTGCGCAGACTTCACCAGCCGCTCCAGATGCGAAATGCCGAGGGCAAGCACATCAGCGCTCTCAACCCCGAGGCCTATGCATGGGTCATCGCGACCGCATTCCCGACGATGACCACGGCGGCACCCTTGATGCTGGGCCGCGAGTTCTCCGAGGAGGAACGCAAGGAGCTGCTCCGCGACAACCGGCGCATCGCGAAGATCCTCCAGGTCCCCATGAAGGGGTATCCGGAGACACTCGAGGAGTTCGACGAGTACTTCGACGACTTCATCGAGAACAAGCTGGTGCGTCACCCGGTCGCCGTCGAACTGATCGAACAGATGCGCACGGCGCCGCCGGTCCCGAAGACGGTGCCCAAGCCCCTGCGACCGGCGCTGCGGAAGGTCGCCGCGACCGCATCGGTGCCTTTCCAGAACTTCAATTACCTCACCACCGTCGGGGTCATGGACCCACGCGTGCGCGAGATCCTCGGCCTCGGTTGGACCGACGAGGAACAGCGCCACCTGGAGAAGATCCACGCCCGGCTACGGGTCGCCTACCGGACCCTGCCCGAGCGACTCACCTATTTCCCGCTCGCGTACCACGCCCGCCGACACAACGACGCCATCCAGGCGATGAAGCGACGCGAGAAGAAGAGCGCTGCGTACAAGTACGCCTCTCGATGATCGACCAGCCGGGTCGAGGCGACGGTGTTGGGGGCGCATCGACTCGGTACCTCCACGGATTCCGTTCGCGCTCAACCGACATGGATCGGTGAGCGCGAACGGAATCCGTGTCTGTGGACCCGCATCGTTGTTCACTGTTGAGTTCTCAAAGAGCACGTGCGGTCTGCCGGAGCAGCCCGCGGAACCTGGGTTCTGGGAGTGCGGGTCCGCCGGCCCGCGCGAGGTGGTGGATCAGACGAGGGACTCGTGGTCACGGTTCCCTCGACGCCCTGATGGGGTTGGGCTTTCCAGTCCGCGCCCGATTCGAGTGCCGGCCCTGACGGCGGGTCCGGGTCAGGCTGCGAGTGCGTCGAGTGTCATGGTGCGTCGGTTGTGGGCGGGTAGCGGGCGTTGGTGTGGGTCGATGTCGGTGGGTGGGATGAGCCACGGGTGGCGGTCGTGGCCGAGGGTGATGTTCCAGCCGTGGTGGTGGACTCGGGTGTGGCACCGTTGGCAGAGTAGGCAGCCGTTGTCGAGGTTGGTTTCGCCGTCGTGTTCGGTCCAGTGTTCGATGTGGTGGACTTTGAACCGTCCTGGGTCGGATGGAGACCTGGTTTAGGCCACCTCCGCTTCGGAGGCGACGGTCTCACGGTAGCGCGTCTCGTACTCGACCGGCGGGCAGTAGCCGATTGCCGAGTGCAACCGTTCGGTGTTGTACCAATGCACCCATGCGGCGGTTTCGCGTTCGACCTCGGCTCGTCCGGTCCAGGAGCGCTGGCGGTCGATGAGTTCGCTCTTGTACAACCCGATCGTCGATTCCATCAACGCATTGTCCAGGGCATCGCCAACTGAGCCGATCGAGCCGGCCAGGCCGGAGTCGCGTAGCGCCTCGGTGAAGGCGAACGAGGTGTATTGACTTCCCGCATCGCTGTGATGAATCAAACCTGTTGCAGTAAAGGAGAAGTCGGTCCTTCTTCGGGTGAACAGGGCCTGCTCGAGAGCGCTGGTCACCAGCGGTGTCGTCTTGCTCGTCATCACCCGCCAACCCAGGATCCGTCGCGAGTACACATCGACCAGAAACGCTGTGTAGACGAATCCCGACAGCGTCCAGCAGTAGGTGAAATCCGCCACCCACCACTGGTCCGGACGCGACGGCAGCGACCACTGCCGATCCACTAAATCAGGATGGCGCGGCGCGCGATCATCACGCTGGGTTGTGCTTGTGCGGTGCTTGCCGCGCACGACTCCGGTGATGCCGCAGATCTCCATCAGCCGGCCTACCTGATCGCGGCCCATCACCCGGCCCTCACGGCGCATCGTGTGCCACAGTTTACGAACGCCGTACACGCCGCGATTACGCTGAAACGCCTGGTAGACGGTATGAGCGTCGTACGCCTCGGCCATTTGTGTTGCCGAGACCGGACCCGCGTGTTTGCGGGCGTAGTAGGTGGATGGGGCGATCTGCACGCCGTGCTCGGTCAGCACTCGGCAGATCGGGGCGACCCCAAACCGGCCCTTGTGAGCGTCGATGTAGTCGACGATCACCGCAGTCGGCGGTCGACCTCCGCCGCTGCGAAAAACGCCGACGCGGTCTTCAAAATCTCGTTTGCCCTGCGTAATTCGGCGTTCTCCTTGCGAAGCGCAGCCAGTTCGGCGTCCTGTTCGCTCACCGTCGTCGTTCCCCGTGTGGTGACAATCGGCTTATCCTTCTCGATCCAGTTGCGCAACGTTGCCTGGTTGATGTCGAGCAGCGCGCCTACATGCTCGCGGGCGGCGAGTTTCGCGCCGCTGTGCTCGGCGAGGTGGTCGTGATACATCCTCACAGCCCGCTCGCGGGTCTCTGGATCGAACTTCCTTGGTGCAGCCATACCGGCATTCTCCTGGTGAGATCACGGTCTCCACCAGACCCAGGACGGTTCACTTGGCAATGCGAGGGTGGTGCGCCGCATGCGATGCAGGTGTGGTCGCGGATAGTGACCGCTTTGCGGATGTGGGGTGGGAACAGTCGGCGTTCGCGTCCCATCTGTAGGGGCACGGTATCGCCGTCGATGATGATTTCGGTGATGGTGCCGTCGCAGGAAAGGCGTCGGGCGGTGGCGTGGGTGATTGCTCCGGTCCAGGGCATGGTGGCGGGGTCGCCCCCGTCGGCGGGGATGAGCAGGGAGATCTGGGTGCGGGGTGCGCCGATGGTGTCGGTGGCTGCGCCGAGTGCTGCGTGATCTAGCAGCAATTCCAGTGCGTCGACGCGGCGTTGGTCGGCTGTGCGTCGGTCGGGTGAGCCGTCGGGTTCGGGTCGGGGGATGGCGCGTTCGTCGATCATGGCGATCAGCTTTTCGCCGACGACCTGGGTGATGTTGGCGCGCAAGTCGATGCGTCGGTCATCGGTGATCGCGTGTGACAGGGTGTCGAGGTTCTTGTCGTCGCAGGCGGGGATGGCGCCTGCGGTGTCGGTGAGGGTGGTGGCGATGGTGTGTGCGCGGGTGCGGATCTCGGCCGGGGTGGCGCCGGACAGCGCTTGGGTGAGTAGGTCGGTTTCGTACTCGCGGCGGGTGGTGTCGGAGAGCGGGGTGGGGCAGCGTCGCGCGATGGTGGTGATGCCGCGGGTGATGGCGTCGACGGTTTCCGCGGGGAGTCGGGCGTCGGCGGCGTGGCCGGTGGTGGAGCAGAGGGTGTCGAGGTGGGTGGCGTTGTGTGCGAATCGTGTGGCGGCCGCGGGTGGGCAGCCGAGGGTGATGAGCATTCTGGTGGGTGTGGTGCCGGCCCTGTCGGCGGTGGGGGTGAGTGTGGCTGTGTGGGTGGTGATCTGGTGGTCTGCGATGTTGCGGATCTTGAGCCAGGTGGTGAGGGCGGTGTGGGTGGCTTGACCGGTGGGGTCGTCGGCCGGTGGCCGCTTCTGGATGAGGAGGTCGAGGATCTCCTCGAGAGGAATGGTGGACATGACTGCTGCTTTCACGCTGACGGGACGTGGGGTGCGGCGTTCAAGGGAGCGGCGTCGTCGGCTGCACAGTCATCAACAATTCGTTTACATCCGTTGTACATGAGGGGTCTGACAAGAAACTCCGGCAACCCTCCCGGACTGCGAGCCCGAGCGGGAACCCCACCGGCGACACCCGGCCGGAGCGTGCGAGAAGTCTTCTGGCACCGCGGAATCGATCATCGCCGGACCATCGAAAGCCGGTTCGCGATCCCGGGAAGCCGCCCGGCCGTCAAGGCCTCAGGGCACCACGCGCCGCCCACGCCTCAGCCACCCAACACCCCGACCACGTACTCTCCGATGGCCAACGAGGAGGTGATCCCCGGGGACTCGATCCCGAACAGGTGCACGAGTCCGGGAACCCCGTGCTCGTCCGGGCCGAGGATGGCGAAGTCCGCGGTGGCCTCACCCGGACCCCCGACCTTCGGTCGGACGCCGGCGTAGGCAGGGGTCAGCGCGCCGTCGGGGAGACCCGGCCAGTACCGCCGGATCGACTCCTCGAACGAATCCCGCCGGGTCTCGTCGACCGAGTAGTCCGGTTCGTCAGCGTCCAGCCACTCCACGTCCGGACCGAACCGGGCGGCGCCGTCGAGGTCCATCGTGAAATGCACACCGAGGCCGCCGTCGACCGGGACGGGATAGACGAGATGAGCGAAAGGCGCACGCGCACCGGACAATCCGAAGTAGTTTCCCTTGGCCAGATGACGCCGGGGGACAGGGCCGTCGTAACCGTCGAGCGACCGCGCGACATCCCACGCGCCGAGCCCGGCACAGTTCACGACGACCTTCGCCGACGCCGAACTCCCATCGGCCAGCTCCACCGTCGCTCCGCTGCCGTCGATCCGTCCGCCGACCACCTTGCTGCGCAACGCCACAGCGCCTCCACGGTCCTCGACGTCGCGTCGCAAGGCACGGACCACACCGGCGACGTCGACGATCCCGGTCGACGGCGACAGCAGCGCACCCACCCCACGCACTTCGGGCTCCAGCTCGTGCAGTTCGGTGGCGCCGACCCGACGCAGGTCGTCGACCCCGTTCGCCAGCCCGTGCCGCAGCAGTATCTCGAGTCGTCCGAGTTGGGCCTCGTCGGTCGCCACGATCAGCTTTCCCGGCCGGCGCCGGGCAACCCCGCGCTCGTCGCAATACCGCGTCAGCATCTCGCGGCCTCGTACACACAACCGCGCCTTCAGGCTGCCCTCGGGATAGTAGATCCCGGCGTGGATGACCTCTGAACTCCGCGAAGTCGTCTGCGCGCCAACGGTATCCGCGGCCTCCAGCACCACCGTTTCGCGGCCGGTCTCGGCCAGTGCCCGCGCGACCGCCAGCCCGACGATCCCGCCGCCCACCACCAGACACTCGACTCGTTCCACCATGTCCTCCCGGTTTGCACAGCGAACCTACCGGACGCGGCCTCCGGCCTCGGGCACACTTGGTTGATGAGGCACTCAGACGTACTCGCGATCGTGCAGGCCGGCGGGCGTGGTTCCCGTATGGAGGTCCTGACCGATCGGCGTGCCAAACCGGCGTTGCCGTTCGCGGGGAACTACCAATTGATCGACTTCCCGCTGTCGAACCTGCACCACTCCCACATCGACGACGTCTGGCTGTGCGTGCAGTACCAGGCGGAGAGCCTCACCCGACTCGTCGCGGGCGGGCGGCCCTGGGACCTGGACCGGACTCGCGGCGGCCTCCGGATCGTCATGCCCGAGCAGACCGATGCAGCCGAGACCGAGGACGGTTTCGCCACCGGCAACGCCGACCTTCTCTACCGCATCCGCGACCGCATCGCCGAGCGGTCTCCGGCCGAGGTCATCGTGATGAGCGCAGACCATGTCTACGACTTCGACTTCCGCGACGCCCTCGACACCCACCGAGGCCACGGCGCGGAGTGCACCGTCGTCACCACCACGTGTTCGCTCGACGAGGCGTCGCAACACGCCACGGTCACCGTCCGCCGGGACGGCACCGTCCGAGAGTTCCGGTACAAGCCCGACCGCGCGAAGATCCGCACCATCGCGACCGAGATCTTCATCTACGACCCGGAGGTCCTCGTCGAGGGTCTCGAGACCCTCAAGCGCGCCACCACCCGGGACTCGGCGGCCGACGACACCGGCCTCGGCGACTTCGGCGAGCACCTGCTGCCGTGGTTCGTCGACCGCGGGAAGACCGTCGCCCACGCGATGTCCGGGTATTGGATCGACGCCGGGCGCCCCGAGACCTATCTGCAGGCGCACCGTGACCTGATCGGTGGAAGAATCGACGTCTTCCGCTCGGACCGGCCGATCCTCACCAACCAGCCCCAGCGGTCCGCGGCCCGCGTCGACGCCGGATCCGTCGTGGAGGACAGTCTCCTGAGCAGTGGGTCCCGCGTGCGGGGCACCGTCCGGCGCAGCGTGCTCGGCCCCGGGGTCATAGTGGAGAAGGGCGCGACGGTCGTCGACAGCATCGTCTTCGCCGACTCGGTCATCGGCGCCGGCGCGACGGTCGCCTGGTCGATCGTCGACGAACGTGTCCGGGTCGGACCGAACGCAACTGTCGGCGGGCACCCCCGGATTCGCCCGGTCCCGACAGAGAAGATCACCCTCGTCGGCATGGACACGCAGATTCTTCGCGGGGCCCGGGTCGCGATGGGAGCGCGCGTCGGGTCCAACCGCCGAGTCCGCTGACACGGCCGCATGGGAGACGACCTGGGCTGATAGCCTCGCGCGCGTGATCGAGACCGCGCGCACCTGGCGAGACCACGACCCGGACCCGGCCGCCCGTGCCGAACTGACCCGGCTGATCGACGCCGCCGACGGAGGGGACGCCGCCGCAGTCGCCGAACTGGGGTCCCGATTCCGCGGACCCCTGACCTTCGGCACCGCCGGCCTGCGCGGTGAGGTCGGGGCGGGGGAGAGCCGCATGAACGTCGCGACCGTCGTCCGCGCGACCCACGGCCTGGGTCGCTACCTCGTCGACACCGTCGGTCCGGACGCCCGCGTCGTCGTCGGGTGCGACGCCCGGCGCGGCTCCGACGCCTTCCTCGACGCCACTGCCGAAGTCCTTGCCGCGCAGGGGCTCACCGTGCTCACACTCCCGCGTCGGCTGCCCACCCCGCTCACCGCATACGCCACGCGTGCGCTCGACTGCGACGCCGGGGTGATGATCACGGCCTCGCACAACCCGCCCGCGGACAACGGCTACAAGGTCTATCTCGGCGGGCGCGCGACCGACGACGCGGGGCGCGGTGTCCAGATCATCTCGCCCGCCGACGTCGAGATCGCCGCCCGCATCGACGCCGCACCACCGGCCGACGAGGTCCCACGGATCACGGCCGGCATCACCGAGCTCGACGACGAGATCGTCGACGCCTACATCCGCCGCACCGCGGGGCTCCGACGCTCCACCGCACCCAGTCCGGTGCGCGTCGTGCTCACCGCTCTCCACGGGGTCGGAGGGCAGACCGCGCTCGCCGTCCTCGACCGCGCGGGCGTCTCCGACGTCCATGTCGTCGACGACCAGTTCACGCCCGACCCGGACTTCCCGACCGTCGCCTTCCCCAACCCGGAGGAGCCAGGTGCTCTCGACCTCGCCCTCGACCTCGCGCGCTCCGTCGACGCGCACGTCGTGATCGCCCTCGACCCCGACGCGGATCGCTGCTCGGTGGCGACACCCACCCGCGACGGCGGCTGGCGACAGTTGTCCGGCGACGAGCTCGGCTGGCTGCTGGGGGAGCAGGCCGCCTCCGACCCCGACCGTGCCGGGCACACGCTGGCCTGCTCGATCGTGTCGAGCCGGCTGCTCGGCAAGATCGCCGCCCACCACGGACTGGACTTCGCGGCGACGCTCACCGGCTTCAAGTGGATCGCGCGCACCTCCGACCTCCGGTTCGGGTACGAGGAGGCGATCGGCTACTGCACCGATCCGGAAACGGTCCGCGACAAGGACGGCATCTCCGCGATGGTCCGCGTCGTCGACCTCGTCGAGGACCTGGCCCGACGCGGCCGGACCCTGGAGGACCAGCTCGACGGCCTCGCCCGACGCCATGGCCTGCACGCCACCGCGCCGCTCACGATCCGCGTCGACGACGTCGCCGAGATCGCCCCGATGATGTCCCGGCTCCGCGACTCGCACGTCGCCTCGCTCGCCGGCTCCGACGTCGTGGAGTTCCGCGACCTCGCCGACGGCTCCGCAGGCCTCCCGCCGACCGACGGCATCCTCCTGCGGACTGCTGCCGACGACCGGGTCGTCATCCGGCCGTCGGGCACCGAACCGAAGCTGAAGTGCTACCTCGAGGTGGTCCTCGGCTGCCCGGACGGCACGATCCCGCGGGATGCGGCCGCCGCTCGCCTCGCCGCGTTGAAGGGCGACGTCGCCACGCTTCTGCGCAGCTGAAGCCGCGTCCCGGATCCGGGGACCGGGCCTACCATCGAGGCCATGCCCCGATCCGACGACGCCCAGCGTCTTCGCGACCTCACGCTGCTACGCAGGGTCCGCGACCGGATCGACCGCGAGTACGCGCAACCCCTCGACGTCGAGGCGCTCGCGCGCGGCGTGAACATGTCGGCCGGACACCTGAGCCGAAAGTTCAAACAGGCCTACGGCGAATCCCCGTACTCGTATCTGATGACCCGCCGTATCGAACGCGCGATGACCCTTCTCCGCCGGGGCGACCTCAGCGTCACCGAGGTCTGCTTCGAGGTCGGTTGCCAATCACTGGGCACCTTCAGCACGCGCTTCACCGAGCTCGTCGGGGTTTCCCCGACCGTCTACCGGGAGCGTTTCGCCGACGAGGCCGACGGCATCCCGTCGTGCATGGCCAAGAACGTCACCAGACCGATCAGGAATCGAGAAGCGCGGCGCGGCTGACGCTGCCTAGCCTGAATCCCATGAACATCACCATCCAGTACGCATTCCTCCCGCACACCGATGCCGAAGCGGCACTCGGCTTCTACCGCGATCTCCTCGGTTTCGAGGTCCGCAAGGACGTCGGGTACGAGGGCATGCGGTGGCTCACCGTCGGACCGCCGAACCAGCCCGGCACCTCGGTCGTCCTGTATCCGCCCGGCGCCGAACCCGGTATCACCGACGCCGAGCGCCAGACGATCCTCGAACTCATCGCCAAGGGTGCTTACGGCGCACTGACTCTCGCCACCGAGGACCTCGACGGCCTGTTCGAGAAGCTGCAGGCAGAGGGCGCCGACGTGGTGCAGGAGCCGATGGATCAGCCCTACGGCGTGCGCGACGCCGCCGTGCGGGATCCCTCCGGCAACCTCATCCGCATCGACCAGGCGAGCTGACCCGTGTGCGGGCCGGGCCGGCTCCCGCCGCCGGAGGCCTTCGCCGAAAGCCCCGGCGACCCCGACCGCGAACGTGGTTGGATCGACGGGGACCCACAGACGCAGACCGCCTACGACCTGCGAGCCGGTGCCGAGGCGCCTGCCGAAATCTGTACGAATCGTGAAGATCGCTGCGCCCCAACGGTCGTGGCCTGATGGAGAGACGATGAGCCAAGCCACCAGTTCCGCCTCCCGCTCGACGAAGCCCGGCACCGATGACCCCGGTGTGCATCAGGCCGACACGCATGACCGGATCCGGGTCCACGGTGCCCGCGAGAACAACCTCAAGGACGTCGACGTCGAACTGCCCAAACGCCGTCTGACCGTTTTCACCGGTGTGTCGGGTTCGGGCAAATCGTCCCTGGTGTTCTCCACGATCGCCGCCGAGTCGCAGCGACTGATCAACGAGACCTACAGCACCTTCGTCCAGGGCTTCATGCCGGCGATGGCCCGGCCCGACGTCGACGTGCTCGAGGGACTCACGACGGCGATCATCGTCGACCAGGAACGCATGGGCGCCAACGTGCGCTCCACGGTCGGCACCGCCACCGACGCCAACGCCATGCTGCGAATCCTGTTCAGCCGCTTGGGCAAGCCGCACATCGGTCCGGCGCAGGCGTTCTCGTTCAACGTCGCGTCGGTCAGCGGCGCCGGCGCGGTCACCGTCACCAAGAGCGGCCGGCAGGTCAAGGAGCGGCGCAGCTTCTCGATCACCGGCGGCATGTGTCTGCGCTGCGAGGGGCGCGGCGAGGTCTCCGACTTCGACCTCACCGCCCTCTACGACGAGACGAAGTCGCTCAACGAGGGCGCCCTCACCATCCCCGGCTACTCTATGGACGGCTGGTACGGGCGGATCTACCGGGGCTGTGGCTTCTTCGACCCCGACAAGCCGATCGCGAAATTCACCAAGAAACAGCTCGACGACCTCCTCTACAAGGAGCCGACGAAGATCAAGGTCGACGGCATCAACGTCACCTACGAGGGCCTCATCCCGAAGATCCAGAAGTCGATGCTGAGCAAGGACCGTGAGGCCATGCAGCCGCACATCCGGGCGTTCGTCGACCGCGCCATCACCTTCCAGACCTGCCCGGAGTGTGAGGGAACACGCCTGACCGCCGAGGCGAGGTCGTCGAAGATCAAGGGCATCTCGATCGCCGACGCCTGCGCCATGCAGATCAGCGACCTCGCCGAGTGGGTGTCCGAACTCGACGAGCCGTCGGTCGCACCCCTGCTGAAGAGCCTGCGCGAGCACCTGCAGTCCTTCGTCGACATCGGCCTCGGCTATCTCTCCCTGGATCGTCCGGCCGGCACCCTCTCCGGCGGTGAAGCCCAGCGCACCAAGCTGATCCGTCATCTCGGGTCGTCGCTGACCGACGTCACCTACGTCTTCGACGAGCCGTCGATCGGCCTGCACCCGCACGACATCCAACGCATGAACGACCTGCTGCTGGCCCTGCGCGACAAGGGCAACACGGTGTTGGTCGTCGAACACAAGCCCGAGGTCATCGCGATCGCCGACCACGTCGTCGACCTCGGCCCGGGTGCGGGCACCGACGGAGGCGAGATCGTCTTCGAGGGTTCCGTCGAGGATCTGCGCAAGGCCGACACCCTCACCGGACGTCACCTCGACGACCGCGCCCAACTCAAGCCGGAGGTCCGCACGCCCACCGGCACGATCGAGGTGCGCGGCGCCGACAAGCACAATCTGCAAAACGTCGACGTCGACATCCCGCTCGGGGTCCTCGTCGTCCTGACCGGTGTCGCCGGATCCGGCAAGAGCTCGCTGGTCGACTCCTCGGTCGCCAACCGCGAGGGCGTGGTCTCGATCGACCAGACCGCGATCAAGGGTTCCCGACGCTCCAACCCGGCGACCTACACCGGCCTGCTCGAACCCATCCGCAAGGCGTTCGCCAAGGCCAACGGGGTGAAACCGGCCTTGTTCAGCGCGAATTCGGACGGCGCATGTCCCAACTGCAACGGTGCCGGCGTGGTCTACACCGACCTCGCGATGATGGCGGGAGTTGCCGCGCCGTGTGAGGTGTGCGAGGGCAAGCGATTCCAGCCGGAGGTGCTCGAGTACACCTTCGGCGGCCGCAACATCAGCGAGGTGCTCGAGATGTCCGTCGCGCAGGCCGAGGGGTTCTTCGGTTCCGGCGATGCGAAACTGCCTGCCGCGCACAAGATCCTGAAGCGACTCGTCGACGTCGGGCTCGGCTACATCAAGGTCGGACAGCCGCTGACCACACTCTCCGGCGGCGAACGCCAGCGCCTCAAGCTCGCCGTGCACATGGGGGAGAAGGGCGACGTCTACATCCTCGACGAGCCGACCACCGGCCTGCACCTCGCCGACGTCGAGCAGCTGCTCGGACTCCTCGACCGTCTGGTCGACTCCGGTAAGTCGGTCATCGTGATCGAGCATCACCAGGCCGTGATGGCGCACGCCGACTGGATCATCGACCTCGGCCCCGGCGCCGGCCACGACGGCGGACGGATCGTGTTCGAGGGCACGCCCGCCGACATCGTCGCCGACCGGTCGACGCTCACCGGCAAGCACCTCGCCGAATACGTGGGCGCCTGACCCCAACGCCATGGCTCCGGCTCCGCGCTCACCTGCGGTGTGGGGTCATGGCGTTGGTTCCGCGCATCTCACAGCCCGCTCGGGGCCGTGTGAGATCACCGTTACCCGCCCCTTGCGGCGCCACAGCCTCGACGCAACGCGGCGGCGTCAGTGTCTGTGCATGGACAAACAACTGTTGGAAGAAAGCCTCGCCCTCGTCGATCTCCCCGATGCCGGTCTCACGGTCAGGTTCTACGACATCCTCTTCGAGCGTTACCCCGCGGTGCAGCCGATGTTCCAGCGCGACACTCGCGTGCAGGCCGAGATGCTGCGGACCGCGGTCGTCTCGGTCCTCGACCACCTCGAGGACGCCGAGTGGCTCACCACCAATCTGCACGCGCTCGGAAAGCGCCATGCCGAACTCGGCGTCACCCGGCCCATGTACTCGGCGGTCGCCGAATGCATGATCGCCGTCATGAGCGAGATCGGTGGCGACCGATGGACCGACGCGATGACCGAGGCGTGGCAGGAGGCGCTCGGAGCAGTCGCCGGCATCATGCTCGACGGCTATCCGGAGGAGGCGGCCGAATCCGGCGCCGCCTGAGACCGCAGATCGTCTGACAGCCCAGGCCTGCAGCGGGGTCACCGCCGCCCCCGCTGAGGTCCCGACCGTCCGCGATACGATCCCGCTCGGAAGAGAGAGGGCTCGTGACAGTTGTGGACATTCCCCGGCAGGGGATCGATCGTTTCCTTCACTCGACATGGGCACGAGGACTGGCGCTGGTCGTCTTCCTCGCGAGCGCTGCGGCGGCGATCTTCCTGTTGCCCAACCAGCCGCCGGTGCCGTACCGCATCGACTTCGACGTCTATCGGCTGGGCGGGCAGGTCCTGCTCGACGGCGGCGACCTCTACGGCCCCCTGCCGCAGCTCGCCGAGGGTGCGTATCTGCCCTTCACCTATCCGCCGCTCGCCGCGGCCCTGTTCACGATCTTCACCGTCGTCCCGCTCGGAGTCGGCCAGGCGGTCTTCGCGGCGATCTCCATCGCGTGCCTGCTGCTGGTCTGCCGCATCGTCCTCGGGCACCTGTCCGTCCGGCCGAACGTCGACCTCTGGTGGCTGGCCGTCGCCGCGACCACGGTCGGGCTCTGGCTCGAACCGGTCCGCGACACCCTCAACTTCGGGCAGATCAACCTCGTCCTCATGACGCTGGTGATCGTCGACGCCCTGGTCGGTCGCGGGAAGTGGTGGAGCGGGCTGCTGGTCGGCCTGGCCATCTCGATCAAGCTGACCCCGGCGGTCTTCCTGCTGCTGTTCTTTCTGCGTCGCGACTGGCGCACCCTCGTCGTCAGCGCGGTCTCCGCCGTCGCCTACGCCGGTATCGGCTACCTCGTCGCGCCCGACGACTCGGTCACCTACTGGACCTCGACGCTCTTCGACACCGACCGCATCGGCAGCCCGCATTTCGCCAACAACCAGTCGCTCAAGGGCGAGCTCGGCCGCCTCGGCACCGAGTCCACGGTCGCCTGGTTCGTCGCGTCGCTGATCGTCGGTCTTGTCATCGCCTGGGCGGCGTGGCGGCTGATCTCGGCATCCGAGGCCCCCGCAACCCTGGCCCCCGCGGCCAAGCCCCCCGCAACCCTGGCCCCCGCGACCGAGGCCGCTGAGGCCGGCACCACCGCGCGGCCCGACGGTCCGACCGACGTCGCGTCCGTTCTCACCGTCGCCTTCGCGGCCCTGTTCTGCTCACCGGTCGCCTGGGACCACAGCTGGGTCTGGATCGTGCCCCTGCTCCTGACGCTGGCCGCCTTCGCGGTCCGCCCGGGCGCGTCTGCGATCTGGTGGTGGCTCATCGGCACCGGTCTCGTCGTGTTCGCAGTGTCCCCGCATCAGCGCATCCCGCAGCGCTACGACGCGGAGCTGAGCTGGGTCTGGTGGCAGCACCTGGTCGGGTCGTCGTACCTGATCTGGGGCCTGGCCGTGATCATCGCCCTCGGGGTTTGCGCGCCACGGCCGGCCGCGACGAAGCCCGTCCCGGACAGCTGGGTCGGTTGACCCGCTCAGATCTTCACCGACACGCCTCTTGAAACAAGCCGGAAAATCCGTTCCAATGGTGCATGGTGATGTAACGCACATCGGATCAACGGGGAGTGTCAGATGGTCAGTCGGAAGAAGCAGATCCAGGGCGTGCTCGGCAAGGTGAGCAGCATGTATCCCAGCAAGCCGCGCCCGCTGGCCGAGCCGCCGGCAGGTTCCGGACTCAAGCCGGTCATGGGCGACCCGGGCCTCCCGTTCCTGGGCAACACGCTCGAGGCGCTCGCGGACCCGCTGAAGTTGGCAATGGAACGCTTCGAGCGGTACGGCTCGGTCTCGTGGTCAGGCGCACTCGGCATGAACATGGTGACGCTGGTCGGCCCCGACGCCATCGAGACGGTCTGGATGAACCGCAAGAAGGCCTTCTCCAGCGAGCTCGGCTGGGAGCCGATGATCGGCCCGTTCTTCCGCCGTGGCGTCATGCTCATGGACTTCGACGAGCACATGCAGCACCGTCGCATCCTTCAGCAGGCCTTCAGCAACAAGCGTCTGGTCGGCTACCTCGACATCATGACGCCGCACATCGAGAAGACCCTCGCCAACTGGCAGGTGGGCAAGGGCTTCCACATGTACTCCAACACCAAGGACCTGACGCTGTCGCTGGCGACCGAGGTCTTCATGGGCGCCCACGTGTCCGAGGCCGAGGCGCACCGCCTCGAGCGCGCCTTCGAGGCCGCGGTACGCGGCGGCCAGGCGCTCATCCGCCAGGACGTCGGCAACTGGACCTGGGCGCAGGGCCTGCGCGGGCGCGAGGCCCTGCAGGAGTACTTCCGCTCGGAGATCCCGCTGCGCCGCGGCAACGACGCCGACGACCTGTTCAGCGTTCTCTGCAACACCGAGAGCGAAGAGGGCGAGTCGTTCTCCGACGAGGACATCGTCAACCACATGATCTTCGCGATGATGGCCGCCCACGACACGTCGACCATCGCGCTGTCGATGTTGACCTACTACCTCGGCAAGAACCCCGAGTGGCAGGAACGGCTGCGTCAGGAGTCGCTGGCCCTCGGCAAGCCGACCCTCGACTACGAGGACATCGACAAGCTGACGAGCATGGACCTCGCGTTCAAGGAGGCGCTGCGCCTCAACGCCCCGGTCGGCATGCTGTTCCGGATGGCGATCGAGGACACCGACATCTGCGGGCACTACATCCCGAAGGGCACGCTCATCGCCATCCACCCGTGGGCGACGATGCTGCGCGAGGAGTGGTGGCCCAATCCCACCAAATTCGATCCCGAGCGCTTCTCGCCGGAGCGCCGCGAGGACAAGGTCCACCGCTTCGCGTGGGCCCCGTTCGGCGGTGGCGCACACAAGTGCATCGGCCTGTACTTCGGTGGCATGGAGGTGAAGTCGATCCTGCACCAGATGCTGCAGCGCTTCGAGTGGACCGTCCCCGCGGACTACACGCCGGAGCTCACCTACGGCACCGGCCCGACCCCGGCCGACGGCCTGCCGATCGACATCCGCCACCGCGCGCTGTAGCGGTCGAGATGCGAGAACGCCCGGAGGTCGTCATGACCTCCGGGCGTTGTCGTGCAATCCGGTTAATCGATCAAGCGCCGAAAGCGGCTCTGTCACAATCGCACACGGCCGCAATCGATCACGCGGCCGACAGAATTCCGATCTCGAAGATCAGGGTGTCACCTGGCTCGATCCCGGCCGCGGGCTGGCCCTGCGGGTAACCGTCCTGCGGCGTCATCGCGACGGCCACCTGCGAGCCGACCTTCTGGCCGGCGATGGCCTTGCTGAAGCCCTGGATCACACCGTCGAGCGAGAAGGTCGCCGGGGAGCCGCCCTCGCGGTAGTTGCCGTCGAACCTCTCTCCGGTGCGGCCGTTGACGCCGAGGTAGCAGACCGTGACGGTCGCCGTCGGCGCGACGACCTCGCCGTCTCCCTCGGCCAGGGTCTTCACCTCGGTCTCGTCGACCTTGAACGGCGCCTCGACGGTGATCTTCGGGGCCTCGTTCTCGGTCGCCGCGACCACCTCGAGCTCCCCGGTCGCGCCCTTGAGCGTCCACTGCGGGGAGGCGTCGGCCTTGGTCGGCTCGGCCGGGCAGCTCTCGACGCCCGAAGCGGCGGTGGTGTCGGCGGCAGTCGAATCGGAATCAGAGTCGGAGCTACAGCCGGCCACCGTGAGGACGAGGGCCGCGCCGAGCGCGAGCATCACATTCTTCATGTTCACCCCGCCGACGCTACCCGAGCAGGGGTGTCTCACCGAGCGCTGTCGGCGACAATCCGTGCCGCACGCCGCAGATCCGCCCGGATCGCCCGCGCCGCCGGCCACCGGTTCACCAGCAGCACCGGCACCCCGATCGTCGGGACCGTGAGGATCGCCTGCGCCCGCACATCGGTGCCGCCGTCCCGGTCGTCGAACTCGAGCGTCAGCACCGCGTCGACCGACCGCCACGTCCCGATCTCGCGCCACAGGCGCGGAGGCTCGCACGCGGTCACCTCGAGCCGGGGCGCCACCCCGGGGACCACGGTGACGTCGGTCCAGCTCGTCCCGACGTCACCGGGCCTGTCTCCGAGTTCGGCCACGTCGTCGACGCGCCGCAGGCTCGATTGCCATTGCGCCCGGTTGCGCGGGTCGGTGAGGTAGTCGAACACCGTCGGCGCCGGGGCGTCGAACCGTACGACGTCGTCGACGATCGTGATCCGGCCGGCCATCAGCGGATCAGCTCGGCCAGCCGGTTGATCTCCTCGATGGAGCGCGGTGAGACCAACATCGTGGTGACGCCGCACGACTCCCAGACCTTGATCTGCTCGCGCACGAAGTCGAGGTCGCCGACGATCGCCGAGTCCTTCACGACCTCGTCCGGGATGATCTGCGCCGCTTCCTCTTTGCGGCCCGACCGGAAGAGCCTGGTGACCTCGTCGACGACGTCGGAGTAGCCCATCCGGCGGTACACGTCGGCGTGGAAGTTGGTGTCCTCGGAGCCCATCCCGCCCATGTAGAGGGCCAGGAACGGCTTGATCGCCGCGAATGTCGACGCGCGGTCGTCGGTGATGACGATCTGCGCGGTGGCGATGATCTCGAAGTCCTCGCGGCTGCGCCGTGCGCCCGGACGCGCGAATCCCTCGTCGAGCCACTCGTTGTAGGTGTCGGCCATCCGCGGGGTGTAGAACAGCGGCAGCCAGCCGTCGGCGATCTCGGCGGCCAGCGCCACGTTCTTGGGTCCCTCGGCGCCGAGCATGATCGGGATGTCCGACCGCAGTGGATGCGTGATCGGCTTGAGCGGCTTGCCGAGTCCGGTCGTGCCCTCGCCGGTGTACGGCAGCGGGTAGTGCGGGCCGGAGCTCGTCACCGGCGCCTCGCGGGCGAACACCTGACGCATGATGTTGATGTATTCGCGGGTGCGGCCAAGCGGTTTCGCGAATTTCTGCCCGTACCACCCCTCGACGACCTGCGGTCCCGACACACCCAGGCCGACGATGTGCCGGCCGCCGGACAGGTGGTCGAGCGTCAGCGCCGCCATCGCACACGCGGTGGGCGTCCGCGCCGACAGCTGCAGCACCGACGTCCCGAGGCGGACCCGGTTCGTCGACGACCCGAGCCAGGCGAGGGGAGTGTAGGCATCCGATCCCCACGCCTCGGCGGTGAAGATCGAGTCGAAGCCCGCCTCCTCGGCCGCGGCGACCAGATCGGCGTGACCGGCCGGCGGCTGCGCGGCCCAATATCCCAGCTGCAGTCCGAGTTTCACCGGCCGGCCTCCTTGGCGGCTTCCTCGGCGGCGGCCTCGGCCGCGATCTGGTCGAACTGCGCGCCCATGGCCGCAGCGAGGGCCTGCGCCCCCGACAGCGGGCGGACCATCACCATGAAGTCGTCGATCTTGCCCTCCTCGTCGACGTGGATGAAGTCGCAGCCGGTGACGCGCTTGCCGTCCACGGTGGCCTCGAAGATGAGTGCCGAGTCCCGGCCGCCGTCGTCGTTGATCTCCCGGACGTAGCGGAAGTCGGTGAAGACGCGCATCACGCCCCGCAGGATGGCCGAGGTGATCGCCTTGCCCGGGTACGGCTTGAACGCGACCGGGCTGGTGAAGACGACGTTGTCGGCGAGGAGATCCCTCATCGCGTCGGCGTCGCGGGCCTCGACGGCCTCTCGGAACTGCTTCATGCATCGACCTCCTCGTCCGCGGCGCGATCGCCGCGCTTCACGTCCTTGCGCGTCCGACGCTATCCGATGGCCGACGCCGCGCGGGCGCCATCAACACGACCAGCGCCACCGCCAGCACACCGATCCCGATCCAGCCGACGACGGTGATCGGTTCGGCCAGCACCACGACCGCCAGCATCGTCGCGACCGCCGGTTCGATGAGCGTGATCGTGGTGGCGGTGGAGCTGTCCACGAACTTGAGCCCGCGACTGAAGAACACGTAACCCAGGAACTGGGGGACGAGCACGAGATACGCCAGGACCAGCAGCGTGTCCGGATGATCGGCGATCGACGGGATCGAGAACGCCGCGACCGGGAGCAGCAGGGCGCCGCCGAGTCCCATGACGCCGCCCGCGGCCGCGCCGCGCGGAACCCCGTCGTTCATGAGGCGGCGCATCGCATACGAGAAGCCCGCATACGTCAGACCCGCGAGCAGGCCCAGGACGACGCCCCACGCCGACGCGTGATCGCCCGGCAGGTCGTCGGCGTGCGAGGACTCGCTGCGCGAGAGCGCGAGCGCCACCGTTCCGGCGATCCCGAGCAGGCACGCCACCGCCCACCGGGTCGACAACGCCCGGCCTTCGACGACCCGCTCGACGGCTGCGGAGAACAACGGCGCCGACGCCAGCGACACCACGGTGCCGAGCGCCACGCCGCCGATCCGCATCGACCCGAAGAAGCACAGCGGGTAGACGAACACGCAGACGCCGCCCGCCAGGAGGGTCGGCCACCGCGCGAGCAGCGACCGCCACGCCGCCCGGATCTCCCCGGTGTTGGCCAGCGCCTGGAGCAGTCCGCCGCCGCCCATCGCGACCGCCCCGACCGTGACCGCGCTGAGCGCGGGTGCGAGAGCCGCCGCGGTGCCCGACGTGCCCCACAGGCACGCGGTGACCATCACCAGGATCATCCCGAGGCGCTCCGATGCGCCTGCGCGCGTGCTCATCTCGAACCGACGACGGGACCGTCTTCCGCGGTGGGCGCATCGCGGGGCATGGGGTGACGCGCGTAGAACTCCAGGTGCCGACGCGCCGCGTCCTCCCACGTCAGCGACGACGCCAGGGCCCGCCCGGCCTCGGCGCGTCCGCAATCCGGCGTCAGCGCCGCCTCCAGCGCGTCCGCCAGCTCGGGCACGGTCGACGCGTAGGTGACGGTGTCGGCGAACACCTCCCGCAGGATCGGCAACTCTCGCACGACGACCGGCCTTCCCGCCGCGAGCGCTTCCATGGCTGCCAGGCCGAAACCCTCCTTGACCGACGGGAACGCGAACACCCGGCATGCGGCGACCAGCGACGGCAGGTCGTCGTCGGGCACGTTGCCGAGCACGATCGGCTCGACGTCGAGTTCGGCCCGGCGACGGTCGAACTCGGCGCGGTAGTCGCGATAGTCGAACAACGTCTCTCCGCCGGCGAAGACGAGCGTCAGCTCGGGATGCCGCTTGCGCAGCAGCGCATACGCATCGAGCAGGTCGATGCTGCCCTTGCGAGGCTCGATCCCGCCGACGGCCAGCACATAGTCGCCGAGCCGGTCCGACCAGCGTCGTCGCGCCTCGACGGCTGCGGGGTCATCCGACGCGGCGGCGGCGAACCGTTGGTAGGCAACGCCGTTGGGAATGACGGTCGGGGACAGGCGCCACCCCTCCTCGACCTCCTGCGCCACGGCTCGCGAGACGCAGATCCGCGCGTACGGAGTGACGACGGCCTTCGCGTGGCATTCGACGAGGACCGGTGTCGTGAACTGATCGAGGTGGTGGATCGTGCGGATGCAGGTGCCGACGGCGTTGGCGCTGATGCAGTCCTGTGCGTGGACGATGTCGTAGGCGTCCGGCTCGAAGGCCTCGCGCAGGGTGTCGATGGAGCGGACGATGCGCTCGGTGATCGACTCGCCGTCGCGGTCGGCGAACGGGACCAGTCGCAGCGTCACCGCCGGGTCGACATCCCGGAAGAATCCCGCGTCGCCGCCGCGCGCCAGCGACCACACCGTCACGTCGACACCGAGGGCGGCCATCGCCTCGGCGAGGTCGAGGGTGTGCACCACGCCGCCGCGCGGCTTGGTCGAGTAGGTCAGCAGCGCGACCCGCGGCGTGGGGGAGTTCACCCGCGTCATGATAGGTCCGGCACCCCGGACTCCGCCTGCGGTGAGAGCGCGGGAGACGACGAGGCAGACGACGCCGGTGTGGGCGCGCACAGGGCGCGGTAGGTGTCCGGCCGCAGCTCGTCGAGGTGGTTCAGCACGCGTCGGGCGCGGGCGATCTCGCCGTCGACGTCGACGGTCGCCGTCGCGAGCCCGCCCTTCGACCGGGTCGTGGAGAGGATGTCCCCGCCGGGCCCGACGACCTTCGCCTGGCCGAGGAACCGCAGTGAGCCCATCACCCCGGTCTGGTTCGACGACACGACGAAGACCTGGTTCTCCGCGGCCCGGGCGCAGTCGTAGAGGTCGAACAGCCGGGCCTGCCGGTCCGCGGGCAGACGGGCCGCCCGGTCGGTGACACTTGCCGGCCACGCCGACAACGCGGCGATGATCCGCGCACCGTCGAGTGCGAGCGTGCGCGCCGACTCGGGGAACGTCTTGTCGTAGTCGATGAGCATCCCGATCCGCCCGACCGGGGTGTCGAAGGCGCCGAACGCATCTCCCGCCGCATACGCGAGGGACTCGCCCGCAGGCTGATGCACCTTGCGGTGGGTGCCGAGGATGCCGTCGCCGGACACGCACACCGCGGTGTTGTACCGCCGGTCGCCGTCGGCCTCGGTGTAGCCGATGCACACGGTCATCGACCCGGCCGCGGCGATGATCGCCGCCAGCTCGGGCCCGTCGGGACTCAGCGCGGGCGGCAGCTCGGCGGGGTTCGGGCACCGCAGGTCCCCGAGATAGCCGCCGATGGTCGCGTCCGGGCAGACCAGCAGGTCGACGCCGTCGCGGCGTGCGGCCTCGACGATCCCGACCGCCTTGGCGACGCCGCGTTCGACGTCGCGGCCGAAGTGCCCGGCGAGCGCACCGAGCGTGACGATGCCGCTCATGACCGTCGGGACGTGCTCACGCCGCAGCACGAACGGCGGGTCACGCGACCCCCAGCCCGGTGACGGTCGAGTCCACCGCGACGCTCACCTCGCCGTCGGGCCAGCGCAGCCGCACGCCCGGTTCGGCGGTGAGGCGTCCGCAGTCGGCGATCGTCAGCGTCTCCGGCGCCGCGACGCCGGCGCCTCGTCCGGGACGGTCGGCGCTGAGCATCGCGTATCCGGGGAAGCAGGTGAGCCAGGCGCCCATCGACGCGTCGCGGGGACGGGGGAGGGCGGTCACGTCGAGTTCGGCGCCCGTGCCCGACGCCTCGGCGAGCATGCCGAGCGTGCCGGCGATGCCGGCCATGCTGACGTCCTTCGCGGCCGCCGGCGCGACCCGTGCGAGATGACCGGCCATGGCGCACAATTCGTCGCTCGACCGCGAGCTCGTCGAATCCCACTGGCGGTCGTGGTAGCCGGGTCGCCATGATCCGCCGAGGTCGGCGTGCAGGGTGACCGTGTCCCCGACGGCGCCGCCGCCGGCGCGCAGGGGAGCAGGCGTGGTCCCCAGCGCGGTCACCGACAGGGCCGACGGCACCCCGACCTGCGTGTGCCCGCCGAGAACCGGTGTGCGCCAGGCCCGCGCGGCGGCGGAGATCCCGCGGATGATCCTCGTCAGGTGCGAGGTGGTGGGTGCTCCCACCGCGTCGAGCAACCCGATCGGACGGGCGCCCATCGCCGAGAGATCGTTGACGTTGACGAGCACCGAACACCATCCGGCCCATTCGGGATCCCGTTCGATCATCGACGGGATGATCGCGTCGCACGCGGCGATGACGTCGGTTCCGGGCAGCGGCACACCGTCGTCACCGCGGAAGCCCGACGCGCCGAGGCCGCCGTCCTGATCGGCGAAGGGTGCGAGCGCCTCCGCAAGAACCGCTTTGGTGCCGTCGACGGTCCGCTGGATGCGGTCGATCGGCCACCGCATCTCGCGATGCGCCCGGCCGGCGATCACCCCGCCCGCTCCGACGTCGACCCAGCCGAGGCGCCGGAACATCGGCGCGTACCGATCCTGCACCGTGGCGTCGAACCGCACCGCGCCCTGCTGTTCGACGAGGGCGCACGCGGCGCGGACGAGCGCGGGCCCGATCCCGGCGGCGTGGCGGTGGTCGGCGACGACGAGCCTGCTGCCGAACCACCAGCCGATGTCCTCGGTCGAGGAATTCCAGCGCACCGGCGCCACCCGCACCCCACCGACGATGGTCCCGTCGTGCAGCGTGGCGACGAGCACCACGGCGGCCGGGTCGTGGTCGGTGTCGTCGAGGTCGGAGTGGGGGAACAGCTGTTGTCGTTCGACGAACTCCAGGTGCCGCAGCCGCCGGTATGCCGCGTGTTCGGCGGACGTCTCGGCGACGGTGATCAGGAAGTCGGGGCGGGGGTCGGCGTGGCGGCGACCCGCGAGGATCGACAGCTCGCCGCGCAGGCCGAGTGCTCTGTCCATCTCACCCACCCACCGTCGGCAGGATGCTGCACGCCCCGCAGGCGGCGCACCCGGCGCGCTGATCGGCCCCCGACATGCCGATCAGGTGCAGGTACGACGCGACCTCGCGGCTGACCTTCTCGAGGACCGCCGGGTCCGGCCCCGACGCCTTGTCGACGTCGACGGCGAGCGTGCCGGCGTGCGGGCGGAACGGCACGACAAACGGGTAGACGCCCATGTCGGCGAGCTCCTTCGCCCCGGCGATCAGCTCGTCGGGGTTCTCACCGAGACCGACGAGCAGGTATGTCGACACCTGGTTGCGCCCGAAGACGCGCACCGCCTCCTCCCACGCGGCCCGGTACTCCGACAGCGGAACGGTCGACTTGCCGGGCATCCACCGCCGGCGCACGTCGTCGTCGAGCGATTCGACGTGGATGCCGATCGCATCGGCCCCGGCGTCGCGGAGTTCGGTGATGACGGCGTGCTCGGCAGGCGGTTCGCACTGCACCTGGATCGGGAGGCCGGGGACGGCCGCCTTGACCGCGCGGACGCATCGCGCGAGGTGGCGGGCTCCGCGGTCGCGGCCGTTGGTGGTGCCGGTGGTCATGACCATCTGCGTCACGCCGTCGAGGTCCACCGCGGCGCGCGCCACCTCGGCCAGCTGGTCGGGCTTCTTCACCGCGATCGTCGAGCCCGACCTCAGCGACTCCTCGATCGAGCAGAACCGACACCGCTGCGACTCGTCGTACCGGATGCACGTCTGCACGACGGTGGTCGCGAGGACGTCGCGTCCGTGCAGCCGGGCGATCTTCTCGTAGCCGATGCCGTCGGCGGTCTGCAGGTCGTAGAACCGCGGCCGGCCGATCGCCTCGACGTCGATCCCGACGTCCGCGCCGTCGTAGAGCACGCGGTTGCCGTCGAAGACATAGGGGCTCTGCGGGTTCCGCGGGATCGCGGCGTGCAGCCCGTCGATCATCAGGTGGCCGTCGTCGCTGGGTCCGGCCCCGCCCGTGCGTTGCACGGGCGGTTCTCCCCGGATACCGAGCAGGGCCAGATCGACTCTCGTGGAAACAGTCATGGGTGCTCCTCGTGGAGGTGGTCTCAGGTCTTCCGGGCCGGACTACTGGGCGGCGGCCAGCCTCGGCCGGCTCTCGCCGAGGCTCGCGACGATGTGCTCGGCCACGTACCGCGCGTCGCGGTCGATGCCGAGGAACCGCCCCGATCCCCAGGTGTGCATCCACGGCAGGCCGATGAAGCTCAATCCCGGGACCTCGGTGATCCCCCGGGTCTGCATGGGTCGGCCGGCGCCGTCGAACGCACTCGCCTCGATCCACCGGTAGTCGGGGCGGTATCCGATGGCCCAGATGATCGACGTGATCCCCGCGGCCGCGAGATCGAGCTCGGCGGGGTCCTCGGGCGGTGTCCACACCGGTTCGTAACGCGACGGCGGCGGGGCGTCGATGCCCCTGGCGTCGATGTAGCGGTCGATGTCGCCGCAGATCGAGTTGTAGACGGCATCGGCCTTGTCGAGCGATTCGGTGAGCGTCGGCGCGAACCGCAGCGTGGAGTCCTTGCCGTCGGTGAGCATCCCGTACAGCTTCATGCCGTCGAGCGCGAACGCCCGCAGGTCGATGTCGCGGCCGCCGTCGCGCCCGGTGACGTAGTGGTTGGTCTTCTCCTGCGCGGCTCGTCCGCCCGGGTACTCCTGGGTCGGTGTGTCGTAGAGGCCCATGTCCGCCAGCCACGTCATGCAGTCGCGCCCGCGGTAGGTGCGGGCCACGCGCGGGGCGTTCCCGACCGCCAGGTGCACCTGTCGTCCCGCGAGGTGCAGGTCCTCGGCGATCTGGGTGCCGGACTGGCCGGTTCCGACGACCAGGACCGCGCCGTCGGGCAGTTGCTCCGGGTTGAAATACTGCTCGGAGTGGATCTGGTGGACGCCCGGATCGAGTACCGGCGCGAACGGCGGGATCACCGGCAGCGGGTACCCGCCGGTCGCGATGACCGCCTGGTCGCAGGTAACGGTGTCGGCCCCGTCGGGTCCGTCCAGCGTCAGCTCGAAGCGGTTCCCGTCGATCCGGCACAGGCGGGTGACGGTCGTGTGCTCGACCAGCGGCGCGTCGAAGGTCTCCAGCCATCCCCGGAGCCACGCGACGACCTCGTCGCGGGTCATGAACCCGTCCGGGTCCGGTCCGGCGTAGGTGTAGCCGGGGAGTCGGCAATGCCAGTTCGGGGTGACGAGAGTGAAGTTGTCCCAACGCTTGTCGGCCCACGCGTGGACGGCGGTCCCGGCCTCGACGACGAGGTGCTCGATGCCGGACCGGCCGAGGTACCAGCTCACCGACAGCCCGGCCTGACCACCGCCGATCACGACGACCGGCACATGTGTGCTCATGACGCCTCCTGTGCCTGTCGCGCGGTCTCGCGGCTCGGTTCCGTCAGCGGCGGGTACATGGTCACCACCACGACCTCCGCCGACGCCGGATGCCGTCGTGAGTCGTTGACGATCGCCTCGGACGACGCGGCCGCCGAGGTGCAGGCGAAGCCGAACGTGGCCTTCACCCGCTCGCCGGCCTCCCGGAGTCCGGCACAGGCGCGGGTCGTGAAGTCGTCGACCCGATACGTGCCCGGGGCCAGGTGGTCGTGGAGCACGAGGCTGGGGGAGTAGTACTGGCGGAGGATCCCGTCGGGCCAGCGCACCTGCAGTGTCATCTCAGGCATGGGCCAACTCCATCCAGGCGACATCGGCGCCCTGTGGTTCGGTGATCGGTCCGTACACCTCGGGCCGGCGGTCCCGCAGGTGGAACATCCCGGCCCGCATCGTGGTGAACGCCGACGCGACGTCGATCTCGGCGACGGCCATGCCGCTGCCGAGAAGCGTTGTGGCGAGGATGTTTCCGCCCGGGTCGACGATTTTCGCGTTACCCACGTACCGCAGCGAGCCGAACGTCCCCGACTGGTTCGACGCCACCCAGAACACCTGGTTCTCCAGGGCGCGGGCGGTGTCGAAGAGGTTGAACCGGTAGGTCCACCGGTCCTCCTGCAGGTTCTCGGCGGTCGCGGTGCGGGCCGCCGGCCATGCCGAGAGGCTCGCGATGATCTCCGCGCCCTCGAGCGCCATGATCCGGGCGGCCTCGGGAAAGGCCTTGTCGTAACAGATCTGGAGCCCGACGCGTCCGACCGGCGTGTCGAACACGTCGTATCCGGTGCCCGACGAGTACGACATGTTCTCGCCGAGCGGTTGGTGCACCTTGCGGTAGCTGCCGTAGACGCGGTCGCCGTCGAGGACTGCGGCCGCGTTGTAGCGGGTCTCACCGTCCTCGCCGAGCTCGCAGAACCCGATCGCCACCACCAGATCCCCGACGATGGACTGCACCCGGGCGAGCTCGGGTCCGTCGAGGGTGATGGCCGGCGGCAGCGACCGGGCACTGGTCTTGCGGGTGTCGCCGTGGTTGCCGAGCGACGAGAGGTAGCCGCCGATCGCCGCCTCCGGGAAGACCAGGAAGTCGACGCCGCTCGCACGCGCCTCGGCGACATACTGCTCGATCGTCACGTAGTTCTGTTCCAGGTCGCGGGTGAAATTCGCCGCGACGGATCCGATGATGGTCATGGGCGTTCCCCAGGGTCGGTGATCATTGTCGAATCGTGGTGTCGCTCAGACCATGTACGTCGAGTTGATGATCGCTCCCTTGCGGGCGTAATGGATGATCGCGTCCTGCACGTCGAGCGGGTGCGCGGGGATGACGCCCTCGATCAGGTCCTCCTCGCGACCGCCGTGCAGGGCCAGGCCGAATCGACAGCAGAACACCGTGCCGCCCTCGGCGATGAAGGTCTCGAGCGCGTTGTTGATGTTCTGCTCACCGGGGAAGCCGGAGTCGCCGGTCGTCGGAAATCCGCGTGTGGCAAGGCAATTGATCGCGCCGGGACCGTAGAAGTACATGGCCGACTCGAAGCCCTTGCGCAGTGCGCGGGTGGCCTGCAGGACCGCCACGAACGACACCGACGACTCGTGCGCGATGCCGTGCACCAGCGTGAAGTAGCTCTCGCCGTTCTCGGCCTGGTAGTCGGGGAAGATCTTGGTGCCGCCGTAGATGTTCGAGCCCTTCGGCAGCGAAGGGTGCGGGATCTCCGCCAGCGAGGCCTCGATGTTCGCGGTGATGGTTTCGTCGAAAGAGGGCACGGGAACTCCTGAAGACATGACGACGCCGCAACACGTGGGCGGCGTGAGGGAGAAAGGCCGATCGGGCGGCGCTGCCCGGGAGAGAAGGTGGATCGTAAGACGTCGATCTCGATGAGTAGCTGTCTGCGCTACAGGGACCAGTTCACCGCTCGTCGATTACCGGGTGGTTACCGCCGGACTAAATCGACACGGGATCCGCGAAACATGGCCGTCGGGCACATCAGCAGGAATGCCCGCGCAGGGACCCGACCGGTCGCGCGCAAAATAAATGTCCGACGAACCGGTCGGGTCGGGGGTCTGACCGGTCCATCGGACATAAGTCAGCATATCCTCTGTCCGGCCTCAGGTCGAGTGCGGGATCCCGCAAATTTGTGACCTGTTCGGTGCGGAATCCGGCGAACCGGCGCTCGAGTGTCGCGAATCGGACAGTTCCGCGCGCTGTCGGGTGCCCTTACCCATCCAGGCTCGTTCACGCGTCCGTTGCGACTGCTTCCCCGCGCCCATCCGAACCCACGATCGAAAGCGCAGCCATGCTGACCGCCATCATCTACGGACTCGCGACCGCCGTGCCGATCGCGATCGGCGCCGCCGTGGGGCTGCGCTGGGACCTCCCCGCACGTCTCCTCGCGACGCTGATGGCATTCGGTGCGGGCACCATGATCGCCGCGGTCTCCTCCGAGCTCTTCCAGCCGGCCTTCGCCCAGGCGGGGATCGGCCTCGCGGGGCCGGCGCTGTTCCTCGGGACGGCCGTCTACGTGCTCGCCGACCATCTCGTCGAGACCCGGCTCTCCTCCAGTGCGATCGGCCCGGCGCTCATGCTCGGGGTCTTCCTCGACGGCGTGCCCGAGAACACGGCCCTCGGTGTGTCGCTGAGCGCGGGCGGTTCGATCGTCCTCGTGGTGGCGATCGCGGTCGGCAACGTCCCGGAAGCGGTCAGCGGGGCGTCTCTGATGCGCCGGGAGCACGACGCCTCGATCCGCTCGGCCCTGATCCTCTGGATGACGACCGCCGCGATCCTCGCCGGCGTCACCGTCGGCGGGTCCGCGGTCTCCGGGTTCACCTCGCCGACCGCCACCAGCGTCGTCCAGGCCTTCGCCGGCGGCGCGACGCTCGGCGTGCTCGCCAACGGCCTGATGCCGGAGGCCTACCGCGAGGGCGGCTGGTGGGTCGGACTGGCGACGGCTGGTGGCTTCCTGCTCGCGTTCGTCCTGGCCTGATAGATACGAGGCCTCGGAGATCGTCCTGCGAGTGTCAGTGTGTCTGAATCGCGGCCGGGTCGGTGGTGACGTGCTCCTGGGCGAGCTCGTGCAGCGCGCGGAACACCCGCTTCGACGCCTCTGCCCAGGGCATGAGGATCGGGAAGACATGGAACATGCCGCGCTCCTCGATCGTGTGGGTCGGGACCCCGGCTTCCTTGAGCCGTGCCGCGAACTCCCGGATGCCGTCGCGGAACATCTCGTCCTGCCCCCAGCAGATGAAGGTGGGCGGAACCCACTCCGGATCCGGATCGGCGTTGGTCAGTGACACCCGCTCGTCGTTCGGCTGGATGCCGTGGAGGTAGGGGGTGACCGGGATGTTCCACGGCAGCACGTCGAGCTTGGCGTTCTCGGTGACCGACGGATGGTCGAGGTCGAGGTCGATCTCGGGGGAGAACAGGGCGAGTGCGGCCGGCTTCGGCATGCCCTCCGAATGCAGGTAGGAGACCAGCGACGCCGCGAGCCCGCCGCCGCCCGAGTCGCCGGCGACGATGATGTGATCCGGCGTCACCCCGCGCCCGATGAGGTCCTTGTACACCTCCGCGGCGTCGAGAACGCCTGCGGGATAGGGGAATTCGGGGGCCATCCGGTAGTCGGGGATGAACACCTCGAAGCCGGTGATCTTCACCAGCGACGACGCGAACGACGCGTACATCATCGGGGTCGTTCCGACGTACCCGCCGCCGTGCAGGTAAAGGATCGTCGCGCCGATCGCCTGCTTGTCGTCGTCGTCCTCCACATAGGCGTCGGTCGACGCCTTGGCGCGGCACCACAGGCCGGGGATTCCGCCGACGGTGTCGTCGGTGAGTTCCACTCCGTCGGTGAACTCGACGAAGGGCGGCATCACGACGCGGCAGATCTGATCGAGGATCTTCTCCATCGACCGGAACTCCTCGATGGGCAGTCCCGCCGAGTAGCCCATGAACGACCGGATGGACTGGCGCGTGACCGCCTGGCCGATGTTGTCGAGCAGGCCGGACGGGCCGGACCACGGTTTCGTGAACGGAACCCGGGCGAGTCCGTTCAGCATGTTCTGGGCCAGGCCGATGACAGTCAACGCCGTCAGCGGAGCGGACGCGGTCTGGACCTCGGGACGATCAGCCATCACCATTGGCTCAGAATAGACGCGAGTCGCTTCGCCAGCGCACGCCAACCGTCCTTGAGCCTGGACGGGATCGGAGCGCATATGCCTTGTTCTGTTACTACCATGCGACGAATGGAACAGCCTCGTAGTCTGCTTCGCGAGCTCCGGGACCGTGTCGCGGAGACTCTGAAGACGTCGATACGCGAGCGTGCCGCCGACAGCCCAGACTCTGGGCGGCGGCAAACGAAGAAGCCGAAATCAAGGAGAGCGACTGCCAACACCGATCATGTACCCGGGACGGACCTGTCGGTTGAGGAGGCCAGCGCGGCGGGTGGGGACGCGGTAGATAGTGCGGACGCCACGCAATCGGCGACTGTTACTTCGCCCGGAGACGCCACGCCGGTGTGGTTTGATCGGGAGCTGGAACAGTACGACATTGCGGCAGAAGAGCTTGCCAAGCAGGAGAAGGAACTCCTGGAAAAGCTGGCTGAGTGCCGAGACGGCGGTGACCTCCTCGCCGATTATCGGCGGTACGAGCAGCGACTCCGCCAAGTGAAAGAGCGGCAGCGTGGACTCATCATCGGCCGCGAACAGTACATCGTTGACCGTGACAAACTCGCCGCTTGGGGCCCGACCGACGATTGGGTGGTGGCAGGTTCGATCGTGACGGTCCGATACCTAGACGGGCATCGCGACACCTTCGTGCTCACAGAGCGCCACACCGACACCGAGTACGAAACCATCTCGTACGACTCTCCGATGGGGCAGGCCGTGAGGCGTCGTCGAGCCGGTGACAAGGTTCACCTGCCCGCCGGAGCTTCGTTGGTCGTCGAGAGCGTAGAACCCGGCTTTCGAATGCCACCGCTTGCAGAGGGCCAGAGGCACCCGAGTGGTCGCCCTCCTCGCCAGACAGGAGGAGCCCGGCAGGTGCCGACTGCGGCCAATGCGGCGGAAGCGCTGTCACTTCAGCGCTGTAAGGACAAGGCATACCGAGACGATTTGTACCGGCGTCGATACGAGCCACAAGTGAGGTCCATCAATGAGTACGTCGACAGACTGCGAACTGAACGCAAGACACTGATTCCGTATGTGGCGCCGACCTACGGCGGAGTGAAGGCGAGACTCTTGACGCTCATGCAGGACCCAGGCCCGAAGACAGACCTTGGCAAGACTGATGGGTCCGGCATGATCTGCCTCGAGAATGCGGACCTGACTGCTGCTCGTCAGAAGTTCTTCCTCAAGGAGGCCGGTATCGCTGTATCGGACATAGTTTCGTGGAATGCGTACCCGTGGCCAAAGCCTCATCCGCAGACGACCGATACTGACCGCCGTGCTGCATTGGCGCTGCGGGATTTCCTCGCGCTGACTCCCGACATCGAAGTCGTGATCCTCAATGGTGTCGTGGCGAAGCGAATCTGGGGGCTGTTGGCGGGGGAGATCGCCCCGCGGTCGGTTGCCGGCATCAGATCGATCCCGACTTTTCACACGAGTGAACGGGCGATCAACCCTGACCAGAAGTCTGCGGAGTACATCGACCGCGTTCACAAGGACTTGAGTGCCAAGTACGCAACGGCTGCGAGGCTCCTATACGGCTACAGCGAGTAGGGCGGCTACTGTCCGGGCGCGGACACCTGAGCGGCGACTGCCACTCTGCTCGCTGCCCAGACTGATGCCCGGTTTGCGGGACGTGGCACACTACCTCGGGTCCTGTAGTCCCCGAGATCCACGTGAGGCGGCGATGGAGAGTTCTGCCTTCCCGGCTCAGCACGAGGTCGGGCGCGCTGCCGCGCCGTCGGAATCTGCGCAGGTCACGCTGCACGACGCCCTCGAGGCGAACCGTTCGCTGCAGAAGTCGGCGGCCGTCCGGCTGTTCGCGGCGTCGAACTCGGCTCTCTACGTCACCTTGATGGAACGCCACCTGGACTACGGCGCCAAGATGAGCGAACCCGAGCTGACGATGCGCCTCGATCGCGACCTCGCCCAGCTCGAACTCTCCGACGACCAGCCCACCGGCCTCGAACTGGTCAAGCTGTGGGCGCGGCAGGGCTGGCTGCACCGCGTCACCGACACCAGCGACCCCAACGCACCCAACATCTGCCACCTCACCAGTGAGGCCCGCTCGGTCCTGGACTTCATGCGCCGCCAGCGCCGCGAGGACTCGGTGGCCACCGGCGGCTCGATCACCGGCATCGCCTCGGAGCTGCGTCGCGTCGCCGGGCAGGTCACCAACGATCCCGAGCAGATCCGCTCGGAGATCGAGGCCCAGATGGAGGAGCTCGACGCCGAGCTCGCCGACCTCGAGGCCGGCCGCCGCCCGCCGCCGGACCTGCGGGTCGCCGAGGACTCCGCCCGCGCCATCGCCTATCAGATGGAGCAGATCATCTCCGACATCGGCCAGTACGGGGCGATGCTCGACCGCATCACCACCGCGCTGCTCGACGACCCGGGTGACTCCGATCTCGCCTACCGCGACCGCCAGCGCCAGCTGTTCGACGACTACGAGGCGCTGCTGCAGTCGTCGCAGTCGGCGTCGTACCAGGCGTTCGTGCAGATGATCCAGGATCCGGAGCGGCGTGCTCGCCTGCAGGCCGACATCGACACCATCATCGAGAACTTCCCGGGCATAGACGCCGGACTGCGGTCGGTGATGGACAACTTCTTCAGCATTGTTTCCGAGCAGATGGCCGAGGTCGGCCGCACCCGGCAACGGTGTGCGCGTCGTATCCGGCGCTTCGTCGCGTCGGGCACGCTCGAGCAGAGCCGCGGCCTGGCCCGGCAGCTCAACGACGCGCTGGCCACCGCCAACGAGCTGCTCAAGTCGTCGCTCGCCGACCGCCGCCTCGGCTACGAGCTGCCGCTGGCCGCCCCGACCGTCAACTCGATCGGCCGCCTGACCTTCGAGATCCGCGAGCACGTGCCGCCCGCCCCGGCACTGCCCGCGGCCCACGACGCCGCGGACTTCTCCGCGTTCGCGTCGCTGACCGGGCAGGTCGACACCGTCGAGCTCACCGAGACCGTCAACAGCGCCGTCGCCGACGGTCCCGTCCCGCTCACCGAGGTGATCGAGGGACTCGACGAGCCGTACCTCGCGCACGTCATCGTGCTGTGGTCGTGGGCGCAGAAACAGGCGAAACCGGGGGAGAAGATACCGATGACCACCGTGCGATTCCGGTCCCTCGTCGGGGAGGACCACGTCATCGACGTCCCCGACCTGACGTTCATCGAACCGATTCCGACTGCGGAGGTCGACGCCGAATGACCACCACCGACGAGACCGTCAACGAGGGTCCCGAGACCGCCGATGCCGAAATCCCGGAGACGGAGGCCCGGGAAACCGACGCCTTGTCGTCGGAGTACGCCGGCTTCGACGACCTGCCGACCGTCGCGGCGACCGCCGCGCAGTCGCACGCCACGAGCGCACCGCGCTTCGACGGCGACGTCAGCGAGCTGCCCGACCGCGCCTGCTGGGCGTTGCAGAACCTGCTGACCCGCCGCTACATCTCCGGCGACCGGCAGCCGCAGCTGTGGTCGTGGGTGGCCGAGTACCAGGACGCGCTGCGTGTGCGCCTCTCTGAGCTGGACCTGCGCCTGCGCATCGTCGACGAGCTGCAGGTCGCGTTCGTCGAGCAGGCCGGCTACGAGTCCCGGTGGGGTCGGCGCATACTCAAGCGCGAGACCATCCACACCTACGACGCCATCCTGGCGCTGCACCTGGCGAAGTACATCCGCGCCGCGCGCGACGAGCCGGTGCTGATCACCCGCGAGGAGATCCACGAGCTCTTCGCCGGCGTCACCAACACCATCGACCGCGACCTCGCCCTGTTCGACAAGCGCATCGAGCGCGCGATCGACAAGATGGAGGAACTGGAGTTCCTGCGCAAGCAGCGCGACGACGCCGACACCTACGTGATCAGCCCGGTGATCTCGGCGGTCATGACCGCCTCCGTCATCACCGATCTGCAACAGCAGTTCGAGCAGTTCATCGGCTCCGGCGACACGGGGGAGGAGCCGCCGGAGGGCGCCGCCGATCCCGGCGAGTCGGATGCCGACGATGCCCGTGATCACGACGGCCGGGACTTTGACGACGCGGACGCCTACGGAGACGAAGGAGACGACTGGTGAGCGGGCAGGTCGACCAGTACCACCTGTCCCGGTTGCAGCTGATCAACTGGGGCGTGTTCGACGGGTATCACTCGATCCCGTTCAGCGCCAACGGATCTCTGATCACCGGCTCGTCGGGTAGCGGTAAGTCGTCATTGCTGGACGCGATCTCGCTGGCGTTCCTGCCCGACCACCGCCGCAACTTCAACGCCTCGAGCGACGCCACCGCCGCCGGGTCGTCGAGCGGCAAGCGCACCGTCGGCAAGTACGTGCGCGGCGCCTGGGGCGAGAAGCGCGACGGCGCGGGTGCGCACCGCGAGATCATGTACCTGCGCGGCACCGGTCCCGCGTGGGCGGCGATCGCCGTCACCTACACGTCCACCTCGGGCACGTCGATCACCGGCCTGGTCCTCAAGTGGCTGGCCGCCGGGAAGATGACCGACGCCCACAGTGCGTACTTCATCTACGACGGCGACGCCGACATCCGCGAGGTCTGCAATGAGTGGGCCGCGTCGAACCACAACTCGGCCAAGTTCCGCGAACGCGGCTGGAAGGGCGGGCCCGGCGAGGGCAAGTACCTGTCGACGCTGTACTCGCTGATCGGCATCCGCGCTTCCGAGGCCGCGCAGCAGCTGCTGGGAAAGGCCAAGTCGCTCAAGAGCGTCGGCGGTCTCGCGCAGTTCGTGCGGGAGTTCATGCTCGACGCCCCGACGTCCATCGTGGGCATCTCCGACGCGCTCGAGCAGATCGACCCGCTCGTGGAGGCCCGCGAGTTGCTCGACATCGCCCGCCGCAAGCGCACCATCCTCGGCAACATCGAGGAGATCCACGAGCGGTACGCGGGGGAGTCGGCCACGTTCAGCGTGCTCGACACGATCGATTCCGCCACCGTTCGCGCGTACGTGAACAACCTGCGGATCCGCAACGCCGAGCCGGAGATCGCCGACCTCGACGACCAGATCGCCCGCCTCGACGGCGATCTCGCGGCGCTGACCACCCAGCACGACCAGCTGCGCCAGGACCACAGCCTGCTGCTGGCCCGCATCGCGACGTCGACCGGCGACCTCGCCCCGCTGCGTGAGCAGCTCGGCGGCGCACAGAAACTCAGCACCGAGGTCACCGCGCGACGCAACGCCTACGAGGACAAGATCTCCGCGCTCGGCTTCTCGCCCCCGACCAACGCCGAGGGCTTCTGGTCGTTGCGCGAGGAACTCCTCGAAGAGGCCACCAAACTCGACAACCAGCTCGAGGCCGGTCGCGCCCACTACGCCGAGGCGCTCGCGCGCGAGGTCGCCGCACGCACCCGCCGCGACACCGCGCAAGAAGAGCTGAGTCGAGTCGAGGCCGCCGGTTCCGCGCTGCCGCGCACCGAGCACGAGATGCGCCGCATGATCGCGCACGCGCTGCAGATCGACGAGTCGGAGCTGAAGTACGTCGCCGAGCTCGTCGAGCTCGACCCCGACGAAGAACGCTGGCGCCTGGCCGTCGAGAAGGTTCTGCGCAACGCCGGACTCCGACTCCTCGTGCCGGACAAGCACTTCCGCGCCGCCCTGCGCTTCGTCAACTCGCACGACATGCGCGGGCGGATCCAGCTGCACCAAGCCGAGACCCGGCCCATGCCCGACATCGAGACGGGCACCCTGGCGTCCAAGCTGCGTCCCGTCGACCCGAAGCATCCGTGCGTCGCCGAGGCGATGACGATCCTCGCACGCCTGGGCAACCACATGTGCGTCGACAGCCCCAACGAGTTCGGTCAGCACGCGAAGGCCGTCACCGACCAGGGCCTGCGCAAGGACTCGGCCAAGCTCGCCGTCAAGGACGACCGCCAGCAGCTGCGTCGGTCGCAGTACATCTTCGTGGGCGACGTCAAGTCCAAGATCTCCGCCCTCCGCGACGAACTGGCCTACGAGGAACGGGCTTTCGAGGACGCACGCGAGGACTGCGCCGAGCTCGACCGCGAACGCTCCGCCAAGGAGAAGCGCCGCGACGCCTACCGCCGGGTGTGCGAGCAGTTCACGCAGTGGAACGAGATCGACGTCGACTCGGTGGACGATCGCGTCGATCAGCTCACCGACCAGTACGACCTCCTCATGGAGGAGAACCCCGACGTCGAGGCGCTGCAGCGCAAGGCCGAGGACCTGTGGGAGCAGGTGCGGCACGCGATCTCGCAGGCTGCCCTGGTGCGGGACAAGATCGCCAAGCACGACGAGCGCCGCACCCAGCTGCTCGATCTGCTCGACCGGCTCAAGCCCGAGGCGATCTCCGCGCAGGCGGAGAAGACCCTCGACGGCTTCGTCGAGGACCTGTCGGCGACGCTCGACGTGCTGCACCCGGAGCCGTACCGCCAGGAGATCATGAAGGCGTGCGCCCGCGAGCGTGACCGGATGCGCTCGGACGCACGGCGTTCGCGGGATGAGCTGGCTCGCATTCTGGACACCTACGACAAGGAGTTCCCGGACGCCATCCCCAACGACAGCGACGACTTCGACGAGCGCATCCACGACTACGTCGCGGTGTGCCGTCGTATCGACGAGCGCGAGCTGCCGGCCGCCTACGAGCGGATGCGCCGCCTGATCACCGAGCAGGCGCCGGGCGCGATCCTGGGCCTGCACATGGCCGCCGACGCCGAGGAACGCCGCATCGTCGAGCAGATCGAGCGTGTCAACACCGGCCTCGGTGCGGTGGCGTTCAACCGCGGCACCCGCTTGCGGTTGGTGCCGGGCCGCAAGAAGCTCGCCGCGGTGGACGAGCTGACCGAGAAGGCGCGTCAGATCTCCAACCGGGCGACCGCCGTCAGCTTTGGCGACGAGCAGGCCATCCTGGAGCAGTACTCCGACATCCTGCTGCTGCGTGAGCGTCTGGCCGGCAACACCCCGGAGGACCGTCAGTGGACGCGGGACGCGCTCGACGTGCGTAACCGGTTCGACTTCTACTGCGAGGAGCTCGACGCCGAGTCCGGCGAGATCATCCGCACCTACTCCAACGCCGGCGACAACTCCGGCGGTGAGCAGGAGAAGTTGATGGCGTTCTGCCTCGCCGGTGCGTTGAGCTTCAACCTGGCCAGCCCGAACGGCAAGGACAACCGGCCGATCTTCGCCCAGCTGATGCTCGACGAGGCGTTCTCCAAGTCCGACCCGCAGTTCGCCCAGCAAGCGCTGAGTGCGTTCCGCAAGTTCGGGTTCCAGCTGATCATCGTCGCCACCGTGCAGAACACCAGCACGATCCAGCCGTACGTCGACAACGTGGTGATGGTGTCGAAGACCGAGGCCGGACCGGACAACCGGCCGACCGCATCGGCGCTGTCGACGACGATCAAGGCGTTTTCGGAGTTGCGGCGGTCGGGGAGTCAGTTGTCGGTGTAGCGAACGACACCTGCGGTTACGTCACCGAGGTGGGGAATCGTCTGTGAGGAAAGCGTCGTGGCTAGTACGGCCGTTGATCAGTCCTCATCGCACTGCTCGCGTATGCGGCCGTCCTCGCACCGAACGTTGAGTTGGCTCGCAGTACAAGCAGACCATCTCCGGAGTCCGCTTGAAGTCCTCGACGCGCGCCAACGGACGGCCACACTGGCATCGTTCGGCGCCCTGGTCACTGCCCTGCGCGTATGCAGTGGACCTTCGGCGGATCGCCATTCGCGCTGCCTCCGCAAGACCAGGGTGTCGGGTGCGTAGCCAGGTCCCGGGGCCGTCAGACAGAATCGCACCCGTTGCTGACCAGACGATGGAGCCGACGATGGCCATCGACTCGTGGACCGGTCTCGTCGGTCGTAGATAGACGTCCGATTGCAGCAAGTGCAACAGCGGCATCGGGAGGTCCCCATTTGGCTCCGGGCTGAACCAGATCGTCACCGGGACTCGCTTGGCTGCGTCGCGCAACGGACCCACCAACGACATCATCGCGGTGGGGGCGACTGAAGGGGTACGGATTTCGATGGGGCCATCCGAGGCCGCGATGTCCGACCCGAGCTTGTCGAGATCTGGGTGGACCGACGTCGGCGAGTCAGTGTCGCTCACGACGTCAAGCCAACTGACTCGCTCGGCGTTCTCGAGGAACTCCCGCATGAACGTGTACACCGCATCTACGGTGCCTCGTTGCCTATGCACACGTCCGAAGTCGGCGAGCAGGACCAGCTGTTCTCGGGCACGGCTGGCGGCGACATTCATCAGTCGGGCGCCGGTGCCGCCCGAGCTTCCGTTGGCGAACCAGTCGTGAAGCCTGAAGTTGCTGCCTGCGGCATCTACGCAGTCGTACACGACCAGGTCGGCTTCGCCGCCCTGGAACTTGTGAACCGTCGACGCCTCGCCGCGGTTGAGGTCTGCGGTGAACGGTCGCAGCAGCGCTGCCTGGCAGTTGAACGGCGTGATGAACGCGGCATCCACGTCCGTGCTCGCCGCGGCAATCGAAGCAGCGATCTGTGCGTGCATGAGATTGAAGCGCGACACCAACCCTCCGCGTCGTCCCATCCATGCGCGCAGGTCGGAGGTGTCGATGGCCACTAGTTCGGCGGAACCGAAGGGCATCGGGGGCCGACGCCGTCGAGTCACCGAATCTGCTGTCCTGAGTGGGCTTTCCGGGTAGAAGCCGGCGCTCACCGCATCGGAGATCTTGGCTCGCATACGATGCTGGGTCGTCAGTGCGACGAGATCGAGAGGCGGCGTACCTCGACGAACGTTCGCGGCCACTCCAGCCGCTTCGAAAGGACTGTCATGCAGCCACTTGTGGGAGGCTGGCGTATCGGACACTGCGACCGGACTGAGTTGTCGAAAATCCCCAGCCACCACTGTGTGGCCGTTACCGAGTCCCGCCACGAGCATCGCGAGCGTGGCGGTCATCATGCTCGCTTCATCGATCACGACCGTATCGAAGCGTTGATCCTGTAGCCCCTCGAGGACGCTCTGATGAGCCGTCGCAGCCACCAGTGATGCGTCTCTGACCACCTGACGCCGGACATCTCGGAGGGACGAATCCAGTTGATTCGTCATCTCTTTCACTTCGGCTAGGCGCCGTTGGAGCCGGATCCGATCGTTCGACGACGGGGTTGTGCCTCGTGCCTTCGTGATTTGCTCGAGCTTCTTCGTGAGTTGCGATGCCTCCTCGCGAAGTGCCACCGCGCGCCGTGCGATCTCCTGCCCACGAGCGGCCGCAATTTCTTCGACAAGGACAGGGATGTGGCGGTTGGCGAGTCTCTCGTCGACAGGCTGTCCCACACGCACGATGCGACCGGTTTCGAGTCGACCGAGTTTGTTCAACGCGCCGACCAGTGCCACGTCGACGGCTGTGTTCGTCGGACCGCACAGCAAGACGCGTCTTCCGGCGGCCAGGAGATCACGGATGAGGACCGACAGGGTGGTTGTCTTGCCCGTGCCCGGCGGTCCCCACAGCCAGGTCAGTTTAGGCGTCATACCATGTCGCACAGCAAGATTCTGCTGAGGGTTCAGGCTGTCGTCCGCCGGATGAGGGGCGAGCCTCGGTGATGCCCCATTTGGTTTGGGTGTCACGACGGCGAGGGCGGCGGTGGTGTTGAAGCGCTGGGCGTTGTCCAGGAGCTCGGATAGCCGGGATCGTTGCTTTCCGACGATCCACGTCAGGTCGACCCGCAGCTTTGCCGACGGAGAGTATGGCATGTCGGCCGGCACCGACAATGTCAGCTCGGTGCCAAATCGTGACACCACCTCGACCTCGAACGCTCGGTTCTCGTGCTGGGCGCCGAGGACCAGGGTTGCGGTGCTGCCCTCGCGGATGTCCAGATCGTCCTGTAGCTGATACACGACGAGATCGCGAGTGTCGGTGGCCGAGTGCCGGCGTCCACCGTCGAGGTGGACTTCCTGTTTTGCCACCTCGCGAACTGCCTGGGAGTATTCGTCGCCCAGTCCTTGAATCGCTTGCTTCGCGATCGTCCGCCATTGCGGATCGACGGGATACACACGCTCTGGTGCGTGTGCAGCGGCGTCCGAGAGCCCAGCTCGTTCACGCAGTTTGGCGATCTCGGATCGGGCACTGAAGGTCAGTGGTTTGCCGATCTTGACGCGAACGCGTTGGGTCGACTCGTTACGCGGTGCTGCGGTGCCGATGGGAACCCAGGTTTGGGTGGCCTCATCGAACTCCGCGACAGGTCGCTCGGTGTTGATGAGAAAGAGGTCACCGATGGTGACGCCACGTAGACCCCGAAGATCGAGCTCTTCGAGAACAACATCTTGACTGATCGGACCCTGACTGAGGAGCTTCTGGAATTCCACCAGAATGGCCTTCGACCGACCCTGCACCACCGTGGTACCACCGCTCCCTACTCTTTACACCTAAACCCGTTAGCGATATAAACATCTTTTCTGGGTTATGGGGAGGTGCGAGTCAAGTATTGGTCCGAACGGACGAATTATGAAAGTACTCCGGGGTTGATTAGTTGGTCTTTCAAAATCTGCCTGACCTCGTTGCTCTTGTCACGAAACGACCTCCGGCAGCAGCTGGCTGGGCTCGCCGACCCAGATGACGACCAGTTGATCCCGAGCACGCGTGGCCGCGACGTACAACAGCGATCGTTCGCGTTGTAGAGCGTCCTCGCGGTCGCCCTCGGGAAGCGACTCGATGACGTAGTCCCGGGGGAGACTACGCGCACTGACTCCGACGAGGATGACCTTCGCGAACTCCATGCCCTTGGATCGGTGCATCGTCATCACCTGGGCCGTGTGCGGCTTCCCGCGTGAGTCGCGGTCGACGAAGGTGGTGGGTACCTCCCGCTCGCCCAGCGCGCGGACGAGGTCCTGCCCTTCCTTCTTGGTGGGGACCAGAACCCCGATCGACTCGGGATCGACCCCTTCGGCGAGCCACGCCTTCACATAGTCGCGCACGAGCTCGTACTGTTCGGTCATCGAGTCCGCATGTCGGGCTTCGGGTATAGGGCCCCGACGTGCTGACCGGTAGTTCTCCGTGGTCTCGGAGTCACCGCTGAGATCAGCGAACTCAGCGCCGGAGAGAATGCCCAGGGCGTACCTCAGGTTCTGTTCGGTGGTGCGGTAGTTGAGCGTCAGACGGCTCGACCGACGACCCAAGATGTTGATGCCGTAGTTCTTGAGGACGATCTTCTGCCCGTAGATCCGCTGATGACTGTCCTCGGCGATAAACAGGTCGTTGGGACCCGGTGCGACGAGCGCACGCAGCAGCTGGAACCTGGTGGGGCTCAGGTCCTGTGCCTCATCGACCAGAACATGGTCGGCCACCGGGCCGCGCTCGGCCAGTACGCGTGCGGCGATCGCGGCGCGCTCTTCGTAGTCGGTCGTGGCAGCTGCGGCTGACGCCGCACGATACGCGGAGACGATCTCCCATACCTGCTTGCGGCGCTGACGATTCAACGCGACGCCTCGTCCCGGGCGACGTACGCGCAGGTACTCCTGCTCGGTGGTGATGAGAGCCGGCAGGATGACAGTTGCGTACTCGGCCTCGAGAAACGATGTGGTGCGCAGCTGGGCGGGTAGATCCCCACCGGCGGTGTCGGCGGCGTAACGCCATTCGTCGTCACGGGTGCGTTCGAGGATCTGGGACGTACGTGGTCCGAGAACTTCCACCACCGGTCCGGGTTGTCCCTCGGTGCCGCCGAGATCGTCTGCACGGGAGAGGACTTGGTAGGCGATCGAATCGATGCCGGCGACGAACACGCCGGGATCACCGAGGTTCGAAGCCAGCGGGATGGTCGGGTCGAGGAGCTGAAGCTGCGTCTTCAGGTTCTCGGCCAGGGTGCGGTTGTATGTGGTCAGCACGATGCGCGCGGTCGGGTTCTTCCGGTGCAGGAAGCGTGTTCGGTGGAGGAGCACGACGGTCTTTCCGGTTCCGGCGCCTCCGGTGATGCGTGCCGATTCGTTGAAGTCGCGCGTCGTCAGTGACCGCTGCTCGGGATGGAGGAAGATGCGCCACGCCGTGAAATTGGGATTCTCGATGGCCGCCTTGAGCTCGGCGTCGTCCTCGATGAACGCGAACTCCATCTGTGCGGCAGGATGACGAAGCGCGGCCAGCATCCGATCGTCGTCGGTCTCGCCCTCGGGCTCCTCGGTACCGATCCGGTACTTCTCGCGGACATCGGCGAGGGACTCGCCGGTGAAGATGTCGAGGAGGGCGTTGGCCTGCCAGGCGGCGGGCGCCGCCGAGGTGTACTCGAGGAGTTCGTCGGGGTCGGTGATGTCGAGAGCACCTTCGGCGAAGTCCTCTGCAATGCCCAGTTCCGTGAGGTCGTCGACGACGAACTCGCGTTGGCGGAGCGACTTGTGCGCTGGAGCCGACGTTGCTGCCGGCGGGGTGGAGGGGGCCAGAGGCACGGGCTTCTTCGGCTTGATCTCGGCTTCGTCGGCCGCGATCAGCTCGGCGATGTTGTTCCGCGGGTTGATCTTCAGAGTCGACTTCTTGGCGATCTCGATCGCTTCGTCATGGGGGTAGGTGCCCATGAACACATACGAAGCGTCCTGGTTGCTGCCCTGCAGCTTGAAGAGCACGGCGCGGTTGCTGATGTCCACACGGCCTGTCCGCGCGCGATCATCGATGGAATTGACGATCGGCTCGATGTGGAGACCAGATGTTTGATCACTCTTCGAGAGCTTCGCCAGGAACGCGTAGGTCGGCTTCTGAAGGCTGCCATCGAGTTTCTCGAGGCCGGGACCGAGAATGATCTGGGGCACTAGACGCCTTTCTGTTCAAAGGTCTCACGGATGATGTCGAGGTCGGGACCACACAGTGTCCAGCCGGTGCGCTCGAGTTCTTCTCGCTCGTCATCGTCCACGAAGAAGTCCACCGCAACCTTCTTCTGTGGCCAGGAGATTTCGAGCGGTATGCCTCCGGACGCCTCTTCGCCGATCTCGGGCACCGGCAGACCGGACTCGGCGAGCAGTGCCACCAGCTTTCGAGCGGACTCGTCCACGTTCTCGTACGCCTCGCGCCAGGGACCGGAAAGTGCGGGCTCGGTGTCGTCGGTAGTGGAGTTGGCGCGTTCATCGACCCTGTCGCGTGCCACGTCGTCATCGACCTGCATCGAGGCAGAGGCCAGGTGCGCCCGGGTTGTCACATCAGCCGGCAACGTCCGGAAGTTGAGGAGGTTGCCCCAGAGGAGCCACTCCTTCCACGCATCGTTGATGTCAGCGGACACGGACGAGTCCGAGTCGTCCAACACGACGGCGATCTCCACCGGTGTGGGAACCTTAGCGCCGGGCGCGAGTCGCACGGCGATGGCCAGGTGCGGGGATGTCCACACGAACGTGTCGCCTGCCGGGTCCGCGGTCACCTTGTCATCGAGCGCTCGCAAGGCGAGCTCGCGTGTGGAGGCACCCGACGAGCGTGTTCCGGTAGGTCCGACGCTGAGGATTCCCAGCATCGGAACCCAGTGGGCGAGCTGGGCTCGGGAGTCCTTGGACGGGTTCTGCATCCACGCGATGAGGAGATCGAGAGCGTTCGTGAAAGCGAGATCGATCGCACTCTTGGACAGCTGGTCACCTGCGGCGCCGAGGACGGCCGAGCGCTTCGCCGAGTCGAAGGCCCGCGCTTGGACGATTTCGCCTTCGACGTCGGAGTGGGTCACCGAGACGACCTGGTAGCCGGCGTCCCTGAGGTTCCGCCGCTTTTCGGCGTCGTCGGCCAGACGATTGTGTCTGTGGGTGGCGTGGTACCGGAAACCATCGGTGAAGATGGCCGTCACCGGAACTCCGCTACGTGACGACGTCAGAAGGAAGTCCGGCTTGCTGCCGAGCACATTCTCCTGAGGCCGAAGTGACCACTGGTTGTTCGAGCCCAGCGAGATGTCCCACGTGACCCCGCGGTCACTGGGCTTCTCGGAGATGGTTGCGCCGAGCTTGACGAGCCGGTCGCGGAACTCGACGCGGAACCGCTTTTCGAGGTCGGACTCGCTGTCGTCGACGTCGGGTTCGAACTGCGTGATGTGCCATGGCATCTCAGCGGGCATCACGAGCTCTTCGTCGGGTGAGTGCTCTCGTCCGGTCAGCAGCGTTTCGAGATGATGTTGGGCCGCTGATCGCGAGGTGTAGCGAATCTGATGAAGGGGCGCAAAGGGGAGTAGGCATCGTTCGCAGGCCAGCTTTCCCTCCGTCCGGCACCGGCATGAGCTGACGACGCTCCATGCTCGATGGAGGAGATCCCATACTGTCGACGGGCTGGTGAAGTCGGCGAGGTAGCCGGTTCCACCGGGCACGACGTCGTGGAGCAGCAGTGCGGGATAACCACTCTTACCGGGCGACGGATCAACAATTGTCGTGACCTGCAGGTGGTCCGGTGAGCCGCCGATGCGTTCCCGCAGTCCTAGGAGGATTGCCGCAGCGAGAGACGGGACTGCGAAAGAGTCGCCAAGGGTGACCGTGGGCGGAAGACGCAGGACCAGTCCTTCGGTGGACATGCTGCGGCTGAGGGCGATGGACCGCGTGTCTTCTTCGAGAGCGGTTCTCAGGGAACACCATGGCCGATGCTCCGACGGACGGTTCGCACGTGTGGCCTGATCCAACTTTCCGCATTCGGAGCACACCCGGAACAGGCTCACTGCAGCGTCCTCACCGCCCAGGCGTCGGTTCGGCGCACCGTTCGATCCACTGCCGAGGTTGATCCATCGGATGTTCATACTGCGCAGATGTTTTGCGCCGAACCCGAGGCCTTCGACGTACCACTTACGGGTGACCTGCTCTGGGTCGACGTCTGCCGCGGTGATCACCGTGTAGGAGCGCCGATTGCGCTCATCGCGGGTGTCATCGATGACGGCTTCTTCTCTGCGGATGACAGCGGACACATTGCGCAGTTCGACGACCGCGAGCCGTTGGCCCGTGTCGGCGATGGCAGGTGAGTGGCAGCGTGGGCACAGGGTGGATCGGGACTCGCCGGCGGACGCGGTGAGGTCCTCGATATACCCACATCGTGCGCAGCATGCCCATTGGTGGATCTCTTCGCCGTCGATGCCTAGGTCGACGGCGTCGATGTCGATTGCGAAACCGTTGGCGTAGAACGTTGATCCAGGGGCGAAGTCGCGTAGTGCTTGCGCGGCACCGCGCTTGATCTCGAACGCGGAGTGTTCGAAGTCGTCGGTCTCTGGGTCACGCCAATTGACGGACACCGACAGCGTCGCGGTGTCGTCGAGGAGCGTGTAGTTCGGGAACAACCCGAAGGTCTCGAGTGCGCTGATCCAATGCCTCGAGCGACACTCGCTGAGTTGTTTCCGAATAAGACGCAGTGTTGCCTCGGCCGTGCGGAGTTCGGCCTCATCCTCAGACGTCGCGGCCGGCGACTCCACCTTCTCCCGAAGGCCCGGCAGAATCTCCTCGACAGCGGACCGCCGGTGGTGGAGCGTTTCGATACGCCGGTTCCACTCTCGGGAAGCTCGGTGGCATCGGGTCGCCAGCTCGCTGGTGCCGGGACCGTTGACCGGTCGCGGAAAGCGACGCAGACGTTCGATAACGTCGTCGTCCAGGGGAGGGAAGGCAGCGAGGAACTCGTCGACGAGATCCTCGCATCGGTTCTCGGCTTCCGAAATCAGGGCTCCGAGATATGTTCCCGGCGCCGTCGACCGCAGGACATCCGGAGTTGTGCGGGGATGTGGCGCGTCTGGGCGACGGGCGAGAATGTCGGCCACCGACGCGACGAACTGGCGTATGAGGATTTCCTCGGCGTCCAGATATGTTGCCGGCGGTCGGACTTGGCCGTTGATGGTGTCGGTCGGGCGGGTGAATCGGGGCAGTTGGTCACCGCGACCGGAGACGTAGGCCAGTGCCAGCGCGTTTCCGGTGAGGCGTCCCGCACGTCCTACCCGCTGCAGGTAGGAGGCGACGGTTCGGGGTAACGAGGACAACATGACGGCAGACAGGTCACCGATGTCGATACCCATTTCGAGAGTCGGGGTGGCGACCAGGACATTGGGTGCGTTCGGCGGAGGCACCTCCTGCTTGAACTGTGTCTCGTACTCGAGCCGGACCTCGTCGGGGAGGAGGCTGGTGTGCTCTCGTGCCACGACGCGACGGATGTCTGTCGCCGCGTACATCTGTCGGTAGAAGTTGTCATCGATGTGGTGGTCACGCAGCGTACCCTCGCAATGGATCACCATGCATGGCCCCCCACGGAGTTGGTCGATGGTGGTGGGGTAGGCGTGGACCGTGTCCCGACAGATCGAGCAGATCAGTGAGACGGCTCCGCCGGCGAGTTCGGCGTCGGCGATGGGGCGGGCGATGACGGACGAGGGCGGAAGGTGGAAGGTTTGGGCGCCCGACTTCGACACGACCTGACCGAGGACGTCGTGACGATGAAGCCGTGTGAACAAGAGACGTGCAAGTACCGCCCCCTCAGACGCGGTGACGCCCAGTGCTTTGGCAGACCACTGCGCGTACCAACCGCGTGGTGACGCGATGGGTTCGAGGTCGGTGTCGGGTGCCTTTCCGAGGATCGGATAGCCCGGGGCGGAGCTGCCACGGCCGAAGCCCGGCATCCCCTCGCCGCGTTTGCGGCCACCGGTGATCCACCAGCGGTTCCCGTCTTCTTGACGGAACTTGTCGAACCAGGTGTGACCAATGGCGCCCCGGCGGCGCATGTGGACAAGCACTCCGCGTACCCATCGGGTGAGTGTGTCGTCGTCGATCTCGTCGATGGTTGTCTGGACATCGGGTGCTTCCACGGCTTCGCGGGCCACGGCGCGAAGCGCAGTCTCGGTGACGTCGACAAAGGTCAAGACCGAGCCGGTGCGCTCGAGGGTGCGACCGACACCTGACCGCAGGCCGAACTCGAGTTCGATGTCCAACAACAGCCGGTTCAGAACCGCACGGCGTAGACGGACCGGGATGCGCTTGGCCGACGGTGTTTTCCAGAACTTCTCGAAGTCGGACCGCTCCGCGAGCTCGGGCGGAAGGATCCGATACCGAGCGCCAGGATCGTCGCCGGCGAGCTCGATGATCCGGTGGGCCAGCGTCTCGAGGTCGGTCTCTCCGTGGCCGAGCGCCTGACGTAGGAGAGTACGCAAAGTCAGAGCGTGTGAACGGGACTGAACGAATCCGGCACGGTGGGCCGCATCCTGCACACTGTCGGTGAAGACGAGTGCACGCTTCTCTCGCGGGTCGAGGCTCGGGGTACCGAACAGCGTCGACAGCGATACCGACAGCATCGTCGCGATCGCGGAACCGAGAAACCGAATACCGTCGTCTTGGCGGCACGACGGGCACGCCTGCTTGGCGGACGCATCTCCCGCATTGGTGGAGCTGTCGACGAGAACGGGAATGGCGCCTCCCTCCGCGATGACTCCGTCGCTTGGCCGTTGATGGATGATCCGGCGCTCGCGGACGACCAGCCATGCCAGCGAGGTGCCATCTGACATGTCGGGAGCGGAGGACTCTCCGTGCTCAGCTGCAAACGCTTCTTGAGGTGCGTGGATCAGTGCGCGAAAGCGGTCATCCCTTGCCAGCGCACGGCGGCGGATGGTCGAGTCGTCCGCGTCGAGCTCCGTTCCGGTTGGTGCGAGCACGACTCCCCATCCGGACCGGTTGCAGTGGCGGCAGTAGATGGCGGGAAGGAACGGGGCATCGGCGATGTCTTCATCCGGGCTCTCGACGATCACACCATCGTCGCTCCAGGCGAAGTGCGGGGTATCGACAGCGGCGCGATCGATGCGGGTGAGTTCCCGAATCCACAGGTGGACATCGACAGAGGGGGCAGCGATCTTGTAGACAGCGCGAACGTGGCTCAACACGGTGAACAGGCCGGTCACGATCGACACACGCCGCGGGTGCGATATGCCTTCGAGGTCCTCCAGGGGGGAGTCGGCAAGATCAGATCCACAGAGTTCGTCGAATGTGACTGCTGCGCGCGTCAATTCGATGAGCTGTTGGAACAGGGGATGACACTTGACGAGGTCGAGTACCAGTGGATCGCCGCCTTCGACTGCGCGCCGCACGGTTTCTCGATCGCCCTCATACAGGGCGGATAGTAGAACTCTAGTGGTGCCTACCGGGTCCGCTGGGTCGAGTTGGTCCACAACGGCAGACAGTGCGTCGCCTGGCTTTGTCCTCGGCGAAAACCCGGCGTCGGCAACGGAATCGGGAGCGGTGCCGATCCATTCCGCCAGGCTGAGCCGCGATTCAGTGACGACGCAGTCGGTTGTGAACTCGTCTCCGAACACTGTGTGGGCGAAGTCAAGCATCGTCGACGGGTCGTTTCCATCGCCGAGGGTTGCCGAGGTCGCCACGGGTGTGATCTTCCCTAGTGGGCGCGATCGGTCCTTATCAGTGACCTCGGGATCATCTGTTGCCCAATGGCTCTTGAGGGTCTGACCGAGACGACGGAGCAGCATCGCCACGTCGGTTCCTTGGGCGCCGTCGTACGTGTGAAACTCATCGAGTACGAGGTATTGGAGACTGGTGGCACTCTGCTTCCAAAGGTCCGCGTCAGCAGGTCGCAGCAGAAGCTGGTCCAACATCTTGTAGTTGGTCAGCAGTATGTCAGGTGCCGACGACCGGATGATGTCGCGGTCCGTGATGAGGCCTTCGCTCGTCACAGTGGTGCGTTTGGCGCCGCCCTCGCCCGTGTAGAGGGCGGCGGTGATACCACCGAATTCGGCGTTGTCGGTGAGGATCTTGGCCAGACGCCCCGCCTGATCGTTGGCGAGCGCGTTCATTGGATACAGGATCAGGGCCTTGGTACCGGAGATCCCGTTACGTTTGGCGCGTTGAACGTGGTCGAGGATCGGGTACAGGAAGGATTCGGTCTTACCCGATCCGGTACCGGTGGTTACCAGAGTGGGGAGTGGCCGCCTTTTCGCCTCGGACAGGTTGTAGCTCGACAGTCTCGCGAAGGCCGCTGCTTGATGTCCGTACGGGGTGTGTCCCGCATACCATTCGAGATTGTCTCGCCAGCCGTCGTCAGCGGGGCGGAATGGTAAGCGCAGCCGGACGTAAGGGCCTCGGAACATGCCGGTCTCGCGGTCCTGGAGGAACTCGTCGAGTGCCTGGCGAGCGTCGGGATCCGCAAGCGCAAAGGTGGTGCCGAGGTAATCGAGCAGGCTCGACTTGATGGTTTCGGCCTGAGCAAGCGGCAGAAGTTCGACCACGCTCAGCGGCCTCCCTTGATGCCCAGACGACGCTCGAACTCTGCGTAGGCTTCGCGCATGTCGGCCTCGCGGTCGAGGAACCGGAATGGCAATTCATATGTGTAGGTGTTGCCGGCCGCATTGGTGGCGGTGCGTTCCTCGTCGGTGAGGTCGTCACCCTTCTTACGCCACAACACGAGCACCTCCTGCGGCACCAGTCGTCCGTTGGCGTCATATAGGTACTTGTTGCGGTCGTAACCGTAGAGCACCGGGAACTGCGTGCGGTATATAGTGCAGAGCTCATCCGCGGTCAAGCCGAGACCGAGCGCGACGAGCGCATCTATCTCGACGAGGGCCTGGCGACGGTCGGCAGCGATGCGGAGGGGGGTGTCTTCTGACCACGTGGACTGAACGACGCCAAGCTTACAGCTCTTGGTTTCCCAGCCGCCCTTTGTCCACGAATCGTCTTCGAAAGCACTGTCATAGCACTCTGACCAAAGCGTGTCGTAATTACTTATGAGGCAGCTGAGCCGGAGTATTCGCAGCAAGAGTAGTTGGTGAATTCTCGTATGCTTTACCCACGGTAGACGGCCGAACACACTCTGATAAATGCCGCTCTTTGGTGCTGCACGGACGGTGAAGTCGGCGATCAATGACGAAGATATTGCGGCGATTAGTGCAAGTCTTGTTCCATTATCGGTAGGAAGGGCGACACTGAAGACTCCATTAATGTGCGCTGCACCTGGCGGGAGTAGTGCGGAGATCAGCGTTCTCTCGCCTGTGTTCGCTGCCATCGCGCGCCATGCGACGCGGTAGTAATCTCGGGCAGATGCGCGTTTGACCTTACCGTCTTCGTCGAGGACCTCCCACGTCGTGTAATCACCGTCATACCGTTCTCGATCCCCGGCCGGCTTGTAGGTCGTCACTGGTACCGCGTCGGGTGCGAGAGCCTCGAGGTCCACTTCAGACCAGTCAAGGTTGTTCTTCATTGTCGCGTTGGGTGACTTGTAGAACGGTGTCGCCACGTGAATGTGGGGGCCCTGAAGGATGACGTCGTTCCACGATGGAGGTAATCCCCACGAAACATCGAAGTAGCCGCGGGTCCGGTCGTTCTTTTCATGCCAGCCAGACGAGAACATCGGATTGAGATCGCCCAACCGAGACTTGTTAGAAAGTGCGCTGAGGACCCTTTCGACCGACCGGTTGGTGGTGTACACCATCCGTGCCCGCAGAGGGCTCGTTCCCGGACGTTCGAGGAGGTCTCGCCATGTCGTCAGGACATCGGTGTCGACGGTGATGATGCGACTGGAATGAGGGCTCAGATCCCACTTTCCGTCAGCGTCTTTGAGTCCGGGTTCGGGACCCTCGCCGCCATGAGCGAGCGAGCGGATCACCGTATCTGGGTGATAGAGAGACGAAGCGTTGAGGAAGCGGGGACTTTGTCGAGCTTTATAGACGTGAACACCGAACGTTACAAGGTGGTGGATCTCATAAAGCGACAGTTCATTGATGAACTGCCAATGCCTGCGTAGTCGTGCGTAGGTGGCTTCTCGAAGAAGGCCGGCTTTCTCGTCCGTGAAGTGGCTCTCGGGATGGACCAGTGCGACGGTCCCAGCGAGAGACATATGCCTCCAGGTCTGCTCCATGAAACATCGGTAGAGGTCAGGCTGGAGGCCTCCGAGGTGTGGGTAATTCTTGGTGTCTCCGAGATAACCTGCCATTGCGACGACGTCGGCGGTCTCGGTGACAACCAGGTCGTAGATGTCGGGAAGTGTGAGTGTTGCCAGACGTTTCGCTCGGACTTCGGCCTGCGTCGGTTTGACCGCCAACTGAAACCAAGGGTCACCCTCAGCCAGAAGGGCATCGACATCCGTCCGAGGACGAACCCACGGGGGGTTCCCAACCTGCAAGCCGAAACCGCCTCCGGCGAAGACAGGGGCGAAGTCGAGCTCCCAGTGGAAGAATCCCTGTCGGTTCGCAACACGCTCGGCAACCGCCAACCAGGGATGCTGCTCGAGTACGGCATCGAGTTTCCTCGCTTGCGCAAGCAGAAGATCGGCTTCTTCTGCATCCTCGAGCTGAGCCCAGGTCGCGGTGGTAAAGACGTCGATCTGACCGCCGCGAGCTTCCTTGACCGGTGTACCGAGAAGCTCCGTCAGTGTGTCGAGCCACTCTTGCAGACTTGGTGGTTCGGCGATCTGACCATTCACGCTTCGTGCTCGCTCCGTGAGCGGCCAGAACCACAGGGCACACCAGGCATCCATGACACGCCGCAACCGTCGGTAGGCGCCGTTCTCGTCCGCCAGCGATGCCTCGATCTGTTCTCGGCTCACTGCGCCGCCGGTAACGTCGAGCTCCCGGCCCCACAGCGGAATTTCGCGACGGATTTCCGACTCGGCAATCTGAAGCCGACGTAGCGCGAAGCCCCACAGTGTTTCGACACGCTGTGCCAGCGCCTGCAGTTGTTTGATCTGTGCGGTGGAGAGCTTCTTGCCGAGGCTCTTTCGCCACTGCTTGAGGTCCTTGACAACATCAGGCGCGAGTTCTTTGCCCTCCTTGACGTCAGCCGTGGAACCCCAACCACTGCTGGGTAACAGGAAGTGGTGGACGGCACCGAAGTGATTGTCCAAGGATTCCGACAGCGGAACATCGACAAGGGCGGCGTCGAGCCAGCCCGTCTCCTTCAGGCGACGGGCCGGCACCACGGCGCGGCGGGCACCGATCAGGGAGTTACCACGGCGCAGGTGTAAACCGAACCACGGCGCCGCCAGGCCCGGTCCCATGGTGTCCAGCCACAAGGTGATCTCAGCGAACTCGACTGCCGTGGCGTTCAAGTCCACCCCGTACACCTGGTGGAGCGCGATATACGCCTTGACCCGCTGCAATTCGGTCGGGTAGTCCTCCGGCGGAATCCGTTCGCCGAGCTCCTTCTGACGGCGAGTCAGATACTGCTCGGCGAGCTGGCGCACTGCCTCGATGGCGAACGCCCCCGAACCGAGTGCGGGCTCGCAGACCGTGAGGTTGAGAATCTCCTCGGCTGTAGTTGTCTTTCCGTCCTGGTCGAGCAGCTCCTCGAGCGCCTGGCCGACGGTGAAGCGGGTGAGCACTTCAGGGGTGTAGTACGAGGCCGACTGTTGGCGCTCTCGACCGGCGAGGCGGAATACGAAGGTGCCGGGCGTATGTCGCACCGGGACAAGCTCACCGGTGTGTTCGTCACGAACCTTGACGAAGTCCGAATCGGAGATGCCCTCGATTCGACTTTCGGGGACAACCCACGAGCCCTTCTCCGGGTTGCCGTTCTTCGCCACTTCGTACAGCGTGTCGTGGGCGAAGAAGCCTGTGTAGCTCATCAGGCCCTCGTACACGGCGCCGAGCTGGTTGATACCGAGTTCTGCGTACGAGATAAATCCGCGGTCCTTGCCGCGGGTCTCCTTGCTCATCAGCAGATGGCGCAGGACCTTTTGCAGTGCAAGATTGCTGAGCTTCACCTCATCGATCAGGGAGGTCGCCTTCGGCAGGAACAGGTCCGCCTTCAGCGCTCGGAACGTCAACCCTTCGGCCCGGGCCTCGTCGTCGTCCTCGACACCGCCATCATGGCCGCGGTCGACCATCTCGAAGAGTGTGCTGAGTGAGTCGTAGAAGTGTGTCCCGTTCTGCGCACGTGGCGTGACCAACTCAACCGGAAGGAGTTCGCGAAGGCGATCGAGGCTGTAGCCGCGTTCGTAGTTGGGATCTCCGACCGGGAGCACCGACAACTCGGGTGTCGCCTCGGCGTAGAGGAGAAACAGGATGCGGTAAAGGAACCGCAACGATTGGCCGGCGAGCGGTTGCGCCATGTCGTCGGGGAGTGGCTCCAGACCCTGCTCTCGCCGGCGTGCGACGACGTCGTTGGCGATGATTTCGATCGATAACCGCACGCCTTCACGCAGGTCCTTGGAGACGCCGACGGTGTGCTTGACCGATTCCTCGATGACGCCCGACCACCAGATGTCGCCCTCGGCGTCGGGAGCAAGGGACTCGGCCTCGATGCACGTGAGTGCGCGGTCGATCTCGCCACCGCGCTTGTCGTCGTTGCGTTCACCGACCAACTGCAGATCGACTGCGAGGTAGCGGCCTTCGAGCCAGCGTTCGCGTTCGGTCACCAGGGCAGTGCTTCCGGCAAGCACCAACGCAAAACGCGGTCCGTCCTCGGACACGAACAGGTGGGACAGCAGTCCGGCCACCGAGGCGATGGAATCGGCTGCGTCGGGGTGGAACTCACGAAGGAGCGACTTCTCGTCCTTGGCGAGCAAGTCCTCGATTTCCAGCCCGCCCCGAGCTTCCACGAGGACCAGCGGGGCGGTTCCACCGAGGTCGCGGGTGCGGAACGCCAACGCAGGACCCGGTTCGGTGTCGCTGCCGCCGATCCGCTCGATCTCCCAACGCAGCGCATTGTCGTAGCCGAGGACGGTGCGCAGTGTCTGATAGAGCCCGTCGAGGCTCTCCTCGTCGGCGTTCTCGGACAGGGCGATGAACTCGGTGGCGAGCTTGCCCCGCACCTCCGTGAATCGCGTGCGGGCGGTCGGGTGGCCCTCCGCCTTCGCGGCATCCCACTGCTTGCGCCGTTCGAGGACCTTTGCCTGGAACGACTGCGACTTGGCGTCGGTGGTGAAGTAGTGCTCGCTGATGAAGTCTTCACCGATCACCAGCGCGTCGGATGTGAACGCCATCGTCAGTTCTCCTGCGTGAGTTCGAGATCAGTGGGGACAGAGAGGATCAGAGGACGCGCGAGCCGTCGCTCCGGGTTCATCGCTTGGGCGAGTTCTTGCTCCTCCGAGATGCGGGCGGTGCGCTCGCGGAGTTGTCCGCGCTGAGTCAGTTGGCCGGCCTCCGCTTTCCACTCTTCGGAACGCCGAATCCAGTCGTCGATCCGTCGTTGGGTTTCAAAGCGTATTGCCTCGGCTTGCTGCTCGGCCGCGCCGTCGGCGGCCGTGACCGCGGCGGCCACCAGCGGTTGCAGGTTCGCTGCGCCGGCGAGGTCGCCCCGACTCTCCCGTGCGATCTGCAAGTGTTCTACCGCAGCGCGGGCATTCGGGTGCGGTGTCACGAGTGAGCCGTCGGGGTCCGCGGGGTCGGGGAAGTCAACCGTGTAGTACGACGCCGCCACGACCTGTCCGCGCTTGTTTGTCTGAGTCACCTGGACAAGTACCGATGCAAAGGCGACATCGCCGCGCACCGCGAAGATCTGGTTGCGCCCGAGTTCGGCGAGCGCGCGGTCGGCGGCCCAGTCGATGATCGGGTGCAGCGGAGCGAGATAGTGCGCCTCCGGCCACGTGGAGGTCGACGTGCCGCTCTTCGCCTGCCGAAGCTCTTCCTGGCCGCGAAGTCGGGTGTAGGCGAGTTTGTACTCCTCGGTGACCCGTCGCGACCGCAGATAGTCCTGAGGCAAGACTTCGAGCCGTTGCTTCAGGTCCCGAGGCGGTTTGAGGCTCGCAATGGATTGCCTCTGGTGGACCTTCCACGCGACGCCGTCGTTCGGATCGAGCTGTGGTGTCGGGAACGACTCGTACAGAGCAGCTTCGAGGAATTCGAACTCGGAGTCGTAGACGCCGGTCGCGGACTCCTCGGATTCCTCGATGTCTATTGGTTCGGCAACCTCAGGAGCTTCATCTGGCGTCGTCGCCAGTTGAGCAAAGAAGGCGTCCAGTCCGCCACCGGCCTCGACCTCCTCGACGGTCTTGACCACCGCGTCGAGGTCCTTCTGCCCGGCCAATACCTGCCGGATCGATTCCTCCTCGGCCTTCACGTCGTAGGTACCCATCAGAGATGCGGAGTCGCCCAGCGCGGTGTGGGCCTCGTGCTCGCGCTCGACGAGTCGGCTGAGCACCCGGATGTCGCCGGCGAAGCGCCCGGTGGACGGGTTGAGAAGAAGCGTCGTTATCTGGGGGCGATGCTTCTGCCCATAGCGGTCGATGCGGCCGTTGCGCTGCTCGATGCGGATCAGACTCCAGGGGATGTCGTAGTGGACAAGGTGATGGCACTGGGTATGCAGGTTCACGCCCTCGGAAGCGACGTCACCGGTCACCAGGATGCGGATCGGGGAGGACTCGAGCTTGAAGGACTCGACGATCGCTTGCTGCTCGGCGTCGCTGAGACCGCCGTGCAGCACGGTCACCTGGCCGAGCTGGTCACCTGTTGTGGTGGTCAGCTTCAGGTCTTTCGACAGTGCTTTCGCAAGAGCATTCAGAGTGGCCACACGTTCGGCGAAGACCACCACGCGCCGTGTACCGGTACGTGATACCCCGATGTCGTCGAGGTGTTCACGAAGCGCCTTGTACTTCGCGGACTTGGCGATCGGAACCGCGTCGGCCAACTCGCCCAGCCGCTCGAGGGCCTGACGCTCGCGTGCGGTGGACGGGTCGGTCTCGTCGAGTCGACGACGGCGTTCTTTGACGGACTCTGCCAGGGCTTCGGGCGAAGAGAGGAACGCCTTGGCGAGAACCCACGGGAACAGGGACGCGTTCTTGCCCGAGTAGGGGGAGTGCCCGTTCTCCGGCCAGAGCCACACGTCCTCGAGTTCGCGGGCGATTGAATCCTCACCCGGCGAGGCCGGCACGAGGACGTTGCGCGGCTGCTCACGCTCAGCCCAGTCCGAACCCACCGCACCCGCGACATCGGGGTGGTGGCGGTGCCGCCGGATCACCAGCTTCTTGACCTCGTCGAGATTCAGCTCGTCGGTAGGGGAGACCGCGCTCGGGTCGAGAAGCCGTATCAGCTGGGCAAACGATTCGGCGCGCCCGTTGTGTGGGGTCGCCGACGCAAGGATGAGCGCGTCTGTGCGTGAAGCCAGCAAGCTGGCGAGACGAGCCTTCTGAGCGCTGACGTTGGTGACGTTGTGCGACTCATCGATCACCACGGCATCCCAGCGCTGCTTTCGCAGACTGGCGATGTACCGGTCACTCTTGAGCGTGTCGATCGAGATGATGACCCGCTTATAGTAGGTGAACGGGTTCCGGTTGCCCGGCAGCACCTGACGGATTCGCTGGATGCCCGCCGAGTCCAGGCGCACGAACGGGAGCGCGAACCGCGTCCACAATTCCATCTGCATCTGCTCGAGGACGTGCTTGGGCGTGACGATCAGGATGCGGTCGCCGCGGCCTCGGCGCACCAGTTCGGACAGGATCATGCCGATTTCGATCGTCTTGCCGAGTCCCACCGCGTCCGCGAGCAGGATCCGTGGCCGCAGCTTGTCCGGATCCAGGGCCTTGGAGACGGCCTTCAGTTGGTAATCAAGTGGGTCCACGAGGCCGCGGTGGGCGGTGGTGAGACCCGGGTCAGCGATTGCCACGGGCGTCTTGCGGAGCATCGCCTCAAGCCACAGCCGAGCCCGACGGAACTGGACTGAGTCATCACCGACAACAGTCACCGCCGTGGGATCGACCTCGACGATAGTGTCGAGTGCGGTGGAGAAGACCGCCTCAGTGTCTCGCACGAGGTCCGAGAGGCCCGTGACATGCACGAAGTGACCGTCAGACGCCGTCTCCACAGCGGTGACAAGCCATTCCTCGTCACGCACGAGGACGATCGATCCAGGAGCGACGTTCAGTTCATTACCTTCGGGTCCGACCTCTGGTCGAGTGATGGTGGACCCTGACCCCTCGGCCGGTGTTTTCACAGACTCGTGCTCTCCGTCGATCTCGCTGTTTTGCTGGTTTGTGCCCCAAGATGGTCCCACCGGTGAACCGGGTACCGGTGGCGGTGGCGGTTCAGGGCGTGTCGGCGGTCTGTTGGTGGCGGTTGTTTGGGATGCTCGTCCGAAGTATTGCGATGCTGGGTCTCTCCATACGCGACGAATTCCTCCCATACGATCTCACGAAGCCTCTTGGCATTGCGGAGGCGACGCAGGTAGTCCATCTGCGCCCGTCTTCCACGAATGACACCTTCGTCGTGGTGTGCGACCTGGATGGCCTCGAGTACGCGCAGTCGAGGTTCCCGGTCGTGTCCGAGCCACTCCTCGCGCAGGATGGGCCAGGCTTCGCGAATGAAATCGATCCGGGGGCGCGCGCCATAGACCTGCCGCAGAGCGTCGGCCGGGGCCAAGCTGGGATCGCCGACCTCGAGTAGCCGGCTGCACATTGCATCCAGGAGCTCCGGAGGAAGGTTCGCCCAATCGAACTTGTAGCGCGGCATACCACCTCGTCTATCGGCCCTGTGGGGGGCGGTCAACACAACGTTGGGACGAGCGCTCGGATTCGAGCCGGTACGATGATAGTGGTACAAATCGGACGTCGGCAGAAATTCCTCTGAACGAACCACGGTGTAACTAGTGCTGTAGTGCATGGATGGTCTGCAGACGATGTGCATCATGGTTCTGAACACCTCGGAGCACGCAGATCGATTGAACTACAGCGCATTCAGCGGACCGATCCACTGCACATCATTGAGATGGCGAGCAGTCGGGCTGGTGGGTGGCTCAGCATGCTGTCGCAGTCCGCACATGCGTCGTAACGGGGCGTAGTCACCGCCACCTGGTGCCGACTCATGTTGGCGATGGGGACTTTGCACGCAGGGTGTCCTCCGATCGATCGAATTATTCCATGGTGGCGGGAAGTACCAGCTCATACACCCTGTCGATCGACACTTACGCGCGCTAACTGTCAGTGGTAATCGCTAATGTGACTTCCGACTACGGGCGTGCCGCGACACCGCGGCCTAAGAAACGGGTTGAGTGGTGACGAGTCGAGAGAACGATGCCGATCTGAAGGATCGCGTTGGTCGGTTGATGCAGTTCCTCCGGGAGATGGTGAAGGCCCGGACCCGACCGGTGCTGAGGGTCGAGGACCACGAAGACTATCACTGGCTCTTTCCGGGAAGTGCACCTTTTCAGATCGATCGCGCCGCCACGGCCGGCGACGTGGTGGTTCGTGCGCCACGCGTGCATCTCGAAGACCCGCCGGAGTTTCCCAGGGAACTGTTGCAGTGGGTCGACAACCCTGCTGCTGCTCACCGGAGCGACACCCCTGGGCCCCAGTTCCGTGAGCCGACCGGAGACAGCACGACATCGGCAACCGAGGTCGCCAAGGCCCGCGCGAAGTACCAGCGCTGGTACGAACGTTGGACCGCATGGGCTCAGACCGACCGCCAGCGCCGCCCTCACTTCGAGCTCTACCAGGCGCTGACCGACATGATGCACGAGCTCGCTGCGCGGCCCGAGTCGGTCGAGCTCGTCGTCGCATCCGGCCTGCTGTCCCTGCCGCCGAGAATGGCCGACGGAGACCGCATCAACACGCACTTGGTGACGCAGGCGGCGACGATTGAGCGAGATGAGACCTCCGGCGACCTGCTTGTGAAGTTCGTCGACCTCTCGTCGCCGCGGCTGGAAGACAGCGAACTCCTGACCGGCATCGACATCTTCGACCAGTCGGGAAGCCGCACTCTCTATGCTCAGCTGAAGGAGTCGACCTCGCCGCTCGACGAGTCGATCCAGGTCTTCCTCAAGACCTGGGCGAGTCGTGCCCTCGGCCTGGAGATCCCGGTCACCGACGCACTCGAGCCGCCGTCGAATGTCACCGACGTGGCCCTTGCGCTCGCGCCCGCTCTGGTCCTGCGCAAGCGCGGCGCGTTCGCGCTGGTCGAGTACTACAACCAGATGATCCACCAGGCCGAGGAACCGTCGGCCAAGACTCCGCTCGGCCTGGCCCAGCTGGTGACCGCCATCGAGGCGGACGAACGTGTGCGGTGGCTGGAGTCCACCGGGGCCACCGCGCCGCGCGAGCTCGCCGAGGATCCGCTCTTCCCGCTGCCCGCGAACGCCGAGCAGTCGAAGATCATCGAGCGGCTGGGTGGCGACAGCGGCGTCGTCGTCGAGGGTCCGCCCGGTACCGGTAAGACCCACACGATCGCCAACCTGATGTCTGCGCTGCTGGCCCGCGGCCAGCGCGTCCTCGTCACCAGCGAGAAGTCCCAGGCGTTGCAGGTCCTGCGCGACAAGCTGCCACCTGACATGCAGGAACTCTGCGTGTCCATCACGGACCTGTCGCGCGGCGGTTCGCAGGAGCTCAACCAGAGCGTCGCGACGATCGCCGAGCGCAAGACCTCCTTCATCCCGGAGGCGGCTGACCGCACGATCGCCGACCTCACCGACAAGCGCGAGCAGGCCCGGGCACGCCGCGCGAAGACGCTCGAAGCCATTGTCGCGCTGCGCGAGGCGGAGACCTACAAGCATCCCGAGGTCGCACCGGGGTACCGCGGCACCTTGGCCTCCATCGTGCGACGGCTGGAGGAGCGGCGCGAGAAGTGCGCCTGGCTTCCCGGTCCGCTGTACGACGCCGAGCCGCCGCTCGCGCCCAGCGAGTTCCGGGAACTCACTCGACTGCTCGCACTGCAGACCGCCGAACACCGGTCACGCGCCGCGCAGACCCTGCCGCCGCTGGACAACCTGCTGCCGGCCGCAGATCGGATGACGTCCCTCTTCGAGGCCGTCCAGCGACCGCCGCTTGAGCTCCCGGCTCAGACACGCGGTCTCGTCGCCATCATCGAGGACGTCGACTCGTCCACCGCGGAGCAGGTTCTCGCCGACTGCGATGCGCTGAGGGAAGCCGCCGAGGCGGTCCGTGCCCTGCCGGTGGTCTATCAGCAGCTCGCCGACCGCGTCCTGGCCGGCGAGCTCGATCATCTGTGGGCCCGCGTCCAGGATCTCGACGCCCACGTCCAGGAGGCGACCGCCTACGACCAGGCGGTGGGCAGCGCGGTCATCGACGCACCCGCCGTCTCCCGTCGCGTGCTCGACGTGGTGCAGGCGTGGCTCGCTCGACTACAGGACGGCGCCGAGTGGCGGGGACGCTTCCGGCGGTGCGCCGAGCAGAAGGCGTACGACGAGCTCGAACTGGGGCTCACCGTCGACGGCGAACCGGTCCGTCGCGCCGAGGAACTCGAGATCGCGGTAGCGCACCTCAAAGCGCTCGACGCGGTCGGGACCGCCCGTCGCATCCTTGCCGACCTCGGCGTCGAACTCGCGGCCGACGCGTCACGCACCGCGCAGGTCAACGACCTGGTCACCGTGCGCCGGCACATCGCGTCGATCGAAAAGCTGCAGGCGCGGTGCCGGGCGCTGACCGACACGCTCCACCGGAGCACCAACCGGCAGTTGACGATCAGCAGCGTGCACGAGGCCGAGACTCTCTCGCAGGCGGCATCGGCCATCACGCTCGAACTCCAGCGCCGCGCGGCACGCCAAGAACTCGACGCGATCACCACCAGCCTGGGCTCGGCGTTCGGGTCGGTCCCGGCACCGGAGGCGACCGAACTCACCGAAAGCGTCCGAGCCGCGTCCGCCGACAGGTTCGGCCACGCCGTGACCGCGTACCTGGCCGCGCAACAACAACAGCGCGAGTACCAGGCGTGTGAGGCCCTCGCGCAGCGCGTCCGGGCAGCCGCGCCGAACCTGCTGGACTCGCTCGAGCAACAGCTGTCCGACCCGGAGCTCGGCACCCGCCTCGACAACATCGCCGACGCCTGGCACTGGCGACGCGCCTACGACTGGGTCGAGAAGCAGCGGACGCCCGGGCGAGAGGCGAAACTGAGCGCCGAGCTCGACGCTGCCACCGCCGACATCAGCTCTCTGACAGCAAAATTGGCCGCTGAGAAGGCATGGAAGAGCTGCCTGGAGCGGATGAGTGCCGGCGAGGTCACCGCGCTGCAGGCGTACCGCGACCACATCCGCGCCATCGGCAAGGGCACCGGCAAGCACGCTGAGCGATTCCGGCAGGCCGCCCGGATGGCGATGCAGGAGGCGCAGAGCGCCGTGCCGGCCTGGGTCATGCCCACCCAACAGGTGCTCGCGTCGATCCCGCCGCAGCAGGGCGTCTTCGACGTCGTCATCGTCGACGAGGCCAGCCAGGTCGACATCACCCACCTCTACCTTCTGTGGCTCGCGCCGCGGGTGATCGTCGTCGGCGACGACAAGCAGTGCACCCCCAGTGAGATCGCTCTCGGCAGCCTCGAGGACGTCTTCGCCCGTCTCGACAGCTACCTCGGCGACCTGCCCGAACACGTCCGCAACACCTTCACCCCGCGGTCGAGTCTGTTCTCGCTGCTGCGGTCACGCTTCGGTCAGGTGGTCCGTCTCCGGGAGCACTTCCGCTCGATGCCGGAGATCATCGACTGGTCGAGCAGGCAGTTCTATCAGGACGCGCCGCTGGTGCCGGTCCGGCAGTTCGGCGCCGACCGCCTGCCGCCGTTGAGGACCACCTACGTCGACGGAGCCACCGTCACGGTCACGAGCTCGTCGCTCGTCAACGCGGCCGAGGCAGCGGCAATTGCAGACCAGGTCCGTGCATGTCTCGACGACTCGCAGTACGACGGCAAGACGATGGGCGTCGTCGTCCTACAGGGACAGAAGCAGGTCGACGAGATCCGGGACGCGCTGCGCGGGAAGATCTCCGACGACGAATGGGAAGAGCGTCGCTTCCGTGTGGGAACGCCTCCGGACTTCCAGGGCGACGAACGCGACGTCATCTTCCTGTCGTTGGTGGTTGCGCCCAATCATCGGTTCACATCGCTCACCCGCACCGAGTTCGAACAGCGGTTCAACGTGGGCGCGTCCCGCGCCAAGGACCAGATGTGGTTGTTCCACTCGGTCACGCTGGACGAGTTGCGAGCCGGGGACCTGCGTAAGTCGTTGCTGGAGCACATGACCGCCCGACCCGCCACAGCGACGGAACCGGTGCCGGAGAACGTCTCCGACGACGTGCGCGATCCGCGGTTCGAGAGTCTCTTCGAACAGCGAGTGTTCAACGAGATCGTCGCCCGTGGGTACCACGTGAATCCGCAGGTCCCGGTCAACAATCGGCACATCGACCTCATGGTCACCGGAAGTGCGTCGCGGCTGGCGGTCGAGTGCGACGGGGACGCTTTCGAATCAACCCCCGAACAGTTGCGCGACGACCTCGAGCGCGAGAACGAGCTACGGAGGTGCGGCTGGACGTTCTGGCGAGTCCGCGAATCCGAATTCTACGCAGATCGCACTCAGGCGATGGCGTCGCTGTGGACCGAGCTCGACCGGTTGGGCATCAAACCGGGGGAGCGCATCCCGGACGATGAGCCTCCCGTCACGACGGTTGTCCCGACACCTACCCCTGACAACGAGAAAGACGAGGGGCAAGCGGAGACAGCACCGACCGTCGACACCGGTCCGGTTGAGAGACAGCAGATCTCGCCAACGGTTCCTGAGCCGCCGGTTGTGCCCCCGGTCGTTACTCCGGGTCCCATTGACCATGGACGGAGCGAGAAGAAGGACCTCACTCTTCACCCCGTCGTGGGCATCAACGCGCGTGACGATCTGCTGCGGCGTTCCGCCGCCGAACCTGCGCCGGTCGATCCCCAACCACCTGTCGCACCTCGCGACCACGACGCGCTGGGCAAGGTCCTGGTCGCCGCGGCGTGGGCGAGTGTTCCGCTCACGATGGAACGGGCGTGCCACATCTCGAAGCTCGACGAACGCGAGACACGTGAGGTGTTGAACGGGCTGGTCGCCGACGGCCAGCTCGATGAGGTCACCAAGGCCGGCGTCGTCCAATGGGTTCGTTCGCGAGGAGCGAGCCGGTGAAACCGCTGCGCGAATGGCAAAAGGAAGCGCTCGACAAATGGCGCGCACTGGGGCGGCGAGGCGTCATCGAGGCGGTGACCGGCTCGGGTAAGACCGAGGTCGGGATCGCCGCCACGCTCGAGGCGGTTGCCGACGGCCAGAAGGTACTGGTCGTCGTCCCGTCGCGAGACCTGTTGCGCCAGTGGTACGAACGACTTCTCGCCGCGAGCACCACGCTTCGAGTCGGTCGGCGCGGCGACGGGATTCAGGACTCCTTCCGGCACTTCGACGTGCTCGTGTCGACCGTGCAGTCCGCCGTGATGCCGGCAGCCGAACGTCCTCCCGCCGGGGCACTCATCGTCGCCGACGAGGTCCACCGCTACGCGGCGGAATCCTTCGCCAAGGTCCTCTCGGAGTCGTTCGACGCCCGACTCGGACTGACCGCCACCCTCGAACGGTCCGACGACGGCATCGAGCAGGTGCTCAAACCGTTCTTCGAGAACGTCATCGAGGGCTGCACGTACCAGCGCGGGTACGCCGACGGCATCCTCGCACCGGTCAATCTGGCGCTGGTGCCGGTGCCGTTCTCTCCCAAGGAGCGGGCACGCTACGAGAATCTCGACGAGGTCGCACGTGCCGAGCGCAGCAACCTGATCACCAAGTACGGCTGTCGCGCTGAGCCGTTCGGCTCGTTCCTGCAGGACGTTCAGCTCCTGGCCAAAGACGAGTTCGGGGGTGATTCGTCGGTCTGGTCCGCGCGCAAGTACCTGAAGGCGTTCTCGGAGCGACGCGATCTTCTCGCCACGATCTCGGGCAAAGAAGAAGCGCTCGCCGACATCGCGCCGGGACTGGAACGATCGAATAGGTCGCTTGTGTTCGCCGAGACGAAAGCGGCTGCCGCGCGAGCCGCTGAGGTCTTGTTGCAGGCCGGCGTCGCCGCCGCTCCGTACACGAGCGATCTGAACCGAAACGACCGCATCGCTTTGCTGCAGACGTTCAAGGACGGCAGACTCACCACGCTTGCTGCGCCGCGCGTGCTCGATGAAGGGGTCGACGTTCCCGAGGCGGATGTGGGAATCGTTCTCGCGGCGAGCCGGACCCGACGACAGATGATCCAACGGATGGGACGGGTCATCCGGCCGAAGGCAGATGGTCGGGCCGCGGTCTTCATCATCTTCTACGCCGAGGGTAGTTCGGAGGACCCTGAGAAGGGCGCCCACGGGACGTTCCTCGACGAGCTGGCCGACATCGCCCAGACCGTCGAAAAGGTCGAGGTCCACAGTGTTCCCGCCCTCCTGGAGGCGTGGTTGCCGCCGACGGACGGAGCTGGTCGGACGATGACCGAGATCGAGCGAGGAATGGCTGTCAACGCGGCCAACCAGGTGGCGAAGCATGCGGCCGCGGTGCAGAGGGTGAGTGCCCACATTCGCGGCGTCGTCGCGGACACGATGCGGTTGAGTCGGCCCGGGGCACTCGACGACGTGCTCGCGGCACTCGTCGACCTGGACCCCGACGAAGCGGAGATCTTGATCTACCGCTTCGGCCTCAACGGCGAGGAACCGCTCGACCACGACAGCATTGCGGCCCGACTCGGCAAGACCTCGGACGAGGTCATCCAGATCGGCGACAACGCACTCGAGAAGCTCCACCTGCCGCACGTGGGGGAGCCAGTCCGGCGCGCCGTCCAGAACAAGGTCGACAACGACGATCGTGCGAACCAGCACGACGCACGACTCGAACAGCGACAGAACGACGCTGACGAGCTCCGTCACGGAAGCGACATCGGAGAGCACACCACCACGCCGAAGACTCCGAAGATCCAACAGTCTCCGGTGACTTGGCCCAAACCCGGACCCGTCGAGCTGATGCGGCAACAGCGCGTCGGTCCGAGGAAGATTTCGCTTCCCACCAAGGGGTCCGGGACGGGATCCCAGCACGTTCAGTACTCGAACCCGGCCAACAAGGTCGCAATTCACATGGAGTGCGACGGAGGCTTCATCCCGAGCGCGGTCATCGACATCGGGGACTGGAGCGTGATCCTCGATGAACCGGTTGCCGGACGTCGGCGCTTCGAGGATCCGAGCGAGGCCGCCGTGGCGCTACTCCAGTTCTACGGGTTCGCCGATGACGAGGAGGTCGACGGGTGGACGCTGTGGAAGATCAAGGACACCGGGCACCCGATCGACAAGCTGAGAAGGTCGTCGGTGGGTAGCGCGAACGCCTGAGTGCCTGGGCGACGAGCATCGTCCCGGTCTTGGCCCACCCGGGTTTGGTAAGTATGGGCCGACACAGATGAGGGCCTGTGCGTAGTTCGGGATCATTGCAAAGTGCGGACTCGTCTCGATGGCGGGATGGTTGTGGTCACCGTCGCTCCTGCAGGATGCGGTCGGCGCGTTTCCCGAGGAGCTTGATCGCGGGGTAACTGGTGACCTGGTCGAGTGTGAGGAAGCGCTCTGGGTGCGTGATTCGCCGGATGACCTCGGTGGAGGGTTGGGGTACATCAGGCGCGATCTGCTGTGAGTAAGTGGAGGTCACGTTTTCGAAGGTCAGTCCGCTGTCCTCAATTGCCCACGCCTCACTGACGAACCAGTTGGCGATGAAGACACGGGTGTGGGGGATGAGGGTCCAGACCGTCGCCCGGTCCAACACCGTCCGCGCGTTCGGGCGGCTTGCTCCGAGCCATTGCAAGTTGCCGGCGTCATCGGTCACTTCCCAGAAGCGCCAAGTGGGAGATGCCATGTCGTGAGCCTAGTGCCTCGCTACCTGAGGTTGCCCCTGTCGGATCGACGCGGATCGCACGTCGAGACGGTTCGCATCCCAGGAGCGGCGTGGATGGGCAGACCAAGGTGACGGCCTGCTCATCTCCGTCCGAGTGGCGGCGAGAGGTCGATGCGCATTTCGTCCAAACGGTCGGGGTCGGTGTCCAGGCCACGCCGGCGGAGTAGTTCCAGCATGTCCTCCTGCCGCGGTTGGCCGAACGTCAGGCGGTAGAGGGCAAGGTCGCTCTTCAGCCGCTCCAGTCGGGCGATGTCGACACTGAGTGGGTACGGGGAAAGGTGTCTCTCGATGGTTGCCGGCCCCGGATAAACCCAGTGCGGTGCGAACTCGCCGTATCTGTCCTGTTCATCCCTACCCAGTTCGTAAGCGGCACGCCATGGGTGGTCGGCCCTGAGCATCTCGGATCCGTGCCGATAGGCGAGGTTACGGCGAATGGCGTGCCCGCTGAATCGATTCACGCGCCCCTCGCGCTGTTCGAAGTCGACGGGGTTGGCCGGGGTGTTCCAGTGCGTGATGGCCGAGCACCACCAGTGGAAGTCGATTCCCTCCTGTCCGACACTTGTACTCGCCAACACAAACGGCCAGAACGGGCTGTTGAACGATCTTCGGATATCGGGCTGACGAACGTTCTCATCGGTACCTGTGTACTGAACTACTCTGGCTCTGTGAGCAGCGAGCCAAGCGAGGAAAGTTCCAGAGGGTCGTATCGTCCGCCGGCGAGTTCTTCCACGGTCCGTGCTCGCATGAGTCGCCAGAAGTCGAAGAATACTGCCCCTGAGATTGCCGTACGACGGTGCCTTCATGAGCGTGGGTTTCGCTACCGCATCGACGTCAAACTCGAACCGGACCTGCGAACTCGGGCGGACCTCGCTTGGAAGGGGTTGAAGCTGGCGGTATTCATCGATGGGTGCTTCTGGCACGGTTGTCCCCAACATGCGACGAGGCCGGCCGCGAACCGCGAATGGTGGGCGAAGAAGCTGGACACCAATATTGCCCGCGACAGACGTACGGATGATGCGCTTCGATCACGAGGCTGGGTCGTCCGCAGATTCTGGGAGCATCAAACGCCTGAAGAGATCGCTGACAAGATCGTCGAGACCATCGATGAGCTCCGAGCCAGAGACCTCCGTGGGTCTGTCGTCAGACCGGACGACTAGAGGAACGTCCGGAAATCGCTCGCCGGGCTGTCGGTGTCACCGTGTCGGCCCGGCATGGTGACATCGTTGTCGGCCACGCAACATTCAATCGAGCAGACGAACGAGTTCGCGTGCTTCTGAACGAGGCTCCGCTGTGATCACACCATGCTGCGACAAATTCCATGACAGCCGAACAGCCTCATCCAGCTCAGAGGTGTCAACGGACCAGTTCAGCGCGGAGGCGAGAATGTGCACGGCGAGCCGAGGCGGTATCGCGTTGCCGATCTGCTGGCCGATGTCGTTACCCGACCAGGGGTAGTCCGGGGGGAAGGTCTGGAGGCGACCTGCCTCGTGGTGGGTGAAGCGACCGATATCCTGCTCGCCTCTCTTGAGCCGGTTGCGCATGACCTTTCCGGTGACGGTCGCAGAAGGCTCGTCCGACCGACGCTCACCGCGCTTGCGGGGGTTACCCCCACTGCCATAGTTCGAGACGACCACGAAGTCGCCGTCACGGTCCAGAGCGTCTCCCATCGAGACCCACGGGAGACGATCCAGGGTCCCCTGACGCGGGGCACCCTTGCGGTAGGCCTGATGAGTCGGTCGTGGAAGGGCCACGTCCTCGTCGTCCAAACGGGCAATGAGCACGGCACGTCGACGAGTCTGCGGCACACCGAACTCCTCGGTACGGAGGATTCCGTGTGCAACGCCGTAGCCGTAGCGCTCGAGGACTGCCCGGTATGCATCCCAGACGGGCAGCACCTGAGGGACCTGCTCGAGGGCGATGGCCGTAAACGGGGAGTCGTCGTTGATGGCCTGAAGAACCCACCTCAGAGGTTCAAGGACCAAGCCAGTGCGTTCGTCGTCGAAGACGGCCAGACTTTCCTCGGCGTCGCGTCCCGCAGCCATCTTCTCGACTGCGGCAGTGACCTCGTCCAGCGCTCTGCGGCCGGTTCCGGACCCCGCAACGGTGAACGTTTGGCAGGGCGGCCCGCCGGTGAGGACGTTGGCCTGCGGAAACCGGGCGGGGCGGTACTGCCGGACATCTCCTTGTTCGGTCCTCAGGCCTGCGGCACGCCTCGTCGCACAGGCGTGGGGGTCCACCTCGATACCGATGCTAGAGATCCCGAGCCACGCGGCACCGACGTCAAGGCCTCCGGGCCCGGCGAACAGATCGACGATGTAAGGCTGTGAGTCGTCTGAGTCGGGGACCGCTGCCATGGAGGTGATCGTAGCCGGCAGCACCGTCAGGGTAGCGTCTGGGCAGCGAGCGTGTCGCGACGGCGAGCTTGATGTTGGTGGGGGCGAATTCCTCGGCACCCCTCGGTTCCGGCGCGCATCCCGAGTGCGCGAGGCCTGGGTGCTGTCTCGATCGGTCAAACCGCGGGGGGTTTCAGTCGGCCGCGGTACTGTGTTGGACACAGGTCGAATTCGCTGTCTGTGACGGCTCCGTCATGCTCGACCAGAATCCCGGTCTTCCGATCCAGATCGATCGAGTGGTAAATCCAGATGGAATATCCTGCCGCGTGTGCAAGCGAGTACTCGATCTCGCCTGAGCTGATGAAGAAGCGAGGTTCGTGGGAGCGTGTTCCTTTTACTTCGATGTAGTGAACACTCCCGTCTGTAAGCCTGATCTCGATGTCGAATCCAGGGTTGTTGTGAGGCATTCTGCAGATCTCGGCTGTGGGCCATCTGTTGGCTGCCTCTGCGAGCGCCAGTGCCATTGCGATTTTGTCGACTTCCTGGGCGTCTGACGCAGTTGCGTACGCCGCCACTGGTTCACTGGTCTTCAGTCCCTCATTACAAATTGAATCAAAAGCCTTTTGGTCGATCCGACGAACTCCGAGTTGGAAGTAGAGCCCCACGTGCTCGATTTCGTTGGCCTCTGGCTCTCGATAACGATCCCCGGACTTGAACGGCACTGGTGGATCGAACGGATGGTAGTCCGCAATTGAGCATTGATAGCGATCTCCAGACGGAAATACCTCAGCAACAATTCCGCAGCCGAAGTATTCCTGGTTTCCCCGCCCCGCCTTTCGTCGGCGGCCTCTGTAATACAAGAACTGCTCGCCTGATCGGATGAGCCTCAAATAACGAGAGGGGAACTCATACGTTTCGCCGATCACATCGGCGTACAGGTGGCCTGAGAGAGTTACTTCGTTCGGGTGAAGACACGCGGCATCGCTTCCTCTTCTCTGTGATCCAGTCGGCTGATGGATCCGCTGCCATCGTTTATGCGGATCGTAGTCGGCGGTTTCGACCGTTTCTGATGTTGGTATCGATCGAGTCCATTGCGGTCATTGACGATCGGTTCACTGTTCCCGAGCGTCGGTCAGACGTACCTCATGAAGGACGGCTCTGACCCGATCATCCAGTTGGGCGTCGTCGAGGACCGAGAAATCGATGAACGACATCAATCGACGAAGCCGGGGAGTCGCCTCGCGTAGGACCTTCCTTCGGTTGCCAACGCTGGGCTCCTGCGCTATGACACGCGCGATGGAACGTGCCAAAGGTGTGACGCCGGCGATCGAGCGACGCTCGGTGATCTGGTTGAGATCACTCTCGGACAGGCTGCGGAGGAGGGAGTAATCCAGTGTGCCGCCTGGCGTCTCGACTGCGAACGTCCTCGCCTGCCACCAGAGTCGAGAGAACATGTGCCGTGTGAGGTCCGTGGCCACCCATCGTTCGATGTTGTCGCCGGGAAACCGCCATCTCGTCACATCAGGCAGAACGACGACCGAAAGGAAGTTCCAGATTCCACGAACACCGGCCTCCACGGCGTTGATCCCCATTGAGGAGTGGATGGCCTCGGCGGCGGCTCGGTCAAAACTCACCAGGTCCGATGGGCCGGCGGCCTCCGGGAAGCCGTACTCGACGGCGATGGCGCGCACCGCTTCGGCGAGGTCGGACACCCTTGATTCGCTGACACGGCTACCACCGGTCGCCGCATAGGTGACCTGCGGGTGCCGACTTCGGGAATGTGCTGAGAGCTCCGCGATCTCGAGCGGAAGTCGTCGATACTCGGTGACTGCGATTCCCATCGAGAGTCGAGGCCACAGATCAGTCACTGGATCCTCCGTCCGAATCCGATTGCGCGGGAACCGCCGACGACCGCAGTCCGAAGGTCCATCGAGGCGACGGTCTGGTTGTCCGCAGCCCAGATGTCGGGATCGGGCAGGACCCGCCTGGTCAGTGCTCGCGCCGATGCGCCGAATGACTGCCCATCGGTTTGGGCGAGCTCGTCCCACCGGGCGAGGGCCCACCGGACGATCTCGAGAACGAGGTTCTCCTCCATCTGGTCGACGAGGAATTGCTGTTCGTCGGTGAGCTTGCGTTCTTTCTGCACCGCCTCGACGAGTCTCGTGTCCTTCTCGTTCAGTAGGAGGAGCAGGGCACCCATCGCCGGTGCGTCTGGTGACGGTGGCAGGATCGCATGCCAACTCGCGTTCGGATTCAGGCCGAATGCCTCGAAGTCCACGACCTCGGTCGGGAACATCGTCGACGCTCCGGCGAGTTGCACCCTGTGTTCGTCTTCCCACAGGATGCTGCCTGCGTGGTGCGCCTCGCCGGGAGCGTGGATGAGTCTGTCCCGCAGCAGGACCAGACGACGAGTCACCCCGATCAACGCGCCGGCGTCATCGGGATGAACCGTGAGTTCTGCGTCCACGGCGCCATCTTGTAATGGAATCACCGTGTTGCGTCCGGCGAGGTAGGTATCGAGTGCGCGGTACCCGAGGACCAACGCTATCGGAGACCCATCGGTCAACCCTGTCTGCTCGCGTACCTCCGTGGCATCGATGGTCACGCTGCATCGCAGTTGGAGAATGGTCCGATAGTCCCAGTTGTCGACGGCCTCACCGAGTGGTTCCCATTCGTCCTCGACCCTCCGAAGCCAGGGCGAGGGGGCGATCAGCGCGTCTGACGGGACGAAGTACGGTTTGACGTCGGTCTTCATCGGGCGTCGTCCACATTCAGTGCCAGGCGGATGACCGCGTCTTCGGGTGGGCGCACCGCGACGTCCCAATCACGGGGATCGGCCGGGTCGAGGCTGATCGTTTCCCCTCTCCGGAGCTCGCCCCTGGTCCTACATGACCAATAGAGGACCTCTGGCTGCGCGAGATCGGTCTCTCGTTCGATGCCCGAGTCGATGACAACTGCAGGTGCTGCCTCAACCACGGTGGTGACCGGCCAGGCAGGGAAGGACACGCCGGCCACGATGACCGGCTCGCCGTCGATGACCGTCAGGCGTGGCGCCTCCACGATCCTCGGTCTCGAGCGAGAGCCGGAGGACCGGCGTTTGCCTCTCTTGCGCTCTTGCCCGTTCTCGGGACCCGGCCCGTCTCCGTCCGGGGCGGCGGCAAGCAACCCGGACAGACGGTTCGCCAGTGGGGCAAGCGCGGCCTCCGAGGCCGTCGTAACGCCCCGATCAGGTTGGGCTGGACTGAGATTGGCACGAATGAACGAGTTCGCGAGTCGGACGACGCCGAGGGCGGTGCCATGTAGTCCACTGGTCACCCAGTCGTCGTGGGTGGGTGGCTCCGCGTCGGAGAAGTACTGGTCGGCTTCGGCGCTCGACCGAAACACGGCACCGTACTGGATACCTTCCTCGGGATGGGCGTTGCCGGCGACGTAGTCCACGATCAGGTTGGCTTGACGCATTCGAGCACAGTGTCGAGCAGGGCCTTCGAAGGGTGCCGCGACGGCCAGGAGTTCGTCCGACTTGATCGGGGCCATCGTCTCGACCTTGGCAAACCTGCCGATCTCTACGGGCGGCGTCTTCCGGCTGGGCACCACGTATTCGCCCTCGACATCCAGCTTTCGAAATGCCTCGACGAACGGCCTGAGTTCGATGGAGCGCTCCGGGTCCGGGACCGGCACCGAGAAACCCTCGAATTTCACTGAACACCTGAGTCGACCGGGGGAGGGCGTGATCATCCGCGGCCACAGGTTCCAGGCGATGGTCGACGCGAGGAAACGTGCGGCCTGTTCGGGGCTCCGCTGGGTGTCGTCGGTGCCACCGTTGTTCCCCAGGTCGATGTCGATCACCGTGACCGTCGTCCCGGTTTCCCCTTCCCTGAACCGGGGAAGACCGAGTGACTCGGCGACGCGGGTCGCAGCGTCGTCAACGAGGGCCTGCGCGATTCCATCCTCGTCGACTCCAAGCCAGTGGCGCCCAGTGAATCTCGTCTTGTCGGCCTCGTAGGCATCGCCCATCGCCGCGCCGATGAGTCGACGTTGGAGACGGCCCCGGAACATGCACTGGCTGTCCACGACGATCACATGGCATCGGCTGACGTTGTAGAAGATGCCCTTGCCGAACCCGTAGGAACCACCGCCGAGGGTTACGTCCTTCCGTTCACCGACATTCCGCACGAACTTCACGAAGTCGGCCCGTTCACCGGGGAGCGGCGGCTCATCGGCCCTCAGAGGGCCTCCGAGGCCGGTTGTCCCGCGGTCGGTGATCGTGAGGATTCGAATCCCACGATCCATGGCCTGTTCAAGGCCGAGCCGAGAACCGGCCGGCTCGGGCAACAGGAAGTCTCGCCAGTTCTGCAGGCTTCGGCCAGACAACTTGCTGATCTTGACCGCGAATTCGACGTCATGCCCGGGCAGGGCTGCGTCACAACTGTTCTGGGCGGCCTCGCGGACGAGGACGGTCAGCGGATCGAGGCGGGGTTTGCCGAGCTGCCGCCGAATACCCTCCGATGCGGTGGAACCCTCGGCCGCGACGGGTTGCGACCACCATGTGGCTGTCGTGAGAAGTTCAGTCATCGTCTGAGACCCCCGCCAGCTCATCGAACTCGGCCTGCTCGACCTCGACGTCGGCGTCGGTGAGGTCGACCGCGACGTACGTCTGTCGCACCTGCGATGACTCGTCCGGGTGGCCGGGGAACACCAATGCCAGGCCTATCACGTCGTCGACAGCGTCCAGAGCTCTGCGAGAGGCCTTGTTGGCGGCATCGGGCTCAGAGTGCGGGTCGATCGGATACAGAAGGATCAGACCCTTGTTCCGGGCATCGGGGTCGAGATCACGGGCCTTCGCGAGTTCGATCTCACCTTTCTTCCGCGCAACCGAAGGAGCCATGAAGTCGACTGCCCGATGGTCTTTCGACATGAGCGTCTTGATGTCGGCTCGTTCGACACCTTCGTCCCTCAGCTTCGAACGGACGATCCGCCCGAAGTCCATCGACCCGAGCCGTACGGTTCCGTGCGTATCCGTCGTGGCTGCCATGATCGCGAGATTCCAGAACTCGAGGTGTCCCGACCGCCTCTGTCGGTTCACATACTTCTCGATCAGCTCGTGGTCCAGGTCGGGCGAGTCCGGGTGAACCCGGTAGTCCGCGAGGAACCGGAGTACGTCGTCGGCAGAAACGTCGCGGAAGATGACGGCGCCGTTCTCCAGCGCTGCGTCGGGTTCGATTCCCGCCGATCGCACACGGGCGACGAACCCATCTGCCGCTTCCACATTGTGGCGGAGCCATTCGCCGTCTTTGGGACGGAAGTACCGGGTCTGGACGCGCCGTCCTCCATAGGACGCATAGGTCGGGAGCGCCGCACCCATCTTGGCCGTGATACGCAGGGTCGGATGGGTTCTGATGCGGACTCCGAACTCCGTGGGCGTGAGGTTTTCGGACTCGTACCGTTCGATGTCCAGACGGATTTCGTGTTCCACAGTCGCCAGATGACGGAACCAGTGTCGGAGTTCGTCGGTCATCCAGATCCGTGGCAGGTCCTCATAACCTGGGCGAAACCCGAACCATCGAGCCATCTGTAGCAGGGTGTCGTATGCCTTGGCGGCCCGCACGAAGTAGCTGACGGTGAGGCCTTCCAGCGTGAGTCCTCGACTCAGTGTGTTGCCGCCGACTGCGATCGCGACCTGTCCGGGCGTCGAATAGTCGAGGCGGTCCTCGCTGCGGAAGTTGTCGATCACCACGCCAACCCGATCGAGGACGGCAGGGAGGTGGTCCATGACCTGCGCGAAATCGACTGGAGTGAGACCGAACTGACTAGCTGTTGCGGGGCGAGACGTTGTTGACGGCTCGCGCCGGGGTTGACCTTCGAGTTGGTTGAAGGTGGACGATGTTCTGGTGGCTGACCCAGAGTTGATGTCTATAGGCGCGTTCGCCAAGGTCGCCGGGCTGACTGCGAGCGCGTTGCGGTTCTATGACGATGCCGGCTTGCTTCGTCCCGAGCAGGTCGACCCGCTGACGGGATACCGGTTCTACAGCCAGTCGCAGTTGGTGCCTGCCTCGCAGTTGCGTCAGTTGCGCGAGATCGGGATGCCGCTGCCCACGATTAGCCGGTTCTTCTCCGCCAGCGCCGCGGAGGCTGTGCGGCTCATCGACGACCAGGTGGCCAAGGTCTCCGCAGAGGCCAGTGGGATTCAGCAGGCCGCTGCGACCCTCAAGGCGTCCCTCAGCGAGGGCGCTTGCATCACCCTGTGTGTTCTGCCGGGTCCGGTCCTCGCGGCGGCTGTCGATCAGGTCCTGGCCACCACAACTCACGACCCCGAGATCCCGGTTCTGGCCGGGGTGCGCCTGGAAGCAGATCCCGACGCCATCGCGCTGACCGCGACCGATCGTTACCGCCTCGCCACGCGGACGCTGGTGCCCAGCCAGCCGTCGGCCGCTTCGTGGGCAGGGACCCTGGCCGGAGACGACCTCCAGGCCGCCACATCGCGGCTCCGGCGAAGCCCCACCGTGACGCTGGAAGCGGGCGAACGAACCCTGAACCTCCGCACGGCCGACGGCACCGCGACCCCCTGCCGCCTACTGACCGAGGTCTTCCCTGATTACAAGCTTCTGATCGGGTCACTGCCCGCGGTGACGCATCGCGTCACGATCGAGACGCAGCAGATCCTCAAAGCGCTAGAACGAGCGCCGGAGAAGATCGGTCTGCGGGTCGCGGACGGCCAGCCGAGTCTCCTGGTGCCCGACGCCGTTGTGGCTCTCAACGGGACCGCGACGGGTTCCGATCTAACGCTCTGGTTCGAGCTGACCACGTTGTATCCCGCGTTGAGCCACGCACTCGGCAGCGACTTGATGCTCGACCTCCGCGGACCCGACCAGCCAGCGACCGTCCGGTCAGCCGACGAAGGCGACCTGACCACGCTCGTCATGCCCTGCCGAACCGGTCCCTCCTGACGGACGACCCACACGCCCTCAACGACGGCTCGAAGCCCTCCTCCGCCCACCGAAGATGACAAGGACTGACACAATCCCATGACCGAAACTGCCACCACGCCCGATCCCACGCTTGAGGCGATCGGCAAAGCCGTGGTCCTCGGACGCGAGGGTGACATCGAGTCCGCTCGGAGCGACCTGCTCGCCATCTGGCAACAGATCGGGGTCGCGGGCGACCCGTTCCACCGCTGCACACTCGCTCACTACCTGGCCGACCTCTGCCAAGACCCCGCAGAGGCGCTCATCTGGGACGTCCGCGCCCTGGACGCCGCCGACAGCCTCACCGATGAACGCGCCCAGCAACACCACGGAAGCCTCCACGTCGCCGGGTTCCGCCCCAGCCTCTACCTCAACATCGCCGACAACCTCCGCCGCCTGGGCGCGTACGAAGCCGCCGCCGAGCACATCAGCAACGCCGAGCAGCACACCTCTGCACTGCCCGACGATGCCTACGGCAACACCATCCGCACGGCCATCCACGAGGTTCACCAGGCCATCAACAACCGCGACACCGCACGCCGAGCGTCCGCGCCCGGCTCCGCCCAGTGACGCACAAGAATGCACCTCTGACGGTCGAAGGGCGCCGTCGGCTCATCGAGCGATGCCGCACCAGACCCATCGCCCACGTCGCGGCTGAGATGGGCATCTCCCGTGCCTGCGCGAGCAAGTGGGTCAACAGGTGGCGGCGGCACGGTGAGCTCGGCCTGCTCGACCGATCCTCGACACCCCAACACAGCCCCACCGCGACCCCGGCGGCGGTAGTTGCCCAGATCGAGACTTGGCGGCGCGAGAACAAGTGGTCAGGGCAGCGGATCACTCACGAGCTGGCCGATCAGGGCATCCGGCTCAACCGCCGTACCGTCACACGACACCTTGGACACCTCGGACTCAACCATCGACGGTTCCTCGACCCCAACGGTGATTCCAACCGCCAACCGGGCAAGATCACCGCCCGCTGGCCCGGCCACATGATCCACCTCGACGTCAAGAAGGTCGGCCGAATCCCCGACGGTGGCGGGTGGCGGATTCACGGCCGTGATAGCCAGCAGAAGCGCGCCGTTGACCGGGCCAAGACCGCAGGCGCCAGAGCGGGCTACACCTACCTGCACTCGGCGATCGACGGATTCTCCCGGCTCGCCTACACCGAACCGCTCACCGACGAGAAGGGACAGACGGCCGCAGCCTTCCTCGCCCGAGCCAAGGTCTGGTTCGCCTCACACGGCATCAGCCACATCCACCGCATCGTCACGGACAACGGCGCCTGCTACCGATCAGGCGACTTCGCACGAGTGGTCGGCCAAGCCACGCGCCACCAGAAGACCAGGCCCTACACCCCACGACACAACGGCAAGGTCGAGCGCTACCAGCGCATCCTGGCCGAAGAACTCCTCTACGCCCGAGAGTTCACCAGCGAAGACGCCCGATCAGCGGCCATCGCCGTGTGGAACATCCACTACAACTACCACCGACCCCACAGCACCGCTGGAGGTCGACCGCCAGCGACGCGACTCCAGGCAGGCGTCACCAACGTCCTGCCCTCCTACAACTAGCGGGCACCTCGTGGCTCTCTGTATTCCACAAGTCGCGCAGGCGTTCGAGTGTTTTCCCGTCCTGTGCCTCTACGCGCTTCCGGAGCCGGTCGACATGGAGACGAAGCGGTTCCTTGAATGCAAGGTGGACGTCGGTCTTGACCGACGTGTGCACGAGCATCGTCGAATGGCCGTCATCACCTCGGGCGCGGCGGGCCGCGGTGGCGAGGACGAACCATTCGATCGCGTTGTCGAGGCTCTTGGGGATCGTCGGGATGAAGTCCGCAGCGGCGGCCTTGCCCACCGGCCGAACCGCATCGACGTCGTCGTCGGGGATGATCCTCACCATGTTGGAGCCGTCGAGCTCGGCGCCGTTCGCCTCGTCGCCTTCCACCGCGTCACGGCCGAAGACCCGCTCGGTCCCGAAGTAGCCTTCGGGCCGTGGCAGATTGAGGATGAAGTCCTTGGGGTAGAGGTCGTCTCCCTTGGGGTCGATCAGCACATTCGCGAAGGGCGTGGCGGTGTAGCCGATGTACGTGGTCTTCGGCAGTTTCCCGATGATGCTGCGGATGAGCGGATTGATCGAGGCGGTCTCGACGCTGGCCTGATCCGCCTCGTCGTCGATGATGAGTGTGGGGACATCAGCGAGTGCGCGTTGTTTGACCGCAGGCTGCAACCACCGGTCGAGACGACGTAGGACCGTGGCGTTCTTCTTTACGATCGCCAGCGCGACCCCGCTCTCGCCGAGGTGGAGGAGCGCCGTCGCGGGGATGGCCGGCGCGCGGAAGTCGTCGTCGGCGTTCGTCAGCTGCTTCCACTTCTTCGGGGTCAGTTCGCAGAGTTGCTCGTCGAGTCGATCCTGCGTCTGTTTCCTGAGCCCATTGTGGATGCCGGAGAAGACGATGATGAACCTGTACCCGACATCCGCGGCCTTGGCGATGACCGCGGTGAAATTGGTGGTCTTTCCCGACTGTACGTACCCGACGACGAGCCCCTTCGCATCCCAACTCGGGGCGCTCGGCGGTGGCGTGTAGGCGATGACCTTGCTCGACGAGCGATCGAGGGACTCGACGCGGTCGTCGGGCCACCCGAGGTCTGCACGTATGTGCCGCTCGAGTGCCGGCCAGTAGGTGTCTGTCTCTTCATTCGGTCCCGGATACCACGGATCGCGCGGTCCGTGGATCACCACCGGACGATCGTCGAAGATCCGCTCCAATCGCGCCCGGTACTCGGCTTCGTACTCGGCGAGCTCCTGCGCGCTCAGCCGGGGGCGGAACTTCTTCAATGCCTGGTCAAGGGATGTTTTCCTCGCCCATGCGGCGAATACTTCGAAGAACTCGTCCACCACCGTGCAGATACCTCCATCGTCATCTGGTGCACGACGGTATAGCACCACGACGACATCCGGTGGCTGTCAGTCGATCGACCGACAGCCGCGGAGAAGGACTGACTGAGTCGGAACACTTTCATGTTCACCGACACCGACGGGCAGGAGTCCGATCGGATCAAATTCAGGGACTGCGTTGTGCGGCGACGGCGTGTTCGCGACAGGTCTCGCTCATTTGTCGGTAATTCCTGGTAGGTATCGACCGACCGGGAGTCACCCGGAGAGCGCATAACGTCGCCGACAGCGAGTCACCGAGGGGGATGCAATGGTTGCGAGAAAGTGGAGCGACCCAGATCGCGCGTTGGAGAGCCTCGTCAACGAATTCCATGACCGCTGCCTCAAGGTCTATCGCGAGGACCCGAACCGTGTCGAGGAGGATGCCGGGAAGGAACGAGGCATCGCCGAGGGCGGTTATGGCCGCAAACAGATCCAGGAGCTCATCCAGAACTCGACCGATGCGCTGCAGGGGAGCCCCGGGCGTATTCAGGTGACGTTGACTCCAGAGGCGCTCTACGTCGCGAACGAGGGCAAACCGTTCGAGGCTTCAGGTGTCCGTGCCCTGCTCTACACGCACCTGTCCAACAAGACCGGTAACGAGATCGGCCGTTTCGGTCTGGGATTCAAGTCGATCAGTGGAATCTCCGACGACCCGCAAATCTTCAGTCAGAGTGTCTCTTTCGAGTTCAATCGAACCAAGGCTGCTGAAGAACTCACGAGCGAGCTCGGCGTGAATTTCGGGGCGGAGCAGGTGCCGGCGCTACGTCTCGCATGGGTGATTGATCCTGTCAGTGAATCGAGGACGGACCCCGTACTGTCGGAGATGCTGGCCTGGGCTGTGACGGTGGTGAAGGTGCCGTTGAAGCCGGGTGCGGCGGAGCTTCTGTCCGAGGAGATCAAGGGCTTCGACGAATCGTTCATCTTGTTCGCGCCCCATGTCCGCCAGTTGGACCTCCGTGACGACGTAGCAGGTGATGACCGCCACTTCGCTGCGTCGAAGAAGGGTAACCGCGTCACCCTCACGACGGTGGACGGGGACCGCGAGTGGTTGGTTGTATCGCACGAACATCGGCCGTCAACCGAGGCGTTGGAGTCGGCCGGGCACTCGGCCAGTCGCGAGGTCGTGACCGTCAGTTGGGCCGTACCAGTGACCGGCAGGCCCGGCGTGGGGCAGTTGAGTGCCTTCTTTCCGGTGAAGTCCGATACGACCCTGAGCGGGCGCATCAATGCACCGTGGAAGCTGTCCGATGACCGGATAAATGTCATCGAATGTACGTTCAATGCCGAAATCCTCACCGAGGTCGTACCCCGGCTCGTCGTGAACGCACGCCGAGACCTTGCCGTAGAGGGTTCGTATGGCCGATACATCGACATACTTCCCGCTCGCGGCAGGGAGATAAGGAGTTGGGCGGACTCGGTCCTCAACGAGCCTGTCTACGACGCACTGCGTGAGGCCCGTTGTCTTCCGGACCTCGACGGTCAGCTCAGGTCACCCAACTCTCTTCGACGAATCCCCGAAGATGCCATGGAGCATGCGGCGTCGTGGTTGACGGCGGCAGGCCAGCGCGACAGCTGGATTCACCCGGATTGCACCTCGAGTCCGGAGCGGCGCTCCAAAGTGGACCGCTTGTTGCAGAACAATCCCAAACCTGTGGGCCGAATCCTCGATTGGCTCCAGTCCGTGGTGGAGGATGTGACACCAGACCACTCCGCGGTGGCGATCGAGTTGGCAGACAAATTGGTCTCCGGTTCCAGCCGTGGCGCGAACACCGAACTCGATGTACGTGACGCCCGGATCGTATTGCTGGAAAACGGGCTGTTGCAGCAGCCGGTACGTGGCCGCTGCTTCATCCGAACGAATTCGGAGCAGGAAGGGTCTGTCTTCGTCCACGGTGAAGTGTCCGGGCGCAAGTCAACCCGACTCGCACTCGAGCATCTGGGCATCACGACGTTCGATGACGGTGGCGAGATGTTGCAGCTACTCCACGAGCTCGCCAAGACCGGTTCGGTGGACTGGGATGCGCTCTGGACTGCAATGCGTGGTTGTGGTGTCTCTCAGGTCGGAGACGCATTCGACAAGATCTTCAACGGCAAGGCCCACATGATCGTCCGAGTTCGTGACGGCCGGCAGCAGTGGGTGCCGCCCGAGGGGCACTATCTGCCGGGTGAGTGTCTCCGTCCCTTGAAGGAGGATGGCGCGTTCCTGGTCGACGCGGACTACCATGCGGCCGATCGTGAGATCCTCGCGTTGCTGGGCATCCGTGGCCGACCGACGCGATCCGCGGCCTACGCTTCCGAGAAGTGGGTCGGCAGGTACCGTGCGACTCTGGTCGAAGAAGTCGGCGAACACATGGGTCTCGGCATCCGTTCACGCGACAACATCGCGATCCACGGGATGGAGACCGTTCTCGGTCCATTGCAGTCTCTGCCAGAGTTCTCCGCGACCAACAGGGCAGCGCTCACCGCCGCGGTGATCAACGACATCCACGATTCGCGGGTGAAGGTCGAACATCCCAACGTGCCGAAACCAGCACGGTATGTGGCGCCGGAACTCTGGTGGGTACGGCAACACGGGATGCTCCAGACGAGCTTCGGACCGATGGAGGTCAGACACGTGTTCGTCGCCGGGCTGGAGGAAGAGTACCCAGGGTTGCTGCCGACGCCGACCGGAGTGGTTCTCAGCGCCGAGCTGGAAAAGGCACTGCGGCTCAAACGACGCATCGAGGACCTGACGCCCGCCGAGTTCGAGGCACTTGTCGACCTCCACGTCGAACGCAACAACCTGGATCAGGTCGGCCGAGCCTACGGCTGGTGGTGTCTCACCCATCAAGACAACCCACCGGCCAAGATGTGGGTCCGACACGCCGGAACCTGGACCCAGTACGAACCCAGCTGTGTCGCCGTCGTGACGAGTATCGAGACCCACGCTGAGCTGGAGAGTTTCGGAATTCCTTGTGCGGTGGTTGAGACCGTGGAGGACGTGTTCAACCTTCGGGAGTTCTGGGGCTGTATCGAAGGCAAGCAACTACCGGTGACCTACACGTACGAGACCAGCGCCGAGCCGGAGTCGCTACTCGACGTCTTCGATGTCCTGGACAACTTGGACCTGGACGACGACCCCGAAGACCTCACCCTCCAACGGTGCTTGTCGATCAGCAAGGTGGCTGCCGTCCCAGGACAACCCGAGGTACGAGTTGAATGTCACAGTGGCAGAGAAGGAAACACGATCCTCGTCACCGGGGGCACCGACCGGGACATCCTGAAGCAGGTCCTCGGAGCGCTTCTGTTCGACGACTCGGATGAACAGGTCGACGTCCTGCTCGAAGACATGCGCAGAAGACGTGACTCCAAGCTCGTACGTGACATCAAGAACGCTCCTGACGATGCGGAACGCCTGCTGCGTTTCGCCGGCGAGGACCGATTACGAACGCTGATCCCGAAAGACGCGCTGGACTACCTCGCCCACACGGTCGACGGTGGTGCGCCCCATGGTGTCGACTTGGCACGTCTCTGCATCACGATGCACGGCGTGAGAGCACTCGAGCGTGTCTGCAAGGTCGAGCCTCACGGGCTTCCTCTCACGCCGCCTTCGAAGTGGCACGGTTCGTTCAATACTCGCCAGTGGGTTGCGCGTCTGGGATTCGGAGAGGAATGGGCCGGACAGAAGGCACGCAGGCGCAACAAGCCGACCGAATACGTCGACGGGCCGGCTCTACTGAACGAGCTCCATGACTACCAACGGATCGTGTCCGAGCGTCTGTCCGCGATGCTCCGGGGTGAAGGTCCCTCGCGTGGTCTGATCTCTCTCCCGACGGGTGCGGGAAAGACCCGCGTGGCCGTCCAGACCATCATCGAGGCAATTCGCAGGGGCGACCTGGACGAACTGGCCGGCGATACGCGGTTCTCTGGCCCGATCTTGTGGCTGGCAGACGGTGAGGAGCTCTGCGAGCAGGCAATCGACGCATGGTCCTATCTCTGGCGGGCTGTTGGGAGACAGGACACTCAACTGGTGCTGAGCCGATTCTGGTCGAACTACGAGACGGAAGAAGAAGGAGGTGGGGTCCAGGTGGTGGTCGCCACCTGGCAGAAGGTTCTGAGCCGTGCCGTCGACAAGCCGGATTTCGAGTGGCTGGCCGATACTCCACTCGTCATCATCGACGAAGCGCACGGTGCCACTCACAAGTCCTACACGCGAATTCTCGAGTGGACCGGACGCACCAGGAGTGAGCGAGGCAAACTCCTTCTTGGTCTGACCGCCACGCCGTTCAGGGGCAAGCGCGATAGTGAGGAGACCGCGAGGCTACTGCGCCGCTTCGACGAGAATCGGTTGGATGAGGGGGTTTTCGGCGCCGAGCACCCTCAGGTCCGATTGCAGCGCGATCGAGTGCTCGCTAGGGCCAGCCTGGAGATCCTCAACGGCGTCTCGATGGATCTCACCGAAGAGGAGATCGCTTGGTTCCGGGAGAAGTACTGGCTGCCCACCGATGCAGCCAAGCGACTCGGTCGCAGGGAGGACCGTACCCGGATGATCCTGGACTCGATCCTGAGCAAACCCGCAGACTGGCCGATCGTGGTGTTCGCTGCATCGGTGGAGAACGCGCAGACGCTGGCGACTTTGTTGACCCTGAACGGCCGTCCGGCTGCAGCGATAGATCAGGACACCAGTCCTGAGGACCGCAGACTGGCGATAGAGAGGTTCAAGAATGGCGAGCTGAGTGTGTTGACGAACTACGCTGTGCTGTCACAAGGCTTCGACGCGCCCCGCACCCGTGCCGTCTACATCACACGACCGACCAGCAGCGAGGTCCGGTACCAACAGATGGTCGGTCGCGGACTGCGCGGTCCACGCAACGGTGGTAGCGAAGAGGTACTCATCGTCAACGTCTTGGATAACCTGGTCGAGTTCGGCGACAGCATCGTGTACGAGAGTCTCAAGGAGATCATCGCGGAAGGCGCGGAGTCTGATGCTTCCGCAACTTGACGAATCGCAACGCCGCGTAATCGAGGCCGAGACATCGGAACGACGGTTCGTTGTCGCCGGGCCGGGCACTGGGAAGACGACGACCAGCGTCGCGCTCATCCAGGAAATCGCTTCTCGGGAAGAGGGTTCGGACGTAGCAGTACTCTACGTCTCGTTCTCCAGGGCTGCGATGCGCGCTGCCTTCGCGGCCTTCGGTGATGCAATCGGTGAGCTGCCCATCGAAGTCATGGCGATGACGCTTGACTCTCTTGCTTGGCAGCTACTCGACGAGCCCCTCCCGGATCATCACGAGCCCGACTTCGATGACGTGGTGCGCAAAGCGACAGAGAAGATCCAGAAGGACTACGAGGGAGAATTCGACGATGTCGTCCACCTGATCGTCGATGAGGCACAGGATCTTTCGTTACCACGCCGCCTCCTTCTGGAAGCTGTGATCGACAAGCTTCCCTCGCGTGCTGGAGTCACGATCTTTGGCGATCCGCTTCAATCGATCTTCGATTTTCACGATGGTGGAACCGTGCCGACCAACGCGTGGGGTGACCTGGTCGCGAGTATGCGGGAGAAGGGGTTCACCACTACATATACCTTGGACGTCGACCACCGAGCACGGCGTCGCGGACCGAAGAAAGTGGCTGCGGTCTCGAGTACGCTGAGAACGCTGGACGCTCAGGAGGCGCGTACTGACGAGCTGGCTGACCTTCTGACCGAGTTCTCGAGGATGACCGCTGAGGAGTTCGCAGTCCGTGCGCGACAGTGGAAGGGGCACACGGGTGTTCTCGTTCGTACAAATGCCGAGGTCGCGTACGTCTTTGACACTCTGGTAGGTCACGGCCTGGTTTGCCGATGGCGTGAGCCTGGTCGAGCAAGTCCGGCCGTCGCACCCTGGGTTGCGAGTCTGTGGCGGAGTACCGGGGGAGCGAATGTTTCGCGGGACGATTTCGCGCGCTTCGCAGCCGACCGCGATGATGTCGACGTCGGTTGGTTCCGTCTGCTCCTGGACGAAGCGGAGCAGCGTGGTCGTGTCGACTGGCGCGGCCTGGTCCGCGCCCTTCGTGGGGCCGTTGACCCGCTCAGGCCGTGGTTCGACACCTCGCCGGCTGCAGTGACGGTTTCGACCATCCATCAGGCCAAGGGACTCGAGTGGGACAACGTGGCGGTGGTGGCCGCGGACGATCTGCTGAGTGCGGTGGGTTCACGCTACCCCGAGCCAGAAGTGCTGTTCGTGGCGCTGTCGCGTGCCCGGGAGCGGGTGGTGTTGCTCGATTGGAAGCAGCCGTACACACGGAGCGAGCGTGCTCTGATCTATCAGCCCCACCCCATGACAGGGCGTCCTCGGGCCATCCGATTCACGCCGGATGCGCTGCGGATCGACCGACACATCGGTGGGGCTCCGGGGCAGCGTGCACTCGAGACTGCGAATCGAAACTCATCGGTCGAGTTCGAGCTTCTCGCTTCAGGACAAGCTCCCTGGCCGACCTATCGTTGCCTCTTGGATGGGGAGCCTGTGGGCGTCACTTCCTCGGGCTTCGGCCAGTCCTTTGCCCGAGTGTTGCGTAGCTCCGGCTCACCGTGGCCGAGCCTGGGACCGGTGCCGATGGATGGGGTGGAGACGCGATGGTCCACTTCTTCGGGCGTCGAGTTGTGGCTTCAGCCGAGGCTCTTCGGTATCGCCGAGATCACATATGAGAAAGGTTAGGCTTTGAAATCCGGTCTGAATCCCTGGTACGAGGCCCGCGATGCCCTCGCCGTCGACTTGGAAGAGGAGCTCATGGGGCCCAGGGAGCCCCTTGAGCTTGACGAACCTCCGTTGAATCGAATCATCGTCGGTGTTCTGCACCCGCGCCGTGGTGTCGAGGAGCAGGAGTTCGTCACCGGTCTCGAAGAGGAGCAACGTATGGACAGTGGCGCCGATGTCGCGCTGTCCGAGACCGAAGAACCGGACTCCGCGGTCGCACTCTCGCGCGCTGTGAAACCCACCTCCATCGGCTTGACGTTCGCTGTTGCGGTGAAAGAGACTCCTGCCGTACGGGTTCGCGGTGCGGCCAGACGGTACATCTCGAAAGATCCGAAGTGGGTGCCCGTCGACGTGACCTCGCCAGATGACCTGAAGATCGATGTCCGCGCCGTTGGGCGAGGCACGTTCGACTTCCCCGGTGAGAAGCTGCGTCTAATGTGGGTCGTTCGGAGACCAGTCGACGGGTTGTCCAGGATCACGGTCTCGCTGGTCAACACGGCAGCGGCTCCATCTGGTGAGCGTATGGACGCCCACTGCTGGTTCAGGCCGTCGATCGAGGTTGCCGTCGACAGTGGTCTCTTTGTGGATCGTCGGCGGACGCGGCCCGCACCTAGCGGCGACCGCGACATCCGTTCAAATGATTTCCTCTATCGTAACGAGCCGGCACTGGCGGTCGGGCACGGCTGCGCCGTCGAGTGGGATGGCCCGTTCGGCGTCACCGAGCTCAGCACGACCTTTATGCCGAGTCACGACGTTCGTCTCGCTCGTCCTTCCGGAGGTGACGAGAACGACGAGTTCGGAACCTACGAACTCGATATGGAGCGACTCGCCTCCGACACCGACACATCTCAATTGCGTGCGATGGCGGATGCTTACCGGGGGTGGATCGACACCCGTGAGCGTGAGGCACTCTCGATGACAGCGCACTACCGCGAGACTGCTCTGGAGCACATCGAGTATGCGCGTTCATGTGAACGGCGGATCCGAGCGGGCATCGACCTCCTCGAGAGCAAGGACGACCCCGATGTTGCGCGGGCGTTTCGCCTGATGAATGAAGCGATGGTGGAACAACGGAAGGCGCAAGACCGCGCACGCGGTGTACCACCGTCCGCGCAGAGGTGGCGGCCGTTCCAGATGGCCTTCATTCTGATGAATCTCCCCGCTCTGGCGTCGGAAGCGCATGAGGACCGAGACGTAGTCGACCTGCTGTGGTTTCCTACGGGCGGTGGCAAGACCGAGGCTTACCTGGGATGCATCGGTTTCGTCATTCTTCTGCGCAGGTTGCGTCGCGCCGACGACGGTGGCGTGTCGGCGATCATGCGTTACACGCTTCGCCTACTGACCCGGCAACAGTTCGAACGCGCGGCCGGGCTCATCTGCGCACTCGAACTCATCCGGCGGCGCGAGCTTCCGGCCGCCACGCCGATCTCACTCGGATTATGGGTGGGAGACAAGGCATCTCCGAACAAGGTGACGGACGCGAAAACGATCCTGAACAAGATGGCCGCCGGAGAACAGCCCGAGGGTTCGACACCGGTCCAGCTTCTCCGCTGCCCATGGTGTGCGGCGCCGATGGGACATCGAAACTACGAAATCGTCAGTGACGACGAGATGCGTATATCTTGTGGCGAGAGTCGATGTGAGTTCTCGGACGGTCTGCCTCTGTATGTGACCGATGACGATGTCTATCGGGTCAAACCCTCGCTGCTGATCGGGACAGTCGACAAGTTCGCGCTCATGGCGTGGCGGGAAGAGGTGGGGCTCCTCCTGTCCGTCGATGGCCCCCACTCGCGTCCAGACCTCATCGTCCAGGACGAGCTGCATCTCATTTCAGGGCCGCTCGGCACGATGGTCGGTCTGTACGAGTCCGCTCTCGACCTGGCGTGCACGGGGCAAGGTCGGCCCAAGGTCCTCGCATCCACTGCGACGATTCGCAGAGCGGAGCAGCAGGTCCAGAACGTGTTCAACCGGAGGTCCGTACAGTTCCCCCCACCCGGTCTTGACCCGGCGGACAACTACTTTGCGGTCGACGCAACGCCCGGCGAGAAGGGGACGCGGCGCTACGTTGGCATCATGGCGCCAGGGATCAGTCAGGCAACGTTGCTGGTCCGCATCTATTCCGCACTGCTGCAGTCTGCACGAGAGCTCGACTGCTCGGACGAGGTCCGCGATCAGTACTGGACGCTCCTCGGATACTTCAACAGTCTCCGGGTCCTTGGTTCGACCTATCTGCAAGTGCTGGACGACGTCCCGAACCGTATCGCGGTCCTTGCGAAACGGCGAGGCACGTCGATGCGGGAGATCTCGCAAGAGCCGATCGAGCTGACCTCGCGGGTGGATCAGACGCGCATTCCGGAAGCGATGAGTGCACTGGAAACGAGGTACCCATCGCGTCAGAGCCCGGATGTCGTACTGGCCACGAACATGATCTCGGTAGGCTTGGACATAGACCGATTGGGTTTGATGGTCGTTGCCGGTCAACCACAGAGCACTTCCGAATACATCCAGTCGACGAGCCGCGTCGGCCGCCGGAACCCGGGACTGGTCGTCGTAGCATTCAACGGTCAGAGATCCAGGGACATATCGCATTACGAGTCGTTCATCCCGTTTCATCGCGCGCTGTACCGCGAGGTGGAGGCAACGACCGCGACTCCGTTCGCAGCGCGGGCGCGTGACCGAGGTGCGCACGGAACGCTGGTCGCAGCAGTCCGAATGCTGATTCCCGGGTTGAGGGCGGACAGGTCGGCTCCCATGGTGTCGCAATTCCGTGAGGACATCGAAGCGGTCATCGCCGCTCTCGTCGCTCGGGCAGCCGAGGTTTCCACCGACGACGAAGCGCGATCGCTGCGTGCGCAACTAGAGGATCTGGTCAACAGGTGGCAGGATGCAGTCGCCGGTTCGCTCGTGGAGAGGTACGGAAGCCTTCGGCCCCCCAAGGCCCGGCCGGTGGAAGGTGATCATCCGCTTCTCACCACTGTCGGGGGCGCTCATTCCGACGCATCGAGCTTCCCGGTACGGACACCTCCGTGGCCGACGCTGTCGAGCATGCGCGACGTAGACGCCGAGACCAACCTCTATGTGAAGTATCTGAAAGAGAGTGATGTCTAGATGGCCCTCCGTGCCAAGATTCGTAAAGCTCCGCCCATCAAGGCTTCGGTGCGGCGCTCGCAACTGATCACCACGTACGGTGTCGGCTCCGTCTTACCGGTGGAATCGGAGAGCTTCATGATCGCCGGACTCGAGCACTGGAACACGAGTAACTGCGAGCCGATCGAAGAACCTCGACTGCGCGCGCTTCTGGGCGTCCACGAGTTGCTGGCTCCACCAGGTGGGGAGAGCGGCGGCATGGTCCCGATGGTGCGCTTCCCGGAATGGGTGTCGTGCCCGAAATGCAACCGGCTGGACAACTTCTGGCGGTTGGCGGACAAGGTCGACAACAAGTACGTCAACAAGTGCCGGCACTGCATTTCGGTACGGCTCGTTCCGTCCAGGTTCGTCGCGTGCTGCGTTTCCGGTCACATCCAAGACTTTCCGTTCCGCTACTGGACACATCGCGGACGAGACGTGGACGACGACTCGGACCATTCGCTCCGAATGATCGCCGACCCGGCCGATTCCAGTCTTGCCGGTATCGCTATTGTGTGCTCGTGTGGTGTCTCTCGATCCCTCGAGGGCGCACTCGGTAGTGGGGCGCTGACGACAGGTTGTGGCGGGAGGTCTCCATGGTTGGACACCGACCACGAACCTTGCGGGCAGAAGTTGGTCGGGCTGCAGCGAGGTGCTTCCAACGTCTGGTTTGCCGATGTGAAGTCGGCCCTCACCGTGGACCGTAGCCTCACCGCAGCGGAAGAGATCCTCGAACGCATAAAGCCTGAACTAGAGGGTTTGGAGGACGAGGACGTCGCGGTGCTTCTCAGGATCAAGGCAAAGCAGCACAAGGTCGATCCCGACGCCCTCGTCGACGCGTTCAGAAAAGGCACGACCGAGGCCGAGGATTATCAGCACGCCCAGGCGAGGCTTCGCGAGGAAGAGTACGAAGCACTCGGCCGTGAGGACGAGAAGGAAACCTTCGTCTGTGTCCCGGAAGCAGTCAGAGAGACATCTGGGACCGGACGGATGCTGGACCTGGTGTCGAAGGTCCCTCGCCTCCGCGAGGTCCGTGCGCTAACCGGTTTCGCGCGGGTGAGTGCAGTTGCGGAGACCAAGACCTCGCCGGGAAAGCTCACACGGAATCGCGCAACCTGGATGCCCGCGATCGAAGTATTGGGCGAGGGCATCTTTGTCCGTTTCCGCGAATCCGCAGTGGTGGCGTGGGAGTCTTCGGAGTTTGCGCAGCAACGTGCCGAGCGGATCTCGTCGGCCATGCAGGACGCAGCACCCGCAAGCGTGGGGGTCCTTGAACCCGTCCGACCGCGTCTCCTGCTACTCCACTCTTTGTCTCACGCATTGATGCGAGAGTTGGCTCTGGACACCGGCTATCCGGCGTCGTCCATCAGGGAGCGGATCTACGCCGCGCCGGGTCAGGCCGGAATCCTGCTCTACACCGCATCAGCGGACGCGGCCGGTAGCCTGGGGGGTCTTTGTGCACAGGGCACGGTCGCGAACATCGTGAAGCTGGTCGAGGATGCAACCGAATCTGCTCAGTGGTGCTCGGCGGACCCAGTATGTCTCGAGTCGGGTCCGTCCGGCGCCGGCGCTGCGAACCTGGCTGCATGCCACTCATGCATGCTCGCACCGGAAGTGTCGTGCGAACTGCAGAACCGCTACCTTGACAGGGCGTGCCTCGTCGGGAACTCGGAATCCTCCGACTTCGGCTTCCTCACCCAGTTCGATGGTCTTTAGCTCTGAGTCAACGCGAAAGCGGTTGGGCCGATCCTCCCCATCCATGGGGTCGCTCGGAAGATCTCCATTGGCGTTGCGCTACACCTCGACTCGAGTTGGGCGATGAGCCATGGCGAAATCGTCGTTCGTGCCATGACGGTGAGATAATCGAGTTGAAAGAACGCCATGAATCCCAGGTGGATCGGGTTTGTAGACTGCGCCCCAGAACCGTGGCGAGAAGGGCGTGAGGAACGAACTGGTGACAGGTTCGGTTTAGGCCGCGAGTGTGAGCGGCTCGGCTAGCTTGGCTTCGAACTCGATGGGCGTCAAGCCGCCGAGGGTGTCCTGGGCGCGCTGGCGGTGATACTTCCGCTCGATCCAAACGACGATGGCGAGTCGCAGCTCCTGCCGGGTCGCCCACCGCTGCTGGTTGAGGACGTTCGTTTGCAGCAGTGACCAGAACGACTCCATGGCCGCGTTGTCCCCCGCAGCGCCGACTCTTCCCATCGATCCGACCATGTCGTGGCGGCGCAACTCGCGGGCCATCGCGCGGCTGCGGAACTGGCTGCCCCTGTCGGCGTGCAGGATGCAGCCGGCGACCTCACCGCGGCGCGCGACAGCATTTCGGACGGCGTCTACGGCGAGTTTCGCGGTCATCCGATCTGAGATCGAGTACCCGACGATTCGGTTGGAGAACACGTCCTTGATCGCGCAGCAGTAGAGCTTGCCTTCGCTCGTCCAGTGCTCCGTGATGTCCGTGAGCCAGAGCCGGTTCGGTGCATCGGCGCGGAACACGCGCTGGACGTGGTCGTCGAACACGGGCGGCCCGGCCTTCTTCCCCTTCCCGCGTCGCCGGCGTTGCGCGGACGAGAGAATCCCCGCCTGCGAGCACAGCTTCCACGCCGTCCGCCGGCTCATCCGCCACCCCGCTCGGCGGGCCTCGTCGGCGAGGTATCGGTAGCCGAACGTCGGGTCCTCGTGGTGCGCATCATGCAGCGCGTTGATCCGATATGCGCGGAGCACGTCCGCGTCCCGGACGGGGTCGTTGCGCCACCGGTAGTAGGGCTGGCGGGCGAGCTTGAGAACCCGGCACGACACCGTCACGGGGATCCCCGCGTCGGCGAGCTCAGATACGAGCGGGTACGTCATTTTGGGGAGCCACCAAGCCGCAGGTTCGCCTGCGACAGATACGCCGCCGCACGGCGGAGGACCTCGTTCTCCTGCTCGAGCAACCGGATCCGCTTCTTCAACTCCCGCGCCTCGGCGGCGTCCGCGGCGGTCTGGCCGGGACGGTTACCGTCTTCGACGTCGGCTTGACGGAGCCAGTTCTGCAACGTCGCTTCGCTGATACCGAAGTCGGCGGCGATCTGTTTGATGGTGACGCCGCTCTCGCGGCTGCGAGCAACCGCAACGACGTCCTCGCGGAACTCTCTGGGATAGGGGCCGGGCATGATGACATCCTCCCCGTCAGCGCCTCCCGGCACTAACGATCAGTTGTCACCAGTTCGTTCCTCACGCCCTAGTGGCCATCATCGCAGTCCACGCGGTCATCAGAGAAGGCAGCTCATTGTCTCGAGCAACCGACCGAGCGGAGTGAGGCAAGCACCAGATTGTGGGCTCACATAGCCGACTTTCAAACTGGAATTTCCGAGATGGTGTTGCGCAGGAAAGCTATTGCGGTGTCGCAGATTTTAGAGGTTGTTGGTTTCGGCACCCCAAAGCGAATGACAGACGTTACAACAACAGCGCTACCGGACTGGACTATAGCCGCGCACTCTGCGGACATACCAGAGCCCACCAGTACGCGTCGTCCGCCGAGCCAGGTGTCTGGATACCAATCCGTAGCGGCTGAGTTCAGGCTCTTGTATCCAGATAGGGTCTGCTCAGTCCCGTTGATGTTCCCAACGAACTGTGACAAGGTCGACCTGCCGTCGGAAAGGAACTTCCAACTACATCCCCTGGCGGTCTGGAAATCTGAAGCCGCTACATCTGCCACAGAACTGACGTCAAGTCTCAGTTGTCGAAGTGTAGCTTCAGAGACCTGAGTGCATGGCTCGTAGTCGGTCCCATCGTTGTTCCGGCTCCAGCGATTCGGAAACTCCGTCGGAAAAGGGAGCTGCCTTCCAGCAGCGTCGGTTTGCCTGATCTCGGGTTCCGCACTTTCGCTAGTTGCGGCGGGTACCGCGTTTGGCGATCCGGAGGTTGTGCAGGCAACTAAGCCAGTCCCCACTACTGGGAGTGCACATAGTGCGGCCGCGACGGAAACGGCGTTCCTATAGCTCAATGTCTCGTGCGCTCGCTGTATCGGCTGCTTCAAATGACTCACCCGCTCGTCTGCTCAGACGGGCCAGTTCGCTGGCGGAATCCGAGAGCGAACTCAGGCTGTTCGCGAGTGAGGCAACCGCTGAGGTCGCCCGTTCGTACACTGCGATTCCCTCGGCACAGTCACCAAAATGGTTTGCCCATCGGGTACTTGTGAGCCTGACTACTGCGGAAGCCAACTCTTCAGACACCTCCGCAACCACCGTCGCCCGCTTCTCCCATGCGGCACGCTCCGAGCGAACGGTGTACTGCTCGCCGTGCGGACTCACCGGCATCTTCGGAGCAGGTCTGGGCAACAGAGAGTCGTCCGAGAACGGAATCGTCACAGGTCCCCCTCACGCCATGCGCGCCCCGATGGCGCCCCCACCACGCCGAACAGACTAGCGCGGCAGCAGACGATCGCCAGTCCAGCGCGATTACTGTGCATCACCGGCGACGAATCCCCAGTACAGAACATGGGGCGGCAGAGGGGTGCGGGGCCGCCGAGCCAAGACTCGCGACCCCGCACCCAGCGAGCTACCGCCGGCGACCCCTCTTCCGGTTGTTCCAGTGGTAGGAGTCCCGGGTCGCCTTCGACGCATATCCGGCACCCTCGATCCGGGCGCGCATGTTCAGTTGCTCGATGTCCCGAAGCTCCTGCTCGATCGCCATGAACTCCTCGGGCGCGGCGAGCGTCGCCGCCTCCCGCAGCTGCGCCGCCGACTTCCGCAGCAGTGCGTCACCCACATCCAGGTCGCCGGCTTCGAAGGCCTTCGACGCCTCGAGCTTTGCGGCCTGTCCCTCCTGGTACAACTTCTCCGACTCCACCTTCGGGTTCGGCACACGACCGGAGGCCTGATCGCCGGGCACCACGTTCACCGAGATCGGCAGCGTCATGGTGTGCTCGACGAGCGTCGCGGTCTCTGCGTACCGCAGCTCGAGCGTCGCGATCTGTGCCAATCCCAGCGCGGCCAAGCCGTCGACCTTCATCCGCAGCAGCAGCTTGCGCTGTTCCTCCGCGTAGAAGTCGCCGAGCTCGATCATCACCTCGCCGTTGCCGACCTGGTTGACGGGCAGATCGTTGTACAGGGCCAGCGATGTCACCTCCGGGACGCACCGAACGATCAGCGTCGCAGCCTGCACCGACTTCGAGAGGAGCCCCTCGACCTCGCCGGCGATCGCTGCACCCGCGGCATCGGGGTCGTCGGCGAACACGTGATTACCGTTCCCCGAACGCGCCATCGCCGACAGCAGCGTCTCGTCGTACCCGCGTCCGTAGCCGAGGGTCGACGTCGTGATGCCGTCCGATGCAGCCTTGGCAGTCACGGCGGCGAACCGGTCGATATCGGTGAGCCCGCGGTTGACGTGCCCGTCGCTGATGACGAGGACGGTGCCGCCGCGGATACCGGCTGCGGCCGCGGCGCGTCGTAGATCCTGGAGTCCACGCAGGTAGCCCGACGAGAGGTCGGTGCATCCGCCCGACTCGATCGACCGAATTGCCTGCACCGCACGGGTTTTTTCGGACAGGGGGGCGGCCGGCACGACGACCTGCGCGGTGTCGTCGAACGTCACCACACCGAACACATCGGCAGGGTTGAGCTGGGCCACGACACCGGCGAGCGCCTTCTTGGCGCCCTCCAGCGGAGCGCCGTCCATCGAACCGCTGCGGTCGAGCACGATCTGCAGGGCAGCGGGGGAGCGGTTGGTCTCGGGTGCCGCCGGCGCCGTCAGCTCGAGCAGCACGGTCACCTCGTCGGCGGACTCGTGGGCCACCATGTCCACGTCAAGAGCAGTGGAGAGTTTCATCGTCATTCCTTCCCCCGCCTCGACATCGGACCGAGACGGTGACTTTGCGCGAATCTGAGTTTACTACTTTGCGCAAACTTTCGCATAGTCTGTTTTCGTGACCAGTCGCTCGAAGAGCCTCGCCGACTACCCGCGCCCGAACGTTGCCGTCGACATCGCCGTCCTGACCGTCGCCGAAGGTGCGCTGAATGTCGTGATCCAGCGCGACGCCGAAGGGCGGGCCTCGCTGCCGGGACGGTTCATCCGGGAGAGGCACACCGTCGAACAGACGGTGCGCGAGGTCCTCGAACTCAAACTGGGGCTTTCACCCGATCACGTCCGACCGCACCTGCTGGCGGTTTTCAGTGATCCAGACCGAGATCCCCGTGGGTGGACGATCTCGATCGCGCACGCGGTGGCCCTGCCGAATGTCGGGTTGTCCGGCGTCATCGGCGAACTCGCACCCGTGACACCGACCGGACGGCTGGCGTCGGGGGAGGAGCTCCTCTACGACCACGCCGAGATCATTGCAGCAGCCACCGACACTCTTCGGGAACGTTACGAGGATCAGGCGGATCCCGACGACCTGCTGCGCCCCCCGTATACGCTGTCCGAACTGCGGCAGCTCCACGAGGCGGTCCTCGGGCGGCCACTCATGCGGGACTCGTTCAACCGAAGGGTGAAACCGCTTCTAGAACCGCAGCTCGACGCCGACGGGAAACCTGCGACCAGGATCGGTGGCGGTCGGCCGGCGCGGCTGTACGCCAAGGCCGCGCCGACGGCGACGTTCGGGTGGAGGCTGCCGAGCCCGCGATCGGAGCAGGACCCCGGGTCCTAGAGGCACCGGATCCATGGGGGTTATGGGGGATGACACAGCGTGGAAGACGTTCCGGTAGGAGCCGCGCGGGCCGGCGATCGGCTCGCGCGAGGAGTCCGTCGTCGGTGATCACGCGACCTCTGGCCGTCCTGGTGGGCGTGCTCGCGATCCTCGCGTGCGCCACTGCCAGACCTCGTCGGATTCCGACGAGAACAAGCCCACGGTGGAGATCCGCTCGAAGTGGCGTGGCGGACGGTCAACGAGCATCTCCAGGTGATCTTCCCGGAATGAGATCTGGCGCAACCTTGTTCAGAGAATCCGTCATGGGGTCGACGTGTTGTACGGGTGTTCGACCGGAAGCAACTCGCTCGTTGACGGCCCGCCGTGGAGCGTGCGCAACGAGAACGACGTCGACCACCTCAGTGACCCGATCCTGCGAGCGCAGGTCGACCGCGGTTTCGACACCCTCGTCGAGCGTGGCTTCGAGCCGGTCGACGTCGGACCAAGAAGGCGCCCGAGGAACGCAGCGTCCGCAATGACGCGGCATTCGGTGTGGTGCTGATGGTGTCGTGGCGCGGCAGCGACATGTGGACCGTCCACTCCTCGTCGCCATGCATCACTTCCCCGGGAATGAGGAGTATTCGCAGACCAGGTGATCAACAGAACACGCCGCCAGGCCCCGGGGTGGAGGGCCTGACGGCGTGATCGTTCGACCGTTGTCGGTCTCAGGGGTGAGTGCTGGTCACGGGTGGACGCCGCGCTGGTTCAGCCACACCTGGGGGTTGATCTTGTTGCCGTTGGCATCCCAGACCTCGTAGTGCAGGTGAGGTCCGGTGGATTCACCGCGATTGCCGACGGTCGCGATCTTCTGGCCGGCGGTCACGCGCTGTCCGGCGTGCACGAAGCTCTGGTCGACGTGTCCGAAGACGCCGGTGGTGCCGTCGTCCTGCTTGACGCGGACCCACTGGCCGAAGCCGGAAGCGGGGCCGGACTCGAGCACGACACCGTCGGTCACGGCATAAATGGGCGTGCCGATGCTGTTGGCGATGTCGACGCCGTTGTGGTTGGAGCCCCAGCGCGGGCCGTAGCCCGACGTCACGGTGCCGCTGACAGGCTTCACGGCCTTGCGTGCACCCGGGGCGCCGGGGTTGTCGAACACCGACGGCGGCAGGATGTCGCGGGCGAACTTGTCCAGTTCGGGCGGAAGGTTGACGCCGGCCGGGATCTTCACGTCCGCCGGCAGGGCGTCGGCCGGGATCACCGGCGCAGGCGCGGGCTGGGCCGATGCCTGTGCTGCACTACCGACCGTCAGGCCAGCGGCGCCGACGAAGGCCGCGAGCGCGACAGCTCGGACTGCCTTCCGGGTGCGCTTCTGGGATGAGTGATGGGTGTTCAGGTAAGTCAAGGGCACAACATTTCTGTATCGGTAACGATTAGGTATCGGATCGGACACGGCCAGGCTAAACACGCGGACCTGAGCGGAGCCTGAGAAACGGGCCTGATCGTGTCTCGACTCACTCGATCGAGCGCAAAGGGCGAGGTCGGGGTGTGCGTGCTCACGTCCGAGACAACGCAAAGCGGACATCGACTGGTCGGGGCGGAACGATGACTGCGCGCGTCGGAGCCGGCAACCACCGCCGACATCGGCAGGGCAATCACCGACGTTCGAGGCTCTCTGCTCCCGCGTCGCCGGCAAGGCCCTCGTAACGGCCGTGACCCTCTGCGGCCACAAGTGCACCGGAAAGTACTCCGCAAGGCGGCCGAGTTGCGGATACGGGACCGGCCGCTCTGGAGCGATTCCCGGGTACTTGGGCGAGACTGCTGTGAAGCGCTCCGCGACGGTGCTCGTGCTGGTCACCGCCATCAGCGGCTGCGAGAGGTGCGCTGATGCCCGGGCTCCGGTCGCTGCACTCTTGAACCGGCGCATACTCCCCGCCGTGCCATCGCCAGATGGAGGTGTACGAGGCTGGAAGCGGTACGCCAACCGACGGTTTCGGCGACCGTCCGTCCGGTCTCTCACAGGACCACGACGTATACGGAGTTCGGATACCGCACACGACCGACGATGGGACCCCGCGGGACGTGGACCCGACCCGATCGCTCGCTGTTGCGATCGAGACCTTCTTCGACGTGTACCGAGACGTCGTCGGCAACCTGCGGCTTCCGGACGGATTTCGGCAGGCCATACGACAATCCCAACGCACATCGTCAGATCGTCACGGCCGCAGGCTCAGTGCGCGTCGAGCACGAAGCCGGCCTAGATCTCGAGATGACACCGGTGCGTTTCGACGTCGCAACGGGCCCCAACACCGCATCGGTGGCAACGGCGCTCACGTGCCCGTCTGACGCCGCCTCCCGATCTTGCGCATCGCACCGATCAGTTCGAGGCCGACACTGGGCGTGAGATCTCCGGCGCGGCTGATGACTCCGCGCCACCGCGGCAGCACGCGGAAGACCTGGCGGCTGTCCATGAGCTCCATGCCGGCGCGAACCACGGCTTCTTCGTCGAGTGGCTTGGGGCCGGCGAAGAGCATCGCGGCGCCGGGATCCGTCGCGCGGGAAGTGACCATCTGTGTGTTGACCACGTCCGGGCACAACGCCCGCGCCCGGATCGGCAGTCCCGCGTGCCGCAGGTCGCCCTCCAGCGAGGTCGTGTACGAGAGCACCGCGGCCTTGGTCGCCGCGTACAGCGACAGGCCGGGCACCGGGGCGAGGGTCGAGAGGGACGCGATGTTGAGGACGACGCCACCGCCCGTGGTGCGCATCTGCGACACGGCGGCGGCCGAACCCGCCATGACACCTCGCACATTGACGTCAAGGATGGTCGCGATCTGTTCGTCGGAATACTCCCAGGCGTCTCCCGCGAAGAGCACGCCGGCGTTGTTCACCCAGACACTCAACCGGCCGAGAGCAGCAGCCTCCTCGGCTACCCGGCGATGTGACGCGATGTCCCGCACATCCTGCTGCAGACCGACTGCGCCGCCGCCGATCTCGACGGCCGCGCGTTCAGCGGCGTCACCGTCGACGTCGGTGACGATCACACGGTGACCCTCCTGGGCAAGACGACGGGCGAAAGCGAGGCCGATGCCGCGACCGGCGCCGGTGACTACTGCTGTGGTGGGCATGCCCGGACTCTACTGCGCTCGTCTCGAGCCTCGACAGGGCCATACGGCGCGCCCTCGGGGGCGGGGCCGGCCGCCGCTCGGCCCGACTCCGGGTCTCGGCGGTCTTCGACTCCCTATGGTGGATCCATGGACACCGACGCCGCCCACATCGGAGCGATCAAGCAACTCAAGTACCGCTACTGGCGCGCCTGCGATGCCAAGGACGTCAAGGGGTTCCGCGACTGTTTCGTCGCGCGCGGCGCCCGCATCGACTACGGCCCGCTGGGGACGTTCGACGACGCCGAACCGATGGCGAAGATCTTCGAGCGGGTCGCACTGCACAAGGTCGACGGCGAATACGTGGTCTTCGACATGCACCACGGCCATCATCCGGACATCACCCTCGTCTCCGAGACCGTGGCGACGGGCCGCTGGACGCTCGAGTTCCGCCAACTGAACCTTCTCGACCGCACCGAGACACTCATGACAGGGGAGTACGAGGACGAGTACATCGTCGAGTCCGGCAAGTGGAAGATCGCCGCGAGCACGTTGACCGTCCGCTGGACGCTGCGCCGCCCGCTCGGCGACGCCGAGGTGAAGCCCGGGACCTTCGCCGGCTGATCCGATGTCCGAACCCGAACACACCCCCGACGGCCACCATGTCGTGATCAACGGCCGCAAGTGGCGCGCGACGGACCCGCTCATCCCCGACGAGCGCCGGTCGGAGCTGCAGTCGATCCTGATGGCCTGGCGCCGGGAGGTGAAGCGCACCAAGGGGGCACGCGCGGCGCGCGACGGCGTCCAGGCCGCGAAGGTCGCGCTGGGGGAGCGCGGCATCCCGTGGTGGGAGCAGACGGAGGAGGAGCGTCGAGCCCGTTGGGAGACCCCGGTCCCTCGACCGGGTGCCGGGTGAGCCTCAGCGCACCGTGATCGACTCGGCCGCGAATCGTCCTGCGCGTTCGAAGATCTCGCCGATCTTCAGGTCCGGGTCGATTCGCCAGTACCGCATGGTCGACAGATAGATCGCGGCCACCATCTGCGCCAGGAACTCCACGGGATGGTCGGTGCGCAGGTCGCCCTGTTCCAGTCCGGGCTCGATGAGTCGCCGCACCTGTGTCGTGAAGAGATGGCTGTTCTCGCCGAGGCTCTCCGACGCGGCGTACATCCGCTCGAGTTCGCCGGTCACCACCCGCATGTAGTCCGGGTCGGCCGCGGAGGTCTGGGCGAAGTCGGTGAACACGCCGACGACCCGGTCATACGTACTCAGTCGTTCGTCCAGCATCGCGTCGACCACCTCGCCGAACAGCTCCATCAGTTCGGCGTACAGCGCGTCGATGAGCGCGTCCTTGCTCGGGAAATAGTTGAAGAACGTCGCGCGCGACACCTCGGCACGTTCGGCGATCTCCTCGACCGTCGCCTCGGACCCTCGGGTTGCCAGCAGCTCTCGTGCGGCAGACAGCAGCCGGTCCCGCGTCTGCTGTTTGTTCTTCTCTCGCCGACCCACGGTCATGGGGCAATTCTGGCATTTCGACCCCGATTTCTGGATCGTCGTCTAACTTTTGCCTCGGAGTCCGAATGTGACGCACACCACGTAGGCCTGGCGGGGGCGGGCCCATCGTCGAAGGGATCGCAGTTGAAATCACCAGTTGCTCTCAAGCGCGTACTGCGCGCGACCACCGTCATGGGTTGTGCCGGCGTTCTCGCCCTCGGCGGGCTGACCGCCTGCGCCGACGACAGCTCCGACAGCTCGAGCGGCGGCGAGACCAGCGCCCTGCCGAGCAACGCCCCGACCGGCGACCCGATCAAGCTCGGCCTGATCGTCCCGGAGGGCGGAGCGGTCACGACGCCGACGGTGCGCGAGGGCGCGGAGGCCGCCGTCGAGTACCTCAACAACAACGGTGGCGGCATCGGCGGCCACAAGATCGATCTGGTCGTCTGCAAGCAGCAGGAAGAGCCCGCCTCGGCGACCAAGTGCGCCAACCAGATGGTCGAGGAAAAGGTCGCCGCCGTCGTGTCGCCGATGGGCGCGCAGGGCGCCGTCATGGTGCCGATCGTCACCGGCGCCGGAATCCCTTACGTCGCACAGGCTCCGGTCTCGCAGGCGGAGATGGCCACCCCCAAGGCGTACATGCTGTCCGGCGGCATCGTCGCCGTGCTCGCCGGCCAGGCCGCCACCGCGGCGAAGGACGGACTCAAGAAGGTCACCGTCATGCTCGGCGACTCCGGTGACGCCGCGGCGTCGGTGAAGGCACTCGGCGAGCCGATGTTCCAGCGCGCCGGCGTGGCCCTCAACGTCGTGACCGTGCCGGTCAATTCCCCCGACCTCACCCCGCAGATCACCGCCGGCCTCGCCGACAACCCGGACGCGGTTGCCATCCTCGGCGACCAGCGCCAGTGCATCTCGATGCTCAAGACGCTGCAGACGGTCAAACCGGACGCGCAGAAGTACCTGATCGCGGGCTGCCTCGACAAGAACGTCCTCGAGGCCACCGGCAAGGAGGCGGTCGACGGAGCGAAGGCCTTCACCACGGTGAACCTCGACTCCGACGACCCGAGCACCACGCTGTACCGCAGCGTCATAGCGCAGTACGCGCCCGACACCGATCCGGGCGGCCTGGCCTACCTGGGTTACCAGGCCGTCGCCGCGCTCGGCGAGCTGTCCGGACTCGACGGCACCGTCGACGCCGCAGCGTTCGACAAGGCGCTGTCCGAGGCCAAGGACCTCCCGCTGCCCGCGGCACCGGGAATCACCTTCACCTGCAACGGAACCGCCTTCCCGCCGCTGACCTCGCTGTGCAGCAAGGCCGTTCTCGTGAGTGACGTCAACGCCGACGCCCGCCTCGAGAACACCACCGTCGTCAACAACAACTGACAATCCGAGGAGATCGGGGGTCGCGGACATCGCGGCCCCCGATCGAGGAGTTTCCTTGACCGACCATCTCGCGTTCCTGCTCCTCGGCCTCGGCAACGGGGCCGTCTTCGCCGCACTCGGTCTCGCCCTGGTGATGACCTTCAAGAGCTCGGGTGTGGTCAACTTCGCCACCGGCGCCGTCGCGCTCTACGCCGCCTACACCTACGCCTTCCTCCGCAAGGGCGAGCTCCTCAACCCGATCCCGGGATTCCCGACGACCGTCGACCTCGGCTCCGACGTGGGAGTCGCGGCCGCGGTGATCATCTCGGTCGTGGTGGCCGCCATCCTCGGCGTCATCCTCTACGTCATCGTCTTCCGGCCCATGCGGACCGCGCCGGCACTCGCCAAGGCGGTCGCCGCCATCGGCGTCATGCTGGTCATCCAGGCACTCATCGCACTGCGCGTGGGGGAGAACACCCCGAGCGTCGGACCGATCTTCAAGATCACGACGTTCAGGATCGGCACCAGCACGGTCCCCACCGACCGGCTGCTGCTCGCCGCGGTCATCGTGGGCATGGCCATCTGCGCGGCACTCGTGTTGCGCTACACCAGGTTCGGAGTCGCGACCGAAGCGGCTGCGGAGTCGGAGAAGGGCGCGCTCGTCACCGGCATCTCACCCGACCGGGTCGCGATCGCCAACTGGGCGCTGTCCTCGGCCACCGCGGGCCTCGGCGGCGTGCTCATCGCGCCGATCGTCCCACTCAATCCCGTCGCCTACACGATGTTCATCGTGCCCGCGCTGGCATCGGCGCTGGTCGGCAACTTCACCGCGATCTCGGTCACCGTCGCGGCCGGTCTCGTCATCGGCATGCTGCAGTCGGAGGCGACCAAACTCCAGACCTCCTGGGACTGGATGCCCGACGCCGGTGTGGCCGAGGCGGTTCCGCTGATCCTCATCATCGGGTTCCTGCTCATCCGCGGCCAGCCGCTGCCCGGCCGCGGGGCGGTGGTGCGGCAGGACCTCGGTCGATCACCCCGTCCGGAACGCCTGCTGGTCCCCGGACTCGTCGGTGTCGCCGTCGCGGTCGTCGCCCTGTTCACAACCTCCGGAAGCCTCCGGCTGGCCGTGATCGCGTCGATGATCTACGCGATCATCGCGCTGTCCCAGGTCGTCGTCACCGGATATGCCGGGCAGGTGTCCCTGGCCCAGCTCACCCTCGCCGGTGTCGGCGCCTACTCGCTGAGCCGCTTCAGCGAGAACCTCGACCTGCCGTTCCCGATCGCGCCGCTGCTGGCCGCGTGCGCCGCCACCGTCATCGGCGTCGTCGTCGGCCTGCCCGCCCTGCGGGTGCGCGGCCTGCCCCTCATGGTGGCGACCCTGGCGCTCGCGGTGTTCTGCGAGGCCTTCTGGTTCCGCAACCCGTCCTTCAACGGCGGCCTGCAGGGTGCGCCGGTGGCGGCCCCGTCCCTGTTCGGCCTCGACCTCGGAATCGGTGCCGGCGAGGGCTATCCGCGACTGGCCTTCGGCATCATGTGCCTCGTCGTCCTGACGGTCGTCGCCTACGCGGTCGCGATGCTGCGCCGCAGCGGACTCGGCGCGTCGATGCTGGCGGTGCGCGCCAACGAACGCTCGGCGGCCGCCGCCGGGATCAACGTGGGCGTCACCAAGCTCGTCGCCTTCGCCATCGCGTCGTTCCTGGCCGGTCTCGGCGGCGCGTTGCTCGCCTACCAGCAGACGCTCGCCACCGCGGGAACCTATGCGGTGTTCGCGGCGATCGGACTCTTCGCGGTCACCTACGTCGCGGGCGTGACGTCGATCTCGGGTGCGATCGTCGCCGGCATCATCGCACCTGGCGGCCTCATGTACTTCCTCGTCGACAAGTACCTGTCGTTCGGCGACTACTACATGCTCGTCAGCGGCATCCTGCTGGTCGTCACCGTGGTCACCAACCCCGACGGCCTGGTCGGTTATCTGCACACCCTGCGGTTGCCGGGACGACGAACCGCGCCGTCGCCGGCGGCGCCGACGCACGAACCCGCACCACCGACGTCTCTCGAGAAGGCCGATGCCGCAGAGGGTCCGGTGATCCTCTCGGTCCGCAACGTGACCGTTCGCTACGGCGCCGTCACCGCGGTCCACGATGTCGGCTTCGACGTCCGGGAAGGCGAGATCGTCGGTCTCATCGGCCCCAACGGCGCAGGCAAGACCACGCTCATCGACGCCATCAGCGGGTTCGCCCGGGCCGAGGGCACCGTCGATCTCGACGGCACGACGCTCGACGGCCTGGCGCCGCACCGCCGCAGCCGCGCGGGGCTCGGGCGCACCTTCCAGGACATCGAGCTCTACGGCGAGTTGTCGGTGGCCGAGAACCTCGCCATCGCCGCCCGTCGCGCACCCGGCGAGACGGGCGAGAACGTGCACAACGTGCTGCGCATGCTGGAGATCGAACACCTGCGGGACACGCCCGCCGCCGATCTCTCACAGGGACAGCGCCAGTTGGTCGCGGTGGCCCGCGTGCTGGCCGGGCAACCCCGGGTCGCGCTGCTCGACGAACCGGCGGCGGGCCTCGACAGCACCGAGAGCCGGTGGCTCGGCGATCGGCTGAGAGCCGCACGCGCACACGGCGTCTCGATGGTCCTCGTCGACCACGACATGGACCTCGTCCTCAGCCTGTGCGATCGGGTCATCGTGCTCGACCTCGGCGCCGTCATCGCCGACGGCACGCCCGAGGAGGTCCGCACGTCACCGGCAGTGGTCGGCGCCTACCTCGGGACGCCGACCTCGGCAAAGGTCGGACCGCAGGAACCGTCGGACCCATCCGGGGTGCTGGAGGAGATGTCGTGACCGTGCTCGAATGCCGTTCCGTGGACGCCGGGTACAGCCGCGGCGCCCCCTGCGTCCACGGACTCGACCTGACCGTCGACCCGGGAGAGATCCTCGCCCTGCTGGGACCGAACGGCGCAGGCAAGACGACGCTGCTCACCACCCTGGCCGGACTGCTGCCGAGACTCGGCGGCGACGTGACACTCGCCGGTCAGTCCCTCAAGTCCGGTGACGCCCGGGCGGCCGTCCGGGCGGGGTTGGTCCTCGTGCCCGACGACCGTGCGCTCTTCCGTCGCCTCACCACCAAGCAGCACCTGCACCTGGCCACCCGCCTTCGCGGCAGGGCGCGCACCGAGGCGGTCGACGGGGTGCTCGACCTCTTCCCGTCGCTGACCAAGCGCCTCTCGGTGGCCGCCGGCGACCTGTCGGGCGGAGAACAGCAGATGCTCGCCATCGCGCGTGCGCTGCTGCAGAACCCCAAGGTGCTCCTCATCGACGAACTGAGCATGGGGCTGGCCCCGATCGTCGTCGAGTCGATCCTGCCGGTCCTGCGTGATGTCGCCGATGCGCAGCGTACGGCTGTGGTGCTGGTCGAACAGCATGTGCGGCTCGCACTCGACACGGCGGACCGGGCCGTCGTCCTGGCCCACGGCGAGGTGGTGCTGGAGGACTCCGCGGCGTCCCTGGCGACGGACCTTGGACGCGTCGAGGCTGCCTACCTCGGCACGGCCCGCGTCTGAGCCGTCGGTTCTACGAAGGGGTCGGGCCGGGCCGGTAGATCGCGTCGGTGATGCGGTTGGCGATGTCGGCGTGGGTCAGAAACCGTGCCGGCGACAGCAACTCGGCACACACCGCACCGACCATGAACTCGACCGCGGCTGCCGGATTGGGCGCGAGATACCCGGCGACGGGCGAATCCTCGATGAACGCCAGCGCCCGATCGGTCACGATGTCGATCAGCGTCGGGTGGCCCTCGCGCCGGATGACCCACGGCACCATCGACGCCGCGTCGTATCGGAGCGCGGCCTGCACCAGATCGTTGTTCGCGGAAGTTGCAGAGGTAGTTGTTCCAGGTGGCCCATCCCCCGCTGGGGTCGTGGGCGACGATGTCGACCACCGTCTCGTGGCCGTCCTCGTAGGCATTGGCGACATGGAACGTGAACAGCGACTCGTACTCGAGCCGGATCGGTCGCCCGCCGTCACGAGGCAGGAGGACGATCGTGGTGCCGAGTTCCGGCCGGTACGAGAGCGCTTCGCCGAATGGGCGCAGCCCCAGGGCGACCGGGATGGGTCGGTGGACGAGAACGCCGGGCCCGCCTTCGGCGGCCGGCTCACGCGACTGCGCATCAACCGTCGGACGACCGGCGTCCGGCGCGAACTGCTCAACGACCGCGGATGCGAGTTCCCGCAACTGGATCCGGAGATCTACCGGGAAATGTTGCGTCGACTGGACTGCGCCGGACCGGAAGTGGTCAACATCGACGACTTCGCCGAGAACCTGCCGCCCGCAGCAGCACTGGGGATGACGACGATCGAGTTCACCGGTCCGCGCGAGCTACGGGAGACGCTTGCCGGGCTCGGGGTCGAGGTCAGTCCATGACGTCGCGCACGCGGGTGTTCTCGTGCCCGGCGAGCAACGCCTGATTCGAGTTCTTCATGTGCCGCTGCCAGTGCGCGGCCGCCCCGGGACCGTCGCCGGCGCGCACCAGGTCGACGAGCTTCTGATACGGGCGGATCAGCTTGTTGTACTGCGCCCGCGTCATCGGGCCCTCGTTGATCGTGCTGGCGATGTGACGCTCGGCGATCTCGTGCAGCATGCCGGCGATCATCGCCATCGCGGAGTTCCCGGACAGCTCGATCATGCGGCGGTGGAACACGACCGACGCCTGAGCGAGCGTGTCGTTCTCGTAGGCCTCCTCGAGATCGACGTCGATGATCTTCTGGAGCTCGTCGAAGGCCTCGGTGTTGCCGGTCTCGGCGAGCATCTCGGCCGCGGCCGGCTCGATCACCTCACGCGCCTGCATGACCTCTTTCAGCGATGTCCCCGACAACTCGAGCAGGAGACCGGCGGGACGCGCGACGATCTCGGGGCCGGGGATCAGAATTCTCGCCCCGGTGCGTGATCCGCGACGGACCTCGACCAGTCGCTCGGACTCCAGGACGCGCACCGCTTCACGCAGGGTGGGGCGGCTGACCTGGAAATGGGTCATCAGCTCGGCCTCGTGCGGGAGGAAGTCGCCTTCCTTGAGCTGGCCGTCGACGATCATGCGGCGGAGCGTCCGGGCGACGAGCTCGGCGGTCTTGGGGGAGCGGATGGCACCCGATGACGATGTCGTCGTGGGCACCATCATGGGAGCCAGGTTGACAGGCTTTGTCATGGGCACCTTCCTCGGTCATCATCGTCAGCGGCATCGTCGCGAGGCCGTCCGGCCATCTGATATACGCAGTTGTCACGCTGAGTAATACAAGTCGAGTCTACCGAACCGGTGCGAACGTGTCGGACGCAAACCCGATCGCGGTCTAGGCGAAACGCGAATGGAATGCGTGGTACATCCACGAGCACCTGCCGACGATCCAGATCGCCATGGGCGCCGCCGCGATGATGGGGACGCTGCACCCCGACATGGCATGGATGGCCTACGAACACACCCGGGCCATCGAACGCGTGAACGGCGTGCCCACCGGGCGTTTCGACGAGAAGGCGATGCAGTCCCGGTCAGGTCACACGCTCTCGTTCTTCTTCGGTGTGGCCATGGCGTCGACCCCGGTCGCCGAGCGCGTCACCCGCACGGTACGGGCGATGCACGACCGCGTCGAAGGCGTTCGCCCGGACGGACACCCGTACAAGGCCAGCGATCCCGATCTGCTGACGTGGGACTACTGCACGCAGGCCTGAGCCATCGCGGCCGCGCACAAACGGTTTCACCCGAATCCGTTGAGCGACGAGCGCATGGAGGAGTTCTTCCATGACTACGCGCGGATGGGGCGCGAGCTCGGCGGCGCGAACGTCCCGACCACCAAGAAGGGCGTCGACGACTACCTCGCCGACTCACTGCCGTACCTGGGCGTGACCATGCCGACCGTCGAACTGCTGAATCCGACGGCCCCGTGGCGGTACCCGGTCTGGCAGCGTCCGGTGATGACGCTGGTCGACTGGGCGATCCAGGACCTGCACCCGCAATGGGCGCAGAAGCTGATGAACACCAGGCAGTATCCGAAGCCGGTCGCAGCGGCCCGTCGCCGCATGGTCAAGGGCCTGCTGAACGGCTTCCGGGATGGGAAGATCAAGGAGGTCTACGAGGCCTACGAACGCGTGGGGGCGACTCCCCAGAGTTGACCCGGCCCGTCAGGAGATCCTCGTCGCCGGACCCGCGGACATCTTCCGCGGGTCCGCGTCGTCCGGCGACCTCTGCCGACGCCGGTGGACGAGTTTCGTATCGTCGGGTGTCGGTACCACGGAAGGGGGCGGACCATGAGAATCGCGTTGACCTCGGTCTTCGTCGACGACCAGCGCAAGGCGCTCGACTTCTACACGAACGTCCTCGGCTTCGAGAAACGCCATGACATCCCGCTGGGGGAGCAGGCGTGGTGGCTGACCGTCGTGTCCCCGGAATCGCCGGACGGTCCCGAACTGCTCCTCGAACCGGCCGGACATCCAGCGGCGAAGGCTTACCGGGATGCCCTCGTCGCCGACGGAATCCCGTTGGCGCAGTTCGCAGTCGACGATGTCTATGCCGAGTGCGAGCGGCTGCGCGGCCGCGGCGTCGAGTTCACCCAGGAGCCGACCGACGTCGGAGCCGCGGTGATCGCGGTGTTCGACGACACGTGCGGGAACCTCATCCAGATCGCGGCGGAGAAGACGACGGCCGGCTGAGGACGGTTCAAAGCCTCATGCGGTTTACTGGAACGGTGAAGTCGTTCGTGTCTGCCCGGGTGCGCACCGTGGTCTGCAACGCCGCGGTCTGTGGTGTCGCCGTCGCGGCAGCCGTGTCGGTCTCGACGGTCGCGACAGGCGCCGCCGCCGGCGCCCCGACGGAGCCGGCCCCCGCGACCTCCGGCCTCGATCCCGCCCTGGCCGTGTCCTACACCCTCGCGTCGAACGAGGCCCGGGCGCAGGGTGTTCCGTTGTGGATCACCTCGGGGAAGCGGTCCGACGCGCAGCAGCGACAACTCTGGCGTGATGCCATCGCCGCCTACGGCAGTCCGGAGGCCGCCAGACGCTGGGTCCTGCCCGCAGAAGAGTCCCCGCACGTCCGTGGCGACGCCGTCGACGTCGGCCCGCGCGAGGGCGCGTCCTGGCTGGAGGCGAACGGCAACCGCTGGGGGCTGTGCCGCACCTTCATGAACGAGTGGTGGCACTTCGAGCTCGCCACGACCCCCGGAACCCCGTGCCCGCCGATGTGGCCGGATGCAGCGGTCCGAGCCGACCGCCTCGCCCGTCACTGAGACCCGCAGTCGCGTTCGCCGACCGGATCTGAGACATCCGGTTTCCGAATTGCCCTGAATTCACGGTGGCCTCCAGGCTCGTCTGCGTAGGGTGTGATCCAGACAACATCGAAGTCGATCACGCACGTCTGACACGGGAGCCGCTGATGACCGCCAGCACCGAAGCCGCCACCGATCTGACCGCCGAGCCGTACCGCTCGCGCCGTAATCACTGGAACAACCAGGTTCACCGCCACGCGTTCATGACGCCGGACAAGGTGGCCATCACCTACCGGGATCAGCACACCACCTGGAAGCAGCTCGACGACCGGGCGCGCGCCTTCGGCGCCGCACTGCACCGGCTGGGTGTCCAGTTCGGTGACCGCGTCCTGATGGCGCTGCTCAACCGCACCGAATACATCGAGGCAGTCCTCGGAGCGACGCAGATCGGGGCGATCCCCGTCCCAGTGAACATCCGCATGAGCCCGGCGGAGGTCGCCTACCTGGTCTCCGACAGCGGGGCCAAGGTGATCGTCACCGAGAAACTGCTCGCGCCGCTCGCCGACGCGGTGGCCGCGTCCACCGGCGCGCTGGAGACGTTGATCGTCGTCGACGGCAGCGACAACCCGAACCACCTGGAGTACGAGAGCCTGCTGGCACCGGGCGACGCGGACCTGCCGCTGGTCGATGTCCCGGAGGACACCGTCGCGGCCATCATGTACACCTCGGGCACCACCGGAAAGCCCAAGGGCGCCATGCTGACCCATCTGAACTTCCAGGCGCAGGCGGTCACCACCATGGCCACCACCGCCGCCGCGGACTCCGACGACGTCTCCTCGGTGGTCCCGCCGATCTTCCACATCGCGGGACTCGCGGCGTTCGCACCTGTCTTCTATCGCGGAATCCGGGCGGTCATCCACCCGCTCGGGGCGTTCGACCCGGACGAGATGCTCGACACGCTCGAACGGGAGGGCACCACATCGGTGTTCATGGTCCCCGCGCAATGGCAGGCGGTCTGCGCCGCCCAGAAGGCACGCCCCCGCAAGCTCCGTCTCCGCAACATCAGCTGGGGCGCGGCGCCGGCGTCGGACACGGTGCTCAACGCGATGAGCGAAGCCTTCCCCGAGGCGGCCAACATGACCGCATTCGGACAGACGGAGATGTCACCGGTGACGTGCATCCTCGAGGGCAAGGACGCCCTGCGAAAGCAGGGATCGATCGGCAAGGTCGTGCCGGCGGTGACCGCGCGCATCGTCGATCCGCTGATGAACGACGTCAAACCCGGCGAGGTGGGGGAGATCGTCTACCGTGGCCCCAACCTGATGAAGGGCTACTGGAACAAGCCCGAGGAGACCGCAGAGGCGTTCCGCGGCGGCTGGTTCCACTCCGGCGACCTGGTCCGGCAGGACGAGGAGGGCTTCCTCTACGTCGTCGACCGCGCCAAGGACATGATCATCTCCGGCGGCGAGAACATCTACTGCGCCGAAGTCGAGAACGTCCTGTACGGCCATCCCAAGATCGCCGAGGCGGCGATCATCGGCCGCGCCCACGAGAAGTGGGGCGAGGTGCCGGTCGCCGTCGTGGTGCTGGCCGAAGGCGTCGAAGACCTGAGACTCGAGGAGCTCGAGCCGTACCTCAACGAGAACCTCGCGCGGTTCAAGCATCCGAAGGACCTGGTCATCATCGACGAACTTCCCCGCAACGCCGGCGGCAAGGTCGTCAAACCCAAGTTGCGCGAGCGCTTCGGCAGCAAGGACGCGGGCCTGCACTGACGCGCCTGATCGTCAGCCGGTCGCGATCTCCGTATGGGAGGTCGCGACCGGCCTCGTTGTGAGCCCGCCCGGCGGCAAGGAGTCGCACGACCTCGATCGAACCCGCCGGTGCACAGCGACTTTCGACGTTCCACCTCGATGCGACGTTGTGGATGAGCCCTGATATTCGCTCCGCTCCGCTACACCGACCTTCAGAACGCATCACCCCGGCCGAACTCGCGCTGTATGCAGCGCTACTCGACCACGCCTACCCGAACTGAAGCGCCGGCCGAGTCCGAAATCGCACTTGGCATTGCAGCGGCCTGACGGCCGCTACTTCTTGGGTTTCTTGGCGGCCGCGAGCTGACGTCCCTGGCGTCGATAGCGCCAGATGAAGTAGCCGACGAGGGCGAACACGATGACGCCGACGATCACACCCCACAACGAGGCCGCCCGGAATCCTGGGGCCTCGACGTCGAAGATGCGTTCGCCCGCGTGCGCACCGTTGCCGCCGCCGGCGACGACGGCCAGCGTCAGGAGGTTCGGAATCGCGGCGAGAACGCCCAGCACGGCAAAGGCAATCGTCGGGATGTTCCTCAGCCGACTGCGGTTCAGGAACGAGAGGGTGAAGAAGAGCAGCGGCAGGAACGTGCAGACGAAACCGATGACCAGGCCGGTCCACACCCCGCTCGCCATGGAGCCGTTGACGCGCCGCCCGATCTGTCCGGCCCACCACCGCGGCAGGAAGGCCTCCAGGATGAAGTAGGTGACCACCAGCAACGCGGCGATGACGAGGCCGATGACGACCTTCTTGACGAGAGCGTTCGCGCGCTCGCCGGCCGTCGGCTTGGGTGGGGTGTCGGTGACAGCGCCCCCGGCAGGCGTCGACCCCGGAAGGGTCGACGACGGCTGCGCCGGATCGGTGTGCGGCATCGGAGGCGTGGGCCCGCCCGGTTCCGACTGGGGTGCCGAGAACTGCTCGTTGCTCATGCGCCCGAGTGTAGGCGCCATTCGCGACCCTTCAGCTGTGTCGCCGGTTTCCGGGCGTCACGCCGGAGTGTCGCCCGGATCCGTCACAGCACCTGCTCGATGGCCCCGGTCAGTTTCTCGGGCTTGGTCGCGGGAGCGAACCGCCCGACGACCTGGCCGTCGCGGTCCACCAGGAACTTGGTGAAGTTCCATTTGATCCGGCCGCCGAGGATCCCCGACTTCTGGGCGCGCAGCCACTCGAACAGCGGGTGGGCATTCGAGCCGTTCACCTCGACCTTGGCGAACATCGGAAAGGTGACGTCGTAGGTGAGGGAGCAGAAGTTCTTGATCTCCTCCGCGTCGCCGGGTTCCTGGTGGGCGAACTGGTCGCACGGGAAGCCCAGGACATGGAGACCGCGGACGGAGTACTTGCGGTGCAGCGCCTCGAGACCCTCATATTGCGGGGTGAAGCCGCACTTCGACGCGGTGTTCACGATGAGGAGGGGATCGCCGCGGAAATCCGAGAGTGAGACCGGATTGCCGTCGATGTCGGTGGCGGTGAAATCGAACGCGGAAGTCATGACGGCAACGCTACGTCAGTCCCCGAAGCGCTCCCGGCGGATTCGGTTCTGCTGGTGGCCGGCCTCGACCATCCAGGCCGCACACGCCTCCACGAACCCGTTGGGACCGCAGATGTACACGGTGGGCTCCGACGACGGAGGGAGTGTCAGTCTGGCGAGTTCGGCCGCATCGAGCCGGCCCGCCGGCCGTGGCGAGCCCGCGGGCGCGACACGGCTGTGCACCACGTGCACGTCCATCCGGCGATGCTCGGTGAGAAGCCTCAGCTCGTCGCGGTAGTACACGTCGTCGGGCGTGCGAACCGAGTACACCAGGGAGAACGGCGTCTGCGGGGCCTCGACCTCGCGCGCGCGGATCATCGACATCAGCGGCGCCACACCCGATCCGCCGCCGATCAGCTGGACCGGACGGTCATCTCCGGACGCCCAGGTGAACCACCATCCGTGCGGTCCGCTGATCTCCAGCGGATCCCCGACCTCCACCACATCGCACAGGTAGGGCGACACCTCGCCGTCGTCAACGCGCTCGACGGTGACCTCGATGCTCCTTGGCTCCCGCGTGTCCGACACCGAATAGGTCCGGGCCGTCGAATAGCCGTCCTCCGCGGTGAGCCTGATGTCGATGTGCTGCCCCGGCAGAACGTGGAGGTCGGTGTCCAGCCGGAGCCGGAGGGTGCGAGCGGACGGGGTGATGTCGGCGACCGCGGTCACCGTCGTGAGCAGCCAGTCGGTCACGAGTACCGCTGCTCGCGCCAGGGATCGCCGTACATGTGGTACCCGCGTTCCTCCCAGAATCCCGGGGTGTCCTCGGTCATGAAGCGAAGGCGCCGCACCCATTTCGCGCTCTTCCAGAAGTACAGATGGGGCACGAGGAGCCGTGCCGGCCCGCCGTGTTCGGGGGCGAGCGGCTCCCCGTCGTAGGTGTCGGCGATCCATCCGCGCCCACCGACGAGATCGGCGAGCGGGACGTTGGTGGTGTAGCCGCCGTGACAGTGCGCCATCACGTACGGCGCCGGCTCGAAGGGCAGCACCGACAACAGGGTGTCGAACGAGACCCCGCGCCACCGCGTGCCGAACTTGGACCACCGGGTCACGCAGTGGATGTCGGTGGTCACGTCGTCGTGGGGCAGTGCCCGGAACTCCGCCCAGGACAACGTCTTCGCGCGATGGTCCGCGGACTGGACCGCCAGCGACCACTTCTCGAGCGGGATCGACGGCGTCGGCTCCGCCGAGAGGACCGGGAAGTCCAGGGTCGTGTACTGCCCGGGCGGCAGCCGCCTGGACTCGCGGTCACGACGGCCCACGAACCCTCTGTTGACGATCGCCATGTGGACCGAGTGTACGGGCGTCGGGAGATCTGGCACCGCAGTCCGCCGCCCCGGATACCTGGAGGCGGCCTCGGCCTGCGGAAACGCGGTGACCACCTCCTGCCTGTGGCGGGAACCGGGGGACTGGTGTGGGTCGGGCTGGTCGCGGTCGCGGTGCCCGCCGTCGAGGTCACCGGTTTCCGACGCCGCGACATCCCCTGACACGACGAACGCGTTGCGCTTGCGCCCGGTTGGCGAGCTCGAGCGCAATGCGATCGGTCGGGTGACTCAGTTCTGGCCGAGTGCTGCGGCGAGGCGACGCCACTGCTCGCGCGGGAAGCCCTTGAAGTCCGCCTGCAGGACCTGCACGCACACGTGATCGGCACCGGCCGAACGGTGTTCGTCGATGCGCGAGAGGATCGCCTGCTCGTCGCCCCAGGCGATGAGGGCGTCGAAGAGGCGGTCGCTCACCGAGCTCAGGTCGTCGTCGGTGAATCCGAGGCGCCGGAGGTTGTTGGCGTAGTTGGGCATCGCGAGATAACCCGTCAGCCACTTGACGCCGATCGCCCTCGCCTCCTCACGGTCGGAGGCGAAGATCGCGGTCTGCTCGGGAGCGAGGAGCGGTCCGGCGCCGAGGGTCTCGCGCGCGGTCGCCGTGTGGTCCGGCGTCACCAGGTACGGGTGGGCGCCCCTGGTGCGGTCGGCCGCGAGCTGCAGCATCTTGGGTCCCAGCGCCGCCAGCACCCGGCTGTCGGCCGGCACGGGTGTGGGTGCGGCGTCGAGACCGTCGAGGAATGCGCGCGTGGTCGCCAGCGGCTTCTTGTATGTGCCCGGGCCCTTCTGGTCGATCAGCGGCGCATGGCTGATGCCGAGGCCGAGAAGGAACCGGGGTCCGTACTCGCCGGTGAACTCCGCGTGCGCCGCGGCGACGTCGGCCGGTTCGTGCATCCACATGTTGAGGATGCCGGTGGCGACGATCGCCTGCTTGGTGGCGCCGAGCAGGTTGCGCACGGAATCGAGCACCGGACCGCCGACGTCGGGGATCCAGAGTGCGGTGAAACCGAGCTCGTCGAGCTCTGCGGCGGCCTCCGCGGCCTCCCCGGCGTCTCCGTAACGTAGTGGCGAACTCCAGATTCCTACCCCGTCGAGATTCATGTCACCGACCTTACCGACCGGACGGCGCTCAGTTCGACGCCGAGTCCGGGGGCGGGGGAGGGCTCGACGGCCGGGGCGGCGCCGTCTGCGCGAGGCGTTGGTCCATCGCGGCAGTGACTTTGCGGTAGATGTTGATCGCGACGATCCCGACGACGATCAGCACGATCCCCGCCGTCGTGTTCAACGAGTCGGTGACCAGTCCCGCGATGCCGATCGCGAGGACGTACATCGGCACCCAATCGAACACGTGCAGAACGGAAGTCGGCTTGTCGTCGTCGGACAGCCAGCCCCCGCGCACCGCCGCGCGGTAGGAGGCGTAGTCCGGGTAGAACTCGGTGAACGAGATCGCGAAGATCAGGCCGCCGATCTGGATGATCCAGCCGGTCCAGAAGTTGTTCGCATCGTCGAGCACGGCATCGCCGTAGGCCCCCGACACCGCGCCGACGCCGAAGCCGATGACCCAGGCCCACGTGATGACGTAATTGATCCGCAGGAACAGGGGACTGTCCCAGAACTCCTCGGGGGTGTCCTCCTTGGCGTACTGCAGGGTGAACGGCTGGCGGATGAGGATGGAGCCGAGGGCGAATGCGACGAGGGCTATGTTGGTCATCTCGCCGCCCCACTTCTCCAGCCACTCGATGACGCCTTGCGACGCGAAGAGGGCGAGCAGCGCCATGACGCCGAAGTAGACGACGTCGAAGACCTCGAGGAGTTTGATGCTCGTGCCGCGCTTGTGCGTGCCGATAACCAGCAGGAGCGACAGCGCGAAAGCCGATGCGGCGGCTTCCTCGAAGCGCCCGGGCCCGGTGAGCAGAGCCATGAGGATCCACGGCGACATGCCCGCGAAGGGGGAGTTCAGGAACTGGCTCAACGCGTGACGCGCTTTCGAGCCCCGCGTGGTGTCCGCGTTCGACGAACCGGCCGAGTTGTCGCGCTCAGTGGTCATATCTCGAATTGTGAGGTCGGGACGTGCATCGGTGCAGTGAACCGAGTGATTTGTGCCGATTGTTCCCCCGAATGTGCGACGCAGCGGCGGAATCGGGCCGACGGATGTGGTGTTTGCGTCGAAATTCGGCCGCGAAGGCGTTTCGTCGCCGTCACCCGCGTCGCGTGAGGGAACATGGACACCCGACGCACGGGGCGGGGGAGGGATGGAATCGGTGCCGGATTCGACACGCGGGGGCGACGGGCGTGAGGTCGTCGAGAGAGACGTCACGTCCGTGCCTCCTGCCGGAGACGCGGCGGTGGCCGAGCGGTACCGTCTGCTCCTCGATCTGAGTCCCGATGCCATGGCCGTCCATCAGGACGGGAAGATCGTCTACGTCAACTCCGCGGCGCTCGACTTCGCGCGCGTCAGTTCCCCACACGAGTTGTTGGGCCATCCCATCACCGATTTCGTCCACCCCGACGAGATCCCCCGGATGATCGAGCGCCTCGTCGGCATCGGCGACGAGACCGGTGCGACGACATCGCCCGAGGAGATGACGATGCTCGACGCCGCCGGCGTGCCCAGGCCGATGGAGGTCACGTCGGTGCGGACCCTGTGGCTCGACGAACCCGCCTATCTGGTGATCCTGCGCGACGTCATCTCGCGCAAGGCCATCAGATCCGCCGCCGCCGAGCCGGCGCCGGCACCATTGCTCGACCGGCTGAGGACTCTCCTCGGCGACCTGATCCAACCCGTGCTCGTGGTCGGCGAGGACGGCGGGATCGAGCTCGCGAACCCGGCCGCCGAGACGATGTTCGGGCCGCGGTGTGCGCCCGGCGAATCGATCGCCGATCTGCCGTTGCGGTTCGTCGACGGGGACTCCCCGGTCACCCAGTGCCTGGAGAGCCGCTCCGCGGTCACCGATGCGACGGCCGAGATCACCACGCAGGCCGGCCGGCGATGGCTGTCGTGCAGTTGCCGTCTCATCGAGGATGCCGACGCCCACCCGATTGCGGTGGTGTCCTTCGTCGACGTCACCGAGCGGTACCGGGAGCGAACACGCCTGGCCTGGGATGCGGTCCACGATCCGCTCACGCAGCTGTACAACCGGGCGGGCATCCTCGATCGCCTCGACGCGCAGATCGCCGAGCTCAGCGCCGACGGCGACCCGGCGTGCGTGACGATCTATTACATCGACCTCGACAGCTTCCAACTCGTCAACGACTCCCTCGGCCATGCGGTGGGCGACGAGGTGCTGCACACCGTCGCCCGGCGACTGGCCGCGGTGACACCCGAGTCGGGTGCGGTGGGAAGGATCGGCGGTGACGAATTCGTGCTGGTGGCCAAACATTCGACGGAGGATTCCGCATCCGACATCGACCGGCAGATCGACGCCGTGCGTACCGCGATCGATCAGCCTGTGCCGGTGAGCATCCGGGCGCAACCGCTGACGATCCGCGCCAGCATCGGGGTCGCGACCCTCGACAAGGGCGACACCGCCACCCCGACCGATCTGCTGCGCGACGCCGACATCGCTCTCGGCGAGGCACGCAAGGCGTCGCGGGTTCCGTACGTGCACTTCCGCGTTCAGCACCGGGAGCAACTACAGCGCAGACAGCGGATCGAGGAAGAGTTGCGTCGGGCCCTCGACTCGGACACCGGGCAACTCGAGATCCATTACCAACCCATCGTGTCGACGGCTTCCGGCGCCCTCGTCGCCCTCGAGGCCCTCCTGCGGTGGAACCACCCGGAGCTCGGCCCGATCTCGCCGACCGAGTTCATCCCTCTCGCAGAACGATCCACGCTGATCGACGCGCTGGGCGCCCACGTGCTGGAGACGGCATCGGCGGAGGTCGGCGCGATCGCCGAGCTGCGCCCGGTCATGCTGAGCGTCAACGTCTCCCGTCGAGAGCTCGACCACGGCGACTTCCTCGACCGCCTCCGCCGGGTGGTCACGCGCGGACCGCGACCCGCCGAGTCGTTGTGCCTGGAGATCACCGAGAGCGCGATCGCACCGATCGACCGGGATCTGCTCGACCTGCTCGCAGGCATCCGCGCGCTGGGCGTCCGGATCTCACTCGACGACTTCGGCACGGGCGCTTCCACACTCAGCGAGCTGTACCGGATGCCGGTGGAGATCATGAAGACCGCGAAGGGCTTCGTCGACGCTCTCCGGGAGGGACCCAATGCCCGCAGGATCCTGTCCGGGATCGTCGGCGTGGCGCACTCGGTCGGCGTCCGCGTCGTCGCCGAGGGCATCGAAACCGCCGAGCAGGCGGGGATCATCGCCGAGGTGGGATGCGACTACGGGCAGGGCTTCCACTACGGCCGCCCGCTCCCGTTGGGCGAGATCATGGCCGACGGACCGCTCATCGCCACCGGGCCTCTCGTCTCCGAACAGACCTGACCTGCAGGTACACCCGATCGAGATCGAGGTGTTCCCATACCTCGCCCGCCCGCCGTCACCCCGCGAGTACAATTGGGCGCGACAGCCGTCGGCGTCGACGGAAGCAACCGGACAGCGAGGTCACGGACATGCCCCACGTTCCCTGCTGCGACCACACGGCGATCGGGGTCATGCGATGACCGACGCCCAGGAGCGCGAGGTCGCCGAACAGCACACCGCGAAGGTCATCGGCGTCACGGTCGCCGCCGCGGTGGGCGGCTTCCTGTTCGGCTTCGACAGCTCGGTGGTCAACGGCGCGGTCGACTCCATCGAGAACAGCTTCGGGCTCGGCAAACTCATGACGGGCTTCGCCGTCGCGATCGCCCTTCTCGGTTGCGCGCTCGGCGCCTGGTTCGCCGGTCGGCTCGCCGACGTCTGGGGCCGCAAGCGCGTGATGCTGCTCGGTTCGGCCCTGTTCATCATCTCCTCGATCGGCACCGGCTTCACCCAGACGATCCCGGACCTGCTGCTGTGGCGCGTCCTCGGCGGCATCGGCATCGGCATCGCCTCGGTGATCGCACCGGCCTACATCTCCGAGATCGCCCCGGCCCGGTATCGCGGAGCGCTCGCGTCGATGCAGCAGCTCGCGATCACGACGGGCATCTTCGCCGCCCTCCTGTCCGATGCGATCCTCGCCGACTCCGCGGGCAGCGCGTCGGCGGACCTCTGGTGGGGTCTCGAGGCCTGGCGGTGGATGTTCCTCGTCGGTGTCGTGCCGGCACTGGTCTACGGCCTTCTCGCGCTGATGATCCCGGAGTCGCCCCGATACCTGGTGGGCCGCAACCGCGACGAGGAGGCGGCGCGCATCCTGCAGACGGTCACCGGCGAGGCCAACCCGCTCGACCGTGTCAAAGAGATCAAGCTGACCGTCAAACGCGAGGCCAAGACGTCGATCAAGGACATCACCGGCCCCTCGTTCGGCCTTCACCCGCTGGTGTGGGTGGGCATCTGGATCGCGGTCTTCCAACAGTTCGTCGGCATCAACGCGATCTTCTACTACTCGACGACGCTGTGGCAGTCCGTCGGCTTCTCCGAGAGCGACTCGTTCCGGACGTCGGTCATCACCGCCGTCATCAACGTCGGCATGACGTTCGTGGCGATCCTGTTCGTGGACCGCGTCGGACGTCGCAAGCTGCTGCTGGCCGGTTCCGTCGGGATGTTCATCGGACTGCTGATGGCCTGCATCGCGTTCACCCAGCAGATCGGCGAGGGAGACGACGTCACGTTGCCCGAATCGTGGGGCGTGGTCGCACTCATCGGCGCCAACCTGTTCGTCGTGGCGTTCGCCGCGACGTGGGGCCCGGTGATGTGGGTGATGCTCGGCGAGATGTTCCCGAACAGGATTCGCGGTGTCGCCCTCGGCGTCTGCACCGCGGCCAACTGGATCGCCAACTTCACCATCTCGATGCTGTTCCCGCAGATGACCGAACTGGTGGGACTCGGGATCATCTACGGCTTCTTCGCCTTCTGCGCCGCCGCGTCGTTCGTGTACGTGTGGAAGAAGGTCGAGGAGACCAAGGGCCTCGAACTCGAGGAGATGGACTCGGTCGCCGAGAGCCGGCTGTCGCGGGCGACGGTGGCCCGCGAGCCGCGGTGACCGTCTCGGAGCCGGCGATGTTCGATCCCCGAGACCTCGACGTGCCGGTGGTCGCCGCGCCGATGGCGGGCGGCCCCACCACGCCGGCACTGGTGTCCGCAGCGAGCGGGGCCGGGGGCCTGGGTCAGCTCGCCGCCGGCTATCTGACCCCGGAGAAGCTGGCCTCCGACATCGCGGCGGTCCGCGCCGCCGGAACCGAGCTGTTCGGCGTCAACATCTTCGTCCCCGAAACCGATCCGGTGGATCGGGCGGCGGTGGCACGCTACCGCGAGCGGCTTCTGGGGTACGCGGCCGCACTCGACGTCAACCTGCCCGCCGTCGACGAACTCGGTGACGACGACGATCACTTCGATGCCAAGATCGCGCTCATGTGCGACGAGCGGATCCCGGTGGTGTCGTTCGCCTTCGGATGTCCGCCCGCGCCCGCCGTCGCCGAGCTGCACCGCCACGGATGCAGTGTCGGGGTCACCGTGACCGGCGTCGACGACGCGGTGCTCGCCGCGGAGGCCGGCGCGGACTGGCTCTGCGTGCAGGGGCCCGATGCGGGCGGGCACCGCTCGGTGTTCGACCGGCGCGCGATCCCGCCGTCGCAACCGCTCGACGATCTCCTCCGCGCGGTTCGCGGCCGACTCGACCTGCCGCTGGTCGCCGCGGGAGGCATCTCGACGCGAGACCGCGCCGACCACGTGCGGGCGTCGGGTGCGACGGCCGTCCAGGTGGGCACGGTCCTGCTGCGCACCCACGAGGCCGGCACCAAACCGGCCCATGCCGATGCGCTCGCCGATCCCGCACGCACCGAGACGGTCGTGACGCTCGCGTTCAGCGGCCGCCCCGCACATCGACAACGGACTCTGGGCATCCGACGGCGGATACGAGTTCGTCCTGACGCTGGGCGCCGGCTCGCTGCTCCTCGCGGTCGTGGGCGCCGGCCTCATCAGCGTCGACGCGGTCCTGGGCCGGACGATCGGCTGGCCGGCAGCGGATACGGCCGCGAACCGGACGACCGTCGACGCCTGATCCACCCCGAGAACATGGACCCGCGGCGGGAAGCTGCGGGGCCATGTCGCGTTCGGGTAGATTCTCGCCACCACCCGTCGTCATCCCACACCGCGCGAAGGAAGTCCGGATGCCCTGGATCCTGCTGATCGGCGCCATCGCGTCCGAGGTCGCGGCGACGCTCTCACTGAAGGGATCGCAGTCGCATCCGGCGCTCTACGCCGTGGTGGTCCTCGGGTACGTCGTCGCCTTCGTCCTCCTGTCCGCAGTCCTGCGGCAGGGGATGAAGGTCGGTGTCGCCTACGGGGTCTGGGCCGCGGCCGGGGTGGCGCTCACCGCCGTCCTGTCATCGGTGATCTTCGGCGAGGCCTTCACGCCGCTGATGGGCATCGGCATCGTGTGCATCATGGTCGGCGTGCTGCTGGTCGAGTCCGGATCGAGCACACACGCTGCCGTCGACATCGACGAGACGACGTGACGATGGGTTACCTGTTCCTCGCCCTCGCGATCGTGTCCGAGGTCAGCGCGACGCTCGCCCTTCGGGTGGCGACGAATGGCCGCAGCAGCTTCTACGCCCTGGTCGCCGTCGGATATGCCATGGCCTTCGCGGCGCTGACGATCGGACTCCGGTTGGGCCTGCCGCTCGGCGTCGCTTACGGGATCTGGGCCGCCACCGGGGTCGCTGCGACCGCGGTCGCAGCGCACTACCTGTTCGACGAGCGACTGACGCGGCGGATGATCGCCGGGATCGCGGTCATCGCGATCGGCGTGCTACTCGTCGAGCTCGGCGCCGTGCACTGATACCCGGCCGCCGAAATCCGACAAGTCGGTCGATCGACCAGCTCACGCGCCGCCCTATACCATGCCGAGCGAGACATGTCTCGGTTATCCGTGATTTTGATCATCGAGGCGGGGCCCTATCCTGAGCGGGTGCCCCCCACAGTTCGCAGTTCCGCCTCGTCGGGACGAATCCGTAGTGCCGCGTACGCGTCGAAGGTGATGTCGGCCGCCGACGCAGTGAAGTTCATCCAGTCCAACGACACCGTCGCGATCAGCGGTTTCGCGAGCGCTGGTACGCCGAAGGTGATCATCCCCGCCCTCGCCGACCGCATCCGTCAGGTACGGGGCACGGGCGCCAACTTCACCATCAACCTGCTCACGGGAGCGTCGGTATCTCCGGACACCGAGCGTGCGCTCGCCGAGATCGACGGCATCGGCCTGCGGATGCCATATCAGTCCGAGGCGACCGCCCGGAAGAAGATCAACGAAGGCCGCATGGACTACGTGGACATCCATCTGTCGCACGTCGCCCAGCAGGTGTGGACGGGTTACTACGGAACGGTCGACGTCGCCGTCGTCGAGGTGTCGGGGGTCACCGAGATGGGGGAGCTGGTCCCGTCCGCGTCGATCGGCAACAACAAGACCTGGCTCGACGTCGCCAAGAAGGTCATCCTCGAGGTCAACTCATGGGTGCCCGAGGGCGTCGAGGGCATGCACGACGTCTACTACGGGACCGCGCTGCCGCCGAACCGCAAGCCGATCCCGCTGACCCGGGTGCAGGACCGCATCGGTCAGCCGACGTTCCGCGTCGACCCGGACAAGGTCGTCGCCGTCGTCGAGACCAACCATCGCGACCAGGCCAGCGCGTTGACCCCGCCCGACGAGGTCAGCGAGGCGATCGCCGGTCACGTCCTCGACTTCTTCGACTACGAGGTCCGCAACGGCCGGCTGCCCGCGGACACCCTGCTTCCGCTGCAGGCCGGCATCGGCAACGTCGCCAACGCCGTCCTCGGCGGCCTCGACCGCGGCTCGTACAAGGGTCTGACCTGCTACTCCGAGGTCATCCAGGACAGCATGCTGCGGCTGATCAAGGACGGGACCGTCGCGCACGCGTCGTCGACCGCACTGGCGCTGAGCGAGGCCGGCATCGAGGAACTCAACGCCAACATCGACTTCTACCGCAACCACATCACGTTGCGCCCGCAGGAGATCAGCAACCACCCCGAGGTGGTCCGGCGGCTCGGCGTGATCGCGATGAACGGCATGCTCGAGGCCGACATCTACGGCAACGTGAACTCGACGCACGTGATGGGCACCAAGATCATGAACGGCATCGGCGGCTCGGGCGACTTCGCCCGCAACGGCTACGTGTCGATGTTCCTGAGCCCGTCGACGGCCAAGGGCGGCGCGATCTCGTCGATCGTCCCGATGACGCCGCACGTCGACCACACCGAGCACGACTCTCAGGTCCTGGTCACCGAGCACGGGCTGGCAGACCTCCGCGGCCTGTCACCGCGGCGCCGCGCCCGGCTGATCATCGACAAGTGCGCCCATCCGGAGTACCGGCCGATGCTGCACGACTACTTCACCCGCGCGGAATCGCTGCCCGGGGCCGGACACACCCCGCACATCCTCGGCGAGGCGTTCAGCTTCCACCAGCGGTTCTGCGAGACGGGTTCGATGCGGCTCTGACGCGGTCAGCCCTAGTCCGATGCGTTCTCGGCGGCCCGGTCGGGAGAGCCCTGCGAGTCTGAACCACCGGAGGCCTGGTCCGGGTTCTCCCGGGGATTGTCGAAGGTGACGTCGATCTCCTGGAAGCCCTTGTTCCGCTGCGCGCGTGCCTGCGCCGAATAGGCGCGCTCGTCACCCTTGGTGAGGATGACGTTGTCGGTGAACGGCGTCAGCAGCGACCGGGGGTAGAGGTGGTCGACGCGCACCACGTTGGCCTCGAGGCAGAACATCAGCACGATCGACGTGACGTAGAGAAATGCGAGCAGGCCGAGCACGATCGCGAACACGCCGTTGGTCGCGCTCGCGTTCGCGATGACCCGCTCGACGTAGACCGCGCCGAACGTCTGGATAGCCTGCCAGCACAGAGCAGCGGCGAAGGCTCCCGGGAACACGTCGCGGATCGACAGGTCGCGCGCTGGTCCGAACTGGAAGGCGATGGTGAACACCCCGGTGTTCAGGATCACCGAGCCGAGGATCGCGAACCAGCGGTTGGCGACACCCAGGTCGAGGCCGGCGGCGAAGCCGTTGACCACCGTCAGCCCGACGATCGCGAGGCCGACGGTCGACAACAGCACCATGCCGCGCAGCCTGACGAGGATCGGATCGGGCCGTTCGTTGCGGGGAACCGCCCAGATGACGTTCATCGCGTTCTGCACCGCGACCGCGACGCCCAGCCCGCCGTAGAGCGCGATCAGTCCGCCGATGATCAGCGTCGGGACACCGCCCCCGAGTTTCTCCGGCTCGCCGAGCTCCGCGCCGATGACCGGGATCTGGCTCATCGCCGAGTCGAGGATCCGCTCCTGCAGCGCCGGATTGTCGGCGAGCACGATGCCCAGGATCGTCGAGAACAGCAACAGCAGCGGGAACAGCGAGATGAACGCGTAATAGGTGCACATCGCGGCCAGGTACGCGCCCTGGTCGTCGAAGAACTTGTAGATCACCGCGAGCGGGTAGCCGGTCGCCGGGTGGCGACGTTGGAAGTCGTCGATACGTCCCGACAGCGACACCGCTCACCTTCTGCTCGTCTCCCGCCCACCCCGACCGGCGTGCGAGCGCGGCGGGGCGGCACCCACCGGTGCGGCGGGTGTGCTGACCTTAACCCGTGCTTCGATGCGTCGGCCGCAGGGCCGGCGACGTGTCAGCGGAACGGGTTCGCCGCCGGCACCCCGACGGCGCGGAGCGGCCGGCCGAGCTGCCAATACGCGAGTCCGGCCAGACCGCGCGGGAAGAAGCGGGTGGTCGTGGACACCTCGAGGCGCCCGGGGCCGAGAGTGCGCAGTCGATGGTCGACGAAGCCGACACCGAACGCGTCGTCGTGGGCCCGGAACCGGACCAGGTCCGGCTCGTTCTCGACCACCGGCACACCCTGGCCGCGAAGGCTTTTCCACACGCCGTCGACCGTGCCGGCCTCGATCGTGGTCGAGGTCTCCTCGAACACCGTCTCACCCGCCCACTCGGGGTCGGACGGGATCGGCTCGGCTGCCGGCCGATGTGCGGTCACGTCGCTCCAGCTCGCGCGGGCCGCACCGGATTCGATCCGCTGCAGCGTCGCGCGGATCGCCTCGCGATACGGCGTCGGCCCGCCCGGCGGCGGCGGGATGATCTCGTCGACGTCGCGGTTGCGGCAGACCGCGTCGCACTCGAGCGATTCGATCAGTGGGCGGGCGACGTTGCCGCGGATCGGGGTCACCAGACGAACCCACCGGCTCGCGACCGACGGGGTCAGGAAGGGGAGTACCACCATGACCCGGCGCCGCAGACCCGCCTCCTCGGCGTAGATCTGCATCATGTCGCCGTACTCGAGCATGTCCGGGCCGCCGATGTCCCACGTCCGCGACCCCGGTACGTCGGCGGTCGCCGCCTCGACCAGGTAATGCAGTGCGTCCGCTACGGCGATGGGCTGGATCTCGTTGCTCACCCACCTCGGAGTGGTCATCGCGGGCAGACGGTCGGTGAGGTGGCGGATCAGCTCGAACGAGGCCGACCCCGAGCCGATCAGGGTGCCGGCCTGCAGCGCGACCGTCTCGACCGGTGAATCGATCAGGATGTCGCCGACCTCGGCCCGCGACGCGAGGTGTTCGGAGAGCTCGGTGCCCTCCGGATGCAGCCCGCCGAGATACACGATGCGGGACACGCCGCAACGCGTGGCGGCGTCGACGACGTTCTCGGCAGAGTGCCGCTCCTCGGCGGCGAAATCGCCTGCGGTGCTCATCGAGTGGACCAGGTGGTACACCACGTCGACGCCCTCGAAGGCGGCGACGAGCGAATCCCGGTCCGACAGATCACCTCTCACGACCTCGGCGTTCGCATCGTCGGTCCACGGCGCCGCGGAGAGCTTCGACGGGGTGCGGGCCAGGGCGCGTACGCGGTGGCCGCGGTCGAGCAATCGGGGCACCAAGCGGCCGCCGACATAACCGGTGGCGCCGGTGACCAGGCAGGTTCGGGTGTCGTCCACAGAACTCCTCACGTCATGGGGTGGATACCTCAGACGCCGGGAGCGTGAAACATCGCTCGTCGCTCGTCGCTTGCATCGCCACCGGATCGTTGCCTGCGGGACACGACCGGGTGACGACGGGACAGGGGGTCAGTCGCTGTTCGCCTGCAGCGGCGAATTGACGAACCAGAGGCTCTCCTCGAGCAGGCGCCTGCTCCTCCAGCCGGTCTCGGTCCGCACCATCGAATGGTGGTAGTTGCCGCCGCAGGTGCTCAACTCCGTCATCCCGGCGAACTGCATCGGGTTGTAGAACATCGCACGCACCTCGGCCCGGTCGCCGTCGAAGCGGTACTCGATGTTGGTGATGAAATGCTGACTGACGGTGACGAACGCGAAACTCTCCTCGAGCCACGCCGCGATCTCGTCGCGGCCACCCGCCTTGCCGAACGGGGCGGAGGAGTAGTCCACCACCGCGTCCTCGGTGAACACCGAGCGCCACAGATCCCAGTCCTTCGTGTCGACCGCACGGGAGTAGCGGTAGAGCACATCGGCGATCTCGAACCTGTCCGCGATCTCCTGAACGTCCATCATCCTCCGATCCGAGGCGTCAACCGACGAGGCGACTATAGGCACCCTGCGGGGTCGTGCGGGCTGGTTCGCGAGTGACCGGCTCGCGCGGTCGTCCGCGCGAGCCGGCGGGTTCACCGCCCGAGAGCGGCTGCCTTCTCGTTCAGCCAGGACAACGCCCGGAGTTCTCCGACCATCCCGATGCCGTGCCCGAAGAAGGTGCCGGGCAGGAACAGCGGGAGGTGCTGGGTCTCCACCGTGACGTCGGCTCCCTTCGCCCGCCAGGAGCGGACCATGCGGTCGGTGCCGAGCGGGTCGACGACGTCGTCGCCCCGGTTCTGCGACACCAGGACGGGCATCTTCGGTGCGACGCGACCCAACCGCTGCTCGTCGACCGCAGTCCGGAACGGTTCCTTGTCCAGGTAGGCGCGGATGGGACGACCGTCCTTCGTGTAGAAGGTGGTCGGCACGAACGGCAGCATGCGCATCACGTCGAAGACGCAGTAGGAGTTGACATCTCGCAGCACGCTGCGACCGAGCTGGTTGAACACCGAGAGGAACGCGTCACGGTGCTGCGGGTAGGCGGCGATGAACCCGTTGACGACCCATCCGACGCCGCCGCCGAGCAGGCTGCCGTCACCGAGCCTGGCCAGATCGGCGAGATCGGGTGCCGGGGCTCCGGCGAATGCGGCGAAGACCGGCAGCTCCGGCGCGTAGGACGCGGCCAGCTCGGCCGCGGACCCGGCGGCGAAACCGCCCTCGGAGTAGCCCCAGAAGGCGACCGGCGCCGTCGCGCTGACCCCGAACCTCGGGTTCCGGGCGACGCGGGCCATGTCGATCATCGAGGTGCCCAGGGAGCGGCGGTTCAGGTACGGGTGATCGCCCGGTGTCCCGAGGCCCTCGTAGTCGGTCATCGCGACCGCATACCCGTTGGCGAGGAGGACCCCGATCGCCATCTCCTCATACGCCTGCCCGTACCGCAGGAGCCGCGACGGGGCGCACTGGTCACCGGCGCCGATGGTGCCGGATCCGACCACGACGAGCGGGCGGTCGCCCTTGCCCTTCCACGGCTGCCGCGGGACCAGGACGCTGCCGGTGACCGGGGTCGGGCGATTGCGCGCGCCGGTGCTGGTGTACATCACCGTCGTCGTCCGGGCGTCGATGTTCGCGCCCGTGTAGGGGATGACGGCGGCGTAGGACGGCGCCGAACGGATCAGCGAGCCGGGCCGGGTGTCGAACTTCTGCGGCGGCTTGTAGAAGGCGTCCCACGGATCCGCCGACCCCGGCCCGGTTCCGAGGACGCTCGCCGCGACCGCGACGAGCAAGACTGCGAGCAGAGTTGACCAGCGCTTATGGCGAATTTCATGTCGGTCTCGCAACGAAAGGCCGATTTCACGGCGCGATGAACTACCCCCGTTGTACATGCGTCCATATAGAACGATCGATCGGTCGTTTGTCAGCGGATTCGGAAAAAAACCCAGCTCGCCGCCGTCGTTCGACGCGAGGGATGTGAGCCCGCGGGTCAGAAGACGTGCTCTATCGGCGCCTCGCGCCCCGCACCGCTGCGCGTCCCGCGAGACCCGCGACCACGGTGGCGGCGACCCACGGGCCACCGACCAGGATCGGGTCGATCCAGGCGTGATTGTTGTCGGCCCGCTTTGCGCCCACTCGGGACGACCACCCGTGGTGGGTGAGTTCCGCTTTCACCCCGGTCTCGGTGATCGGGTTGTCGGGCCGTCCCTCGGCGAAGGACCGCACATGGGCCTCGGTCGCGGCCACCCGGTCGGCGGCGAGCAGGATCAACCAGTGCGCGGCGCGCGCCTCGCTGAACCGGTACGCCCTGCGGCGCACGATCCCGGACAACCCGCCCATCGGAGTCGACGTCCCGAACACCGGCGGCAGGAAGGCGTGTTCGTTCGAGCGTTCCCGGCCTTCGCGACCCGGCTGCTCCTCCGGCACCTGCCAGTGGACTCCCGGCGCCGGACCGACCGGGAGCTCCTTCGGCACGGCGGGCCGATCCGCGGGATCGGCGTCGACACCCCAGCCCGGGATGCGCTCGACGAGAGCCGAGGTGTCCGGGTCGTTCGGACGGTCTGCAGGGTATGCGGGCATCGAATCCTCCTAGCCCTCGGCGACGATGATGGGTTTGACACACCCGTCGAGCTTGGACGAGAAGATGTGGTAGCCCTCGGCGATGTGTTCGAGCGGGATTCGGTGCGTCACGATGTCATTCGGCTTGAGATAGCCGTTGCGGATGTGGTCGAACAGGCGCGGCCACTGCCGCTTGACCGGGCACTGGTTCATGTTGATCGTGAGCCCCTTGTTCAGCGCGTCGCCGAACTTGACGGCGCTGAAGATCGGGCCGTACGCACCCATCACGGAGACGGTTCCGCCTTTCCGGACCGAATCGATCGCCCAGTTGAGGGCGACCGGCGACCCGCCCTGGAGCTTCAACTTGGCCGCGGTGACGTGTTGGAGGAAGTTCCCGTCGGCCTCGGCGCCCACGGCGTCGATGACCCGGTCGGCGCCGATGTTGTCGGTGATGTTCTTCAGGTGGACGACGATGTCGTCGTACTCGGCGAAGTTGTAGGTCTCCGCGAAGGCGAACGACCGCGCCTTCTCCAACCGGTATTCCAGATGGTCGATGACGATGACGCGTCCCGCGCCCATGAACCACGCCGATCGTACTGCGTACAGTCCGACCGGTCCTGCGCCGAAGACGATGACCGTCTCGCCTGGCCGGATGTCGGCCAACTGCGCACCGAAGTATCCCGTCGCGAGCGCATCGGTGAGCAGTAGCGCATCCTCGGGATCCATCCACTCCGGTATGACGCTCGGTCCGACGTCGGCGAACGGAACCCGGACGAACTCCGCCTGCCCGCCGTCGTAGCCACCGCAGGTGTGCGAGTATCCGTAGATCCCGCCCACTGCCGTCGCGTTCGGATTCACGTTGTGGCAGTTGGAATACAGCCCTCTCGCACAGAAGTAGCAGGTGCCGCAGTACACGTTGAAGGGGACCATCACCCGGTCGCCGACCCGGAGGTTCCGCACCGACCCGCCGACCTTCTCGACGACGCCGATGAACTCGTGACCGAAGGTCATGCCGGGCCGGGTGTCCGGCATCATCCCGTGGTAGAGATGCAGGTCCGAACCGCAGATCGCCGCGTGCGTGACACGCACGATGGCGTCGTTGGGATGCTCGATGCGAGACACCGGTTTCTCCTCGACGCGCACTTTGTACGGTCCGCGGTACACCATTGCACGCATCGTGTCGGAGGTCCTCGGCGTCATGGGCGGCGGTTACCCGCACCTGGTCCTCACAAACCTGCATGCGATCCGGTCACATCGGCACCTCCTGACCGATCGCCACGGCCGGTGACGGTGTAGAAATGGACGCGGTCATGTGGAGGACCGCGAAAGGAACGAGCAATGTCAGTCGTGTCGTATGTGATCGCCGGATCCGAGGCCACCGGTGGCGCCGGGATCCAGGCTGACCTGCGCACCTTCGCCCAGCTCGGTACCTACGGGGTCGGGACCATCACCTGCATCGTCTCGTTCGACCCGAAGGCGGGATGGGGGCACCGCTTCGTCCCGGTCGACGCCGGCGTCATCGCCGACCAGATCGAGGCGGCCACCGTCGCGCATGAACCCGAGGTCGTGAAGATCGGCATGCTCGGAACGCCCGCGACCATCTCGACGGTCGCCGAGGCGTTGTCCTCCCGGACGTGGCGCCACGTCGTCGTCGACCCCGTCCTGATCTGCAAGGGCCAGGAGCCCGGTGCCGCACTCGACACCGACAACGCGCTCCGCGCCGAGATCCTCCCGCTGGCCACCGTGGTGACCCCGAACCTGTTCGAGGCGGCGACCCTGGCCGGGATGGATGAGCTGACCAGCGTCGACGACCTCGCCGAGGCCGCGCGGCGCATCGCCGACCTCGGCCCGAGGTACGTGGTCGTCAAGGGCGGCGTCGGCCTCCCCGGCGACGAGGCGATCGACGTCTTCTTCGACGGCACCGACGTCACCATCCTGCGAGCGCCCAAGGTCGGCGACGAACGCGTGTCCGGTGCGGGCTGTGTGTTCGCGGCCGCGACCACCGCGGAGCTCACCAAGGGCGCCGAGGTCGTCGACGCGGTCCGCAAGGCCAAGGAGTACACGCACGCCGGCATCGTCGGACGCCTGTCCTCGACCGCGCCGTTCGACGCCGTCTGGCACGGACAGAAGTAGGCCGGCGACCCGGTCTCCCCGGGCTACGGCATGCTGTAGGCAGCACCACCGCCGTCCAGCCGGGAGGAAAAGGTGACCGCACCAACCCCAGACGCCGTCGACGTCCTGATCATCGGGGCGGGGATCTCCGGGATCGGAGCCGCGCGCTATCTGCGGACCGAGCACCCGACCAAGACGTTCGCCATCCTCGAGGCACGTGCCGCCGCCGGCGGCACCTGGGATCTGTTCCGCTACCCGGGCATCAGGTCCGACTCCGACCTGCACACGTTCGGCTACGAGTTCAAGCCGTGGACGGACAAGCAGGCGATCGCCGACGCCCCGCGGATCCTCGACTACCTGAACGAGACCATCGAGGAGAACGGACTCGCCGACCACATCCGGTACCAGCACCGGGTGGTCTCGGCGGCGTGGTCGTCCGACGAGGCGCGCTGGACCGTCGACATCGAACGCACCGACACCGGCGAGCCGGTCCGGATCAGCGCGCGGTGGATCTTCTGCGGTTCGGGCTACTACGACTACGACGAGGGGTACAGCCCCGATTTCCCCGGGCGAGATCGCTTCCGCGGGACGATCGTGCATCCCCAGCACTGGCCCGAGGATCTCGACTACAAGGACAAGCGTGTCGTCGTCATCGGCAGCGGCGCGACGGCGGTCACCCTCCTGCCCGCGATGGCCGACGACGCCGCGCACATCACCATGCTGCAGCGCACGCCGACCTATATCATCCCGCTGCCGCGCGAGGACGCGATCGCGAACACGCTCAAGAAGGTGCTCGGCAACGAGCGCGGGTACGCGCTGACCAGACAGAAGAACATCCTGCAGCAACGGGTGCTGTACGAGTTGTGCCAGCGTTTCCCGGGCCCTGCGCGACGAGTGATCCGCAAGATCAACGAATCGCAACTGCCCGAGGGCTTTCCGGTGGACACCCACTTCAACCCGCCCTACAACCCGTGGGACCAGCGCCTGTGCGTGGTGCCCGATGCCGACCTGTACCGCGCCATCCGCGCGGGCAAGGCGTCGGTCGTCACCGACCGGATCGAGACGTTCACCGAGACCGGTATCCGACTGGAGAGCGGAACCGAGCTCGAGGCCGACATCATCGTCACCGCAACAGGCCTCAACATCAAGATCATCGGCGGCATCGAACTGACCGTCGACGGGAGGCCGGTGTCGTTGCCGGACACCGTGGTGTACCGCGGGATGATGCTGTCCGGCGTCCCCAACTTCGCGCTGGCGATCGGATACACCAACGCCTCGTGGACGCTGAAGATCGGCCTCATCTGCGAGTACTTCTGCAAGTTGCTGCGCCACCTGGATGCTCATGGTTACGACGCGGTGTGGGCGGAGGCCGACCCGGCCATGCCGACACGGCCCCTGCTCGACTTCGGCGCCGGCTACGTCCAGCGCGCGCTCGATCGGCTCCCGAAGCAGGGACCGAAGGCGCCGTGGCTGATGTCGATGAGCTACTACACCGACCGTCGCCTGCTCCGCGGAGACGTCGCGGACGAGAACCTGCATTTCGCCCGGGCTCGGCAGCCCGAGATGGCCGACTGAGCCCCACTTGACGTCAGCCGCCGGGTGGCGACGCCTCGCGGCGGCCGAGTCTCTCGACGATGAGACCGACGCCGATGCCGTGGAGGACGACACTGCCGAGCACGGTCACCGTCATCGCGTACAGGGCGACGTTCGCGAACATGCCGTCGAGATCGTTGAACGCGAGCAAACCGAACACGATCGAGGCCGTACCCCGGGGGCCGAACACCCCGAGGAGCATTCGATCCCGCCGGCCGATGTCCGAACGCACGAGCGCCAGGTACACGGGCACGATCCGCAGCACCGTGAGTGCGGCGACGGCGAGCACGACGATCTCCCAGATGAACCCGAGCTCGAAGACCAGCACACACGTGCATCCGAAGACGAACCACATGGTGAGTGAGGCAAGTGCCCCGACGTCGTCGACGAGGCTGAGCTGCGCCTCGTCCGGCGTGTTCGTGCGTGCCGCCTTGTAGGCGATCCCGCAGACGAACGCCGCGACGAATCCGTTTCCGTCCAGCTCGACCGAACAGCCGTAGGCGAGGATCGGGATCAACAGCAGACTGATGCGGACCGACTGGGCGGTGGCGAGTCCCCGGCGTTCGGAGAAGTTCGTCAGCCTCGCCGCGAAGAACCCGATGAGGCTTCCGACCAGGACCGCCCACAATGCCGCGGGCACCGCGTCCTCGAGCGCGGCAGCGGGGGAGGCGGCCTTCGCGTGGTCGCCTGCGAGTGCGAGGGCGAAGACGAAGAACGGCGCCACGATGCCGTCGTTGTAGCCGCTCTCGACCGCCAGGAGATGTCGCACCCGCTCCGGGACGCGGCGGTCCCGGACCAGCGAGGAGGTGGGCGTCAGGTCCATGGGTATGACCACGCACGCGATGAGCAGCGCGAGTCCCACCGACATCGACGGCACCAGCGCCAGCCCGAGCAGCATGCAGGCAGCCACCGACAGCGGCATCGCGATGAACAACAGCCGCAACGACGTTCCGCGCTCACCGGCGAAGAATCCGCCGCGCACCTCGATGGCGTCGACGAAGAGCAGGATGGCGAGGATGAGCTCGACGACCGGTTCGGCGATGTCGGTGTCGAGTGCCGTACCGATCGGATTGCTCGTCGCCAGACCGATGACGACCCCGGTGATCACCATCGGCACCGCGCCGGAGACGCGAAAGCGCGCCAGTGTCCCTGCGACGAAAGACCATCCGATGATCACCACGATGCCGATCAGTACGGACGCCATCGACGAATCCTAACCCGGCAAACCGGCCACTTCAGCGGTTGCGCGCAAGGCCGGATGCGTAGGGTTCTCGAGCATGAGCTTCGAAGAGGTGTTCAACGGGGTCGCGATAGCGTTCGAGGCGCTCGGCGCGTTCGCGATGATCGTCGGGTTCGTGATCGCGATCGTGCTCGGAGCCCGTGTCCTGTCCCGGAAAGAGGGCGGCAACGAGGCTTATCAAGTGCTGCGCACGACGATCGGCTCGGGAATCCTGCTCGGCCTCGAGATCCTGGTCGCCGCCGATCTGATCCGCACGATCACGTCGAAGCCGTCCGTCGAGGAGGCCCTGATCCTCGGCATCATCGTCGTGATCCGGACAGTGCTGTCGATGTCGATCCAGATCGAGATCGAGGGCACCCTGCCGTGGCGGCGGGCGCTGCTCACCAGTGGGGGCCAGATGTTGGGCGAGGCGGTCGCCCGTGACGTCGCCGCATCGCGGGCGTCGAAGGGCGAGGACCAGGCGGAGCCGCGACCCTGACGGCGTGACGGGCGGGCCACCACTGTTGCCTATGCAGACCGGCATAGCGTAGCGTTCGACGCGTTATATCGGTCGTCATAGTCGCGTGAGGATGTCCAGCCATGCCCACACTCGCCGAAGTCGTCTCGGGCTTCGACCCGCACGCCGAGTTCGTCGTCCCCGGTGAATGGACGCAGGGCCGCACCGCGTACGGCGGGCTCACCGCGGCGCTCGCGGTCGTCGCCGCACAGCACACCGCCGGCGATCCGCTGCCGCCCCTGAAGTCGGCTCATTTCCTGCTCAGCGCGCCGGTGGTCGACACGGCGACCTTCACCGCACGCCGCCTCCGCGAGGGCAGGTCGGCCTCGAGCGTGGCGGTGGAGACCGTCAGCGGGGGACAGGTGGCCGCGCACGCCTCGCTGATCTTCGCCCGACCGCGTCCCAGCGCGATCGAGCATGACCACATCGGCGCCCCGACCGTGCCGGCCCCCGACGAGTGCCCGCCGTTCGCCGACGCCGACGCGCCGCTGCGTCCGGCATTCGTGGACAACGTCGAGATGGTCCGGGCCGGGGGAACCGTCCCGCTGGCGAACGACGGCCCACCGCGTTTCCTGGCGTGGGTGCGGCATCGCGGCGCCGAAGGCGTCGACCCCACGATCGCGCTGGTCGCGCTCGCCGACGCGATGCCGCCGGCGACCACCGCGGCCTTCACCGAGTGGGCGCCGGTCAGCACGATGAACTGGACCATCCACGTCTGCACCGACGAATTGCCCAAGCCGACCGACTGGATGCTCCTCGAGTCGTCGAGCACGTTCACCCGCGACGGGTACTCACACCAGGCGATGACCCTGTGGGACAGCGACCTCCGTCCTATCCTGCAAGGTTCTCAGACGGTGGCCCTGTTCGCCTGACCGCGGCGGGCCGTCAACCGCGGGACTCGCGGAGGGCGCGGCCCTGCTCGACGAACTCCTGGTCTTTCTTCGCGTTCTTGTCGGACACCTTCGTGTCCCGGGGCGGTAGCTGGAGGTGTTCTTCCGCGGCCATTCCCGCCTGGAGTTGCCGCCCCCGCTCGAGTTCGGCGTCGAACTCGGCTCCGAACAGCAGGGCGAGGTTGGTCAGCCACAACCACAGCAGGAACACGATGACCCCGGCCAGCGCGCCGTACGTCTTGTTGTAGCTGCCGAAGTTGGAGACGTACAGCGCGAAGGCCGCCGACGCGAGAATCCAGGTCAGGATCGCGAGAACCGCACCCGCACTGATCCACCGGAACCTCGGCTGCTTCACATTCGGCGTCGCCCAGTACAGGACGGCGACGATCACGACGACGAACACCAGCACGACCGGCCAGCGCGCGATGTTCCACACCGTGAGCGCCGTGGACCCCAGGCCGATGGTGTCGCCGATGGACTGCGCGATCGGACCGCTGACGGCGAGCATGAGGGCCACGGCCGCGGCGAGGATCAGGGCCACCAGGGTGACGAGAAGCATCGCGGGCCGCAGCTTCCAGGTCGGTCGGCCCTCGTCGACCTCGTACATGCGGTTCATCGCACGCCCGAAGGCTCCGACGTACCCCGACGCCGACCACAGCGCGCCGGCGAGACCGAGGACCAGGGCGAGACCGGCGCTGGGCGCGTCCACCAACTGTTCGACCGGACCGCGGAGCGTGTCCACCGCCGACGACGGCCCGAGTTCGTCGATCATCTGCATCACCGCGTCGACCGTCTTCTCGCCCTGGCCGAAGACGCCGAGCAGCGACACGAGCGCGAGGAGTGCGGGGAAGAGCGAGAGCACCGAGTAGTAGGTGAGCGCCGCGGCGAGGTCGGTGCACTGATCACGGCCGAACTCCCGCGCCGTCTTCTTGAGCACGAACATCAGCGACGGTTTGGTCAGGTCCGTCGGCGACTCGGGCTTGCGGGGATCGTCGGGATCGGCGAGCTCGGGGGCGTCGCGGACGTCGACGTCACCGGCCTTCGGATCATCGGGCTGTCGATGCTCTGGCATGCCCCGGTGTAGCCGCCCGGCCGGGTGGCCAAACACGGCCGCCCCGGGGCTCGCTCATGGACGGCCGCGCGCCGGCGGCCGTCTGCAGCCCGCGGCTCCGCAGCCGCAGCACGCCGCGGTACGGCTCAGGCCGCGTGGTAGACGTCGTCGACGACGTGCTGGAGGTCGCCCTGGATGATCCGGGTCAGGGATGCGGGCGTCTCGTCGCGGAAGCGGGAGAGGTCGATCGGCTCGCCGAACTCCACGACGGGGCGTCCGCGGTCGTCGTCGGGGTAGGCGATACCCGCGGACACCAGGGAGATGTCCAGACCGGCTCGCAGGGCGCGATGGGCGATGTGGCCGATCCCCGTGCCGAGCTTCTGCAACCGGGTGACATCGCCGTCGTTACAGGTCCCCTCCGGGAAGACGGCGATGCTGTCGCCGCGCTTCATCCGGTCGACGCAGACGCCGAACATCTGACCGGCGGCGGCCGCCGCGGCACGGACGCCGTGATCCTTGGGTCGGAACACCGGTATGCCGCCGAGCGTGTCGATCTTGCGCCGCTGCTCGGGGTCCTCGAACAGTTCGTCCTTCGCCAGCACGCGCATGTGGCCGATCCGCCGCCGGATCGGGGAGCGGAAGCCGGCGGCCGCGAGCACGAGCGGATCCCGCTCGGAGACATGGTTTGCCGCGATGAGCAGGGGGTTGCCGCTGCGTGCCGCGCGCACCAGGCGATCGCGGGATGCGAACTGCACCACCGGGCGGATCCTGGCCGCGAGCATGCCGTACATCAGCTTCGCCCGAAAGCGATCCTGCTGATGCTCTCGGTAGTGCTCGTACACCGCGTCGGACCGGGCCAGATCTACGTCCATCTAAGTTACGGTACCGTAGGTTAGGGTTCGAGACCATTCATTCCGGCACGACGACGGCGCGTCCGCGCAGTTCATTGGCCGCAAGCCGCCGGTACGCCTCGAGCCCGTCGTCGAGCGAGAACCGTTCGACGGCAACCTTCAGCACCCCATCCCGAGCGAGGTCGAGCACCTCGATGAGCTCCTCGCGCGCACCCCAGTAGGGTGCGCGGACCGACACCTCGAACGGCTGCGTGAAGAACCCGACCTTCGCGGCTGCGACACCGTCGCCGATGCCGACGATGACCACGTCGCCCATCGTGCCGACCATCCCCATCGCGGCGTCGAGGGTGGGCTGCAGGCCGACGAAGTCGAAAACGGCTGTCGCACCCTCGTTTCCGGTGATCTTTCGAACGTTGGTCACCGCGTCGGCGTCACTGCGCACCACTTCGTGCGCACCGTTCTCCCGGGCGAAGTCGAGCTTCTCGTCGGTGACGTCGAGAGCGATGATGCGCGCAGGGGTCAGATGGCGGAGCAACTGGATGCCGACGTGCCCCAGACCGCCCACGCCGATGACCACCGCGGTGGTGCCGCCGACGAGCTTGGGCAACGTGGGCTTGATCGCGTGATACGGCGTGAGGCCCGCGTCGGTGAGCGGCACGGCCGACACCGGGTCGAGGTCGCCGAGGGGAACGAGGTGGCGCGGGTCGTCGACGAGCATGTACTCGGCCATCGCCCCCGGGTTCCCCAGTCCGGGCGGCGCGATGCCCAGTTCCGCGGCGCGACTGCAGTAGTTCTCCAGGCCTCGTGAACAGAAGTGGCACGTCCCGCATCCCCACGGGCCGTACACCGCTACCGACGTGCCCTCCGACAATCCGGTGACGCCGCTCCCGACGGCTGCGACGACGCCGGCACCCTCGTGGCCGAGGGTCATGGGAAGGGGATAGGGAAATCCCTCCGCCGGGAGATTGAGGACGAAATCATCCGAGTGGCAGGCGCCTGCGGCGGTGACCTCGAGCAGCACCTGCCCCGGACCGGGTTCGGGCTTGTCCACCTCCCGCAACTCCGGCGGGCTCTGCGGCTTGACGATCTGGATGGCTTTCATGCGCATACCTTTCGATCAGGCGGACCGGGTCCACCTCCTCTATCTACTCGCGTACCGGTCCGACCGAGGACCGCTCGGCAGAACTGGGCATGATCTGGCGGTTGGCGTACGGGATCGGCGAATCTTCTCGGGCTGTCCGGCTCACCATCGACGCGACGAGTTCTTCGCCGCGCATCTCACGCATTGCCGTGCGGCGGGCAGGACCTCGAGGCGTTCCGCGCCGATCTCCTCGCCACAGGTCTCGCAGCGTCCGTAGGCGCCGCGACCGAGACGCTCGAGCGCGGCGTCGATCTCCTCGAGACGCACGCGCGACCGTTCGAGCTGTGCCACCAGCTGGCCGCGCTCGACGGCGAGCGTCGTGCCCTCCGGATCGTGTTCGTCGTCGGAGGCCGAGTCGGCGGTGGCCTCGATGACCGACGCCAGGCGGGCCGACATCGACTCGATGAGTTCCGATGTCCGCGCGCGCTCGGCGATCAGCGAGGCCTCGGTGTCGTCGGGATCGGTCATCGTGGAAGGCGCCGTACGAGATGGGGTCGCGCGGTCACGCGTGCACGTTTCGCAGGCCGACCGCTCCGCGCAGGCCCGAGCAGTTGACGCAGCCCACACATCCGACGCAGTTCCGGCAGCGGAAGCATCCGATGCAGCCGGCGCATCGGATGCAGAATGCGCTCGCCACCGTTCCCGCACTACCGAGAACCGCGAAGCTCAGCAAGGTGCCGAAACTCGACGCCACGAGGGCGCTGCCGGCTGTGACGGCCGATCCCATGACACCCGCACTCGCCGCGGTCCCGGCCGACGAGCTGACCCCTGCGCTGAGCGTCGTCGCCGCCGACGCGGCCACCGCGGCGCTCCGGACGGTTGCCGCCGATCTGGCGACCGCCACGCTCGAGGTCGTCGCGACCGAACCGACCACCGAGGAGGAAGTCGCCGTGGAGGTATGGACGGTCTTCGCACGGTCTCGAGTGAGCAGTCGCATGGGGACCATCATCTCTCAGCCGACCCTGGCCGCACGGACTTTCGACCTCAGGTGCCGCAGAACGTCTGGAAGGAAGACGCGAACTCCTCGGGGGCCGGGGTCGTGTACCGGACCCACTCGACCCTGCGGTCGAACGGATGGGTGACGACATCCAGGAGCTCGTCGAACGGGCCCATGTCCCCGTCGGTGGCAGCGCGCAGCGCCTCGTCGACCCGGTGATTGCGCGGGATGTAGAGCGGATTGACGCGGTCCATCGCGTCGGCGGTCGACGCGTCGTCACGGCCGTGCTCGGCGAGAGCGGCCCGCCATCGCGCGATCCACGGGGCCGACCGCTCGCGGGGCAGAATCGCATCGAGCGGGCCCGGGCGACCACGCAGGTCCTCGGCGAGCGCCCGGAAGGTGCCGGTCCAGTCCGCCCGGTGTTCGCCCATCAGGGCGAGGAGATCGTCGATCAGGTCGTGCTCGACGAAGGTGTCGGCGAGGCCCACCTTCGCCGACAGTCCCGCGTTCAGATGCTGCTTGTAGCGCGCATCGAACGACGACAGGACGGCCGTCGCCACGGCGACCGCCTCGTCCGGCGTGGGCGCGACGAGTTGCAGGAGCGTCTCGGCGAAGCGGGCGAGATTCCACTTCAGCACGCCGGGCTGGTTACCGAAGGCGTAACGACCGCCCGAGTCGATGGAGCTGAACACCGCCGCGGGGTCGAACGCGTCGATGAACGCACACGGTCCGTAATCGATGGTCTCGCCGGAGATCGTGGTGTTGTCGGTGTTCATCACGCCGTGCACGAAGCCGACCAGCATCCACCGGGCGACGAGGGCGGCCTGCCGTTCCACGACCTCCTCGAGGAACTTGACGTACCTGTTGCCGCCGCCGGAGACCGGGAGCTCGAGGAGATCGGGATAGTGCCTCGCGATCGCGTAGTCGGCGAGCGGCTGGAGCAGTTCGCCGACGCGGACCGCGAGCTCGAAGGTCCCGACCCTCAGGTGGCTCGACGCCACTCGGGCGAGAACCGCTCCCGGCTCGGGGCCGGACCGATGCACGTCTCGACCGGTGGCGACCACCGAGAGCGACCGCGTCGTGGGTATGCCGAGCGCATGCATCGCCTCGCTGACCAGGTACTCGCGCAGCATCGGTCCCACGACCGCGAAGCCGTCGCCGCCGCGGGAGAACGGTGTCGGGCCGGAGCCCTTCAGCTGTAGATCGACCCGGTTCCCGGCCGGATCGCGCAGTTCTCCGATGAGCAGGGCGCGCCCGTCTCCGAGAAGCTGCGCGTAGTTGCCGAACTGATGACCCGAGTACGCGGTCGCCACCGGCGTGGCGTCGGCGGGAGCAGCCGAACCGACCAGGATCGCGATGCCGTCGTCGGACCGCAGGGACTCGACGTCGAGCCCGAGTGCGACTGCCAGAGGTTCGTTGAGCACCAGCAGTCTCGGGTCAGGGGCCTCGACCCCCTGCCAGGCGACGGTCAGCCGGCTCAGCTCGTCGGCGAAGGTGCTCTCGAAGCCGGCCAGTGCCGTGCTGGTTCGGGCGGGGGAGGAGTCGTGTGCGGCCACACTTCGAGCGTAACCACAGCATCCGCGTCGGGAGCGGTCGCAACCATCCGCCCACGGCCCCGCGAATCGCACGCATGTGCGAATATGGAACCCGTGAACGCTCAGAGGAAAGCCGGACTCACCTCCGACGACCTGCACTCACTGTCGGCGGGGCTCGACGCCGGCAAGCGGGTCACCGTCTACCTTCGCGACCCGATCCCGGCGCTCGGCATCGACGCCGGGACCTCGGCTCGTGTGATCTCCGTCGACGGAACCACGGTCACGGTGCGTCCGAAAGGTGTCGACGACCAGCTGCCGTTCGAGGCCGACGAACTCCTGCTCCACCGACCGTCGGCGTCCACGTCCACCCGCTCCCGCGCGTCGAAGGCCACCACCGCTGCGCCGGCACCGTCCGCGAGTCCGCGTGCGACGCCGAAAGCCGTTGCCTCCGAGCCGCCGACGAAGCCGGCGCCCACCGATCGACCCGCGACGACTGCCCCGGACCGTTCTCCGGCCGCGGCCACCACGAGCACGAAACCCAAACCCGCACCGGCGAAGTCGACCAGGCGCGGCAAATCGACTCAGGCGCCGGTCAGCGTGACCGTTACCTCGGCAGGCGAGAGCACATGGACGGTGACGGTGTCGCACGGCAGCAAGAAGGGCAAGGCCACCGAGGTGACCGCTGATCGAGTAGCCCGTGCCATGCGGGAACTCGGTGACGAGACGGCGATCGCGGCCGTCGACGACGTGATCGAGAGCGCCCGAGTCGCCGCCCAGCAGAAGATCGACGAGTTGACCCGCGAACTCGAACGCGCGAAGGCCGCGCTGGCTCATCTCGACGCAGGGACGGGCGAGAACTGAAGCCCTCGACGGGTGGGCTGCCCCGGGATCCGGGCGGCCCTCAGGTCACCGGTAGGTCGACGATCTCTCCTGGACATCCGTCGTTCAGTGCCTGCCGCACCATCGCGATGATCCTGGGATTGCGCGGTTCGTCCATATGCGGCCCTCCGTCGATCCCGTCACGCACACAGACCCCGCCGTCGAGGTGGCGGTTGCGTTGTCCGCCGGCTGCAGGCGGGTCGTCGATCGTCCTCAGCGTGGTGTAGGCGACGCTTCCCGGCGTGTCGTCACCTCGGTTCAGCGCACGCAGGAACGGACTCGTCGGGCACATGTCGTCACCCGTTCCCGGCGGGAGAAGGCATGCCGGGCGCCAGCCGTACTGGCCGGTGCCCATCGACACATAGTGTTCGACATGGGCTGTGCCACCGAGGAATTTCAGATAGTGACGGGCCGCAAGACCGCCCATGCTGTGACCGACCAGGTCGACCTTGTGCCCCGGCTGCCCGGAGCGCGCCTGTGCGACGACGCGGGCGATCGCAGCGGCATTCTCCACGTTGACGTCACCGGGCAGATCGACGACGTGGACGGGACGGCCGTCGGCCGCGAGCGCACGCCTCATCGGCTCGAAGGTGGCCTTCTGCGGCGGCAACAGCCCGCCCGCGGTCCAGCCGTGGATGAGTATCACCGGATTTCGCGTCGGTGCCGCGACAGCGGTGGCCGCGACGATCGCGACCGATGCGATCGCCGCGATGGTCACGAGAGCGAGGCACAGGCGTCGGACGGGCTGCGTCATTTGACCTCCACGAGGTTGGCGTCGCGTCCTCCGGTGGTCTGCTCCCAGACTCACACACTGTCGAGCCGATCGACCCGTACACCGCGGTGACATTCGAGCGCGAAACCCGCAGGAGTGTCGTCGGTACGCTCGGAGGTGTCCGATTCGTGACGGGGCGGAGGCTTTCGCCGGCCGGAGCGTCGGGAACCGAAGGAGCAAAGCCATGGATGCACTGATCTTGCTGGCGGTTGTCGTCATCGTCGTCGGCGTGGTGTTCGTCGTGCAGCAGCGGTCGACGGCCAATACCGCACGAACTCTCGACGACGCCAAGGCCGATGCACGGCAGGCGATCGAGCGTCTCGGCGGGCAGGTGTACATGCTGGTCGGCGACAACCCTGCATCGAAGCAGGCACTGGCCGACGCGTCCGAGCGATTCACCGCCGCGTCATCGCAGATCGAGCAGGCCAACTCGCCCGCGCAGGCACGTCTCGCCAAGCAGACAGCACTCGAGGGCCTGTACTACGTCCGGGCCGCACGGACCGCGATGAATCTGGATCCCGGCCCACCGATCCCGGAACTCGAGGGCCAGCGCAGCGCCGGTGCCGTCACCGAGCATCGGAAGGTCGAGTTCGAGGGACGACAGGTCGAGGCGTCGCCCGAGCCGTCCGACAAGACCCCGAACTACTTCCCGGGCGGTCGGGTCGCGGGGCGCCCGGTTCCTGCCGGCTGGTACTCCGAACCGTGGTGGCGACCGGCACTCGTCGCCGGAGCCTGGGGCATGGGCTCGATGCTGCTGTTCTCGTCGCTGTTCTCCGGCATGGCCGGAGTGCCGTACGACGCGCAGGCCTTCGAGAACGGCGTCGGCGACGGCTCCGAGGGCGGTTTCGGCGGCGGGGGAGACGAATTCGGTGGCGGCGATGCCGGCGGCGACGGCGACTTCGGCGGTGACGCAGGTTTCGACGGCGGCGGCTTCGGCGGCGATGGGGGAGGCACGGACTTCGGCGGCTTCGACTTCTGAGTCGCGTTCGAGTCCCCTCCGCCCGAGGATTCGTTCGGCGGCGCCGTTCCATCGACCCGCGCCGCAACGGGGAGTCCGGCGGGGAACAACGAGAGCCCGAGAGCGCCTCTGATTCACGCTGGACGCGAATCACACTGCCGGATACGCACATTCGCTTCATCAGCCTGTGGAGAAGCTCCCCGAGTGTCCGACAGCACGAGGTAGTATCGAACATATATTCGATCGGCGGACTGTGGGGTGGTCGTCATGACCGAGACAACATCGGTCGACGCTCCTTGCGATGCTGTGGCGATCGTCGACGAGATCCACCGGCTCTGCGCCGCGCTGCAGCGGGCTGAGCTTTCGACGTTGACCGATGCGCAGGTGGAGTATGTGGCCGCCGAAACCGAGCGCGCGAGAAACCGTTTGGCGTTCGCCGGTGATCAGCAGGTGGTGGAGGTCGCCGCCCGCGATCTGCCGCGTAAGACCGGCCGGCGCAACATCCTGGCCTACATGCACGATGTGCTGCGGATGACCCGGCCGGGCCGGCGTCGGACCCGCGTGCAGGCCATCGCGACGTTCATCGACCTCACCGGCCAACCCCTCGAACCCGAAAACCCGACACTGGCTGCAGCATTCGCCGACGGACGCGTCGGCCCCGATCACGTCCACGCGGTGATGGACGTGCTCGATCAGATCCCCACCGCAATAGCCCATGACGTGACGGCTGCTGCCGAACGGACGATGGCCGAGTACGCGACCTGGATGACACCACCGGAGATCGAGCGTGCCGGCGCCCGCCTGCTGGCACACCTCGACCCCGACGGGGTCTTGACCGACCTCGAGGACCGCAGACGACGCCGCAAGCTCTGGATCAACCGGCAACGCGCTGATGGCACATCGAAACTCACCGCCACCCTCACCCCAGAACTGCGCGCACGCCTGGCGACGTTCTTGGATGTGTGGGCGCGCCCCGGGATGAACAACCCCAACGACCCCGACTCACCGACCGGGGCGATCCAGGACGCCGACCCCGAGCGGCTGGAAGCCGCTGCGCAACGGGATCTGCGTACCCCGGCACAGATACAGCACGACGCCCTCAATGCACTGCTGCAAGCGGTGTTCGACGACGGGTTGCTCGGCAAAACTCATCGGGGGTTGCCCATCCAGTTGATCGTCAAAGCCGACCTGGCAGATCTGCAGCGTGCGGCCGGGCTGGCGGCCACCGCTGATGGCACCCTCATCGACATCGAGGGCCTGATCTCCATGGCCGGCCGGGTGGAGCCGTGGCTGGCGATTTTCGTCGATGCCACCGCCGCACCGCTGTATCTCGGACGCGGCAAGCGTCTGGCGTCGATGGAACAACGCCTGGCGTCCTTCGCCCGTCCCGGCGGCGACACCTGCTCCGCGCCCGGTTGCGATGTGCCCGCAACGCGTGTGGAGATGCACCACGCCCATACCGACTGGGGTGACGGTGGTGGCACCGACATCGACAACCTCGCCCCAGCCTGCACCCGCCATCACCACATGATCGGCAACCGCCCCGGCGACTACACCACCCGCATGATCGGCAGCGGACCCGACGCCGGGCGCTGCACCTGGCAACTCAACACCGCACCCGGCACACCACCCCGACGCCCACGGATCAACCGAAAACCCGACATCGGCCACCGATTCCGACACATCCTCACCGAGACCCGCAACAACATCCACCCCACACCTGACAAGCCCGACCAGCGCAGGGCACCCGACCAACACGGACAACCCGAACCCGGGCCGCCCGACGATCCGCCACACCCACCACGGTTCCACTACACCGACCTGCACAACGCCACACCGGCCGAACTCGCGCTCTACGCAGCGCTACTCGACCACGCCTACCCGAACTGAGGCGCCGTCGGCGGTATCGCCGACCCAGCCGGGGATGTGCTCGCGATCGAGACACACGCCATGACACGGAACCGGGCACCGACGGTGAGGCCACAACCCGCAGACGCACAGATGGTTCAGCCGCCTGGGCGCCTCGATGCTGGCTGTCCGCGCCAACGAGCGGTCCGCGGCCGCAGCCGGCATCAACGTGTCGCGGACCAAGCTGGTGCCCTTCGCCATCGCCGCGTTCATCGCGGGGATCGGCGGTTCGTTGATGGCCTACCAGCAGACCGTCGTCGTACCGACGTCATACGTCGCGATCGCCGGCATCGGCATGTTCGCGGTGTCCTATCTCGCCGGGATCACGTGTGTGTCCGGTGGTGTCCTCGCCGGCATCATGGGTGCCGGCGGAATCCTCTTCGTGTTCCTCGATCGCGGGGTAGACCTCGGCGAGTACTACCACGTCATCACCGGGGTCCTCTTGGTGATCACCATCATCGCCAACCCCGAGGGCATCATCTCCGAGGTCCACAGGGCGATCAACTGGTTGCGCGGCAAGGTCACCGGCCGCTCACAGGACGAGACCCCACCCGAACTCCTCAGCGCCACCGATGCCCTCTCTCCGCCACCCGAATCCGCTCGCGAAGTGGGAGAGGTGCTGCTGTCGTCGACGGGTATCGGCGTGCACTACGGCGGGGTGACGGCCGTCGACAACGTGTCCTTCGATGTCCGGGACGGCGAGATCATCGGTCTCATCGGCCCCAACGGGGCAGGCAAGACGACCTTCATCGACGCCATCAGCGGATTCGCCGACGCGGCAGGCAGCGTCGTGCTCGACGGGGAGCGTCTCGACGGCCGACGACCCCACGAGCGGAGCCGCCGGGGCCTCGGCCGGACGTTCCAGGGCATCGAACTGTACGACGACCGTCGGTCCGCGAGAACGTGACCGTCGGCACGACGGCCGCGCGGCACCGCGGAAGGCCGACGGAGTCGGGGGACGACGACCTCGAGAGACTCTTCGACGTCCTGCACCTGACCCCGGTGGTCGATCGGCCGGTCAAGGAACTCTCACAGGGCCGGCGACAACTCGTGTCGGTTGCCCGGGCGCTCGCCGGGCGCCCCCGCGTGGTCCTGCTCGACGAGCCCGCAGCCGGTCTGGACAGCGCCGAGAGCGTGTGGCTCGGACACCGCCTTCGGGCCATCCGGGACGCCGGCCTGACCATCGTCATGGTCGATCACGACATGGAACTCGTCCTCGAGGTGTGCGACCGCATCGTCGTCCTGGACCTCGGCCGCGTCATCGCGATCGGGACGCCGGACGAGATCCGCAACGACCCCGTCGTCACCAGCGCCTATCTCGGCGTCGCCCACGCCAGACAGGAGCTCAAGGCATGAGCACCGTCCTCAGCTGCACCGCGCTTGATACCGGTTACGTCGGCCGTCCCTGCGTGCGCGGATTCGACCTCGAGCTCCAGGCCGGCGAGGTGCTGGCGCTTCTCGGCCCCAACGGCGCAGGCAAGACGACGACGCTGATGACCCTGGTGGGGTTGCTGCCGAGCCTCGGCGGTGAGGTATGCATCGACGGACACCCGGTCAAGCCCGGTCACGCGCGTAGCGCGGTCAAGGCCGGCCTGGTCCTGGTTCCCGACGACCGGTCGCTGTTCACCACGCTCACGGTCGAGGAGAACCTGCGGCTGTCGGTGAGAGCTCGACGGGGATGGCGCACTGAACGCGACACGGTCCTCGAGACATTCCCGCAGCTCGCCGACCGCCTGAAAGTCCCTGCCGGAGCCCTGTCCGGCGGCGAGCAGCAGATGTTGGCGATCGGGCGAGCCCTGGTCCAGCACCCCAAGGTGCTGCTGATCGACGAACTCAGCATGGGCCTGGCCCCGGTGATCGTGGAACGTCTACTGCCGGTCGTACGCGAGGTCGCCGACAGGACCGGCGCCGCGGTCGTACTCGTCGAACAGCACGTTCAGTTGGCTCTCGAGGTCGCCGACACCGCGATCGTCGTACGGCACGGTCAGCAGGTGCTGAAGGGCAGGGCCGCCGATCTCGCCGCGGCTCCGGAGCTCGTCGAGAACGCATACCTGGGGGAGGCGTTCGCCTCCTCGTGAGTCCCTCGTCCATGCCCGGTCAGGCAGTGGCCGTCTCGGGCACACCGGCGTTTCCGGGTCATGAGTGATGTCGCCCGCGACATCACCTCGGCGCGGCGCCATCGATCGAGGTCGCCGACGCGGATCGAGGTCGCAAGCGCAGGGAACTCACAGATCGGCGGCCGAACCGAACCTCGACGAGCGAAGCGACTACGTGCTCGCCAAGGAGGCCTTCTCCTTGGCGGCGTCGAGCAGATCCGCAACCGGCACCGAGAGGTCCGCCAGCTGCTCGGGATCGACCGGCAGCCCCTGTGACAGTACGCGTTTGGCGAACATGAACTCCTGTGGACGGTTGACGCAATCAGTCGCGATCAGTTCCCCGTCACGCAGGTAGAAGCATGCGAACTCACGGTCCGAGGTCGGGTCCCCGCGGAGGACGACCCGGTCGTACCCGGTGTTGAGCCCGGCGATCTGAAGCTTGAGGTCGTACTGATCGGACCAGAACCAGGGCAGCGCGGAGATCGTCGCCGGCTTCCCGCACATGGTGGCCGCTGCCACCTTCGCCTGCTCTCCGGCGCTGGGAACCGACTCCAGCCGGACCTTGCCGTACCGCGTGTCGTGATAGGTGACGCAGTCGCCGGCCGCGGTGATGTCCGGGTCGTTCGTCCGCCCCTGGGCATCGACGACGATGCCGTCGTCGACGTCGAGTCCGGCATCGATCGCCGGCGCGACGTTGGGCCGGACGCCGATGCCGACGACCACCAGATCGGCGGGAATCGTCTCTCCGTCGCCGAGGCGAACGGCGCGCACTCGCTCGGTTCCGTCACCGCTCGCGTCACCGTCGAAGGCCACAACCGCGGCGTCGGTGCGAACCCGGACGCCCTCGGCCTCGTGGATGCGGCGATAGAAGTCGGAGACCTGCGGGGCGGTGACACGCTTGAGGACCCGGTCGGCCGCCTCCACGACGGTGACGTCGAGGCCGAGCTTGCGCAGGGACGCCGCCGTCTCGAGTCCGATGTAGCCACCACCGACGATGACGGCCCGGCTGCTGCCGGGGACGTCGGCGCGGATCGCCTCGACGTCCTCCGCGGTGCGGAGGTAGTGCACACCGCTCAGCTCCGCACCCGGGATCGACAGCCGCACCGGGGACGCACCGAGGCACAGCGCGAGTCGGTCGTAGGCGACGGCCTCGCCGTCGTCGAGGACGACCCGCTTGGCGTCGCGGTCGATGCGCTCGGCCCGCGCGCGACGGAACTCGATCCCCTTGGCGGCATAGAACTCCGGGCCGCGGATCAACAGGTCGTCGATCCCGACGGCGTCGGCCAGGTAGGTCTTCGACATCGGGGGCCGGTGATAGGGGAGGTGGGGCTCGTCGCCGATGAGGACGATCTCGCCTGTCCAACCCGACGACCTGAGCGCGGCGCTGAGCTGGGCGCCCGCGTGGCTCGCGCCCAGCACGACAGCACGTCCCGAGGTCATGAGGTCTTCTTCGCCGTGAGTTCGACCATCAGCTTGCTGTAGCCGCGCACGAAGTTCGACTGCACGTACTCGGGCTCCTCGAGCACCTTGATGTCGTCGAAGCGCTCGAGCAGTTCCTCCCACAGGATCCGCAGCTGCAGCTCGGCGAGCCGGTTGCCCATGCAGCGGTGCACCCCGTAGCCGAAAGCCATGTGGTTGCGGGCATTCGGGCGGTCGATGATGAGCTCGTCGGCGCGCTCGAACTTGCTCTCGTCCCGATTGCCCGAGGCGTACCACATCACGAGCTTGTCGCCCTTGCGGATGAACTGGCCGTTGAGGATCGTGTCCTTGGTGGCGACGCGTCGCATGTAGGCGAGCGGGGTCTGCCAGCGGATGATCTCCGACACCATGTTGGGGATCAGGCTCGGATCGGCCTTGAGCTTCTCGAACTCGCCGGGGAACTTGTTGAGCGCATAGACGCCGCCCGACATCGAGTTGCGGGTGGTGTCGTTGCCGCCCACGATCAGCAGCGTCAGGTTGCCGATGAACTCCATCGGCCGCTTCACGAGGTCCTTGGTGTCCTCGTTGGACTGCAACATGCTGATGAGGTCGAACCCCGGTTCCTCGCCGGCGGCCCGACGCGCCGCCTTGTCGTGCCACAGCTCGCTGAACGCGCGGACCATCTCCAGCGCCGCCTGGTAGACGACGTCGGGATCGCTGGCACCGCCGGTCGCCTCCTCGCTGCCGGCCGCCAGGTCGGACCAGCGGACGAGGTTGCGCCGTTGCTCGTACGGGAAGTCGAGGATCGTGGCGAGGGTCCGGGCGGTGATCTCCACCGACACCCGGTCGACCCAGTTGAAGGGCTGCCCGACGGGGAGGTTGTCGAGGACCTCGCACACGCGTTCGCGGATCAGCCCCTCCATCTCCTTGAGGTTCTTCGGCGCGACGACGCCCTGCACCGCGCGGCGCTGCACGTCGTGGCGCGGCGGGTCCATCGCGATGAACATCTCGACGTCGAGACCCGGCGGGGGAGTGCCGATGACGATGAAGGGTTCGGCCGAGAACGTCTCGTGATCCTTGTCGACGGTCAGGATGTCCTCGTACCGGGTCACCGACCAGAACGGACCGAACCGGCTGTTCGGCTGGTAGTGGACGGGCGCCTCCTCGCGAAGGCGCGCGAAGTACGGAGCCCACTGACCCTGGCGGTACATGAACGGGTTGCTCATGTCGATCGCGTCGAGGGAGACCTCGTCGACCGGTGGGATCGGCTTCTCCACAAAGGGTTCCGGTCGCGACTCACCCACGAGACGGCCACGCGCCTTGTGGAAGAGCTGGAGCGCCTGAACCTGGCGGTCCACCGGGATGTTCGCCTGCACCGTTTCGACGACGCGGTCGAGGATCTGCATCAGTGATTCTCCGTTCGGCTCAGAACTGGAATTCGGGAAGGTTGACGATGAGTCCGTCGTGCTCGGCGCCGAGTGCAATCTGACACGACAGGCGCGAGGTCTCCTGGCAATCGGGATTCATCTCGAGCATCTGCTCCTCGGCGGGGGTGCGGCTGCCGGTCGCGGCGATCCATTGCTGGTCGACGGTGACGTGGCAGGTGCCGCACGCGGCATCGCCGCCGCAGTCGCCGTCGATTCCGGAGACCCCGTTGTCGATCGCGACCTGCATGAGGTTCTGTCCCTCGACGAACGGGACCTCGTGCTTCTCTCCGTCGAAGCTGATGAAGGTGACGGTGGCCATGTGGTTCCTCCTCGAAGCCTGCCCGGTGTGATGGTCACCACTAGGTGTTGGCAGTGTCAACATGAGAGTGAAGCAGAATGTTGTCCTTGTCAACATTCGTTGGTCAGAAAGTTCGCGAGAGCGTGTTCACCCTGGTCGGGACAGCAGACCCGACTCGGTAGAGTGACCGGCATGGCTTCGCCGCGCACCACCTACCATCACGGCAACCTTCGCAGCGCCCTCATCGACGAGGCCTGGGAGCTCGCCCGTACGAGCGCTCCCGAGAAGGTGACGGTCCGGGAGGTCGCGCGCCGCGCCGGCGTGTCACACAACGCCGCATACCGGCACTTCGCCGATCGCCAGGAATTGATGTCATCGATCGCGGATCGGGCGCTGGCAACGCTGGCCGAGATGATGCGCGACCGGATCGCGACGGTGTCCACCGACCAGGACCCGGCGTCCATCGCGCGCGACCGGTTTCGGGAGACCGCGCGTGCCTACGCCTCGTTCGCCATCGACGAGCCGCATCTGTTCCAGGTGGCGTTTCACGCCGAGTTCTCCCGCCCCGGAGTCAGTCCCGACGTGTCCGAGCGACGAGGTGGCCCCTACGCCATCCTGCACAGCGTCCTCGACGAGATGGTCGAGGTGGGGGAGATCCCCCCGGAACGCCGATCGGATGCGGAGATGGTCTGCTGGGCCTCGGTCCACGGCTTCGCCGAACTGTGCATCAAGGGACCGCTGGGGCTTCTGCCGGAAGACGAGCGCGACAACATCTTCGAGCGATTGCTCGTGACACTCCTCCACGGCCTGAAGGCGCCGATCGCCTGAAAGCCAAAGACCCGCCCCGTGTCGCCGGAGGGGTGGGGGAACAGACTGGCGACTCGGGGCGGGCGGTCTGGGAGACGAACGGCCTGTCAGTCGGTTTCGATCTTGACCTCGGTGCCCTCGTCCTTCGCCTCGGCCACGGGCACGGTCACGGTCAGGATGCCGTCGCGGTAGCCGGCCTTGACCTCGTTCTCGACGAATCCCTGCGGCAGGGTCACCGACCGGGTGAACTCGCCGTAGGAGAACTCGGAGTAGCCCTCGCGGCTCTCACGCTGCTCACGCTTGGCGTTGATGGTCAGCGTGCCGTTGCGGATGGTCACGTTGACGTCCTTGTCCGGGTCGATGCCGGGAAGTTCGGCGCGCACGACATATTTGCCGTCCTCGACCTGCTCCTCGACCTTGATCAGATGCCCGTTCGAGCGGAGCAGATCCGCCGCGGGAAAGCTGTTGAAGAATTCAGCGATGTTGGGGAACAGCGAACGAGTCGCCAACTGCGTTGTGGCCATGATCCAACCTCCCTTGTCGTCTGAAATCAGCCATCTACCTCTAGTTCTACGCAGCTCGTGACGAGTTTCGAGGGTCTTAGGACTCAAGGTCCCGAGCCCGTCGCCCCTACCAACGCGCAGGTGAGACGGTGTATTCCTGGAAGCCTGGCCTGTTGATGTCCCCACGCTCGGTGAACACCCCTGTGCGACAGACGCTTCCGCACGACGAAGCCGCCCGCCCGGGACGGACTCGGCCCCGGACGGCCCGGGCGGAGGATCATCACCGTCGAGTACGAACGCCCGCGGGACGGCTCCGCCGAGGCCACGTGCGCGATCTCGGGCCGTCAGTCCGAGAGTGATTGTGACGCTTCCCGATACAAGCGGTCGACGTCCTCGGGGCGGGGCGGCTCGGTACCCGGCGTCAGCATCGCCGCGGCACCGGCGGCATTGCCGTAGCGCACCGCGTCGACGATCGACCAGCCGCGCGCCAGCGCGACGACGGTCGCCGCCACCATGCTGTCGCCGGAGCCGACACCGGTGCCGGCGACATCCACCGGAACACCTGGGACGTCATGATCCTCGTCGGCGGTGACGACCAACGCGCCGTCGGCACCGAGCGAGACGATGACCACCTGACCGATGTTGCGTCGGATCAGCTCTCGGGCCGCCGCGACCTGCGACGGGCGGTCGGGGAGCGGTTCGTCGACGAACTCACGCAACTCCCGGACGCTCGGCTTGATCAGGTAGGCGCCGGTCACCCAGTGCAGGGCAGCGCCACTGGTGTCCACGACGAGCCGGCAGCGGCGGTCCCGGGCGATCCTCGAGACGGCGCCGAAGAATCCCGGCGAGCAGCCGGGCGGCAGGCTCCCGCTGACCACCAGGTCCGACGCGGACGTCGCCGCGGCGTCGACGGCCCGGAGCGCACGCAACTCGTCGTCGGCGTGCAGTTGTGGCCCGGGCATCACGAACCGGTAGCACTCGCCGCTCGCTTCCTCGACGACATTGAACGATTCCCTCGTCGGCTCGTCGACCCGGACGACGCGGAAGTCGACCCCGTCGGTTGCCAGAAGTGACTCGATGTGTCGCCCGGTGTGTCCACCACTGACGATGACCGCCGTCGACGACGCCCCCAGCCGCGCGGCGGTCCGCGCCACGTTGATCCCGCCGCCGCCGGGGTCGTATCGGGGCGTGCTGCATCGCATCTTCGAGCCGGGCATCAGTCGAGGAACCGTCGAGTGGATGTCCAGCGCGGGGTTCATGGTGACGGTGAGGATGTGCGGCATCGAGTCGGGCCTTTCGGCATGATGTCGTGTGGACGCTGAACAGACGGTGGTCTGTCTCGAATGTGCTCCTACGCCATCGTCGTGAAAAGGGTCTTTGGGCCCCGTGCGACATCCGGGGCGCGCGCAGATCCAGGACGCACGAGACCTGCGCCTCGTATCGTGGGCGACGCCCGAACACCAGGGCGGGACGGTCTCCGCCTGGCCGGGAAAGCGACACCTCGGGGCGCATCATCAGGTGCGGAACAAGGAGACACGCAGTGGAGACATTCGAGGTTCCTGTGCGCCGCCCGGGAGAAGGGTCTACAGGTGCTGCGCGACGGCCGATGGCACGACGTCACCCCCCGCTGACAGTGGACGAGCACATCGCCGCCAGGCTCGCGGGATCCCGGGCCGGGCTGCTGAACGCGGCCGCGCGACGAGAGGCGAGCGGGTTCTCTCCGCCGACGGCTGACGACCTCCCCGCTGCGACGGAACCTCGGCGGCGAGTGGCCGCAACCAACGTGCATGCGAACATCGAGTGCAGGTCAACCGACGGTATGCGCCACCGCTGCAGCAGGGAGTCCACGGCTCGGAACCGTCCGACTGCGAGAACGGATGCCGCAAGGCGCCATCGCAGCGAACCGCACCCGCACCGCCGCAGTCGAGGCACACCGATTCGCGGTGTCGACGATGCGCGCCGTCTTCGAGGTCATCGACCGGCGCCGCGGCTCGGCGCAACTCGGTGGCGCGGCTGCTCCGGATGTGATCGATCAGGTCGACGCGGTCGTGCGCCATGACGCGTTCGGGATCGTCGGCTCGGGCACGGCACCGACGACACAGCAGTCGGGCTGCACGCGAATCCAGCGCGTGCACGCACAGCTGTGCGACGTGAGCGCGGCCGAGATCTTCGGCACCTGCCTGATCGGCGGACGGATCCGGGTCTTCGCCGGCCGCGTCGAACGCAAGCCGGTCCGAGTCCGTGCCCCGGGTCCGCGAACACCCGCCGTCGGTGGGCGCGGCGCGCTCGAACGCGCCGAATACCGCTGGCAGTTGGTCTCTCTCGAGTTCTGCTGAGCCAGCGTCGAATCCGGTCCCATTCGACTGGGCGCGGTCTGACCGCACAGACGTCTGGGTGAGACGAGACGCCTCATCTCTTCCGCTCGCCGTCGATCACCTCGGCGAAGTACGCGTCGAGACGCTCGAACAAGGCCAGGAAGGCCTCGAGGTGACCATCTGGCGAGTCTGCGTAGACCGCCGCGGTCATCTCGCTGTGCATCGCGTTCACGCCGGCTGCGACGCGCGCGCCGACCTCGGTCACCCGGACGACGCGGGACTTGGCGTTTCCCGGGGGATGCTCGACGCTCACCAGTCCGTGGGCACGCATCTTGTTGAGGGCCTGCGATAGTGGGGGTACCGCAGAACGTCGCCTCGGCGATCATGGTGATTCTCGTCGTCGCCGTCTTCGTCACGGCGCTCGCCCTACCCTGGCTTCCGCTGCCCGACCAGCGCAACCGAACCAAGTCCGAACGTCTCGGCGCCATGATCATCGTGTGGGTCTTCATCGCCCTCGCACCGAGGTTCATCTGGGAACTGCCCTGGCTGTTCTTCTACGACCAGATCAAACAAGGCGTTCTCGAAGGGTCGGTCTGGACGTACATGTGGTCGCCCTATCTGCTGGGCGGTGACGCCCGTTATCTGAACGGAGACCCGCTCGTCGTGACGCTCGAGTGGATCGCGCTCTTCCTGGGAGTGTTCGAGCTCTACGCGTTGGTGCAGTACTTCAGGAACGGCAAGCGATTCACGAGCACGCAGCTCTCGCTGATCATGGGCGGCCTGATCGTCGAAGTCACCCTTCCGGCAGTGTATTTCGGCACCGAGATCGCCAACAATCTGGACAACGTCTCCAGTCCCGCCGACCTGCTGATCAAATTCGTCCTCCTGAACCTCTTGTGGTGCACGATGCCGCTGCTCACATATTTCTGGGGTGTGCGACGTCTGGCGACCCAGAATCTCGCGGTCAGGTTCTAGTCGGCGTTCGCGAGCCACCGCTACGAGTCGACCGTGCGACGACGCCCGGACACGGTTGGTTCAATGAGGCATGACGATGTCCGGGCGCCTGGGCCGCACCCTGCGAGTGCTCATCTGGGTGATGCCAATCGCCCTGTTGGTGATCTTCGTCCTGGGCCGCGAGTTCCTCGGCGGTAGCGCGGGCTGGGCTTCGGTTCTCGCCTTCGCGTTCTCGCCCGCGGTCCTCGTCGCGCTGTACCTCCCGGTGGTCGTCGCGACGTTCGATCGACGTGCGCGCGACGCAGGGAGTCTGAGACGGGCGTTCACGTGGACGACCATCGGCTGGTGGTACGCATGCGCAGTCGGCGTGATCGTCTCCATCCCGGACGGCGGAGATTCGGGTGACCGGCTCTCGCCGCTGATGACGTGGACGGGGATCTCGGACTCGGCGTCGGAGGTGATCGCGGTCTGCATGCTCGGCGCCCTCGCGGTGGCGCTCGCCGCGAGTCTGGTGGCGGCGACCGCCGGAGTCGTCGCGAGCCGACGGATCGGTCAGGGCCCGACGGCACGATCCGAGCAACCCTGACCGTCGTCGGCCCACCACCGGAGACAGCCCCACCTGTTCCCACGGGCGGGGTGCACGGTGCGTCGGATGCCCGACGCGGAGAGCAAGGGACAAACGACCGTGTCGCAACCGGTCGAGCATGAACGAGGATGGAGACGGATCAGGCAAACGGGAGGTGAGCGTGCAATCGTACCCGGCCGGCCACGATCTGTCGGAGCATGCACAGGCCATCGAGGTCCGTGAGACACACAGCGGCATCGTCGTGCTGTGTGGTGATCGGGCGTTGAAGGCGAAGAAGCCGGTGGTGACCGACTTCCTCGATTTCGGGTCCGTGGAGAAGCGGGAGGAGGCGTGCCGTCGCGAAGTCAGTCTGAACCGGCGACTGGCACCACAGGCGTATCTCGGCGTGGGACATGTGTGCACGCCAGGGAAGGCGCCGGAGCCGCTCGTTGTGATGGCCCGGTTACCGGAGAAGTACAAGCTCACGAACCTGCTGAAGACATCCGGCCCAGACGGCGAGGAGGATGTCGTCGCCGAGATCGGCCGCTTGGCCGCTCTCATCGCGCGGTTCCATCACGACGCGGACCGGGGCCCGGAGATCTCGCGACAAGGCACCTCGACCGCGGTGTGGGATCGGTGGCAGGCGAATCTCCGCGAGATCCGAGAACTCGGGCCGCCGGAGCGCATCGGCGACCTGCTGGACGAGATCGGCGTTCTCGCAGAGGAGTTCATCGCCGGGCGCGACGAGCTCTTCGACGAGCGGATCGTCGAGGGGCGGGTGGTGGACGGACACGGTGATCTGTTGGCCGAGGACACCTTCTGCATGCCGGACGGCCCGCTCGTGCTCGACTGCCTGGATTTCGACAGCCGACTGCAGCGTCGACGGTGTCGATGACATCGCGTTCTTGGCGATGGACATCGAATATCGCGGTCACCGACGGCTCGCCGACCTGCTGGTGTCTGCCTACCTGACCGAAGCGAACGACTCGGCGCCGAGGTCGCTCATCGACCAGTACATCGCATACCGCGCGATCGTGCGGGCGAAGGTCGACCTGATCCGGGCCACCCAGGGCGATGCGGATGGTGCGGGGCGGGCGTTGTCGCATGCGTTGCTGGCGCGCGACCATCTCAGGAGTGCGCAGGTGCGGTTGGGTCTGGTGGGCGGGCTTCCCGGCACGGGCAAGTCCACGGTGTCGCGGGCGTTGGCCGACGAGGTGGGAGCGCAGCTCTTCTCCAGTGACGCCGTCCGCCACGAGCTACGTCGCGCCGGAGCCCTCACCGGTACAGCCGGCGACTTCGGCGCCGGTCTGTACTCCGCCGCGAACACCCGGATCGTCTACGAAACGCTGTTGTCTCGCGCAAGACAGCACTTGATCCGCGGTGAGTCGGTGATACTCGATGCGTCGTGGACCGACGCCGAGTTCCGCCGTCTCGCCCATTCGGTCGCCGACAGTTGTCATGCCGCGACGATCGAGATGCGGTGCGTCGTCGACCCGCAGGCGGCCGTACGCCGGATCATCGAGCGTGCCGACGCGCATCATTCGGACGCCACCCCGGAGATCGCGGCCGAGATGGCCGCCCGGGCCGACGAGCACTGGCCGGATGCGGTCGACATCGACACGGGAGGTGCCGTCGAGAACGCGGTGGAATCGGCGATGCGCCATTGGCGGCGGTGACCGAGTCGCCTTGCGTGCGACGGCAGGCGGGTGTGGGACACGTCGACCGATCCGACGGCACGGGCGTCCCGCCGTTCTAGACGTCCAGGATTCGCGCGTCGGTGTCGGCGAGCTGGTCGCGAGAGGTGTCCTTGAGTGCGACTCCGGACCTCCTCAGCTTTCGAGCGCCGTCGACCAGGGCCGCAGTGATCGCGGCGGCGGTCGCGTAGTCCAGGCCGTCGGGCGGGTGGATGTTCGAGATGCAGTTGCGGTCGGCATCGGTGCGGCCTGGCCGCGGGAGGTGGGTGAGGTGGATGCCGAGGCTGTCGGCGACCGACAAGCCCGGGCGTTCACCGATGATCAGAACCATCGTCTGGGCTCGAAGTGCCTCGCCGATGTGGTCGCCCAACGCCACGCGGGCCTGGGTTGCGATCACTGGGGGAGCGAGGGAGTAGTGCGGGCACAAGGTGTCGACGAGTGCCTCGAGCAGTCCGCGCCCGTGCTCGCCGAGCGCACGCGGCGACAGTCCGTCGGCCAGCACGATGGCGAGGTCGGCGCCGGTGTCGGGCAGGTGCGACAGGTCGGCGGGCGCCCGCCCGCGATCCGGTCGCCGCAGGTACTCGCTGCGAGAGCCGGCCTGGCTCTGGACATGCAGTGCCGGCTCGACGTCGAGATCACCGATCTGCCGCGCCAGGTCGGCGACGTCGAGTGGCTCGTGCACGGCGTCGCGGGCCGCTGCATGGTCCGCCTTGAACTCGAGGACCCGGCGCGAGGGGAGTGAGGTCCCAGCCCGGCCCAGGCCGATCCGAGCTCGGGTGGTCGATCGCAGTTCGGCCCAGTGGTCCTCGGCAGGCCGGTGGCCGGCGGTCATCGGTCCGCCGCCAGCGAACGCAGGGGAGAGGTCGCCGGGTCGACCGGCAGTATGCGGCCGTCGGCATCGGCCATGCCGAGCCCGGCCAGCCAGGCCTCGAACTCCGGGGCGGGGCGGAGGGCGAGTGCCTGACGCACGTAGAGCGCGTCGTGAAAGGACAGGCTCTGGTAGCCGAGCATGATGTCGTCGGCCCCGGGGACGGCGATGACGAACGCCGCACCCGCGACACCGAGCAGCGTCAGAAGCGTGTCCATGTCGTCCTGGTCGGCTTCGGCGTGGTTGGTGTAGCAGACGTCGACGCCCATCGGCAGGCCGAGCAGCATGCCGCAGAAGTGGTCTTCGAGACCGGCGCGGATGATCTGCTTGCCGTCATAGAGGTATTCGGGTCCGATGAACCCGACCACGGTGTTGACCAGTAGCGGTTCGAGGACACGCGCCACGGCATACGCGCGGGCCTCGAGGGTCTGTTGATCGACGGGCTTGCCACCGGTCCCGAGATGCGCGTTCGACGACAGCGCAGATCCTTGTCCGGTCTCGAGGTACATGACGTTGTCGCCGACAGTGCCGCGACGCAGTGAGCGGGCTGCGTCGTTGGCTTCCCGCAAGGTGGCGATATCGATCCCGAAACTGCGGTTGGCGCCTTCGGTTCCGGCGATCGACTGGAACACGAGGTCGACCGGGCCGCCCTTCTCGATCAGGGCCATGGTCGTGGTGACGTGGGACAGCACGCACGACTGCATCGGGATCTCGAAACGCTGCCGGATGTCGTCGAGCAGGTGGAGGAGCTCCGAGGTGGCGTGTGGGGAGTCGGTTGCCGGGTTGATGCCGATGACCGCGTCTCCGCAGCCCATCAGCAATCCGTCCAGTGTTGCCGCGGCGATTCCACGGGGATCGTCGGTGGGGTGGTTGGGCTGCAATCTCGTGCTGATGCGACCCGGAAGGCCGACGGTGGTGCGGAATGCCGCGGTGACCGTTGCGGCCGAGGCGACGAGGATCAGGTCCGAGCTTGTCAAGATGTTTGTGTAAGAACGTGACTCCTGATTTTCTTGTGGTCGGTGGGTTTAGCCGAGGTGCGGTTCGATCCGGTCGGGGTAGGCCAGAGCGAGCTGTCCGAGGGCCTGCTTCCAGTTGGTGACGACCTGTCCCTCGACCAGTCGTCCGAGGGCCTTACGGGGCTGTGACCGCCTGGTCCCGCGTTCTTTGAGGCGTTGAGCGGCTCGTTTGTCTTCGATGTCGCAGATGGCCAGCCACAGCAGTTTGCGGACCGCGATGTCGTTGGGGAAATGTCCGCGGTTCTTGATGACCTTGCGGAGCTGGTAGTTCAGCGACTCGATCGAGTTGGTGGTGTAGATGACTTTGCGCAGCTCGGGCGGGAATGCCAGGAAGGGGATGAACCGATCCCAGGCTCGGTCGAAAGCCATTGCCGCACTCGGATATTTGGCGCCTAGTTCCGAGTCGCGGAAGGCTTCCCACTCGCGGCGGGCGGTCTCGGCATCGAGGGCGGTGTAGATCGGTTTAATCGCCCGAGCGACGTCTTTGCGGTCTTTGTAGTTCACGAACCGCATCGAGTTGCGGATCAGATGCACCACACAGGTTTGCACCGTGGCCAGCGGCCAAGTCGCCTCGATCGCTTCGGGGAATCCGGTGAGCCCGTCACAGCACACGATCAGCACGTCCTTGACGCCGCGGTTGGCCAGATTCGCACACACCCCGGCCCAGAACTTGGCGCCTTCCTCGGCCTGTATCCAGATTCCCAGCACATGCTTGACGCCGGCCATATCGACGCCAATAGCAATGTGGGCGTGCTTATTTCGGACATGGGCGCCGTCTTTGACCTTCACTACCAGGGCGTCAAGGTAGATGACGGGATACAACGGCTCCAGCGGCCGGTTCTGCCATTCATCGACCGCGTCGAGGACCTCGTCGCAGATCTTCGAGATCGTCTCGTGCGAGAGATCGGTGCCGATCGTGGAGGCCAAATGGTGTTGAATGTCGCGCAACGTCATGCCGCCGGCATACAGCGAGATGATGATGTCGTCGAGGCCGCCGAGGCGGCGCGAGCCCTTCGGGACCAGCCGCGGGGTGAACGTGCCGTCACGGTCACGAGGAATGTTCAGCTCGACCGGCCCGGCCTCCGAGGCCACCGTTTTCGGACTCGACCCGTTACGGGCGTTGGGCAACTCCCGCCCGGCCGGATCGCCCTTGGCATAGCCGAGGTGATCGGTCAGCTCGGCCTTCAGACCGCGTTCGAGGGCCAGTTTGATCAGACCTGGGATCAACCCGCCTTCGCCGGTGATCTGGACCTGGCCGGTATCGATCTGGGCGAGCAGCTCATCGACCATGCCCGAGGCCTGTAATGCCTCGGCGACTTCCGCGGTCGAGCGCGGCTCGGCCAGTTCAGGCAACTGCTCGTCGTCGTGGCCCTGCTGCTTGTCGTCTAACGCCATGCTCATAGATCTTCCTCTCACTGATGAGCACCGGACTTACACAGACCATCTGACACCCCCTCAGGTCCTGATTCCGCATGAACTCCAGCTGCGTGGGACGCCCAAACGGACCGAGTTGAGCCAGGCCGAGCCCGCATGGTCGCCGGATGAGGATGAAGCCATCGAGCGAATCACACTAGTTTCGTCACGGTGACGTTTTGTGGCCGGCGGATCGGATCAGCCAGGCACCGCCGAGAGTGGAAGCGAGCCCGCGACCGGACAAACTGGACCGGTTCGTCCACCCAGACAAACGACTGGGCAACAAGACCATTCAGCTCGACGTGCGCAGAAGACAGCGTCTGACATCCACACACTCAGACGAACTACCGCAAGTGGAACGCTCCGATAGTACGAGCGCTACCACCTGTGGATCGAGCGGCGCGATTGGCAACCAGGTAGCCACCGAGCGTGGTTGCATCCGATTCCGCAGGTCAGGCTCGGCGCCGATAAGATACATTATGTCAAGTTACACGCTGCATATTGCATCAGAGGTGTTAGCCCGGCCACTCCTCCCAATGGCGCGGCACACCTACGACAACCTGGTTGATTGCAAAACGTCGACGTTCTCGACCGCCCGACCCTCACACATGGTCCACCGCGCTGAGTGCTGTTCAGACAACGGAGGCGGAATTATTCGTCGCTCATGCGTCAATGAGTGGTGCCGATTCAACGGCACCGGCGATCTGGCTCCGTTCATGGCTTCAACCCGCGGTGTGCGGGTTGAAGCCATGAACCCGACCTAGGCCCGCTCGACCGGCATCCAGATCTCCGCGTCGGCGTGCGACTCGGTCAGTTCCAAGTAGCGGACGAATGTCGGCCCGGGCCGCAGACGCCACGGATTGGACGGGAACCACTCGGTGGCCGTCGCCGCCCAGGTCTCCTGCAGCGCCTGCGGAAACGGACCGGACGACCGGAATGTGGCCCAGGGGCCGGCGGGTACCGCAAGACTGGACAGATCCTCCGGCACCGTCGAATCGTGCTGCAGCGCAACACCGTGCACATATGTGATCGGTGTGCCCTCCGGCGCGTCCGGCTCGCTTCCGTCGGTGATGGCCAGGATGCCTGCGGGGTCGGTGTCGTTGAGGGATTTGAGTCGTGCGTGCTCCTCGGGCGCTATCGAGGCGATGTGCCGCTGGATGTGCGGGTTGACCCCTGCGTAGATGAGCGGCACCCGTGCCGCATGTCCGGCCAGCACGAATGCGGGTCGTTCGGTGATCGTGACGTCCATGGGACGACTCCCTTCGACGGTCAGGCGGAACCTGAGTACGGCTTGTGTTGCGAAAGGACCGCCATGCGTCCGCACATCCGACGGTGAGGCGCCGTGAACCGACCGGAAGGCTCGACCGAATGCCTCGACCGACGAGTAGCCGTAACACACCGCGAGGTCGAGCAGGCCTATGTCGCTGCTCACGAGATCCGTCGCGGCAAGGGTCATGCGACGACGCCGCACGTACTCCGAGAACGGAATTCCGGCCAGCGAGGCGAACATCCGTCGCAGGTGATACTCCGTCGTCCCGTGGGTCCGGGCGAAGCCGGGCAGGTCTACGGGCTCGCTGGTGTTCTGGTCGACGAGGTCGACGAGCGCGTTGAGTGTGCCGATCATGGCTCTCCTTTCGTCCACGATCATGGCCGTCACACGACGCCCCGCGCCCGATCGTTCCGGGCAGGGATTGTCAGTACTTCTCCCCACTCGGAATCGCCGAGTCTGCTTGGTTACTTCGACCGACAGTCGTCGACATACATTACAGACCCGTCGGATCATTCATGTTGCGATCCCGCCGGCGACCAGCGGACGCGACGTTTGCGAATTCGCGCAGCTGAACTCCTGACGGGTGCGCAAGCCCACGTGCTCCGGTTCCAACCCGGGGAACTCCCCCAGGCCGACGAGTTCGGTAGCTGACAGCTGTACGCCACCGAGGGATTCCAGGTGCACAAGCCCTTGGCTCTGACCGTCATCACCACAAATGGTCCGTCTGCACGGGCCGTCGGGCTCGCTTTACGCCCTGTTACGTCGGCGGTGACGAGCCAGAAATGGTTCGGCGTCAGGCTGCTGTGAGCGGATCACGAGCGCCCGACGGACCCACCCCGATCGCCGCCCGTGTCGCCGAAAGCCTCTGTGTGCGTGGAAGGAACACCCACGTGGCGACCGGGAGAAGCCGCACCACCCGGCCACCACACCGAACCGGCGTCCCGGCACCGACCGCTCATACCCGACCCGTCGACATGGATACCCGAAAGAAGAGATCAATGGCTGATCATTCCGCCGAGACAGTTGCCGAGGCGCTCGACTTCCTGGCCGACTTCACGACGATGTCCACCTTCGGCGCCACTGCAGCGGGCGGCGTCGAACGACAGGCCGCAACCGCAGAGGACGGGCAGACGCGACGTTTCCTTGTCGACTGGTTCGATCGTCACGGCTTCACGACCAAGGTCGACGCCGTCGGAAACATGTACGGACTCAAAGAGTTCGTTCCGGGAGCCCCGTACGTCCTCGTCGGATCACACCTCGACAGCCAGCCTTCGGCCGGCAGGTTCGACGGCGCGTACGGCGTCCTTGCCGGCGCCCACGCCGCTCAGCGGGTTGCCGACCGCGTCGACGACGGATCGTTGGCCCCGCGTTACAACGTCGCCGCGGTGAACTGGTTCAACGAAGAGGGCGCCCGGTTCACCCCCAGCCTCATGGGAAGCGGCGTCTATATCGGGAAGTTCGATGCAGACGCCACCCTCGAACTCACCGACCATGCCGAGATCACCGTCCGAGATGCCCTGTCGGCGATCGGATTCCACGGCGATGACGAGCCGCCGACGGCGGTCTCCTACGCGGAGATCCATATCGAGCAGGGACCGGTGCTCGAACGGGAGAACACCACGATCGGCATCGTCACCGCCAACTGGACCGCACGCAAGTACACGATCAGCGTCCACGGCGAGCAGGCCCACACCGGCGCCACCCACATGGCGCACCGCCACGACGCACTGGTGGGCGCCGCTCGGGTGGTCCTGGCGGTTCGTGAACTGACTTCGATGTTCCCCGCTGAACTCGTGCTGGGTTCCGTCGCCCAGTTCGACGTCGAACCCAAGGTCGCCGGCGTCGTGCCGGCCGAGGTCACCATGGCCGTCGACGTCAGGTCCTCGGATCCCGACACGCTCGAGAAGGCTCATGACGAATTGTGCGCAGCGATCGACCGCATCGATTCCGACGGAGAGGTCCACGTCTCGATCGACTCCTCGGCGCTGCGTCCGTCGACGAGTTACCAGACGGAAGGGATCGAGCTCGCCGAGCAGGTCGCCCGCGATCTCGGCCTCTCGCACCGACGGATGCTGACCATGGCCGGACACGACTCGGTCAATCTCAAGGACATCGTGCCGACGGTCATGCTGTTCGTTCCCAGCGTCGACGGGATCTCGCACAACGAACGGGAATTCACCCGTGATGACGACCTCGTCGCGGGCGTCGAGATGCTGACCGAAACTCTCGCCCGCATGGTTCGCGGCGACATCGGGGCCGTGACCACCGACTGACGGCCGCCGACCGAGGACGTGCTCGAGTCCCTCGGCTCGACTCACCCACCCGGAGTCGATGCCTTCGAGCACCGCCGGCCGGCAGATCGCCGATCTGTTGTGTCGAGCAGGCGACCTCGTGCCGAACCGAGCCCTAAGCAATCCACCTGAGACAAACGTGCCCAGTTGTCTCGAAAGCATCCAAGTGTCGCGTGACGATCTGGTCAAATGGTTGACCAGGTGACACAAGTCAGCTGAGAGGCCGGGATGGCGCACTACTACCCAGAACTGGCGGCGCGGGTCGCACGACAGGCCGAGGAACTGCCCGAGTTGTACGGCGACTTCGACTTCGAGGCGACGCCGGAACGCTTCACCACCGACCCCGATGACAGGTCGGCGCTACCGAGTCGCCTGGGTGACCGCGCGAAGTATCTGGACAACCCACGCCTCATGGAGCTGGTCCACACGGCCACGTTCCTGGCCGACGTGCCGGCCGATCGCGTCGCAGCGCTGTCATCGCAATATCCGGTCTCCGAACTCATCGACCTGGTTCGTCGTGTCTGTCGCGAGGGTGCGGACAACGTCCCCGAGGCGCCGTCGGAGATCGGCGAACTCATCGAGCTGATGCAGCAGAAGCCGGACTGGATCGACTACGACATGATCGAGGACGGTGCGGCGTACTCCCGGACGTATGCCGCGCTGGTCTCCCCCTTCATAACCCGGGGAGCATTCCTCGCCACATTCACCAACAGTTATGCTGCGCTTCCGATGACCCTGACCGGCGCGCTGTCGGGGACTCGAGCGGCACGGCGCGTCAACGAGACCACCGCCTACTTCGCGGTGACGGCCCTGCCCGGCGGCCTGGACCGGTTCAGTCCCGGGTTCGAGGCCACCGTCATGGTGCGGCTCATGCACTCGATGGTGCGGTACAACGCCCTGCAGCGCAGCCGCGGCAACAGCCGTCGCCGCACATGGGACACCGCCGTCTACGGGTTGCCGGTCCCCCAGATCGACCAGTTCCCCGCCGGGATGATCGGCCCGTACCAGAAATCCGAGAAGGCGGTCCGCGCCGGCCGCGAACTCCCCTACGACGAACGCGCGATGGTCGAGTTCCACCGCTACCGCGCCCACATGCTCGGACTACCGGAAGAACTCCTGCCCGGAACCGCCCAGGACATCGTCGACCTGTTCAACGCACGCGCAGCGACGCTCAAGTACGGCTTCGACGACAGTTGCCGGAAGCTGGTCACATCGACGATGGACGCCTACCTGCGCCCCTCCGACAGCGCGTACGACAAGGCTGCCGACGCCGTCGAGAAGAGCTACAGCAAACTGGCCTTCGCCGCCGCGTTCTGCGAAGGCGATCTGAGACGGGCAGCCGACATGGGTGTCCACCTCTCACCACTCGACGTGGCCCGCGCGGCGGCGACCGCGCCGTTCCTGACCAGCCGGTTCGCCGCCGTCCGCATCGCCGGCAAACTCCCGGTGCTAGACGGATTCGCCGACCGGTATGTCACCGACCTCGTCCGCCGACGCCTCGACGACTACGGAATACCGGAATACACAACGGATTCGCGCGAGTACACCCACTGACGACACGCGCCGTCGACCGGCGGGATTCAGAACCCCGCCGGCCGACGGCATCGGGAATGCGCCGGCGGCGTACTACTCGGGGTCCGTGGCGGGACCCTCGTCGGTGGCACCGCCCTCGCCGGTCCAGTCGCCGGACTCCTCGCCGTAGGCCGGATCCGACTGCACGTCGGGTTCGGCGCCCTTGGGCGAGGTGTCGACTTCTTTGGTCTCCGGGTCCGTCTGCTGCTTCTCTGTCATGCTGCGGATATACCCACGAATCCCACTTGTGAATCGTGGCCGCCCCATGTGTGACCTGCTCCGCATACGCCTGTGTGTACGAGGCGCGCGGACATCGCCCCGATCCCGACACAGCCGACGCCTGGCAACGCGACCTGATCCGACTTCACCATCAGAGGCGCCACGAACGTTAGTCTCGCGAGGAAAGCCCGGTGGACAGGTAGAAGCCATGGGAAAAGGGGCAATGATCCCGCACATCGACCACGACGCGATGCAGATGCGCAGGTTCTGGGGAGTGCTCGTCGCGACAACGCTCCCCTTCTACATATGGGGCGCCGTCACCGGTGGCACAGTCTCCGTCGGCGGCGGCGAATTGCCGGTGAGTGCGCTGATGTTCCTCAGCCCGGCGCTGGCCGCCATGGCAGCGGGCGGTCCAGGACTGATCCGACAAGTGTTCTCGAGCCGCCCCCGACCGATCGACGTCGGCGTCGCCGTCGTGGCACCGGCGGTCGCCACATTCGGTTCTTCTCTCGTTGTGGCCGGCACCTGGCCCGCCATCCCCGACTCTCTCGCAGCGGCCACCATCGTGTTCCTCGTCGCCGCGTTCTGTGAGGAACTCGGTTGGACCGGTGTCTTGATGCCCTTCCTGCTGAGGCGTGCACAGTGCGTTCACAACCGGCGTCGTCGTCGGCACCGTCTGGGCCCTGTGGCACCTGATCCCGTACATGCAGGGCGGCCATCCCGCCACGGAACTGCTGTGGCAGCTGGCGTTCACCGTCGTGCTCCGAGTTACACTGGTGCAGTTGACCATTCACAGAGCATCTGCGACGGTCCTCGCGGTGCTGGGTCACGCCTCGTACAACGTCGCGTGGGCTGCGCTCGACGCGAACGACGAGTACGACCCGGCCGCGGCGACGCTCGCGATGGGAGCCCTGGCCGGCGTCCTCTACCTATGGTCCCGCCGTCGACGAACCGGACACCGGTGACCGGTCAGCGCGGATCGATCCGGAACACTCCGCACTTGCCGGCGACCGCGGCGAAGGCCTCGGGCGTCACGTCGTCGACGACCCCTGCCTCCTTCATCAACTTCGGTCCGTCACTGCCCGCCAGGGACGGCCATGCCCTGAGGACCGGAACCGCTTCCTCGGCAGGCAGTTCGGTGAGACGGACAGCTGTCACCTCTCCCCCCGAGCGACATCTGTGCGAGTCCATCCGCCGCCCGGACGTTGCGCGCCCAGTCCGCGCCGGGGAACCCCTCGAGGAGGTAACGACGACCCTTATGCTCGACGACCGTCAGCGGGGTCCGACGCGGCTTCCCGCTCTTGCGACCGGGCACGATCAGGACCGGCAGTTCCTTCATGACCCCGAACCGTTGCAGGAACATGAGGGTCTTGTTCATCGGCTTGAGCCAGCGCGGCGGGGCGATACGGCGCGACGAGGCCATGGCGGATCCTTCCGACGTCAACTCCGTACACCGTACAGGAATATTGCGCCACGTACCCGGCCTAGTCGTAGAGGATTGCCCGCCCCTCACGACACAGGGCTTCCAGCCCCGCACGGAGCTGCTCGAGGTACTCCGGCGGATGAGGATTCCAGTCGGTCATCTCCCCCACCACCTCGACCGGCCCCGCGGTCCGGAAAGAGTGCGTCGGGTTTCCGGGGAGCTTCTTGTCGGTGACGTTCGGATCGTCTTCCACGGCACCCAATGGTTCGACGATGTACACCCGCGGCAGCCCGTCGCCGACGGCCATCTCGGCCGCCAGGACCGCGGCGTCGAGGACCTTGGTCATGTAGACGTGGTTGGAGACGTGATCGGCCAGGTAGTTGGAACGGAAGCCGGGCGTCAGGAGATCTCCGGCGCGGAGGCCGGCGCGGGTCCCGTGGAACCAGGCGCCCGACTCGTGGGGCTCGAACCTCTTCGCAATGTCGACCGCGTCGGCCATCGAATACCTCCCGGGAGCGTGCGTGCCGGGCCAGTGTGCACGCCCGACACCCGCTTGCGGCAAGCCCCACCCCGGGCGCTGATATAAAGGTGGAAAGAGACGTCCTCTCCGTCTCGGTTCTCCGATTCCCTCCCGACCAGCAGCGTCGTTTCGGCGCGCCAAGACCTCGCGTCCCGGCGTCGCCCCCTTGCAGCCCGGCTCGAAAGCCGCGCCTTCGACGCCACGACTGGACACCCACCACTTCTGACGGGGCATCGTCCGCAACCGGTCGCGTAGCGGTTCCGCCGGAGCCATGCCCACGGGGGATGACGACCAGGCCTCGCAATGGCATGCGGCACAGACCAGCCGAGGCGGGCGATGCATCCGTCCCGTACGGGCGGTTTGCGTGGTTAAATGCTCCGTGTGCACAGCAGATTCCTGATCGCAACCGCTGCATCGCTTTTCGTTCTGGCCGGGGCGGTGGGATGCGGCGACGGGACCGGCGACCCGGCATCGTCGTCCTCGTCGACGACGGGGCAGAGCCAGATGCACTCCCCGACCGCCGCCCCTCCGGTACCACCGAGCAACGACCGGGTGACCGTCGAGCGCGTCGAATACCTCGAGCCCGGCGAATCGGATCCGGCCGAGAACTGGGCGAATCTCTACCTCCCGACCGGCGATCATGCCGACGGCTCGGTCCCCTTGGTGACGATCATCCACGGCGGTGGGTGGGAAAGCCGTTTCGGCGCCGAGCAATTCGACGAGATGGCCCGTGACCTGGCCGATCGCGGACTCGCCGTGTACAACGTCGAGTACCGCCGGTACGGCACCGGCGGCGGATGGCCCACCACGTTCCGCGATGTGGCCCGCGCACTCGACCATGTGCCCGCGCTCGCGGACGCCCATCCCGAACTCAGCATCGACGACGAGCTCGTCATCGGCCACAGCGCCGGCGCGCAACTGGCGGTCTGGGGCGGGACCCGACACAAGCTCGATGACGACGAGGTTGGCTCGAAGCCTGCTTTCGTCCCCTCCCGCGTCGCCTCCATCTCCGGCCCGCTCGACATGCGCTACGCGGTCGACCACGGCAACGGGCGCGTCATCAAGCAGATCCTCGGCGGGACGCCGGACCAGGTGCCCGACCACTACGAGTCGGTGGATCCGATCCAGAACCTCGATCCCGCGCTCCCGGTCATCCTGTTCCACGGGCTGGCCGACGACGATGTCGACCCCGAGAACGCACGCCGGTACGCGACCGCTCTGCGCGCGGCCGGCGGCAACCCCGAGCTGAACCTCTTCGACGGGGAGACCCACACGTCGCTGGTCCACCGGAAGTCGCCCGCGTACTGGAAGATCGTCGAACGCCTCGAGGACGTGGCCCGCGCCCGGCTCGAGGAACTTCGCGACCAGTAGGAACCCCCACCCACGAACCGCCCCGAGAGGCCGTCGGGGCATTCAGGCGACCGACAGCGCGTCGATAACAGAGCACGTGCTCTGTTATTTTCTCTTCCATGCCCCGCCCCCGGATACACGACGTCGACCAACTGCTCGACGCCGCCGAGTCGCTGGCCGTCGAGTCCGGCGTGGCCGCGGTGACCGTGCGGGCGCTGTCGGAACGCACCGGGGTCTCCAACGGCGCGATCTACCACACCTTCGGTTCCCGGGCGGGCCTGCTCGGCCGGACGTGGCTGCGGGCCGCCCGGAGATTCCTGGAAACCCAACGCGACCGTGTGAACTCCGTCCTCGCCGGCGGCAACGACCGGGAACACGCAGTGGAGGCCGTGGTGGTCGCGGCCGACACCCCGGCGCAGTTCCTGCTCGACCACCCGACCTCCGGACGCTTCCTCCTCACCGTCGACCGAGACGATCTGCTCGGCTCGGCAGACCTCCCCGACGAACTCGCACGAGACCTCCGGGCCCTCGATCAGGCCCTCGTCGACCTCTTCGTCGACCTGGCGCGCGCACGGTGGGACCGCGCCGACCGTCACACGGTCGAGGTCGTGCGTGACTGCGTCGTGGAACTGCCGACCGCGCTCCTCCTCCGCGGGCGACGCCGGCCGGAACCACATGTCCGCGAACGCCTCGCCGCCGCCGTTCGCGCGGTGCTCGAACTCGAACCACCACAACGCACGTGACCGCTCTCCTGACGTCCTCACTCCGTCACGACAGCACTCCGTCACGACAGCACTCCGACACGACAGCACTCCGACACGACAGCACTCCGACACGACAGCACTCCGACACGACAAGGAACGGACCACCATGGCACCCACACTCGAACTGCACGACGACATCGCCGTCCTCACCCTCGGCGACGACGAGAACCGCTTCTCCCCCGACCATCTGACGGCGCTCGACGAGTTGCTGACCGAGGTGGAGAACTCGGCGCGCGGCCTCGTCACGGCCGGCACGGGCAAGTTCTACTCGAACGGGCTCGACCTCGAATGGCTCCTGGCCAACCCCGACCGCGCCGACTGGTACGTCGATCAGGTCCAGGCGCTCTTCGTCCGGTTGCTCACCTTCGGCTTGCCGACGGTCGCCGCCGTCAACGGACACGCGTTCGGAGCAGGGGCGATGCTCGCCATCGCCCATGACTTCCGGGTGATGCGCGACGACCGCGGCTTCTACTGCTTCCCCGAAGTCGACATCAACATCCCCTTCACCGCAGGTATGGCGGCACTGATCCAGGCGAAGGTCTCGCCGCAGACCGCCGTGGAGGCGATGACCACCGGACGCCGCTACGGCGGAGCCGACGCCCTGGCCGCGGGATTGGTCGACGCGACCGCCTCCGAGGACGCGGTGGTGTCCAGCGCGGTAGAACGCCTCCGGCCGCTCGCCGGCAAGGACAAGAGCACCCTCACCGCCATCAAGACGACGATGTACCGGCCGGTGATCGACGCGCTCCGGCAGGGCCGCAGCCACTGAGATGTCCGCTCCGGGCGGGCCGCCGAGTAGGGTTGCCCACCACACGCTTCTGACCGGGAGGTGGAGATGACCGTCGAGCCCACGCGTCGCGGTCGGGGGCGCCCTCCGGGTCCTCCCGTCGACATCGATGCCCGGCGCGAACATCTCCTCGACTCCGCCGAGGCCGCCATCCGGCGGTCGGGTGCCGACGTGGGACTGGCCGAGGTCGCCAAGGAGGCCGGCCTCACCAGGTCGGCGGTCTACGCCGCGTTCGCCGACCGGGATGCCGTGATCGACGCACTGGCCGCCCGGCACGCGCGTCTCATCGTCGAACGCCTCGGTTCCGTCATCCAGGGGATCGCCGACCCGGCCGCGCAGACCCGGGCGGCCATCGACATCCTGGCCGCCTGGTTCGACGACGAGCCCGAGCTCGCCCGGTTGCTCGCCGGCCGGCTCGACCAGTCCGGCGGCGGGTCCGGCATCGTCACCGCCGTCGCGGAGATCCTGAGTGTCGGGTTTCGCGCCCGCGGCGCCGATGACTCACCCGCCGAGTCCTGGGCCCACGCACTGGTCGGGGCCGTGTCGTCGGCGGTCGGCTGGTGGTCGCGGACGCGGACCATCGATCGCGAAACCCTGGTCGACCACCTCCACCTGCTCATCTGGTCGGGTTTCGAAGGCGCCGGCGGCAACCGCCCGCCGGTCGGTTCCTTGACCGGCGATCCTTAAAAAGACACACTGTTTTTTATGAGTGAGGCAAGAGCGGTGAGCCCCGAGCGAGCCGCCGCGATCACCGGTGCACGCAACTGGCAGGACGTCCGGGCCGCGCATCAGGATGCGGTCGATGCCCTGGCCGATGGGCTCATGCTGGGCGACCGCCTTGCCGACGCCGTGGTCGCGGAGATGTACTCCGGCGGCGGGTGGCGATGGGCAGACATCACCTCGGCCATCGACGACCCGAGCCGGCGGGACGACGCACCGCCTGCGTTGCGCCGCTTTCTGGGCACGGTGTGTAGTCCCCCGTCGTGGTATGACCCCGCGATAGCCCGAGCGGGTGGTGAGGCGTGGTGGCGCTTCGGTTCGCTCCAGTCGAGCACGCTGTACCAATCGCTCATCTACGGCTATCAGGCACCCGGGTTCACCCGGCCGCTGGTCGCCACCGGTCGCCTCACCGAGGGCACCTGGGACCGCGTCGTGGCGACCGCCCGATGGGTCACTCTCGCGACTGCGCCGGGGCTGATGGAACCGGGCGGTCCGGGATGGTCGGAGACCGTCCGAATCCGATTGGTACATGCGCTGGTTCGCCACCACCTCCATGCCCACGACCGATGGGACGACGAGGAGTGGGGCGTGCCCATCAACCAGACCTATTCCCAGTTGACCATCACCGCGGGGTTCCTGGCCCTGCCGATGCGCGTGGCGAAGGACTTCGGAATCCGTTACTCGCGAGCCGATCTCGAGGCGATCACCCACCTGTGGCGGTGGGTCGGCTGGGTGATGGGCGTCGACGAGGACCGCCTCCCCCGCGGCTTCGACGACGCGCGGCGAACCGATCGCATCGCACGAGAGTTCCGCATGGAACCGCCGCAGGAGGCCCGACAACTGGTCAAGGCACTGCTCGACGACGGCTATCGCACCGATCTCGGCCTGCCCGGTCCCCTCAACGACGCAGTCCACCAGGTGACCCGGCCGTTCTTGCGGACACTCTTCGAATCGGTGTCCCGCCGGTGGGTCGACGACGAGGTCGCCGCGGCCATGGGACTACGGCACACGCCCCTACAGCATCTGGTCCCGTTGGCGCGTCCGGTCATCCGTTCGCGCGAGCTCGCGCGGTGGATCGGCATCCTCGGCTCGGACCACTCGATCGCCCACCGGGAGCTCCGGTTCGTCACGTCGAAGCTGGGCCTCGACCTGAGTCGTATCGAGTCGAAACGCTACGACGCCGCCGACAAGGGACGCCTGGAGACCGTTGCATGACTGCCACTTTCACCCTCCGGCAGGATCTGCGCTGCACACCGGAGGCGGCCTGGCACCTGCTCACCGACCCGGATCAGATGTGCCGGTGGTCCTCCGCCCCGATCAGCCTGATCTCCCCAGGGCCACATGACCGTCCGGACACCGCCGGGGCGTTGCGCATGGTGACGCTGCCCGGCGGACGCGTGCGCCTTCGGGAGGTCGTCGAGCACACCGAGTTCCCGCGAGTCTTCCGCTACCGCGTCTACTCCGGCGGGCCACTGCTTCTCGATCACCGCGGTGAGCAGCGCATCGTCGCGGTTCCCGGTGGTGTCGAGATCCGTTGGCGCGTCGACATGTCGCTCTTTCCACCACCGCTGTCACAGGTGATGGCGCGTCGGATCCGAAAGGAGGTGCGCCGCTCCCTCGAGGTCATGGCAACACTCGTCGACGATCCGACGACCCCCGCGTCGTTCCCCGCGTCGCCTCCCCCGTCCTCCGCCGCGGATCTCGACGACCTCGTGTCGACCGCGCTCGAAATCCGCGGACTGCAACAGAAGATCGCGGACGAGTTGGCCGGCGCGGACGATCCCAAGCAATGGTTCGCCCGCGTCTACCAGTACGTGACCGAGACGATGATCGACGCGGCCACCGGCCCTCTGGACCTCGGTCTGGACCATCCGGACTGGGTTCTCGCCCTCATCCCGGTGTTCCACGAGTACTACGCACGCAACCTCGACGCGTACCGGGACGGCGGCGATGTGGAAGAGGCGTGGCAGGTCGCCTGGTCCACCTGCGAGATCGTCGACCCGGACAAGCCCCATCTCCCGGTGATGAAGGGGCTGCTGGCCGGGGTGTCGGCGCACATCGACGCCGACCTGCCTCGCGCCCTCGCCCAGCTGCACCGACAGCGGTATCCCGAGCGCGACCTGCGGGAGTTCCGTCCCGACTACCTGCGACTCGCTCCGGTGTTCACCCTCGCGTCCGACCGCCTGCTCGCCGATCTGCCGAGGAGCCACAAACCGTGGTGGACGGGCCTGGCCGGCCGGTTGAACCCCCAGATGCGGGACGCGCTCCTCGCCCGGAACGGATACGACGTGGCGCGACACCGCGTCCGGGCGTTCGACCGCGCGGTGGGACTGTTGTCGACGACGTGACCGCAGCTCAAGCCGCGGGTCAGTCGAGGCGTTCGTAGATCGTCGCGTTGGCCAGGCCGCCGGCCTCGCACATGGTCTGCAACAGGAACCGGCCGCCGCGCTGCTCGAGTGCGTTGAGGCCCGTCGTCGCCAGTCGGGCCCCGCTCGCGCCGAGGGGGTGACCGAGGGCGATCGCCCCGCCGTGGACGTTGACCTTGTCGAGGTCGACGTCGAGTTCTCGCGCCCAGGCGAGCACGACGGGCGCGAACGCCTCGTTGACCTCGAACAGGTCGATGTCGTCGAGCGACAGTCCGCTCCGTGCCAGCGCCTTGCGGGTCGCCGGGATGATCGCGGTCAGCATCAGCAGCGGATCGTCGCCGGCGACGGCGATCGTGCGGATCCGTGCTCGGGGTCGCAGTCCCATCTCCGCAGCCTTCTCCTCGCTCATGACGAGGACCGCAGCCGAGCCGTCGCTGATCTGGCTCGCATTGGCCGCGGTGATGGTCCATTCGATCTCGGGAAACCTGCGAGCCATCGCCTCGTCGTAGTAGGCGGGTCGCAGGCGCGCAAGGTCCTCGAGGGTGCTGCCGACGCGGATGCCCTCGTCGGCAGCGAGTCCGGCGATCGGTGCCAGTTCGTCGTCGAACAGTCCGTTCTTCGTCGCGACCGCCGCGAGTTCATGCGAACGCAAGGAGAATTCGTCGATGGCGGTGCGAGGGATGTGCCAGCGCGCCGCGATGAGTTCCGCCGAGATCCCCTGCCCGACCAGCCCATCGGGATACCGCTCGTCGAATGCCCGGCCGTTGAGGTCGTCGGTTCCGGCCGCCGCCGATCCCATCGGGATGCGCGACATGGACTCGACGCCCGCGGCGACCGCCACGTCGTAGGTGCCCGCGATCACCCCCTGCGCGGCGAAGGCGATCGCCTGCTGACCGCTACCGCACTGCCGGTCGACCGACACCCCGGGCACCGACTCCGGGTACCCGGCGGCCAGCAGCGCGCGGCGGGCGATGTTGAAGCTCTGCTCACCGACTTGTCCGACGACGCCGGCGATGACGTCGTCGACGACCCCGGGATCGATCCCGGTCCGCTCGACGATCGCGCGCAGACTGTGCGCGAGCAGGTCCACCGCGTGGACGTCGTGCAGCGCACCCGAGGCCTTCCCCTTGCCTATCGGGGTCCGGACCGCATCCACGATGACTGCAGTTCGCATGGTTGTTCTCCCACTTCGTCCGGGGACCGATCACCGGCCCGACCAACAACTGACTTTTGTCAGCCATAGTCAGATGCCTACGCCCTGACTTCCGTTCTGTCAAGTCAGGTTAGGATGTACCCATGATGAAACTGGTGGGACCGCTCGCCGACCGTGACCGCTGGCAGGCGACACACTGCTCGATCGCGAAGGCGATCGACCTCATCGGCACGCGGTCGGCGATCCTCATCCTGCGTGAGGCCTTCTACGGCGCAACCCGTTTCGACCAGTTCGCCCGGCGGGTGGGCATCACCGACGCCGTTGCCTCGGCCCGACTCAGGGAACTCACCGAGGCCGGCATCTTCACGAAGGTCCCGTACCAGGAGCCCGGACAGCGCGTCCGATACGAGTACCGCCTGACCGAGATGGGCCGAGACCTGTTCCCCGTCGTCATGTCGCTGTGGCAGTGGGGCAACGAGTACCTACAGCCCGACGGCGCCCCACTGGCGGTCACCGATTCGTCTCACCGACCGGTCCGGGTCGGTGTCGTGACCGACACCTCGGAGACCCTCGAGCCGGAGGACGTGGAGGTCCGGGTCGCCCGCGCGGGCCGCGAGCCCCGCGGCGACGATTCGTCGACAACCGGGACCACCTGATAGGCTCGATCTCACGTTCGCGCGGTGGAGTAACCCGCATGTCGAACCAGAGGCCGGGGCTGCTTACTCCGAACCCCCGGTCTTGTCCAAAACCTCCCGACTCGATTCTCCGAGTCGAACCCCTCCCCGGTTGGCAGACGCGGGCGGGCAGCGCCGACCGCGTCTCCGTACGCCTGCCGCCTCCTGCTGCGCCACTTCCGTGGTCTGCGGCCGATCGGGGCAACCTCGGCCTCTCCGCTCGCCGTCTCGACGCACCCTGAATCCTCGTCGGCGAAATTCTTGTCGACGTTTACCGCTCCATTTCCTTGCGGCGATACTCATCGATGACCGATATAATGCCGCGAAACCGACCGATCGACAACTGCCGGCGATGAAGCGCCGAGTCGGGCCATTCCGCGACCGCCACGCGATCACCGAGCAGAAGAACCGCGACCCGGGAGAGAGGGCATCCCAGCAGCCTTGCGGCTCCGTCATCGGGACGCGAAATCGACTGCACCGAAGTCGATCTGACCGGACGACGACCACTGACTGGCTTTTTTCTCTTTTTCGGATAGAGTCCGGGTAACCGGTCCGTCAGACCGGTTCTGCGAAAGGAACGGTGGTGGCCGTGCAAACGGTTGTCATGGAATGTCGTATTCGCGTCTGCGGTTCCCGCAAACGCATTCAAAGATTCACCGATCGCGCGTCGGAGATCGCGGTCGCAAAGTTCCCGAGCACCGTCCGGTGCTCGATTTCGGTCGACGACTGCGATTCGACCCTGTTGCGCCACCAGTGGCACCGGGAGAACGACGTCGACACCTACGGCGTCCCCGTGGGCCGCGAGCTGGGCTTCGCCTTCGCCGACCCCACCGGCCGCCTCACGGCGGCGAAGCTGGAGAGCCTGTCGCTCGACATCCTCTCGGAACTCCAACCCGACCCGTTCGAGACCGAATCACCGGCTGCCGAACTCTCCGAGCAGGTTCCCTGGATTCTCACGCTGGAGACGGAGGTCGACCGGACCGCCCAGCGGGACATCGCCACACGTCACCCCATGCTCGAATTGAGAGTGGCGCCTCTGTTCGCGACGTCGTGACCGTCGACGCACACCCTCGTCCGACCTCGCGGCGCGAGTGGACGACCGTGCGCTGACCTCGCTGTTCACCGGGTTGCCCGGGCCCGGTGAACAGCCGGCGGAGGCGGCGAGAGCGTGCGCGTGCCGGGCCACGCGCAGACCTGTGTGCAGGCCATTTCCTGTCGCTCGATAGGCTACCGGTGGCAGCGAACCCGATTTCGGGGTATACGCAGCCGTCCCTTGGCTTTATCAGAGAAGGAAGTGGTGGCCACCGTGGCCGTGCTCGACGAGAAGATCAGCGACCTGTTCGACCAGGTGGTCGCACGCAACCCGGGAGAGGCCGAGTTCCATCAGGCCGTCCGAGAGGTGTTCGACAGTCTCGGACCCGTCCTCGCCAAGCACCCCCACTACGCCGATGCGGGCATCATCCGGCGCCTGACCGAGCCCGAGCGTCAGATCATCTTCCGCGTCCCGTGGATGGACGACCAGGGCCAGGTGCAGGTCAACCGCGGCTTCCGCGTCGAGTTCAACTCGGCGCTGGGCCCGTACAAGGGTGGCCTGCGCTTCCACCCCAGCGTCTACCTCGGCGTCATCAAGTTCCTGGGATTCGAGCAGATCTTCAAGAACTCCCTCACCGGCCTGCCCATCGGCGGCGGCAAGGGCGGTGCCGACTTCGACCCCAAGGGTCGCTCGGACGGCGAGATCATGCGGTTCTGCCAGTCCTTCATGACCGAGCTCTACCGGCACATCGGTGAGCACACCGACGTCCCGGCCGGCGACATCGGCGTCGGCGGCCGCGAGATCGGCTACTTGTTCGGCCAGTACAAGCGGATCACCAACCGCTACGAGTCCGGCGTCCTGACCGGCAAGGGGCTCGCCTGGGGCGGCTCGCAGGTCCGCACCGAGGCCACCGGATACGGCGTCGTCTTCTTCGTGCGCGACATGCTCGCCGCGGTCGACGACAAGCTCGACGGCAAGACCGTCGTCGTGTCGGGGTCCGGCAACGTGGCGATCTACGCGATCGAGAAGATCCAGCAGCTCGGTGGTCGCGTGATCGCGTGCTCGGACTCGAGCGGTTACGTCGTCGACGAGGCCGGTATCGACCTCGAGCTCCTCAAGGAGATCAAGAACGTCAAGCGCGGACGGATCGGCGACTATGCCGAGGGCCGCTCGTCGGCACGATTCGTCACCGACGGCTCGCTGTGGAACGTGCCCACCGACATCGCCATCCCGTGTGCCACGCAGAACGAGCTCAACGGGGCCGACGCCGCCCAGCTGGTGAAGAACGGCGTGCGCATCGTCGCCGAGGGCGCCAACATGCCCTGCACGCCCGAGGCCGTTCGCATCTTCCACGACGCGGGCGTCCGCTTCGCGCCGGGCAAGGCGGCCAATGCGGGAGGTGTCGCCACCAGCGCTCTCGAGATGCAGCAGAACGCATCTCGCGACTCGTGGACGTTCGGGTACACCGAGGAGCGTCTCTCGGAGATCATGAGCTCCATCCACGACCTGTGCCTGCACACCGCCGACGAGTACGGCGCCGCGGGCAACTACGTGACCGGCGCCAACATCGCCGGCTTCATCAAGGTCGCCGACGCCATGCTCGCACTCGGCCTGATCTGACGACGCGACCACAACGACCACCCGCCGGCCCGCGAGCTCACCCGCGGACCGGCGGGTTTCGTCATGCCGAGGAGCGCACGAGGTCTTGACACCGCGCTGACCACGGGTTTCACTGAGCGAATCCGTTCGTCGGCCCGATTGGCAGGTCTGTGCATGCGTACCGAGGACTCGACCCTCCGTCCACTCCGACCTGCGCAGCGCCGGCGCTGGGCGGCCGCCCTGGCGGTGATCGTCGCCGTCGTCCTCGGCGCAGCCACCGCACCGGTGGCCGCAGCGGCGCCGGGGCCGAACACCGGATTCGCCCTCCCCTTCTCGGGTGCGCCGGGATTCGAGTATCTGGCCCCGCCGAAGCTGACCGATCGCGCGCAGCTCAATCAGCCGCTCGGCCAGAAGGCCGCCGATCGGATCGCCGCCGGAATGGGCCTGTCCCCCAAGGACGCCCTGTCGGAGAAGCAGTACCGTCAGCTCCTCAGCGGCGGTGGCATCGGCGGAAGCCGTGACGCGGCGAAGATCATCGACGCGTGCCTGATCATCCTCACCAACACCAAGGGCCGACCGATGTTCGGCGATTCCGTGGTGGGCAGCTACGGGCTCTACGTGAACAAGCAGGGCATGCTGCAGAGCCCGGCCAATGCCAGTGCGCCGACACGCCAGGTCAACGCACTGATCGCGCCGGGCGGGTATGTCGGAAACTGGTTGCGCGCCAACGGCGCAACCCACACCCTGCTTGCGCTCTACCGGTCCGCCTACACCATCGAGATCCCGTTCGGCTTCGTCTCCCAGCAGATGTCGGGAGCCGCGCAACTGGTGACCAACACCAAGGGCGACGTCACCTCCACCGTCGGTATGTCGATGGCACCGCCGTTGTGGTTGGTCAATTTCGCCCTGCTGTACATCGTCAAGCCGTCGCTCGCGGCCGCCATGCCCGCGTATTGGGCTCCGATCCCCCAGCCCGTCGCGGCTGCGATCAAGGCCAGCCCGACCGGTCAGGTTCCGTGGAGCAAGTACCGGTCGTACTTCGAGTGAGTCTGTCGTACCCAGAGTGAGTCTGCGAGGACTGCTCAGCGGCGGGGACTTGGGAACCACGAGACGAACCGTCCCCGCGACCAGCACCTGCCGACCGCTTCACCGGTGAGATCCCGGCGGGCGGGTCCGCCGAGCGCGACGGCCATGATGCTGTGACCGGATGCGGGACGATCACCGAGCGTGGGGACCGTCGGCGCCACGCCGACACCCTCGACGGACACCCAGGCGACGGTGCGCGTGGTCGAGGCCGCGACGAGTGCGTCCACGAACCGCAGGCGACGAGGTCGGGCGAACCGCGACAGCGACCACGTGGTGAGAACGACCGGCAGAACGTCGTCGGGGACGGCGGCCACCGCAGTCGACACGCCAACCACCGGATCGCCGGCCACCCGATGTACGGAAAGCCCTGCCGCGAGCTCGATTTCGGCGGCCAACCGCGCAGACCCGCCTCCCGCCGATCGTAGGATCTGCGCGCGATCGTCCGGGTCGGCCGGGTCGAGAGGCGCACGGTGCACCACCGTCCTGTGCTCGACCGCCGGGAACGGCGTCCGGGGTATCGGCTCGTCGCCGACCACTGAGCACTCCACCTGCACCGGTGAGGCGGCCTCGCCGACCAGCGTGTCGCCATAGGCGATCGCGACCCGGTCGACACCGAGGTTCAGTCCGGCGGGACGGCCGACGTCGATCAGCCCCACGCGGTCGGCGCCGGCGCGTCGGGCCGCTTCTGCGATCGTGGGGTGGAGGACGGCATACCGGCCGTCGTGCTCGATCATCGCCGCCGTTCACCCCTTGCGGGCGACCATCTCCCGGATCCAGACCGGCGCGTACGGCGAGATGCACCCGGGTGACGTCGGGTAGTCCTCGAGGACCCTCAACCGCTCCCCGATGCCGACGGCACGGTCCCGCAGGTCGGGGTGCTCGATTCCGATCGTGGCCAGGCAGGCGTTCATCGCCCACTGCAGGCGTCCGGGCGCGTCCTTCATCTCCGACTCGACGGTGTCGAGCAGAGCGGCCAGGTCGAGGCCGTCGGGGTTCTTGGTCACCCGCTCGGTCGTGAGTGCCCATCCTGCGCTGCGCACATCGGGGTCGGGATCGTCCATCCACGTAACCCGTAGTTCCTCGGCGTGCGGATTCTTCTTGATCACGTAGTTGACGAGCCAGTCATGCACCTTCGGGCGCCCGGCCTCGCGGATCATCGCGTCGAGCGCAGCCGCGTCGAACGCCTTCGGCCGGCAGACGAGCAGCGCCACCAGCCGAGCCGCGGTGTCTCCGGTGGCCCACAATGCGAGGGCCAGGTCCTGGTCGGTCCTCAGCGGTTTGGCCACCGCACGGAGTTTGGTCAGGTTCACACCGTGATCGTCGCCGTGTCGCTCGTTGACCGCGCGGATCCTCGGGTCCTCGAGTGCGGACAGCTCACCCAGGATCGCGGCGACCCTCGCGTCGGCGTCGATGGTGTCGGTCATGGCTGCTCCCGTCTGCGTCACGGTCCAGACTAACGGCCCACCATGCCCAACCGATCGGCCTACGCTGAGCGTATGGCCCTGGTGCTCGGCCCCATCCTGCGGCACGTCGACGAGACGTCGGCGCTGCTCTGGGTTTAAACCGACACTCGCGCGACGGTCGAGATATGTGGCTGCCGGACCGACACTTTCGAGGTTCTGGGCCATCACTACGCGCTCGTCGAGGTGTCGGGACTCGCACCCGATTCGACCACGGAATACCGGGTACGCGTCGATGGCGTCGTCGAATGGCCGCTCGCCGACTCGGACTTCCCGCCAAGCGTCATCCGCACCCGGGGCCCGGCGGGCGCACACCGGCACCGGTTGGTGTTCGGCTCGTGCCGCTACCCGAAGGCCGAGGACCCAGAGGTCGACGAGGAACTCGGGCTCGACGCGCTCGACCGCTATGCCGTGCGGATGCGGAACCTGCCGGTGTCCGACTGGCCGGACACGTTGATCCTGCTCGGCGATCAGGTCTACGCCGACGAGCTGACCCCGCAGGTGAAGGAGAAGCTGGCGTCGAGTCGCTCGTCGCGCGCCGAACCGTCGGACGAGGTGGTCGGCTTCGAGGAATACGAAGGTCTGTACCGCCACACGTGGGGCGACCCGGAGATCCGATGGATCATGTCCACCGTCCCGACCGCGATGATCTTCGACGACCACGACATCCGCGACGACTGGAACACCTCAGATGTGTGGCGACGCGAGATGGACACCGTGCCGTGGTGGCGACGGCGCATCCGCGCCGGCCTCGCGTCCTACATCGTCTACCAACACCTGGGAAACCTCTCCCCCGCCGAACTCGCCGCCTCCGAGGACTTCCGCCGGGTCCTCGAGCCCGACGGCGACCGCTGGTCACACCTGGTGGGTGTGGCCGATCGCGCCGACGCCGAGACCGATGGCGTCAAGGGTGTGCGCTTCAGCTTCCGGTGGGATCTCGGCGCGTCCCGGTTGGTGATGATCGACTCGCGCAACGGACGCATCCTGTCCGGTGGAGTCCGGAAGATGTTGAGCGACATCGAGTTCGACTGGGTCGAGCAGCAGGCCTCCGACGAGGTGGAAGACCTCGATCACCTCGTCCTCGGATCATCGTTGCCGTGGCTGTTGCCGCCTGTGCTCAGCGATGCCGAGACGCTCGACGAGATCGGCGCGCGCCGAGACGGCTGGGTCGGCCGGCTCGCCGAACGCATCCGGCAAGGCGCCGACCTCGAGCACTGGCCGGCGTTCTTCGACTCGTTCACGCGGTTGAGCCGGATGATCCGTGGCGTCGCCGATCCCGGCCCCCGCGGACCGTCGTCGGTGACGGTGTTGTCCGGGGATGTCCACCACAGCTACGCCGCGCGGGCGGGCTTCTCCGAACCCGTCGCCGCGGCGGTGTGTCAACTGGTGTGCTCGCCCGTTCACAACGCGATCCCGCCGTACATGAGGACGGTATTCCGGCTCGGATGGTCGTCGAGAATCGCCGCGCTCACCCGCCGCTGTGCGCGCTGGTGCGGGTCACCCGACTTGCCGGTCACCTGGCACAGTGCCCTGGGCCCGTTGTTCGGCAACACGATCGCGACCCTGGCACTCGACGGCCCGCACGCGACGGTGGTCTTCGAACAGCCGGATCCGGACGGAGCTCTGCACGTCGCCGGACGTCTCCCGATTTCGTAGCAGTTGGCGGGGCATGGCACCGCTTTCTGCTACGAAATCCCGTCAGTCGAGGCAGAATTCGTTGCCCTCGGGGTCTTGGAGGACGATGTGTCCGGCCTGCAGCGGCGGCTGCGGATCGTGACGCGCGACGCGGGTGGCACCGAGCCCGACGAGCCGGGCGGCCTCGGTCTCCAACGCCTCCATGCGCTCGTCGCCGGAGAGCCCCGGAGCTGCCCGGACATCGAGGTGCACGCGGTTCTTCACTGTCTTGCCCTCGGGAACGCGCTGGAAGAAGATGCGCGGCCCGTGTCCGTCCGGGTCGATCACCGCCGATGCGTCGTTGCGACGCTCCTCGGGGATGCCGAACGCCTCGAGCGCGGCGTCCCAGGAGTCGAATCCCGGCGGTGGTTCCTGAAGCCGGTAGCCGAGCACCTCGGCCCAGAACGCGGCGAGCGTGGCCGGATCCGCACAGTCGAAGGTCACCTGGAATTCAACGGTCATGCCGATCACTGTGTACCCCTATGCGGACGACGACGGTCCTCATTGGCGAATTCGCAGCGGATCAGCGCAGTTTCTCGCCGTAGACGTGGGTCACCCTCATGACCATGAGGACGCGCCGATCGGAGACCATCACGCTGCGGTACTCGTCCCAGTCGGGGTGTTCACCGGCGGCTTTGCGGTAGTAGTCGACGAGCGCCTCCACCTCGGGACCGTACGGATCGGTGCCCGGCCCGATCAGGGAGACCTCACCCTCGGCGGTCGCCCAGGTGTAGCCGTCCGGGCCGGTCACCTCGAGGGCGGCACGCGGGTCGCGCCGCAGGTTCCGGGTCTTGGCCCGACCGTCGGTCATCGACACGTAGATCGAGTCGGTGGCGCGGTCGTAGTGGTGGGTCACCGGAGACAGTTGCGGCAGGCCCGACGACCGGATCGTGGCCAGGACGCCGATCCCGGTCTGGGCGAGGAGTTCGCGCGGGTCGTATTCGGTGGAGGTCATGCACTCGGCAACCCGGCGCGACGACGCGCTATTCCGTGTCGAGGGGGCCAATCCTTGCCATGCCTGCTGCGCGACTACGCATCGCCTCGTCGGATTGGCTACGTTCATTCGGTGTTCACGATCGGAATCATTGCGGCCACCCTCGCAGCCGTGGCCTACGGTTTGTCGACGGTGTTGCGCGCGATGGGCGCCCGGAATGCAGCCGCGCCCTCGGACGCGGCGGCGATCACCACCGAAGGCGGACCTTCCCTGAAGTCGACGGTCGACACCTTCCGCGACCCGACGTTCCTGATCGGAACCCTGATGGTCGTCCTGGGCTTCGGCGGCGGCGCCATCGCGGCACGACTGCTCCCCCTCTTCCTGGCGCAGACCATCGTCGCCGGGAACCTCATCGTCACGGCGTTGCTCGGCAGCGCGCTGCTGGGCAACAAACTCAGCGGCCGAGAGATCGCCGCGATGGCGGCCGTCATCGTGTCGCTGTGCATGCTGGGCGCCTCGGCCTCCCACGAGGCCGCGACGAAGCACGACATGGCCTTCCACTGGGCGCTGTTCGGGATCTCGACCGCGGTGGCGGTCATCGGGGTCGTGGTCGTCCGGTCGCTGGGCCGACGCGGGGCGATCTTCGCAGGCGCTCTCTCCGGTGCGATGTACGGGGCGCTGGCGGTCGCGGTCCGCGTGCTCGACGGCGTCCACCCGGTCGACTTCGTCACGATGCTCGAGGACCCCGCCGCATGGACCATCGCGCTCACCGGCGCGATCGCGTTCTACGTGCAGACGGTCGCCCTCCAACTCGGACCGGTCAACGCCGTCACCGCGGTGCTCGTCGTCGGGGAGGTGGGTATCCCGGCCATCGTCGGCGTGCTGTTCCTCGGGGACCATGCGATCGACGGTCTGGGCTGGCTCGCATACGTCGGTTTCGCCGGGGCGATCGCCGGAGCATTCGCCGTCGCGTGGCTGACGGAGGGGTCCGACTCCGGTGACAAGTCCGGCGACCCGGCGCCCGAGACCGCCGGCTGACGAATCTGCGACGGGTTGTCGCGGCGCGTCCGATTCAGACGAGTGACCACGATCCCCGCACCTATGCTTGGTCGGCCGCGTCCGCGCCCGACGCACCCGCCCAGAGCCCACCGGACGGGACCCCGACCGAACAGAAGTGATCGTGAAGAAGCTCAGCATCCCCGCCCTCGCACTGGCAGGCCTGACCACCTACGACCTGTTCCAGAAGGAACACAGCATCCTGCGCACCTTCCCCGTCGTCGGGCACCTGCGGTACGCGGTGGAATCGGTCGGTCCCGAGCTGCGGCAGTACATCGTCACCGACAACAACACCGAGCGGCCGTTCAATCGGGACCAGCGCCGCTGGATCTACGCCTCGGCGAAACTCGAGAACAACTACTTCGGGTTCGGCACCGACAACGTGATCGACGGCACCGACGGCTACCCCATCATCAAGACCCGCACGTTCAGCGACCTGCCTGCGCGTCCGCACACCGAGAACGCCTTCCTGCCATCGGCCAAGATCCTCGGCGGTCCTCGCGGCCGCCGCAAGGCGTTCCGCCCCACGTCGGTGGCCAACATCTCCGCGATGAGCTACGGCTCTCTGTCCGCGCCGGCGATCGAGTCGCTCAACGAGGGCGCCCGCCTGGCCGGGGCACTCCACAACACCGGCGAGGGCGGCCTCTCGTCCCATCACCGTCAGGGCGGTGATCTGGTCTATCAGATCGGCACCGGCTACTTCGGCTGCCGCACACCCGGCGGCGAGTTCTCGATGCCGGCGCTTCTCGAGACGATCGCCGACTCGCCGGTCCGCGCGATCGAGATCAAGCTCAGTCAGGGTGCCAAGCCCGGGCTCGGCGGCGTCCTGCCCGCAGCCAAGGTGACCGAGGAGATCGCCCGAATCCGCGGCATCGAGCGGGGCAAGGACTGCGTGAGCCCTTCGCGTCACACGGCGTTCGGCGACGTGGACTCGCTCCTCGACTTCGTCGAGACGATCGCCGACGCCACCGGCCTACCGGTAGGCATCAAGTCAGCCGTCGGCCACCTGCGCTTCTGGGACGACCTCGCCGACGCGATGGCCGACGGATCCCGCGGGGTCGACTTCATCACGATCGACGGCGGCGACGGCGGCACCGGTGCGGCACCGCTGGCGTTCTCCGACCACGTCAGCCATCCGCTGTTCACCGCGCTTCCCCTCGTGCAGAAGATCTTCCACGAACGCGGGATCGCCGAGAACATCACCTGGATCGCGTCGGGCCGGACGGGACTGCCCGACCGGGCGCTCATGGCGTTCGCGCTGGGCGCCGACATGGTCAACGTCGCACGCGAGGCGATGCTCGCGATCGGATGCATCCAGGCTCAGCGCTGCCACACCGGGCAGTGCCCCACCGGTGTCGCCACCCAGAGCACGTGGCTCATGCGGGGCGTCGACCCGGCCACCAAGAGCGGGCGCACCGCCAACTACCTCACCGCCCTGCGACGCGACCTGCTCAAGCTCTCCGATGCGCTCGCCGTCGCGCACCCGGCACTGGCCACGACCGACGACATCGACGTCCTCCGCGCCGACGGAACGTTCACGACGTTGACCGAGGCCATCGGATACGAACCCGGCTGGGGCATCCCCTCGGAGAGGGACCGTTCCGAGATCACCCGGATCATGTACTCGCCCGTGTGACGCAGAATGGGACGCAGTTCGAGATCTGTGTCTTTGCCCGTACCATCGGAGGCATGAACGCGAGCACGATCCTTCCCGCCGTCCCGACGACGACCGCCGATGCACTCGACCTGTTCGACTCGTCCGATGCGGTCGAGCCGGACTTCATGATCGGCACGTGGCGCGGCGCCGAGGTTCCGACCGGACACCCCCTCGACGGCTTCCTCGCCGCCAGCGGCTGGTGGGGCAAGCAGTTCATCGACGCCGAGAACGTCCATCCCCTGCTGTTCCCGACCCGCGACGGCCGCGCTCTGTGGGCGATGAACCCCGGGATCGCCTTCGGCGGACTCTCCCTGGCCGAGAAGGCGCCGCAGACCAAGAACATGTCGTTCGCGACGCCGATCGCGACGACCCGCCTGCTCAGCCAGACCCGGAAGTCGCGGGCCCGCCTGCGTACCACCCGGTACCGCGGAACCGACACCGCGACGATGATCTACGACCAGCTGCCCATCAACGACGTGTTCCGTCGGATCTCCGACGACGCGGTCATCGGCGCGATGGACCTCAAGGGATCTCCGGCGCCGTACTTCTTCGCGCTCAAGCGCGACGAGTCGCTCCGGGTGCTGTAGGGCTTCTCGCGTCGCGCGGGGGCGGTCAGTCGAGGTCCGCGAGTGCGGCGCGGACCTCACCGGCCTCGGCGATCGCCTCGCGCAACGCGGCCTTGGCCTCAGACCTCCCCCTCTCCGCGGCCGACAGCCTCTGACGGGCGAATCGCAACTCGTCCTCGACCCTGGACAGCTGTTCGCGGAGCTCCCGCGCCCGCCGGGCGAGTTCGTCGACCTCCGAGGACGCCTCGTCGACCGCTGACGATGCCTCGGTCAGATCGTCGCGGGCCTCCTGCTCGCCGCTCTCGGCCCGGGCGAGCCTCTCCTCGAGTTCACGACGCCGCGCAGCGGCCTCGTCGGCCTCCGCATCGTCGGCCTCCGCATCATCGTCCGGTGGGGTGTCGTCCGGTCCGGTGTCATCCGGGGCGGTATCCGTCGCCTCCGTGTCATCGGTGTCGGACGCCGGATCGGGCACCACGAACACGCCGGCCGGGCCGAAGCCGCTGTATTCGACCGACGACGTCAGGCGTCCACGACGCAGCAGGTCCAACGTGTCCCGGTCGGCGATCGCCGCCCGGAGCGTCTGCACGACCTCGCGGATCATGTTCTCGGACAGGGTCACTCCCAGACCGTCGGCGGTGTCGACGACCCCCCGGGCCGATGCCGCGACCACCACCTTACGCCGCGTGGACAGGCTGCGAATGGCTCCGACGTCCGAACGGCGCTGGGCTGCAGTCAGATCCGCGGCGAGTTCGGCGATCAGCCCACAGCCGTCGGGATCGGCGCGCACCCATTGGTTGACCGCCCATGCCGACTGCGTCGGTCGCCGCAACCCGGAGACGGCCTTGGCCAGTTTCCGATCGCCCTCGGACCTGGCCTCCTTGGCGAGCTCGTTGCGTCGCGCGACGAACCGATCGGGGGTCAGCCCGTAGAGCTCGTCGGCGATCTCCTCGAGTCGCGACATCAGCGCACCTGCGGCGATCGGGTCATGCACCGATCCTACGTCCGGGGAGCTCCATGATCCGGAGCACAATCCGCGGCTAAACTTGAACAGTTCCAGAAAACGGCGCATACTCGGACTCATGCTCACCGACGACGCCTGCGCTGCACAGCTGCGGTCGGCACGCCTGCGCGTGACCCGGCCGCGAGTGGCGGTCATGCGTGCGGTGCATGCACACCCTCATGCCGACACCGACACGGTCCTCCGGCTGACCCGGCACGAGGTACCCGACGTCTCGCAGCAGACCGTCTATGACGTGTTGTCCGCGTTGACATCTGCCGGATTGATCCGTCGAATCCAGCCGGCGGGACATGTCTCGCGGTACGAGTCGCGGATCGGCGACAACCACCATCACGTGGTCTGCCGCAGCTGCGGTGCGATCGGTGACGTGGATTGCGCCGTCGGCGCGGCCCCGTGCCTGAACGCATCCGACGACCACGGTTTTGTCATCGACGAGGCCGAGGTCGTCTATTGGGGACTCTGCCCCGACTGCAGACGCTGATCTCTGTACATCCCCTTTCCACACACCACGACACCCTCCCCACAACCGCATCGTCGTACACCAGACACCGCTTCGCCTCGGCCGATCCGCTCGTGCGGACCGGGCGTGCTCCCACGTGGCCACAGGCCATTCACCGTTTCCCGAAAGGAAGAGTCATGGCACGAGAACACCCGCCGATCGCCGAGGCGAACACCCGGCCGGCCGCAGGCGGCTGCCCGGTCGATCACGGCACCGCCAGGAGGCCGACCGAGGGCGGCGGCACCCGCGACTGGTGGCCGAATCAGCTGAATCTCAAGATGTTGCAGCACAATCCGGACGTCGTGAACCCCCTCGACGTCGGCTTCGACTACCACGAGGCACTGAAGGATCTCGATGTCGAGGCCCTTCGAGCCGATCTGACCGCCCTCATGACCGACTCCCAGGACTGGTGGCCGGCCGACTTCGGCCACTACGGCGGCCTCATGGTCCGCATGTCCTGGCACGCCGCGGGCACCTACCGGGTGCAGGACGGCCGCGGGGGCGCGGGAGCCGGGATGCAGCGCTTCGCGCCGTTGAACAGCTGGCCCGACAACGCCAACCTCGACAAGGCCCGCCGGCTGCTGTGGCCGGTCAAGAAGAAGTACGGACAGTCGATCTCGTGGGCCGATCTCCTGGTGTTCGCGGGCAACGTCGCCCTCGAGTCGATGGGCTTTCAGACGGCAGGCTTCGCCTTCGGCCGCGTCGACGAGTGGGAACCCGACGAGGTCTACTGGGGTCCCGAGACGGAGTGGCTTGCCGATCACCGTTACCGAGGCGACCGGGAGCTGGAGAACCCGCTGGCCGCCGTTCAGATGGGGCTCATCTACGTCAACCCCGAAGGGCCCGAGGGAAATCCGGACATCCTGGGCTCGGCACGCGACATCCGCGACACGTTCGCGCGGATGGCGATGAACGATGTCGAGACCGCCGCCCTCATCGTCGGTGGACACACCTTCGGAAAGACCCACGGCGCGGGCGACGCGAGTCTCGTCGGCCCCGAACCCGAGGCCGCCGCGCTCGAGGACGCGGGCCTCGGATGGCGCAGCTCCCACGGCGCGGGCAACGGCCCCGACACCATCACCAGCGGCCTGGAGGTCATCTGGAACCCGACCCCGACCAGGTGGGACAACGCCTTCCTGGAAACCCTCTACGGCCACGAGTGGGAGCTGTACAAGAGCCCGGCCGGCGCCAACCAGTGGCGGCCGAAAGACGGCACCGGTGACGGCACCGTGCCGATGGCCTTCGGCGACGGCAAGACCCACCCGTCGATGCTCACGAGCGATCTGGCGATGCGGTACGACCCCGAGTACGGCGCGATCACCCGCCGCTGGCTCGATCACCCGGAGGAGCTCGCCGAGGAGTTCGCCAAGGCCTGGTTCAAGCTGCTGCACCGCGACATGGGCCCTGCGATCCGCTACCGCGGGCCGCTCGTCCCGACGACGACCTACTCGTGGCAGGACAACGTCCCCGTGCACGAGGGGCCGCTGGTGACCGAGGCCGACATCGCGCGGCTGAAGACCCTCCTGCTCGAATCGGGCCTGACCGTGTCCCGGCTGGTCAAGACCGCGTGGGCGGCCGCATCGTCCTTCCGCGGCAGTGATTTCCGCGGTGGCGCGAACGGTGGTCGCCTCCGTCTGCAGCCGCAGGCGAGCTGGGCGGCGAACGAACCCGAACAGCTGGCCGGGACAGTCGAGATCCTGGAGGGCATCGCCGCGTCGTTCACCGGCGAGGCCGGTGCGACGATCTCCTTCGCCGACCTCGTCGTGCTGGGTGGCGTCGCCGCCGTGGAGAAGGCCGCACGCGACGCCGGTGTCGACATCACCGTGCCGTTCGCCCCGGGCCGCACCGACGTGGCCCAGGAGGACGTCGACGTCGAGTCGTTCGCCTACCTGGAGTCCAGGGCCGACGGCTTCCGCAATCACGTGGGCGAGGGCCTGGCCCAGCCCGCCGAGTTCGAGCTCATCGACAAGGCCAACCTGCTCACCCTGTCGGCACCGGAGATGACGGTGCTCGTCGGCGGAATGCGGGTCCTGGGCGCCACCTTCGGGGATTCGGAGCTCGGCGTGCTCACCGACCGTCCGGGAACGTTGACGAACGACTACTTCGTCAACCTGCTCGACATGTCCACCGCATGGTCGAAGACCGATGACGCCGACGTCTTCGTCGGCACCGACCGCGCAACCGGCGAGCAGGTCTGGACCGGCAGCCGCGTGGACCTGGCGTTCGCCTCGAACTCGCAACTGCGGGCGTTGGCCGAGGTCTACGCCTCCGACGACGCGACGACGAAGTTCGTGCGGGACTTCGTCGCGGCCTGGGACAAGGTGATGAACCTCGACCGGTTCGATCTCGACCCCCGCTGAGTCCGCCGGATCGACACCCCGCCCGGCCGACGGACCCCGGTGGCGGCGGTCCCGGTCGCCCAGCCGCGGCGGTGGCACCCTTCGAGGGCGTCGCCGCCACGGCGTCGTCGGACGCGCCGCCAGCAGGTCGTCCGGCGCTTCTCGCTTCGCCCGGCGGAACCGCCGCATCGTGACTATGCTGGCGCTTTCCCTCGAGGGGCGGGTCACCGCCCGGCGGAAGGAGAGCGCGATGTCCGGCGTGCACGAGTCCTTGGGCCACATCCGACTGACCTCGCACAGCGGCGGGCTCGACGCCCCGCCGATCCGGTGGGGAGCGCCCACCCCGCGCGAGCGCGGACCGGTGATCGGGACCACCGCAAACCGCTCGCACCGCAACGTGATCGGCACGCACAGCGGCTCCTACAGCGTGTACCGCGCTCTCGCCGTCGCGGCCGGCGCGCTGGCCCGCGATCACCGGGCCGACCTCACCAACACCTCCCCCACCGACCCGATCGGGCCGTATCCGCGGTGGTCGGATCCGACGGCGATCGTGTCGCTGGACCCGTGGGGCGCGACCGTCGCCGAGAACTGGCCCGACCTGCTCGCGCGGGGCCACGACATCCGGCCCACCATCGCGGTGACCAAGGCGCACGTCATCCTTCCCGAGATCACCGAGGCCATCGAGCGGGGACGCCTCGTCCCGGACGGCAAGGTTCTCCTGCCGAGCGGCGCCGCCCTGGTCACCAAGGCCGCCGTCGAACCCGTCTGGCACCTGCCCGGCGTCGCCGAGCGATTCGGATGCTCGGAGGCCGAACTACGCCGGACGCTCTTCGAGGAGACCGGCGGCATGTACCCCGAACTCGTGACGCGATCCGACCTCGAGGTGTTCCTGCCTCCGATCGGCGGGCAGACCGTCTACATCTTCGGCGATCCGCGCGACCTCGCCGACCCCGCCGTCGAACTGACCGCGCGCGTGCACGACGAGTGCAACGGCTCCGACGTGTTCGGCTCCGACATCTGCACGTGCAGGCCATACCTCACCCACGCGATCGAGGAGTGCATCCGCGGCACGCAGCACGGCGGGGTGGGCCTGGTCGCGTACTCGCGCAAGGAGGGACGCGCACTCGGCGAGGTCACCAAGTTCCTCGTCTACAACGCGCGCAAACGCCAGGAGGGCGGCGACACCGCCGACCAGTACTTCGCCCGTACCGAATGCGTGGCCGGCGTCCAGGACATGCGCTTCCAGGAACTCATGCCCGACGTCCTGCACTGGCTCGGCATCACCAAGATCCACCGGCTGGTGTCGATGAGCAACATGAAGTACGACGCCATCACCGGCTCCGGGATCGAGGTCGGCGAGCGGGTCAACATCCCCGACGAACTGATCCCCGCCGACGCCCGCGTCGAGATCGACGCCAAGACCGCCGCCGGCTACTTCACGCCGGGCCCGGTTCCCGACGCCGAGGCGTTGCGGAAGGTCAAGGGCCGGGGTCTCGAATGAGCAGCACGGTGACCGGCACCCCGACCCGTGAGGACGCCGCCGCAGCCGCCGCGGCGCTGCGTTCGGGTGCCGCGGTCCGCGAGCGATCCCGGCAACTCCTCGAGCGAGCACGCGCCGGGAGGTCGGCGTGGTTCGCGATCCACGACGATGCGCTCAAGTCGGCGGCCGAGGAGGTCATCGAGACGACCCGGGAGCGATACCCGAACGGGGACATCCCGTTCCACAGCCGATGGCGACATTTCGAGGCCGGTGGCGTCGACCGTCTGACAGCATTGGCTCCCGCGCTTCCCGCCGACACCGCCGAGCGCAGCCGGGCACTGATCGACGTCGTCGTGGTGAGCGTCCTGCTCGACGCCGGGGCCGGACCCGACTGGCGGTACCTCGAACCCACGACCGGCCACACGCTGACGCGGTCCGAGGGACTCGGGGTGGCGAGCTGGAACGCCTTTCGCGCCGGTCTGTTCTCCGCCGACCCCGCGGTCCCGCTGCGGGTGGATGCCGACGGGCTGCGGTCGATCTCCCCGGAGGCGTTGGAAGCGGCTTTCCAGGTCGGCGAGGACAATCCGCTGACCGGGACGGCGGGACGGGCCGAACTCCTCCGGCGGTTGGGTGAGACCCTCGCCGACGCCCCCGATGTCTTCGGCCCAGTCGGACGTCCCGGCGGACTGTTCGACCTGCTCGTCGGCGACGGGCGGACCAGCCTTGCGGCACCCGAGATACTGGCCGCCGTCCTCACCCATCTGGCACCGATCTGGCCGTCGGACAACCGGATCGGCGACGAACCCCTCGGCGACTGCTGGCGTCACGACGCGGTCGCGGGTACCGGCGCCACGGCGGGCTGGGTGCCGTTCCACAAGCTGTCGCAGTGGCTCACCTATTCGCTGCTCGAGCCGTTCATCTGGGCCGGGGTCCAGATCACCGACGTCGACGGACTGACCGGCCTGCCCGAGTACCGCAACGGCGGGCTGCTCCTCGACACCGGGGTTCTCACACTCCGCGACGACGCGTGGGCCGACGTCGAGTGGGAGGTCGGGGATCCGCTGATCGTCGAGTGGCGGGCGCTCACCGTCGCGCTGCTCGACGAGATCGCCGACCTGGTCCGCGCACGCCTGCACGCCGACCCCCGGTCGATGCCCCTGGCCTGCGTCCTCGAGGGCGGGACCTGGGCGGCCGGACGCAAGCTCGCCACCCGCCTACGAAATGGTCTGCCGCCGTTGACGATCCGTTCCACCGGCACCGTCTTCTAACCGGCACCGTCTTCTAGAAGCCGCGAGAGAGGAAGCCATGAGCGCCGCAACGAGCACCGTCGTCGTCATCGACCACCCGCTGGTTCAGCACAAGCTGACCCTGATGCGCCGGAAGGACACCTCCACCAACGACTTCCGCCGCCTGCTGACCGAGATCTCCACGCTGATGGCCTACGACGTGCTGCGGGACATCCCGATGCACGACGTCACCATCGAGACGCCGCTGGAGACCACCGCCGCCGGCGAGATCGACGGCAAGAAGCTCGTCTTCGCGGCCGTGTTGCGCGCCGGCGCGGGCATCGCCGACGGCATGCTCAACGTCGTCCCCGGCGCCCGGGTCGGACACATCGGCCTCTACCGCGACCCGAAGACGATGGTGGTCGTCGAGTACTACTTCAAGATGCCGTCGGATCTCGACGAGCGCGACGTGGTGATCGTCGATCCACTCCTCGCAACGGGGTTCTCGGCGGTGGCCGCGGTCGATCGCGTCAAGGAGTACGGCCCCAAGTCGATCAAGTTCGTGTGCCTGGTCGCGTGCCCCGAGGGGATCGCGGTCCTGCACGACGCCCACCCGGAGGTGCCGATCTACACCGCGAGCGTCGACCGTGAGCTGGACGAGAACGGTTTCATCCGGCCGGGCCTCGGGGACGTGGGCGACCGCGTGTTCGGGACGGCGTGACGGCGGGTGACCGCTCGCCCGGCAACCTGCTGCGGCGACGGGATCGGCGTGAGGTGACAATGGTCCGATGACCGGCCCCGCGACCGTCACCGACCGACTCGAACGGCATCAGGTCGCGCTGTATCTGCTGGCCATCGGTTCCGGCCTCGTGCTCGGTCTCGCGGCGCCGGCGGCCGCGGAGTCCCTCGACGTGGCGGTCACCCCGTTCCTCGCGGCGTTGCTCTACGTGACCTTCCTGCAGGTCCGCGCCGCGGATCTGGCCGCGGCGCTGCGCGACCGCGGATTCCTGGGCGCGGTGCTGCTGGTGAACTTCGTGCTGGGACCGCTCGTCGTCGCCGCGCTCTCTCCCCTGCTGCCGGCCGACGACGCGATCCGGCTCGGCGCCCTACTCGTCCTGCTGTGCCCGTGCGTCGACTACGTGGTCGTCTTCACCGGCCTGGCGGGTGGCGGGGGCCAACGCCTGCTGGCCGCGACGCCGCTGCTGTTGCTGGTACAGATGCTCCTGGTCCCGGTGTATCTCACGGTTCTGCTCGGTGACGGCCGCGAGGTGATCGACCCGGAGCCGTTCCTGTGGGCGTTCCTGGTCCTCATAGTCGTCCCCCTGGCCGTCGCGTGGCTGACACAGTTCTGGGCCGCCCGCAGTGCCGCCGGACGACGCGCGAGCGCCGCGGCGTCGACGACGATGGTGCCGCTGATGATGGCCGTGCTGTTCACCGCCGTGGGTTCGCAGGTGCCCCGGATCGATTCGCGGTTCGACGACCTCGCCGGGGTGATCGGCGTCTACGTCGCGTTCATCGTCGTCATGGGCGCCGTGGGGCTGCTCGTCGCCCGCGGTTTCCGGCTGCCCACCGAGTCGGGCACCGCCGTGGTGTTCTCCGGCGTCACCCGCAACTCGCTCGTGGTCCTGCCCCTGGCCCTCGCGCTGCCGGTCGGCGCCGAACTCGCCGCGGCGACGGTGATCACGCAGACGCTCGTCGAGCTGGTCGCGATGGTGACGATGGTGTGGGCGTTCACGCGCGCGGCGCGGCGGCGCTGACCGCGGGCTCTCTCAGACCTCCCCGGCGTCGTGCATGAGGATCGCGACCTGGACGCGGTTGGAGGCGTCGAGCTTGGTGAAGATGTGGGAGATGTGGGCCTTCACCGTCGCCAGGCTCATGTAGAGGCGCTCGGCGATCTCGGCGTTGGTCGCGCCCCGCGCCAGCTCGAGGGCGACGTCCTTCTCGCGCGCGGTCAGCGTCTCGATCCGGCTTGCGGCCGTGGCGGATCGGGCGCCGCCGCCGTCGACGACCTGCTTGATCAACGCGGCGGTCACCGAGGGGCTCAACGCGGGCCGGCCGGCCAGCACGTTGTGGATCGCGGCGACGATCTCGTCCGGCGGGGTGTCCTTGAGGAGGAAGCCGTCGGCCCCCATCGCCAGGGCTCGCACCACGAAGTCGTCGGCGTCGAAGGTCGTCAGCACGATCACCGCGGGAGGGTTGTCCAGGGACTTGAACCGTCCGGTGGCCGCGATGCCGTCGAGCACCGGCATCCGCAGGTCCATGAGCACCAGGTCGACCGGGGCCTGCCCGTGGTTGTCGAGGGCCTCCTGCCCGTTGGCGGCGTCGGCGACGATCTCGAGTCCGGGGTCGCCGTCGAGCAGCAACCGCAGGCCGGAACGGACCAGCGGGTCGTCGTCGACGATCATGATGCGCGCGATCATGACTGCCACGGTAACCAGACGTGCAGCAGGAATCGCTTGTCCTCGCTGACGGTCACCGACTGACGTCCGCCGGACAACGCAACCCGCTCAGCCACGCCGACGAGACCGAACCCCGGGTTCGGCGCGGTCGCCGGTGCGGACACCGGGAGGGGGTTCTCCACGAGGAGATCGACGCCGTGGTCGACCCCGCCGCGGATATGCACGGTGACCGGGGTGTGCGGCGCATGCCGGCGCGCGTTGGTGAGGGCCTCCTGCACGCACCGGTACAGGGTGCGGGCGATGGCGGGCGGCAACGCGTCGATGTCGATCTCGCAGGTGAAGTCCACCCGCATGCCCAGCGCGCGCGCCTCCGTCACCAGTGCGTTCAGATCCGGTAGTCCCGATTGCGGCTCCTCCGGCTCGGCGTCCCCCGGCCCTTCCCGGAGCACGCCGAGCACCTCGCGCAACTCGTTCAGCGCCAACCGCGAGGTCTCCTGGATCGTCTTCGCGGTCTCGCGCACCTGTTCGCCGGTGAGGTCGGTGCGGTAGGCCAGTGCGCCGGCAGACATGCTCATCGCCGAGATCCGGTGGGCCAGGATGTCGTGCATCTCGCGGGCGATGCGGGCCCGCTCCATCGACCGGGCCTGCTGGACCTTCGCCTGTTGCTCGGCCTCCGACGCAAGGGCCCGGGCCCGCCAGCTCGCGAGAAGCTCACGGCGCGAACCGATGTACATGCCCCAGGACACCATCGCCGCGGTCACCGCGACGGTCACCGCGAACTGCACCAGGACGGGGTCGTCCGCCTCTGCGGGCGTCCCGAAGAACTCGATGGCGACGACGCTCGCGGCGACACACAGGACCGTCAGCGGGATGATCTCGCGCCAGCGACGTCTCGTCGACACCGACACCAGCGACAGCGCCGCCGGGCCCAACGACGTCGCCGACACCATGCCGACGAGGTTGGTGAAGGCGGTGACGGCGACCGGATGACGGCGGCGCCACCAGATCACGGTGTACGAGAGGGTTCCCAGGGCGAGGTCGAGGAAGAACCACCACCGCACCTCGTTCCACAGGTATTCGGCTCGGCTGCCGAACGCCGCCGCCGAGACGAGCAGCATCACCGCCAGCCGCCACGCGTGACCGGCCCACGTCAGCCGGGGTTGGTACTGCTCGGGTTGCACACCGTAACCGTAGTCGGGCACCCCTGAGTCGACCTCCGACCTCTGTCCACGAGTCCCCTACGACTTTCGGCCGATGAACCTTCGGCCCCGCGACGGATGTGCCCGACCACCTGGTCCGATGACGATGGACGCCATGATCACAGTGCAGAACCTCACGAAGAGATACGGCGACCACGTCGCGGTGGACGATGTGTCATTCACCTGCCGGCCCGGTCAGGTCACCGGCTTCCTCGGACCGAACGGCGCCGGCAAGTCGACGACCATGCGGATCATCGCCGGGCTCACCCCGGCCACGTCGGGCACGGCGCAGCTCTACGGCGTCGACTACCGGTCCATCCCCAACCCGGCGACCCAGGTCGGCGTGCTCCTCGACGCCTCGGCGCAGCACGCCGGCCGGACCGGCGCCGAGATCCTGCGGCTGGCCGCCATGACCATGGGCATCGGCACCGAGCGTGTCGACGAGATGCTCGAACTGGTCAGCCTCACACCGGAAGAAGCCGGGCGACGAGTCCGCAACTACTCCCTCGGCATGCGGCAGCGTCTCGGTATCGCGGCCGCGCTGCTGGGCGACCCGAAGATCCTCATCCTCGACGAGCCGGCCAACGGCCTCGACCCGGCGGGCATCCACTGGATGCGAACCCTGTTGCGGGACTACGCCGATCGCGGCGGCACAGTGCTGTTGTCGTCGCATCTGCTCCACGAGATCGAGATCATCGCCGACGACATCGTCGTCATCGGAGGCGGCCGGATCGTCGCCCAGGGCACCAAGGCCGAACTGCTGGCCGGCGCGGGGAGCCGGGTTCGTTCGCTCGACGACGAGACTCTGCTGCGGGCGTTGACCGCAGCGGGGATCGTGGCCCGCCCAACGCATCCGGCGGTCTCGACGTCGAGGCGGACCCCGTCGAGGTCGGCCGGGCCGCGGCCGCGGTCGGCGTCGTCCTCACCGAACTGCGTCCGGCCGACGGAGCCCAGCTGGAGGAGATGTTCCTGCAGCTCACCGCCGACACCCAGCGCGAAGCGCCCGTCCTGCAAGGAGCCTCCCGATGACCATCACCGATTTCCGGGCGCCGCTGCCGCCCTCCGCCGGGATCGACCTCGACTCGCCCGCAATCCCGTTCACCCGCCTGGTCCGGGTGGAGCTGCGCAAGCTCGTCGACACCCGTGCGAGCTTCTGGCTCACCGCCTCGATCGGGCTGATCTCCGCGACGATCATGGTCGCGATGCTCATCGCCAACCGGAACACGCCCGAGAACCTCGATCTCGGCGAGTTCTTCGGGATCATGAACATCCCGACCGCGATCATCCTGCCCGTCCTCGCGATCCTGCTGGTGACCGGTGAATGGAGCCAGCGGACCGCGTTGACCACGTTCACGATCGAGCCGCGCCGGGAACGGATCATCGGGGCGAAGCTCGCGACGGCGATGATCGCGGCGGTGGCCGCGGTCGCCCTGGCCCTGATCCTCGGCGTGATCGGCAACGGCATCGCCGCTGTCGCCTACGGCGATCCGGCAGGTGCGTGGGAGCTCGGTTCCGCGGGGTTCGTGAATTCGTTCGTGATCCAGGCATTCGGCCTCCTACTCGGATTCGGGTTCGCCGCGCTGATCCTGAACACCCCCGGCGCCATCGTCGCCTACTTCGCGCTGCCGACCGCGCTGTCGGTCCTGAGCGAGCTGGTCCCGTGGTTCAAGGAGAACCTCGGCCAGTGGGTCGATTGCACGCTCACCCAGATGCCTTTCCAGTCCAACGAGTGGGCGTCCGGCGGCGAGTGGGCCCGGTTGCTCGTCTCGGCGGTGGTCTGGGTCGCGATCCCGCTCGGCCTCGGCGTCGTGCGGGTGATGCGCTCGGAGATCAAGTAGGCAGACCCATCTCCCTGCACCGACGGCACCGCCGGCGACCCGCGTCGCCGGCGGTGCCGTGTCGTAGGCGGTGCCGTGTCGTAGGCGGTGCCGTGTCGTGGGCGTCGTCGGCGCGCGTGGATCCGATCGGAGCAATTTCGGCCGGGTCCGATGACCCGTCGCCGTTCCATACTCGATTCGTGACCAACTCCGATGACCGCCCGCCGGGTGACCGCGATCGGCTGCGTGAACTCCTCGACGCCGTTCTGGCCGACGAGCACACGACGCTCGACGAGATGGCGACCGGCGCGTACTCGTCGCCCTTCCACTTCTCACGCCAGGTCAGCCGTGGCGCCGGCGAGTCACCGGTGGCGTTGCGCCGGCGCGTTCTGCTCGAGCGGGCCGCATGGATGTTGCAGCGCGGACGGCCGGTGACCGAGGTGGCCTTCGACTCCGGTTACGAGTCCGTGGACGGGTTCGCCCGCGCCTTCACCCGCGCGTTCGGATTCAGCCCGAGCCGGGCCGCGACGGAGGGAGTCCGCCCCTCGGGCGGGCACAGCCACTGGCTACCCGCCCCCAACGGCATCCATTTCCATTCGCCCACCGTCCTCTACGTCGACAGCGGGACCCCGACCGTGGAGAGCTCCGGCGACGTGGTCATGCTCATGGTCCGTCACGAACTCGACGACATCGACGCGCTGCTCGACGCGGCGAAAGCGGTCTCCACGGACGACTGGTCGCGGATCAGGCTCCCGGGTCATCGCAATCTCGACTGGCACGGTCCGGAAGAGTCCCTCGCGCAGGTGATGTCGCTGCTCGTCGCCGACCGGCAGCCCTGGCTCGCCTCCATCGAGGGCGCCGACACGCCGCCCGAGCCGCCCACCGACCTGCCCGGCCTCGTCGAGCTGCATCGGGAACTCACGCCCCGCTGGCTCGCGCTCGTCCGCGACATCGACCGCCGGCACGCGTGGCAGGACCGGATCGTCGACGCCCTGTGCGACCCGCCCGAGTCGTTCCTGCTGTCGCAGATCGTCGCCCACGTCCTGACCTTCTCGGCGCATCGCCGGCAGCTCGTGCGCTGGATGCTGCGCGACGCCGGTGTGGATGTCGCGCACCTCGACCCCGACCCGATCATGTGGCACCGCAAGCACTCCGGAGGATTCTGATGGCATTCCGCTACTACACCGCGACCACCCTCGACGGGTTCCTCGCCGACGACCACGACAACCTCGACTGGCTGCTCTCCCAACCCATCGACGAGGACGGGCCGATGAACTACGGAGACTTCTTCGCGGATGTCGGGGTCGCGGTGATGGGTCACACCACCTACCAGTGGCTGCTCGACCACGAGGTCACCGACGGCAACCCGTGGCCGTACGAGATCCCGTCGTTCGTCTTCACGCATCGGGGCATCAGCCCTGTCGCCGAATCGATCTCGGTGGTGAGTGGTTCCCCTGCCGACCACCGGGACCGGCTGCTCGACGCCGCGGGCGGCAAGGATGTGTGGATCGTCGGCGGCGGGGACCTCGCCGCTCAGTTCGCCGAGGCGGACATGCTCGACGACATCATCGTGTCGATCGCACCGGTCACGCTCGGGGCCGGGCGTCCGCTGTTCCCGCGGCGGTTCGACCTCGAGCTGCAGGAGTTCGATCGCAACAAGGCGTTCCTGTGTGCGCGGTACACCCTCGCCGGACCACGGGAGTCGCCCGCGCCGTGATCCCGCGGACGACGATCCCGCCGACGACGAGGCGCCCTGCTCAGCCCTCGCCCACCGACCGGCGCAGGACGTCGGACTTGTCCCCGCGGGCCCACTTGGGAAGGATGAAGATCCCCTCGGCCTCGGCGGTGACCTTCCCGTCGACCGAGATGGTTCCGGTGACGAACGTCTTCACGCCGTCCACGCGGTCGACCCGGGCCTCGCCGCGGATCCGGCCGAGCGGCGTCGCCTTGCGGTACCGCACGGTGAGTGTGCCGGTCATGCCCGGGACCTGCTGATACTCGGCGGTCGAGCCGAGGAGCTGATCGAGGATCAGGGCCAGCACACCGCCGTGTACCAGTCCGGCCGGCCCCTCGTAGGCGGCACCGAGCTCGACCTCGGTCCAGCTGACGTCGGGTTCGTGGTGGAGGACCACCGGCGGGGCGATCGGATTGCGTCGTCCCAGGACGGCGTTGCCCCACGAGCGCTTGGTGCCGTCGGTGTTGAACCGGATGCCGAACGGACCGGGCAGCTGATCCTTGCGGAGTATCGCCGTCGCGGCCTCGATCAAGCGACGCGCCTCGTCGATGTCGGCCTCGTCCACCTCGGTGCGCACGGTCGCGTCGATGAGGTCGCGCACGCTGCCCGCGATCGACGACGCGAGCCGAGCACGATGCGCGAGCTCCTCGGGAGAGAGATCCTCCTGGATGTATCCGCTCATGGGTCCATCTAACAGAGGGTTCTCCGGCGGTGCCCGCGAGGGTCTCCCCGGGCGAGAACACGTACGCGGTCCGGCCGCGAGACGTACTGACCGCCGAGTAAGCTCCCTCGCATGACTGACCAAGCCTGGAACGACCGTGACTGGACCGCGTTCGACGTCACCGTCGCCGATGACATCGCCGAGGTCGCACTCAAGGGCCCCGGCAAGGGCAACGCCATGGGCCCCGACTTCTGGCGCGAGCTGCCCGAGCTGTTCGGCCACATCGACACCGATCCGGCGGTCCGGGCGGTCGTGCTGACGGGCACCGGCCCCCACTTCAGCTACGGTCTCGACCTCGTCGCCATGGGCGGCACCCTCTCCAGCGTCCTCGCCGACAACGCGAAGGCCGCGGCGCGCACCGAGTTCCTCGACTCGCTGCGCAAGCTGCAGGCCGCCATCACCGCGGTCGCCGACTGCCGCAAGCCGGTCATCGCCGCGGTGTCGGGCTGGTGCATCGGCGGTGGCGTGGACCTGATCTGCGCCGCCGACGTCCGCTACGCGAGCGCCGATGCGAAGTTCAGCATCCGCGAGGTCAAGGTCGGCATGGTCGCCGACGTGGGTACGTTCGCGCGCCTGCCGTTCATCATCGGCGACGGCCACATGCGCGAACTCGCGCTGACCGGTCGCGACTTCAGCGCCGCACACGCCGAGAAGATCGGCCTGGTCAACGCAGTCGCCGACGACCAGGAAGCGGTACTCGCCCAGGCACGCGCGACCGCCCGCGAGATCGCCGACAACCCGCCGCTGGTCGTCCACGGGATCAAGGCCGTCCTCGACCACACCCGCAGCGCCGCCGTCCACGACAGCCTGCGCTACGTCGCGGCCTGGAACTCCGCCTTCCTCCCCAGCGAGGACCTGCAGGAGGCCATCACCGCGGTCTTCGAGAAGCGCAAGCCCGAGTTCAAGGGCCGCTGATCACGGGTCGCTGATCCCCTGCCATCGCACGGTCGCCGCCTGCCGTCGCCCCGCGACACGGCCGCAGGCGGCGACCGTGGTCTCTCCCGGGATGCCGCCTCGGGCATGCCGGCCGGTCGACGGTCCGCGTCACCGCCGGCTGCGGTACACCTCGACAGACAGCGGATGATCGGGATCGAGTTCGACGAGCCGGCGCACGCCGTCGAGCGGTTGCCCGTACGGCGCCGCGACGTCGACGCCGGGCGCGCGGTCGGAGACCAGCGCCGCGAACCGCTCGCGCAGGCGCGCGTTGACGCCCATCACGGTCCCCGTCCAGCTGATGCGCGCGGTCTCGCCGGGGCGGTGCCCGCTGCGTCCGAGAGCGGTCACCGCCGAATGCGCGAGCTCGCCGGCGGCCTCGTCGACGATCCGCTCCGCGACGGCGTCACCGGACCGTGCCGCCTCGTCCACCTTTCTCGCGAACCCGGCGACCATCGAGACGCGCGCCGGATCACCCTGCACGACCATGTAGAGCTCGGGCAACGGACCGAACACCTCCGCGACCAGATCCTGCAGGACCGTCTCCTCGCCGCGACCGTCGAACGCGCGGAGGGCCGCGTCGATCCCGGCTCGGCCCATCCAGTAGGCACTCCCCGCGTCGCCGAACAGGTACCCCCATCCGTCGACCCGGCAGACGCCGGCGCCGCCGACCCCGAGGGTGACCACCCCCGTGCCGACCGCGGTGACGACACCGTGCGCGTCGCCGTTCGCCGCAAGGTAGGCAGTCACCGAATCATGAGCCAGCACAACGGAATCCACGCCGAGGTCGCCGACCGAGGCCAGCAGCGCGGACGGTCGGGCCGCCTGTGGCGTGAGACCGGTGATGCCAGCGGCCAGGGTCCACCCCGCCCCGGGTGCCGGCTCGTCGGGCATCGCGGACACGACGTCGTGCACCGCCGCACCGATCTGCTCGACGACGGGACGGTCGGTGCGGATGGGCCCCAGTTCGCGCTCCTCGGCGCCGGCGGAGGTCTCGATCCGCAGCCGTGTGCCGGTCTGTCCGCCGTCGATGAGGATGCGTCCGCGAGTCTGGTCAGCCACGGGATGAACGGTATCGCCCATCGCTCGGGTCGAACGTCCGATCGCCGAGTGTCGACGCCCGACGACGTCGTGTAAGACTAGGCGGATGAAGGTGCGGCGCAACCTCGCGATCAAGATCGGATCGATTTCCTGGATGCCTCGTTATCTCCCGCAGATCGTGATGGGTGACAACGCCATTCAGAAGATCAGCGGCGATCGGGTGACCCTGCTCGACATCGCCGACCTTCCCAACATCACCATCAAGGTCGCCGGCCGCAAGACCGGCGCCATCCGCACCACGCGTCTCCTCGCGGTCCCCGACGGCCGCGACTGGCTGATCGCCGGATCGTACTTCGGGGGCCCCAAGATGCCGGCGTGGGTGTACAACGTCCGCGCCGCCGACGAGATCGAGATCGTGGTCGGCGGGGAGCACTCCAAGGCCGTGGCGACCGAACTCGAGGGCGACGAGCGCGCCGAGGCCTGGCAGAAGCTGCGCGCGGTGTGGCCGAACTTCGACCTGTACGAGCAGCGGACCGACCGCAAGATACCGGTGTTCCGGATCCGGCCGGAGTAGCAGGTCAGGCCGTCGGCTCCGCCGTGAACGTCGGCTTTCCGGAGGTGAGGTCGACGTGGCCGACGAGGTACTGGTCGTCGGTGGTCTCCACCCGCGGGCCGTCCTCGTCGTAGTCGGGCGTGTAGGCCACCCGCCACCGCACGGCGCCCGCGACATCGACGATGCCGAGGTCCTTCTCGTCGCCGCCCGCGGATTGTCGGAGCAGATACCTCAACCCCGACAGATCCGTCGGTGCCGTCCACTTCACGCTCCCGTCCACCGCCGACCGGAACAGTCGCTGAGTGCAACCGGGCACGCTCGAGCCGGCATCGGCCTGCGTGGCACCGGCGCACCGGGTGAGGTGGGCCGACACCGCGTCACTGACCGCCGCCACACCCGTCGGGCTGAGCTCGGCCACGACCCGCACCGACATCGGCGCGTGCGGGGCCACCGGGGCGTCGTCGAGGGACCTGGCGAGGAAATCGGTGTCGCGCGACCCCCACCGCTGCGGACCCGGGAACACGAAGACCGTGTCGCCCTGCTCCACCTCGGCACCGAACAGCGACGGGCGCGGCACCAGCAGCGACTCGATCCGCACCTCGACCACGCCGTCGACGACCGCCCAGCCATCGCCGGCGCGACGGACCGAGATCTCGGTGTCGACGGCGTCGGCGCCCATCCGGTAGCGGGCGCGCACGACGCCCGGCCGCGCCGTCTCCGCGACCCGGATGTCGCCGACGGCGGCATCGTCGCGCTGCTGACGGAGGACGCGGTCGGTGAGGAACCGTTCGTCGGGCCGCGGGGTGATGACCGACAGCGCGGCCGACGCGTCGGCGTCGGCCAGCGCGGTCAGGTACGTGCGGACTGCCTCGACCGGCGTTCGGGCCCGCACGTCCTCGCGGGAGAGCCCCACGAGGAGCGCGGACACCAGCACGATCGCCACGACCAGCGCGACGACGCCGAGGACGATCGTCCACGCACGACGGCTCATCGGGCCCGCCGTGCGTGAACGGTGCCCGGCCTCTCGCTCAGGATTCCGAGCCGCCGGCGAACGACTCGGTGAGCTGCCCGGCGAGCACCTTGGCGAATTCGGCCGGATCCTCGAGTTCGCCGCCCTCGGCGATCACGGCCATGCCGTAGACGAGCTTCGCGGTGGGCACCAGCTTGTCGCGCTCCCCGTCGGCGAAGGCCTTGTTCAGCGCGACGATCAGCGGGTGGTCGGGGTTGAGCTCCAGAGCGCGCTTGGTCTTCGGCAGCGTCTGCCCCGACGCCCGGTACAGCTTCTCCAGCTGCGGCGACATCGACCAGGTGTCACCGACGAGGCACGCCGGCGACTCGGTCAGCCGCGAGGACAGCCGGGTCTCGCTGACGTCGTCCGAGAGCGTCTCGGTCAGCCACTTCAGGAGTTCCTCGAAGGCCTTGTTCTGTTCCTCCTTGGCCTTCTCGTCCTTCTCGTCCTCGTCATCGTCGAGGTCGACCGCGCCCTTGGCGATCGACTGGAAGCGCTTGCCCTCGAACTCGACGCCGGAGGTCACCCACATCTCGTCGACCGGGTCGGACAGGATGAGGACCTCGATGCCCTTGGCGCGGAACGCCTCCATGTGCGGCGAGTTGACGATCTGCTGCCGCGACTCGCCGGTCATGTAGTAGATCGCGTCCTGGCCGCTCTTCATCCGGCCGATGTAATCGGCGAGGGTCGTCAGGTCCTCTTCGGAGTTGGTGCTCTGGAAGACCGACGCCTTGAGCAGCGCGTCCCGGTTGTCGAAGTCGTTGACGAGGCCTTCCTTGAAGACCCGGCCGAACGCGTCCCAGAACTTCCGGTAGTCCTCGGGCCGGGAGTCGCGCATCTCGGTGATCGTGGAGATCACCTTCTTGGTGAGACGGCGCCGGATCGCGCGGATCTGGCGGTCCTGCTGCAGGATCTCGCGGGAGACGTTGAGCGACAGGTCGGCCGCGTCGACGACGCCCTTGACGAACCGCAGGTACTCCGGCATGAGCTCTTCGCAGTCGTCCATGATGAACACGCGCTTGACGTAGAGGTGGATGCCCACCTTGGAATCGCGCATGAACAGGTCGAACGGCGGCTGCGTCGGGATGAAGAGCAGGGCCTGGTACTCGAAGGTGCCCTCCGCCTGGAGCGTGATGGTCTCCAGCGGCGAGTCCCAGGCGTGGGAGACGTGCCGGTAGAACTCCTGGTACTCCTCGTCAGAGACCTCGGAGCGGGGCTTGGCCCACAGCGCCTTCATCGAGTTGACGGTCTCCTCCTCGATGACCGTCTTGGTCTCGGGCGCCTTCTTCTCGTCGGACTCCTTCTCGGCGTCCTCCTTCTCGGCGCCCTCGGCGTCCTTCTCCGACTCCGGCTTCTCGACCGGGACGGTCTTCTCCACGTCCATCCGGATCGGCCAGGCGATGAAGTCCGAGTACCGCTTGACCAGCTGACGCAGCTTGGTCTTGTCGGTGTAGTCGTACAGGTGGTTCTCGGTGTCGACCGGCTTGAGGGTCAGCGTGACGGCGGTGCCCTGCGGCGCGTCGGGGACCTCGTCGATGGTGTAGGTGCCGTCGCCGGTGGACTCCCAGCGGGTGCCGACCGACTCGCCGGCCTTGCGGGTCACCAGGGTGACCTTGTCGGCGACCATGAACGTCGAGTAGAAGCCGATGCCGAACTGGCCGATCAACTCCTCGGCGGCGGCCTCCGACAGCCCCTTCTCGCGCGCCTCGGCGAGCGAACGGCGCAGTTCCGCGGTGCCCGACCGGGCGAGGGTGCCGATGAGCTCGATCACCTCGTCGCGGCTCATGCCGATGCCGTTGTCGATGACGGTGAGCGTGCGCTTCTCGGCGTCGGGGACGAGCTTGATGTGCAGGTCCGAGGTGTCGACGTCGAGGTCCTTGTCGACCAGGGACTCCAGACGCAGCTTGTCGAGGGCGTCGGACGCGTTCGAGATCAGCTCGCGAAGGAAGCTGTCCTTGTTGGAGTAGATCGAGTGGACCATGAGATCCAGCAGCTGCCGCGTCTCCGCTTGGAACTCATGAACTTCGGGCGCAACGCTCATCACAGTCCTCCATGTTCTGTTCTTCCATGTTCTGTTCTCGCCGGGAAAGTCATCGGCGGACGCGTCGCGGCCTCCCCGTTCGGCGAACGGCCGCGACACGTCGTCACGGACACCGACTTTACCGAGCGCCGGTGTGGCTACCCTGGGTCGGGACCGACCACCCCGGGTCCGGGTCGCGCCCGTCGGCACGACCGACCCGGGGAATGATCAGGAAGCCAGGTGGATGGGTACGCCACGACTGCTGCTGGTGCATGCGCACCCCGACGACGAGTCGCTGTGGACCGGCGGGCTGACCGCCCGTCACGTCGACTCCGGGGGCGAGGCGGACCTCGTGATGTGCACGTGGGCCGAGGGCACCGTCCGGCACCGGGAACTCACCGACGCCGTCGGCATCCTCGGGATGCCGCGGCCGCCGATCATGCTCGGCTACGCCGACGACCGGCGGCCCGAATCGGCGCCCGACACCGAGCGGCTGTGCGCGGCGCCGTTCGACGACCAGGTCCGGGCACTGACCAAGCACATCCGCGAGCTGCAACCGGACATCGTCGTCACATATGACGCGCTGGGCATCTACGGACATCCCGACCACGTGCACGCGCACCGGCTCGCGGTGGCCGCCGTCGACGCCGCCGCCTCCCACAAGCTCTATCACCGGGCCGGGCCGGCATGGCGGGTCCGTTCGCTGTACTTCGCGACGATCCCGGAGTGGATGATGGACCTGCTCGCCCCGAGCCTGTTCCCAGAGATCCCGCGGGAGAAACTGCCGGGAACCCCCGACTCCGACATCGACCTCGTGGTCGACGTCGCCGATCTCGCCGACCGGAAGAAGGCTGCGGTCGTCGCCCACCGGTCCGAGGCGACGCGGAGTCGCGCGATCGCCGGGTTCCTGGCCCTGCCCGATGAGATCCAGGACAAGCTGCTGAGCGTCGAGTGCTATCAGCGGCGCGACCTCGTGCCCGGGGGTTGCGAACTCGTCTGAGCGTCCGGCGACCTCGAGGTCGTGACCGTCCCCGCGCCTCAGAGATCGGAAAGGCTGGAACGCAGTCCGCTCGCCCGTTGAACCCTGCGGTCCACCGCCGCGGCGAGCACCTCCGGCGTCCCGACGATCCGGACGTGGCTCTTGGCGCGGGTGATCGCGGTGTAGAGGAGCTCCCGGGTGAGCAGCTCGGACCCGGCCGGCGGGAGCACCACCGTCACCCGGTCGAACTGGCTGCCCTGACTGCGGTGGATCGTCATCGCGTGCACCGACACCACGTCGGCGAGCTGGGTGGGATGCAGCAGGCGGATGTGGCCGCCGCGCCGGAACGCCACCCGGACCGCGTCCGCGCCGGTATCCGACCGCGGCGACGCGGGGTCGGCGATCACCACACCCGTGTCGCCGTTGAAGGTCGAGGTCTGCCGGTCGTTGGCGGTGACCAGGATCGGTTGCCCCACGTACCATCCGAGGTGCTCGGCCTCGGTGGTGCCGAGCCAGTCGGTGATCCGCGCGGACCACCCCCGCACACCCCAGGCGCCTTCGCGGTGGGCACACAGGACGCGGTGGGCGTCGAGTGCGTCCAACGCCTCCTCGGCGTCGCCGCGACGGGCTGCCGATCGAAGCCTCCTCCCCCAGTCCACGATCTCCTCGGAGACCGCGTCGAGGTCGTCGGGCGCGATCAGCTCGACGTCGTCGACCTCGGGCGAGGAGATCAGTTCGAGGACCCGATCCGGATCGCCCGCGTTGACGGCCGCGGCCACCTCGGAGATGCCGCCGCCGAACCGGAACTGCCGCCGCAGGGTGATGACGCCGTCGGCCATGCGCGCCGCGTCCCCGTCGACGAGATCCGCGGTTTCCGCGGCGGACGCCGTGTCGAGTCCCACCGCCGCGAACGCCTGCACGAGTGCCGCCGGCGGCTCGTCGGCGGCGTGCTCGGGCAGGTCGGCTCGTTCGACGAGATCGGCGAGCACCGCCCCGGCCTCCACCGAGGCGAGCTGATGCGGGTCGCCGACGAAGACCAGGCGGGCGTCGGGCCGCACGGCCTCGAGGAGTCGGCTCATCGCGGTCATCGACAGCATCGACGTCTCGTCGACGACGATGACGTCGTGCGGCAGGGTCCGGCCGCGACCGTGCCGCGGGTTCGATCCCGGACGCCAGCCGAGCAGCGAGTGCAGGGTGACGGCGTGCGCGGTGACCGGCAGCGTCGACTCCGCCTCCACGGATGCCTGCAACTGGGCGGCCGCCCGGCCCGTGGGTGCGCACAGCCCGATCCGCAGGCCGGGGCCCTGCAGCCGGTCGAGGACGGCCAGGATGCGGGCCACCGTGTACGTCTTTCCGGTGCCCGGGCCGCCGGCGAGGACCGTCGTCCAGCGGGTCGCCGCCACCGCGGCCGCGAGCTTCTGCAGCGTGCCGTCGTCCGGTGCGGAGTAGACCGCGGCGATCGCCTCGGCGAGCGCTTCGGTGTCGACCGTGGGCGCCGAGGCCGCACGCCGCGCCAGGATCTCGCGGATGGTCTGCTCCTGCCGGAAGTACTTCTGCAGGTAGACCAGTGGGCCGTCGGCGGAGTCCCGCACCACCAGCGGACGCAGCGGACCGGCATCGCTGCCGGTCACCAGCGGGCTCGTGAGCAGCGCGTCGAGGATCTCCGATGCGGGCGGCAGGGTGAGGGCGGGCCCGGCGCCTGTTACGCGCTCCGCGGTGTTGTCCGATCCGACTCCGTCGGTGTCGCCCGTGCCGACTCCGTCTGTGTTGTTCGATCCGCCTCCGTCTGTGTTGTTCGATCCGCCTCCGTCGGGGGGCACCAGCTCGCCGACGCGGTCGAGCGCGAGACAGGTCGAGCCCAGCCGGACCGCCCGCACGGCGAGCGCCGCGCCCAGTCGCGCATACTCCGACACCGGCTCGCCGCACATCCGGGTCAGCCGGTCGGTGATGCGGATGTCGGCGGCGGCGAGGACGCCCGCGGAGTTCAGCTCCGCGAGGAGCCCGGTCGCGGTGTCGACGAGTTGGACGTCGAAGATGCTCATCCGCGTCCCCTTCCCGAGGCCCCCGCGCTGCTCGCGTCCTCACCGGCCAGCGCGTCCGACAGATCCACGACGAGCGCGGGCGGCAGGTCCCATTGGAAGACGCCGCATCCCGGCGGGGTCTCCGGGCCGGCCATGCCGCGCACGAAGTGATACTGGACCGGGCCGAGGTGGCGTGCGGGATCGTAGTCCGGCACCCGCCACCGCAGATACCGGTGCAGTGCAACCGAATACAGCATCGCCTGCAGCGGGTAGTGGGCGACGATCATCTCCCCGGCCATCGCCTCGGCGTCGAAGTCCTCGACGACGAGGTCACCGGGCCGGATGCGGTTGGTCTTGTAGTCGACGATCACATAGCGGCCGTCGGGGACGCGCAGGACCGAGTCGATGCTGCCGGTGAGGAATCCGCGCAGCCGCCGTCCCGGGATGTCGCGGAGATGACCGGCGTAGGGCCGCAGCGGATCCTGTTCCGGCAGGTGCGTTTCCATCAGATCCGCGAGATGTCCCAGCGTGGTGCCGATGCGCCCGCCCGCCGGGCCGACACCGGGTCCGAGCGGGAGTTCGAAGTCGAGTTCGGCGAGTCGGTCCGACGGGGCGATGCTCCAGAGGTCGCCGAAGCCGAGCGGCGTCGTGAGCACGCCGACCAGTGCGGTGACGAGTTGCTCCGGGTCGATGTCGCCGGCGAGTCCGCCGAGGGCACGCGCGCACAACTCGCGGACGTGCTCGACGATGTCGGGTGCCGAGGTGTCGACGTACTCGAGCACCTCGTGCACCAGGGTGCCGAACGCCGCTCCGAAGGGCATGCCGTTCATCGGCGACGGCATTCCCGGACGCGTTGCGCCGGAGTCGGTTCCGGCGTCGGCGAGCGCGTCCTCCGGCAGCGTCACCGGCTCGTCGTCGAGGATCGTCGCCGCCTCGTCGTCGGGTTCGCTGCCCGTGGCGATGACGGTGCGCGCGGGGCCGCCCGGCGCCCCGTGCGCACCGTGTGCGACGTCGGCGGTCAGTGCCGAGTACGACGTCCGCCGCCAGTCCTGGTCGATGCGACGCTCGAAACACGCGGCCTCGAGGTCGCCGCCGGCGACCTCGGAACTCGTGGGAGGCGCCACGACATCCGGACCGTGACGGCCCGCGGGCTCGACGGAGATCGCCGGGTCGCGGTCGGTCAGCGACCGCAGCACGGCGACGCAGTCGACGTCGGATTCGGGGATCGCCACCTCGGGCGCGACCGTCCACTCCCCCGTCATGCCGGGCTGCCGACGTGCCTCCTCGCGGCCGAAGACCAGCCGGTGCAGCGGTCCGGTCGGGGTGTTGGCCGAGGGCGCCCACCAGGCCACCACCTGCGACTGCGCCCGGGTCAGCGCGACATACAGCAGGCGCAGGTCCTCACCGGCGACCTCGCCGGCATAGCGGCGCCGACGGTCCGGACGCCCCGGCGCGCCCTTGCCGCCCACGTCGAGACGACGGATGCCCTTCTCGTCGTGGTAGGTCAGGTTGCCGCGATCGCCGATCCAGGTGCCGTCCCAGCCGAACGGCACGTACACGATCGGGAACTGCAACCCCTTGCTGGCGTGCACCGTCATGATCTGCACGGCCTGCGTGTCCCGGTCCAGCCGCCGGCTCTGGTCCTCGTGGCGCTGCCGCGACGACGTGTCGTCGACGCGTTCGGTCAGCCATTCGACGACCGCACTGAGGCCCTCGCCGGTCTCCACGACGTGCTTGTTGCACAGCGCCGACACCTGGATGAGATCGGTGAGGGTGCGCTCGCCCTTCTCCACTCCCAGCACCCGGGCCGCGACGCGATGGCCGTCGAAGAGGCGCTGCGCCATGGCCGCGAAGCCACCCTCGGCAAAAACCCTTGCCAGCGAGGCGAGCTCGGTCGCGAGTTCGGCGACCTCGGACTCGGAGGCGGTGGCGACTCGTTCGGCCGACCACCCGAAGAGCGCGGTCATGGCGGCGAGCCGCACGCGGTCGGGACGCGAGGGCTGCTCCATGGCCCGCAGCACCCACAGCCAGTGCCGGGCGGCGGTCGTGGTGAAGACGTTCACGCCGGACCCGATGACCGAGTTGACGCCCCGCGCGGCGAGTTCGCGCTGCAGCGGCTCGATGGTGCTGTTGAGGCGGACGAGCACCGCGATGTCGCCGGGATCGACGGGGCGGGTCACGCCGTCGTCGTCGATCGTGGTGCCCCGGGCGAGCGTGGCCGCGATGTCGTCGGCGACGTCGGCGATGACGCGGGACCGGACGTCTCCGACCGAGGGCAGGTTGTAGGAGTTCAGCGAGGTGAAATCCCCGCGGAGGAAGGCACGTATCCGCAACGGCGGGCAACCGGCCTCGAGCCGGCTGCCCTCGACGGCGGCGCGCACCGGGCGCGCCACGATGTCCGGGTGGCCGAGGGTCGCGTCGCCGTAGATCTGTCCGAGGGCATCGACCAGGGCTCCGTCGGATCGCCGGTTCACGTCGAGGGCCTTGAGCGTGTCCGCCGACGACACCGCCGCCAGATAGCTGAGCACCTCGGCGCCGCGGAAGCCGTAGATGGACTGCTTGGGGTCGCCGACGAGGATCATGCGGCGGTGTCCGTGGAAACAGCGGCGCAGGATGTCCCACTGCAACGGGTCGGTGTCCTGGAACTCGTCGACCAGCACCACCGAGAAGGCGTCGCGGATGCGCCGGCAAGCCTGCTCCCCGACCACGTCGTCGGTGACGATGCGTCGCAGGATCGCCTGGAGGTCGTCGTAGGTGCGGACCCGGGCGTCGCGCTTGCGGTCCTCGACATGCCGACGCACCGCGCGGGCGAATTTGACGCGCCGCGCGGCGACGGGATCCTCGGCGAGTTCGGCCTCGGTAGGCGCGAGCTCGACCGACGCCTGGCGGACCGCGTCGCGCGCGATGTCCCGGGCGTCGGAGAAGCTGAACTCCGGTGTCTCGCTGGCCCAGAAGCCGCGCAGGTAGAGATCGAGCGCGACCTCTTCGGTCAGGTCGTCGACCTCCTCGACGATGGAGTACACGAACTCGCGCTCGCCGAGGAAGCCGAGCGCCTCGAGCATCCGGTTGCAGAAGGTGTGGGTGGTCGCGATGGTCGACGCGTCGAAGTCACTCAGCGCTCGGGACAGGTTGCGCCGGCGGGTCGCCACAGCATCCGAGGGGCCGTCGGCCAGTTGCCGCAGCAGGAGATCGCCGGTCCGCTCCGCCGTGGTGAGTGCGTCGGCGGGGTCGGCGAGGGCACCGACGAGCTCACGCACCCGCGAACGCATGCGCTCGCGCAGCTCGGCGGTCGCCGCACGGCTGAAGGTCACCAGCAGCATCTGGGAGATCGGCACCCCCTCGGCGAGGTGACGCGCGGCGAGACCGACGATCGCGTACGTCTTGCCGGTGCCGGCCGACGCCTCGAGCACGGTGGTGTGTTCGGGCAGGTCGGCGGTGATGTCGAAGGGTTCGGGCTGTCTCATGTCGCCTCCCGATGCGCCCCGACCGGGGCCCAGATGGTGCGCGCCAGCCCGGCGAACAGCGAGTCGCCGTCGGAGAGCGCGAGATCCACGCCGGCGAGGGACCGGCCGGCCGGTGGCGTGACGGCGAGGATCTCGTCGAAGCCGACCTCGGCGAGCACGTCGCCGCCGAAGGCGAACCGGACGTAGGGGCTCGTCCCCGGGCCGAACCGATCCTCGAACGTCCGGCGCGCACTGGTGAGGGCCCACTGGGCGCGGCGGCCCGGACCGTCGTTGTCGGCGAACGCGAGCGCGGGATCGAGCGGCAGCGGGAGCGGGCGGCGCAGCCCCTCGTCGCGGAGTCGCACGAGGTCGTACAACAGCGACAGCGCATCGTCGGGCCGGCGCAGCGTGACCGTCGCGGTCCCGCCTCCCCGCGGCGCCCGGCCGACGAAGACCCCGGCGCCGACCCGCTGGGCCGAGTTGTTCCCCTGGTCGCCCGCGGCCGCGACCGCCAGCAGCGTGATCCACAGTGTCAGTTGCTGTTTGGCCTTGAGACGGGAGTAGGTCGCCCGCACGATCCGGGCACGGCCGTCGTCACCGGTGAACACGTCGCCGACGGTTCCGTGGACGCGACGGCCGTCGGGCAGGGTGACGAGGACGTCGAGCGTCTGCGGCGTTCCCGGACGCAGCGGCGCCACGACACCGTGCAGACGCGTCACCGCCGACGAGATGGCCTGCAGTTCGCGGGTGCCGAAGGCGAAGGGCGGCAACGTGCCCCGGCGCAGCTCCGCGGCCTCGCAGTCGGCGAGCGAGACCCCCGACAGCATGCGGGTGAGGAAGCGGTCGCCGATCCCCCACTTGTCGAGGGGCTCGAGTTCGACGTCGAGCTGGTCGTCGTGGGGGGTCTCGTCGTCCGGGATGCGTGCGCCGAGTCGCTGCCGGACGAAGGCCGCGATCGGATCGACGTGGAAGTCCACGAGGGTCGACAGGTCGATGTCGGCGTCGTCGGGTGCGGTCGCGGGTTCGGGTAGCTCCTGCCGGGCCGCGGGCACGATCGGCTCGACCGGTCCGCGCAGCGCCTTGGCACCGTCGAGCAGGGAGGCGTCGTGGCTGAAGGGACCGGGGATGCCGGGCACACCGCCGTCGACGAAGTTCCGGGCGTCGAAGCCGTGGAGGGTGTGCCGGCGCACGATCGAGGAATCGCCGGTGAGCGCGGTGAGCGTGTCGACGAGTTCGCTGACGACCACGGCCGGCGGGATCGGCCGGCCCGACACCGGATCGGCGCCGCTGTAGAAGACGAGCAGCGCGTCGCGGGCGGCGCCGATCGCGTCGAGGAAGCACTGGCGGTCCTCGTCGCGCGGATTGCGTTCGCCCACGAGCGGATCGACGCCGAGGATGTCGTCGCCGTCGATGCGTTGCACACGCGGGAAGACCTCGGCGTCGATGCCGAGCAGCACGATGACCCGATGGGGCACCGACCGCATCGGCACCATCGTGCACACCGTCAGCTCGCCGGTGCGGAAGTTCGACCGGGTGGGGCGTCCGGCGACGAGCGCCGACAGCAGGTCCCGCACGTCGGCGAGGCGCAGTGTCTCCTCGGCGGCCCCGAAGGCGTCCTCGAGCATGCGGATCGCCTGCGCGCGCTGCCAGTCCTCGGTGGGCGCGGTGGCGGTCAGGGAGTCCACCGCCTCGACCAGGGTCCGCGACCAGTGCTGCGCGGGAGCCGGTGCGTCGAGCGCGGCGAGGGTGCGACCGAGCCGGTCCAGGAACTCGTCGAGGCGTCCGACCAGGTCGATACCCGTGCTCTCGACGCCCGCGAGGGGCAGTGCGGTGCCGAGCCATTCGTCGTCGGTCTCCTCGGCAACGACCCCGAGGGCGATCCGGTCGAGGCCGGCGTCGAAAGTGCCCTGCCGGAAGCGTTCGAGCCCGAAGCGGGCCCGTTCGGCGGTGCCCAGACCCCATCGGACGTTGCTGTTGGCCAGCCACTCCCGCACCAGTTCGAGATCGTCGTCGGTGAAGCCGAACCGGGCACGCACGGGCGGCGCGGAGAGCAGGTTGAGGACGTCGCCCGCGGTGACGCGTCCGGCCGCGAGTTCGACGATCGCGACGATCGTGTCGACGATCGGGTTGACGTGCCGCAGGCCGCGGTCGGCGAGGCGGACCCGCAGCTCGAAGGCGGGATGGGGCAATCCCGTCTGGCCGAACGCGCCCCGGATCAGCGGTGCGAATGTCTCGACGTCCGGGCACATGACGAGCACGTCGCGGGGTTCGAGCGTCGGATCGGCGTCGAACAGGTGCAGCAGCCGGTCGCGCAGCACCTCGACCTGGCGTTCGGGGCCATGGCAGGCGTGGACCTCGACCGAGCCGTCGTCGGCGACCGGTTCGGGCGGACGGCCGGCGGTGTCGTCGCGGATACCGGCCTGCAACGCCCCGAGGAGGGTGTCGGACCGCGGCGGGTCCACCGGCTCGTGGTGGAAGTCGGTGTCGACGATCCCGTCGAGTCGCAGCTGCAGCTCCTGCACGTCACGCGAGAGTGCGGCCAGCAGCGGGTTGTCCGGCTCCGGGGCCGGCCGGTCACGACGCCGCGGCGGCACGCCCGGCCCGGCCGGGGCCGCCTCGAGCGCGCGCAGGTCCGCCCACAGCCGCGGGCTCGGGTGCGGCACGAACAGATGCACGTCGTGATGTGCGGCGACCGCGGCGATGATCCTGCGGAACGACTCGGTGATCCGCGTGGGGCCGAACACCGACAGGCGTTCGGGAAGATCGGCCGCCTCCGGGTCGGCGCGCAGGCGATCACACACCTCGTCGAGCCGTTCCGCCGGATGCGGCCGGCCGATCTCGGCGCGCACGGCGCGCCAGAAGTCCGCCTGCCAGGCGAGGTCCTCGCGCAACGCGTCACCTGCCCCGTCCAGGTCGCGGCCGGCCGCCCAGTCGGCGATCATCGACGGGCGCGAACGGCCGTACCGCTCGAACAACTCGGCGATGAACCGGGCCGTGGCGTAACGCCGCCCGGCGTTCGGGGAGTCCTCCTCGCCGAAGCCGAGGTGCCGGGCGATCACGGTCAGCGCCGGGTCGGCGACCCGCTCGTCGAGCACCCGCAGCACCGGCCAGGTGAGTTCCGCGGCACGCCACGGGTTCTCCGCCGACACCGGGGTGCCGGTGTCGAGACGCCGGCCGTCGAGCACGGCGTCGGCGATCGCGTCGGCGAGTCGGCCCGGGCCGGTGAAGTCGATGTTCGCGGCGATGCCGTCGGCGCCGAGGCGGCCGGCGCCGAGGCGGCAGGCGAGATGCTGGGCGATCCAGCGTTCGACCCCCGCTGCGGGGACCGAGACGATCTCGGTCCGCATCGGGTCACGCAGCGGCGTCGACAGGACCTCGGCCAGGGCGTCGGCGAGGGTGTCGGTCCGTTCCGCCCGGTGCAGGATCAGCATGCGGACCGCTCGGTGTCAGCCCGCGGAGCCCCGCCGGCCGCCGAACTCCACCGGCCGGCCGAGACTGTTGGTGAGGACCTCGCGCAGGGGACTCTGGATCGGGGCGGGACGACCGGCCACCGGGTCGACGACCACCATGGTCGTCTCCGCGGACGCGCAGTGGACCCCTTCCTTGTCGAAGAGTCGCAGTGCCATGGTGAACGACGAGTTCCCGACCCGGCCGACGCACGACGTCACCGTCACCGGGTGTGTCGAGTAGTGGACCGGGGCGTGGAACTCGATGTCCTGACGGACCACCAGGAACGAGAAGTTGCGGGGCGCGTCGGCGATCCACGTGTGGAACGAGCGCACTCGCGCCTCTTCGAAGAGTCGCGCGATCTGCACGTTGTTGATGTGGTTGTTGATGTCCATGTCGCCCCACCGCAGGTGGATGGGGATCTCGAGGGAGTAGTCGGCTGCCGCGGATTCTGATGCCACGGACCAACCTTATCGGCGTGACACGCACGCGCCGAAGCGCGGTCCGCCGCAGGTCGAGACCGTAGACTCGCGACCGGGGAACCGAAGACCACCGGCGAGAACCGGGGTGCGTCGCCGCCATGCGGACGACGCCGACGCGAGCGACCGCAGTGAGGGGCCAGGGGTGAACATCGACACGGCGCGGGCACGGTTGCGCCCGGTGTCCGCGTCCGACATCGACGACCTGGTGCATCTCGACAGCGATCCGGAGGTCATGCGCTATGTCAGCGGCGGCGTGCCGACGCCGCGCGCGGTCATCGAGGAGTGGGTGCTCCCCCGCGCCGAGGCCGAACGACGCCGGTACGGGACGGGCACGTGGGCGCTGTGCGACCCGGCCACCGGCGCATTCCTCGGCTGGGCGTCGCTGCGGACGCCGCGACACAGCAGCCGCACCGAGCTCGAACTCAGTTACCGGTTGCGCCGCACGGTGTGGCGACGCGGCCTGGGCACCGAGGCGGCTCTCGCGCTCGTCGCCTTCGCCTTCGACCACCTCGGGACCGAGCGGGTGTTCGCGAGCACGCTCGCGAGCAACATCCCGTCGCGACGCGTGATGGAGAAGATCGGTATGAGCCTGACCGGCATCCACCTGTGCGACGACTCCGACCTGTGCGGCACCCCCGACGCGCCCGGGCACGCGGTCGACACGCGCACCGCTCCCTACGACCCCGATCGGTACGAGGTCGAGTACGAGATCCTGCAGACGGAATGGCGCCGGCGTTCTCTGCGCTGGTCATCGATGCGGCATCACAGCGCGTGAGGGGTTCGGGACTGCCCGATCGGTCCGCCTGCCGCCTGCTCGATGTGCCGGACAACACCACACTGGCCGCGCCGTGCTCGGAGTCATTGACTACCGTTGTGGGCATGTACGGTTTTCGTCGGCCCGCACGCCGATACGGTGAGACCGTGACGGTCTGATCCGCCGAGGCCGAACCCACTCGGGACCGACGCCGAACCGTCCCCAATCGAGCGAGAAGGAGATGTCTGGAGATGAGCAGCCCCGCCGCCCAGGCCCCCGCACTTGCGGGCAAGGACCGCCGCAAAGTGGTCATCATCGGCTCCGGCTTCGGCGGATTGTTCGCCGCCCAGCGTCTTGCCAAGGCAGACGTCGACGTGACGCTGATCGCCAAGACCACCCACCATCTCTTCCAGCCGATGCTCTACCAGGTCGCGACCGGCATCGTCGCCGAGGGTGAGATCGCGCCGGCCACCCGCGTGGTGCTGCGCAAGCAGAAGAACACCCAGGTGCTCCTCGGCAACGTGTTCGACATCGACCTCGAGGCCAGGACCGTCACCTCGCGCTTCCTCGAGCGCATCACGGTGACCCCGTACGACGACCTGATCGTGGCCGCCGGCGCCGACCAGTCGTACTTCGGCAACGACCACTTCGCCGAGTACGCCCCCGGCATGAAGACCATCGACCACGCCCTCGAGCTCCGCGGCCGCATCCTCGGTGCCTTCGAGCAGGCCGAGCTGTCCCACGACCCGGCCGAGCGCGCCAAGCTGCTGACGTTCGTCGTCGTCGGCGCGGGCCCGACCGGTGTGGAGCTCGCCGGCCAGATCGCGGAGATGAGCGACAAGACGCTCAAGGGCGCCTTCCGCAACATCGACCCGACCGAGGCTCGGGTCATCCTCCTCGACGCGGCGCCGTCGGTGCTGCCGCCGTTCGGCCCGAAGCTCGGGCAGAAGGCCGCGGCCCGCCTGGAGAAGCTGGGCGTGGAGATCCAGCTCAACGCGATGGTCGTCGACGTCGACTACGACGGCCTCGTGGTCAAGGAGAAGGACGGCACCACCCGCCGGATCGAGTCCCAGTGCAAGGTCTGGTCGGCAGGCGTCCAGGCCAGCCCGCTCGGCAAGCTGCTCTCCGACCAGTCCGGCGCCGAACTCGACCGGGCCGGCCGCGTGAAGGTCCTGCCCGACCTGACGATCCCGGGCCACCCGGAGGTCTTCGTGGTCGGCGACATGATGGCGGTCGACGGTGTGCCCGGCGTCGCGCAGGGCGCGATCCAGGGCGGCCGCTACGCCGCGGACGCGATCAAGGCGTCGATGAAGGGCCAGACGCCGGACCAGCGCAAGCCGTTCAGCTACTTCGACAAGGGCTCGATGGCGACCATCTCGCGGTACTCCGCGGTGATGCAGGTCCCGATCCCGGGCACCAAGAAGAAGTTCGAGACCGAGGGCTACTTCGCGTGGCTCGGCTGGCTCGCCCTGCACCTCGTGTACCTGGTCGGCTTCCGCAACCGCCTGAACACGCTGATCAACTGGTTCTTCGCGTTCACCACCCGCGGACGCTCGCAGCTCGCGGTGACCGAGCAGCAGGTCTACGCGCGCACCGCGATGTCGGCGCTGGAGAAGCAGAACGCCGAGATCGAGGAGGCGGCGAGAAAGCGGGCGAAGTCCGGGGCGGCCGCCGCAACCGACCCGGGGACGGTGTCATCGGACGAGACCCCCGCGACCGGATCGGTGCCGACGGAGGGCGACAAGTCCAAGGAGAAGGAGCCCGAGGCCAGTTGACGGCACGACCGACGCCGTAGATTCTCGACCGCAGCCCTGGTCCCTCAGTGGGGGACCAGGGCTGCGGCGTCGAGTGAGTCGGCGAGGCGCCGGGTACCCGCGACCGACGTGCCGAGGGCACTCGTCAGGGTCGCCGCGCCCGCCAGACGCAGCCGGGCGGCGAAGGCCGTCGGGTGGACGTCCTCGGGACGGTCGTCGGGGTGGCGGAAGACACTGCTCATGGCCCGGTGTCCGGCGGTCGCCGCCGGCGTCCGATCGCCGAGCGCCACGCGATGCGCCAGCAGCACCTCCCCCCCGACCTCGACGCGCAGACCGCCCGTCCACCGGCCGGCGCGGTCCCGCCGGTTCCGGTCGGGATCGCCGCTGCTCGACGCGCGGCCGATCTGCACGTGTTCGTGAAGGTCCAGAGTGGCCGTGGGATCGAGGTCGACGACGATGTCCGAGGTGTGGAACGCACCGCCGGCGACGATCGTCGGTTGCGGGTCGACGCGCAGCCGCCCGCCGGCCCCGACCGTGATCTCCCACCGCGCACGCGAGTCGGCGCGATCGTGTGCCGGCAGTGCGATGGCGGCCGCCACGCTACCGAGGTGGAGATATGCGCCGGGTTCCACGGTGACCCGCACGACGATCTCGTCGCCGCCGAGCGGCGTGGCCGCGGTTCCGATCAGTTGCGCGTGGCCGGGCGCGGTCACCCGGACGGCGAGACCGCCTGTCGCCCTGTGCCGCACCCCGCGGCCGGCGGTCGCGACGATCTCGACGAGGGTGTCCACCGCTATCCGGCCGTCACGGGTGCCGCGAGCTGTTCACGCACCCACGCCAGCACGTCGGTGGCGGCCGGATTCTCGGTCAGCGAGATCATCGCGGTCGGCCGGCCCTCGCGCACCTTCTCGGCATCGCGGCGCATGACGTCGAGGTCGGCGCCGACACGCTCGGCGAGATCGGTCTTGTTGATCACCAGCAGATCCGAGAAGGTCACGCCCGGGCCGCCCTTGCGCGGCACCTTGTCCCCGCCCGCGACGTCGATGACGAAGATCTGCACGTCGATGAGGCCGGTCGAGAACGTCGCGGTGAGGTTGTCGCCGCCGGACTCGACGAGGATCAGGTCCAGGGGCGGATTCGCCTCGATGAGGTCGTCGATGGCGTCGAGGTTGGCGGTGATGTCGTCGCGGATCGCGGTGTGCGGGCAGCCGCCGGTCTGCACCGCGGTGATCCGCTCGTCGGGCAGGACCGCGTTGCGGCGCAGGAAGTCCGCGTCCTCGGTGGTGTAGATGTCGTTGGTCAGGACCGCGACCGACAGCTCGTCGCGCAACTGGCGGCAGAGGGCGGCGACGAGCGCGGTCTTGCCGGAGCCGACGGGGCCGCCGACGCCGATCCGCAGCGGCTCGCCCGGTGCACGCTTGCGGCGGGGCCGGTCGTGGTCATGGGCGTGCGGCTGCCCGTCGATGAGATGCGGGGGCATCGGTGACTCCTCTCGGTGGGGCTGTGCTCTCGGTGGGTTCGGCGTCCGGTCGGTGGGGACTGCATCCGAGCGCCGGCGCGCTCAGGACATGAACAGCGGCATCGGTTGCCGCTCGTGGCGTTCGGCGAAGACGTCGAGAATCGGATCCGACAGGTCGGCGAGCCCGACCGCGGCCTGTGCCGCGACGCGTTCGCACTCGGCGCCGAGCTCGGCGATCATGATCGCCACATCGGCCGGGTCGAGCGCGAGCAGTCGCTGCCCTGCGGTCGCCGAGCCGCTCATCGTCGTGTAGACGAGGACCAGCGCGGTATGGAAGCCCGACAACGACGACGCGGCGCCGATCGACCCGCTGATCACCGGCAGGTGCGTCGCCGGGCGGTGCGCCGACCAGTCGTGGTCGGCGAACATCCTCCGGGCGAGGCGGACCATCCCCCTCCCCTGCGCCAGCGAGGCCTTGCGCGCCGCGGCCGACGGGGTGCGTGCATCGGTCTCCCGTTGCGCAGCGGCGACGTCGAGCCTGCCGTCGGCGACGGCGGCCGCGATCGACCCCGTCACCAGACCGCTGGTGGTGACCCGGCGGTAGAGGAAGCCTGCGAGCTCGTCTGCGGTGCGGATGAATCCGTCGGCGATGGCCTGCTCGACGCCGCCCGAGTGGACGTGACCGCCCACCGGCAGCCGGGAGTCGGCCAGCGACAGCATCATCGCCAGCGGGGCATGCGCGGGCGACTGCGTCCCCGGCGCCGGGCCGGCGGGTTCCGGTCGGTCGGACATCAGAACAGGAAGTATCTCTGTGCCATGGGCAGTTCGGCGACCGGCTCGGCGTCCCAGACCTCGCCGTCGACCGTGACCGTGAACGTGTCCGGGTCGACCTCGATGGTCGGGCAGGCGTCGTTGTTCACCATGTCGGCCTTGCCGACCTTCCGCGTGTTCTTGACCGGGACGAGCCGGCGGTCGACGCCGATCCGCCCGGCGAGGTCCGGATCGGCGCCGGGCGCGACGAAGCCGACCGACGTCGCGGACGCGAGTTTCGGCGCGGCGCCGAACATCGGCCGCGGCAGGACCGGCTGCGGCGTGGGGATGGATGCGTTCGCGTCGCCCATCGCCGCCCAGGCGATCGCCCCGCCCTTGATGACGAGGTCGGGACGGACGCCGAAGAACGCGGGGTCCCACACCACGAGGTCGGCCAGCTTGCCGACCTCCACCGAGCCGATCTCGTCGTCGAATCCGTGCGCGACCGCGGGGCAGATCGTGTACTTCGCGACATAGCGCCGGGCGCGGTTGTTGTCGGCCCGCCCATCGCCCGGCAGCGAGCCGCGCTTGCGTTTCATGACGTGGGCGGTCTGCCAGGTCCGGAGCACGACCTCGCCGATGCGGCCCATGGCCTGCGAGTCCGACCCGATCATCGAGATCGCGCCCAGGTCGTGCAGCAGGTCCTCCGCGGCGATCGTCGACGGCCGGATGCGGCTCTCCGCGAAGGCGAGGTCCTCGGGGACCGTCGGGTTGAGGTGGTGGCACACCATGAGCATGTCGAGGTGCTCGTCGAGGGTGTTGACGGTGTGCGGACGCGTCGGATTGGTCGACGAGGGAAGCACATTCGGGTACGCGGCCACGGTGATGATGTCGGGCGCGTGCCCGCCGCCGGCCCCCTCGGTGTGGTACGCGTGGATGCTCCGGCCGCCGATGGCGCCGAGGGTCGACTCGACGAAGCCCGCCTCGTTGAGCGTGTCGGAGTGCAGGGCCACCTGGACGCCGGTCTCGTCGGCGACCCGCAGGCACGCGTCGATCGCCGCCGGGGTGCTCCCCCAGTCCTCGTGGAGTTTGAATCCGGATGCGCCGGCGCGGATCTGCTCGTGCATCGCCTCGGCGCTGACGGTGTTGCCCTTGCCGAGCAGGGCGATGTTCATCGGCCAGTGATCGGTCGCGGCGAGGATCGACGCGAGATGCCAGGCGCCCGGGGTCACGGTCGTGGCCTTGCTGCCCTCGGCCGGTCCGGTGCCGCCGCCGATCAGCGTGGTGACGCCGTTGCCGAGCGCCTCGTCGAGGATCTGCGGGCAGATGAAGTGGACGTGGCAGTCGATGGCGCCGGCGGTGACGATCTTGCCGTTGCCCGCGAGGATCTCGGTGGTCGGCCCGATGACGAGGTCCGGGTGGACGCCGTCCATGGTGTCGGGGTTGCCGGCCTTGCCGAGCGCGACGATGCGTCCGTCGCGAATCCCGAGGTCGGCCTTGACGACTCCCCAGTGGTCGAGCACGACGACACCGGTGATGACGGTGTCGGGGGCGCCGTCGGCGCGGGTCGCGCGGCTCTGCCCCATGGATTCGCGGATCACCTTGCCGCCGCCGAAGACGGCCTCGTCCCCGGCGCGCCCCGGTCCGCCCGAGAGGTCGTCGGTGATCTCGATGAGCAGGTCGGTGTCGGCGAGGCGGATGAGGTCGCCGGTCGTCGGGCCGAAGAGCTGTGCATACCGGTCGCGTCCCAGGATCGCCATCACGGCCTCCCGTCGGCGGCGTCGGCCACCGGGCCGAGCGCGCCCGGCGGGTCCAGCGAGATCCCGTGCACCTCACGGGATCCGCCCAGCGGGACGAGCGCGACGGTCATCTCGATCCCCGGCTCGAACCGCACCGCGGTCCCCGCGGGGATGTCCAGACGCCGCCCGCGCGCGAGTGCGCGATCGAACTCGAGCGCCGCGTTGGCCTGGGGGAAGTGGACGTGGCTGCCCACCTGCACGGGCCGGTCGCCGGAGTTGACCACGGTCACCTCGACGACCTCAGCGCCGGCGTTCAGCTCGATCGTGCCCCCGGCGGCGATGATCTCGCCGGGGACCACGGACGACCTCGTCGATGTGGTTGGCGTTCCCGACATCTCGGCCTTTCTCGGTTGCGTCAGCGGCTTCGGGTGGTGCGGTACTACGAGATCGGGTCGTGGACGGTCACCAGCTTGGTGCCGTCCTGGAAGGTCGCCTCGACCTGCACGTCGTGCAGCATCTCGGGCACCCCGTCCATGACGTCCTCGCGGCGGAGCACCTCACGGCCGGAGGCCATGAGCTCGGCCACCGAACGACCGTCGCGCGCGCCCTCGAGCACGTGGTCGGTGATGATCGCCACCGCCTCGGGGTGATTCAGCTTGAGCCCGCGGGCCTGTCGTCGTCGAGCGAGTTCGGCCGCGTAGGAGATCAACAGCCGTTCCTGTTCATGCGGCGACAGTCGCACCGGGTTCACTCCTCAGCAGTTCGCCGACCGTGGGTCGTATCTGGTGTCGGTGACGGGTCTTTCGGTGACAAGCCGACATCCTGCCACGCACCGGCGTCATCGGCGCGGCGACGACGAGCGCAAGGGCCGAAGACCGAGGTCAGTCCCCGAGGCTCCCGCCGGCCGACCGCAACTCGTCGAGCCACGCCGCGGTGACGAGCGGCGCGATCGCGGCGACCTCGTCGTGGGTGAACGCCCCGGCGTGGACCCCGCGCCGGATGACCAGAGCGAGCGACATCGCGGTGGCCGGTTCGTCCATCACGTCCGAGCCGGTGCGCTCGGCATACGCCTGCAGGCGCCGGGCCGCGACGGGCATCGCCGACCGGTAGAACCCGGCGACCGCGAGCCAGCGCGTGACGAGATGGCCCGGATGCATGTCCCAGCCCTGATAGAACCCCCGCTCGAGGGATCGCACGACCAGGCCGTGGTGGCGCCGGACCGCGGCCTCGACGGCGTCGGGCGGCCCGACGGGCACGACCTGTGTCGAGCCGTCGCTGACCCAGACCCCGGTCTGGGCGGCCGCGCCCTGCATGACGGCCTTCGCGTGGTCGGCGACCGGATGCGCGAGCGACTGTTGCGCCGAGACGATGCCGCACGCCGCGCTGTAGTCGTAGGTTCCGTAGTGCAGTGCGCGCACCCGCGGCCGGCCACGATGGATCGCCTCGGCCACGGTCGCCCGGCCGTCGGCGCCGAGCACCGCCTGTGGGATCTCGACCTGCAGTTCGTAGCCGAGAGCGCCCTCGTCGAGACCGTGGACGCGTTCGAACTCGGCGCAGATGAGGTTGACCGCGTCGACCTGCCGGGCGTCGCGCAGCTTCGGGACGGTGAAGACGAATCCGTCCGGCACGCCGCCGGCCGCGTCGAGGACCAGCTCGAGGGTGCGCAGGCCTCGGCGGCGTTCGCCGGCGCCGAGGCCCTTGGCCCGGACCCCGGCCATGCGCGGGGCGGCCGGACGCATCGACGTCCACGCCGCGAGCACCTCGCCGGCGTGACGAGCGTGACGATCCTCGACGGCGTCGTCGCGCCGGCCGTAGCCGTCCTCGAGGTCGATGCGCAGGTCCTCGATCGGGTTGGTCCGCAACCTGCTCAGCGCGACCGCGAGCGCCTCCTCGCCGCCGAGGTCGGCCAGCACCGGACGGACGTCGGCGGCGAGTTCCAGGGCTCGCCGGCCCCACTGCGCCGGCGTGTCGACCTCGACGTCGGCGGCGCTGACGTAGACGGTGTGCACCGGCTGCGGTTCGGCCCGGTCACCCGGGAACCCCGCGGCGAGGTCGGCGTCGACCGCGCCGAGGATCTCCTCGATCCGTGACGTGGTCTCGGGGTTCACCGACCCCTCACTCGCCCTCGAGGTTCTGGAGGCGGACCTGGGTCTTGGCGACCAGCCGGCCACTCTCGTCGACCATGTCGACCGCCCACAGCTGCTGGCGACGACCACGGTGGATCGGCGTGGAGGTCGCGGTGATCGTGCCGGAGGAGACCGAGCGCAGGAAGTCGGTGTTGTTGTTGACGCCGACCGCGTGACCGCCGATGCCCGTCTCGTGCAGCCAGAGGAATCCACTCATGCTCGCGACGCTCTCCCCGACCGCGCAGTACACGCCGCCGTGGACGATGCCGAACGGCTGGTGGTGCTTCTCGGTGATCTCCATGGTCGCGACGATCCGATCGGGCCCCGCCTCGACGACCTCGAGGCCGAGAACGCCGTCGAGTCCCTTTCCGGCCGAACCCCGGAGGATGTCATCCACACTGTTCGCTGTCATGGCGTCAACATTCGCATGAGCGCCCGCGGTTCGCGATCCCACCCCGGGAACCCCACCCCGGGAACACAGTCGCCGCGCGCGGGAACACAGACGCCGCGCGCGTCGTTGACACCGCACACGAACGAACCGGAAGGCCCCGCACCTCGGGGAGATGCGGGGCCTTCCGTGATGTGGACCGGGGGTCTCTGCAGCCCTCAGGACACTCGCGCGGTCCGACGACAATTAATGTAGGCTAGCCTTACCAACGTGTCAAGGGCGCGAGAAGACGCCACGCGAGAGGCGTGGCCACCCGTGCCGAACCACAACGAGGTGGAGCGCGACGGGCCGGCGGACAGACAGAGGAAGGCACGGCAGTACAATGCGAAAGATGAATGGGCTCGGCGACCTCGAACGCGCGGTCATGGACACGCTGTGGGCGAGCGCGGAACCGCAGACCGTGCGACAGGTGCACGAAACGCTGTCGCGCGATCGCTCCCTCGCGTACACCACGGTGATGACCGTCCTGCAGCGTCTCGCCAAGAAGAATCTGGTCACCCAGATCCGCGACGACCGCGCCCACAAATACGTCCCCACCCACCCGCGTGAGGATCTGGTGGCAAGCCTGATGGTCGACGCCCTCAGCGAGGCCGATGCGCCCGGATCGCGTCACGCCGCGCTGGTCTCCTTCGTCGGCCGCGTCGGCGCAGACGAGGCCGCCGCACTCCGCCACGCACTGGATGAACTCGAAGCAGCACGAGGAACTCGCGAAAAGGGATAGATTCTCCGCACGCCCCCACAGCCGACCCTGAGGAAGACACCGGATGACCGCCCTGCTCTTCGGCATCGTCAGCCTGGTGCTCGCCGGACCCGTACCCGAGGCCTTGTCCCGGGCCAAGTGGCCGATCCGAGCCCCACGCGCGGCGATGACGCTGTGGCAGGCCATCGCACTCGCCGCGGTCCTCTCGGCATTCAGTTGCGGCCTGGCGATCGCGTCCAATCTCCTCGTCATCGGCCCCGACGGCACCCCCTCGGCCAATCCGCTGCGCGAGATCGACCGCCTCGGCCTGCCGCTGTGGCTCACGTGTGTCGCGGTCTTCGTGCTCACGCTGCTGATCGGCGCCCGCCTCTTCTACACCACGATCCGCGTGGGACTGCGCACCCGCGCCCGCCGCAAGGCCCATCGCCAGCTCATCGACATCCTCGACCGCTGCGACCGCAGCGACGCCGACGATCCGCTCTATGCCCGCGACGTCCGGATGATCGACGTCGAGCAGCCCCTCGCCTACTGCCTCCCCGGACTCCGGCAGCGGGTCGTCGTCAGCGAGGGCGTCGTACACCGGCTCACCCGTGACGAACTCGTCGCGGTGCTCGCCCACGAACGGGCCCACCTGCGCGCTCGACACGATCTCGTCCTCGAGGCCTTCATCGCGCTGCACGAGGCCTTCCCGCGTTTCGTGCGCTCGCAGTCGGCGCTCGGCGCCGCGGAGCTGCTCGTCGAGGCACTCGCCGACGACCAGGCCGTCCGCAAGACCACACCCACCACGCTCGGCCGTGCGCTCGTCGCCTGCGCCGACGCGGTGGCCCCGCGCGGGGCGATGGCGGTCGGCGGCCCCACCACCCTCACCCGGGTCCACCGCCTGCGCGACAACCGCCCGGCCCGGTGCATCGCGGCGACCGCCTACACCGCGGCCGCGGCCATCCTCGTCGTGCCGACGCTGGCCGTCGCGATCCCCTGGCTCACCGAGCTCAACCGCCTCATGTCGGCCTTCTGACGCGCGAGCCGCACCCGACCCCCGTCCACAGGGTGATCGCCCGTCGGACAAGTACATCGGGAGAGCCGATCGCGTGATCGGGCCGTCAGGCAATAGGCTGTCCGCATGAACAACGTCGAGGCTTCGTCATCGTCCGGAAAAGCGCAGATCGGTGTCACCGGTCTGGCCGTCATGGGTTCCAACATCGCGCGTAACTTCGCGCGTCACGGGTACACCGTCGCGCTGCACAACCGCAGCATCGCCAAGACCGACGCCCTGATCGCCAACCACGGCGACGAGGGGAACTTCATCCGCACCGAGACGATCGCCGAGTTCGTCGCCGCCCTCGAACGTCCCCGCCGCGTGCTGATCATGGTCAAGGCCGGCGCCCCGACCGACGCGGTCATCGAGGAACTCGCCGATGCGATGGAACCCGGCGACATCATCATCGACGGCGGCAACTCCCTCTACACCGACACCATCCGACGCGAGGCCGCCATGTCGGCCCGCGGACTCAACTTCGTCGGAGCCGGCATCTCCGGCGGCGAAGAGGGCGCCCTCAACGGCCCCGCGATCATGCCCGGCGGCCCAGCCGAGTCGTACGAGTCGCTCGGTCCGATGCTCGAGTCGATCGCCGCGCAGGTCGACGGCGAACCGTGCTGCACGCACATCGGCCCCGACGGCAGCGGCCACTTCGTCAAGATGGTCCACAACGGCATCGAGTACGCCGACATGCAGCTCATCGGCGAGGCCTACGACCTGATGCGCAAGGCACTCGACCTGCCGGTCGCCGAGATCGCCGACGTCTTCCGCGAGTGGAACACCACCGAACTCGAGAGCTACCTGATCGAGATCACCGCCGAGGTCCTCAGCCAGGTCGACGCCGAGACCGGCAAGCCGCTCGTCGACGTCATCGTCGACGCCGCCGGCCAGAAGGGCACCGGCCGCTGGACCGTGAAGTCCGCGCTGGATCTGGGCATCCCCACCACCGGCATCGCCGAGGCCGTCTTCGCACGCGCTCTGTCCAGCTCCACCGACCAGCGCCTCGCCGCCCGCGGGCTGAAGGCCGGCGCGCTCGGCGAGGCCCCCGCCGACAAGGCCCGGTTCATCGAGGACATCAAGGCCGCGCTGTACGCCTCGAAGGTCGTCGCCTACGCCCAGGGCTTCGACCAGATCGCCGCCGGCAGCGCCGAGTACGGCTGGGACGTCGACCGCGGCGCGCTCGCCACCATCTGGCGCGGCGGCTGCATCATCCGCGCGCAGTTCCTCAACCGCATCCGCGAGGCCTACGCCGACGACCCCGCACTGCCCAGCCTGCTGCTGGCCCCCTACTTCCGCGACGCGGTCGAGGCCGGCATCGACAGCTGGCGGCGCGTGGTCTCCACCGCCACCCTGCTCGGCATCCCGGTGCCCGCCTTCGCCTCCTCGCTGTCCTATTACGACGCCCTGCGCGCCGAGCGCCTGCCCGCCGCCCTCACCCAGGGCCTGCGCGACTACTTCGGCGCCCACACCTACCAGCGCGTCGACAAGGAGGGCACCTTCCACACACTGTGGAGCGGCGACCGCTCCGAGGTCGCCGAATAAGGAGCCTGCGAGCAACCGGTGCGATTCATCGAAGGCCATCGGCCGACCCACGATCTGACCTACGACGATGTGTTCATCGTCCCGGGTAGGTCCGATGTCACCTCGCGCTTCGACGTCGACCTGTCGACCGCGGACGGCACGGGATGCACCATCCCGATCGTCGTCGCGAACATGACCGCGGTCGCGGGCAAGCGCATGGCCGAGACGGTCGCACGCCGCGGCGGCCTCGTGGTCCTGCCACAGGACCTGCCCATCGAGGCCGCCGCGGCATCGATCGCCTACGTGAAGTCGCGCCACCTCGTCGCCGACACCCCGGTGACCCTGAGCCCGTCGGACTCGGTGACCGATGCGGTCGCCCTCATCCCCAAACGGGCTCACGGCCTGGCCGTGGTGGTGGAGGACGGCAGGCCCGTCGGGGTCGTCACCGAGCGACGCTGCCGCGACATCGACCGGTTCGCCCGGGTCCGGGAGGTCCTCGACCCCGACATCGTCACCCTGCCGGTCGCCACCCCGCCGCGCGAGGTGTTCGACGCGCTGGGCGACCTCCATCTCGGGCTGGCCATCCTCGTCGACGACGACGGCCGACTGGCCGGCGTCCTCACCCGTCGCGGAGCACTGCGCCACGCCATCTACCGACCCAACGTCGACGCGACGGGCCGGCTCCGCATCGCCGCCGCCGTCGGCATCAACGGCGACGTCGTGGGCAAGGCCCGCGCGCTCGTGGGCGCCGGGGCAGACCTGCTGGTCATCGACACCGCCCACGGGCACCAGGAGAAGATGCTCTCCGTGCTGAGGGCGGTCGCCGACGCCGATCTCGGCGTTCCGATCGCGGCCGGCAACGTGGTGTCGGCGGAGGGCACACTCGACCTGATCGCGGCCGGGGCGTCCATCGTGAAGGTCGGCGTCGGGCCGGGCGCCATGTGCACGACCCGCATGATGACCGGCGTCGGGCGTCCGCAGTTCTCCGCGGTCGCCGAATGTGCCGCCGTGGCAGCAGGTCACGGGGCCTCGGTCTGGGCCGACGGCGGTGTGCGGCATCCCCGCGACGTCGCACTGGCCCTCGCGGCCGGTGCGTCGAACGTCATGATCGGGTCGTGGTTCGCCGGCACGCACGAGTCGCCCGGCGACCTGCTCGAGGACGAGAACGGCCCCTACAAGGTGAGTTTCGGGATGGCGTCCAAGCGCGCGGTGGCCGCCCGGTCGAGCGGCGACAGCGCCTATGACCGGGCCCGCAAGGCCCTGTTCGAGGAAGGGATCTCGAGTTCGCGCATCCGCATCGATCCCGACCGCCCCGGTGTGGAGGACCTCATCGACCACATCTGCTCCGGCGTGCGCAGCACCGCGACCTACACGGGCGCCCGCAACCTCAGGGAACTGCACGACCGGGTGGTTCTCGGCGTCCAATCGTCCGCCGGCTTCGCCGAAGGGCGTCCCCTGCCGGGCGGGTGGTGACGTGGAGGTCTTCCTTCTCGTCGCCGGCCTCGTCGGCTTCGTCGCACTGACCCTCGGCACGGCGCTGTTCGTGGCGGCCGAGTTCTCCCTGACCGCGCTGGAGCGCTCGACGATCGCCGCCGACGTCGCCGCGCGCGGGGACCGCCGGTCCCGCCTGGTCCAGCGGGCGCACTCGACACTGTCGTTCCAGCTCTCCGGTGCCCAGCTCGGCATCACCATCACCACCCTGATCACCGGCTACATCGCCGAACCCGTGCTGGCCCGGATCATCAAGCCGCCGATGACCGCGCTCGGCGTCAGCGAATCGGTGGCCTCGGGGACGTCGCTGGCGCTCGCGCTCATCATCGCGACGTCGTTGTCGATGGTGCTCGGCGAGCTGATACCCAAGAACCTCGCCATCGCCAAGGCCCTCGCCGTCGCCCGGGCCACCGCCGGCCCGATGACGGTCTTCTCGGCCGTGTTCCGCTGGGCGATCAACGGACTCAACGGCACCGCCAACTGGATCGTGCGGCGGTTCGGCATCGAGCCGACCGACGAGCTCGCCTCCGCCCGTTCGCCCCAGGAGCTGGTCTCGCTGGTGCGCAACTCGGCCCGGCGGGGCGCGATGGACGAGCAGACGGCGACCCTGGTCGACCGTTCCCTGCGCTTCGGCGAGCTCACCGCCGAGGATCTGATGACCCCGCGCGTCACCATCGACACCCTCGATCGCGACGACACCGTCCGCGATCTGGTCATCGCCTCGTCGCGCACCGGCCACTCACGGTTCCCGGTGGTCGTCGACGGCGACCTCGACGACCTCGTGGGCGTCGTGCACATCAAGCAGGCGTTCATGATCCCGCCCGAACTGCAGGCGACGACGCCGGTCACCTCGATCGCCCGGGCCGTGCCCCGGGTCCCGGCCAGCCTGGACGGCGACGCGCTCATGGAGCGGATCCGCGCCGACGGCATGGAACTGTGCGTGGTCATCGACGAGTACGGCGGGACCGCGGGGATCGTCACCACCGAGGACCTCATCGAGGAGATCCTCGGCGACGTCACCGACGAACACGACTACGAGCGGGCCGACGTGGCCGTCGACGGCAACGGCTACATGTGCTCGGGGCTGCTGCGGATCGACGAGCTCTACGACGCCACCGGCTACCACGCCCCGGACGGGCCGTACGACACCCTCGGCGGGCTCGTCATGTACTGCCTCGGGCGCATCCCGGAGGTGAACGACGTGGTCGACCTGCCGCACCGCTCCCCGGTCAGCGAGGGCGACGACGACTCGCCGGAGACCCCCGACACCGGACCCGAGGTCACGTGGCGCGCGACGGTGACCCACATGGACGGCCGCCGGGTGGACGTGGTCGCCCTGCGCCCGGCGCCCGCCGACGCCCCCCGACAGCCGGAGGCCCTCGATGGGTGACCTGTGGGCGGTCCTGCTCGCCGTCGTGCTCCTCGCGGGCAACGCCTTCTTCGTCGGCGCGGAGTTCTCGCTCATCTCCGCGCGGCGCGATCGTCTCGAGGCGCTCGCCGACAGCGGCAAGAAGCGTGCCCGCACCGTCATCCACGCGGGCGAGCACCTGTCGCTGATGCTGGCCGGCGCGCAACTGGGCATCACGATCTGCTCGATCCTGCTCGGCCGCGTCGGCGAGCCGGCCGTCGCGCACCTGATCGAGAAGCCGCTCGACCTGCTGCACGTGCCCCACGCCCTGCTGCACCCGATCTCGTTCGCGATCGCGTTGTCGCTGGTCGTCGTGCTCCATATCCTGCTCGGCGAGATGGTCCCGAAGAACATCGCCCTCGCCGGGCCGGAGGCCGCCGCGATGCTGCTGGTGCCGGCGCACCTGGTGTTCATCAAGCTGGTGCGGCCGCTGATCGCGTTCTACAACTGGATCGCCAACATCGGGCTGCGCCTGATGCGGGTCGAGCCCAAGGACGAACTCGAGTCGACCGTGTCGCTGGGCGAACTCGCGCAGATGCTCGGCGAGTCCAAGCAGGAGGGACTCATCGACGCCGAGGAGCACGAGCGCCTGACGCGCGCCCTGCAGTCGGTCGGCCGCAAGGTCACCGAGGTGATGATCCCGCTCGAGGCGATGCGCAGCGTCAAGGTCCAGGTGTCGGCGACCGGCGGCATCGGTCCGACGCTGGGCGCCGTCGAGAAGGCGGTGAGCGAGACCGGGTTCTCGCGGTTCCCCGTCCGTGGGACCGACGGCACCTTCACCGGGTATCTCCACCTGAAGGACGTGCTCGACGAGATCCTCGACGAGCACATCGGACCGGACACCATCATCGGCGTGGACAAGATCCGGCCGCTGCCGGTGATCGCCTCGACCACCCCGCTCGACGAGGCGACGACCATCCTGCGGCGGACGAGTTCGCACCTGGGCGCCGTGGTCGACGAGACCGGTCGTACGATCGGCATCGTCGCGCTGGCCGACCTCGTGGAGGAGTTCGTCGGCAACGTCCGCGACGAGACCCACCGGGTGTGACCACAGTGACCGTTCGACTCGAATCGCCGACCCTGCTGACCGGAGAGCAGTGGCGTGCGCGCCGCGACGCCCACCGCCGCCGCGTCGACGCCCTGATCGGCCCGTACCTCGCCGCGCGTCGTCGCGGACTCAAGCACCCGGTCATCGACTTCCTGTTCACCTACTACTCGTCGCGGCCCTCCCATGTGCTGCGGTGGCATCCGGGTTACGGGGTGACGCTCGCCGACGCCGCCGAGTACCTGCAGCTCCGCGGCTACGAGTCCGCCGACGGCGGCGTACGGGTCGGCGCGGAGTACCTCCGGCGCCGGCTCGACTCCATCGAGTCGACCATCGCGCTGCTGCGGGCGACGGCCTCGCGCCCGGCGCGGCTGGGCTGCTTCGGGCTGCACGAATGGGCGATGGTCTACCGCACCGACGAGACCCGACACGACATCCCGCTGCGGCTCGGACGGGAGGGGACCGACCGCGTCGTCGAACAGATGCCGCTGCGCTGCACCCACTTCGACGCCTTCCGCTTCTTCACCGGGCCGGCGCGTCCGCTCAACGAGAACCAGCTCACCCGCGACACCCAGATCGACCACGAGCAGCCCGGGTGCCTGCACGCAACGATGGATCTGTACCGCCACTGCTTCGGTCTCGCACCGCTGCTTCCGGCCGAGCTGACCGTCGACTGCTTCGAGCTCGCGCTCCGCGCCCGCGACCTCGACATGCGGGCGAGTCCCTACGACCTCCGCGACCTCGGCTACGAGCCCGTCGCCATCGAGACCCCGGCGGGGCGAGCCGAATACGTGCGGCGGCAATCGGCCATCGCGGAGGCCGGAACAGAACTCCGCGCGCAGGTGTTGGAGAGGTGCGCGCACCTGGCCGAGATCGCGCGCCGCGCCTAAACAGGACGCCTGTACGGTTCAGTCTTACCGGCTAGTAGCATAGGGGCGTCTTCATTCGCTCGAGAAAGGCAATCATGTCGGACCGGATCACCGTCAACGGGTTGCAGGTCGCTTCCGTCCTGTACGACTTCATCAACAACGAGGCGCTGCCCGGCACCGGTGTAGAGGCCGACGCCTTCTGGTCCGGTGCGGCATCGGTGATCGCCGACCTCGCGCCGCGCAACCGCGAGCTGCTGAGGGTTCGCGACGAGCTGCAGGCCAAGATCGATGCCTGGCACCGTGACCACAAGGGCGCCGACCTCACCCCTGGCACCGCGGACTTCGACGCCTACAAGTCCTTCCTCACCGAGATCGGCTACCTCGCCGAGGTCCCCGCCGACTTCCAGATCACCACCGACAACGTCGACCGCGAGATCTCCGAGACCGCCGGTCCGCAGCTGGTGGTGCCCGTCCTCAACGCCCGCTTCGCGCTCAACGCGGCGAACGCCCGCTGGGGTTCGCTCTACGACGCGCTGTACGGCACCGACGCCATCCCGGAGACCGACGGCGCCGAGAAGGGCTCGTCGTACAACAAGGTCCGCGGCGACAAGGTCATCGCCTACGCCAAGGACTTCCTGGACAAGGCCGTCCCGCTCGAGGGCGGCAGCTACACCGACGCCCGCGGTTTCGCCGTGGTCGACGGCGCCCTGCAGGTGACCCTCGACGGTGGCGCGACCACCACGCTCGCCGACCCGTCGGCCTTCGTCGGCTACCGCGGCGACGCCTCCGCGCCGTCGAGCGTGCTGCTGCGCCACAACGGCCTGCACCTCGACATCGAGATCGACCCGTCCTCGCCGATCGGTTCGACCGACCCGGCCGGCATCAAGGACGTCGTCGTCGAGTCCGCGATCACCACGATCATGGACTTCGAGGACTCGGTCGCCGCGGTCGACGCCGACGACAAGGTCGTCGGGTACCGCAACTGGCTGGGCCTCAACAAGGGCGATCTGGCCGAAGAGGTCAGCAAGAACGGCAAGACCTTCACCCGCGTGCTCAACGGCGACCGCGAGTACACCGCTCCGGACGGCTCGACCTTCGCGCTGCACGGCCGCTCCCTGCTGTTCGTTCGCAACGTCGGCCACCTGATGACCAACGACGCGGTCCTCGACGCCGATGGCAACGAGGTCCCCGAGGGCATCCTCGACGGCCTGGTCACCTCGCTGATCGGCATCCACGGACTCAGCACCGAGGGTCTGCAGAACTCCCGCACCGGCTCGATCTACATCGTGAAGCCGAAGATGCACGGACCCGAGGAGGTCGCCTTCACCGTCGAGCTGTTCGGCCGTGTCGAGCAGGTCCTCGGACTCCCGAAGAACACCCTCAAGGTCGGCATCATGGACGAGGAGCGCCGCACCACGGTCAACCTCAAGGCCTGCATCAAGGCCGCCTCCGAGCGCGTGGTCTTCATCAACACCGGCTTCCTCGACCGCACCGGCGACGAGATCCACACCTCGATGGAGGCCGGCGCGATGGTGCGCAAGGCCGAGATGAAGAAGCAGAAGTGGATCGCGGCGTACGAGGACTTCAACGTCGACACCGGCCTGCACGCGGGTCTGCAGCACAAGGCCCAGATCGGCAAGGGCATGTGGGCCATGCCCGACCTGATGGCAGACATGCTCGAGCAGAAGATCGGCCACCCGAAGTCCGGCGCCACCACCGCGTGGGTCCCGTCGCCGACCGCCGCGACCCTGCATGCGCTGCACTACCACTACGTCGACGTGTTCGAGCGTCAGGACGAGATCGCCAAGCGCGAGCCGGCCTCGGTCGACGACATCCTGACCATCCCGCTGGCCAAGAACACCGACTGGTCCGACGAGGAGAAGCAGGAAGAGCTCGACAACAACTGCCAGTCGATCCTGGGCTACGTCGTCCGCTGGATCGATCAGGGCGTCGGCTGCTCGAAGGTGCCCGACATCCACGACGTCGCGCTGATGGAGGACCGCGCCACCCTGCGCATCTCCAGCCAGCTGCTGGCCAACTGGCTGCGCCACGGCATCGTCTCCGAGGCCGACATCGTCGCCTCGCTCGAGCGGATGGCGCCGGTCGTCGACCGCCAGAACGCCGGTGACGCGAAGTACCGTCCGATGGCGCCCGACTTCGACTCCAGCATCGCCTTCCAGGCGGCCAAGGAGCTCATCCTCGAGGGCGGCAAGCAGCCGAACGGCTACACCGAGCCGATCCTGCACCGCCGTCGCCGCGAGTTCAAGGCCGCCAACCCGGCCGGCTGACCGACCGCAAGACACGCTCTGATACGACCGTGCCGGACCTTCGTGGTCCGGCACGGCGTATCGTCGTACCCTGCGCCGCACCACACGCGACGTGGCGCGGCGTGTTGTTTTGCGCACCAGTGCAGGGAGGGCAACGGCGTTGGCACATCATCGCAGTGGCGGCGGGCAGAGCATCCGCAACCGAGGCGTCAGCCGTGGAGTCGTGGCCGCCCTCCTGTCGGCCGTGCTGATCGCAGCCGTCGTGGTCGTCTGGTTCGATCTCGGCGACACCATCGACAGGCAGGCCGACGACGCCGCGGCGCAGTGCGTCGAGGGGCCGGCGACCGTGCCGATCATCGCCGACCCGGACATCGCCCCGGGCCTCACCGCGATCGCCGAGGCGTTCGCCGCGACGAAACCCGTGATCCGCGATCACTGCGTCACCATCGCGGTCCGCCCGGGTGACGCGAAGATCACCCTCGACGGCCTCACCGGCACATGGGAGACCGAGTCGATGGGCGACTACCCGGCCGCGTGGGTCCCGCAGTCGTCGGTGTGGTCGGCCGACCTCGCCGCGGCCGAGCCGGGTCTGATCGAGGGCAACCCGCGCTCGCTGGTCTCGACCCCGGTCGTCCTCGCCGTCTCCCCCGACCTCGCGCGCGCCGTCGGCGACCGCCTCGACTGGTCTGCGGTCCCGACACTGCAGCGGCGCGACGCGTCGCTGACCGACTTCGACCTGCAGGGTTGGGGCTCGCTGCGCATGGCGATGCCGGTCGGCGCCCAGTCGGACGCCAGTGCCCTCGCCGCCCAGGCGGTCGCCACCAGCGTCACCCGCACGACCGGTCCACTCACCACCGCCGACGCCGAGTCCCCGCGCGTCACCTCGACCGTGCGAGCGATGCTCGAGGGGGCGCCGGTTTCGCCCGACGGCACGCCGCAGGGCGCGGCGACGGTCATCGCCGACGCACCCGATCCCGCGCGCTCCCGAATCCACGTCGTGCCGATCACCGAACAGCGGCTTTACCAGATGACCAAGTCGGACACGACGGCACGCCTCGCCGAACTGGTGCCGGGAGGGCCGACGCCGATCGCCGACTACCCGATCATCCGGCTCTCCGGCGAGCAGGTCAGCGACGTCGCCGCCGACGCGGTGTCGGAGTTCACCGCCTTCGCCTCCGAACCCGATCAGCTGCAGCGGCTGACCGAGCTCGGGTTCCGCGGCGACGCCCCGCTGCCGGAGCCGACCGCGACCGTCGCCTTCCCGCGGACCCCGAGTCCGATGCCCACCCCGGAGAACGGCGCGATCGTGGCGATCAACCGCGTCGTGTACGGAACCGCCGCCGCGCCCACCGGTCCGACCGGAGCACCGGCGCCGTCGGGGGCCGGAGGCTAGGACCCGCCGAGCCCGCGAAGACAGCCGCGACGACGAAGGCGCCCCTCGACCCCGACACACCGGGCGAGGGGCGCCTGTCATGAGGCTGCCGGGCTCGTCAGCTGCTGTAGGCCTCGATCGGCGCGCAGCTGCACACCAGGTTGCGGTCGCCGTACGCGCCGTCGATGCGACGCACGGCCGGCCACACCTTGGTGCGGCCACCGGCCGACGGCAGGCCCGTCGGGTACACCGCGACCTCCCGCGAGTACGGGTGGTCCCACTCGCCCACCAGGCACTCCGGGGTGTGCGGGGCGCCGCGCAGCGGGTTGTCGTCCACCGGCCACTCACCGCGTCCGACGCGGTCGATCTCCTCGCGGATGGCGATCATGGCGTCGCAGAAGGCGTCGATCTCGTCGAGGTTCTCGCTCTCGGTGGGTTCGACCATCAGGGTGCCGGCCACCGGGAAGCTCATCGTCGGCGCGTGGAAGCCGTAGTCCGCGAGACGCTTCGCCACGTCGTCGACGGTCACGCCGGTCTCCTTGGTGATGGCGCGCAGGTCGAGGATGCACTCGTGCGCGACGAACCCGCCCTCGCCGGTGTACAGCACCGGGTAGTGGTCGCCGAGCCGCTTGGCGACGTAGTTGGCGGCGGTGATCGCCGACAGGGTCGCCTTCCGCAGGCCGTCGGCCCCCATCATCGCGATGTAGGCGTAGGTGATCGGCAGGATGGTCGCCGAACCGTACGGCGCCGCGGAGACGGTCACGGGTCCCGGCAGCTCGTCGGCGAGCGGATGGCCCGGCAGGAACGGCGCCAGGTGCTCGCGCACCGCGACCGGCCCCACGCCGGGACCGCCGCCGCCGTGCGGGATGCAGAAGGTCTTGTGCAGGTTCAGGTGGCTGACGTCGCCGCCGAAGTGGCCGGGGCGGGCGACGCCCACCAGCGCGTTGAGGTTCGCCCCGTCGACGTAGACCTGGCCGCCGGCCTCGTGGACGGCCGCGCAGATCTCGGCGATGTCGTGCTCGAACACGCCGTGCGTCGACGGGTAGGTGATCATGATCGCCGCGATCCGACCGGGGTTCGCCTCGATCTTGGCGCGCAGGTCCTCGAGGTCGACGTCGCCGTTCTCGCGGCAACCGACCACGACGACGCGCATGCCGGCCATCACCGCCGACGCGGCGTTGGTTCCGTGGGCGCTCGACGGGATGAGGCACACGTCGCGGTCGTGCTCGCCGCGGCTGCGGTGGTAACCGCGAATCGCGAGCAGGCCGGCGAACTCACCCTGGGATCCGGCGTTGGGCTGCAAGCTGATCCGGTCGTAGCCGGTGACCGCGACCAGCCACTCCTCCAGCGTCGAGATCAGCTCGCGGAACCCGATCGAGTCCTCCGCCGGCGCGAACGGGTGCAGTTCGGCGAACCCCGGCCAGGTGATGGGCTCCATCTCGGTGGTGGCGTTGAGCTTCATCGTGCACGAGCCCAGCGGGATCATGCTGCGGTCGAGCGCGATGTCCTTGTCCGACAGCGCACGCAGGTAGCGCAGCATCGCGGTCTCGGTGCGGTAGCGGTTGAACGCCGGGTGCGTCAGGTACTCGCTGGTGCGGTTCTCGATCGGCTGCGCGAAGTCGGCCGGTTCCACGTCGGCGACGCCGAATGCCCCCAGCACGGTGCGGACGTCGGCGTCGGTGGTGGTCTCGTCGCAGGCGATGGAGACGGTGTCGGCGTCGACGCGGCGGAGGTTGACGCCCTCCTGCCGCGCCGCGGCGACGATCTCGTCGGCCCGGCCGGGCGCCGCGACCTCCACGGTGTCGAAGAACGACGCGTGCGCGACGGCGAGGCCAGCGGCGACCAGGGAGTTCGCGAGTGTCACGGCGGCGTCGTGGGTGCGGCGCGCGATCGCGCGCAGGCCCTCGGGACCGTGGTACGAGGCGTACATCGCCGCCATCACGGCCAACAGGACCTGGGCGGTGCAGATGTTGCTGGTGGCCTTCTCACGCCGGATGTGCTGCTCGCGTGTCTGCAGGGCGAGACGGTACGCCAGGTTGCCGTCCGCATCCTTGGAGACGCCGACCAGGCGTCCGGGCAGCTGACGGGTGTGCTTGGTGTTGACCGCGAGGTACCCGGCGTGCGGCCCGCCGAAGCCCATCGGGACCCCGAACCGCTGCGTGGTGCCGAAGCAGGCGTCGGCACCCTGCTCACCGGGCGGGGTGATCAGGGTGAGTGCGAGTAGGTCGGCACCGACCGCGACCAGTGCGCCGCGCTCGTGCGCGGCCTCGATGATCGGCGCGACGTCGACGATCCGTCCCGAGGCGCCGGGCACCTGGACAATCACGCCGAAGAACTCGCCGTCGGGCAGGCCGTGCCCCGGCGCAGCCGGGTCCAGGGTCGCCTCGACCACCTCGATCCCGAGCGGCTCCGCCCGGGTCTCGATGACGGCGTGGGTCTGCGGGAAGAGGTCGGTGTCGACGACGACGCGCGGCGACTTCGACTTGCCCGCGCGGCGCAGGAGGGTCATCGCCTCGGCGGCGGCGGTGGCCTCGTCGAGCATCGACGCGTTGGCCACCTCCATGCCGGTGAGGTCGGCGACCATGGTCTGGAAGTTGAGGAGCGCCTCGAGGCGTCCCTGGCTGATCTCCGGCTGGTAGGGCGTGTACGCGGTGTACCAGGCCGGGTTCTCGAGCACGTTGCGCAGGATGACGCCGGGCGTGTGGGTGCCGTAGTAGCCGAGGCCGATCATCGACCGCTTGACCGAGTTCTTCGCGGCGAGTCCGGCCAGCCGGTCGAGCACCTCGCGCTCGCCGATCGGCTCGGGCAACGCTCCGAGCACGTCCGAGTCGAGTTCGTCGGCGATGACCGCGGGGATGACGCGGTGCGCGAGCTCGTCGAGTGAGGACACCCCGATCACCGACAGCATGCGCTGCAGTTCTTCGGGATCGGGACCGATGTGACGGTCCACGAAGCCGGCGGGGGCGGGCGACCGATCGGCTGAGGACATGGAGGGCACCTCTCGCAGGCGCCGGCTGCGTGAGCCGGCGGGCGGGCCTCCCCCTCTGTCATGTCACCGGCGGATGCCGGCAGACGCCTGAGAGATTCGGTTGCCGCGCGGCCTCGCGTGGCGACCTTTCACCGTGGGCGGACGAACGGTTCGTCACTTTCCAGAGACGTCGTCACCACCACGGTCCCGGGTGCCTGAGAGTTTGGCGGAGAGGTGTTGCTCCTTCGGCGGCCGCCGTGAGGCGGCTCTCTCCCGTGGCGTAGCGACGCGCGTGCCAGTGTACGCAGGTCACCGGCCCGATGGGACCGGTGACGCGGCGAGAGTCATGAGGATCACGTGCGGGCCGACCCGCACGTGGCTATCCGGTGCGGCGGGCGCGGTTCTTGCGGCGGGCGGCCAGTTCGTCCTCGGGCGCCGCCTCGCTCACGCCGCCGTCGGCCCGTTCACCCGGGAAGTCGGCGATGGTGCCGGTCAGTTCCCGCATCGCTCCGCTGACGGCGATTCCGAACACGCCCTGGCCGCCCTGCAGGAGGTCGACGACCTCTTCGGCGGAGGTGCACTCGTAGACGGTGGTGCCGTCGGAGAACAGGGTGATCCTGGCGAGGTCCTCGACGCCGCGCTTGCGGAGGTGGTCCACCGCGACGCGGATGTTCTGCAGCGAGATGCCGGTGTCGAGCAGGCGCTTGACGATCTTGAGGACGAGGATGTCCTTGAAGGAGTAGAGACGCTGGCTGCCCGAACCCGCGGCGCCGCGGATCGACGGGACCACCAGTCCGGTGCGGGCCCAGTAGTCGAGCTGACGGTAGGTGATGCCGGCGATCTGGCAGGCGCTCGGCACGCGGTAGCCGATCAGTTCGTCGGGGACGGTGTCGTCCGGGAACAGGCCCGGCTCGATGTCCTCGAGGCTCCCCTGGACCGGTGCCGCAGGACGCTCGGTCGGATGATCAGCCGACGGGTCGTTCGACGTCACTTCGCTGTCGACCGGACGATCGCCCACTTCAGACTCCCTCGCAAAGCTCGGACCGGATGCGCGTCAGGTGCCTGACATCCACGTCCACAGTACGCGGTCCAGGCCCGGCCGGGTCACCCGATCATCATCTTCATCGGCCCGGTGGTGGAGCGCGATGTCGTGGATGACGCTATGCCGACGCGGAGGGCCGATCAACGCGACGCGCCCATATCTCAACCTCAAGTTGAGATTGAGACCTTCGGTGACCTTCTGGTTGCCGATCCGTGACCGAAGGCTCCGGGGTCAGGCGCCGCTGGCCTTGAAGTCGTCGGGCGAGACATTGTCGAGGAATTCCTTGAACTTCTCGACCTCGTCCTCGGCGGATTCGGCGGTCGCCTCCGCCCCGGCCTCGTCGGGTTCCTCTTCGGGGATGAGAAGGCCCGCCTCGGCGAGAACCTCCTCGTCGGCGATGATCGGGACCCCGGCGCGCATGGCGACCGCGATCGAGTCCGACGGACGCGCCGAGACGCGCAGGTCGCCGGCGAAGACCATCTCCGCGTAGAAGGTGCCCTCTTGCATGTCGACGATCCGGACCTCGACAAGGGTCTGACCGAACTCTCGGATCAGGTTGACGATCAGATCATGGGTCAACGGCCGCGGGGGCTCGATCCCCTTCTGCCGCAAGGCGATCGACGCCGCCTCGCTCTGCCCGATCCAGATCGGCAGGTATCGCTCACCGTCGACCTCGCGGAGCAGGAGCACCGGCTGGCTCTGCGGGGGCTCGACCCTGATGCCCACCACACGCATCTCGCTCATCTCGCACCTCCCAGACGCCTTGTACGGCGATCGATGTGATGATCTCGACGCTACACCGGTCCGGACCGCAGCGACGGCCGACGCGCGGCGGGTCGGTCACGTATTCGCAGCTCGGCGGGTGGATCCGCCGAGAGCGATCAGCGGGGCAGGTCAGTCCAGCACGTCGCGGACGGCGGCCTTGACCAGCTGGGTGTGCAGGGTCACCGACAGCGCGGCGATCTCGCGGACCAGTTCCTCGGCACGGTCGCGCGCACCGGTCCCCTTGCCCTTGGCGATCGGGCTGGCGATCTGGGCGACCAGGCCCGCCTCGCGGTCCGCGGACACCTTGAACGCACGGAGATGCCGGGTCTCGAGCCCGTAACTCGCCAGTGCCGCAGCGGCTTCGACGAGCCGGACGGCGTCTTCGTCGAAGAAGCCCGCCGGTCCCGCGGTGAGGAGGCCGTTGCGCTGCAGCTCGGTCACGAACGCCGAGTCGACGCCCGTCCGCTCGATGAGCTGCTCCCGCGAGACGCGGCCGCCGCGGGAACCGAAATCGGTCGCCGGGGCGACGGCGCCGCGGGCGGTGGACAGCGCCACCGTGCCCCCGGTGCCGAAACCGCCCTCGCCCTTGTCGATCGCGTCGAGCTGCTCCTTGATCACCTTCAGCGGGAGATAGCGATCCCGCTGGGCGGTCAGCACGAAGCGCAGTCGCTCACAATCGGCCTCGCTGAAACGGCGATAGCCGGACGGCGCCCGCTCCGGGGTCACCAGACCCTCCGACTCCAGGAATCGGATCTTCGAGATCGTGATGTCGGGAAAATCATCCCGCAACCGGGCGAGGACCGCGCCGATCGACATCGATCCTTCGCCGCGAGGGGCCGCAGACGCCGTCACGGCTGTCAGGCGTCTGCTTCGTCGCGCGGACCGCTCAGGAAGACCAGACGGAACTTTCCGATCTGGACCTCGTCGCCGTTGGACAGCGTGGCGGTGTCGACGGGCTCACGGTTGACGTAGGTGCCGTTCAGGCTGCCCACGTCGACGACCTGGAACTCGTTGTCGCCGAGGCGGAATTCGGCGTGACGACGACTGACGGTCACGTCGTCGAGGAAGATGTCGCTGTCGGGATGACGACCCGCAGAGGTCGTCGGCTGGTCGAGGAGGAACCGCGATCCCGCGTTGGGTCCCCGCTTCACGACAAGCAGCGCGGTCCCGGGAGCGAGTCGCTCGACTCCCGTGTCGGCCGGCTCACTCGAGGTGCTCGTTCCGGAATCGAGTTCATTGATGAACTCCTCCCGGAACACCGAGGTGGTCTCCACCGGCGCCTCGAAGTCCCTGTCGTTATCGCTCACCACTTCTCCTTCGTCGTCGTCAGTGCAATCGCACTGTCAGTGCGCAGTCGCACTGGTCGGCCAACCGCCCTCTCCCGGCCACCGTGTCGGCGTCCCCGACCACGTGCGCGTCGGGTCGGCGTCGGCTCTCACCGAGTCGGCCGGTCGAATCTACATGACAGTGCGGACGGGTAGATCCCGGTGCGTGATCCGCGAGAACGGTCTCCCGCGTCACGCCTCGTTGCCTATGCCGTAACCGTACCGGTCACACCGATCGCACCGGCGAGCGAGTCGACTCCGGCAACGTCGATCATATCGTCACCGGGGCGATCAGCCGGGTCGATCAGGGCCACCGGGTGGCAACGGCGTGAGACCTACCCTTCGATGACGGCGCGGTAACCCGCGGCGTCCAGGACGGCTCCCAACTGCTCGTCGAGAGACGCCTCGTCGGAGACCTCGATCTCCACCAGCCAACCCTCGCCGTACGGGTCGGAGTTGACCAGTTCGGGCGACGCGTCGAGTGCGTCGTTGACCGCACTGACCGTACCCGTCACGGGACCGTAGATGTCGGAGACACTCTTGGTCGACTCGACCTCGGCGAAGGACTCGCCGGAGGTCACCTCGGCCCCGGTGTCGGGCAGCTGCACGAACACCACGTCGCCGAGCGCGTCCTGCGCGAAGTCGGTGATGCCCACCCGCACGGTGGTCGGCCCGATCTTCTCGATCCACTCGTGCTCTGCGGTGTAGCGCAGGGTGTCTGGCACTTTGCTGTCGGTCACGGAGGCCCCTTTCGTCTTCGGATCAGACTCTACTGTCTGCCGGGGTGTGCGCTGCACGACGTGGCGGCATGTGTCGGATCACCAGCACGGTCTGATACCAGTACAGGACGAAAGACCACAGGTACAGGCCCACACCCCAGATGAGGAACGCCCATCCGACCGGGTAGGCGATGGTTCCCACGATCGAATCGAGTTGTCCGGCGAGCAACCACGGGAACGCGCTCATCAGCGCGAACGTGGCGGCCTTGCCGATGTAGAGCACCGGCAGGGCGAGCACGCCCCGGGTCTGCAGCAACGGCGCGGTCGCGAACAACAGCACGTCGCGGCCGATGATGACGCCGATGAGCCACCACGGGATGAACTCACGGAGGCCGAACGCCACCGGGATGATGACGATGTAGAGCCGGTCGGCCAGCGGATCGAGCAGCGCGCCGATCCGCGACGACTGGTTCAGGAGCCGGGCCAGTTTGCCGTCGGCCCAGTCGGAGACACCGGAGAAGAACAGAATCGCGAACGCCCACCCGTCGGCCTTCTCGACCAGGAGCAACCAGACGAAGACCGGGACGAGGACGAGGCGCAGCACGCTCAGCGCGTTGGGGACGGTGACGATCCGGCCGGGAGCCGGCCCGGCCGCGGCCTCCTGATCGGTCACCGGAAGATCCCGATGATGCCCTGCAGCGTCTTCGCCCCGCCCGAGGCGAAGAGGTTGTCGTGGACCATGTAGGTCCAGGTCGTCGTCGACCGGTGCATGTCGGCGGTGTCGAGGTCGACGCCGTCGGCGGTGATCTTGGCCTCCCGGAACGTCTTGCGCGCGTTCTCCAGCGCCTCGCCGGGCAGATCGGCGAACTCGGAGACGATCATCCGGTGGAACTCGTCGAGCGGACTCTCCTTGCCGAGTGCCCGCAGGTGGATGCTCGAGCGGGCGTCGGCGACGAAGGCGAGATGGTCGGCCCAGGCGCGGTCGAGGTGGTAGAGCATGATCTCGCGGGCGGCCTGCGACAGGACCTCGCGCGGCACCGGCGCGACATCGGTCGTCGTCGCTTCGGCTGCGGCGTCCTCCGCCGGGTCGGAGGACTTCTCCCCCGCTTCCGCGTCGACCTTCGCCGGGCTCTTCTCGCCGGTCAGCTCGGCGTACCGCTCGGGTTCGAGCTCGGCGAGCTCCTCCAGCGCCAGGTCGGTCGTGAGGATCTTCATCCGTCGCTCGACGACGATCTCGCGCTGCTGGTTGACGAGCTTGTTGTAGCGCCAGGTGTTGGCGTGCAGCTCGAGGCGGACGCCCTCGGCGATGCGCTGGGCCTGCTCGATCAGGTCGATGCCCTTGCTGCCCATCGAGCCGTCCTCGTTGGGCGAGACCGGGTCGCGCTTGAACGCCATGTTCTTGGTGACGAGCGGGTCCTCGAGGCTGGAGAAGAACACCGAGGTGCCGGGGTCACCCTGGCGCCCGGCCCGGCCACGCAGCTGATCGTCGAGGCGTGCGGTGTCGTATCGACCGGTGCCGACGACGCAGAGGCCGCCGAGCTCGACGACCTCCTCGCGCGCCTTCGGGTCGTCGGCGGAGCCGCCGAGGCGGATGTCGGTGCCGCGTCCGGCCATCTGGGTGGAAACGGTGACCGCGCCCTTCTTGCCGGCCTCGGCGATGATCTTCGCCTCCTCGGCGTCGTTCTTCGCGTTGAGCACGACCGACTTCACGCCCGCCTTGTCGAGGAAATAGGCCAGCTCCTCGGACTCGGCGACGTCGTGGGTGCCGATGAGGACCGGCTGGCCGGTCTCGTGCACGGACTTTACGTACTCGACGATCGCCTCGACCTTGTTGGCCTTGGTGTCGTAGACGCGGTCGGGCAGGTCGGTGCGACCGTTCGGGGTGTTCGGCGGGATCTGCGAGATCCGCAGGTCGTAGAACTGGCGGAACTGCTCGCCGGCCGGCAGGGCGGTGCCGGTCATGCCGCACACCTTCGGGTAGCGGCCGATCAGCGCCTGGACGGTGATGGTGTCGATGACCTCGCCGGAGTCGGTCTGCGCGAGACCCTCCTTGAGTTCGACGGCCGCCTGCACGCCGTCGGGCCACCGCTGCAGCTGCGCCACCCGCCCGCGGGAGGCGTTGATCAGGTGCACGCCGCCGTCGCGGACGATGTAGTGGATGTCGCGCTCGAGCAGGAAGTGGGCGTGCATGGCCACGTTGAGGTGCACCAGGGTGGTGCCGACGTGTTCCTCGCTGTAGAGGTTGATGCCGCCGAGCTCCTCCTCGACGAAGGCCGCACCCTCGTCGGTGAGGGTGACGTTGCGCCCCTCGGGGTCGATCTCGTAGTGCTTCTTCTTCATCCGCGACACGACGTCGTGGATGGCCTGGTCGGGCACCTCGGTCTCGGTGGAGCCGGCGAGCACGAGCGGAACGAGCGCCTCGTCGACCAGCACGGAGTCGGCCTCGTCGATGATCGCGACATCGGGCTTCGGGGAGACGAGGTCGTCCTCGGACAGCGCGAGCTGGTCGCGCAGGACGTCGAAGCCGATCTCGTTGACCGACGCATAGGTGACGTCGCCGGCGTAACCCGCGCGGCGCTCGTCGCGGCTGGAGTTCTCCGACAGCGCGTGGACCGCGATGCCGAAGACCTCGAACAGCGGCCCCATCCACTCGGCGTCGCGGCCGGCGAGGTAGTCGTTGACGGAGATGACGTGCACCTGGTGCCCCTGCAGCACGTAGCCGATCGCGGCGATCGCGCCGGCGAGGGTCTTGCCCTCACCGGTCGCCATCTCGACGATGTCGCCCTCGAGCAGGCGCAGCGCGCCCTGCAGCTGGACGTCGAAGGGGCGCAGCCCGATCGAGCGGTCGGCGGCCTCGCGGACCAGGGCGAGGAACTTGGCGCGGTCACCGGGCCGGGCACCGATGTCGAGCTTCTCGGCCTCGGTGACAAAGGCGTCGTCGGCCAGATCCGCGGCCCAGTCGGTGTGGTTGCCGGCCTCCTTGATCAACGCCAGCGACTTCGACTGGTTACGAGTCGACTGGGCGCCCAGAAGTCGCCACATGCTGTTGGTCAGCTTTCCCACCGAAACACTTCTCCTGATCGTTTACCGGCCAACTACCCGACCCGACGGGCCCCGCGGGCCGTCAGGTCAGCAACAACGGTACGCGGACCCTGGTAGAGCGGGGTCGGCGACATTATGATCAGTCCACCGATTTTCCCGCAGATCTCGACCCACCTTCGCCTCCCGGCACCGGACGGTGTCACCGACCCCGAGGACGGCCGATGCCCGCGACGCCCGAGTCCAGACGCAGGATGCGGTTCGTGCGGGCCGTGGCGGCCGGCCTCGTGATCGCGACCGGGATCGGTCTCGGAGCGTTCAACGCCTGGTGGGTCGCCCTGGTCGTCGGCGTCCCGCTCGTCTTCGTCGGACTCCTGATCAGCCCACGCCCGTCGCGGGTGTCAGAACTGCCCGAGTTCCGCCGAGGTGTGACCCGCGACGCACCGCAGGCCGACGTGGAGGCCCTCACCCGCAGCAGCCTCACCGCCGAGGACCTGCAGCCGACGATGGTCTCGGCGACCATCCACCTGCCCAACGACACGTCCTATCGCGCGCGGTGGCTGACCGCCATGGGCAAGGGGCATTTCGAGGCCCTGTCGTCGAACCCGCGCACGACGCTCGGCCCGGCGCAGGTGCCGCCCCGCGACCCGTCGGCCACCCCGCGGTTCGACGACCATCCCGGCCGCTGGGCGGTGATCTATCCCGCGGTGACGTTCCTGTCGACCTGCGCGCTGCTCTTCGGCGTCGCGGAGAACTGGGAGGTCTCACTGCCGTCGTTTCCGTCCATCGACTCGGTGGTCGGCGGCGTCGGCGGGGGCGACGACGCCGCGCCGGCCTCGCTCGCCGCCCGCCACCAGCGCCTGCTCGACGCGATCGTCGAGTACGAGGGGCCGTCGGCGGTGCGAAACGTGTTGCGGCTCAACTACAGTCTCGGATCGGGTTCCGACCAGGCGGTCGTCTTCGACCCGTCGAACGGACGCGCCACGAGCATCAACGTCTACAGCGGCGGCTCCAACTCCTCGGCGGTGCCGAACCTGGACCGCGCGGACAAGACCTTCGACGCCGCGGAGATCGACCCGACGTCACTCGGCGAGATCGCCGGGGCGATGGTGCCGGAGGTGGCCGGCATGCTCCCGGAGGCAACGCTGGAGCGCCTGTCCATCCAGCGCCCGCAGGCGAACGCCCCGGTGACGCTGACCGGCACCCTCGATCCGGGGGACGCGTTCATCCGAGACGTGGACATCCAGGCCCACACCGACGGCACGGTCGCCAAATTCTTCGATCCGGGCGACTTCGCGGTCGCGTTCGCGGTGGGGCGCGAGGCGCTCGCCGCCGCGCGCATCGCGCCGAACGCCCCCGTTCTCGACGGCTTCGTGCTGCGCGGCATCGCCGACAACACCCCCATCATCAGCGCCAGCAGCATCCAGAACAGCGGCGGCGTGCTGTTCCGGTACACCACGCCCGACCGGACGGGCCAGATCGTGGTCGCGCCGGGCAGGTTCCCCGAGATCAGCACGACCACCGGTCGCTTCCGCAACGACCACGGGTTCGCGTTCGACGCGCTGTCGCCGCAACTGTTCGATCGCATCCGCGACGACTCGATGCGACGCGGCTCGATCCCGGCGTACGACCGCAACGCGGTCACCATCGACGTCACCGATGTCCCGACGACCGACGCCGACCACGTCATCCGCATCGAGATGGCCCGGGTCGACGCGTCGAAGGGCATGTACACCCTCGACGGACGGTTCATCAAGCCTGCGCACTACTGAAGCGGACACGGACCGTGCCGAGTGGACCCGAGCCCGCAGCGGCCGGTGTCGGCTATGCCGGACCCGCCTCCAGCGCGCGCCTGGTCACGTTCTCCAGCTCGGACAGCGCGGCCTGCGGCGGGTGCAGAACCCCTCGATCGGTCATGGTGGAGACGATGTCGCGGACGCGTCCGTAGTAGGAGGCCTGCTCGGTCGGCGTGCTGCTGGCCGCGGCGTGGTTGTACAGCTTCAGCGCGGTGTCCAGCGAGTTCCGGTCGGCCGGGTCCAGATAGCCGGTGCCGACACGCCGACCGTGCTTCTCGCACGCGATCCATGCTCGACGCAGCCGGCGGACGGACTGCTGGTAGGCGTCGGCGATCCCGCGGTCGCCCGGGTAGGCGTCGGTGCGCAACGCGCCCGCCTCGTCGAGGGCGTGGTGGAAGTCCTGCGTCTGCTCGACGGTCACGTCGGTGACCGCCGGGTACCGCAGCAGCATGGCCGGATCGAGTTCATAGCCAGCGTAGGCACGCAGGATCTCGTCGTGGCGGCGGACGGATTCCTCCCACAGGCGCCGCGCGGCCTCCTCGGTGCCGGCGTCGGCGATGCGCGGGCGGCGCAGGTCCACGTCCGGCTCGCCCCTGGGCAGCGGTCCGTCGTCCTCCGGTTCGGGGGCCGAGCCCACCGAGACGCTCACCGTGGAGCGGGCGACGTCCGCGGCCGCCGCCTGCTTGCGCGTCGACACCCGCTCCGGGGCGTGGGCCCGGAGCCGATCGACGATCGCCGTCACGGCCGGGTCCCCCTCGACGATCGCGACGCGCCACCGGTCGGTGTCGAGATCGTCGTCGACGTGCGAGCCCACCTTCAGGACGTCGCGCGCGAACGTGAGCGCGAGGTACTTCTGGCCGAAGACGGTGAGGTGTTGCGACCGACCGGTCGACGCCGAGGTCTCGTCGGCCGATCCCCCGACCGCGAACGACCGCAGCGACTCCAGCGGATACGAGACCAGTTCACGGCGCTCGTCCCCGAAGTAGACGGTCTCGTCGTCGACGGTCAGCAACACCGCGCCGCGCCGGCCGAGCCGACCGTGGGCGGCGATCGCCATCGAGCATCCGAGCAGCCCCGCGACCACCGCGGCGGTCGTCATCCCGCCGACGCCGGCGACGCGCAGGCCGACGAGTGCCACGAGCGCTGTCACCGTCAGCAACCCGGCCGCGGCCGCAGAGTTGTGGTGCCGACCCGTCAGATACTCGGTCCGACATGTAATCGAGACCACAGCCCCACCTCCGCTCGGCATATCGCTTCGCCCGTCCGGTCGGCTACCGTGGTGGACGTGAGTCTCGGGGATCGCGCTCAGTCGTCACACCGCCGCCACCCAACCCGTGGACGTCGCATCAGCTTACGCACTGTCGCACTGGTCAGCGCGCTGTTCGCGGCCGCTGTCGTCGGTGCCGTGAACGACGCCCCGGGCCGGGCGGCCCCCGCCGACCCGCACTTCGTCGGCAGGTCCTACACGTCGACCGTCGTGAACAGCGCGCAGATCCCCGGCGGAGGACCGTTGCAGGTGAGCTTCCCGGCCGCCAATCGCATCTCCCTGACCGCCGGCTGCAACCGGCACATCGGCGAGCTGCAGGTCGACGGACCGTTGCTCCGCCTGGGCGCCCTGGCGTCGACGATGATGGCCTGCCCCGGCCCGCGTGCACAGGCCGACGACTGGATCACCTCGTTCACGTCCGAACCCCTCACCTGGTACTCGGTCGGTCAGGCGCTCGTCCTGGTCGGCCCCGACGCCCAGGTGCTCTTGACGGAGAAGTACTCATGAGCAGCCCAGCACCCGCTGTCGTCACCGTGACCGGAGCGGCAGGCAGCATCGGTTACGCCAGTGTCTTCCGCATCGCGGCGGGCGAGATGCTCGGGCCCGATCAACCGGTCGCCCTCCGCCTGCTCGAACTCCCGCAGGCGATCCCCGCGGCCGTGGGCACGGCCATGGAACTCGACGACGGCGCCTTCGGCCTGCTCAAGTCCGTCGAGGTCCTCGACGACCCCCGCAAGGCGTTCGACGGCGCGAACTTCGGTCTCCTGATCGGAGCGCGACCGCGCACGAAGGGCATGGAGCGGGCGGACCTGCTCGCGGCCAACTCGAGCATCTTCGCCTCGCAGGGCGAGGTGATCAACGAGGTCGCCGCCGACGACATCCGGGTGATCGTGGTGGGAAATCCCGCCAACACCAATGCCGCGGTCGCCGCCGCGCACGCCCCCGACGTCCCGGCGGAGCGGTTCACCGCGCTGACCCGGCTCGACCACAACCGCGCCGTCGCCCAACTCGCCCACCGCGCCAGCGTCGACGTCGGCGAGATCAGCCGCGTGACGATCTGGGGCAACCATTCGGCGACCCAGTATCCCGACATCTTCCACGCCCGGGTCGGTCGTCGCAGCGGCGCGGAGTACGCGGCCGACCGCGAGTGGCTCGTCGACGACTTCATCCCGACCGTCGCCAAGCGCGGCACCGCCATCCTGGAGGCCCGCGGGGCGTCGTCGGCCGCGTCGGCGGCCAACGCGACGATCGACCACGTCCGCGACTGGGTGCTGGGCACCCCGACGGACGAGTGGACCTCGGCGGCGCTGCCGTCCACGGGCGCCTACGGTATCCCCGAGGGCCTGGTCAGCAGCTTCCCGGTCCGGTCGGTCGACGGCCGCTGGGAGATCGTGGAGGGACTCGAGATCAACGAGTTCTCGCGTGCCCGCATCGACGCATCCGTCGCAGAATTGCAGGCCGAGCGGGACGCGGCCTTCAACCGCTGAGCGCCTTCGGATCGTAGGCTTCCCACCATGGCCAAGAAGGACAAGGGCAGGCACGGGAAGATCCCCAACAAGGTCTACGAGGCGGAGTTGTTCCGCCTGCAGACCGAGCTGGTCAAGCTCCAGGAGTGGGTGCGCGCGACCGGCGCCCGTATCGTGGTGGTCTTCGAGGGCCGGGACGCGGCCGGCAAGGGCGGGACGATCAAGCGCATCACCCAGTATCTGAGTCCCCGCGTCGTGCGGGTCGCGGCGCTGCCGGTCCCGACCGAGCGCGAACGCGGACAGTGGTACTACCAGCGCTATGTCGCGCATCTGCCCGCTCCCGGCGAGATCGTGCTGTTCGACCGTTCCTGGTACAACCGTGCCGGAGTCGAGAAGGTCATGGGCTTCTGCACCCCCGAGGAGCACACCCGGTTCCTGCGGCAGACCCCGATCTTCGAGCAGATGCTGATCGACGACGGGATCATCTTGCGCAAGTACTGGTTCTCGGTCTCGGTGGAGGAACAACTGCGGCGGTTTCGCGCCCGCATGGAGGACCCGGTGCGCCAGTGGAAGCTGAGCCCGATGGATCTCGAGTCGGTGTACCGCTGGGAGGACTACTCGCGCGCCAAGGACGAGATGATGGTGCACACCGACACGCCCCAGAGTCCTTGGTACGTCGTCGAATCCGACGTGAAGAAGCACGCCCGCCTCAACATGATCGCGCACTTCCTCGACAGCATCGAGTACCACGAGGTGCCGCGGCCGAAGGTGAAGCTGCCCAAACGTCCGATCGAGTCCGGCAACTATCAGCGTCCGGCGCGCGAGCTGTCGAAGTACGTCCCGGACCACGTCGCGACGCTGATCCGCACCGACCACTGAGGACCGGATGTGGATCGGGTTCTGCGAGTTCGACTACCGGCTCGGTGACGTCCACTCGCTGAAGCAGAAGCGATCGGTCGTCCGGCCGATCGTCGCCGACATCCGGCGCCGCCACCAGGTCTCGGTGGCCGAGGTCGGACACCTCGACGTCCATCGGCGCGCTTCGATCGGCGTGAGCGTGGTCGCCGCCGATCGCGGACACGTGGTGGACCTGCTCGACGCGATCGAGCGGACCGCCGCCGATCACCCCGAGGTGGAGCTGCTCTCGGCCCGCCGGCGCATCATCAGCGCCGACGATCTGTGACCACGCCGGCGGCGACCGCCGCCTGCCGATACGCCGCGGCGAGCGAGTCGACGGTCTCGTGCGCGTTGAGTCCGCTCGGATTCGCCACGACCCAGAGCTCGGCCCCGTCCCACGTCTCCTCCTGACGACCGGGCACCGCGTCGCGGCGCCCGAATGCCGTTCGGTAGGCGGTGATCCCGGCGACCGCGACGACGCGCGGGCGCACCCGCGCCACGCGTTCGCGCAGTCGCCGTCCGCCTTCGCGCAGTTCCTCGGCGGTCAACTCCGCCGCGGTCGCGGTGGCCCTCGGCACGACGTTGGTGATGCCGACGCCCCGCGCGGTCAGCATCGCGGCGTCCTCCGGCGACATCCCCTGCGACGCATCGATCACGCGGTCGACGATGCCCGCGCGGGCCAGGGCCGGGTAAAAGCGGTTACCCGGCCGGGCGAAATGCGCCCCGGTCGCCGCCGTCCACAGGCCCGGGTTGATCCCGACGAACAGCAGGCGGCAGTCGTCGCCGATGAGGTCGTCGACCGTGCGGTCCCGGTGGGCGAGCAGCTCCTCCTTCGTGAACCCCATCCGCGCGGGCCGTCTCAGCCCTCGTGTCCCGGCGCCACGCAGAACTGGTTGCCGTCGGGGTCGGCCAGGGTCACCCAGGAGAAGCCGGGCATCTCGTGCTCGGCGACCCTCGTGGCCCCGGCCGCGACGAGCCGATCGACCTCCGCCTCGACGTCGTCGGCGGTCAGGTCCAGGTGGATGCGGTTCTTGCCCGGTGTCGGGTCGCCGACCTTCTGGAAACCGAGCCTCGGTGCCGCCTCGCCGAGCGAGACGACGACGAAGAACCCGTCGTTCTCCTGAATGATGTTTCCCCCGAGCTGTTCGGCCCACCACCGGGCCAGCGGAACCGGGTCGGTGGAGTCGATCGAGACCATTCCCACTGTAAGAGCCATGGAAACAACCTATCGCCGGGCCGCCGGCGGTGGGGCCGGAACCCGTGCCACGGACGCCGCAACCGGTTTCGCAGTCCGTCCCGCTGTGTGGCGACGCCCACTACACTCACGCTGATGCGCGGATTGTCCTACACGCTGCTCGGCGGTCTCGGGGCCCAGATCGGTTCGGAACCCGTCGAACTCGGCACCCGCAAGCAGCGGGCCACCCTCGCGCAGCTCCTGCTCGCCGAGGGCGCTCCGTTGCGTGCCGACCGGCTGATCGAGGGCATCTGGGCCGACGAGCCGCCCGAACGGGCCGAGGTGTCGTTGCAGTCCTACATCTCCGGGTTGCGCAAGGCTCTCGAACCCGATCGTCGGCCGCGCAGCCCGTCGACGGTGCTGCTGACCCACGGCACCGGTTACAGCCTGCCGACCACACCCGAGCAGGTCGATCTCCGGCGCCTGTCCGCGGATGTCGCCTCGGCGCGAACCCTGATGCAGGAGGGCGACACCGCGGCGGCCGCGCCGCTCCTGCAGAACGTCCTCGACTCCTATCGCCCGCTGCTCCCCGAGTTCGAGGGTCTCGCCTTCCGGGACGAGGCCGCCGACCGTCTCGATCGCATGGTCGGCGCCGCTCGCGAGCTGTCGTTCGAGGCGCGGATGGCCGCCGGCGACCATCGGCTGCTGGTCACCGAACTCGAAAGTGCCGTCGGGCAATCCCCGCTCGACGAGGGGCTGTGGGTCCTGCTGGCCACGGCGCTCTACCGCGTCGGCCGGCAGTCCGACGCGCTCGGGGCCATCGCGAACGCACGCCGGATCCTTGCCGAGGAGATCGGGGTCGATCCGGGCCCACGACTGCGCGACCTCGAACGCGACATCCTCGACCAGGCCGCGCATCTCGACGCGCCGGCCGCGCCCCGCGACACGGCGAGGGTCGGCCGGGACGGCGGCCCGTCGTCGGCGGGCACCGGCGACGGACCCGGGGCCGACTCCGACGCCGGCTCCACCGGGCCGGTCGGCGCCGAGCCCGACGACGGGCCCGCACTCGTCGGCAGGGTCGACGAGCTCGCCGCCCTGCACCGGTCGGTGCTCGCCTCGATGACCGGTCCCGGCGGTGTGGTGGTCGTCGAGGGCGAGCCCGGGGCGGGCAAGACCGCGCTGATCGACGAGGCCGGGCGGCGAGCGGCCGGGGCCGCGGACCTGTTCGTGCTGTGGGGGCGCTGCGTCGACGATCCCGCCGCGCCGTCGATGTGGCCGTGGGTACAGATCCTCGGCGCGGTCCTCCCCCGCCTCGATCCCGCCGACCGCGAGCACCTGCTCGACAGCCCGCTCGGGCGCATGGTGACCGAGGGCGTCAACGTCATCCCGCCGCCGCGCCAGATGTCCGACGCCGCAGCGCGTTTCCAGTTCTACGACCAGGCCGCGGACCTGCTGGACGGGGTGGCCGGGCGCCACAAGCTGATCATCGTCCTCGACGACCTGCAGTGGGCCGACGGGGCATCCCTGGAACTGTTCGCGCACATGGCATCCCGACGGACGCCCGGAGTCACGTTCTTCGCGTCGGTGCGCACCCCCGTCCACCGGCGGATCGTCGCGTCGACACTCGCCCGGCTCGCTCGGCTGCCCGAACACCGGCGTCTCACGGTCGGCCCGCTCGGCGGCGACGACATCTCCGAGCTGATCCGCCGCGAGACCCTGCAGTGGCCCGAGGTCGCCACCGTCTCGTCGATCGAGCGGCGCACCGGCGGCAACGCGTTCTTCGTCCGGGAGCTCGCACGCATCCTGGCCGCACAGGGGTCGATCGCCGCCAACGCGGTCCCGTCAGGAGTCCGGGACGTCGTCCGGCAGCGTCTCCTCGGCATGTCGCCGCAGACGTCCGAACTCCTCGACGTCGCGGCGCTCATCGGCACGCGCGTGGACCTCGTCCTGCTGGCGTCGGCCACCGGGACAGCCGTCGACGAGACACTCGAGCTGCTCGATTCGGCAGCGGCCGCGGGCGTCGTCGACCTCGGTCCCGAGGACCCGTTCGGCTTCAGCTTCAGCCACGACATCATCCGCGAGGCCATCGCCGACGGCATACCGTCTACGCGCGCCCGACGCATCCACCTGGCGATCGCCGACGCGCTCGCGTCGAACACCTCACCGCACGCGGTCACCCGCATGGCGCGACATCTCTGGTCCGCAGGTCCGCTGGCCGATCGCGAACGGACCATCGAGGCGCTGCTGGCCGCCGGCGACATCGCCCTGCGCACCTACGATTTCGACGGCGCGAGCCGTCATCTCGGTGACGCCGCGACGCTGGCGCGGGCCACCGGAGACCAGGAGGCCGAGTTGCGGGCGATCGCCGCCCAGCACGCGAGCGAGGTGTCGGCGCACGGCTACTTCGCCGTGGAGGCAGATCTGCGGGAGCGTGCACGTTCCCTTGCGTCGGCTCTCGGTGACACCCGGTTGCTCGCCGACCTCGACTACGCCCGCTGTGCCGCGTACATCCAGGTCTCCGACACCGACACCGGGCATCGGCTCGCCACCGAGCTGAGGGCACGGGCGGAACGGTCCGACGATCCGGTGGTCGTGCATCTGGGCATGCAGATAGCGGGCTTCGACGAGTTCAGCCGCGGAGACTTCGGCGCGGCGTACCGCATCCTCGACCGGTACGCCCCCATCGAGCCCGTGCCGGGCCTGCGCGACGACCAGCTGGCGATGGCGCGCGGATACCGCGCCTGGGCGACCACGATCCATCTCGGCCGAGACGCCGGACGGTCCCTGTTCGGCACGCTCGCCGACACTCTCGGGGATCCGCGGTCGCGCCTGGGTACGGCGATCTTCGCGGTGGGGGCGGCGGCGATGATCGGCGACGCCCGGTGGGCTCTGGAGGCCGGGCAGATCATCGACTCCGACCGGCCCGGCCCGCTCGCCTACCTGCGCCGCAGCGGCGAGCGCATGTCCTGGTGGGCACGGGCGATGACCGGCGACGTCGACGACGCCCTGACCCGTATCGACCAGCTCGAGGCCGTCGAGCGCAACGGGGACGACCGCAGCGGGGGCGACGCCGGGGAGGACAGCAGCGCCGGTCACGTCCGGCAGCGCACCGGAGAGGGTTTCTGGCTCGGCCTCCACGCCGAGGTCCTCATCGCCGCCGGCGAGCTGACCGGCGCCGCCGCACTCCTCGACCTGGCCGCGCGGACCGGGGAGCGCTACGGGGACGCCCATCGCATGCTGGTGCGCGCCCGGTACGAGTACGTCGGCGGCCGCACCCCCGGGGTGGTCGCCGACACCCTGGCCCGTGCCCGTCGGACGGCCCTCGACCAGGACGCGCAGGCGCTCGTGCAACGGGTCGACGCGCTCGCCGACGAGTGGGGGCTGTCGTCGGGTTGATCCCCGACGGGCGCGGGTGAGCGGATAGGCGGTGCGGGTAGGCCGTGTGGGTAGGAGAGCCGCAGGCCCAAGCCTGCCCCAAGTCGTCGTCAAGAGTCCTCGGACAGGCTGATCGGCACACCGGGAGGGTCCTGCCGCCCGGTGTCACCGACCCGGCCCCGGCATCCACGCCGGCAGACACCAGAGGACGCCCTGCATGACCGCAACCCCTGCCTCCCCGACCGGCGGGCCCGAGAACCTGACCGTCCGGACCCGCAGTTCTGTACTCGCGCAGTTGCGCGCGCGCATCGCCGGCGAGGTGTTCGGTCCCGGCGACCCCGGCTACCGCGAGGCGTGCGCCGGCTTCAACCGGATGGTCACGCACCGGCCCGCCGTGGTCGCCCTCCCGGAGAATCCCTTCGACGTCGTGGAGGCCGTCCGGTTCGCCGCCGAGGAGGGCCTGCGGGTCACCGTGCAGGCGACCGGTCACGGCACCGGCGTGCCAATCGACGGCGGCCTGCTCGTCAACACCTCCCGGCTCGACGGGGTCACCGTCGACCCGATCGCCCGGACCGCCCGGATCTCCGCGGGCGCCACCTGGAAGACCGTTCTCACCGCCGCGGCCCCGTTCGGCCTGGCGCCGCTGATGGGCTCGTCGAGCGGTGTCGGTGCGGTCGGCTACACGCTCGGCGGCGGGTTCGGCTGGCTCGGGCGTCGCTTCGGGCTGGCGTCGGACGCGGTCCGCTCCTTCGATCTCGTCACCCCGGACGGCACCCCACGCCGGATCACCGATTCGAGCTCCCCCGAACTGTTCTGGGCGCTGAGGGGCGCCGGCGCCGGGAGCCTGGGGGTCGTCACCGCGATGGAGATCGGCCTCGTGGCGGTGTCGACGGTGTACGCGGGCAACCTCTTCTACCCCGTCGACGACGCCGAGGAGATCTTCGCCCGGTTCCGCGACTGGGCGCCCACGCGACCCGAGGAGTTGACGTCGGCGGTCGCGATCCTCAACCTCCCGCCCACCGACGACGTGCCGGAGCCGTTGCGCGGCGGCAGCTTCGCCGTGGTGCGGGGCTGTTGGTCGGGAGACGTCGACGCGGGCCGACGCCTCGTCGACGAGTGGCGTGAGTGGAGGACCCCGCTGATCGACATGTGGGACGAGCGGCCGTTCACCGACGCCGACGCGATCAGCATGGACCCGGTGGAGCCGATGCCGCACCTGGTCACCACGGAGTGGTTCGAGGACCTGCCCGACGACGCGATCGACGTCATCGCCCGCCGGGTCCGGCCCGCCGCCGGGTCCGCGCCGCTCGTCGTCGGGGAGATCCGCCACGCCGGCGGCGCCGTCGCCCGTGCCGCGGCGACGGCCGCCAACGACCGCGCGCGGTCCGGTGAGTTCCTCCTCGAACTGATCGCCGCTGTCCCCGATCCCCAGGTCGCACTCGCCGTCGAGTCCGCTCTGCGCGTCACGCGACAGGAGTTGGCCCCCTTCGTGACCGGTGCCGCCTACCTCAACCTCGTCTCCGGCCCCGAGCGTGCGGCTCGCGCCTACGCCGCGTTCGGCGCCGAGAACCGGCGGCGTCTGGCCGAGATCAAGGCCGCCGTCGACCCGTCGAGGCGGTTCAGCCGCGGCGACATCGTGTGAGCGGTCGTCGCACGGTTGCGTCACCCGCCGCGTTGTGGGCTGATGTCAGTTGTGAGCGACCAACCCACTCCCCTCGCCCCCGTGCTCATCGTGGACGCGGCGAACGTCGTCGGTTCGGTCCCGGACGGGTGGTGGCGCGATCGTCGGGGCGCCGCGGAGCGGTTGCGGGATCGCCTCGAACCCCTGGCCGTGACGGGTCTCGACTCGCTGCCGGGGCCGCTGGAGATCGTCCTGGTCGTCGAGGGCAGGGCCCGCGGCGTCCGCTCCTCCGGGAACGTCGAGGTCGTCGAGGCGCCCGGGTCAGGTGACGACGCCATCGTCGACGAGGTACGCGCACGGCCGGATCGGCGACGGGTCGTCGTGACCGCCGATCGCGGTCTGCGTGCCCGGGTGACCGAGCTGGGGGCGGAGGTCCTCGGCCCCTCGGCGATCCCGCGCTGACCGGTCCCGCGCTGACCGGTCCCGCGCTGACCGAAACCCGCCCGGGCGAGGAAGACCCCGGACCGGATTTCCCGAGCGGTCACGCCCGATGGCGGATCGCGATGATAATCCTCTTGCGACAACACCGTCCGAGAGGAAGCCTCCGCATGAACGACTTCGACGTTCTGATCGCGGGCGCCGGCCCCGTCGGCCTCACCGCCGCCGTCGAACTGCGGCGACGAGGGGTCGGGGTACGGATCGTGGACCCGATCACCGAGCCGCCGCAATACGCGAAAGCCGTTGGCATCCAACCCCGAACACTCGAGGTGTTCGAGAGCATGGGTGTCGTCGAACCCGTGCTCGACGCCGGGCTCGAGATGCGCGGCCAGCTCATCTACGTCAACGGCACCCAGGTGTCGCGCTTCCACCTGTTCGTGCCCGACGACGTCCCCTACCGCTTCCACCTGATGCCGCAGTACGCCACCGAGCAGGTGCTGCGCGACCGGTTGCTCGATTTCGGCACCAGCGTCGAACGCGGGGTCCGCGTGTCGGCGTTCGAGCAGGACGACGACGCCGTCACCGTCACGCTGACCGACCTCGACGGAGGGTCGAGCACCGTGCGCGCGTCGTACCTGATCGGTGCGGACGGGGCGCACAGCACGGTCCGAAAAACTCTCGGCCTGACGTTCGAGGGCGGGGCGTTCCCCGAGCAGTACATGCTCGCCGACGTCGCGGTGGACTGGTCCATGCCGCGCGGATACGCGGTCCGGACGATGCACCAGCGGGACGACGGCACCACCGACGACCTTCTCGTGGCCATCCCGCTGCCCGGTCGCGGGCGGTACCGCATGTCGATGTTCGTGCCCGACGAGCTGGCCGTCGCGCCCGGCGGGCAGGATGTCGCGCACGGCTTCGAGGGAACCCGGGCACCCGAGCTGTCCCACATCCAGGCCGTCGTCGACCGCCTTGCGCCCGAACCCGCGACGGTCTCGGATCTGCGCTGGTCGTCGGTCTTCCGCATCAGCCACCGGATCGTCGACTCCTACTCGCGCGGCAGGGTGTTCGTCGCCGGCGATGCCGCCCATATCCACCCGCCGACCGGCGCGCAGGGCATGAACACCGGGATCCAGGACGCACACAACCTGGCGTGGAAGCTGGCCCTCGCCGTCCACGGGGACGCCGCGCCGGAACTGTTGCAGACCTATGACCTCGAACGGCGGCCGGTCGGTGAAGAGGTCGTCGGCCGCACCGTACGCGATGCGCGGGAGGGCATCGGCGCCGACTCGGACGACATCGGCTTCATCATGCGGCGCGAGGCGCAGCTGTTGATCTCCTACGCCGACAGCCCGCTCGCCGCCGGCTCGGCGCTCCCGTCCGCGGCGGCCGCGCCGCGCGCCGGTGAGCGGGCCCCCGACGCATCGGGCCTGAGCCGCGAATCGGTCAACCACCCGTTGCGGTTGTTCTCGCTGCTCGACGGGGTCGACCACGCGCTGATCCTCTATGCCGACGCGACCGCGGGACCCGCGCAGGTGCCGTGTCTCGAAGCGCTCGCCGACGACGCAGTCGCCACCGCGCGCGGCCGCATGACCGCGCATGTGGTCGCCGCCCCGACGGCCCAGGTCGGCAGCATCGAGATCCCGCTGCTGCGCGACACCGAAGGCCACTTCGCCGCGGGGTACCGCCCCGACGGCTCGACGATCTTCGTGATCCGGCCCGACGGCCACATCGGATACCGCGGTCCCATGGGCGACACGCACGCCGCGCTGTCCTATCTCGAGTCGACCTTCCGTTAGTCGCCCGAGCGAGCCGTGTCGTCGCCCGCGTCACACCCCGGCAGACCGACGGCGTGCTCGTCACCCGGCCACCGTAGGCTCACCCCATGACCAGATGGGGGCAGGTGGAGCGGGTTCGGTCCCTGGCCGGCCGTGTCAACTCGTCGGCTCGGCGCCGGGTCGACGACTCGTACGTGGGCCGGTCGCTGGGCGCTCGCGAGGTGATCTACCTCGTCGCCCCCACCGGGTATCCGAACTACGGCGACGAGATCATCGCCCGGACCTGGCTGCGGCATCTCGCCCGCGTCCGACCCCAGGCCACCGTGGTCCTGGACTGTCACAGCCCGGGATCGGCGAACGTCCTGCTCCGCGACGCGCATCCGCGGATGAGCGTGGTCGACACCCTGTGGCAGCTCACCAATCACGCGCGCGACGCCGAACCGTCGAACCCGTGGGAGTGGGTGTCGCGCGCGGCCGTCGACTCGGGCCTCGCGCCGCGACTGGCGGTCGGACTGGATCTGCTCGCCTCGTCAACCACCATCCACCTCCTCGGCGGCGGATACGTCAACACCGTGTGGCCGCACCACGTCTCGCTGTGCGTGGCGGCCGAGGCGGTCGCGCAGCGCAGCGGGGCACGACTGGTCGCGACCGGCCAGGGCCTGGTCCCCACGGTCGAGGAGCCCGCCTGGTCGGCTCTGACCGCGGCGCTCGGTTCGTTCGACGTGATCGATGTCCGCGACTCGGCGTCGGAGAAGGCGCTCGCGGGCCTCGACCACGTGCGCCTCTCGGGCGACGACGCGTGGCTCGCGCTTCATCGGCCGATGCCCCCGCTCTACCGCGAAGAGCCACCCTCCGCGGAGTCCGCACGCGATCCGGGCGTGGTGCTGTGTCTGCAGTCGGATCTCACCGAGAAGTTCCGGGGGCCGGGCGGATCGGGGCTGGAGGCGCTCACCGACCTGGTCCGCGCGACCCTCGACGCCTGGGACGTCCCTGGTTCGGCGGTGACCGTCGTCGAGGGAATCCCCGGCCACGACTACGAGATCCCCCACCGCCTGGGATCGCGGCTCGACGGCGCACGCGTCCTGAGCTTCCGAGACATCTGGTACCACGGGCTGCCCGCGGGGCGCGGCGACACCTGGATCAGCACGCGCTTCCACCCCCATCTACTCGCCGCGGCCGCCGGCGACCCGGGAGTCGCGATCGTGCCGATGCCGGAGTACTACTCCACCAAGCACCGATCCCTCATCGACGCCGGATCCGCCTGGACCGTCGTCGAATCCGGCGACGCCGTTCCCGAGCGTCCGACGGCGGGCGGGTTCGGCGACGCGGGCCGGGCGCGTGCGATCGAGACGAAAGTCGCGTCCGCACATGACATCTACCCGGTGGCCCCGCTGCTCGCCCATCGCGCGTAAGGTCGGCGGCATGGCGAGAACCGTTGCGAGAGCCGATGCCGTCGACCATGCGGGACTGCTGGAGTTCGTCCGGCCGCGCCACCAGATGATCCTCAGCACCATCCGTTCCGACGGTCGGCCGCAGATGTCGCCGGTGACCGGCGGTGTCGACGATCAGGGCCGCATCGTGATCTCCACCTACCCGGCCCGCGCCAAGGCCGCGAACCTCCGCCGCACGCCGGTCGCGAGTGTGGTCGTGCTCTCCGACGAGTTCGCCGGGGCATGGGTGCAGATCGACGGCGACGCCGAGGTCATCGACATGCCCGACGCCGAGGACGCCCTCGTCGACTACTACCGCTCGATCGCCGGGGAGCACCCCGATTGGGACGAGTACCGGGCGGCGATGCGCCTGCAGGGCAAGTCGCTGATCCGCATCACCCCGACGCAGTGGGCTCCGATCGCGACGGGTGGTTTCCCCGCCGACGTCGCGGCGCGCCTCGACGAACAGGACGGCTGACCGGCCGCCTGCCGTCCCCCCAACAGATGACACTCATTTGTGTCATCTCGGAGATGCGCGCACACTGTGACAGGTGTCACTCGATGCGCAGCTGACCTTCGCCGGCCACATGGCCCGATTCTGCGCGCGCCGCTACAGCTATCCGCCGATGGTCGGGCGCGTGCTCGGATACCTCGCCGTCTGCGACTCCCCCGCACCCACCATCGCCGACCTGAGCAACGCGCTGCTCGCGAGCCGCACGGCGATCACCAACGCGATCGCGACGCTCGAGTCGGTCGGCCAGGTGGTCCGCACCCGGGCCGCCGGCGAACGCATGGACCGGGTGTCCATCGACATCACGTCGGCCCGCGGGCTCGGCATGGACAACACCGAATACGCCGAGCTCGGCGCCCTCGCCCGCGAGGGCCTCGAGTTGCTGCGCGACGCCCCGCCGGAGCGTCGCGCGGTCCTCGGCGAGATCGCCGCGTTCACCGACTTCCTCTGCAGCCGGATTCCCGCCCTGTACGAGGAATGGCGGAAGGAACGGGAAGCACTCATCGCCGCGGGTGAGATCCCCTCGCCCCAGACGGAAGGGCGACGCCCATGACCCACCGGCCGAACACCGCCGGCGCCGACATCGTCATCCGCGGCCTCACGAAGAGCTATGGCGCGCATCGAGTCCTGGACGGCATCGATCTCACCGTCCCGGCCGGTTCGGTGACCGCGCTGCTCGGGCCCAACGGTTCCGGCAAGACGACCACGGTGAGCATCGCGTCGACCCTGTTCCCCGCCGACGCCGGCTCGGTGACGATCGCCGGCCACGACACGGTCCGCGACGCACGCAAGGTGCGCTCGCTCATCGGGGTCACCGGGCAGTCCGTCGCGATCGACGACCTGTTCACCGGCCGCGAGAACCTCCGCCTGATGGGCGATCTCCGCCATCTCGGGCGCGGAGAGAGCCGACGCCGCGCGGACGAATTGCTCGAACGCTTCGACCTCGTCGGCGCCGCGGATCGCCCGGTGTCGACGTACTCCGGCGGGATGCGACGACGTCTGGACCTGGCGATGACACTCGTCTCCACGCCACGGGTGATCTTCCTCGACGAACCGACGACGGGACTCGACCCGCGCAGCCGCCGGGTGCTGTGGGACATCATCGGCGGCCTGACGGCGAGCGGCGTCACCATCTTCCTCACCACGCAGTATCTGGAGGAGGCCGACCAGCTCGCCGACCGCATCGCCGTCCTCGACCACGGGCACATCGTCGCCGAGGGCACTGCGCAGGACCTCAAGCGACGAGTCCACGAGTCCGAGATACGCCTGTCCTTCGACGACGACGAGTCCTTCGACGCGGCGCGCACACTGCTGCCGTCGGCGCGTCCGGTCGCCGACGCGCGTCGTCTCGACCTGCCGACCGACGACACCGTGACGGCGATGCGCACGACCCTCAACCTCCTCGACGCCGCGTCGATCGACGTCGCGGACGTCGAGGTGCACACGCCGACACTCGACGACGTGTTCTTCGCACTCACCGGATCGGCGTCGGCCGGCGCGGACGCAACCGGCTACGTCGACGCCGACGACGAATCGGGGGCAGCGTGATGCCGACACTCGCCTACGCCGTGACGGATTCGCGGATCATGCTGCGCCGCAACCTCCGACGGCTCGTCAAGTACCCGATGCTGACCGTGATGCTGCTCGGCCTGCCGGTCGTGTTCCTGCTGCTGTTCGTGTTCGTCTTCGGCGGACAGCTCGGCGCAGGCATGACGACCGCGTCGGGGATCACGGGGCGAGAGGCCTATCTCGACTACGTGGTGCCGGGGATCATCCTGGTCACGGTCGCCTCCGCGGTCCAGGGTTCGGCGATCGTCGTCGCCATGGACATGACGTCGGGAATCATCAACCGCTTCCGGACCATGGACATCGGACGATCCTCGGTGCTCGTCGGCCACGTGCTCGCGAGTCTCATCCAGGCGCTGATCTCGATCGCGATCGTCCTGCTCGTCGCATTGGCGCTCGGCTACCGGCCGACCGCGAATCCCTTCGGCTGGCTCGGCGCCCTCGGCGTCACCGTCATGTTCTCGATCGCCCTGATCTGGCTGGCCATCTACCTCGGACTCGCCGCCGACAGCGTGGAGACCGCCAGCAACTCCCCGATGTTCCTGACGATCATGCCGTTCCTCAGCACAGGTTTCGTCCCCGCGGATTCCCTTCCGGTGGGGGTGAGGCAGTTTGCCGAGCATCAGCCTTTCACCCCGGTCATCGAGGTGCTCCGCGGCACTCTCGGCGACACGCCGGTTCCTGCCGGAAGCGTCATCGCGTCGATCGCCTGGAGCGTCGGGATCGGCGGCGTGTCGTACCTGCTCGCGCTGCGCACATACGAACGCCGGGCGATCACCGCCTGACCGGCACAGCGCCCTCAGCGGTAGGGGTCGGTGATCTCGCGGAGCCGGGTCATCGTCTTCTCGAGCAAGTCGAAGTCGTCGTCGCCGAGGTATTCCCGCCAGTCGTCCTCGATCGACTCGACCTCGCGGGCCGCGATCGCGCAGAGCTCCTCGCCACGCTCGCTGAGAGTGACGAGGCGCGCCCGGCGATCCGTCGGGTCGGACACCCGTCGCAGGTACCCGGCCGCCTCCAGCTGATCGACGATCCCTCCGGCCGTCTGCTTGGTGACCCCGGCCTGTTCGGCGAGGTCGGTCAGCCGCATCGGCTCCGGCGCGAGACGTTGCATGACCCGCGCCTGCGCGAGGGTGATGTCGTCGGCGCCTTCCTCCGCGAGGCGCGCCATCACCCGCCGTTCCATGTGGCGGTGCGCCACGAACATCAGCACGCCCAGAGGCGGTCGCTCATCGGCCATACCGTTGATTTTAGTACGGATGCCTGACTATTATAGTCAGGCATCCTGACCAATTGCGACGGGAGCCGGCCATGGACAGCGACACCCTCTGGCGCCACATCGACCACGAACGCCTCTCGCTGGCCGATCTCATCGAGTCCCTCACCCCCGAACAGCTCGCGACCCCGTCGTCGTGTGAGGGGTGGACCGTCCGGGACGTCGCGGTTCACCTCACCCAGTCGCATGCGGGCGCACGCGAGGTCCTCTCTGCCGCCGCGCGTCACGGCTTTCGCTTCAACACGATGATCCGAGAGATGGCGATCCGGGATCGAACACCTGCGGATGAGGTCGCCGACAAGCTCCGACGGATGGTCGGCTCGCGCCGCCACCCGTTCGGAACCAACGAGCGGGCGCCGCTCATCGACTCGCTCCTCCACGGCCAGGACATCGCGGTGCCGCTGGGGATCGACCGCCCCATGCCCGTCGACGCCGCGGCCGCCGCGGCACGCGAGATCTGGGATGTCGCCTTCCCCTTCTTCGCCCGCCGTCACAACCGGGGACTGCGCTTCGTGGCCACCGACGTCGACTTCGACGCCGGTACCGGCCGCGTGGTCGAGGCGCCGATCCGCGACATCCTGATGCACGTCAGCGGGCGCACCCCGGTCAGGGGACTCCGGTGGCCCGACGACGTGGGCTCCCGCCACCGGGCGGGCTGACCCGACGCCGAGAGACCGTTTCCTCGACGATGCGACCGGTGGCCGGCCGCATCGTCGAGGCATGATCACCGAGCGCCTCAGCCGGCCGGCGCCGGTTCCCACTCGTCGGTGGCGCGATTGTAGGAGACCCGGACGATGTCACCGGTCTCGAGTTGCGCTGCGAGCAGCAGATTCGGCAACAGGAGCTCTATCGCGCAGACCGTGACCGGTTCGGGCGCATCCGGTTTCGCGTCCAGCCTCAGATAGCGAGCCCATCCCGCCGCCTCCAGGTAGGCGATGGCGGCGCTCACGAGATCCTCGACCGTCAGATCGAGGTCACGGACCATCATCGTCGTCGTCGCGCGGCGAGAACCGAGTCCGCCGAACGCGCGGTCGCACCCGCACGTCGGACATTCGCAGACCACCGACGGCAGCACGATCTCGCCCTCGACGGCATGACAGAAGTCATCGTCGCGGGTGGCGCCGGACGAGGTGGCGGTGAGGATCTTCATGAGCGACTCCTTGTGTCGGGCTGCCCCGCCGTTCTCGCGGGGACCACGCCGCCCGGCGTGGCGCGACCCACGTTGTCGACAACCCCCGACACCAAGCGGCGTCACCGCCTCCACCATCCACAACCGACGAAATCCTCCACAGGCGAACATCCGCACCCGGACGCCCCGGGATTCGAGCGGGCGGACTGCGAAGCGGGTCACCGAGACGTCGAGCGCGTCTATAGTCGGCAACACAACCCGGACCCGACGGAACGGATCGCCATGTCGACAACTGTGGCCGAGAGGATCGTCGAAGAACTCGAACGTGCGGGGGTCCGGCGGGCGTACGGGATTCCCGGCGACTCGCTCAACGGTCTGACCGACGCCCTGCGCACCACCGAGGCCATCGCGTGGCAGCACGTCCGCCACGAAGAGGCCGCCGCCTTCGCCGCCTCCGCCGAGGCCGCCCTCACCGGCGAGCTCGCCGTGTGCGTCGGGAGTTGCGGCCCGGGCAATCTCCACCTGGTCAACGGCCTGTTCGACGCCCATCGCAGCCGCGTCCCGGTGTTGGCGATCGCCGCGCACATCCCCGGCGCCGAGATCGGCAGCGGATACTTCCAGGAGACCCACCCGGAACAGCTGTTCCGCGAATGCAGCTCGTTCTGCGAGATGGTGAACACCCCCGATCAGCTGCCCCGCCTGCTCGACGTCGCGCTGCGCACGGCCGTCGAGCAACGCGCGGTGGCGGTCCTGGTGATCCCCGGCGAGCTGTTTCTCCAGGCCTGCCCGAAACGTCGCGCGGGTGCCCCGATCCGGCGGGTGCCGCGCGTCGTGCGGCCGGCCGACGACGAGCTGGCGCGTGCGGCCGACACCCTCAACGGTTCCGAGCGCGTCACGATCCTCGCCGGTGCCGGCGTGCAGGGCGCCCACGACGAGGTCGTCGAACTCGCCCGGGCGCTGCGGGCGCCGATCGTCCATGCGCTGCGCGGCAAGGAGTTCATCGAGTACGACAATCCGTACGACGTGGGAATGACCGGCCTGCTGGGCTTTTCGTCGGGCTACCGCGCGATCGAGAAGTGCGACACCCTGCTGATGCTGGGCACCGACTTCCCCTATCAGCAGTTCTATCCGTCGAAGGCGACGATCGTCCAGGTCGACATCCGCGGCGAGCAGATCGGCCGACGCTGCCCGGTCGACGTCCCGCTGGTGGGCGACGTCGGCGACACGGTCCGCGCACTGTTGCCCCTCATCACCGGCGGCCGCGATCCCGAACACCTCGAGGCGTCGCTCGCGCACTACCGCAAAGCGCGGCGGCGCCTCGACGAACTCGCCGACAACGACCGCAACCGGACCCCGATCCACCCGCAGTACCTGACGAGGCTGATCAGCGAGAAGGCAAGTGACGATGCCGTTTTCATCCCCGATGTCGGCTCCCCCGTCGTCTGGGCCGCGCGCTACCTCACCATGAACGGCCGGCGCCGCCTCATCGGGTCGTTCACGCACGGCTCGATGGCCAACGCGGTGTCGCAGGCCATCGGCGCCCAGTCGGCGTTCCCCGGCCGTCAGGTGATCGCCCTGGCCGGCGACGGCGGCCTCGCGATGCTCGTCGGCGAGTTGCTGACGATCACCCAGAACAGGTTGCCGGTGAAGATCGTCGTGTTCGACAACTCGTCGCTGAACTTCGTCGAGGTCGAGATGAAGGCCGCCGGATTCGTCAACTACGGAACCGATCTGGAGAACCCCGATTTCGCGCGGCTCGCCGAAGCCGTGGGCATCCACGGACGCAGGGTGGAACGCCCCGACGACCTGCCCTCGGCGATCGACGACCTCCTCGCACACGACGGGCCGGCACTGCTCGACGTGACGACCGCGCGCCAGGAGCTGTCGATCCCTCCGACGGTCACGGCCGCACAGGCCAAGGGTTTCACGCTCTACACGCTGCGGACCGTGCTGTCCGGGCGCGGCGACGAGATCATCGACCTGGCCGAGACCAACGTGTTCCGCCGGTTGTTCGACTGATCGCGGTCGAAGAGACGCTCGCACGAGCCCGATGGGTGGGTGCGCACCCCATGCGGTAGTGATACGCATGAAGCAATTCGTCTCATTCCACCGACGGGGTGGATGTCACCGATGGGGGTAACCGTGTCCAGCACGCTGTCGAGTCAGGACGGCACGGGTTCCGGCGCACCCGCGTTCCCCACGGCCGTCGCCTACGACGCCGCGATGTCGAGCCGCACACTGACAGCCGTGCGCGCCGCGGCCCGAAAGATCACCGGCAAGGATCTGTTCCCGGAGCCGGAACATCTGCGCACCTTCGCCGAGGACATGTTCCGCACCGACCCGGTCGCCGAGCGGTTCGTCGACGAGGTCTACGGCTCGCTCGGACCCGAAGCGGCCCGGGCGCTGCTGGACAAGGCGCTGACCGACGGTCTGGACAGCATCGAGAACCCGCCGCCGGCGCTGGTCGAGCTGTTCCGGGAGTTCGAGACGGTGCCGGACTGGGTGGACCCGCAACTGATCGCCGAGGGCGAGGAGATCTGGCGTCGCTGGGGAACCTTCCTGTTCAGCGTGGCCGGCGGGGAGACGCTGGAGATGTACACCGAGGCCGCCGTCGCCAAGCCCCTGTCGCTGGCCGGCGGCTATGCCGGGGACAACGCGCTGCGCCGCTTCCTGGAGACCGCCAGGTTCTGGATCGACGTCTCGCAGCCGGGTGCGCTGCTCACACCCGGGTCGGAAGGGCGGGCCACCGCGATGCGTGTGCGCGTGATGCACGTGTGGGTTCGTCGCACCGTGGCCGGACATCCCGAATGGGATCGCGAACGCTGGGGCGAACCGATCAGCCAGTCGTACCAGCTCCTGACACTGCTCGGCGGGAGCATCGTCCCGGCCCTGGCGCTGTGGCTCACCGGCGTCCAGACGACACCCCGCGAGATCCGGGTGCTGTTCCACTACCAGAAGTACCTCGGGTATCTGCTCGGCGTCCGGACCCAGTGGTATCCGGAGACCATCGGCGACTCGCTGCGCCTGCTCACCTTCGTCATGTCGACCCGCAGCCAGGACGCGGGCGACGACGGCAAGGAGTTGATCGAGTCCTTCCCCGCCGCCTTCGCCAGCGCGGACGCGAGGGGCCTCGAACGCCTCCGCGGCCGGTACAACGCGATGATGTACGCCGCGTACTCGACGATCTACATGGTGCCCACCACGCGCTTCCGCTATCGCATGCCCAATCCGCTGCCGGGCATCGCGCTGATCGTCCTCCGGTGGCCGCTGATGATGGCCGTCGAAACCCTGCGTCGGGTGTCTCCCGGTTTCCGGCGCTTCCACGAGAGGCTGATGTGTCGGCACCGGGAGAACTGGCACCGATGGCAGTCGTCGGGGCGGCCCGCCGAGTTCGCCCACGGCAAGGGCCTCCGGCGCTGACCGTCGATCCGGGTCAGGTGTGTGACGAGAACCCGACCTCGGGTTTTGCCGGCAGACGGCACCCGATTAGCGTGGACGGAATGACGGAACCCCCGACCATCGCAGAAGCGCCGACCGCCGAGGCACCCGATCTCGAGACCCGCGTCGGCCATTACTACGTTCTCGACGGCGCCTACCAGGTGGGCCGCGAGAAGGTACGTGAGTACGCCCGCGCGGTCCAGGACTACCATCCTGCGCACTGGGAGCCGGAAGCAGCAGCAGCGCTTGGTTATCCGGGAGTGGTCGCACCGCTGACCTTCACGTCGATCCCGGCGATGGTCGCCAACCGTGAATTGTTCGAGTCCGTGATCGTCGGCTACGACACCTACGTTCAGACCGAGCAGGTGTTCGAGCAGCATCGGCCCATCGTCGCCGGGGACGAGCTGGTGACCGACGTCGAACTGTCAAGCGTGCGCAAGGTCGCCGGTCGCGAACTGATCACCGTCACCAACACCCTGACCGACGCGCGGGGTGAGAAAGTGCACACGATGCACACCACCGTCGTCGGCGTGACGGCCGAAGAGGTCGACCCCGAACTCGGCGCGGCGGTGCGCAAGGTGATGATGCACGACGTCAACATCTTCAGCCACGACCCCAACCCGGAACTGTACGAGAAGACGGTCCGCCCGGAGGGTGAGGTCCGCGTCGCCGACGGCGCGGCCCGCGCATCGGGCGCCCGTTCCTTCGACGAGCTGTCGGTGGGCGACGAGCTTCCCGTCCACACCGCGCGGATCTCCCGCGGCGACCTGGTCAACTACGGCGGCGTCGCCGGCGACGCCAACCCCATCCACTGGGATGAGGCCGTCGCCAAGCTCGCGGGCCTTCCCGACGTCATCGCACACGGCATGCTGACGATGGGTCTCGGGGCGGCGTTCGTGTCGTCGTGGACCGGGGATCCGGGTGCGGTGACCCGCTACGCGGTGCGCCTGTCGCAGACCGTGCCGGTGTCTGCCGACGCCGGCGGCGAGATCGAGTTCAGCGGACGCATCAAGTCGCTGGATCCGGAGACCCGCACCGGTGTCGTCATCATCACGGCCAAGTCCGGCGGTCGTAAGGTCTTCGGACTGGCGACGATGAACATTCGGTTCGCCTGAGAATCCCGCCTTCGACATCAGAGCCCCCGACGTTCACGTCGGGGGCTCTGATGCCTGCGGGCTGCAGAAGAATCATTCGAGAACGAACACCGGGATCTCTCGATCGGTCTTGGTCTGGTACTCGGCATACGGCGGGAACGCCTCGACGGCGAGCTTCCACCAGTGGGCCCGCTCCTCACCGCTCACCTCACGTGCGGTCAGCTCTTTGGCCTCCGTGCCGTCCTGGACGGTGACCTGAGGGTTCGCCTTCACGTTGTAGTACCACGCCGGATGCTCGGGGGCGCCGCCCTTGGAGGCGACCATGGCGTACTTGCCGTTCTCCTCCACGCGCATCAGCGGGACATAGCGCTTCTTGCCGGACTTGGCACCCGTGGTGGTGAACAGGACGATGGGGCGTCCCATCACTTCGACACCTTCGGTGGTGCCCTGTTCCAGGATCTTCTCGGTCTGTTCGCGGACCCAGCCCTCGGGGCTCAACTCAGCTTTGGCGGTCATGGTCGGCTCAACAACCCTCAGCCTGCGCCTATTCCCTGCGCCCTCCGTCGAGCTCCCCTCGTCGGCGATACCGCCGACGGCGCCTCAGTTCGGGTAGGCGTGGTCGAGTAGCGCTGCGTAGAGCGCGAGTTCGGCCGGTGTGGCGTTGTGCAGGTCGGTGTAGTGGAACCGTGGTGGGTGTGGCGGATCGTCGGGCGGCCCGGGTTCGGGTTGTCCGTGTTGGTCGGGTGCCCTGCGCTGGTCGGGCTTGTCAGGTGTGGGGTGGATGTTGTTGCGGGTCTCGGTGAGGATGTGTCGGAATCGGTGGCCGATGTCGGGTTTTCGGTTGATCCGTGGGCGTCGGGGTGGTGTGCCGGGTGCGGTGTTGAGTTGCCAGGTGCAGCGCCCGGCGTCGGGTCCGCTGCCGATCATGCGGGTGGTGTAGTCGCCGGGGCGGTTGCCGATCATGTGGTGATGGCGGGTGCAGGCTGGGGCGAGGTTGTCGATGTCGGTGCCACCACCGTCACCCCAGTCGGTATGGGCGTGGTGCATCTCCACACGCGTTGCGGGCACATCGCAACCGGGCGCGGAGCAGGTGTCGCCGCCGGGACGGGCGAAGGACGCCAGGCGTTGTTCCATCGACGCCAGACGCTTGCCGCGTCCGAGATACAGCGGTGCGGCGGTGGCATCGACGAAAATCGCCAGCCACGGCTCCACCCGGCCGGCCATGGAGATCAGGCCCTCGATGTCGATGAGGGTGCCATCGGCGGTGGCCGCCAGCCCGGCCGCACGCTGCAGATCTGCCAGGTCGGCTTTGACGATCAACTGGATGGGCAACCCCCGATGAGTTTTGCCGAGCAACCCGTCGTCGAACACCGCTTGCAGCAGTGCATTGAGGGCGTCGTGCTGTATCTGTGCCGGGGTACGCAGATCCCGTTGCGCAGCGGCTTCCAGCCGCTCGGGGTCGGCGTCCTGGATCGCCCCGGTCGGTGAGTCGGGGTCGTTGGGGTTGTTCATCCCGGGGCGCGCCCACACATCCAAGAACGTCGCCAGGCGTGCGCGCAGTTCTGGGGTGAGGGTGGCGGTGAGTTTCGATGTGCCATCAGCGCGTTGCCGGTTGATCCAGAGCTTGCGGCGTCGTCTGCGGTCCTCGAGGTCGGTCAAGACCCCGTCGGGGTCGAGGTGTGCCAGCAGGCGGGCGCCGGCACGCTCGATCTCCGGTGGTGTCATCCAGGTCGCGTACTCGGCCATCGTCCGTTCGGCAGCAGCCGTCACGTCATGGGCTATTGCGGTGGGGATCTGATCGAGCACGTCCATCACCGCGTGGACGTGATCGGGGCCGACGCGTCCGTCGGCGAATGCTGCAGCCAGTGTCGGGTTTTCGGGTTCGAGGGGTTGGCCGGTGAGGTCGATGAACGTCGCGATGGCCTGCACGCGGGTCCGACGCCGGCCCGGCCGGGTCATCCGCAGCACATCGTGCATGTAGGCCAGGATGTTGCGCCGGCCGGTCTTACGCGGCAGATCGCGGGCGGCGACCTCCACCACCTGCTGATCACCGGCGAACGCCAAACGGTTTCTCGCGCGCTCGGTTTCGGCGGCCACATACTCCACCTGCGCATCGGTCAACGTCGAAAGCTCAGCCCGCTGCAGCGCGGCGCAGAGCCGGTGGATCTCGTCGACGATCGCCACAGCATCACAAGGAGCGTCGACCGATGTTGTCTCGGTCATGACGATCACCCCCACAGTCCGCTGATCGAATGTATGTTCGATTCTACCCCACCCCCGACTTCGCACATGTCATCTCGCAGGACATCGGTGACACTTTCGCATCAAGACATCGGTGACAGTTTGAGGGGTCTAGGTGGTGACACTTTCATTGGTGTCCGCCACGCAACGCTATGTGCGTTGCGTGGCGCGGTTGCCGACGAGGGGGAGCCTGACGCAGGTGCTCAACTGACCGCGCCTGCGACGGTTCAGCAGCACCCTGTGGTGGCGCTGAGAACGCTGCGTAGCGCTTCCAACGACTCTGGCCGTGCGCGGTAGTAGACGTTCACCCCTCGTCGGTCAGGTGCGACCATGCCGGCCTTGCGGAGCTGCCCCAGGTGGTGGCTCGTGGTGGCCTCGGTGAGGCCGACCGCGGTCGCGAGGTCGCAGGTGCAGATTCCGTTCCCGTTGTCGGCGAGCAGGATTGAGACGAGTTTGATCCGGACCGGATCGGCCAGGGCCTTGAGTCGCAGAGCGATTTCTAGGGCGGTGTCGTCATCGAGCGGAGCCGCGGATACCGGTGCGCAGCAGATCGGGGCGCTGATGTCGACCATCGGCAAGGGCTTCGGCATGACCAGATCGTACGCCCCTACTTGACATATGTCGAAAAGGTGGCACCCTGCATGTGTCAGTAGTTCGATATATGTCTCACAGGTGAAGGTGATGGTCATGTCCCGTATGCAGCTCGCGCTCAACGTCGATGATCTCGATACCGCGATCGAGTTCTACTCCAAGCTGTTCAACACCACCCCGGCCAAACGCAAGCCGGGATACGCCAACTTCGCGATCGTCGAGCCGCCCCTGAAACTGGTGCTGCTAGAGAACCCCGGCCAGGGCGGCACGATCAACCACCTCGGCGTCGAGGTCGAATCGAGCGAGAAGGTGCACGCCGAGATCGCCAGGCTGTCCGGGGAGGGCCTATTCACCCAGGAGGAGATCAACTCCACCTGCTGTTTCGCAACGCAGGACAAGGTCTGGGTGACCGGACCGGCGAACGAGAAGTGGGAGGTCTACACCGTGCTCGCCGACTCCGACACGTTCGGGACCAGCCCGAAACTGTTGGAGCAGAACGCCAACGATGACGTCGAGCAGGGTTCGGTGTGCTGCGGTGGCAGCGCCGCCGAACCGGCTGAGGTGCGCACTGCTTGCTGCTGAGGGGTCGTGGCTTGCGCTCTCGCCTACCGCGCGATGCGGTCGGCGAGGGCGCGGATCCGGTTGGTGATGTCGTCGCGGATTAGTCGCATCCGTTCGATACCGTCGATGCCCCGTTCGGAGGGTTCGTCGGTGTTCCACACTTCGAGGGCGACGCCGTCGGGTGGGGTGACGTCGGCGGTGCCGACCACCACGACGAGATCTGCAGTTTGCATCAGTCCGTCGGTGAGTTGCCGCGGCTGATGCCCGTCCACGGTGGCGCCGACTTCGGCGAGCGCCTGGGCGGACAGCTCGTTGACCTGGCCGCCGATTTTCGCGCTGGTGCCGGCCGAGGACGGGGTGATCCGGTCGGTGACTGTCGGTGTGAGGTGTTCGGCCATCACCGATTTGCCGCGGTTGGACACGCACACGAACAGCACCTGCGGTGGTGTGCTCACTGGCCGACCTGCTGGTTAGCGGGGAGCAGTTCGTCGAGGAGGTCCGCGACCAGTGCGCGGATCTGATCGCGGATCGGGCGGACCGCGTCGATGCCTTGGCCGGCGGGGTCGTCGAGGGCCCAGTCGCGGTAGCTGACGCCGGGGAATACTGGGCATGCATCGCCACAGCCCATGGTGATCACCACATCGGAGGATTCGACGGTGTCGGGGGTGAGGACCTTGGGTGACTGTGCCGAGATGTCGATACCGACTTCAGCCATCGCCTCGACCGCGGCTGGATTGATCGAGTCGGCGGGCGCAGATCCGGCGGAGCGGACCTCGACACTGCCCTGGCTGAGCGCGGTGAGGAACCCCGCAGCCATCTGTGAGCGGCCGGCATTGTGGACGCACACGAACAGCACGCTAGGTCGAGAGGAAGACATGAGACACAGTCCCTTTCAGCTGTGGAGGAATGCTCGGAAAGTCACAGATGGTTGGCCGTGAGCTCGGCAAGGAGCTCACGAACCCGGGCGTCAAGGTCATCGCGGATCGCGCGAACCTCGCCAAGTGGACGGCCTTCAGGATCGGAGACCGTCCAATCGAGATACCGCTTGCCGGGATAGATCGGGCACGCGTCGCCGCAGCCCATCGACACCACCACGTCAGCGGCGGCGACCACATCGTCGGTGAGTGGTTTGGGGTACTCGGTACCCAGGTCGACGCCAATTTCTGACATCGCTTCGACGACGGTCGGGTTGATCGAATGAGCCGGCACCAATCCGGCCGAGCGCACATGTACCCGACCTGTGGCGTGGTGGGTCATCAATCCGGCAGCCATCTGCGAGCGGCCGGCGTTCTGCACGCAGATGAACAGGACTTCGGGCACATCCTTGGGTACCGCCCCCTCAGCCTGCGCTAGGGCGCGTAACCGATCGGCAGCGAACCGGCCCGCCAAGGTCGTCAGATGCGCATGCACCCGGGAGGTGCGCCGTAACGCGGTGCAGGACTCGAAAACACAGCGTTCCACCGTCTGTCGAGACACCACCCCCTCGTACTTGGCGGCCAAGTCAGCTGCGGTACGGGCGAGCACGGTATGCGGCATCAGCAGCTCGGGTTGGGCGCGGTGTTCGCCGCGACTCAGCTGTTCGTCCAACACATTCTCAGACATCGCGAACAGGCTCCTTCGACACATCTGGGCTGGAGGCGGTCGTCGGACTGGTGAAGCGTTTCCGCAACGCCAGAGACACATAGACCAGCGCGACGAGGACGGGCACCTCGATGAGTGGGCCGATGACTCCGGCAAGAGCCTGACCGGAGGTCGCACCATAGGTCGCGATCGCAACGGCGATGGCGAGCTCGAAGTTGTTGCCGGCAGCGGTGAACGCCAGCGTGGTGGTCCGTGCGTAACCCAGCCCCATCACGGCGCCGAGGACGAATCCGCCACCCCACATCACCGCGAAGTAGATCAGCAGCGGCAGCGCGATCCGCACGACGTCCCACGGGTGAGAGGTGATCTGCTCCCCCTGCAAGGCGAACAGGATGACGATGGTGAACAGCAGACCGTAGAGGGCCCACGGCCCCAATCGCGGGAGGAACGAGGACTCGTACCATTCGCGGCCTCTGGCCCGTTCACCGATGCGGCGGGTGAGATAGCCGGCAACCAGCGGGATTCCGAGGAAGATCAGCACCGACTTCGCGATCTGCCACGGCGAGGTGTCGATGGTCGTCTGTTCCAGGCCGAGCCATCCGGGTAGCACCGAGAGGTAGAACCAGCCCAGCACGGCGAACATGATCACCTGGAACACCGAGTTCAGTGCGACGAGGACGGCAGCGGCTTCACGGTCGCCGCACGCCAGGTCGTTCCAGATGATGACCATCGCGATACAGCGCGCCAGACCGACGATGATCAGCCCGGTCCGGTACTCCGGTAGGTCGGGGAGCAGAAGCCAGGCCAGCGCGAACATCAACGCGGGTCCGACGATCCAGTTCAGCAGCAGCGATCCCAGCAGCAGGCGACGATCGCCGGTGACCGAGTCGAGTCGGTCGTAGCGCACCTTCGCCAGCACCGGATACATCATGATCAGCAGTCCGAGAGCGATCGGCAGCGAGATGCCGTCGATCTCCACGGCCGCCAGGGCGTCTCCCAGGCCGGGAACGTTGCGGCCCAGCAGCAGGCCGGCGACCATCGCGGCGCCGATCCACACCGGCAGGAATCGGTCCAGCATCGACAGCTTGCCCGCGACCGCGGTGTCGGGGGCGGTCACTGGCCCACCTCACACGAGCGTGTTTCCCCCACGACCGTGGCGAGATCGTCCAGCAGGTCCGACAGTTGCTGCAGCGCTTCAGCGTTCACCCGGTAGTACACCCACGTCGCGCGGCGCTCACTGGTCACCAAGCCCGCTTCGCGCAGCACCTTCAGGTGATGTGAGATCGTCGGCTGCGACAGCTCGAAGGGTCCGGAAATGTCGCACACGCAGGCTTCGCCTCCCGGATGCGCGGCAACCTCCGACAACAACCGCAACCGAACCGGGTCCGCAAGCGCCTTCAACAGTGGGGTGACAGCCCCGGTCTGGTCACCACTGAGGCCGCGGCCCGGTGGCAGCAGAAGATTCTTATTTGACACTCGTCAATATTGACCTACGTCGATGCACGCGACAAGGCGTCGCTTCCGTTTAGCGGGCACGACACGCCCGATGGGCTCCAGCCAAGCCGGCACCCTGGCCTTCGGTTCACACTGCAAGCACTCGACGCTCAGGCGGTGGTAGTTAACGAACCTATCGATCCTGTCGTGCGGCTGGCGATCTCGCAGTGGCCTGATGATGCACCCCGCGGAGCGGTCTCGACATTCTGCGCGAACACGGGATTTCGCGGAAGTCGTTCTACGAGTTGCGTAAACGAGCACGAGCGGATGGGCCGTCGGCGGACCTGGAACCCCGCACCCGCCGCCCGAAGTCGAGCCCGTCAGCGCTCAATGACGAGGTCAAAGCGCAGGCGGTGGCCGTGCGCGCCGCTCTGGAAGCCTCAGGTCTGGATCACGGGCCGATCAGCGTGCACGACAAGATGCAGTCGATGGGGTTGACTCAGGTGCCCTCAACGGCCTCGCTGGCCCGGATCTTCCGCGAAGCCGGTGTCGCTCGCTGTGAGCCAAAGAAGAAGCCCCGCTCGGCGTGGCGGAGGTTCGTCTACCCGGCGCCGAATGCGTGCTGGCAACTCGATGGCACCGAGTACGTCCTGACCGGTGGACGCAGGTGCGTCATCCTGCAGCTCATCGACGATCACTCTCGCTACGCCGTGGGCTCACATGTGGCCGCGGGCGAAACGGCTGAGGCTGCGATCGTCGTGTTCGACAAGGCAGTGACCGCCCACGGAGTACCTCAACGACTCCTCACCGACAATGGGCCCGCGCTCAACCCCTCGCGGCGCGGCCGTCTCGGTCAGCCCATCGAGCACGTCCGCGTGCTCGGGGTGGAAACGATCACCGGCAAGCCCTACAAGCCGACCACGCAGGGAAAGAACGAGCGATTCCATCAGACGTTGTTCCGGTATCTGGACAAGCAGCCATTGGCTGACACCCTGGCCGAGCTGCAGGCCCAGGTTGATGCGTTCGATCACATCTACAACACCCAACGGCCTCACCAGGGCCTGCCAGGGCGCGTCACGCCACTGGCCGCGTGGCAAGCCACACCGAAAGCCCATGCGCCACACCCGATAGCCGGTGGATCACTGTTCAATCGGCCTACATCGCGCCCGCCCGCGCCGCGCCCAACCGCCGATCTACCCGAGGGCGTCCTGGTCAGGACTGTCAGCACTTCCGGCACCATCAGCGTGGACTCAGTCACCTACATGGTCGATGTGGACCACGCCTTCGACCAGGTCCTCGTCGTCGCCGACGACAGCGCGATCTCATCGCGAACACCGATGGAGAGGTCGTAGTCGAACACCCTCGACCCGCTTCCGGAGTTCGCTACGTCGGCAACCGACAACCCCGCGGCCCACGCCCCACGAAGACCAGACCGTCACCGAAGTCCTGACACAGAACTGTCACCGAAGACCCGATACATCACACTCCGACTTCGCACAACTTTCCCACAAGGCGCGTGAGCTCGAAAGCCATTGCGGCACCTGGAGATCCCATCCACACCGGAAAGACTTCGCTCGACAACACCATGCTCATGACGCCCGGAGCGCACCCCGCCGCCGAGCAACCACCACAGCAAGGCCGGGCGGTGACACACACCCAGACGCATACCGGTCCGACGAACCCCGCCACAGTCGGCCCAAGCCGATCGCCCCCCGCCCGGCAGACGACCCGAGCCAGCGCATAGACCCCATCACCCACGCAACCGGGACACACGGCCCCGAGCTGCCGCAGAGTCTCGAAATTCACCGCGCGTCGCAAAACATAACGAGACCCTATTTTGAGACACCAGACGTGATTCGCCTTGCCACCAAACACGACAAACCAACCGAGTCTCGAAACCTATCGGCGCGTCTCGGAACCATTACGAGAGTTTTGAGATAGTGTTCCGATCGTGACAGCAGACGCGACAGGTGGCGCACCGAAGATGGCCCTCGGATACGCGCGGGAGACACCGGGGGCTCATCCCCTCGGACCACAGATCGATGCCCTCACCGAGGCCGGGGTCGATCCCGGACGGATCTACACCGATGCGGCCGACCGGGCACGCACGGCGGACCGCCGTCCGGGGATGACCGCACTCCTCGACTACGCTCGTCCGGGCGACACCACGGTGGTCGTCGGGATGGACAGGCTCGGCCGGAATGTACGGGAGGTCATGGCGGTTGCACGCGAACTCGCGTCTCGCCGTATCGGCCTGCGCTCGTTGCGGGAGGGCATCGACACCGACGATCCGGCAGGCGCCATGATCGTCGGGGTCCTCGCATCGCTGGCCGAACTCGACGACGACACCACCGCCCGCCCGACGCACACACGGTCGCGGACAGGTACGCACTCGCGGCCCGCGTCGAACATCGGCCGCCCGCGAGTGCTCGACGACGACCAGGTTCTGCGGGCCGAGCAGATGCGCGCGGCCGGCGAGTCGGTCTCGCGCATCGCCGAGGCCCTGGGGGTCAGTCGCGCCACGCTCTACCGGACCCTCGCCGAAAGGCGGTCCGTGCGGTGAAGGACCACGGCGAAGACCTCCCCGATCTCGACATCGTGACGCCCTACGGCGTCGTCACCCGACTGCCCACGTCGTTCCCCATCTACGACGCGGAACTCGACGCACATCTCGACGCCGACCTGTTCCAGAAGGGTTTCGAGGACGCCGAGGCCGAACTCTGCGCGCTTCCGCTCCCCTGGCGCATGCGGCTGGCGACCAAGGTCCTCGACAGTCCTCCGGACCCGGACGACGACGAGCCCAGCTACACGCGCGGCTACCGCGCCGCGATGTACGGGTACGTGCGGCACGGCCGCAGATGAGCTGCGCCGCTCAGCACGCGCTCGCGGTGGACTCCTCCACGATCACCTGCCCGTCCCGCACGCGACAGACCATGTCACACCGGTCGAGTGTCGACTCGCGGTGGGTGATCCACAGGACCGTGCGCCCTGCCCATTCGCGGCGTAACCGAGCGACCACCCGGGCCTCGGTGGCGGCGTCGAGCTGACCGGTCCCCTCGTCGACGACGATGACGGCGCCGTCATGGAGGATCGCCCGGGCCAGGGCCAGGCGTTGCCGTTGACCGCCCGACAGGGTCCGGTCGGAGATCGCCGTGTCCAGGCCGTCCGGCATCGCGCGGACGAAGGTGTCGAGATCGACGGCGTGCAGGGCTTCCCACAGGCGCTCGTCGGTCGCCTCCGGGGCGCCGAGTCGGAGGTTGGCGGCGATCGACGTCGGCAGCAGGTAGGGGTCCTGGTCGACGACGGTGACGCGGTCACGGAGAACGTCGACCGGGATGTGTCGCAGATCGTGCCCGTCCCAGAGCACCCGGCCCACAACGGGATCCCAGATCCGGGCGGCGAGCGCGCCGAGCGTGGACTTCCCGCTGCCCGTGGGACCGACGACGCCGACGAACCCGCCCGCGGGCAGCGTCAGGTCCACGCGGTCGAGAACGCGGCGACCGGGTCGACCCGGATGCGCGAATGCCACACCGTCGAAACGGATCTCGGGGGCAGATTCCGGCGGGTGCCAGGCATCGGCCGTCGACGGGCCCGGAGTGTCCGATGTCCCATCGGCGATCTCTCGTATCCGACGCAGTGACGACGTCGTACTGCCGAGGAGCGCGGCGAACGCGTCCACTGCCTCGAGAGCGGGGAAGGTCGCGAACATGACGGCCACCATCGCCGCGATCGTCGCCGCATCGGCGCCACCGGCGTGCGCGGTCACCACCACGGCGGCGAGAGCACCCACCTGACACGCCCTGGTCAGCGCGACCCGGGCCGCCGACCACCTCGCGACCACCCGACGACGGACGGCCAGGTCGCGCTCGACGCGGTCGAGTGTCCGCATCCGTTCCGGGGCAGCGCCGAAGGCACTGATCTCGCGGAGACCCGCGATCGAATCCGCCAGGTGCGCCGACACCGTTCCGAGGTGCGCGACGATCGCCGCCTCGTTGCGTCCCACCCGCCTTCGCCCGACGAACGGAACACCGGCCCCGAGCACCACGACGGACACACCGACAGCAAGCGCGACGCCGGGGTAGCCGATCACGATGAGCCACAGCAGGACTCCCGACGGCATCACCACAGCGGCGATCGCCGGAACCACCGTGTGCGCGAAGAACACCTCGAGTCGGTCGATGTCCCGGGTCACCCGACCCAACAGATCGCCGGTGCGGTGCCGGTAGGTGATCGCGGGCGCGAGCGCCGCCAGCCGGCGGTAGAAGAACACCCGCATCATCGCGAGGACCCGGAAAGCGACCCAGTGCCCGGTGTAATGCTCGAGGTAGTGGAACACTCCCCTGATCGCGGCGAGGGTGAGAACGACCAGCAGGACCGAGACCGCCGACCCCGAACCCGTGGTCACCGCCGACACCGCCGCGTGGGCGGCGTATCCCAGCAATGCCGCCCCGGCAGCCAGTTCCGCGACCCGGCATGCGATGGAGATCAGCAAGGGCCACAGCACAGGTCGGCCGAAGGACAGCAGCCAGCGGGTCTGCGATGCCCGCCCGTCCGGAAGTGGGTGCTCGGTCATCGCCGTACTCTCCTGATCGTCTCGGTTTCACGGTTCATCTCGACGTCGTCCATCACGGACTCGGTCGGGTGTCGGCTCGTACTGCCGATGTCGACGGCGCGGTGGGCAAGTGCGGCCAGGCGCGGCGAGTGCGTCGCGAGAACGACGGTCTTCCGCCCCGCCAGCGAGGCGATCGTCTCCGCGATGAGTTCCTCCGAGCGTGGGTCGACGTGGCTGGTCGCCTCGTCGAGGATCAGCACCGGCGCATCGCGCAGCAGCGCACGGGCCAGCGACAGTCGTTGGGCCTGACCGCCGGACAGGGCCGTTCCGAACTCCCCCACCTCGGTGTCGAGACGTCGGGGCAGTGCGGCGATCTCGTCGGCGAGCCGCGCCCCGCGCAACGCCGTCCACAACTCGGCCTCGGATGCGTCCGGACGGGCCAGCCGGAGGTTGTCGGCAATGGTGCCGGCGAACAGGTGTGTCTGCTGGTGAACGATCGCCACGTGTGCGCGGCCATGAGCCGGCGCACCGCCGAACTCGACGCGTCCCCGATCGGGCACGAGGTCCCCGGCGAGCATGGCGAGCACCGTCGATTTGCCCGAACCCGACGGCCCGGTCAGCGCCACGATCTCGCCGGCACCGACCTGCAGGGTGAAGCCGATCAGCGTCGGTTCACGGTCGGGATAGGCGAAGTCGACGTCGATGACACCGCACGACACCGCGTCCGACCGCGCGGACGCACCCTCGGGCGCCGACTTCTGCGCGGGCTCGGCCGGCAATAATCCCGCGACCTCCATCTCGGCGGCGACGCCGGTCATGCCGATGTAGAAGAACTGGCCGATGTGGTCGAGGGGCTTGGTCAGCAGGACCGCGAGCAGGACGAGTGCGACTGCGCGGGGCGCGTCGAGCTGCCCTGTGGAACCCAGGTGGACCGCCGTGGCCGTTGCGGCTCCGACCAGCCCTCCGTAGACGACGACATCGGTGACGAAGAGGATCGCCTGATTGCCCAGCAGCAGACGCATCACGCTGCGACGCTGGGACTCGCTCGCTGCGGCGAGATGTGCCGCGTGGTCGTCGACCCGCCCGTACAGCGACACCGTGCGCAGACCGCGCAACGCGTCGAGGAACTCTGCGGCGAGCCGCCGCGATCGTTCGCGGTGACGATCCGATGACCGCTGGAACAGGCGCTGGAGGCCGCCGACGACCGGCGGTGCGAGCAGCAGGAGAACGAACAACAATCCGGCGACCCGCCAGCCGATCGTCAATCCGATCACCACGAGAACGACGAGCGGGGTGGTGACCGCGCCGATGATCGTCGCCACGAAACCCCCACGCAGAGCGGCGATCTTGTCGGCTCCGTCGGTCGCGGCGGACACCAGGCGCCCGGCGGCCGGCAACTCCGAACGCGCGACGAGGGTGTCGGCGCCGTAGATGCGCCGCAAGAGTGCGCGGCGGACCGCGACTTCGACGAGGCGAGCCGCCCGGTCGTCGACGAGCGGGATCGATGCGACCGCGACGACGAGCGCGCTGCTCGCCGCTGCCAGGACTCCCCACCGGTTCCCCGACCCCGGGTCGACGACCAGTTCGCCGAGCGCGAGGTAGATGACGCAGGTCATGACGACGCTCCACCAGGCGAGTCCGACGCTCACCACGGTGAGACGTCGAACCCGCCGGTCGATCGGGAAACCCATCGCGACTTCCTTATTGAAAATGATTACTGTTATCGTTTGGACGGATTCGGAGTATACGCACGAAAGGCATGACCGCTGTGGCACCCCCAGAACCCCTCGTCGAGACCCGGGTCTCGACCTCGTCGTCGGTGCGCCCCAGGCGATTTGCGTGGTGGCCGATGGCCGCGGCGGGCGTGTTGCTCGTCGCCGTGATGATCGCCGGCGTCTCCATCGGCCCCGTCACGCTCGGTTGGTGGGAGGTCCTGCACGCACTCGTCGACGCCGACTCGCCGGACTCGCCGCTCGTGCGGGACGTCCGCGCCCCCAGGGTCGTGGTGGCCGGGGTCGTCGGCGCCGCACTCGCGGGTGTGGGTGCGGTGATGCAGGCCGTCTTCCGGAATCCGCTCGCCGACCCCGGCATCACCGGTGTCGCGTCGGGGGCCGCCGTCGGCGCGGTGGCCGTGCTGGTCTCGGGCACAACGGTTCTCGGCAGCGCGTCGGTGCCCCTCGGCGCGTTCGCCGGCGCCGCCGTCGCAGCTCTGTCCCTGTTGCTCGTGGCCCGGATGCGCGCCGACGCGTCCCCCGTGACCTTCGTGCTCGTCGGCATCACCGTCGGCTCGTTCTGCTCGGCGGTGACGGCGGCGCTGGTCGCCAACGCCCCGACCGACTCCGCGGTGCGGTCGGTGATGTTCTGGGTGAACGGCGATCTCACCTCGCGGACGTGGACCGACGTGTGGCTGAGCCTGCCGCCGATCTTGCTCGGCGCCGCGGTCCTCGTCTCCCGGCACCGGGTGCTCGACGCCCTCCTGCTCGGCGAGCCGACCGCGACCAGCATGGGGGTCGACGTGCATCGCGAACAGCTGGTACTCCTGCTCGCCGGAGCGCTGGTGACCGGCGCCGCCGTAGCCGTGACCGGCGTGATCGCGTTCGTCGGACTCGTGGTGCCCCACGCGGTGCGTCTGGTGCTCGGCACCCGACACCGCATCCTGTTGCCCGCGTCGATGCTCAGCGGGGCGATCTTCCTGATCCTCACCGACCTCGCCGCGCGGATGTTGTTCGATCCCGTGGTTCTGCAGACCGGCACGGTCGCGGCACTCGTGGGCTCCCCGGTGTTCGCATGGCTGGTGCTCCGCTCCGGCAGTCACCAGGCAGGCGCCGCATGAGCGCCGTCCTGTCGGTCCGGGACCTCTGCGTCGTCCGCCGATCGCGGGGACGCACTCCGCGCCGCGTCCTCGACGCGATCTGTTTCGACGTCGAGCCCGGCAGTGTCGTCGGCATCGTCGGCCCCAACGGCTCCGGGAAGTCGACGCTGTTGTCGGCGATCGCCGCCGGGCGCACGGTCACGCGCGGTTCGATCCGGTGTCGGGACGTCGAACTGGCGGGAGCACGCCCCCATGTGCGCGCCCGGCACGTCGCCTTCGTGCCCCAGCAGGCCCGACTCGCCTTCGGTCTCACCGTCCGGGAGATCGTCGGGCTCGGAGCTCGCGTGAACGAGACTTCGGAGCGTGCCGACCGGATCGTCGACTCCGCGCTGCGCCAGGCCGGCTGCGCCCACCTGGCCGAGCGGCCCGGCACCGCCCTGTCGGGTGGCGAATGCCAACTCGTCCACATCGCACGCGCCCTGGCCCAATCCGCGCCCGTCCTGGTGATGGACGAGCCGGTGTCCGCTCTCGACCTGGCACACCAGACCGAGGTTCTCGCCCTGGCCCGATCCCACGCCGCGGCCGGCCCGGCCACGGCGACGATCCTCAGCATCCACGACCTCGGTCTGGCAGCCCGCTTCTGCGATCGGCTGATCCTCATGGAGACCGGCCGGATCGCCGCAGTCGGAACCCCGGTGCAGGTCCTCACCCCGGAGCGCATCGAGCAGGTCTACGGCGTCCGGGTCCGGACCGACCACGACCCGGTGACGGGCAGCCTGCGTGTGACCGCCTTCCCGCACGCCGCCACAGTCCTCGATCGCCGGGCCGGCGACAAACCTCTCCTTCCCGCAACGCTTGTGACCCGGGCGACACCGGGCACCCTTCAGAAAGGTCGACGATGAAGACAGCCAATCCCGTTCGGTTCCTCGCCGCCGCGGTCGCGGTCGCCGCGACGCTCACCGCGTGCGGCGGCGAGACCTCGGGAACCCACACCGCAGGAACAGCGAGCGATCAGGCGGCGCCGCAACGGATCGCCGCACTCAGTCCCGACGTGGCCGAGACCGTCGCTGCGCTCGGCGCCGGCGATCGCCTCGTGCTCATCCCCGACACCCAGACGCACCCCTCGCTGACCAATCACCCCGAGGTGATGCGCGCAGTCGGGTCGACCATCGCCGCGCACGGACCCGCCGACCCCGAGCGAATCCTCGCCGCGGACCCCGATATCGCCATCGTCACACCGCGACACGAGGGCGAGACCGACACGTCGGCGCTGCTCGCCGACTCCGCTGTCCGGATGGTCACCCTGCCGAACACCTGGCAGGGCGTCGAGGAGATGCTCACCGACATCACCACGATCGGCGAGGCCATCGGATCGTCGCAACAGGCCACCGAGCTCGCGTCGTCGATCCGCGACGGCATGACGGCGATCCGGCCGGTCCCCACGCCTTCCAGGTCAGTTCTCATCCTGAGCAATCAGGCCGGGCGACCGATGGTCAACGCGGGCAAGGGGTTCACCCAGGACCTCGTCGCGCGGGCCGGTGGACGCAACGCCGCCGACGACGCCGGACTGTCACGCACCGGCTTCGCCGACCCGGAGCAGGTCGTCCGCGCACGGCCCGACGCGATCCTGCTCGTGGACATGCTCGGACTCGGCCGGGAGTCGTTCGCCCCGATACTGGCCAACCCCGCCGTCCGGCAACTCCCCGCGGTGCGGGACGACCGCATCCTGGTTCTCGACGCCAAGCACAGCCAAGCGCTCGGCCTGCAGAGCACCGTCGACGGCCTGCGCCAAATCCGTGCCTGGCTCGCCGACACGGGCGATCGGCGCTAGCCTGCCGTCCCTCCCGTCGCCGTAATGTCGCAGTGAGGCGACCGGCTTCGGATCGGTCGCCTCACTGCGACGATGGAGGGCGAGATGACCGCGGGTTCGCACGGCGAGGTGCAACAGGACGACGGGCGTTTCCGGGTGACCCGGTGGACCGTCGAACCGGGCGGAACCATCCCGATGCACCGTCATGAACACGACTACGTCGTCGTGCCGCTCGTCGACGACACGATGTATGCCGTCGGACCCGACGGCACGGAGATCGCCGCGCACCTGCGTATCGGCGAGAGTTACACGCGCAACGCGGGAGTCGAACACCGCATCGAGAACCGCGGCACCGAGACCATCGTCTTCGTCGAGGTCGAGAGGCTCTGAAGTCGATCGCTCCGCCCAGACCCCTCGTTCGGGTTGCGGAGTTCACGCGTCTCGCGGCCTTCGTCGGAAATGACCGCAATCTCCTTGTCCCGCACGGGGAATGATCCGCACAGTGTCACGGTCGTTGACGAATCGTGATCTGCCGGTGACGTCAATGCCCCCGCGCACGCCGTCTCGGTGCGACCATGGACCGAGTCGGGGAACGGTCCGCATGCGCGGACCGCGGCGCAGTGCCAGTCGGGGCCGGGCGCCGAACCTCGGCGGTTCAAGTTGGCCGACCGTTTTCTCGGTTGATACGAGAGGTCGTGCCGTGAACGGATCAATGCACAACCATGGGCCCGGATCAGGTGAGATCGACCTCGCCGAACGGGATCTCGACGCTCTGCGTGCGCAGTTGGACAGGATCGATGACCGGCTGCTCGAGGACGTGCGCGCCCGGATCGAGGTGTGCATGAGCATCGCCCACCTCAAACGGAGGTACTCGATCCCCGTCATGCAGCCGCACGCGTCGGTGTGGTCCACGAGCACGCGCACCGGTTCGCCCTCGACCACGATCTCTCACCCGATTTTCTCCATGAGCTCTACGATCTGTTGATCGCGGAGACCTGCCGGGTGGAAGACCGGATCGTCGACTCCGCACAGATGACGCCGGACGGTGACACCGACTCGACGGTGGGCTGAGGTGGTCGCCGTGCGCACGTTGCTCATCGACAACTTCGACTCGTTCACCTACAACCTCTTCGCGTTCTTGAGCGAGGTCAACGGCGAGGAGCCGGTCGTCATCACCAACGACACCCCCGTGGGCGTCAGTGGACCCGGATGCTTTCGACAATGTCGTGATCTCCCCCGGCCCCGGGCGACCCGACTACGCCCGCGACTTCGGGATCAGCGCCCGGGCACTGACCGACGGCGGGCTCCCCGTGCTCGGGGTGTGTTCTGGGGCATCAGGGCCTGTGTCACCTCTTCGGGAGTCCGGTGACGCGCGCCCCGGAGCCGCGACACGGTCGGATCAGCACCGTGCACCATGACGGCCGCGGCCTCTTCGCCGGACTGCCGTCGCCGTTCCACGCGGTCAGGTATCACTCGCTCGCGATCGACGAGGTACCCCCGATGCTGGAGCCGCAGGCGTGGTCCGACGACGGGGTGCTGATGGCGGTGCGGCATCGGGAGTTGCCGCTCTGGGGCGTGCAGTTCCACCCCGAGTCGATCTGCACCGAGTACGGCCGGGAACTGCTGGCGAACTTCGCCTCCCTGACCGCGGTGCGGGGCCCGGGGCGACGGCGTCCGCGGGCCCCGACGCCGTCACCGACGGCCAATCCCGCAGCGACCGCGGCGAACCCCGCACCCGCCGCGTCGGAGCCCCGCCCCCGTTACCGGGTCCGATGGCGGCGGGAAGACCATGTCCCGAATCCGCAGGACGTGTACGCCCGTCTGTTCGCCGACGGCCCCAACAGCTTCTGGCTGGACCGGTCGGCCGCCGGCGAACCCGAGAGTCGCTTCTCCGTGATGGGCGACTGCTCCGGTCCGCGCGCCGAGTACGTGACCTACCGCGTCCCGGAGATGACGGTGCGGGTGGAGCACTCGGACGGGTTCGTGGACGCGGTCCGCAGCACGCTGTTCGACTACCTCGACACCCAGCTGCGAGCTAGATCGGTGGCCGCGCCCGACCTGCCGTTCGAGTTCTGTCTCGGCTATGTCGGTTACCTCGGCTACGAGCTCAAGGCGGACACAGGGGGCCAACTCGCGCACGCGTCCGAACAGCCCGATGCGGCAATGGTGTTCGCGGACCGTGCCGTGGTGATCGACCACGAATGCACATGCGGGTACATCATCGCCCTCGACCCGATCGATGCCGACGATCCCGACAACACCCGATGGTTGCAGGAGACGGCCTCGACGATCCGGGAGATGGCCGGACATCACCCCGTGCCCGCGTCGGTGGCTCCCCCGCTGGTCTCGACGCCGGACGAGACGCCGGTCGTGTTCCGGCACGATCGGCAGGCCTATCTCGGGCTCATCGAGAGCTGCCTGGCGGAGACCCGGAGCGAGGAGTCCTGCGAAGTCTGCCTGACGAACGCGGCGACGGTGCGCGGCCGGCTCGACCCAGTCGCCGGGTACTCGTGCCTGCGCCGGATCAGCCCGATGCCGTACAACGCCCTGTTGCAGTTCTCCGGGATGTCGGTGCTCAGCGCGTCACCGGAGCGGTTCCTGAAGGTGCGCGCCGACCGGACGGTGGAGTCCAAACCCATCAAGGGCACCCGCCCGCGGTCGGCGGACCCGGACCAGGACCGGCGGTTGCGCCGCGAACTGCAGGCCAGCGAGAAGGACCGGGCCGAGAACCTGATGATCGTCGACCTGGTCCGCAACGACCTCTCGCGGGTCTGCGAACCCGACTCGGTCCACGTCCCGTCGCTGTTCGACGTGGAGACCTATGCGCCGGTGCACCAACTGGTCTCGACGGTCCGCGGCCGGCTCCGCGAGGGACGCTCGACGATCGACTGTGTCCGCGCGGCCTTCACGGGCGGGTCGATGACGGGTGCGCCGAAGATCCGCACCACATCGCACCGCGGCCGGCTGGCGGATCGCGCGTCGGACGCAGCGTGTCACCTGGTCGAGTGGCGACGTCTCGGTGCTCGGCGGCTGAGCCGTCAGTGAGCCGAGATGACTTGGGATCCTGTGCGTCGTAGGCGTAGCGGGGACAACCGATGCGCGGCCCGCACAACTCAGGATCGCTGAAACAGTCGACGGCTCCGGAGGGTCGATGCGAATCCTCCGGAGCCGTCGGGCCCGGTCAGGCGGGGAACAGTGCGTAGCGGACGTCGCTGCGGTCGCGTCGGCTCAGCGTCGATGGATCAAGCGGAAACGGCTCGCCGGTGGTCTCGTTACGGCCCCACTCGAAGGCGCCGCGACGCCGCGAGATCCGCCACGTTCCGTCGCGCTCGGTGAGCTCGTCGAGGAAGCGCATGAAGATGACGACGAAACCCTGGCACCAGGCATGATCTAGGGGACCCTGGTGGTAGCAGGTCGCGTAGGTCTCGGCGACCGCCGATGCGCCGCCGCGCACCTCGACGACCGATGTCGACAACGAGTGGAACGTCGACTCCAGTGACGGCAGCCCCTCGGGGCTGCTGTTGCCGGCGATGTACTCGCTGATCGACCCCTGGAAGAAGCCACCGAGATCGATCTCGGCATCCGGCTCATAGCAGCTGCGCAGGAGCTCCCAGTCCATCCGGTCTGTGGCGACAGCTGCGGTGGCCAGGGTGTGACGCACCGCCTCGACCGCCGCGGTGTCCACTGTGGTCTGGATGCCGGCGCTCATCGATTCAGTCCTTCTAAGAAGGCGAGCATCGCCGCGCTGGTCTCTTCGGGCTGCTCCCGGGTGAACCAGTGGCCGCAGTTGCGTAGGATCACCGACGGTCGGTGCTGCGGTACCGTCTGGTCGAAGGCCGCGACCGCTTCGGCGCCCCAGGCCGTGGCCACGTCGAGGTCGGCGCCGATGAACTGGGCCGGCACCGTGATCGGCTTGCCCGCGAAGGGTGCAAGCTCCTCCCAGCTGAGATCCATGGCGCGGTACCAGTGCAGCGGGGCACGCAGCCCGGTTCGCTCGAATTCGGCGACGTAGTCGTCGAGATCGGCGGCGAGCCAGGCCGGGTCGCGCTCGGGGATGACATGTCCGTCGCTGAACTTCGCGCCCGGGGTCATGCATACTCCGCCGTTGCGGATCTGCTCGGCGATCTGCTCGGGCGTCGTGGCAAGCGGATCGGGGGCCTGGTGGTCGGCCGGGTAGGGCCCGCCGGAGAACGAGAAGTACTGGCCGCGCAGGAAGCCGCGGGGATCGGCTTCCAGCTCGGCCTCCAGCGCGCCGTCCTGCGACCAGTATTCCTGGTAGAACAGTTTGTCCGGGCCGGCGATCTCCCGCTGCACCGCCGACGGCTTGCGGGTGCCGAAGGAGTCGACGCCGCCGATGGGGATCAGTCCTCGCCCGCCGAAGGGCACGCTCATGCCGACGACGGCGGTGAACACCTCCGGTCGAGTCCAGGCGGCTGTCCACGCGACCATCGAGCCCCAGTCATGGCCCATGATGGTAGCGGTCTCGTAGCCGAGGGCACCGACGATCGCCTCGCAGTCGGAGACGAGCTTGGTAACGGTGTAGTCCGCCACGGCCGGCGGCTTCGACGAGCGGCCGTAGCCACGCATATCCGGGGCGGCAACCCGATAGCCCGCAGCGGCCAGGGCGTCGATCTGGTGGCGCCAGCAGAACCACGCCTCCGGGAATCCGTGGACGAGCAGTACAAGCGGGCCCTCGCCGCGGGCGACGACATGCAGCCGCTGGTCGCCGTTGTAGACGGTCGCGTGGTCGTAACCGTCGGCCTCGCGGACGATATCGGTGCGGGCTGGGGTGGTGATGGTCATGATTCCTCCGGAAAGTCGCAAGATGGGGTGGTCGGGGAGGTCATCGGGCAGTACCGGCCGCGGCGGCGACCTTCGCGCCGTGTGAGTTCAGCAGCGGCATGACCTTCTCGGCGAACAGCTCAGTGCCGCGCAGCACCTCGTCGAAGGCGATGAAGACACCCGCGAGATTGGGGATCTCGGCGAGCTGGTTGAAGTAGGCTGCCACGGTCTCCGGCGAGCCGACGACCTTCTCCAGGTTCTGGAAGGTGGCGTTGCCGACGTTCTGTAGTAGCTCTGCCGCTGAGCCGCCACCGGAGTCGAGGCTGGCCTCGCCCTGCATGTTGGCGATCGCCTCGACGTCGGCTTCGGCGACGTAGCGATCGACCCGGGCCTGCGCGGCCTCATCGGTCTCATCGAGGACGACGAGGACTACCAGGAGCGCCTCGAGGGTGCGGTCGGCGCGCGCGCTGGCGGCGTCCACCCTTGACATCACCTGGGCTACCCCCTCCGGTCCGGTACCTAGGCCGAGGATGTAGCTGGTGTCGCCGTATTCGGCGGTGAAGTCAAGGCCGCGATCGGACTGGCCGGCACAGACCAGGCCCACCGGGCGGTTCGGCACCATGCCGACCTGGCAGTCCTCGAGTTGGTAGTACTTGCCCTTGAAGCTGCTGCGGCCGGTCGTCCACAGCTCCTTGAGGATGGTTGCGTACTCCTCCGCGTAGTCGTAGTGAACCGTCCTGGGTCGGATGGAGACCTGGTTTAGGCCACCTCCGCTTCGGAGGCGACGGTCTCACGGTAGCGCGTCTCGTACTCGACCGGCGGGCAGTAGCCGATTGCCGAGTGCAACCGTTCGGTGTTGTACCAATGCACCCATGCGGCGGTTTCGCGTTCGACCTCGGCTCGTCCGGTCCAGGAGCGCTGGCGGTCGATGAGTTCGCTCTTGTACAACCCGATCGTCGATTCCATCAACGCATTGTCCAGGGCATCGCCAACTGAGCCGATCGAGCCGGCCAGGCCGGAGTCGCGTAGCGCCTCGGTGAAGGCGAACGAGGTGTATTGACTTCCCGCATCGCTGTGATGAATCAAACCTGTTGCAGTAAAGGAGAAGTCGGTCCTTCTTCGGGTGAACAGGGCCTGCTCGAGAGCGCTGGTCACCAGCGGTGTCGTCTTGCTCGTCATCACCCGCCAACCCAGGATCCGTCGCGAGTACACATCGACCAGAAACGCTGTGTAGACGAATCCCGACAGCGTCCAGCAGTAGGTGAAATCCGCCACCCACCACTGGTCCGGACGCGACGGCAGCGACCACTGCCGATCCACTAAATCAGGATGGCGCGGCGCGCGATCATCACGCTGGGTTGTGCTTGTGCGGTGCTTGCCGCGCACGACTCCGGTGATGCCGCAGATCTCCATCAGCCGGCCTACCTGATCGCGGCCCATCACCCGGCCCTCACGGCGCATCGTGTGCCACAGTTTACGAACGCCGTACACGCCGCGATTACGCTGAAACGCCTGGTAGACGGTATGAGCGTCGTACGCCTCGGCCATTTGTGTTGCCGAGACCGGACCCGCGTGTTTGCGGGCGTAGTAGGTGGATGGGGCGATCTGCACGCCGTGCTCGGTCAGCACTCGGCAGATCGGGGCGACCCCAAACCGGCCCTTGTGAGCGTCGATGTAGTCGACGATCACCGCAGTCGGCGGTCGACCTCCGCCGCTGCGAAAAACGCCGACGCGGTCTTCAAAATCTCGTTTGCCCTGCGTAATTCGGCGTTCTCCTTGCGAAGCGCAGCCAGTTCGGCGTCCTGTTCGCTCACCGTCGTCGTTCCCCGTGTGGTGACAATCGGCTTATCCTTCTCGATCCAGTTGCGCAACGTTGCCTGGTTGATGTCGAGCAGCGCGCCTACATGCTCGCGGGCGGCGAGTTTCGCGCCGCTGTGCTCGGCGAGGTGGTCGTGATACATCCTCACAGCCCGCTCGCGGGTCTCTGGATCGAACTTCCTTGGTGCAGCCATACCGGCATTCTCCTGGTGAGATCACGGTCTCCACCAGACCCAGGACGGTTCATAGCGGTTGCTGAAGTAGTCGTCACCGGGCCACAGGCCCATCTGGTCGTACTGCGGCTTGTTCCAGCCGGTAACCAGGTTGAGGTCGAAGCGGTCGCCGGAGATCTGACCGATGCTCGAGCACATCCGGGCCGCCATGGCCGGGTGCATGGTGGGGATCGCCACCGATCCGACGAGGCCGATGTTCTCGGTCTCGGCGGCCAGCGCGGCCATGAGGGTCAGCGAATCCGCTTGGTAGTCCCAGTGCTCGGTGGCTCCACCCCAACCGCGCAGGGTGACTTGGGAAAAGATGTAGTCATAGCCGAGCCGCTCGGCGGTCAACGCGACCTCACGCTCGAACTCCCAGGTAGGGTGCGGATGCTCGGAGGCCTTGGACAGAATGTGACCGCCGTTGGCGACGGGCAGTACGACACCTAGTTTCATGATGATTCCTCTCAGGGTTGGTGTAACGAAGGGTTGGTGTATCGAAGGAGAAGCGGGGAAGGGGGATGACCGAACCGGCCTCAGCCGAGTCCGCGGGCAAGCGTCGGCCGCAACGGGGCGGCGAGCCGGGTGGCGATGGTGTGGCCGAGCCGGTCGCGCTTGGTGGCGAGGTAGTCGATGTTCTCCGGGGTCACCCGGGGCGGCAGAGCCAAGACTTCGGTGACCTCGATGCCGTGGGCGGCCATCGCCGTGGCCTTGGCCGGATTATTGGACAGCAACCGGATGGCGGGGATGCCGAGGTCGGTGAGGATCTCCGCGGCCGGGGAGAAGTCGCGGCCGTCGACCGGAAATCCGAGGGCGGTGTTGGCATCGATGGTGTCGAGGCCGGCCTCCTGCAGTGCGTAGGCTGCGACCTTGCCTCCTAGACCGATGCCACGTCCTTCATGTCCGCGTAGGTAGAGCAGAACACCCGCGCGTTCGTCGGTGATACGGCTCAGTGCCGCTTCGAGCTGGCCGCCGCAATCGCAACGCAGCGACCCGAGGACATCTCCGGTGAGGCATTCGCTGTGGATGCGGGTGAGCGGTGGCGCCGAGGCATCGGCGAGCGCGTCGAGACCGGGGGAGACCAGCGCCAAATGCTCGGCCCCGGTCGAATCCGAGCGGTAGGCGATCATGGAGAAATCGCCGTGGGCGGTGGGTAACCGAGCCTCCCCGGTTCGCCGGACAGCAGGCGGTCGCGGAGTGTCCGAGGTGGTGCGCGCCAGGTAGGTCAGCAGGTCGCCGACGGTGATCAGTGGCAGGTCGTAGCGGTGGGCGAACTCGGTGATCCGGTGCCCCGACAGCGGCAGGCCGGCGTCGTCGACGAGCTCGGTGATCGCCGCCACCGGACCGCAACCGGCCAGCCGGGTGAGCTCGACCGAAGCCTCGGTGTGGCCGTGGCGTTCGGCGAGTCCGCCGTCGCGGCTGACGAGTGGGAACATGTGGCCGGGCCGCCGGAAGTCGGCCGGCGAGATGTCAGGGTCGGCGAGCGCCCGCACAGTCAGCGCCCGGTCCGCCGCCGAGATTCCCGTGCCGGCGTCGCGATGATCGACGCTTACGGTGAACGCGGTCTGGTGGTTGTCGGTGTTGTCCTCGACCATGAGCGGCAGATCCAGGCGCTCAGCGTGCTCCCGCGGCATCGGGGTGCATACGATGCCGCTGCCGTGCCGCAGAAAAAATGCCATGTGCTCGGTGGTCATGTGTTCGGCCGCGAGGACCAGGTCGCCCTCGTTCTCCCGGCCGGGATCGTCGGCGACCAGCACCGGCCGGCCGGCACGCAGCGTGTTGATCGCCGCGTCGACGCGGCGGGTCGTGGCATCCATGGTCATCCGATCTGGGGTTCGGTCACGGTGCCGCCGAAGCTGGTGACCAGTCGGCAGCCGTCGAAGTACTCCTGGAAGTGGGTGATCTTCCCGTCGCGCACGGTGAACCGGCAGATGTAGTCGTTGGTATAGGACATGTTCGGATCCGACAGCTGCATATCGCTGCGGTAGGTCGCGATGACAACCCCGGGATCCGAAGCGAGAGTGTCGAGCTCGAGGTCGTGGAGGTTCTCGGTGATGATGAGACCGGTAAGACTGCGCTGGAAGTCCAGTAGGGCGTCGCGGCCCTCATAGCGCTTCTGCATGCCGGGCGGCGCGAACATCTGCTCGAAGACGAAGTCAGGAGCCATGATCTCGCGCATCCCGTCGAAGTCCCAGGCGTTGATGCCGTCGACATAGCGCCGGACGATCTGCATGTTGGTCGCTCGCAATTGGTCGGACAAGACAACTCCTCGCGGTCGAGATACGGGCGGGCGACGAGTGGGGCGCAGGGCGCCCAGGACACCGTCGCGGAAGGGAGCCGGGGAACGGGGCCGCCGGCGGTGTGGCGAAGGCCACTGACGTCAGTATGTGTGAGGTCGGGCACGATCTCTTGGGCTCGGCGCCTAAGCTTCCGGTGACAACTAAGCGGCGGGACCAACACTGCAGTCGGATGGTTGGAACCAATTGCCACACATGGCTTTCAGTGCCTAGCGTGAGCGCGTCGATGAGGTTTCGACAGCAATTCTCTTCACCGAAAGGGCCCCACAATGTCCGACGCTGCCCACTCGATCGCCGCTTCTAATGTCGCGCTCATCCAGCGCTTCGAAGACTCCTTCGTCGCCGGCGACATCGACGACGTGCTGACGATCCTGTCCGAAGACATCATCGTGAGGGAGGCCGCCAACACCCCCTATCCCGGCGACCATGCCGGCCATGATGGCTTCTTCGCGCTTGCGCAGGCGTTCAACAGCACCTGGGAGATGGTTGCCCCCATCGACCTCGACATCGCTCCGCTCGGCGGGGATCGCGTGCTCGTCTCGGTCAGCCTCGACGTCGTGGGTCGCCGCACCGGGGTGCCGATCACGTTGCGGATCGCGGAGAACTACCTCATCCGGAATGGCAAGATCGCCTCGATCGATGTCTTCTACTGGGACAACGTCGAGCTCATGCGGGCTGCTGGGCCGGAGGTTGTCGAGGTCGGCGCAGCCGGGGGCGACATTGCCGTGTCGGCGCTGGATGTGGTGACGAAGTTCGAGAGTGCGGTACTCGACGACGGTGACTTCGACCAGGCGATGCGCTACGCCCAGCCGGACTTCACCATTCGGGAAGCGCCCGGCATGCCCTATCGCGAGGTCTACACCGGTCGCACCGGCCTCGACGCGCTCATGGCAGACGTGGGCGCGGTATGGGAATTCATCGACGGGCCGCGGATCTCCTTCGAGCCGGCCCTCTACGACCGGAACTGTGTCTATACCCGGGTCGAGGGTCGGGCGGTGCTGCGCGCGACCGGAGTCGAGTACGACTTCCTTGTCACTGAGCGGGTTACCGTCCGGGACGGGAAGGTTTCCGATATCGAGGTCTTCTACTTCGATCAGGCGCCCGCTGTTCTCGCTGCCGCCGCCGCGCAGTCGCGCTGATTGCGCGGCGGCACCAAACTGCCGCCGTTTTTCGCGCTCATCGCCCGAGCGGAAGTGAGGCAGATCACCTTAGGGTTTGGGTGTGAGCGGCTCTGGTTCGCCGGTTCTGCTCGCTCCACCGCCCCACCCCACTCAGGAGGTCTAGGTCGTATGAGTCAATCCGATGTGCAGGTCCTTGACGAACCGGCGGCGTCGCCGTTCCTCGACAGTGTCGAGCTCACCGAATCCGTGCTGCGAAATGCTTACGGACACTTCCCGTCTGGTGTCATCGCGCTGTGCGGAGTCGTCGACGGAGGGCCCGTGGGCATCGCCGCGAGCTCGTTCACCTCGGTGTCGATCACTCCGGCACTGGTCTCGGTGTGCGTCGCGGATAGCTCGACCACTTGGCCACTGCTGCGGTCCGCCGGGCGGCTCGGGGTCAGTGTGTTGGCCGAGCACCACGGTGAGACGGCGCGAGCCCTGGCGGCCAAGAAGGATGACCGGTTTGCCGGGATCGAATGGATCGCCGACCGCTCTGACGCGGTCTTCATCGGTGGTGCCTCCCTGTGGCTTGACTGCGTGCTCGACGCGGAGATTCCCGCCGGTGACCACCGCATTGTCCTGCTGCGGATCGAGCGCATGCTTGCCCGGCCGGGGGTTTCCCCCATTGTCTTTCATGGCAGCCGGTTCCGTGCGCTCGCCGAAGAATGAGCTCGATCCAGTCATGAACTGAAGTAGGGTTGATTCAATGGTGGCGGACTATTACGCTTCGCAGCCACGGGTCGGTCGAAACCGCCGTCGGAGGTCAAGCGTGGATTTGGTGGTACCTGACGGTGTACCGGCTGAGGGCCGAGCAGGCGACCGGAGGGTGAACTCCCGCTGGCTGCTGCGGCTTGATCATGACGGGGAGCCCTCCAGTCAGCTCTCCGGCTCCACGTTGATGACCACCGCACTCGCCGAGCTCGGTGACGGTCCGGTGCGGTGGGCCATCGCCGGCGCCCACCGCAACGCCGATCAGATCCTCGAGCAGGTGCCCGACCTCGGGACCGGACCGCGGCAGATCGCGATGGTCCGCCAGGGCACCGAGATCGTCGCGCTCCTCACCATGCTCGAACTGCGCGGTGTGCGGATCAGCGGTGGTGAGCCGACGATGGAGCGCGAGATCATCGCCGACTTCGTGCGGCGTCGCATCCCCATCGAGGATGTCTGGCAGGGCAATCGGGCAAGCCACCAATGGTGGCAGCGTGAGATGTTCGAGGCCTGCGACCGGCTCTGCGAGCCGGCCTTGCGCGGCGGTGAGTCTCAACTCATCGCGCAGACCGTCCTGGCGATCTTCAACGCCCTGTCGATCCGGATCAGCGAGGACTATGCCGAAGAGGCCAAGCGCTGGGTGTCGACCCAGGCTGCGCTGGAGGACGAGGCGGTCCGGCAGGTGCTCGCCGAGGAGTTCGTGGGTGACGAGGCGCGGATCACCGCGGTGCTGCGGTACGGGCTCGCCGGCTGGTCGCATCTGGCCGCGGTGGCCTGGATCGCCGACGAACGTGGCACCGATGCAGATCTGCACCGGGTCGCCGAGGGGTGCCTACGGCAACTCGGCGCCACCCAACGGGTGGCGATCCGGCAGGGCGGGGCGATGGTCTGGGCCTGGGGAGGTTTCCGCTCCGGATCCGATGTCTGTCACTTCGAAGATCTGCCCGTGCCACCGGTCGGGGTGCGGATCGCCTTCGGTGCGGCCCGCGATGGTGTGGCCGGCTTCCGCCAGTCGCACCTAGAGGCGCACCGGGTCTACTCCCTGGCGGTAGAGAACTCCGGCATCGACGGCTGCCTGCTGACCTACCGGAGTCTCGGCTCATTGACCCTGCTGCTGGAAAACCGTACGGCCGCAGAGCAGTTCGCCCGTGACGAGCTCGGTGGCCTCTTCGGTGCCGAAATCCGGCTTCGGGAGCTGCGGGAGACCCTGCGCGCCTATATCGAGACCCGCAGCCCGCAGGCGGTGGCGCGGCGCATCCATGTCGCCCGCAACACTGTCGGCTACCGGATCCGGCAGGCTGAAGGGATCCTGGGGCACGCTGTCCTCGAGCGGCCCTCGGAACTTTGGTGTGCACTCGTCATCGCCGATGTGCTGGAAGGCTCGCACTCCGTCGACGGCTGACGCTGTGTGAGGGCCGCGCTCGAACTGGCAAGGCGCCGACCGAAAACTGGGCTCAACGCCATAAAGAATCCATTGTGACCAACGGCATGCGCCGATAAAGTTGTGATCAACGTAATTCCTACCGGTCTTCGAAATCATCGGCACCACCCGCGAGGACCGAAGTTTTCAGGTGCCGGAATCAACGCAGACAGACCGTTTTCGCGGTCGGTGACATCACCGTTCCGCCAAGAGATCAAGTGAGGAAATAATGAGTGACAACGCACTTCTCCGCCCCAACCGGTTCGGTATCTTCCTCCCGCCGTACAACATCGCGGGAATCAGCCCCAACGTACTGCTCAAGCAGGCGATGGATCTGGTGGTCCACGCCGACGAGTTCGGGCTCGATGAGGCATGGATCGGAGAGCACCACTCCGGCGGTGCCGAGATCATCGGCTCGCCCGAGGTGATGCTCGCGGCGCTGTCGCAGGTGACCAGTAACATCCGGCTGGGGACCGGCGTGAACTCGCTGTCCTACCATCACCCGTTCAACCTCGCCGAGCGCCTCATGCTCGTCGATCAGCTTTCCAAAGGGCGGGCCATGATGGGCTTCGGTCCAGGTCAGCTAGTTTCCGACGCCTACATGATGGGCGTCGACACCAACCGGCAGCGCGAGATGATGGCGGAGTCGGCAGAGGCGATCGTGCGCCTGATCAACGGCGAGATCGTCACCATGGAGACCGACTGGTTCAAGCTCGACGAGGCCCGGCTGCAGGTGCTGCCCTACAACCGCCGCAAGCCGTTCGACATGGTCGTGGCCTCGGTGGCCTCGCCGTCCGGGCCGCGCACCGCCGGCCGGCTGGGTACCGGCATGCTCACCATGTCGGTGGCCGGTGCCGGCGATTCGCTGCGCAGCGCCTGGTCGGTCGCCGAGACCGAAGCGGAATACGCCGGCACTACTATTTCCCGTGAGAACTGGCGGTTGTCCAACTTCATGCATCTGGCCGATACTGAAGAACAGGCCCGTAAGGACTTCGAATACGGTTTCGCCGAGATGTGGGATTACCTCGGTCAGATCTCGGTAATTCCCAAGGCCGATACCGATGATCTCAACGAGAAGATCGATGCCGCGCTGGAGACCGGAATTATTTTCCTCGGCACGCCGGATTCGGCCATCGAATACATCGAAAGTCTCGTAGAGGAGACGGGCGGCTTTGGTTGCTTCCTCATGAACACCAATGATTTCGCCTCTCCGGCCGCTCAGCTGCGCTCCATCGAGCTCATGGCCGAGCGGGTCGCGCCTCACTTCCGGGGGCAATTCGACGGAGTCGACGCGTCGCGGGACTGGACGCTGGCCAAGCGCAACGAGACCGGCGAGACCATCTGGAAGGACCAGGCGGTCAACGCCATCGAATTGGCCACCAAGCAGTACGAGGAGGAGGTTGCCCGCCGGGAGCAGGCAGCCAGCTGATCGGCGGACTTACACCGACGGAGTCCCATTGCGCGGTGCAGTGGGACTCCGTCGGTCTTGATCGGTCCGGCCTACACGGGAGTAGAGCCGGCGGAGACCCGTCCTCGCTACTGCTGTCAATGCCGGGCGGCCCGAGGGGCCCTGGCCCCGGTAGACGACATTCCGCCGGCGACCGGATGAGCCGGCTGACACATCGCCCTCCTGCATCTCCGGGCGGTGGAAGCTGAAAACCGCGCCCCGCTCGATGAGCGGGGCGCGGCATTCGGGGCGATCGGTCCGGTCCTCAGAGATCGAGGATCAGCTTCTTGCCTTTGCATCGGGAAACACAGATCATCATCTGTCTCGCTGGCCTGAGATATTGTCAAGACCTGTGGATGAGGTTGTTTCAGGCAGCCTCCTGCTGGTCGGGTGAGGCGGTGCCGGGTTCGACGAGTTCGCCGTTTTTGAAGGTGGCGCCGGCCCGGACGAGAGCGACGAGGTGGGGTGCGTTGACGGCCCGCCATTTCGTCTGTGCGGCTTCGATGAGTTTGTAGGCCATCGCCAGTCCCGCGGCCCGTGAGCCGGGGCCCTTGGTCACCTTGGTGCGCAACCGGACCGTGGCGAAGGTCGACTCGATCGGGTTGGTCGTGCGCAGATGAATCCAGTGCTCGGCCGGGTAACGGTAGAACTCCAGCAGCACATCAGCGTCGTCGACGACCTTGGCGACCGCTTTGGGGTACTTGGCGCCGTAGGTCTTGGCGAAAGCCGTGATCGCGGTGCGGGCGTGGTCGATGTCTTCGGCGTTGTAGATCTCCTGCGAGCTTGTCAAGATGTTTGTGTAAGAACGTGACTCCTGATTTTCTTGTGGTCGGTGGGTTTAGCCGAGGTGCGGTTCGATCCGGTCGGGGTAGGCCAGAGCGAGCTGTCCGAGGGCCTGCTTCCAGTTGGTGACGACCTGTCCCTCGACCAGTCGTCCGAGGGCCTTACGGGGCTGTGACCGCCTGGTCCCGCGTTCTTTGAGGCGTTGAGCGGCTCGTTTGTCTTCGATGTCGCAGATGGCCAGCCACAGCAGTTTGCGGACCGCGATGTCGTTGGGGAAATGTCCGCGGTTCTTGATGACCTTGCGGAGCTGGTAGTTCAGCGACTCGATCGAGTTGGTGGTGTAGATGACTTTGCGCAGCTCGGGCGGGAATGCCAGGAAGGGGATGAACCGATCCCAGGCTCGGTCGAAAGCCAGTGCCGCACTCGGATATTTGGCGCCTAGTTCCGAGTCGCGGAAGGCTTCCCACTCGCGGCGGGCGGTCTCGGCATCGAGGGCGGTGTAGATCGGTTTAATCGCCCGAGCGACGTCTTTGCGGTCTTTGTAGTTCACGAACCGCATCGAGTTGCGGATCAGATGCACCACACAGGTTTGCACCGTGGCCAGCGGCCAGGTCGCCTCGATCGCTTCGGGGAATCCGGTGAGCCCGTCACAGCACACGATCAGCACGTCCTTGACGCCGCGGTTGGCCAGATTCGCACACACCCCGGCCCAGAACTTGGCGCCTTCCTCGGCCTGTATCCAGATTCCCAGCACATGCTTGACGCCGGCCATATCGACACCAATAGCAATGTGGGCGTGCTTATTTCGGACATGGGCGCCGTCTTTGACCTTCACTACCAGGGCGTCAAGGTAGATGACGGGATACAACGGCTCCAGCGGCCGGTTCTGCCATTCATCGACCGCGTCGAGGACCTCGTCGCAGATCTTCGAGATCGTCTCGTGCGAGAGATCGGTGCCGATCGTGGAGGCCAAATGGTGTTGAATGTCGCGCAACGTCATGCCGCCGGCATACAGCGAGATGATGATGTCGTCGAGGCCGCCGAGGCGGCGCGAGCCCTTCGGGACCAGCCGCGGGGTGAACGTGCCGTCACGGTCACGAGGAATGTTCAGCTCGACCGGCCCGGCCTCCGAGGCCACCGTTTTCGGACTCGACCCGTTACGGGCGTTGGGCAACTCCCGCCCGGCCGGATCGCCCTTGGCATAGCCGAGGTGATCGGTCAGCTCGGCCTTCAGACCGCGTTCGAGGGCCAGTTTGATCAGACCTGGGATCAACCCGCCTTCGCCGGTGATCTGGACCTGGCCGGTATCGATCTGGGCGAGCAGCTCATCGACCATGCCCGAGGCCTGTAATGCCTCGGCGACTTCCGCGGTCGAGCGCGGCTCGGCCAGTTCAGGCAACTGCTCGTCGTCGTGGCCCTGCTGCTTGTCGTCTAACGCCATGCTCATAGATCTTCCTCTCACTGATGAGCACCGGACTTACACAGACCATCTGACACCCCCTCTCCTGCATCGCTTTGATCGCATTCCGATGGGCCGACTTCGGCAGTGCGGCAAGCACATTGCCTTGTTTATGAAACCAGCACCGCTGCTCTCGGGTATCAGGGAACACCTCGCGCAACGCAGCCCAGAACCCCAGGGCACCGTCCCCGACGGCCAGGTTCGGGGCCGCCATGCCGCGGCGCCGGCACGACCGCAACAGATCGGCCCACGATTCGGTCGATTCGCGGTAGCCATCGGCCAGGGCGACGAGCTCTTTACGGCCGTCGGCCCGCACACCGATCATCACCAACAGGCACAGTTTCTCCTGATCAAGCCGGACTTTGAGGTCGATTCCGTCGACCCAGAGGTAGACATAATCGCTGGTGATGTCGCGGTCTTCGAAGGCCGCGGCTTCCTTCTGCCACTGGCTGGTCAACCGGGTGATCCAGGCCGCCGACAACCCTGCACCCGAGCCGAGAAACTGCTCGAGTGCCGGCCCGAAATCCCCCGACGACAACCCGTGCAGGTACAGCAGCGGCAACACCGCGCTGACCTCCGGACTCTTGCGTGCCCACGCCGGGATGATCTTCGACGAGAACCGTTGACGTTCACCAGTTTCAGGGTCGACCCGCTTGTCGTTGACCCGCGGTGCCCGCACCGGCACCGCACCAGCAGCGGTCATCACCTCCCGCTCGTTGTGGTAGCCGTTACGCACCACCAGCCGGCGACCGTGCTCATCGACCTGATCGGTGAACTGATCGACATAGGCAGCGACCTCGGCCTGCAGGGATGCGGCGAGCATCTGCCGGGCCCCGTCGCGCACGATCTCATCGAGGATCGACCGGTGATCGTCGTTGGACTGGTTGGAACCATCAGGGGCGTTGACTACCATGAGCACGAGGCGTGCCTTTCCGCCAGCGCTGCAACGCTGACTTGATCAAGTGACTACCGGGATCATTCTGCGGGAAGGCACGCCCTCCCAGATCCACAGGTCTTATCATTCCTCGATCAGAAACGAGTTGCACCACTACCTGGGACTTGACCAGATGCAGGCGCCCGGAGCCGACGATCTCGTCCTACTCAGCTCGACGGGCACACCAGTCGATCCGAAGAACTTCGTGCGCACCTTCCACGAGATCCGCGACCGGGCAGGCCTGCCACGCATCACCGTGCACCACACGCGCCATACCGCCGCGACGCTCCTGAAGAACCTCGGCGTCCCTGTAAGCGACGTCCAGCTCATCCTCGGGCACTCGAACATCACGACAACGCAGGAGATCTACCAGCACGGTGACGTCACCGGCCAACGCGAAGCGCTCGAACGAGTCGCCGCAGCTCTCACGGCACCGCGCCAGACGAGTGCAGCATCGGGCAGCCTGGAGCACGCCGCTCAAGGACGCCGTCGAGTTCATCGAAGCGAACCTGCGCCTGCTCGAAGACCCCTACGAGCTGTACATGAACGCCAGCGACGAGGTCCGCCGACGCCTCAACCAGGCCATCTTCAAGCACATCTTCATCGACCACGACGAGATCATCGACCACGACCTTGAAGACCCGCTCGGAGACCTGTTCACCGTCCAGACGATCTACCACGCCAGCGCCATCGGAGCACCGCCTGGCCGCCTGCACGACCTCGCCCAGGCCTCCTGGGCCAAGCACTACCAAACGAAGAAGAAGAAGGGAGCCGCCCACATGGGCGACTCCCTTACTTCGTTGTCCCTGGAAGCTCCTGCAAACCCGGCCCATAGGGTCGGTGTTTGCAGTAAGCCTCACCTGGTCGGGCTGACAGGATTTGAACCTGCGACCACTTGACCCCCAGTCAAGTGCGCTACCAAACTGCGCCACAGCCCGTTGCCTTCAGGTCTCGCGACCTTCGGACGTGCCCACCGGAGCGGGCGGAGTAAAGATTAGCCGACGAGTGCTGCCCTGTACCAATCGGCAGGTCAGAAGGGGTGTCGTGGCCTCCGTCCGCACCGCAGACCCACCCCGGATGGACAGATCCACCACCACGCGAGGGGGAGAATCTGTCCAAGAAGGGTGGGTTTGCGGCGACGGTCAGCGCTTGCGACGTTGCTCGCGCTTGTCGCGGACGCGGACGTTGATCCGAACCGGCGAGCCGTCGAAGTTGAACTCCTCGCGCAGACGACGCTCCAGGAAGCGGCGATAGCCGGCCTCCAGGAAGCCCGTGGTGAACAACACGAAGGTCGGCGGCCGCACCGACGCCTGCGTCGCGAACATCACGCGCGGCTGGCGGCCACCGCGCAGCGGCGGCGGGTTGGCCGCGATGACGTCCTTGAGCCAGCTGTTGAGCGGACCGGTGGAGATGCGCTTGTCCCACGACTCGAGCGCCGCCTCCATGGCGGGCACGAGCTTCTGGACCGCGCGGCCGGTCATCGCCGAGATGTTCACGCGACGCGCCCACGGCACGCGGGCGAGCTCGCGGTCGATCTCCTTGTCGAGCTGGTACCGGCGATCCTCGTCGACCAGGTCCCACTTGTTGAACGCGATGACCAGTGCCCGGCCGCTCTCGATGATCATCGACAGCACGCGCAGGTCCTGTTCGGTGATCGGCTGCGAGGCGTCGATCAGCAGGATCGCAACCTCCGCGGCGTCGAGCGCCGAACGCGTCCGCAGGGACGCGTAGTACTCGTGACCGGTGGCGGTGCGGACCTTGCGGCGCAGACCGGCGGTGTCGACGAAATACCATGACCTGCCGCCGAGTTCGACCAGTTCGTCGACGGGGTCGACGGTGGTGCCGGCGACGTTGTCGACCACCGACCGTTCGGTGCCGGCCAGCTTGTTCAGCAGCGAGCTCTTGCCGACGTTCGGCTTGCCGACGAGCGCCACGCGACGCGGTCCGCCCAGGGTCGGGACCTCGCGCGGGGTGGCCGGCAGCTTCTCCAGGATGACGTCGAGCAGGTCGCCGGCGCCACGGCCGTGTGCCGCCGACACCGGATGCGGCTCACCGAGACCGAGCGACCACAGCGCGGCCACCTCCGGCTCCATCCGCTCGCTGTCGACCTTGTTGGCGCACAGGATCACCGGGGTCTTGGACCGGCGCAGCACCCGCGCGACGGCCTCGTCGGTGGCGGTGGCGCCGACCGTCGCGTCGACCACGACGACGATCGCGTCGGCGGTCCGCATCGCGAGCTCGGCCTGTGCCGCCACCGCCTGCTGCAGCCCCTTGGCGTCGGGCTCCCAGCCGCCGGTGTCGACGACGGTGAAGCGGCGTCCGGACCAGCTCGCGGAGTACGAAACCCGGTCGCGGGTGACGCCCGGGATGTCCTCGACGACGGCCTCGCGGCGGCCCAGGATGCGGTTGACGAGCGTGGACTTGCCGACGTTCGGCCGTCCGACGATCGCCACCACCGGCATGTGCTCGACCTCGGCGACGCCGTCGGCGCCCTCCACGTCGGCCAGCTGCCAGTCGGATTCGTCCGACCACGTCCCGTCGCCGGGCAACGCGGCCAGATCGGTCTCGAAGTTGTCGCTCACCGTTCTGCTGCTCCGATCCGGGCCTCGACGAGCGCACTCAGCTCGTCGAGCACCTCCATCAGGGTCTTGTCACTGGTGTCCACCACCACGGCGTCCTCGGCCGCGCGCAGCGGCGAGACCGCGCGGGTCGAGTCGAGATGGTCGCGCCGGTTCACGCTCGCCAGCACCGCGTCGTAGTCGCTCTCGCGGCCGGCGTCCAGGTTCTGCTTGTGGCGTCGTTCGGCACGTGCCTCCGGGGTCGCGGTCAGGAAGATCTTGACGTCCGCGGACGGGAACACCACGGTGCCGATGTCCCGGCCCTCCACCACGACGAACCGACCCTCGGCGTTCTCCCGCTGCAGCGCAACCAGTTTGGTCCGCACCTCGGGAACCGCCGACACCGCCGACACCGCACTGGTGACGTGCTCGGTGCGGATCGGCCCGGACACGTCGCGTCCGTCGAGCAACACCGTCGACGAGCCGTCCGCATTCGGGATGAGCTTGATGTCGGCCGCCTGCGCGACCTTGGCGATGCCGGCCGGATCATCGAGCGCCACACCGGCATCGAGAACGGCCAGGGTGACCGCCCGGTACATGGCGCCGGTGTCGAGGTAGCTCGCGCCCACCTTCTCTGCGAGCAGCTTGGACACCGACGACTTGCCCGTGCCGGCCGGTCCGTCGATCGCGACAACCCGTGTCGCAGAAGAGGTCACAGCCCGACTGCCTTGTACAGGGCACCGACCTCGTCGTTGCCGAGCACGCGGAGGCTGCCGGGACGCTGCTCCCCTAGCGCGACCGTGCCCACATGGGTGCGGACGAGCTTCGTCACCGGGAACCCGACGGCGTCCATCATGCGGCGCACGATGCGGTTGCGGCCCTCGTGGAGGACGATCCGCACCAGCGACTGTCCTTCGTGGACCTCGAGGACGGAGAACCTGTCGACCTTGACCGGGCCGTCGTCGAGCTCGATGCCCTCGCGCAGCTGACGCCCGAGTCCACGCGGGACCTCGCCCTTCAGCGTGGCCAGGTAGGTCTTGGGCACCTCGTAGGACGGGTGCATCAGTCGGTGCGCCAGCTCGCCGTCGTTGGTGAGCAGCAGCAGGCCCTCGGTGTCGGCGTCGAGGCGACCGACGTGGAACAGACGCTGACCGGCCATCACGCGTTCGGCGACCACGTCGCCGACGCACGGACGCCCCTGGTCGTCGGCCATCGTCGACTGCCAGCCCTTGGGCTTGTTGAAGGCGAGGTACTGCTTGTCCTCGTCGACGATGACGCGGGCGTCGTCGACGTGGATGATCGCGGTGTTCGGGTCGATGCGCAGTCCCTGCTCGGTGACCACGACGCCGTCGACCTTGACCCGCCCGGCGGCGATCATCTCCTCGGCGCCGCGGCGCGAGGCCACACCGGCCTGCGCGAGCACCTTCTGGAGCCTCACGCCGTCCTCGACGAACGTCGGGCCCTTGCCGCTCACCTTCTCCGGCGGCACCTGGTGCCGGGCGGGGCGGGCGTTGTTGAGGCGGATCCTGCCCGCCTCGACATTGGGCTTGGACGTTCCCTTACGATGCGTCTTCTTCGTTCGCGATTGCTGTGCGGGCGCGCCCTTGCGGCGTTTCCCCGGTGAGCCATCTCGGCCAGCGGATGCCATCTTCCTCAGTCCTGTTGTCGATCGATCTGTGCGGTTCTAGTCATCTTTCAGGTCACCGTCGGTGACCAGCTCCTTCGAGTCTGACGCCTGAGACGACAGTTTGGCGAATCGGGGATCCGACAGCAGCTCATCGTCGAGGTCGTCGATGACGTCGACGTCGGGGAGCAGCGGAGCCAGATCCGGCAGCTCCGACAGCGACGCCAGGCCGAGTCGTTCCAGGAACAACTCGGTGGTGCCGTACGTGGTCGCGTTGGTCTGCGGGTCGTTGCCGACCTCGGAGATCAGGCCGCGAGCGACCAGGGTGCGGATCACACCGTCGACGTTGACGCCGCGGATCGCGCTGACCCGTGCACGGGTGACCGGTTGCCGATAGGCGATCACCGCGAGGGTCTCCAGCGCCGCGCGCGTCAGCTTCGACCGGGCACCGTCGAGCAACAACCGCTCGACGTACGGTGCGTATTCCGCGCGGGTGTAGAACCGCCAGCCGTCGCCGGCGTAGCGCAGGTCGATGCCGCTGCCGGACTCGGTGAGTTCGGCCGACATCGCGTTCAGCATCTCGCGGACCCGCGTGCGGTCCTGGTCGACGGCGTTGGCCAACTCGTCGGTGCCCACCGGGGTGTCGACGACGAGCAGGATCGCCTCGAGTGCCGAACGCAAGGTCGCGTCGTCGAGGATCTGTCCCTCGTCCTCCCCCGCCAGTGCGGTCTGCTCGGGATCGGCCGGACCGGGGTCGACGGCATCAAGAGTCCGATCGTCCGACTCTGCGGCTTCTTCCCCAACGGCGGCTTCTTCCCCAACGGCGGCTTCTTCCCCAACGGCGGCTTCTTCCCCAGGGGCGGCCTCTCCATCCGGGGCGGCGACTTCGCCGGCGGCGGTCGCGTCGGGCGCGGCCTGTGCCGGCGTGGGGTCGGACGCGTCCGGAGAACCCCCGGCGTCGACGCCCTCGTCCAGTGCCTCGTCGTTCACGTCGTCAACGTCCTCGATCGGTCCGTCGGTCATCCGTAGTCCTCTGCCTTGTCGATGCGCAGGTCGTCGATGTCGCGTTCCCCGGTCCACATGACCGAGAGGTCTCCGAGTGCCTCGGGCTGCTCGAAGGCGATGGCCTGCTCGCGGTAGAGCTCGAGAAGCCCCAGGAAGCTGCCGACGATCTCGAGTCCTTTCTCGCAGTCGGCGATGAGGTCGCGGAACGTCAACCACTGCCCCGTCGCCTCGCTGAGCAGCTTCGCCATGCGGCGCGCCTGCCCTGGGACCGAGACCTTCTGCACGTCGTGCAGGTGGTCGAGCGTGACGGTGGGAACCGGTCGCGGTGTCAGCGCCGTGGCGGCGACCTGGGCGAATCCCTCGGCGTCGACCCCCAGCGTCACCTCCGGCAGCAGGTCCTCGAACCTCTGCTCCAGCGAGACCGCGCGCGGATACCGTCGCAGCGCCGCGGCTTCGAGCTCGCCGAACAGCTGCGCCACCTGCTTGTACGCGCGGTACTGCAACAGTCGCGCGAACAAGAGGTCGCGGGCCTCGAGCAGCGCGAGGTCCTCCGGGTCCTCGACCTCGCCGGACGGCAGCAGCCGCGCCGCCTTCAGGTCGAGCAGCGTCGCCGCGACGACGAGGAACTCGGTGGTCTGATCCAGCCCGACCTCGGGACCCAGCTCGCGGGTGTAGGCGATGAACTCGTCGGTGACCACGTGCAGCGCCACCTCGGTAACGTCGAGACGATGCTGCGAGATGAGGTTCAGCAGGAGGTCGAACGGTCCCTCGAAGTTGCGGAGCTTGACCCGGAAGCCGGACTCCTCGTCCTCCCCGGATGCTTCTCCGTCGGCGGTCCGGGATGCCTCATCACCGGCCGACGGTCCCGACATGTCCGCTCCCGGGGCCTCGGACACCTCGGCGCCGGCCCCTGATCCGGTCGCCGGCGCGCCCGCCACGACGGCGCCGGATTCCCCGGTGCCCGATTCTCCAGTGCCTGATTCTCCAGTGCCTGATTCTCGAGTGCCGGGTTCTTCGGTGCCGGCCTCCTCCGCGCCGGTCGCGGCCCGATCGGCGCCGACCGTCATGTCTGCTTGACGTTGCGGGCGATCACCTCGCGCGCCAGCGCACGGTATGCCTTCGCTCCGGCCGACTTCGGCGCCCAGGAGGTGATCGGCTCCCCGGCGACGCTCGTCTCCGGGAAGCGGACGGTACGGGTGATCACCGTGTCGTACACCGCGTCGCCGAACACCTCGACCACCCGCGACATGACCTCGCGCGAGTGCAGGGTGCGGGCGTCGAACATGGTCACCAGGATGCCGCCGAGTTCCAGCCGCGGGTTGAGGCGATCGCGCACCTTGTCGATGGTGTCGGTGAGCAGCGCCAGGCCGCGCAGCGAGAAGTACTCGCATTCCATCGGGATGAGCACGGTGTCGGCGCAGGCCAGCGCGTTGACGGTGAGCAGTCCGAGCGACGGCTGGCAGTCGATGAGGACGACGTCGTAGCGGTCGAGCACCGGGTGCAGCGCCCGTGCGAGCGCCTGCTCGCGGCCGACCTCGCTGACGAGCTGGATCTCGGCGGCCGACAGGTCGATGTTGCTGGGCAGCAGATCCAGGCCGTCGACGCGCGTGCGCATCAACACCTCGTCGGTCGCGATCTGCGGCGGCACGAGGAGGTTGTAGACGGTCTGTTCGAGTTCGTGGTGCGGCACGCCGAGACCCGCCGACAGCGCGCCCTGCGGGTCGAGGTCGACGAGGAGCACGCGACGCCCGTACTCGGCGAGCGCGGCGCCGAGGTTGATCGTCGACGTGGTCTTGCCGACGCCGCCCTTCTGGTTGCACACCGCGATGACGGTCGCGGGACCGTGCCGGTCGAGCGGCTTCGGTTCGGGGACCTCGCGATAGGGACGACCGGTCGGACCGATCTCGCCGGACTCGTGGTGTTCGACCTCGTCGGGGTCGGGTCCGGCGGACACCTGCAGGCTGTACTGGTCACCTGCGGACATCACGACAGCGTCTCCACACACTCGAGTCGGGTGCCAGACCGCGGTGCGCTCGGAGTGGTCACGAGTCCGCAGCTCCCTTCACTCTTCGCCTGCCCTGTCCTCCTCGTCCCGACGGGCTTGTGGCCGGGCGGGACGACAACTCGTATCAGCCTAGGACATCCACGCCTGCCGACGGCGGTCGGCGCGCGGTCAACGGGCCCGCGGATGTGCGACGGCATAGACCTCGCGCATCGTGTTGACGGTCACGAGCGTGTAGACCTGCGTGGTCGTCACCGACGCGTGGCCGAGCAGCTCCTGCACGACGCGCACGTCGGCCCCTCCGTCGAGCAGGTGCGTGGCGAAACTGTGGCGCAGGGTGTGCGGCGACACCGCCTTGTCCAGACCGGCCCTCTCGGCCGCGGTGACCAGCACCTGCCACGCCGACTGCCGGGACAGACGGCCGCCGCGCGCATTGAGGAAGAGTGCGGGCGTCGCCCGCGACACCAGCGCCGGACGCCCGCGCACGAGATAGGCCTCGATCGCCTCCACGGCCGGCCCGCCGAGCGGGACGAGTCGTTCCTTGCCGCCCTTGCCGCGCAGCAGCACCTCGCGGGCGTCGAGATCGAGGTCGTCGAGGTCGAGCGAGGTGGCCTCGGAGATGCGCGCCCCGCAGCTGTAGAGGAACTCCAGCAACGCCCGGTCGCGGAGCGCGCGCGGATGGTCCTCGGTACCGGCGGCCTCGAGGATGGCGAGGACCTCGTCCACCGGCAGCGACTTCGGCAGCCGACGCGCCGGGCGAGGCGGCTTCACCGCGTGGGCGACGTCGGTCGCGACGATCCCCTCCTCGACCGCGAACTTGTGAAACCTCCTGGTGGCCACCAGGGTTCGCGCGATCGAGCTGTCGGCGAGCGGCGCCTGGCCCGTCTCGGGGTCACCGCGCCGGAGTTCGACGAGGAACTCCCGCACGTCCTCCTCGGTCACCTCGTCGAGCGACGAGATGTCACGCGACTCGAGATGTCGCCGGTACCGTTCGAGATCACGTCGATACGACGAGACGGTGTTCGCCGCCGCACCCCGCTCCACCGTCAGGTGGTCGAGGTAGCGCGAGATGTCGGCGGCGATGCTCACGATCGGAAACCAGCGATCCCTCTGTCGGTCCGCGGGGTCACGACCGGTTCTCCCGCGCACGCCGACGATCCCGCAACGCGGTCGGTTCGTCCGGCCACGGCGCGTCGACGCCCCGCAGCTCGACACCGGCCCGTTGGGCCGCCGCGGCCGCGAGGATTCCGGCGACGCTCGTGGCGTTCACGATCTCTCCGCCCAGGACCATGCGGACCGCGTCGTCCAACGCGATCCACTCGACCTCGAGCTCGGCCTCCTCGTCGACCCGCTCGGCCGCCTCGAGGTGGTGGAGGTCCTCGGCGAGGTACAGCCGCAGGGCCTCGTCGGTGAACCCCGGCGACAGCGCCAGGTCGACGAGGACGTGCCAGGTCTCGGCGGCGAGATCGGCCTCCTCGGCGAGTTCGCGTCGCGCGGCCTCCAGCGGCTCCTCGCCGTCCTGGTCTAGCAGCCCGGCTGGCAGTTCGAGCAGCCGCCGGCCGACCGGGTGCCGGTACTGGCGCACCATCGCGATCCGGCCGTCCTCGTCGCGCGCGAGGATCGCCACGGCACCGAAGTGCTCCACGACCTCCCGCTCGGCGACCCGTCCACCGGGCATGACGACATCGTCGACGCGCAGCGTCAGGATCGCCCCGTCGTAGACGGCGCGGGAGCCCGTGACCTCGAAGTCGTGACCCAACCGGTCAGCCCCTGTCGGCGCCGGACGCGGCCTCGTCGATGCCGGCAACCGGCTCGACCTTGACCTCGTTGATCGCGGCGACGGCCTCGGCCGGGGCGTCGTTGGACTCGTAGTCCTCACCGAGATCGACCGGAAGACGTTCTGCCGCCTTGTATTTCAGCGCCGCCTCGATGAACGCGCGGAACAGCGGATGCGGACGCGTCGGCCGGCTCTTGAGCTCCGGGTGCGCCTGGGTGGCGACGAAGAACGGATGCACCGACTTCGGGTACTCGACGAACTCGACGAGGTGCCCGTCCGGCGAGGTGCCGGAGAAGACGAGCCCGGACTCGGAGATCTTGTCGCGATAGGCGTTGTTCACCTCGAAGCGGTGACGGTGACGCTCGGACACCTCGCGGGTGCCGTAGGCCTCCGCCACCACCGAACCGGGCTGGAGGACCGCGTCGTAGGCGCCCAAGCGCATGGTGCCGCCCAGGTCGGCCTCGCCGGCGACCACATCCTCCTGATCGGCCATCGTCGAGATGACCGGGTACGGGGTGTCGGGATCGAACTCGGTCGAGCTCGCACCCTCGAGACCCACCGACCGGGCCGCCTCGATGACCACGCACTGCAGGCCCAGGCACAGTCCGAGCAGCGGGATGCCGCGGCGTCGTGCGTAGGAGATGGCGCCGAGCTTGCCCTCGATGCCGCGGATGCCGAAGCCGCCCGGGACGAGGATCGCGTCGACGTCGCCCAGCGCCGCCTGCGCGCCCGCCTCGGTGGCGCAGTCGTCGGACGGCACCCACTTGATCTCGGTGCGCGCCTTCCAGGCGAAACCGCCGGCGCGGATCGCCTCGGTGACCGACAGGTAGGCGTCGGGCAGGTCGACGTACTTGCCGACGAGCGCGACGCGCACGGTCTCGCGGGGCTCGTGGACGCGGCGCAGGAGCTCGCCCCACACCGTCCAGTCGACGTCGCGGAACGGCAGGCCGAGCTTGCGGACCACGTAGGCGTCGAGATGCTCGTTGTGCAGCACCTTCGGGATGTCGTAGATCGACGGGGCGTCGGGGGTGGAGATGACGCCGTCGAGCTCGACGTCGCACATGAGCGCGATCTTCTTCTTGAGTCCCTCGGGGACGTCGCGGTCGCAGCGCAGGATGAGTGCGTCGGGCTGGATGCCCACGTTGCGCAGCGCAGCCACCGAGTGCTGGGTCGGCTTGGTCTTCAGCTCGCCCGACGGCGCCAGGTACGGAACCAGCGAGACGTGGAGGAAGAAGACGTTGTCGCGACCCACGTCGTGGCGGACCTGGCGGGCCGCCTCGATGAAGGGCAACGACTCGATGTCGCCGACGGTGCCGCCGATCTCGGTGATCACCACGTCGGGCACCTCGCCGTCGGCGTCCGGCTCGGCCATCGCCAGCACGCGCGCCTTGAGCTCGTCGGTGATGTGCGGGATCACCTGCACGGTCTCACCGAGGTACTCGCCGCGCCGCTCCTTGGCGATGACGGTCGAATACACCTGTCCCGTGGTCACATTCGCGGTCTTCGACAGGTTGCGGTCGAGGAATCGCTCATAGTGCCCGACGTCGAGGTCGGTTTCCGCGCCGTCCTCGGTGACGAAGACCTCTCCATGCTGGAAGGGGTTCATCGTGCCCGGATCGACGTTCAGATACGGATCGAGCTTCTGCATCGTGACCCGGAGGCCTCGAGAGGTGAGAAGTTGACCCAGGCTCGAGGCCGTGAGGCCCTTGCCCAGAGAAGAAGCCACGCCACCAGTGACGAAGATGTGCTTGGTGTCGTGAACGTGTCGCAAAGGTCGCAAAAGCGTGTCTCCCGTCGGCCGAATCGGGGCCGATGCCCTGATTACCTACGGGACTCCAGGGTAACACCACCCGGCCCCTGCACCGTACCGCCACACCGCGGCGCGGCGTGGCGGTACTCACGAATCGTCAGGCGGTGGGCTTCCCGTCGACCCCGACCGTGACCGAGCTGGCCCCCGGTCCGGTGCCATATGCCCCGGTGGAGCCCTTCTTCTCGGCGGCGAGCGCCAGGATCGTGGTGATCAGTCCGGTCGGCTGGTCGACGTTGTCGACGGTCGAGACCGCATTGGAGAGCGAGGGGTCCGAGCGCACGATGGCGATCGGCGAACTCCCGCTCGCCGAACCGGTGCGACCGACGAGCACGCCGCCGGAACCGCGCGCGGAGGCGGTGGCCGCCAGCTTGGCGACCAGGGCGCCCTGCGCACCGGAGTCCGGACCGAACTCGTCGCCGGTCACCACGACCACCAGGTCCGCCGGCGTGACGGCGTTGTCGACGTAGTCGATGAACCCGCCGTCGCGCAGCGTCGACAGTGCGGTCTTCCGGTCGTTCGCCGACGCGGGGCGACTGCCCTTGTTATAGAGCAGCACGGTGCCCAGGAGATCGCCCAACCGGCCGCCCGAGTCGGTCAACTCGGCACGCAGCATCGCCCCCGGCGGGATGGTCTGGTCGACGATCGTCCGCAGCTGCTCGGCGTTCTCGTCGCTCAGCAACTCGTCGGTGAGCGCGATCTGGCCGGCGAACCGCGCCCCCGCGTCGTTGAGGTTCTCCTTCACCGCGGTGACGTCGGCCTCGGCCGCGTTCGGCGCGGTGACCACCAGGACCGATTTGTCGCGCAGCGTGTTGGCGACCAGGCGGGGTGCGATGGCGCGGTCGAAGCTGTTGGCCGCGTTGAGTTTCGCGTTCAGATCGTCGCGCTGGTCCTCGAGGTCGCCGATCCGGTCACGGCTCGTGCCGGTCAGCGAGTTGACCCGGTCGCCGACGAAGCCGGAACCGAGGAACAATCCGAGCGCCAGCGCGAGGAAGACGGCGACCAGTGAGACCGCGTGTTGTCGTAGCGAGATCATCGCCTATCGATTCCAGACCTCTCGTGCCCAGTCGAGCAGGGCGTTCCACTGGGTGACGATCCAATCGGTGATGTCGGTGCCGGCGCTCGAGAGCAACAGCGCCGCGATCACCGCGATCAGTGCCGCCAGGACGACACAGGCGATCGCCGCCCCCGACACGCGACTGCGGTACAGCGTCGCGATGGCCTTGGCGTCGACGAGCTTCTGCCCGACCTTGAGTCGCGTGAGCAGCATCGACGGATTGCTCTCCCGACGCGAGCGGTCGAAGAAGTCGTCGAGGGTGCCCGGGTATCCGACGGTGACGATCAGGTCGGCTCCGTGGTAGTCGGTCAGCAGCAGCGCCAGGTCGCCGGCCGAACCGGCGGCCGGGAAGGTGGTGGCGCCGATCCCGAGGTCCTGGATGCGCTCCAGCCCCGGGGCATGACCGTCCGTATCCGCCGGAAGCACAAGCTGCGCACCGGATTTGAGAGTCGGGGTCTTGATGTGGTCGGGATCGCCGACGATGATCGCCGGCTTGTACCCGGCCTTCATCAGGGTGTCGGCACCGGTACCCACGCCGATCATCACCGGCTGGTACTCCTTGATGAACGGCTTGAGCGCGCGCAGATCGGCCGCCCGATCGGGTCCCTCGCCCACGATCACCACGTGCCGGCCGGTGAGGTCGACATCGATGTCGGGCACGCCGACGCCGTCGATCAGCAACGGCGACTCGCTCCGGATGAACTCGATGGTGTTGCCGGAGAAGGCTTCGAGGTGATCGACGAGGCCTGCTTTCGCGCCGATCATGATGTCTGCGATGTCGCGCTCGTCGAGTTCGGTGCCGAGCGCGATGCGACGCTCGCCGATGAAGAGCCGGTCGTCGTGGACGCGCACCTTGGCTCCGTCCTTGACGCGCTTGAAGACCTCGGGGCCCACGTCGTCGAGCAGGATGATGCCCGAGGCGACGAGGACCTCCGGACCCAGGTTCGGGTACCGCCCGGTGATCGAGCGTGATGCGTTGACGACGGCGACGACGTTGGCCTCGACGAGGGCGTCGGCGGTGACACGGTCGAGGTCGACCTCGTCGATGATGGCGATGTCGCCGGGACCGACGCGGCTGAGCAGCCGCTTCGTGTTCTTGTCGACCCTGGCGATACCGATCACGCCGGGCAGTTCTTCGGTGTTACGCGCGAGCAGGGCAGGCATCTTCATGCCCGCAATGATTGACCGAACTCACCTCCGAGCCACGGAGGCGCGCCGTAACACGAGAAACTTTTGTCACACAGGCAACACGAGTCTCAACCCTTCGACGGCCGATTCGCCGCCCGTTCCTCCTCCGCCAGAGCCAGCAGTTCCTCGGCGTGCGCACGCCCGGTGTCGGACTCGCCGAGACCGGCGAGCATGCGTGCGAGCTCGGCGACACGCTCGTCGCGATCGAGTGTGCGCACGCTGCTGGTGACCAGCGCGCCCTTCTTCGACTTGCCGATGACCAGGTGGTTGTCGGCGAACGCGGCCACCTGCGGCAGGTGCGTGACGACGATGACCTGATGCGCCCGGGCCAGTCGCGACAACCGCTTGCCGATCTCCACCGCGGCGCGACCGCCGACGCCCGCGTCGACCTCGTCGAAGACCATCACCGAACCCGAGGTCGGGGCGGCCAGCACGACCTCGAGCGCCAGCATCACACGCGAGAGTTCGCCGCCCGACGCCGATTTCGCGATCGGCAGCGGTGTGGCCCCCGGATGGGCCACGAGTGCGAACTCGACCTTGTCGGCGCCGTCGGCCCCGGCGTGCGCCCGGGTGCCGTCGACGGTGACGGCGAGCCGATCGTCCTCCGACGCGGGTTCGGGCGTGACCGACACGGCAAGTGCCGAATCCCCCATGGCCAGGCCCTTGAGCTCCTTGGAGACCTTGTCGGCCATCGACGACGCGGCCTTGGCGCGCAGGGTGTGCAGCTTCGCGGCCGCGGCCTCCACTTTCTCCCGGGCGGCCTCCGCGGCGGCCTCGAGTTCCTCGATCGACGCCCGCGGGTCCTCGATCTCGGCGAGCCGCGCCTCGGCCTGCCGACGCCACTCGATCACGCCGTCGACGTCGGGGGCGTACTTGCGGACGAGGGTCTTCAGTTCCGCCTGACGGGCGAGCAGTTTGTCGAGTTCCTCCGCGTCGGCCGGCAGGCCCGAGGTGAACGCGGTCAGCTCCGCGCCGACGTCGGTGATCACGGTCAGCGCCTCGGAGATCCGCGGCACGAGTCCGCGCAGGGTGTCGTCGGCAGCACCCTCGAGCAGGGTGCGCACCGTCCCCAGACCCTCGACGACCGACGACCCCGAGTCTCCGGCGACGATGTGGTGGGCCTGATCGGCGGCGGCACGGATCGACTCGAGATCCGACAGCCGCCGGATCGTCGCGGTCAGTTCCTCGTCCTCCCCCGGCATCGGGTCCACGGCCGCGATCTCGTCGATGCCGAACCGCAGCCGGTCGGCCTCCTGCGCGAGCTCGCGCGAGTTGGCCCGGCGCGTCTCGAGTTCGTCCAGCAACTCGACCCACGCCGCGCGGGCCTTGCGGTACGCCTCGAGCGCGGACGCCGTCTTCGGGCCGCCGTAGGTGTCGAGCGCGGCCCGCTGGTGCTCGGGGCGCAGCAGCCGCAACTGGTCGTTCTGACCGTGGATCGCCAGCACCGACGTAGTGAGCTGCCCCATGACGCCCACCGGGACCGAGCGGCCGCCGAGATGGGCGCGCGACCGGCCGTCGGCGCTCACCGACCGGACCGCGATCACGGTGTCGTCGTCGTCGAGCTCGGCACCGGTGGAGTCGAGGATCTCGGTGATCGCCGGGTCCCGCCGCTCCGGATCGAGCCGGAAGCGTCCCTCGACGATCGCCTTGCTCGCGCCGGTCCGCACCCGGGTGGCATCGGCACGTGCCCCCGACAGCAGGTGCAGGCTCGTCACGATCATCGTCTTGCCCGCACCGGTCTCGCCGGTGAGCACCGTGAACCCGGGATGGAACCGAGCCTGCGCCTCCTCGATGACGCCGAGTCCGGTGATGGACAGTTCTTCGAGCACGCCTAAGCCTGCCTCCCTCGCCATCCCGTGACCGGGAGGGCGAACTTGGTGACCAGTCGGTCGGCGAACGGGTCCGAGTCGATCCGGATCCAGCGCACCGACCGTTCGCTACGTCTGACCTCGACGCGGGAACCCGCCGGCACGTCGAGGGCACGGCGGCCGTCACACAGTGCGACCGCCGGTCGTCCGTTCTTGTCGACCTCCACCGCGACGCTGGACCGCGGACTCGTCACCATCGGCCGGGTGAAGAGCGCGTGGGCGTTGTTCGGGACCACGAGGATCGCCTCGAGGTCGGGCCACATGACCGGGCCGCCCGCGGAGAACGCGTAGGCCGTCGACCCGGTGGGGGTGGCGATCAGCACGCCGTCCGCGCCGAACGCCGACACCGGGCGTCCGTCGACCTCGGTGACCAGCTCGAGCACGCCGTGCTTGGTGGTGTTGAGGACCGCGATCTCGTTGAGTGCCCAACTGCGGGCCGCGGGCGGCTCCGGATGGGCCGGGTCGACGATCGCCACGTCCAGCGTCATCCGCTCCTCGACGCGGTAGTCGCCGGCGATGAGCTGGGCCATCACCTCGTCGACTCGGTTGGCCTCGGCCTCCGCCAGGAACCCGATGTGGCCGAGGTTGATGCCCAGGACCGGCACCTCGGCGGGATACGCCAGTTCGGCGGCACGCAGGAAGGTGCCGTCGCCGCCGAGGACGATGACGAGTTCGCAGCCGTCGGCCGATGCGGTCTCCACCGGCGGGACCTCGACGACCGCGCCGAACGAGCGCAGGTGGTCGGGGTCGACGGGGATGTTCTCCGGCGGCAACGACGCGGGCCGGTCGACGTGCGCGGGCGAGTAGAGGATGTCGTGGTCCTGCGCCCCGCGGTCCAGGGAGTCATGGTCGACGATCCGCAGCGCGACGCCGGCGGCGGCACAGTGCCGCGCGATCGCCTCGATGGTGCCCAGGACGTTCTCGCGTCCGGTGTGGGCGACCACGAGGAACTCACGGGCACCGGCGACGTCGGCCACCGAATCGTCGGTCACGGGTGTTCCTCCCAGAAGGTGCGGTCGTTCAGGTGCGGTCGGCAGCGACGAGCCGATCGCCGGTCACGTGCGGACTCAGCGGGGTCCTTCTGCCACGGCTCGCTCGATCATCGAGCGCAGCTCGTCGGTGTCGGCCGACTGCTCGACCCTATCGCCCTCCCCCGACGCCGTGCCTGTCTGGTCGCTCCCCTGCTCTTTGCGCAACCACAGGAAGTACTCGACGTTCCCCGACGGACCGGGCAGCGGGCTGGCGACCACGCCGAGGGTCGTGAGTCCCAGTGCCGCGGCCTGCGTCGCCACGTCGAGGACGGCTTCGGCGCGCAGCGCCGGATCCCGCACCACCCCACCGGAACCGACGCGGTCCTTACCGACCTCGAACTGGGGTTTCACCATCGGCAGCAGGTCGGCACCGGGGTTGCAGCATCGTGCGAGAGCGGGCAACACCAGGCCCAGGGATATGAACGACAGATCGGCCACGACCACGTCGACCGGACCGCCGATGGACTCGGCTTCGAGGTGGCGGACGTTCGTGCGGTCGTGCACGTGCACCCGGTCGTCGTTCTGCAGCCGCCAGATCAGCTGTCCGTAGCCGACGTCGACGGCGACGACCTCACGGACGTCCCGCCGCAGCAGCACGTCGGTGAAACCGCCGGTCGACGCGCCGGCGTCGAGGCAACGACGCCCGGCCACGGACAGTCCTCGCGGCTCGAACGCCTCGAGCGCCCCGAGGAGTTTGTGCGCGCCGCGTGACGCCCAGTCGTCCTTGGGACCCTCCACCACGACGATCGGGGTGTCTCGCGTGACACCGGTCGCGGCCTTGCTCGCGACCGTGCCGTTCACCTTGACGACGCCGGCTTCGATCAGTTCGCGTGCCTGCTCCCGGGACCGCGCGAGCCCGCGGCGGACGAGCTCGGCGTCGAGTCGTGCTCGCGTCGCCATCGTCAGCGCCGGCCCGGTCGCGTGCGGATCGGGGACATCATCGGCGATCCACCGCATCGAGGGCCGCGGTCAGCACGTCGTGCGCCTGCTCGAGCAACACCGCCTGACGTTCGAGTGCGGCGAGCGAGAACTCGTCCCCTGTCGACTCGCGGATCCGGTCGACCTGGGCGAGGAGTTCGGACACGGTGGCCTCCACGTCGGGAACGTCGAGGTCGGCATCCGTCGAGTCGTTCAGGGCCGACATCGGGTCGTACTGACGCCGAGGCATCGCACCCGGGTTCGGCCGGGGCGCGCTCTGATCACCTGGGTAACTCATCGCTCACAACGCTAGTCGACGACTGCGACACCCAGCGAGGCGAGCTTGGCGCGGGCCTCGCCCTCGGCACGGATCCGGAGCTCCTCGGGATCGGCGGTTCCGTTGTCGATCGCCTTCCACGTGGCCGACGCCAGCGCCGGGACCAGCCCGATCTCGTCGCCGTCGCCTGCCACCGTGATGGTGGACCCGTCGACGGTGACGCTCCATCCCGGCTGGGGCGCAACACGCACCGCGTCGACGTCCTCGAACAGACCGGCCAGGTCGTCGACGACGTAGGTGGGTCGCTGTTCGGGCGGCGCCGCCAGCAGATCGGTCACCGTGCTCACGCCGGTGAGGACCAGCACGCTCTCGATGCCCACCGAGTGGCCGCCCTCGATGTCGGTGTCGAGGCGGTCGCCGACGACGAGCGGCGCCGATCCCCCGGCCCGGGCGATCGCGTCCGCCATCAGCGGTGCGGCGGGTTTGCCGGCGACGAGCGGCTCCTTGCCGGTGGCGTTCCGCAGCGCGGCGACCATCGACCCGTTGCCGACGAGCAGTCCGCGCTCCGAGGGCAACGTCGCGTCGACGTTGGTGGCCACCCACAGGGCTCCGGCGCGGATGGCGAGTGCCGCCTCCGACAGCTGGGCCCAGCCGGTGTCGGGCGAATGGCCCTGGATCACGGCCGCCGGACCGTCGTCGGCGGACCGGGTGACGGCGATACCCGCCTCGCGCACCTCCTGCGCGAGTCCGTCGGTCCCGACGACGAGCGCGCGCGAACCGGCCGGCAGGTGTTCGGCCAGCAGCCGTGCTCCCGTCTGCGCACTCGTGACCACCATCTCCGCACTCGCCTCGAAGCCGAGATCGCGAAGGTGGGCGGCGACCTCCGACGGGCGACGGCTCGCGTTGTTCGTCACGAAGAACCGCGCGGTGTCGAGACCCTCGAGCGTCTCCTTGGCGTTCGGGATGGCCTGATGGCCCGCGAAGACGGTCCCGTCGAGGTCGAGCAGCAAGGCGTCATAACGGTCGGCGAAGGTGTTCCGCCGCGCCGGTGCCGCAGGTACGGTCGCCGACTTCTCGGGCTCGGCATCCGCCGGCGGTGCGACGAGGTCGTCGGCCGACTCGATGAGGTCGGTGGCGTCCTGCTCCACGTAACTCGACGTCGCGGACAGGTCTGCGGTGCCCTCGAGCGGGGCGATCGATTCGTCGGCAGCCTCGGGTTCAGCGGCCTCGGGCTCAGCGGCCTCCGGTTCGGCGGGCTCGGGATCGCTTGCCTGCGACCGCTCATCGTCCTGTTCCGGCGCAACGCTTCTAGTCTCGGCGGTATCCGCTGCGCCGGCATCTGCAGCCTTCGTCTCAGGCGCGCTCGACTCGGGAACTCTCGGCTCGGGGGCATTCGGTTCGGGGGCGCCGGCGTCCGGAACCACCGGCGCAGGTGCCGGCACGTCACTCGTCTTCGACTGCACCGGAACGGTTTCCGACTCAGCACGGGGAGAGGTGGTCGTCGCCGGGTCCTCGGGAGCCGGGATGCCGGTCGCGGCGGCCTCGTCGACGCCGCCCCGGACGCTGTCGGCGCTCGATTCCTCCTCGGATTGTTCGTCGTCGTGCGCCAGCTCCGTCAACCGGAACTCGGCGTCGGTCACGTCGTCCACGTCCGCCGCGGCGGCGTTCATGTACCAGGTGATCGCGTCTTCACGACGACCCGCGGCCTGGAGTGCAGATGCATAGGCGTAGAAGAGACGAGCGGGTCCGGTGCCGACCTGTCCCGGCTTCAGGTTCTCCATCTGCAGGGTGACGATGGCCTTCTCCGGCTCGCCGAGATCGATGCGGGCACCCGCCTCGACGATGCGCATCTCGGTGGCGTCTTCGCCCTTCAGGGCACGTCCCTCGTCGCCTCGGGCGATCTCGACGGCCCGTTCGGGTCGTCCCAGGCCGCGCTCGCAGTCGGCGATCAGCGGCAGCAGCGAGGGATTGCCGGTGATGCGACGGGCAGCACGGAGCTCGGTGGCGGCCTCCTGCCACTCACCCGCGTTGTAGGCGGCGATGCCCGCGGTCTCGCGGACGACGCCCACCCGGGACGCCCGAGCCCGGGCGGCACGAGCGTGTTCGAGGGCCAGGGCAGGATCGTCGAGCAGCACCTGCGAGACCATCACCAGGTGACGGGCGACGATCTCTGCGTTGGCCTTGTCGAGCGTCAGGAGATCGCGACGAACCTCGGGATCGAGGTCCGAGGCAGAGATCTCGTCGGGGATCGGCGGACCGGGCTGCCGGCTACCGCGGTCGGCACGCTCACGACCGGGACGATCGGGCCGGCGGCCCCTGCTGCCACCACCCTGGCGGTCTCCCTGACCGCCGCGGCGTTGGCCCCGCGGGCCTCCCTGGCCCCGAGAATCCCGTTGATCCCGCGTATCCCGCTCACCGCGCCCGTCGCGACGCGGTCGATCACGATCATTCATAGCTGCCAATCTATGCCCTCGAACCTTGTTGGGAAGCACCGACCACTGACGATCGGGTGTGGTGGGGATATGAGAAAGGCCCCGTATTCGACGATTGGTTCATCGAATACGGGGCCTTTCTGAAGTTGTGTTCGGCGGTGTCCTACTCTCCCACACTGGTTAAGGTGCAGTACCATCGGCGCTGGAGGGCTTAGCTTCCGGGTTCGGAATGGGGCCGGGCGTTTCCCCTCCGCTATGGCCGCCGTAACTCTGTGAAACAACCACAACAGTTGTTTGTTTGTGTTGTGTGTTGTCTCAGAAGATGCATAGTGGATGCGAACACTGTTCAGACTTTTGTGTCTGGTGGTGTTGTGGTGTTGTTGGTAAGTCCTCGGCCGATTAGTACCAGTCACCTGAACACATTGCTGTGCTTACAGTTCTGGCCTATCAACCCCATGATCTGTGGGGGGCCTTAACCCCGCTGAGGGGGTGAGAAACCTCATCTTGGAACAGGCTTCCCGCTTAGATGCTTTCAGCGGTTATCCCTTCCGAACGTAGCTAACCAGCGGTGCCCCTGGCGGGACAACTGGCACACCAGAGGTTCGTCCGTCCCGGTCCTCTCGTACTAGGGACAGGTTTCCTCAAGTTTCTTACGCGCGCGGCGGATAGAGACCGAACTGTCTCACGACGTTCTAAACCCAGCTCGCGTGCCGCTTTAATGGGCGAACAGCCCAACCCTTGGGACCTACTCCAGCCCCAGGATGCGACGAGCCGACATCGAGGTGCCAAACCATCCCGTCGATATGGACTCTTGGGGAAGATCAGCCTGTTATCCCCGGGGTACCTTTTATCCGTTGAGCGACACCGCTTCCACTTGCCGGTGCCGGATCACTAGTCCCGACTTTCGTCCCTGCTCGACATGTACGTCTCACAGTCAAGCTCCCTTGTGCACTTACACTCAACACCTGATTGCCAACCAGGCTGAGGGAACCTTTGGGCGCCTCCGTTACCTTTTAGGAGGCAACCGCCCCAGTTAAACTACCCACCAGGCACTGTCCCTGAACCCGATCAGGGTCCGAGGTTAGAAGTCCAATACGATCAGAGTGGTATTTCAACAACGACTCCACCAACACTGGCGTGCCGGCTTCACAGTCTCCCACCTATCCTACACAAACCGTACCGAACACCAATACCAAGCTATAGTGAAGGTCCCGGGGTCTTTTCGTCCTGCCGCGCGTAACGAGCATCTTTACTCGTACTGCAATTTCGCCGAGTCTGTGGTTGAGACAGCAGAGAAGTCGTTACGCCATTCGTGCAGGTCGGAACTTACCCGACAAGGAATTTCGCTACCTTAGGATGGTTATAGTTACCACCGCCGTTTACTGGGGCTTAAATTCTCAGCTTCGCGGACGAATCCACTAACCGGTCCTCTTAACCTTCCAGCACCGGGCAGGCGTCAGTCCGTATACATCGTCTTACGACTTCGCACGGACCTGTGTTTTTAGTAAACAGTCGCTTCTCTCTGGTCTCTGCGACCCACACCAGCTCCCACCGCAAGGGTGTTCACCAGCCTGGGTCCCCCTTCTCCCGAAGTTACGGGGGCATTTTGCCGAGTTCCTTAACCACAGTTATCTCGATCGCCTTAGTATTCTCTACCTGACCACCTGTGTCGGTTTGGGGTACGGGCCGTGTACCAACTCGCTAGAGGCTTTTCTCGGCAGCATAGGATCATGGAATTCGCCTCAACGGCTACGCATCACCTCTCAGGCATCACGAGACACGGATTTGCCTATGCCTCGCCCTACAGGCTTACACCAGTACAACCACTAACTGGCCCCACTACCTTCCTGCGTCACCCCATCGCTTGCCTACTACCAGCCGAGGTCCACGCATCACCCCACCGGGCACCCGAAGGCGCCTCGGAAAGGATCTGGATGGTTAGTACAACTGATTCAGCATGGGCGCGGATACACGGGTACGGGAATATCAACCCGTTGTCCATCGACTACGCCTGTCGGCCTCGCCTTAGGTCCCGACTCACCCTGGGCGGATTAGCCTGGCCCAGGAACCCTTGGTCATCCGGCGGCAGAGTTTCTCACTCTGCTTTCGCTACTCATGCCTGCATTCTCACTCCCACACCCTCCACCACTAGATCACTCTGTGGCTTCCACGGATGCAGGACGCTCCCCTACCCACCCACACACCTGGCCGGCCCTCCGTAGAGAACCGACAAGCTAACGTGTGAGTGCCGCGGCTTCGGCGGTGTACTTGAGCCCCGCTACATTGTCGGCGCAGGACCACTTGACCAGTGAGCTATTACGCACTCTTTCAAGGGTGGCTGCTTCTAAGCCAACTCCTGGTTGTCTTCGCGACCCCACATCCTTTTCCACTTAGTACACGCTTAGGGGCCTTAGCCGGCGATCTGGGTTGTTTCCCTCTCGACTACGAACCTTATCGCCCGCAGTCTCACTGCCACACTCTCACTTACCGGCATTCGGAGTTTGGCTGACGTCAGTAACCCTGTGGGGCCCATCGGCCATCCAGTAGCTCTACCTCCGGTAAGAAACATGTGACGCTGCACCTAAATGCATTTCGGGGAGAACCAGCTATCACGGAGTTTGATTGGCCTTTCACCCCTACCCACAGCTCATCCCCTCCATTTTCAACTGAAGTGGGTTCGGGCCTCCACGACGTCTTACCGTCGCTTCACCCTGGCCATGGGTAGATCACTCCGCTTCGGGTCTAGACCCGGCGACTCAAACGCCCTATTCAGACTCGCTTTCGCTACGGCTACCCCACACGGGTTAACCTCGCCACCGAGCACTAACTCGCAGGCTCATTCTTCAAAAGGCACGCCATCACCACCCTCCAAAGGAGGCACAGGCTCTGACGGATTGTAAGCGTCCGGTTTCAGGTACTATTTCACTCCCCTCCCGGGTACTTTTCACCTTTCCCTCACGGTACTAGTCCGCTATCGGTCACCAGGAAGTATTCAGGCTTACCGGGTGGTCCCGGCAGATTCACAGCAGATTCCACGAGCCCGCTGCTACTTGGGAGAACATCACGCAAGACCATGTGCTTTCAGCTACCGGACTCTCACCGTCTACGGCAGACCATTCCAGGCCACTTCACCTAACACACAGTTTTCTGACTCACGCTTCCACAGGTAGATGGAAGAAGATGAACCCCACAACCCCACACGCACAACCCCTACCCGGTATCACATGCGCATGGTTTAGCCTCCTCCGCTTTCGCTCGCCACTACTCACGGAATCACTATTGTTTTCTCTTCCTATGGGTACTGAGATGTTTCACTTCCCCACGTTCCCCCACACAGCCTATACATTCAGCTGGTGGTAACACGACATCACTCGTGCTGGGTTTCCCCATTCGGACACCCTCGGATCACAGCTCGTTTGACAACTCCCCGAGGACTATCGCGGCCTACCACGTCCTTCATCGGCTCCTGGTACCAAGGCATCCACCGAACGCCCTTACACACTTACAACAACACCTACAAACAACCCCCACACACAGAACCACAAAGGGCCCTGCACACGAGGATCGAATGTAGACATCACCAAAAACTCAAAAGTTTTCTGCTCAATCACACACCAACAACACCAGCCACCCCCACAAGGGGCCGCCAGCCTTGCCGGCGCGAAATAAAGATGCTCGCATCCACTATGCACTTCTCAAACAACACACACCGCACCCAGCTGCATGCCTCCGCGCCCCACCACAGGACACCTCACCGACACACACCCGATCTGCAGCTCAGAGGAAAACGTGTGTTCCCTCAGAACCCCGATAGTGTGACGATCAACCCGCCGGCCTCACGACCTCAGCGGCAACCCAGATGTTTCGTCAGGCGACGAAACCCACAGGCTGTGTCTGATGTTTCACCCTCGAACACACACACGCCGCACAGACATACGCCGGCAGAAACGTGTGATGTTGTGTGCTCCTTAGAAAGGAGGTGATCCA
>NZ_CAACYD010000004.1:0-2473 GCF_900683595.1 Gordonia paraffinivorans | reverse complement strand
ACGAGGGCCGGATCGAACGGGTCAATCGCGAGGCGCCCGCCAGCGATCTCGGAGCGGATGTCGCGGTCGGAGAGCAGCACGTGTCGAGGTTATCGAATGATCAGGCGGATCTGCGCCGGTGTCGTCGCGTTCGGTGGTGTCGGGACGTCCGAGCCGGTGCCGCAGCCGTCGACGGGCCTCGGCCCGCATCCGGTCGAGGATGGCGTCCGTGCGGTGCGCGTGGTTGATCCGCGGAGCCTGATCGGGATGCGATCGCGGCGGGTGCCACACCGCGCGACCTGCGTCGATGCCCTCAACCTCGATCGTCGTGGACCACTGGTCGTCACCGTGTCCGACCGACCGGTTGTGGGGCCCGCACGCCATCGTGAGCAGGTCGATGTCGGTGGGTCCGTTGTCGGCTTTCCACTCGACGACATGGTGCATCTCCGACTCGAAGGCCGACCGGGTGCAGGCCGGGCCGGTGCATCCGCCGTCACGACCCACCGCGGCGATCCGCTGGGCACGCGACGCGAGCCGCTTGGCGCGCCCGAGGTAGAGGACCTCGCTCGTGTGGTCGCGGAAGACCTCGAGGTACTCCTGCGCCTCGGCGGCCATCTCGACCGCATCCTTGATCGGGACGAGGGTGCCCGTCGCGGTTCGGGCCGGCGCCCCGGCCAGTTCACGCCGCCCGGGGCAAGGCCTACGTCCAGGCCGGTGGTGGCGTCGTCGCCGACAGCCAGCCCGAATATGAATACAACGAGGCCCGCAACAAGGCCACCGCGGTCCTCAACGCGGTCGCCGCGGCGTCCACGATGCGCCGGGTGGGCGAGCCCCCGGCAGGGGAGAACCCGTGACCACTGCCGACCAGCCCGCCGATCAGTCTGCCGAGCCGTCCGCGGCCACACCGTCGCGGCGGCCCCAGATCATCGCCGCGATCCTGATGGCGGCGACCGCCGCCGCGTTCTGGGGGGCGAGTCGGCTCACCTGGGCCACCGTCTCCGCCGAGGACGGGCTGTCGCCCCAGCGCGCCTTCGACGTGAAGGGTTCGGACTGGAGTCCGTGGCTGACGCCGCTCGCGCTGGTCTACCTGGCCGGCATCATCGTGGTGCTCGCGGTGCGTGGATGGGCGCTGCGCGTGGTGGCGATCCTGGTGGCCGCCGGCGGTGTGCTCGCGGCCTTCCCGGCGATCTCGCTGCTCACCGGCGGTGGTGACTCCGACTACGCCGCCGACGCCGGAGACATCCCCGACCGCTACGTCGTGCTGTTCGTCGACACCAAGGCTCCGGCGGCACTGCTGGTGCTTCTCGGCACCGTGTGCAGCGTCGCCGCCGGAGTGATGCTGCTGAGGGTGGCCCGGGGCGCGGTCTCGACGTCGAAGTACACGACCCCGGCGGCGCGCCGGGAGAAGCTCGAGAAGGAGATCTTCGCCGAGCACGAACGCCGCAAGAAGGCCGAGGCACAGGCGAAGGCCGCTCCCGATGCCGCCGAGGACACCGCCGCCGGTGACGACCTCGCGAAGTCCCGTGAGGCGAACGAGCGCATGATGTGGGACGCTCTGGGACACCGGTATCGACCCGACCGACCCGTCGGACACCGACGACCGCTGACCGGGGGACCCGCGCGCTGACCGGGGGGCGCCTGCGGATGGCAGACATCACATCCGGCCGCCGATGCGACAAGGCGCAGGTATCCCTTGACACGGCGCCGTGGACGGTGTCTCGGCGTCCGGGATCGGCCAACCCGCCGGAGGCCCGCGCGGCCCCTCCGGTCTACCCTGAGATCACACGACTAGCGAAAGGGAACGGAGTCGCTGTGAGCATGCCCAACGTTCTCGCGTCGATCATCGAGGGAGTCAAGGCCGACGTCCGCCGCGCGCGAATCGGCGATCGACTTCAACGCGGTGAAGGCTGCCTCGGCCAAGGCTCCCGCTCCCCGGGACGCCATGGCGGCGCTGCGCCAGCCGGGTATCGGTGTGATCGCCGAGGTCAAGCGCGCCAGCCCGTCCAAGGGGGAGCTGGCGACCATCGGCGACCCCGCCGACCTGGCCACGGCCTACGAGGAGGGTGGCGCCCGCATCGTCAGCGTGCTGACCGAGGAGCGTCGCTTCCACGGCTCGCTGGCCGACCTCGACGCGGTCCGCGCCGCGGTCGACATCCCGGTCCTGCGCAAGGACTTCATCGTGGGGCCTTACCAGATCCACGAGGCCCGCGCCCACGGCGCCGATGTCATCCTCCTGATCGTCGCCGCGCTGGAACAGAACGTCCTCGCGTCGCTGCTCGACCGCACCGAGAGCCTCGGGATGACCGCCCTCGTGGAGGTCCACACCGAGGAAGAGGCCGACCGTGCCCTGGAGGCCGGGGCGTCGGTGATCGGCGTGAACGCCCGCAACCTCAAGACCCTCGAGGTCGACCGGGACACGTTCGCCCGGATCGCCCCCGGTCTGCCGACCGAGGTCATCCGCGTCGCCGAGTCCGGCGTGCGCGGCACCGCCGAC
>NZ_CAACYD010000003.1:0-292509 GCF_900683595.1 Gordonia paraffinivorans | reverse complement strand
TGTGATGATGGATTGTCTGATGCCGTTTTTGGCATCGAGCATTCTTTACGAATGTTGATGTATTTTTTTGTTCATGTCATCTGGCCCCGTCTGGGTGGCGTGAGCTGGTTTTTGGATTGGTCAGGTTTTCTTTCCTGGTCTTCTAGTGTTGAAACGCCGGCTCTTGTGGGTTGGTTGTTTTGCTAGGTTTTCATGGAGAGTTTGATCCTGGCTCAGGACGAACGCTGGCGGCGTGCTTAACACATGCAAGTCGAACGGAAAGGCCCAGCTTGCTGGGTACTCGAGTGGCGAACGGGTGAGTAACACGTGGGTGATCTGCCCTGGACTCTGGGATAAGCCTGGGAAACTGGGTCTAATACCGGATATTCACTTTCTCTCGCATGGGGGTTGGTGGAAAGCTTTTGCGGTTCAGGATGGGCCCGCGGCCTATCAGCTTGTTGGTGGGGTAATGGCCTACCAAGGCGACGACGGGTAGCCGACCTGAGAGGGTGATCGGCCACACTGGGACTGAGACACGGCCCAGACTCCTACGGGAGGCAGCAGTGGGGAATATTGCACAATGGGCGCAAGCCTGATGCAGCGACGCCGCGTGAGGGATGACGGCCTTCGGGTTGTAAACCTCTTTCACCAGGGACGAAGCGTGAGTGACGGTACCTGGAGAAGAAGCACCGGCCAACTACGTGCCAGCAGCCGCGGTAATACGTAGGGTGCGAGCGTTGTCCGGAATTACTGGGCGTAAAGAGCTCGTAGGCGGTTTGTCGCGTCGTCTGTGAAATTCTGCAACTCAATTGTAGGCGTGCAGGCGATACGGGCAGACTTGAGTACTACAGGGGAGACTGGAATTCCTGGTGTAGCGGTGAAATGCGCAGATATCAGGAGGAACACCGGTGGCGAAGGCGGGTCTCTGGGTAGTAACTGACGCTGAGGAGCGAAAGCGTGGGGAGCGAACAGGATTAGATACCCTGGTAGTCCACGCCGTAAACGGTGGGTACTAGGTGTGGGACTCTTTTCACGGGTTCCGTGCCGTAGCTAACGCATTAAGTACCCCGCCTGGGGAGTACGGCCGCAAGGCTAAAACTCAAAGGAATTGACGGGGGCCCGCACAAGCGGCGGAGCATGTGGATTAATTCGATGCAACGCGAAGAACCTTACCTGGGTTTGACATCTACCGGACCGCTCCAGAGATGGGGCTTCCCTTGTGGCTGGTAGACAGGTGGTGCATGGCTGTCGTCAGCTCGTGTCGTGAGATGTTGGGTTAAGTCCCGCAACGAGCGCAACCCTTGTCCTGTATTGCCAGCGGCGTAATGGCGGGGACTTGCAGGAGACTGCCGGGGTCAACTCGGAGGAAGGTGGGGATGACGTCAAGTCATCATGCCCCTTATGTCCAGGGCTTCACACATGCTACAATGGCTGGTACAGAGGGCTGCGATACCGTGAGGTGGAGCGAATCCCTTAAAGCCAGTCTCAGTTCGGATTGGGGTCTGCAACTCGACCCCATGAAGTCGGAGTCGCTAGTAATCGCAGATCAGCAACGCTGCGGTGAATACGTTCCCGGGCCTTGTACACACCGCCCGTCACGTCATGAAAGTCGGTAACACCCGAAGCCGGTGGCCTAACCCCTTGTGGGAGGGAGCTGTCGAAGGTGGGATCGGCGATTGGGACGAAGTCGTAACAAGGTAGCCGTACCGGAAGGTGCGGCTGGATCACCTCCTTTCTAAGGAGCACACAACATCACACGTTTCTGCCGGCGTATGTCTGTGCGGCGTGTGTGTGTTCGAGGGTGAAACATCAGACACAGCCTGTGGGTTTCGTCGCCTGACGAAACATCTGGGTTGCCGCTGAGGTCGTGAGGCCGGCGGGTTGATCGTCACACTATCGGGGTTCTGAGGGAACACACGTTTTCCTCTGAGCTGCAGATCGGGTGTGTGTCGGTGAGGTGTCCTGTGGTGGGGCGCGGAGGCATGCAGCTGGGTGCGGTGTGTGTTGTTTGAGAAGTGCATAGTGGATGCGAGCATCTTTATTTCGCGCCGGCAAGGCTGGCGGCCCCTTGTGGGGGTGGCTGGTGTTGTTGGTGTGTGATTGAGCAGAAAACTTTTGAGTTTTTGGTGATGTCTACATTCGATCCTCGTGTGCAGGGCCCTTTGTGGTTCTGTGTGTGGGGGGTTGTTTGTAGGTGTTGTTGTAAGTGTGTAAGGGCGTTCGGTGGATGCCTTGGTACCAGGAGCCGATGAAGGACGTGGTAGGCCGCGATAGTCCTCGGGGAGTTGTCAAACGAGCTGTGATCCGAGGGTGTCCGAATGGGGAAACCCAGCACGAGTGATGTCGTGTTACCACCAGCTGAATGTATAGGCTGTGTGGGGGGAACGTGGGGAAGTGAAACATCTCAGTACCCATAGGAAGAGAAAACAATAGTGATTCCGTGAGTAGTGGCGAGCGAAAGCGGAGGAGGCTAAACCATGCGCATGTGATACCGGGTAGGGGTTGTGCGTGTGGGGTTGTGGGGTTCATCTTCTTCCATCTACCTGTGGAAGCGTGAGTCAGAAAACTGTGTGTTAGGTGAAGTGGCCTGGAATGGTCTGCCGTAGACGGTGAGAGTCCGGTAGCTGAAAGCACATGGTCTTGCGTGATGTTCTCCCAAGTAGCAGCGGGCTCGTGGAATCTGCTGTGAATCTGCCGGGACCACCCGGTAAGCCTGAATACTTCCTGGTGACCGATAGCGGACTAGTACCGTGAGGGAAAGGTGAAAAGTACCCCGGGAGGGGAGTGAAATAGTACCTGAAACCGGACGCTTACAATCCGTCAGAGCCTGTGCCTCCTTTGGAGGGTGGGTGATGGCGTGCCTTTTGAAGAATGAGCCTGCGAGTTAGTGCTCGGTGGCGAGGTTAACCCGTGTGGGGTAGCCGTAGCGAAAGCGAGTCTGAATAGGGCGTTTGAGTCGCCGGGTCTAGACCCGAAGCGGAGTGATCTACCCATGGCCAGGGTGAAGCGACGGTAAGACGTCGTGGAGGCCCGAACCCACTTCAGTTGAAAATGGAGGGGATGAGCTGTGGGTAGGGGTGAAAGGCCAATCAAACTCCGTGATAGCTGGTTCTCCCCGAAATGCATTTAGGTGCAGCGTCACATGTTTCTTACCGGAGGTAGAGCTACTGGATGGCCGATGGGCCCCACAGGGTTACTGACGTCAGCCAAACTCCGAATGCCGGTAAGTGAGAGTGTGGCAGTGAGACTGCGGGCGATAAGGTTCGTAGTCGAGAGGGAAACAACCCAGATCGCCGGCTAAGGCCCCTAAGCGTGTACTAAGTGGAAAAGGATGTGGGGTCGCGAAGACAACCAGGAGGTTGGCTTAGAAGCAGCCACCCTTGAAAGAGTGCGTAATAGCTCACTGGTCAAGTGGTCCTGCGCCGACAATGTAGCGGGGCTCAAGTACACCGCCGAAGCCGCGGCACTCACACGTTAGCTTGTCGGTTCTCTACGGAGGGCCGGCCAGGTGTGTGGGTGGGTAGGGGAGCGTCCTGCATCCGTGGAAGCCACAGAGTGATCTAGTGGTGGAGGGTGTGGGAGTGAGAATGCAGGCATGAGTAGCGAAAGCAGAGTGAGAAACTCTGCCGCCGGATGACCAAGGGTTCCTGGGCCAGGCTAATCCGCCCAGGGTGAGTCGGGACCTAAGGCGAGGCCGACAGGCGTAGTCGATGGACAACGGGTTGATATTCCCGTACCCGTGTATCCGCGCCCATGCTGAATCAGTTGTACTAACCATCCAGATCCTTTCCGAGGCGCCTTCGGGTGCCCGGTGGGGTGATGCGTGGGACCTCGGCTGGTAGTAGGCAAGCGATGGGGTGACGCAGGAAGGTAGTGGGGCCAGTTAGTGGTTGTACTGGTGTAAGCCTGTAGGGCGAGGCATAGGCAAATCCGTGTCTCGTGATGCCTGAGAGGTGATGCGTAGCCGTTGAGGCGAATTCCATGATCCTATGCTGCCGAGAAAAGCCTCTAGCGAGTTGGTACACGGCCCGTACCCCAAACCGACACAGGTGGTCAGGTAGAGAATACTAAGGCGATCGAGATAACTGTGGTTAAGGAACTCGGCAAAATGCCCCCGTAACTTCGGGAGAAGGGGGACCCAGGCTGGTGAACACCCTTGCGGTGGGAGCTGGTGTGGGTCGCAGAGACCAGAGAGAAGCGACTGTTTACTAAAAACACAGGTCCGTGCGAAGTCGTAAGACGATGTATACGGACTGACGCCTGCCCGGTGCTGGAAGGTTAAGAGGACCGGTTAGTGGATTCGTCCGCGAAGCTGAGAATTTAAGCCCCAGTAAACGGCGGTGGTAACTATAACCATCCTAAGGTAGCGAAATTCCTTGTCGGGTAAGTTCCGACCTGCACGAATGGCGTAACGACTTCTCTGCTGTCTCAACCACAGACTCGGCGAAATTGCAGTACGAGTAAAGATGCTCGTTACGCGCGGCAGGACGAAAAGACCCCGGGACCTTCACTATAGCTTGGTATTGGTGTTCGGTACGGTTTGTGTAGGATAGGTGGGAGACTGTGAAGCCGGCACGCCAGTGTTGGTGGAGTCGTTGTTGAAATACCACTCTGATCGTATTGGACTTCTAACCTCGGACCCTGATCGGGTTCAGGGACAGTGCCTGGTGGGTAGTTTAACTGGGGCGGTTGCCTCCTAAAAGGTAACGGAGGCGCCCAAAGGTTCCCTCAGCCTGGTTGGCAATCAGGTGTTGAGTGTAAGTGCACAAGGGAGCTTGACTGTGAGACGTACATGTCGAGCAGGGACGAAAGTCGGGACTAGTGATCCGGCACCGGCAAGTGGAAGCGGTGTCGCTCAACGGATAAAAGGTACCCCGGGGATAACAGGCTGATCTTCCCCAAGAGTCCATATCGACGGGATGGTTTGGCACCTCGATGTCGGCTCGTCGCATCCTGGGGCTGGAGTAGGTCCCAAGGGTTGGGCTGTTCGCCCATTAAAGCGGCACGCGAGCTGGGTTTAGAACGTCGTGAGACAGTTCGGTCTCTATCCGCCGCGCGCGTAAGAAACTTGAGGAAACCTGTCCCTAGTACGAGAGGACCGGGACGGACGAACCTCTGGTGTGCCAGTTGTCCCGCCAGGGGCACCGCTGGTTAGCTACGTTCGGAAGGGATAACCGCTGAAAGCATCTAAGCGGGAAGCCTGTTCCAAGATGAGGTTTCTCACCCCCTCAGCGGGGTTAAGGCCCCCCACAGATCATGGGGTTGATAGGCCAGAACTGTAAGCACAGCAATGTGTTCAGGTGACTGGTACTAATCGGCCGAGGACTTACCAACAACACCACAACACCACCAGACACAAAAGTCTGAACAGTGTTCGCATCCACTATGCATCTTCTGAGACAACACACAACACAAACAAACAACTGTTGTGGTTGTTTCACAGAGTTACGGCGGCCATAGCGGAGGGGAAACGCCCGGCCCCATTCCGAACCCGGAAGCTAAGCCCTCCAGCGCCGATGGTACTGCACCTTAACCAGTGTGGGAGAGTAGGACACCGCCGAACACAACTTCCCACTGTGGCCCTTCACCCATTCGGTGAAGGGCCACAGTGCTATTCAGACACATGGCTATTCAGACACATGCTCTGACCTCTCCATTCTCGACATAGGGAAATGCCCCGCGACCACGGTGTCGCGGGGCATTTCTCGTTTGCGCTGCCGGCTGCTGTCAGCTCAGGTGGTGGACCTCGCCGAGTCCGTAGACCGGGGTGTCGAGCCCCTCGTACCTGGCCTTCAGCTGGAGAGCGAGATACAGCGAATAGTGGCGGGACTGATGGAGATTTCCGCCGTGGAACCACAATCCGGGTTGCTGCGTGGGCTTCCACATGTTGCGCAGTTCGCCTTCCCACGGACCCGGGTCCTTGGTGGTGTCGGAGCCCAGTCCCCAGACCTTTCCGACCCGGTCGGCGACCTCCTGCCCCATCAGATCGGCGGCCCAACCGTTCATGGAGCCGAACCCGGTGGCATACACGACGACATCGGCCTCGAGTTCCGTGCCGTCGGCGAGGACGACCGTGTTCTCGGTCAGGTGGTCGAGTTGGCCCTGCACGAGCTTGATCGTCCCGTTCGCGATCAGTTCGCTGGCGCCCACGTCGATGTAGTAGCCGGAGCCGCGACGGAGGTACTTCATGAACAGGCCGGAGTCGTCGTCGCCGAAGTCGAGCTTGAAGCCGGCCTTCTCCAGGCGATCGTAGAAGTCCTTGTCCTTCTCACGGATCTGGTCGTAGATCGGGATCTGGAACTCGTGCATGATCCGGTACGGCAGGGACGCGAGCGTGAGATCCGCCTTCTTCGTGGTCATCCCGGACTGTACGGCCTCCTCGCTGTAGAGGCCGCCGAGGGCGATCTCCCGGAATGAGTCGGACCTCACGATGTGTGTCGACGATCGCTGGACCATCGTGGTGTCGATGCCGTTGTCGACGAGGGCCTTGCAGATGTCGTGCGCGGAGTTGTTGGAACCGATCACCACGACCTTCTTGCCGGCGTAGTCGTCGGGGCCGGGATGTTGACTCGAGTGGTGCTGCTCGCCGGCGAAGACGTCCTGACCGGGCACCGTCGGGATGTTGGGCTTGCCCGACATGCCGGTCGCGAGGACCAGCTGGGTCGGATAGAGGGTCATCCGCTCACCGTCTCGGTCGATCTCGACGGTCCATCGGCCCGCGGTCTCGTCGTAGGCCGCCGATAAGCACGTCGTCCTCGACCAGTACGGCACGTCCATGACCTTCGTGTAGAACTCCAGCCAGTCGCCGATCTTGTCCTTGGGCGCGAACACCGGCCAGTTGTCCGGGAAGGGCAGGTAGGGGAGGTGGTCGTACCAGACCGGGTCGTGCAGGCACAGCGACTTGTACCGCTTGCGCCACTGGTCGCCCGGGCGGTCGTGGCGGTCGACGACGATCGAGGGAACACCGAGTTGACGCAGGCGCGCGCCGAGGGCGATCCCGCCCTGGCCACCACCGATCACGAGGACGTAGGGTTGCGTCCCACGCCCGAGGTCGCGTTCCTCGTCGGCCTTCTTCTCTGCCCACGATCGGGTGTCGGGGTCGGAACCGTGCACGGCTCCGAGCGGTCGGGTCGCACCCCGTTTCTCCTCGAAGCCCTTGAGTTCCTGCATGGTCGTCAGCAGGGTCCACGCCTTGTCGACCCCGTTGTCGTCCGGGCGGATCCGGACGTGGCCCTCGCAGCGTCCGACCGCGGTCTCGAACGAGATGAACGCCGATGCCACGTCGTCGCCGTCGTCGGTGGCCGGTTCGGTGGTGCCGAAACCCGAGGGGCGGGTGTCGGCGAGTCGGGCGGTGAGCATGTCGGAGATCTGCTCGTGGCCCTCGACGGTCTTGATGTTCCAGGTGAACGCGGTGAGGTCGCGCCAGTAGCTGTCGGTGAGGAATGCGTTTGTCGCACGTCCGATGTCGAGGGTGGCGAGCGCCGTCTCGAACTCCTCCAGCCAGGCGTCGATCCGCTGTTGCGGGGTGCGTCCGGTGGTGACCACCGGTTCCAGCGTCTGGGTCATTGACTCTCCTCATCTCGGTGGTGCCTGCTTCCATTGCGTCGAGAGTGACGCGCACCACAATCTCGTGTGCCCAGCAGACGCCCCGTGAGCCGGTGGCGGCAAGGGTTGCAACCCGTTGCGAGGCCGGGGCGCATTGCCCCGGGTCTGTGACTTGACGCACAATCGTGGAGATGACGATTTCCGATCAGGCGCCCGAGCTGGAGCCGGCGGTACAGGCGGGTGACGATCCCCGGGAGTTCGCCCACGTCTTGTCCGCCGTGCACGACGCGGCGATGTCGGGCGGCCGGATGCCTGCTCGGCCGCGCCCGGTGATCGACGACTCGTGGCAGCGCCTCCGTGCGGTCGGGCTCGATCCGGATACCGACTGCGGCGCCGACCGCCTCCTGGAGTTCGACGAACTCGAGGAGCGCCGCCGCCGGTCGGGCCTCGCGGAGGTCGTCGAGGACCTGTCACGCAACCTCGACTCGCTCATCGACGGCGGCGACAACATCCTCGTCATCGCCGACGCCGCCGGCCGCGTCCTCTGGCGCAGCGGATCGCCACGGGTGCTCAACCGCGCGGATCAACTGGGCTTCATCGAGGGGGCGGACTGGGCCGAGAACTCGGTCGGAACCAACGCGATCGGCACGGCGCTGGTGTCGGGGCGCTCCATCCAGGTGTTCTCCGCGGAGCACTTCGTCCGCAGCCACCACTCGTGGACGTGCACGGGTGCCCCGATCCGCGACCCACGCACCGGGGACGTCCTGGGCGTGGTCGACGTGTCCGGCCCCGCGGCGACGATCCACCCGACGACGCTGGCCCTGGTTCATGCGGTGGCCCGGCTTGCCGAGTCGCAGTTACGCGAGCAACACCACCGGCGTCTGGACTGTCTGCGAGCGGTGGCCGCACCGATTCTCGCCCGGTCGCCGGGCCCGGCCCTCGCCGTGGACGTCGACGGCTGGGTGGCGGCGGTCGATGCGGTGTCGCCGCGGCCGCGTCTGCTGTTGCCGCGGGGAGTGGGACCGGGACGGCGGTTCTTCGGCGCGCTCGGCGAATGCGACGTCGAGGCCCTTCCGGGTGGATGGCTGGTGCGCGTCGCGGAGTCGACAGGGATGTCGACGACCCGCGTCGTCCTGCGGACGATCACGACCGCGGCGGGAGCCGAATGCGTCGAGGTGGCCGTCGAGGGACCGAGCGGCGGATGGACGCACCGGTGCTCGCCTCGTCACGGCGAGATCCTCTCCTTCCTCGCACGCAACCGCGACGGGGCCACCGCGGCCCGGTTGTCGACACACCTGTTCGGCGTCGACGACCGTACGGTCACGGTCCGCGCCGAGATGTCGCGCCTGCGCAAACGATTCGGTGGCCTGCTGATGACGGGACCGTATCGTTTCGCCGACGGGGTCGACGTGCAGGCGCGCTGACCGGCGCCGGGCAACACCGGTGTCACTCGGGTTCGGCCAGTACGAGGCCGTGATCGAAGGCGTAGACGATCGCGGCCGCCCGGTCCCGCAGGTCGAGCTTGGTGAAGATGTGGTTGATGTGGCTCTTCACCGTCACCTGCGAGATCCCCAGCGCTGCACCGATCTCCGCGTTGGTCAGGCCGCGTGCGACGAGTCGTAGCACGTCGGTCTCCCGATCGGTCAGTTCCGGCGCGACCTCGGTCCGCGCGCGGCCCGCCCGACGAAAACCGTTGAGCACCTGACCGGTCACCGCCGGATCGAGGAAGGCTCCGTCCCGGACCACCGCGCGCACCGCCCAGATCAGCGCCTCGGCAGGGGAGTCCTTCAGGATGAAGCCCGCGGCGCCGGCGCGGAGGGCGCCCGACAGCAGGTCATCGTCGTCGAATGTGGTGAGTACGAGCACCGGCGGTGGCTCGCGCAGCGTCCGCACCAGCGAGGTGGCCGTGATGCCGTCGACGTCGCGCATCCGCAGGTCCATCACCACGATGTCCGGTCGGTGTTCGGACACGCACGGCAGCACCTCCGAGCCGTCGGCGCATTCGCCGACGATCTCGAAGCCGTCGCGGGGTCGCAGGATGCGGCGCAGGCCGGTGCGGATCAGTTCCTGGTCGTCGACGAGCACCACGCGGATGGGGGCGGCGGGTGCATCGGTGGGAGCGGTCGTGGTCACAGCCGTGCCCCGTCCCGCTGTGGCGACGGCGCGCAGGTGTCGAGACGGGCCGGCAGCGTGGCGCGTACGGTCCAGGTGCCGCGGCCGTGCTCGGTCTCGAGATGTCCGCCGAGAAGTGCCGCCCGCTGTGTCATGCCGGCGATGCCGGTGCCGTCGTGCCGGCGGGGCCGGGAACCCGTGACGGGGTTGGAGACGACGATCGTGACCGGGTCACCGGCCGCGACCGACACCGATGCGCGCTTGGCCTCCGAATGTTTGACGACGTTGGCCAGCGATTCCTGGGCGATCCGGTACAGAGCGGCCGACACCGGTTCGGGCAGTGCGGCGAGGTCGCCGTCGATACGAGACGAGATGTGGACGCCGGCCTTCCGGTAGTCGTCGAGCAGTGCCCCGAGGTCTCCGGCACCCGGCGGGGGCGCCGTCGGCTTCCGGTTCTCTTCCGCGCCGAGGACGTGCACGATGCTGCGGATCTCGGTCATCGCCTGCCGCCCCTGGCGCTCGGCATCCGACAACGCCTCGACGGCCTCGTCGACGTCGCGGTCCTGCTCGAGTGCGCGTCGCGCGCCGGTCACGTTGAGCATGGTGATCGACAGCGAGTGGGCGATGACGTCGTGGATCTCGCGGGCTATGCGGCGTCGCTCGTCGCTCGCGGCCCGGTCGGCGCGTTCCCGCAGGATGCGGTCGCGGTTGTCGGCGAGTCGCTTCTGTATCAGCACCATGTAACCGACGAGCCATCCGCACGCGACACCGAGCGCGTAGAGCGCAGGCGATTCGAGGCCGCCGAAGACTCCGAACACCACCAGCACGCCGATGGCCGCAGCGGTCACCACCAGACCGGTGCGCAGTGGGTACATCGCCGCGCCGATGGCGGCCATCAAGACCAGCTGCAGCGGGGCGGCGTCGGTGTGCACCGGCACCATCAGGAAGCACACGGTGCTCGTGATGACACCGAAGCAGGCATACGACGACGGCGGCAGCGACAGGTCGAGCACGAGGGTGATGAGTGCGAAGACCAGACCGGCGATCACCCACCCGAGTGCGCCGTCGGCGGAGTGGCGTTGCAGCGCGGAGACCGCGGTCACGAGAGCGCTCGCCGACAGGATGACCGCCGGGTACAGCGGTGGGTAGTCCCCACCGGCGCGTTCGACCCGTCGGCGCAGATCGGCTGTGAAGCCCGTCACCGTTCCAGGATAGGTCCGCCGCGATGGCGCGGACCTCCGTCCGCCGGTGGATTCCCGTCTCCACCCCAGGGTGGAAACGGGGTCGTCCCGCGGCATGGTGATTCGGCGCCTTCCTCTCCATAGCGTTGTGACCAGCACGTTTTCCAGTCGAGGAGAGGACGAGACGATGAGGGGAATTCTGGGGCCTCGCGGCGCGCGGTGGGTCGCGTCGACGGCACCGACACACATGGACGGCATCTCGGGCGGGCGACCGGTGGTCGTCGGTATCTCCGGCAGCGAGTCCTCGCGCCGGGCGCTCAAGGCGGTGGTGCGGGCGGGCGGCCCGGATCTGGTCCTGGTGTGCGCGTACGCGCGTCGCCGCGAGGAGGCGGCCGGTGGGTTCGCCGACGTACTCAAGGACGAGGCCTACCTGGTGACCGGCCGGGCGGTGGTGGACGAGCACCTGCGGACCGCGCGCGAGCTCGCGCTGTGGCTCGGCGCGCGGACGGTGCTCACGCGCTCCGGGGTCGGGAACCCCTCGACGGTTCTGTGCGACGCCGCGCGAGACGTGAACGCCGGCGCCGTCGTCGTCGGCACCTCCTCCGGGCGACCCGGCTGGGCGGCGCGCAGCCTCGCCCGTCGGCTCGACGAGGACGTCGAACTGCTCGTCACCGACGGGGTCGTCGCGCACCGGCGTCGCGCCGCCGTTGCGCGGACCGACGTGCGGGGCGTCCGGTGGGTCGAGCCATTCGTCCTGCCCGAGAAGGGGTTTGCGGGCTCTTCCTGATTCAGAGTGCGTGCAAGCGTTCTGCCAGGCCGCCGGAGTGGATGAGTGACTGCAAGATGTAGTGGTTGAGGTTGCGGAAGCCGAGCGCGATCCCGCGTAGGTGTTCCAAGCGTCCGTTGATCGCTTCGACCGGGCCGTTGGAGGCACCGGTGTCGAAGTAGGCCAGGATCTCGGTCCGTCGAGCCCACAGCGAGCGGCCGAGTTGGGCGAGTTCGGCGAGTTCTTTCGGCACGCCGGTGTGGATGCGTTTGAGCAGCTTGTGCATCGCGATCTTCCCGTCACGCTTGTGCGGCTGGTCGTAGGCGTCAATCAGGTCCTGATAGACGGCGTAGGTGACCGCGACCGCCAGATGTTCCTCACGCGCTTGGAGGCCGTTGGTGATGCGGGTCTTCTGCTTGTCGGTCAACAAGCCGATTCGGGTGAGCAGGGGGCGGCGGATGCCGTAGAGCGGGTCCCCGCTACGGCCGCGGTGTCCGCACGTATCCTGTTGCACGCGTTGACGACACACCGTGAGCTTGTCGGCGGCCAAGTGCACCACATGAAACGGATCCATCACCGCACGCGCCTTGTCCAGGGTTTCAGCGGTCGCGGTGCGATACCCGGAGAAGCCGTCCATCGTCACCACCTTGATCCGGTCACGAAACGCAGGATCGCGCGCGGTCAGCCAATCCTTCAACGCCGCCTTGGAACGGCCGGCGACCATGTCCAACAAACGTGCCGGCCCGGTACCGTCCACGATCGGTGTCAGGTCGACGAGCACGGTCACGAAACTCGAATCCCCCTTGCCGCGAACGTGTTTCCACTTGTGCTCATCCACCCCAAGGGCCCGCACACCGTCCAGGCGGGCTGGCGCGGACGCCAACGAGCGGGCCGCGTCCAACGCAAGGGTGTTCACGGTGTTCCAACTCATCCCGATCGCAGCGGCGACCGCCTTGACCGACATCTTGTCGACGATCATCGCCCGAAGAATCCACGTGGTGGTGCGGCGGGTGACCTGTGCCCGCGGCGCCACGATCGTCGAGATGTCGGCACGAAAGATCGTGGTGGCACAGTCCGGGTTGTCGCACAGATAGCGCGGCACCGCGATATGCAGCCGGGTCGGGTGCCCCACGATCGGCAGATCAGCAACCTCACGATCGATGTGGTCACGCAGTCGTCCCGGCCGCCCGCATCCGGGACAGGTGTTCGTCGGTTCCAGGACCTCGCAGAACACGTGGGTGCGGTCCTCGCCGTCGAGGGCGGCACCGGTGATCGTCACCCCGAGCTCGATGGTGCGGCAAATGGTGTCGGCAATCGCGCTACGCTGCAACATGGGTCCTGTCGGTGTCGGGCTGATGGTGTGAGAGCTTTCATCCTCACACCACAGGACCCGCCTATATCTCCAGGCTCACCGCCCACACCCCGCGATCTTGCTCACCCCTACATCTTGTGGTCGCAAGAACCTGTTCCACGCACCGTCAATCAGGAAGAGCCGGTTATCGGCGGGAGTCATGACACTAAGCCGAGCGCTGTGCGACGTGACTTTCTAGCCGGATGGGATGGGATGGGACGGTAGGGCCTCACGTGGCTTCCGAGGACCACCGTGGCTAAGATCGTTCTCGATCCGGGGGGCACGACTCTCGGGGAGTCTCGGGGGGGGTCGGACTTCGGGGTGGGTGCTAGTAGTGCTTGAACTGGCTGGAACCCACCCCGAGTCCTTTAGCTATCCGGGGCTCCCGGAGTCTAGATCGCCTCGTTAGCCGAGTGGTTGCTTCACGTCCATCGGTTGACGAATGTGCGCACTGCGTGGTTGGCGACTTCAGGGTGTGATGCGGTCAGAAAATGTTGTCCTCCCTCAATGATTTGGAGTTCAGCTGCGGGGGACTGGGTGAACAGTGAGATTCCATGTTCGGCGTTGGTGACGGAGTACACCTGATCGGCGGTGCCCTGTAGCCACAGAACGGGACAGGTCACTTCGTTCAGTCGTGCTTCGATTCCATCACGGTCGCGAAGGTTGACCGTGCTCGTCCGAAGACGGCGGCGTCCGTCGTCGCCGCTGTAGTTTGCTCGGTAGGTTTCCAGCCAGAAGTCTCGTTCTTCGTCGGAGACGCTTTCGCCGAGACCGGCGCCAAGGACGGCGATAACGAAGTCATCGTCTACTATCCAGTCGTCGTCGACAGGCGTCGACAGTGCATCAATGGACGGGCTGCAGAATGCTGATCCGTCCCAGCACCCTCTGTCTTTGCTTGCTTGGCTTTCGAAGTCCATGGAGGTGCCGAAGATTACGATCCCCTGGATCGTCTCCGGGGAGAGCATTGCCATGCGGGTAACGATCCATCCACCCTGGGAGGTCCCCAGTGCGAAAGACTGGTTGATGCCCAGTGCCTCAAGAACCTGCAAGTTCGCGATAGCGCTGTCCCAGTAGGTGAATTGCCCGTAACTAGCTCGAGTTGCGCCGTGCCCGTACGGCTCGATGGCAAGCAAATTCATAGACTCGTTGAGCTCTGCGTCCGCGAACTGGGGGCGGTACAACTCGACGGACGTCGTGAACGAATTGACCATCACCATGGTCGGCAGCGAGGGATCGTATTCTCGCCCGAATTTGTAGCCAATCGTAGAGCCGCCCAGGTGAGGGATATCGATAGTTCTGGTGGTCATTAAGATCCTTTCGGGAGGAGAGGGCGCCGGGGTTGGGAATGTATAAGGATGTCGGATTCCACTAATGAAGACGTGTCTCGGTTCGCTGTGGCAGGAAGGCCAGGCTGCAAGCTCGGAAGTGCTCAGGAGTGGATGTGTCAGGCTCTTTCAGAGTTGCTCAGGATTGGCATCTGCTAGGTAGTCGTGGATCACTCGGCCCATTGAGTATGTGAACGTCACGTCGCCGTAGAGCAGTGAAGTGATGTTCAGTGGGTCAGTCGGAGCAAGCCTGGCCGCGGGATGCCCGTCGGGGAACGAGAAGGTGATGTCATCAACCGACGCATCGAAGAGCTTGACAGTGAAGGGAAGAGGTAGCTCGATGAGCTGGCTAAGGGCCGCATGTCCACCAAACGGCTCTGGGATCTGGCGGTGGCTGTAGTAGTTCAGATGCCCGCCGAGGTTTCCGACGTTATTTTCGGTAACGCTTGCCGATACGGATATGGCGGGGCTGTTGTCGATGCTCAGGGTAGAGGTGAGTGTGCTCCCCGTTTGTTCGGCGGTTCGTGTACCGAGCATCGCTGGGATGCCAGCCGCCTCTCGGGCGTAGGAGATGACTCGCTGGGAGCTATTCCAGTAGTACGCGAAGTAGCGACCCGGAATGGTCATGGCACCGTCTGCTGCATAGCTATCGTGACCGTCGATTTCCACTGTCAAGTACGTCAGGGAGAACCCTCCGAAACCGCTGCTCTGGTCGGCTTCGATGTCGTACATGTTCATTTGGACAGTGTTGTTCTCGTGCGGAACAAGGCCCGCGGGAAGAATCTCCTGCAGTGCTTGCCGGTCAGCCTGGTAGCCCACGATCACCATGCGTGCATCGCGGATGAGCTGCGGAGCCTCGGGTGCCCACACAGTGGGGGGCATGCCTCGGTAAGGAACTTTGGTCATGGTGGTTCTCACTTCTGTGTGTCGTTGAATGCGTCTTCCCAGATCCGCACCGTCTGAACTGGGGTCTCGATCATCGGGTAGTGGCCGGCGCGTTCGATGGCGACCATCGACCCCTGAGGCAGTGCTGCAGCGGTTTCTTGCAGGTATGCATGGTTGACGAAGGGGTCGCTATCCCCGTAAGCGAGGATGACCTGACCGGAGTACCCGGAGAGCTCATGACCAAAGCTGGCGCTGCTCCAATTCGCCAAGTACGCCTCCCATATATCCCGGTCCAGAACTGTCTGCGATCGAGACACGAGGTTCTGGAGCTGCGCTTTACTCAGGTGGGGAGCCAGCCCGCCCAACGTCGGTCCCGGGTCGGAGTATGCGGAAACGAACCCCTCGTAGGTGGCCTCGTCGAACGGGGTGCCGAAAGCTGAAACGGGCGTCAGTGCGACCACTGAGTTCACCCGGTCCGGCGCCATCGTCGCCACTCGAAGAGCAGTCGCACCACCCATTGAGTGACCAAGAACCTCGAACGTTTCCCAACCAAGAACGTCAGCTGCTGCAAGCGCCGCTGCGGCCATGCCGTCGATGCCGACTGCAGGTGTCCCAGCGGCGGAACGGTTTGGTCCGTACCCGGGGAAATCGACATACGCGTAGGTGAACCGGTCAAGGTCGGTCTCCAATCGCGTAGTCGCCCATACCGCACTGTCCAAGGCCCACCCGTGCAGAACGAGAACACGGATGTCGCCGGAACCCTCAACAAATGGGCTCATGCTTCCTCCCAAATAAGACCGAGCGATCGATCGGTCTGAAACTAATCATATGAGATGGATCACACGTTGTCCACGCTTCGCTCTAGCGGCTTCGGCCCGGATGAGGGCATGGCGACCGAGATGGCATACTCACACGTCGCTTTGCCGGGGCTGTTGAAGATCTACCAACTCGCACGGGAGGCCGCCTGGGCCTTGGCGATCGAGGTTGTCGACTAGGTGTGATGTCCAGGGAGGTTGGTCAGTCGGGTGACTGGTGGCTGGCCTCCGAGGGCGGAGTGGGCTCGATGATGATTGTAGAAGTGCAACCACTGCGGAAGTCGCTCGTTGCGGGCGTCGGTTGAGTCGTAGAACCGGGCGTAGGCCCATCCGTCGCCCAGGGTGCGGTGGAAGCGCTCAATCTTGCCGTTGGTCTGTGGTCGGTACGGGCGGGTCCGCTTGTGCACGATCGCCAGGTCGGTGCAGGTGTCGCGCCAAGCGTGGGATCTGTAGGCCGAACCGTTGTCAGACAGGACCCGCTCGACGGTGACGCCACGGTCGGCTGCCACTGGTGAGGTTATCGATACCGCCCAGTTCCCGACGACCGCCGCGGGGATGGCCCGCGCGATTTCGTGGGCCACCCGCCGCACCGGCGGCGATCAGTCCGCCCTCTGGGTGATCGAGGGAGTTGCCTCCTACGGTGCCGGTCTTGCCGCGGCCTGCGAACAGGCAGGCTTCGAGGTCGTTGAAGCAGCCCGGATGAACACGAGGGCCAATCGAGGGGTGGGCAAGTCCGACCCGCTGGATGCTCATCGCATCGCCGCTGCAGTGCTCGCTCTGGAGTGCGACCAGCTACGCCGTCCGCGTATGGCAGACGGCGTGCGAGCGGCGCTGCGGGTACTCGTGACCGCCCGCGACCACATGACCTCGGAGCGCACCGCCACCATCAACGCGCTGATCGCGCTGTTGCGCATCGTCGACCTCGGAATCGACGCCCGCCGGGCACTGACTGGGACGCAGCTCCTCGCCGTCTCCCGGTGGCGTGCACGCGATGAGGACCTCGGTGAGGCCACCGCCCGCCTCGAAGCCATCCGCCTGGCCAAACGAGTGGTCGAGCTCGACGAACAGCTCGCCGCCAACAGCTCGCGGATGACCGAGCTCGTTAAGGCAAGCCAGGGCACCTCACTGCTGGATAAGATCGGCATCGGACCCGTGACCGCCGCTGTCTGCCTGACCATCTGGTCGCATCACGGAAGAGTGCGATCCGAGGCAGCGTTCGCCTCCCTCGCAGGCGTCAATCCTATCCCCGCATCCTCCGGGAACACCGTTCGACACCGGCTCAATCGCGGCGGCGACAGGCGACTCAATCGCGCTCTGCACATGGCGGTCTTGACCCGCATGACACACGATCCAGAAACCCGCGAATACGTCGAACGGCGACGCCTCGAGGGGCGCACAACCAAGGAGATCCGCCGAAGCCTCAAGCGGTACCTGGCCCGACAAATCTACCGAACACTCAGCGCTGCGGAACCCGCCCCAATGCCCGCTTGACAAACATAGAAGGATCCGTTTCATGTGGTGCACTTGGCCGCCGACAAGCTCACGGTGTGTCGTCAACGCGTGCAACAGGATACGTGCGGACACCGCGGCCGTAGCGGGGACCCGCTCTACGGCATCCGCCGCCCCCTGCTCACCCGAATCGGCTTGTTGACCGACAAGCAGAAGACCCGCATCACCAACGGCCTCCAAGCGCGTGAGGAACATCTGGCGGTCGCGGTCACCTACGCCGTCTATCAGGACCTGATTGACGCCTACGACCAGCCGCACAAGCGTGACGGGAAGATCGCGATGCACAAGCTGCTCAAACGCATCCACACCGGCGTGCCGAAAGAACTCGCCGAACTCGCCCAACTCGGCCGCTCGCTGTGGGCTCGACGGACCGAGATCCTGGCCTACTTCGACACCGGTGCCTCCAACGGCCCGGTCGAAGCGATCAACGGACGCTTGGAACACCTACGCGGGATCGCGCTCGGCTTCCGCAACCTCAACCACTACATCTTGCGGTCACTCATCCACTCCGGCGGCCTGGCAGAACGCTTGCACGCACTCTGAATCAGGAAGAGCCGGTTTGCGCCACGGTGAGGTCCTGACACCACGGTGGGCCGTCGGTGACCGCGGTGTCGAGACAGGGCCGTGTCGGCACCTGCCGGAAGGCGGCACGCGGTCGATCCCCTCCGTGGAGATCGTTGTCCACGTCCTCCTCCACGGGGTCCGACGACCGCTCGTCGCGCGGGATCGACCGCTCGCCGCTTCTGACCGGTTCGGATTGGGTGGTGACCATCACATCGCTAACCTCTAAGAACGGCAGGGCACGGTGGTGCCCGATTGTGCGCTGGTTGACGTCGAAAGGATGGCCACGATGGGCCGGTACAGCGAAGCATTCACCCGAGCAGCGGAAGATCGTGAAGGCTTCTGGCTCGAGGCCGCGCAGGCCGTCGACTGGACCACTCCGCCGACCCGGGCCCTCGACGACTCGAACGCGCCGTTCTACCGGTGGTTCCCCGACGCCGCCCTCAACACCTCCGTGAACGCCCTCGACCGTCACGTCGAAGCGGGGCACGGGGATCGCAGCGCGCTCATCTGGGACTCGGCGATGGTCGGCCAGGTGCGCCGCTACACCTACGCCGAACTGCTCGACGAGGTCTCGCGTTTCGCCGGCGTGCTCGCCTCGCGCGGCATCACCGCCGGCGACCGCGTCATCATCTACATGCCGATGATCCCCGAGGCCGCCGTCGCGATGCTCGCGTGCGCCCGCATCGGCGCCGTGCACTCGGTGGTGTTCGGCGGCTTCGCCGCACCGGAGCTCGCCGCCCGTATCGACGACGCCGAGCCGGTCGCCGTCGTCACCGCATCGGGTGGCCTCGAACCCGGTCGAACGGTCGAGTACTTGCCGATGGTGGCCAAGGCACTCGAGATCTCGACGGCCGCGCCGGGCACCGTCATCGTGAAGAACCGCCCCGAGATCACCGGTGACGCCTCGGAGCACGACGGCTGGCTGGACTGGGACGAGGCGATGGCCGGTGCCTCGCCGGCCGACCCGGTGTCGGTGGCCGCGACCGACCCGCTCTACATCCTCTACACGTCGGGCACGACCGGTAAGCCGAAGGGCGTGGTCCGCGACAACGGCGGTCACGCGGTCGCGCTGACCTGGTCGATGAAGAACATCTACGACATCTCCGCCGGCGACGTCTGGTGGACTGCCTCCGACGTCGGCTGGGTCGTCGGCCATTCCTACATCGTGTACGCGCCGCTCATGGTGGGCGCGACCACGGTGATGTACGAGGGCAAGCCCGTCGGCACCCCCGACGCCGGCGCCTTCTGGCGGGTCATCTCCGACCACGGAGTGAAGGCGCTGTTCACCGCCCCCACGGCGATCCGCGCGGTCCGCAAGGCCGACCCCGACGCCGCCGAGCTCGCCAAGTACGACATCTCGACCCTGCAGACGCTGTTCGCGGCCGGCGAGCGTCTCGATCCGGACACCTTCACCTGGGCGTCGGAGATCCTGAACGTACCTGTCGTGGACCACTGGTGGCAGACCGAGACGGGCTGGGCCATCGCCGCGAATCTCCGTGGCCTGGAGCCGATGCCGATCAAGGCAGGCTCGCCGACCGTCCCTGTTCCCGGCTATCAGGTGGGTGTCGTCGCCGCCGACGGCAATCCGGTCCCCGCCGGCGAAGAGGGCAGCATCGTCATCAAGCTGCCGTTGCCGCCCGGCACCCTCGCCGGCCTCTGGCGCGACGAGGAGCGCTACCGCAAGTCCTACCTCGACGCCTTCGACGGCTACTACCTAACCGGTGACTCGGGGTACATCGACTCCGACGGCTACGTCTTCGTCCTCGGCCGTTCCGACGACGTGATCAACGTTGCCGGACACCGGCTTTCGACCGGCAGCATCGAGGCGGTCGTGGCCTCGCACCCGGCCGTCGCCGAATGCGCGGTCATCGGCATCCACGACGATCTCAAGGGCCAGCGCCCGAGCGGGTACGTGGTCCTCAAGTCGGGTGCCGACATCGACGCCGAGACATTGCGCAGCGAGCTCGTCGCGAAGGTGCGCGAGGAGATCGGCGCGGTCGCCACGTTCCGCGACGTCACCGTCGTGCCTGCCCTGCCCAAGACGAGGTCGGGCAAGATCCTGCGCAAGACCATGCGGCAGATCGCCGACCACGAGGAGTACACGGTCCCGTCGACCATCGAGGACCCGGACGTCCTGACGGCGCTCGCCGAACAGCTGAGGGGCTGACCGGCCTGCCACCATGAACGACCGCATCGTCCGCCTGGCGATCGCCGTCGTCCCGTTCGTCGGGATCGTCGGCACGCTGGTGGCGACGCTGGTCGACGCCCTCATCCGGGGCGGGGATCTCGGTCGCGACCTGCTCGAGAACTCCGTGCTGTGGATGATCGGCGTCCAGGGGTGGATGACCGGCTGCGGGCACATGTTCTTCGGAGAGCCCGTCGCCGAGTCGATCGGCTGGCCGGAGAAGACGCCGTGGCAGTGGGAGGTGGGCCTGGCGAGCCTGGCCACCGGCCTGCTCGGGGTCATGGCGTCGGGCTTCGGCGACGAGTTCACCCTGGCCACGATCATCGCGTTCTCGGTGTTCTATCTCGGGGCCGCCGTCGGTCGTCTCCGGGAGATGGTGACGGAGCGCAACTTCGCACAGGGCAACGCCGGGCCGATCTTCTTCTTCGACGTGATCGTGCCGGTGTACCTGATCGTGCTCTACAACGTCGTCGTCTAAGGCGTCCTCGTGTGGTAGGCCGACGCATGCCGGGGCGGCGTGTAGGACACTGGCCGGGTGAGCCCTGATCCGCACGGTGAACTCCCCGTCGACCCGGACACCCGACCCCTGCACTTCCGGGGACACGCCCTGCTGTGGGTGTTCGCCGGAGGCCTGCTCGGTACGGGCGCGCGGTACTGGGCGGAGGAGGCGTTCCCGGCGTCGGAAGGCCACTGGCCCTGGGCGACCTTCGCGGTCAACGTCATCGGCGCCTTCGTCCTCGGCGTGCTGCTGGAACTGCTGGCGCGACTCGGTCGGGACGAGGGGTGGCGCCAGCGGGTGCGGTTGTTCGGCGGCACCGGGATCTGCGGCGCGCTGACCACCTACAGCGCATTCGCGCTGGAGGTCGCCGAACTGTCCCGGGCGTCGGCCGTCCTGACCGCGATGGCCTACGCACTGGTGAGCGTCGTGGCAGGAATCGGCGCGGCGTGGTGCGGGATCGCCTGTGCGTCCGCGGTCGCCGGCCGGCGCAGGGCGGGCGCATGATCGCCCTCGCCGTGATGGCCGCCGGCGGATTCGGCGCGGTGGCGAGGTTCGTCGTCGACGGCGCGGTCAGGTCCCGGTGGCCGGGCGTGACGCCGTGGGGCACCTTCGTGATCAACGTGACCGGGTCCGCGGTGCTCGGCATCGTCGCGGGACTGGTGATCTTCCACGCCGCGCCGCACGGGTTGCAGGCGATCGTCGGCACCGGGTTCTGCGGCGGCTACACCACTTTCAGCACCGCGGGCTTCGAGACGGTCCGGCTGGCGCAGAAGGGGGAGCGCCTGCGGTCCGCGGCGTACGCCGTCGGGACCCTGGCGGCCTCGGTCGCCGCCTGCGCGGTCGGGACGGCGTTGGCGTATGTGTTCTGAGAACGACCGGACGCGAACATGATTCGGCCCCCGCCATCAGGACGATGACGGGGGCCGAACCCTGTGAGAGGTGCAGTTCCTCACTTCAGCTCGGCGCTGCTCTTGTTGAGCACGCGGCGGGCGATGATGAGGTTCTGGATCTGCTGGGTGCCCTCGAAGATGTCGAGGATCTTGGCGTCACGGGCCCACTTCTCGACGAGCAGGCGCTCCGAGTAACCGAACGTGCCCAGCAGTTCGACGACCTTGTTGGTGATGTCGTTGACGACGCGGCCGGCCTTGGCCTTCGACATCGACGCCTCGGTCGAGTTCGGCTGCTTGTTGTCGGCCATCCACGCGGCGCGCATCGTCAGCAGGTAGGCCGCCTCGAAATCGGACTCCATGCGGATGAATTCGGCTGCGGCGGCGTGCTGGTCGGCGGCCGGACGGTCGTAGTCGACCTCGATGCCCGCCTCGTCGAGCACCCGGCGCAGCTCCTCGAGCGCGGCGCGCGCGACACCCACGGCCATGCCCGCGACGAGGGGCCGCGTGTTGTCGAAGGTCTGCATGACCCCGCCGAAGCCCTTCTTGGTGTCCACCTCGGGCGAGCCGAGGAGGTTGTCCTTGGGGATGCGGCAGTTGTCGAAGCGGATGACCGCGGTGTCGGAGACGCGGATACCCAGCTTGTGCTCCAGGCGAACGACTTCCACGCCCGGATGGTCGCGCGGGACGACGAAGGACTTGATGGCGGCGCGGCCGAGGCTCTTGTCCACGGTCGCCCACACCACGATGTGGGTGGCGCGGGAACCGGCCGTCACGAAGATCTTCTCGCCGTTGATGACGTATTCGTCGCCGTCGAGGGTCGCGGTGGTCGAGACCGCCGCCGAGTCGGAGCCAAAGCTCGGCTCGGTGATGGCCATCGCGGCCCACACCTTGCCGAACCGCTCGAGCTGCTCGTCGGTGGCGACCGCGGCAATCGCCGAGTTACCCAGGCCCTGATAGGGAATGGAGAGCATGAGGCCGACGTCGCCCCACGAGGTCTCCATGACGTTGAGGACCGACTGCATGTTGCCGCCGTTGACGACGGCGCCCTCGCCTTCGGGCTTGGCCTTCTTCTGGCTTCGGCCGCCGTCGGCGCCCGCGCCGGCCTGGCCGGTCTCGGCGAGACCGTCGTACAGGCTGGCCAGGGTGTCGAGCTCGACCGGGTAATCGTGTTCGCGCAGATCGTATTTGCGCGAGATCGGGCGGAAGATCTCCGCCGCCGCCTGATGCGCCTGGTCGATCGTGACGTGCAGCTTCTTCGGCAATTCGAGATTGATGCTCATGTCAGGGTTTCCTTCGGTCCGCGCGGCCTAGAGGACGACGATGCCTTCGCCGATGCCGGCGCCGCGGAGGTCGCGGTACCAGCGCTCGACCGGGTGTTCCTTGGTGAAGCCGTGGCCGCCGAGGAGCTGGATGCCGTCGAGGCCGATCTGCAGGCCCTTGTCGATGGTCAGCTTGCGGGCGAGGGCGGCCTCGCGGGCGAAGCTCAGGCCCTGCTCGGCGCGGGCGGCGCCGCGGAGGGTCACCAGGCGGATCGAGTCGAGCTCGGTGGCCATGTTGGCGACCATGAAGGCCACCGCCTGGCGGTTGGAGATCGGCTCGCCGAACGCCTCGCGCTCGTTGACGTAGGGGATCACGTAGTCGAGGACCGCGCGTCCGGTGCCGGCGGCCAGGGCCGACCAACCCAGGCGCGACAGGCGGACCACGTCGCGATAGGCGGCGTGTGCGGCGTCGGCGTGACCGGCGAGCAGCGCGCTCTCCGGGACCGCGACGTCCTGCAGCAGCAGGCGGCCCATGCCGGCGGCGCGCACGCCCATGCCGGGGTCGGCCTCCACGATCAGGCCCTTGGTGTCGGATTCGACGATGAACAGGGCGGGCTTGCCGTCGAGCTGGGCGCCGACGACGAACAGCTCCGACGACCCGGCGGCCGGGACGAAGGACTTCACGCCGTTGAGGCGGTAGCCGCTCGGCACGCGGGTGGCCTTGGTGCTCAGGTCGAAGGCGTCGAACAGCGGCTTCGGCTCGGCGACGACGACCGCCGACTGCGGCACGTTCTCGCCGGCGAAGTCGGGCAGGTAGGTGCGCTGCTGCTCGTCGGTGCCGAAGTTGGTCAGGGTGGTGGCGACACCGCTCGGCGCGAGCAGCGGGATCGCGAGGCCCATGTCGCCGTAGGCCATCGCCTCGGCGACCAGGGCGTTGGTGACCACGCCGCGCTCGCTGGCCGCGCCCTCGAACTCCTCGGGCACGTTGATCATCGTGATGCCGAGCTCGGCGGAGCGCTTCACGAGATCCTCGGGCGCCGCGGCGTTCTCGTCGGCGTCGTGGGCGGCCGGGCGCAGGATCTCGACGGCGAACTCCTTCACCGTCTCGGCGATCATCTGCTGCTCGTCGTCGGGGGTGAGGTTGAAGTAGTCCTTGGGCGCGGTGGTGAGCCGCTTGGCCTCACCCGAACCGCCCTGGACGGCCTTGAACGCGCGGTTGGCGGCGCCGAGGGTCTGGAACCCGGTCTTGGTCGCCTGGTAGGCGACCCGGTTGATCGGCTCGCGGATCTTGTACTTCTCGGCGAACTCCGAGCCCGTCACCGTGGTCAGCACGCGCATCGCGGTGCCGATGAAGTTGCGGGGATGGGGGTTGCGGCCGACTGCGGAGGTGTCGCGCGGTTCGGTGTGAGTTGTCATGATCACCAGCCGTTTCTTCCAGTCGCCCCGGTCGGGGCCTCTGCACGTTGTGGACCGATCTTACTCGGTAGTAAGAACAGACCTTACTCGGTGGTAAGAAGTTTGTCACGCGGTTGTCCGGCGCCCGTCGCCGAGGGGAGCGTTAGGCTGGCCGGGTGACCGTCGAACACCAGGCCGACCTGCGCTTATCGTCCGCCTCCGCGGCGGGCGCCGCGGTCGTGGGGATCGTCGGCGCCGCGGCCCTCGGGGCGGCCGGCATCCTCACGCCGTCGGGCATCGAGTCCGGACCGGGGATGTGCCCGTTCGCGATGATCACCGGCCTGCCGTGTCCGGGCTGCGGACTGACCCGCAGCTGGGTGGCGTTCATGCACGGCGACGTCGCCGCCGCATTCGGGTTCAACCTCTTCGGTCCGGTCCTGCTCGTGCTGACCGCGGTCACCGCGCTGCTCGCGTTCGCGACGCTGGCAAGGCGGCGCCGGTCCCCGCTGTCCGGCTGGCGCGACGTCGTCGTCGGACCGGTGGGCGCGGTCTTCCTCGCCGTCTGGATCGGCTACGGACTCTTCCGACTCGCCGACGCCGCCGCGGGATGGGGGATCTTCCCGATCGTGGTGTGAAGCGGGCAGAGTGAAACCATGCAGATCACCCACTTCGGCCATTCATGCCTGCTCGTCGAGATCGACGGGACCAAGGTGCTGTTCGATCCGGGGAACTTCTCGCACGGGTTCGAGGGCATCGACGGCCTCGACGCGATCCTCATCACCCATCAGCACCCGGACCACTGCGACATCGCGAAGCTGCCCGACCTCGTGGCGGCCAACCCGGACGCGGTCCTCTACGCCGACCCTCAGACCACCGCGCAACTCAACGCCGACGACGTGGCGGGCCGGTGGACGGCGGCGCACAGCGGCGGACAGGTCGAGATCGGTTCGCTCACCGCGCGTTTCACCGGCGGTCGGCACGCGGTGATCCACCCCGAGATCCCGGTCGTCGACAACGTCGCCTACATCCTCGGCACCGCCGAGCAACCCGGCCGCTTCATGCACCCGGGCGACTCCTTCTACATCCCGTTCGAGAAGATCGACGTCCTCGCGCTGCCGTCGGCCGCGCCTTGGATGAAGATCAGCGAATCCGTGGACTACCTGCGGGCGATGGCCCCGCGCGTCGCCGTGCCGATCCACCAGGCGATCCTGTCCGACGCCGGCACCGGCATCCACTACGGCCGACTGTCGGAGATGAAGGACGACGCAACGGAGTTCAAGGTGCTGGCGAAGGAGAGCGGCACCGAGGTCTAGGCGGCCACGGCGCGGTTCACGGGCGCAGCGCCGCCAGCACCTCGTCGTGCAGCAGGCCGTTGGTGGCGACGGCGCTGCCGCCGCCGGGGCCGGGCGTGCCGTCGAGTGCGGTGAACCGACCACCGGCCTCGCAGACGAGGATGTCGAGGGCGGCGAGGTCCCACAGCGACACCTCGGGTTCGGCGGCGACGTCGACCGCGCCCTCGGCGACGAGGCAGTAGTTGAAGAAGTCGCCGTAGCCGCGGACGCGCCACACGCGATCGGTCAGGTCGACGAACTGCTCGCGGATGCCGCGGTCCTTCCACCCGGACAGGCTGGAGAAGGCCAGGCTCGACGAGGCGAGGTCGGCGACACCGGACACCGAGATCTCGCGGGCGTCCTCGTCGTCGAAGTGGGTGTGGGCGCCGAGGCCGGCGGCCGCCCACCAGCGCCGCCGCAGCGCCGGTGCCGACACCACGCCGACGGTCGGGACGCCGTCGACCAGCAGCGCGATCAGGGTCGCCCAGACGGGGACCCCGCGCACGAAGTTCTTGGTCCCGTCGATCGGGTCGACGACCCACTGGCGGCCCGACAGCGTCGCGTCGCCGCCGAACTCCTCGCCGAGGACGGTGTCGTCGGGACGGCGGGCCGCGAGACGATCGCGGATCATGCGCTCGCACGCCAGGTCGGCGTCGGAGACGGGCGTCAGGTCGGGCTTGCTGTCCACCCTCAGGTCCACGGCCCCGAACCGCTCGGTGGTCAGGGCGTCGGCGGACTCGGCCAGCGACAGCGCGAGTTCGAGGTCGTCCTCGAGGGCCTGGCGGGCCCGGTCGTCGGGGGTGCTGGCTGCTTTCGAACCGGAGTCGGCGGACATGCCCGGTAGGGTAGCCCTCATGGTGCTGACCGTGGTGTTCACCCTGCTGTTGGCCGCGCTCGTGGTGGCGCTGGTCGTGCAGTGGCAGCGTGGCCGCAACCCCCAGGGACTCTCGGCCGCGAAGGCCTCGCAATACGTGCAGGGCACGCTCACGGTCGTCGGCGTTTCCGACACCGAGGTCGACCCGCAGGCCGCCGCCGACAAGGACGGCCGGCGGTTCTGCACCATCACCGGCACCATCGTCGGACCCGAGACCAACCCCACCGACGTCTACGGCACGCTCGTGCTCGGACAGGGCGATCAGTGGCCGAAGGTCGGCGACGACCTGCCGGTGATCTACAAGCCGCACAAGGCCGTCACGTCGTGGCAGTTCGGCGTCCTGCCCGACCCGGAACCGCCGGTCGATCTCGGCAAGCACTGACCGCCGGCGCGGGTCGCCCGGCTTGTCGGTGCCCGACGCTGTCTGACCCGGCCCACGGTCGGTACTCTGGATGATTGTGCATCCCGACGTGACCGCAGACCTCGAAGCCCTCGACGCCACCCTGACCACCGTGGAGAAGGTGCTGGACCTCGATGAGTTGCGTCGTCGCATCGACGAGCTCGAGATGCAGGCCTCCGATCCCGACCTGTGGAACGACCAGGACCACGCCCAGAAGGTCACCAGCGAGCTCTCCCACGCCCAGTCCGAGCTGCGCAAGGTCACCGAGCTGCGCCAGCGTCTCGAGGACCTGCCCGTGCACTACGAGCTCGCCGAGGCCGAGGAGGGCGAGGACCGGGCCGCCGCACTCGCCGACGCCGACGCCGAGCGGGCCAGCCTCCGCGCCGACATCGAGGCCATGGAGGTCAAGACGATGCTGGCCGGCGAGTACGACTCCCGCGAGGCCGTGGTGAACATCCGCGCCGGCGCCGGTGGCGTCGACGCCGCGGACTGGGCCCAGATGCTCATGCGCATGTACATCCGCTGGGCCGAGAAGCACGACTACGGCGTCGAGGTCTACGACACGTCCTACGCCGAGGAGGCCGGCCTCAAGTCCGCCACATTCGCGATCAAGGCGCCGTACATGTACGGCACGCTGTCGGTCGAGCAGGGCACCCACCGCCTCGTGCGCATCAGCCCCTTCGACAACCAGAGCCGCCGCCAGACCTCGTTCGCCGAGGTCGAGGTGCTGCCGGTCGTCGAGCAGACCGACCACATCGACATCGACGAGAACGACCTCAAGGTCGACGTCTACCGGTCGTCGGGTCCGGGCGGCCAGTCGGTCAACACCACCGACTCGGCGGTGCGCCTGACCCACATCCCGACCGGCATCGTGGTGACCTGTCAGAACGAGAAGAGCCAGCTGCAGAACAAGGCGTCGGCGATGCGCGTGCTGCAGGCCAAGCTCCTCGAGCGCAAGCGCCAGGAGGAGCGGGCCGAGATGGACGCGCTCAAGGGCGACGGCGGGTCGAGCTGGGGCAACCAGATGCGGTCCTACGTGCTGCACCCCTACCAGATGGTCAAGGACCTGCGGACCGGCGTCGAGGACAACAACCCGGCCGCCGTCCTCGACGGTGACATCGACAAGTTCATCGAGGCCGGCATCCGCTGGCGGATGGCGTCCGCGCAGGCGTGATGCTCCAGCCGGGAACCGCGCTGCCCGCCCTGCTGTCGGCTGCGGACGGGCCGGCGAGCTCGACCGAGGTCCTCATCGGCCGGGTGTACGTGTGGCTGGCGACCAACGGCCTGGAGATCGTCTGCTGGGTCCTCGGGGCGGTCCTGCTCGCCCGGCTCATCAGGTGGTTCGCCGCGAAGTACGCCAATCGGCTGGAGTCGAAGTTCACCACCAGTGACCTGATCGTCCAGACCGAGGACGCGAAGCATCGTCGTGCGCTGGTCGACGTGATGGCGTGGACGCTGATCGTCGCGATCGCGATCATCGTCGTCATCCACATCCTCGGCGTCGTCGGGATTCCGCTCAGCGGGCTCACCGGACCGACCGCGGTGATCGGTGCGGCACTCGGCTTCGGCGCGCAGCGCATCGTGCAGGACATCCTCGCCGGCTTCTTCGTCGTCGCCGAGAAGCAATACGGGTACGGCGACGTGGTCGACCTGACCGTCACCGGCAACGGCTCGGCCCAGGGCACCGTCGAGGACGTGACCCTGCGGGTCACCAAACTGCGCACCAGCGAGGGCGAGGTCATCACCGTCCCGAACGGCCAGATCATCAAGGCCACCAACCTGTCGAAGGACTGGGCGCGCGCGGTCGTCGACGTGCCGGTGCCGGCCGAGGCCGACATCGGGCTGGTCAACGACACCCTCGACCGGGTCGGCCGCGAGTTCTACGAGATCCCGCGCTGGCACGACCTGCTGCTCGACGCCCCGTCGTCGCTGGGCGTCATCAGCCTGGAACTGGACTCGATCACGGTGCGCATGGTCACGCGGACGCTACCCGGAAAGCAGTTCGAGGTGGGTCGTGCGCTGCGCGTGCACATCATCCGCGCTCTTGCCCGGGAGGGCATCATCGTGCCGGCGGGCCGCGAGGTGCAGGCGGCCGGCGGACCGCCGACGACCTTCGCCGACCAGGGCGGACGAGACCGATCCCGAGACGAGGACGAGTGATGGCAGACTCCGATCAACCCGGCTCCGGGGCATCGGATTCGCAGGAGTCCGGTCCCGCGCAGCAGTCCGGTTCGCGGCAGCCGAAGCCGCAGAATCGGTCCGGTTCTCGACGGCCTTCGGGCTCGTCGTCGGGGACCGATTCCGGTTCGCGGCTGCGCCGGCTGCGGTGGAAGAAGTACGTCGGCAACACCACGATCCGCGTGAGCAGCGTCGTCTTGTTGGTGGTGTTCATCGCCTGCTGCCTGCTCTACGGCTACACCTCCCAGCGGTACGGCGTCGTCTCGCCGGAGCAGCCGCGTCCGGCCCCGCGGACGACGCAGTACACCCCCGAACCCACCTACGAGCGACTCCCGGAGACCTCGACCACCGTGCCGAGCACGTCGGCCGAATCGAGCGAGTCGCAGTTCCCTCTTCCGGGCGAACCCGGCTCACCGGGCACCGGGCAGCCGGGGGAGTCCTCGGGTCGGGGCCGGTCGTCGGACGGTGGGCCGACCACCGACGCGCCCACGATCCCCGGTCTGCCGGGCGTGGAGATCCCGCGCTTCGGCGCACCGACGCAGACGACGCCGGTTCCGACACGCTGACCCGGGGACATCTGCGCTGGTCGGTGACCTCGCAGAAGGCGGGTGTCGCGCCTGAACGGACTCTCAGGCGGCGTCGTTACACTGGCTCATCGTGATCAAGCTGGAGAACGTCACGATGCAGTACAAGGCATCCTCTCGGCCGGCTCTGAAGGATTTGAGCTTCGAGATCGACAAGGGGGAGTTCGCGTTTCTCATCGGGCCGTCCGGATCGGGCAAGTCGACGTTCTTCCGGCTGCTGCTCAAAGAGGACCGGCCGACGAGCGGGGACATCTGGCTCGGTGAGTTCCACGTCAACAAGCTGAAGGCCCGCGAGGTCCCCAAGCTGCGTCAGTCGATCGGCTGCGTGTTCCAGGACTTCCGACTGCTGCAGAAGAAGACCGTCGCCGAGAACGTCGCCTTCGCGCTCGAGGTGATCGGCCGGCCGCGGTCGACGATTCAGCGCGTCGTGCCCGAGGTGCTCGAGTACGTCGGACTCGAGGGCAAGCACGACCGCATGCCCAACGAGCTGTCCGGTGGCGAGATGCAGCGCGTCGCCATCGCCCGCGCGATCGTCAACCGGCCGCTGGTGCTGCTGGCCGACGAGCCGACCGGAAACCTCGACCCGGAGACCAGCGAGGAGATCGTGGACGTCCTCGACCGCGTCAACCGGCGCGGCACCACGGTCATCATGGCCACCCACGACCGCCACATCGTCGACGCGATGCGTCGCCGGGTCCTCGAGTTCGACAACGGGCAGCTCGTCCGCAACGACCAGCAGGGTGTGTACGGGATCGGCTGACGCCTGCCCCGCCACCGCATCCCACGATTCCCAAGGACGTCTGAGCAAGCATGCGAGCGCATTTCATCATCACCGAGGTCCTCACCGGACTTCGTCGCAACGCGACCATGACCATCGCGATGATCATCACCACGGCGATCACGCTGGGCATGTTCGGCGGCGGCCTGCTGGTGATCCAGATGGCCGAGAAGAGCCAGAAGATCTTCCTCGACCGGGTCGAGATGGAGTTCTACATCAACCCCGAGGTCACCGAGCGCGACCCGCAGTGCGAATCCGACCCGTGCGCGCAGCTGCGGCGCGGCCTCGAGAACGAGGCGGGCGTGACGTCGGTGACCTACATCGACAAGGACGAGGCGTACAAGCGCGCCAAGGAGATCTTCGCCAACAACCCCGACCTCGCCGAGAACATCGTCGAGGGAACGCTTCCCGCGTCGCTGCGGGTGCGGGTGTCCGACCCGGCGCAGTTCGACGTCGTCCTCAACGAGTACTCCAACCGCAAGGACCTCGGCGTCGACGCCTTCAAGGACGACCGAAAACTGGTGCAACGGATCTTCAGCGTGCTCGACGGGGTGCGCAACGCGACGTTCGCGATCGCCTCGGTCCTCGCGGTCGCCGCGATCCTGTTGATCATCAACACCGTTCAGATCGCGGCGTTCACCAGACGGACCGAGGTCTCGATCATGCGCCTGGTGGGCGCGACGCGGTGGTACACGCAGTTGCCGTTCCTGCTCGAGGCGGTGGTGTCGGCCCTTGTCGGTGCGCTACTGGCGATCGGCGGCCTGCTGCTGGCGAAGAAATTCTTCTTCGACACCGCGCTCAAGGAGCTGTACGGTGTGAGCTTCTTCGCCCGCATCGAACTGGCCGACGTGCTGTTCGTCGCCCCGTGGCTGATCCTCGGAGGCATCGTGCTGGCCGGTGCGACGGCGTACATCACCCTGCGGGTGTACGTCCGGGAGTGACCCGGACGATCATGCGCCGCGGGGGCGCTGGGATGATGGTGGACGGCAACTCGACGAGGAGGTGAGTGGTGCCCAGGGAAAAGGGCCGCAACGTGATTGCGACGAACCGCAAGGCGCGGCACAACTACACCATCCTCGACGTCTACGAGGCAGGCATCGTGCTGGTCGGCACCGAGGTCAAGAGCCTCCGCGCCGGCAAGGCGTCGCTGGTGGACGCGTTCGCGACCATCGAGGACGGCGAGGTGTGGCTGCACGCCCTGCACATCGCCGAATACGGCCACGGCTCGTGGACCAACCACAACGTGCGGCGCAAGCGGAAGCTGCTGCTGCACCGCCGCGAGATCGACACCCTGATCGGCAAGCTCCGCGACGGCAACCTCACCCTGGTCCCGCTCTCGATGTACTTCAGCGACGGCCGGGTGAAGGTCGAGTTGGCGCTGGCCCGCGGCAAGCAGGCCCACGACAAGCGTCAGGACATCGCCCGGCGCACCGCGCAGCGGGAGGTCGAGCGCGAGGTCGGCCGCCGCGTGAAGGGCATGTGACCGGGGTCGCGCGGTCCGTCGCGGAAACGGGAATGATCCCGTGCGGCGGTGTTGTTACACTGGGTGTTCGTCGGCCGAAAGGTCGGCGGGCAACACCTATCTCGGGGCTGATCGGTTTCGACTACGTGCGTCGAGGTAGGGGAAGCGTGTCGGTGCAGGCTGGAGACCACCGTGAGCGTCGCAGCAACCAATTAAGCGCCGATTCCAATCAGCGCGACTACGCCCTCGCTGCCTGATCAGCGACGGCTAGTCTGTCGGCCCGGGTTGTGTTCCCGAACCCGGTCGCCGGCATCATCTTCAGGGAACTCACCGTCCTCGCCGGTCGCGGGGGAGGACGGGACAACCAACAGCGACTGGGATCGTCATCTCGGCTTGTCCGCGTGACCGGGAGATCCAAGTAGAGACATAGCGGACTGCACACGGAGAAGCCCTACCAACACGACGGAGGACCCGGGTTCAATTCCCGGCAGCTCCACCGCAGAAGGCGCCCCATCTGGTTTCAGGTGGGGCGCCTTTTCTCTGTCCGGCGGGAAGATCGCCGGGCCGGATCAGCTGGGCTGCGACTGCTGCTGGGTGGTGGGCTGCTGGCCCGGCGCCTGCTGGCCCGGCGCCTGCTGGCCCGGCGCCTGCTGGTCGGTGCCCTGGCGGTCGGGTGCCTGGTTGCGCGGGCCGCGGTTCTGGTCCCGGCCGTCCCACGGTCCGGGGAGGGCGGGCCGCCCCTGACCGTCACCGCCGGGGCCGCCACGGAAGTGCCCGCGCGGACCGTCGCCGGGATGCTCGCCGAACATGGGACGGTCATGACTCCACCCGGCGTGGCGCCTCGGGTGATCGGAGGTCTCGTCTCCCGTGATGTACCCGGCGCCGAACCCGAGCGCGCCGGCGACGATGGCGATGCCGACACCGCAGGCGACGAGCACCGGGGTCTTGGACTTCGCGGGCGTGGTCGTCTGCGCCGGGGCTGCGCCCGCGGGATCACCGGCAGCAGGGCCGCCGGCCGGGGCATCGGCGACGGGCGCGACGTACGGCGCGGCTGTGGGGGCGGCCGTCTGCTCGGTGGGCTGCTCGGCCATCCGTTCGGTGGGCTGCTCGGCGAGCGGCTCGGTCGGCCGGTCGGCGGGGCCGTTCGGGTTCTCCGGGTTCGTATTCTCGGGCGTCGTGTTCATGCTCCACTTCCGTTGGCTGTCGCGAATGTCCGGGCCGTCGGCCCGGGAAGCGAACGCCATGGTGCCCACGGACTCTGGAACGGGCCTGCCCGCCGGCTGTACATCTCCTGGGAACGCCACGGCGCGGGTCCGCGGTGACCCTGACGCCCGCGAGCGCTCAGCCCGCGGCGGCGTCGGCCAGGGCGCGCTCTCGGTGCCGGCGTCGCTTGCCGATGACACCGTGCGTCGGGCTGAACAGGAAGACGAGCAGGAACGCGATGCCCTGCACCAGGACGACCATCCCGCCCGGCGACGTGTCCTGGTAGTAGGAGACGTACAGGCCGATGACACCGCACACCGCGGAGACGGCCGGCGCAATGATGAGCATCCGGCTGAACCGATCGGTCAGCAGCTGCGCGGTCGCCCCGGGAATGATCAGCATCGCGACCACCAGCACGATGCCGACCACCTGCAGCGCGGTCACCGCGGTCAGGGCGAGCAACGCGAGGAGGGCCGCGCCGAGCATCCGGGGGCTGAGTCCGATCGCGAACGCATGCGTGGGGTCGAAGGCGTACAGCGTGAAGTCGCGTCGTTTCAGCAGCAGGATGGCGGCGACGATCGCGCCCAGCACCGCGATCTGCACCAGGTCCGAGGTCGAGACGCCGAGCAGGTTGCCGAAGACGATGTGGTTGAGGTCGGTCTGGCTCGGGGTCACCGAGATGAGCACCAGACCGAGTGCGAACAGCGTCGTGAAGACGATGCCGATGGCGGCGTCCTCCTTCACCCGGCTGCCGTCGCGGACCGCGCCGATCATCGCCACCGCGAGGAAGCCGAAGACGACGGCGCCCACCGCGAACGGGATTCCGGCGATGTAGGCGAGGACGACGCCGGGTAGCACCGCGTGGGAGACGGCGTCGCCCATCAGCGACCACCCGATCAGCACCAGCCAGCACGACAGCAGGGCGCACACCACCGACGAGATCAGCGTCGCCCACAGCGCGCGGGTCATGAAGGCATAGGCGAACGGGTCGAGGAGGAGGTCGACGAACGCGGTCACGAGGCCTCCTCTCGTCGCTCACGGCTGGCCTCGAGCGGATCGAGCCCGAAGGCGCGGACCAGGTTCTCGGTGGTGATGACCTCTGTCGGATCGCCCTGCGCGACGACGCGTCGCATCAGCAGGATCGCCTCGTCGGCGAGTTCGGGCAGCACCGCCAGGTCGTGCGTGGAGATCAGGATCGTCACCCCGGAGTCGGCGAGTTCCCGCAGCAGGGTGGTGATCGTCGCCTCGGTGCGCTTGTCGACCCCGGCGAACGGTTCGTCGAGCAGCAGGATCGACGCCTCCTGCGCGATGCCGCGCGCGACGAACGCGCGTTTGCGCTGGCCACCGGACAGCTGCCCGATCTGGCGGTCGGCGTACTCGGTGAGTTCGACGCGCGCGAGCGCCTCGTCGACGGCAGCGTGGTCGGCCTTCTTCGGCCGCCGGGTGAAACCGAGACGCCCGTAGCGGCCGGTCATCACGACCTCGCGCACCGACATCGGGAACGACCAGTCGATGTCCTCGGACTGCGGCACGTACCCGACCAGGCCGGCCTTGCGTGCCGCCGCCGGCGACCGGCCCGCCAGGCTCACCGACCCGGTAGTGGGGGAGACCGTTCCGACGATGGTCTTGAACAGGGTGGACTTGCCCGAACCGTTCATGCCGACGAGCGCGCAGATGCGGCCGGTCGGGACGCGCACGGTGGCGTGGTCGAGCGCGAGGATGCGGCCGTAGCGCACCGTCACGTCGTCGACCTCGATGGCGTGCGAGGCGATCATCGCTTGTCTCCCGTCAGTCCGGTGACGATGGTCCGGACGTCGTGGCGGATCAGGTCGAGGTAGGTGGGCACCGGGCCGTCGGCCTGCGACAGGGAGTCGACGTAGAGCTTGCCGCCGAACCGCGCGCCCGTCGCGGCGACGACCTGCTGCATGGCGTCGTCGGAGACCGTCGACTCGCAGAAGACGGCGGGGACCCGGTTCCTCTTCACGAAGTCGATGACCTCGGCGACCTGCTGCGGGGTGGCCTGCTGCTCGGCGTTGACCGGCCAGAGGTAGCGCTCGGTGAGGCCGGCGTCGCGGGCGAGGTAGGAGAAGGCGCCCTCGCAGGTGACGAGCGCGCGTTCGTTCGGCGGGAGCCGGTCGAGCGCCGACACCAGGTGGGTCTGCACCTGGTGCAGCTGCTCCTTGTACGCGGCGCCGTTGGCGGCGAACACCTCCGCACCCTCCGGGTCGAGGTCGGTGAAGGCCCGTACCAGGTTGTCGACGTAGATCCCGACGTTCACCGGACTCATCCATGCGTGCGGATTCGGCTTGCCCGCATACGCATCCGCAGTGATGTCGATGGGCTCGACACCCTCACTGGCGACGACGTGTTCGACGTCGAGGTCGTCGACGAACCGTCCGAACCACCCCTCGAGGTTCAGACCGTTGTCGACGACCAGCGACGCCGTCGCGGTGCGCCGGACATCGCCCGGGCTGGGCTCGTAGCCGTGGATCTCCGCACCGGGTCTGGTCAGCGACTCGACCCGGAGACGGTCGCCGGCGACGTTGGACGCGATGTCGGCGAGCACCGTGAACGTCGTCAGGACCACCTTCTCGTCGGGCAGTCGGCTCGACAGCGTGCAACCCGAGACCACGACCAGCGCAGCGAGCAGCGCTGCGATGGGCGCGCACCATCGCGTGGCATGTTTTTCGGGCATACCGACACCCTAGTTTCGGTAGTCCGAACTTTCCAGTGCGGCACGTAAGAACCCGGGCAGGCGCAGGTCCGGTGGTCGCAGGTGTGTTGCGGCGCCACGCGACGTTCGTTCCTGCGGTGCTGCTCCTTCCCGCTCGTTGGATCGAATTTCCGGGAAGGAGGCGGCCGCGCGGGAAACCGCAGCGCGCGAATCCGCCGAGCGGAAACCCGGCGCGCGCGACCCGTCAGATGACCCCGGATGCCCTCAGCTCGTCGATCTCCGCGGCCGACAAGCCGAGCAGGCCGCCGTAGACGGCGTCGTTGTCGCAGCCCGGCGCGGGCGGCCCGGCCCGGCGGATTCCGCCGGGGGTGTCGCTGAACTGGGGGACGACGCCCGGCCCGAGAACGGTGCGATGGGCGCGTTCGTCGTAGTGCTCGGCGATCATGCCCCGGGCCCGCAGGTGCGGGTCGGCGACCACCTCGCGGACCGTGTTGACGGGTCCGACGACGACACCGGCCTCGCTGAGGATCTCGGTGAGCTTGTCCGCGGAGTGCTGGGACGACCATTCGCCGATGAGCGCGTCGAGCTCGTCCTGGTTGCGGCCGCGCGCGGCGTGGTCGGCGAAGCGCTCGTCGGTGGCGAGCTCGGGCTGTCCCATCGCCTGGCACAGGCGGGCGAACACCGAGTCCTGGTTCGCCGCGATGATCACGTGGGTGCCGTCGGCGGTGGGGTAGAGGTTCGACGGTGCGATGCCGTCGAGTCGCGTGCCCGACGGCCCGCGGACGACGCCGCCCACGTCGTAGTCGGGGATTGTCGATTCCTGAACCGCCACACAGGATTCGATGAGCGAGGTGTCGACGACCTGCCCCTTGCCGGTCACTGTCCGCCGGTGCAGCGCGGCGAGGGCGCCCTGGGCGGCGAACATGCCGGCGAGGGTGTCGCCGAGCGAGAGCGCCAGCCGCGGCGGGAGCTGGCCCGGGTAGCCGTTGAGGTGCCGCAGGCCGCTGGCGGCCTCGGCGACCGACGCGTATCCGGCGCGGGAGGCGTCGGGTCCGGTCTGTCCGTAGCCCGACACGCGCACGACGATGATCCCCGGGTTGCGCTCGGACAGCTCGTCGGGGCCGATGCCGAGACGCTCGAGGGTTCCGGGGCGGAAGTTCTCGACGATGATGTCGGCCCGCTCGGCGAGTTGCAGGAAGATCTCGCGGCCCCGGTCGCTGCGCAGGTCGAGGGTGATCGCCTTCTTGTTGCGCCCGTGGACCGTCCAGTAGAAGCGGTGACCGTCGACCTCGGCCTGGCCCCACGTGCGGATCGGATCCGGCTTGCCGGGCGGCTCGATCTTGATGACGTCGGCGCCCATGTCGCCGAGGAGGCGGGCAGCATGCGGCCCCGCGATGAGAGTGCCCAGCTCGAGCACGGTGACGCCGTCGAGCGGGCCCGTCGGGGCCGTCGACTCGGCGGACGCCGGCGCAACGGTGTTGTCGGTCATGGTCCAACAGTGTGGCCGGTCACAGCGCGCGCGCCAAGACGGCGGGCCGGAACCGGATGAAACGAATTGCCCCAGACGTTCCATTGGAGTGGGTTTCGGGCTATGGTGTGTGCCGTCGCACACACCACTGGGGAGGTCTGAATGGTAGATCACGCGCCGGGTACGGGGCTGCTGCCCGACATCCGATTGACCGACATGCTCGCGGGGGTCGCGTCCCTGCGAAAGGACGTCGGTTCCATCCTGCGTGTGCTGCCGGAGATGCTGCCCAAGCCGCCGACCACGAAGATGTCGATCGGCAAGCGGTTCCAGCAGGCGGTCGACAAGTACCCCGACCGCGCCTTCCTGCGGTTCGAGGGCGAGTCGATCACCTACCGGGAGGCCAACGCCCGGGCGAATCGTCTCGCGGACTTCCTCATCCGCGAGGGCATCGGCAAGGGCGACGTGGTCGGGGTGCTGTCGAAGAACCATCCCGACGTCGTGATCGCCATGCTGGGCATCGTCAAGACCGGCGCCATCTGCGGCATGATCAACTTCCACCAGCGCGGCGCCGTCCTCGAGCACAGCCTCGGCCTGATCGGTGCCAAGATCATTCTCTACCAGGAGGATCTGGTGGAGGCCCTGGACTCGGTGCCCGACAGCGCCCGTCCGGCAAAGGAATTCACCTTCGAGGAGCTGCCGAGGCTGACCGCGACCTGCTCGCCGGTCAACCCGGCGACGACCGAGACCGTCGAGCTCGGGTCGACCGCGATCTACATCTTCACCTCCGGCACCACCGGATATCCCAAGGCCAGCAAGCTCAGTCACTATCGCTGGCTGGTGGCGATGAACGGCATCGGCGGCCTCGGCATCCGCCTGCGCAGTGACGACGTGATGTACACGGCGCTGCCCTTCTACCACAACAACGCGCTCACGATTTCGCTGTCGTCGGTGCTGGCGTCGGGGGCCTGCCTGGCCATCGGCAAGCACTTCTCGGCATCGCGGTTCTTCGACGAGCTCATCGAGAACGAGGCCACCGCCTTCAGCTACATCGGCGAGCTCTGCCGGTATCTCCTCGCGCAGCCGCCCAAGCCGACCGACCGCGCGCACAAGATCCGCCTGGCCGTCGGCAACGGTCTGCGCCCGGACATCTGGGACGACTTCACGCAGCGGTTCGGCATCGAACGCATCGTCGAGTTGTATGCGGCCAGCGAGGCCAACATCGGCTTCGTCAACGTCTTCGGGCTGTCGAAGACCGCGGGCTTCTCGCCGCTGCCGTACATGGTCGTCGAGTACGACGAGGAGACCGGCGAGCCGCTGCGCGGGCCTGACGGCCGGGTGCGCAAGGTCGGCAAGGGCGGCACCGGACTGCTTCTGGCGCAGATCAATTCGCGAGTGCCGTTCGACGGCTACACCGATCCCGCGGCCACCGAGAAGAAGATCGTCCGCGACGCGCGCAAGAAGGGCGACGCCTGGTTCAACAGCGGTGACGTGGTGCGAGACCAGGGCTTCTCCCACATCGGGTTCGTCGACCGCATCGGCGACACGTTCCGCTGGAAGGGCGAGAACGTCGCCACCACCGAGGTGGAGGCGGTCCTCGACGCGCACGACTCCGTCGAGGAGGCCGTCGTCTTTGGCGTCCCGATCCCCGGCGTCGACGGGAAGGCCGGCATGGCGGCGGTCAGCCTGAAGGACGGCGAGACCTTCGACCCCGCCGGTTTCGCGGCCCACGTTCGCGACGGCCTGCCCGCCTACGCGGTGCCGCTGTTCGTGCGGCTCGTCGACCACCTCGAGCACACGTCGACGTTCAAGAACATGCGCACCGACCTGCGCAAGCAGGCCTACACCGAGACCGGCGACGACCCGGTGTACGTGCTCTCGGGCGACACCTACGTCGAGTTCTACCCGGAGTTCGTCGAGGAGCTGTCCGGGGTCCGGCGATCGGCGTGAGCGGTGGCCCGACGTGGTGGCGGTGTCAGCCGCTCACCACGTCGTAGACCGCTTCGGCCGGCGCGGCCAGGAGGCGGTCGGCCATCTCCTGCTTGAGATCGGTCAGGCGAGCCTCCTTCTCGGCGGTGCGCTCCGGCTGCCGGGCCAGCGCGATGAACTCGTCGGTCACGAACCCCTCGCGGATCTCCAGCCGGACGTGCCGATCGCGGTACGACAGTTCGAAGACGTAGCGCTCGAGCGTCGCGCCGCGATCGTTGCGCTCCAGCGCAGGGTCGACGGTGAACCGGTTCTCGGTCACCGCGCGGGTGACCATCTCGAAGGTGTCCCGCACACCGGGGCCGGTGTGCGCAGTGGCCACGACGATCTCGCGACGCTCGACCGCGCCGGGTTCGCCCAGCAGGGGCAGAGCCCGTTCGAGCACCTTGAAGGCGTGCGCGACGCCGCCGGGGAAGCCGGGGCCGTGGTACCGGGTCACGTCATCGATGGTGTACGAGAACCGGGTTCCCTGATCGGTGACGGTGAGCGCGTTCATGCGATGGACTCCTTCGTGGTGCGTGCCGCCGGGGACCGGAGGCGTCGGCCAGCGGAGTCTACTTGCGGCGCACAGCGGACAGGCGTTCGCCCACGAAGTCGAGTGCGCTCTTCTGCCAGAGCAGGACGTGGTCGAGCATCGCGTGATCGCCGTCGGGCACGTTGACGAACTCCGCGTCGACGCCGCGGGCCCGGAGTTCGTCGATGCCCTTGCGGGTCCGCGTGGCGAAGGTGCGTTCGTCGGCGTCCCCGTGGATCGCGACGACGCGGGCGCCGGGGTGGATGTGCCGCCAGTCGGCGAACTGCCACCACGGGGCGAGCGCCAGCACCCCGATCACGCGACGGTCGGCGGCGAGCTGCGCGGCGACCCGGCCGCCCATCGAATGCCCGATCGTCACCACGGGCGCCCCGGGATGGCGGCTGCACAGCTCCTCGAGCGCGGCGCGGGCGGGCGCCATCGGGCTGGCGTCGTCCCCGTTCCAGCCGTACACCTCGTACCGCACCTGGTGGACGCGCACGGACCGGCCGTAGCGGGCCTGCAGCGACCAGGTGAACGGGTACATCCGCAGCGCCGACCCCTGGCGCGGGCTGAACGGCCGGCGGCTGTGGTCGGTGCCGCCTGGCAGCACCAGGACGATCAGCCCGGGAGAGGTGCGGCCGGGGGAGAGCAGTCCGGCGACCGGTCTATGCAGGGGCGGAATCGGCATGGTCGGGCAGGCCTCCGGCGGGTCGTGGACGATCGTTTCCACCCTAACGATCCGGGCGGCGTCGATGGAGCGCGCACGACGCCGTCCCCGCCGACGACGGGGATGTTCTCGGTCGGCGAGCGAATTCCGCGCGGAGTGGCAGAATCGGCCACATGGCACATCCGCGCGCCGGTCAACCGGCTCTGCCCGAAGACCTCATCGACGTCGACGCACTCGAGCGTGCCTACTACGAGAACGTCCCCGACCCGTCGAACCCGTTGCAGCAGGTGGTGTTCGGGACCTCGGGGCATCGTGGTTCCAGCCTCGACACCGCGTTCAACGAAGCCCACATCGTCGCGACGACCCAGGCGATCGTCGAGTATCGGCGGAACGCCGGGATCACCGGACCGCTGTTCATCGGGTTCGACACCCATGCGTTGTCGATCCCCGCGTGGCGGTCGGCGCTCGAGGTCCTCGCGGGCAACGAGGTCACGGTCCTCACCGCCGAGGACGACTCCTTCACCCCGACACCGGCGGTCAGTCGCGCGATCCTCACCTTCAACAAGGACAACCCGGGGGTGCAGTCCGACGGCATCGTCGTGACGCCGTCGCACAACCCGCCGCGCGACGGCGGGTTCAAGTACAACCCGCCGTCGGGCGGTCCGGCCGACACCTCGATCACCTCGGTGATCGCCGCACGGGCGAACGAACTGCTCGCGCAGGATCTGCAGGGGGTCAAGCGGATTCCGTTCGAGCAGGCTCGCGCGAGTGAGTACGTGAAGGATTATTCGTTCCTGCGCAACTACATCGACGGTCTCGGCGACGTCGTCGACCTGACGGCCATCCGCGACTCCGGGATCAGCATCGGCGCCGATCCGCTCGGCGGTGCGTCGGTCGGGTACTGGGCGGCCGTCGCCTCGCGTCACGGCCTCGAGCACCTGACGGTCGTCAACCCGGCCGTCGATCCCACGTTCTCTTTCATGACCCTCGACACCGACGGCAAGATCCGGATGGACTGCTCGTCGCCCGATGCGATGGCCTCGCTGATCTCGGCGCGCGACTCCTACGACGTGGCGACCGGCAACGACGCCGACTCCGATCGCCACGGCATCGTCACACCCGACGCCGGGCTGATGAACCCGAACCACTTCCTCGCCGTCGCCATCGACTACCTGTTCACCCACCGGCCGCAGTGGGCCGAGACCGCGGCGGTCGGAAAGACGCTCGTGTCGTCGTCGTTGATCGACCGCGTGGTCGCCGGCCTGGGCCGGCCGCTGCTCGAGGTGCCGGTCGGCTTCAAGTGGTTCGTCGACGGACTGCTGTCGGGGCGGGTGGCCTTCGGCGGCGAGGAGAGCGCCGGGGCGTCGTTCCTGATGTTCGACGGCAGCCCGTGGTCGACCGACAAGGACGGCATCATCATGGCGCTGCTGGCCGCGGAGATCCTCGCGGTGACCGGCAAGACCCCGTCGCAGCGATACGCCGAACTCGCCGACCGATACGGCGAGACGTCCTACGCGCGCATCGACGCGCCGGCCACGCGGGAGCAGAAGGCGGTGCTGTCGAAGCTCTCGCCCGAGCGGGTCGAGGCCACCGAGCTGGCCGGCGAGCCGATCACCGCGATCATGACGAACGCCCCCGGCAACGGGGCGCCGATCGGCGGGCTGAAGGTGACCACCGAGAACGCGTGGTTCGCCGCCCGGCCGTCGGGGACCGAGGACGTCTACAAGATCTACGCCGAGTCCTTCAAGGGCCCGGAGCACCTCGCGCAGGTGCAGCAGGAAGCCCAGCAGGTGGTCGACGCCGCTCTCGGCGGCTGAGCGTCGTGTCGCAACTGTGACCGTCGAGGCGCAGAACGGCGCGTGAAGGGGGCCTTCTCCTCAGCGATTTATCAGTGCGCCGCGGATATTGTCGACGTGTGAGTCAGAAGCGTAAGTCGGGAGCATCGGTGCCCCGAACCACCAAGTCGAAGTATCAGCCCAGTGCGCCGTCGAGCACGATGACCTACGTGCTGGGAGGTGTGGCGCTGCTGGTGGTGGCCGCCCTGGTCATCGGCGGCATCTGGTGGAGCAAGAGGGACAAGGGGGAGGCCGACCAGTCGGCGCTCGCGGCCAGCTCGACGATGATCGTCGGTCCGGAGAACGCGCCGCTGATCGACATCTTCGAGGACCCGATGTGCCCGGTCTGCAAGGTCTTCGAGCAGCAGTCGGGCGCGGCGATCACCGCCGCCGTGAAGGAGGGCAAGCTCCGCGTCCGCTACCACACCCTCAACTTCCTGAACTCGCAGTCGGGCCCGGGCGACTACAGCTCGCGTGCCGCCGGCGCGCTCACGTGCGTTGCGCAGGAGCGCAACACCGACCTGTTCCTGCGGTTCCACAGTGCTCTCTTCGCGGCGCAGCCGCCGGAGGGCAGCGGCAACATCACCAGCCCCGAGCTGGCGCGGATGGCGACCGAACAGGGCGCGACCCCGGCGACCGCCAAGTGCATCACCGACAACGAGAAGGTCGCCGAGGCGGAGGCCAACGCCGAGAAGTCGAGCGAGGAGCTGTCCAAGGCCAACAACGGCCGGGTCGGCACCCCGACGGTCCTCCACGACGGCAAGCCCGTGCAGAACCTCTCCGGCAACGCCTGGCTGGACGAGATCCTGGACGCCAAGAACTGAGATCCGTGGGGAACCGGGCCCACGAAAGGGCCCGGTTCCTGCGGATTTGGTTGCAGGAACCCCGGTGGTGTAACTTTCTCAGTGCCCTTGAGACAGGGCGGAACAAAAGAACACGGGGCTATGGCGCAGCTGGTAGCGCACCACACTGGCAGTGTGGGGGTCAGGGGTTCGAGTCCCCTTAGCTCCACTCGACGACGAAGCCCGTTCCGGATCACCGGAACGGGCTTCGTCGTTCTGTTCCCCGATGGTGCCAATGGATTCCTGATTCACCGCCGGACTTCGATTAGCAATAGCAACCCTAATTTCCACTTGCATAGGCTTGCCTTATTTAGTGTAAGCTCCCCTAACTGTCACGAATGTCCATTTGGGAAGTCGTGGTGGTGGAGAACTGCGCCCCACGTCTCCCGCCCTGTCAGTCCTGGAGAACAGATGAGTCCCCGTCCCCGTCCGTCCACCCCGGCGCATCTGACGCGCCGCGACATGCTGCGCTCGATGGGGGTCGCGGCGCTCGCTCTCGGTGCCCTGGGCGTCACCGCGTGCTCCAACCGCGAAGTGGTGTCCGACGCCGCCGACTCCAGCGCGACGGGTGGTCCGATCACGGTGGTCGACCAGTATCAGAACACCCTCACCTTCGACACCCCGGTCGGGCGCATCGCGTCGACGATCATCCCCGTCCCGTCGATGATCATCGGTTCGGATCAGTCGACCGCCCGGAACGTCGGTGTCAACCAGGTCGCGATCTCGATGGCGTCGAAGGGCATGCTGGGCACGATGTTCCCGGCGTTCCTCGACACCCCGGTGGTCGCCGGAAACGACTTCGTGCCGAACGTCGAACACATCCTGAGCCTGAACCCCGACGTCGTGATCCAGTGGGGCGACAAGGGGGACGACATCGTCGCGCCGCTGCGCAACGCCGGCCTCAAGGTGCTGCTACTCAAGTACGGCACCCAGGAGGATCTCGAGGCCTGGATCTCGATCTTCGGCGAGCTGCTGGGCAAGAAGGAACAGGCCGACGCCGTTCTCGCGACCATGGCCGCCGACCGCAAGACGGTGGAGAAGGCCGCGGCCGCACACGCTTCCGAGGCCCCGCGGGTCCTGTACATGTACAACGCGCCGGAGATCAAGGTGGGCGCCGACAACAGCTACATGGACTTCTGGATCCGTCTGGGCGGCGGCAAGAACGTCGCATCGGGCGCGGGCAGCGGTTCGAGCTTCGCCGTCACTCGTGAGCAGGTGCTGAACTGGGATCCCGAGATCGTGATCCTCGGCAACTTCGAGCCGACGTCGCCCGAGGACATGTACGCCGATCCCCGGTGGTCGTCGTTGTCGGCGGTGAAGAACAAGCGCGTCTACAAGGCACCGCTCGGCGGCTTCTCCTGGGACCCGCCGTGCTACGAGTCCAACCTGATGTGGCTGTGGGTCAACTCGGTGTTCTTCCCCGATGTCCGCCACGACCTGCGCGGACGAATCCAGGAGACGTACAAGAAGCTGTACGCCTACGACGTGTCCGCCGCCGACATCGATCGCATCCTGCATGTTCCGGCCAACGGGGTCAGCGCGAATTATGACGCCTTCCGTGCGTGACGAGCCGGTCGTCGTCGCCGAGCCGGAGAATGCACACGCCTCCAAGCGCATCCTGGTGGCGCTGGTCCTGACCATCGGGATCGTGGCCGTCGGCCTGATCTCCCTCTCCGTCGGCCGGTACACCGTGCCGGTCAACGAGGTCGCCCGAATCCTCGTCAACGAGGTGATCGAGCTGCCCCGTACGTGGACCGAGGCCGAGTCGAATGTCGTCCTGGGAGTTCGGCTTCCGCGAATCCTGCTGGCGATGCTCGTCGGCGGCGGCCTGGCGCTCGGCGGTGCGGCGCTGCAGGCGGCGTTCCGCAACCCGCTGGTGAGCCCGCAGATCCTCGGGGTGTCGTCGGGTGCGTCCTTCGGCGGCGTGCTGGCGTTGCTGTTCGGTCTCGGCTCGGCATTCCTCGTCGGCGGGGCGTTCCTCTTCGGCCTCGTCGCACTCGGCGTGGTGCTGTTGATCGGACGCACCCGCGCGGGCGGTCCGATCCTGACGATCGTGCTCGGCGGCGTGGTGACCAGTGCCTTCTTCTCCGCGCTGGTCTCGTTCATCACCTATGTCGCCGACCCGTACACGACGCTGCCGTCGATCGTGTTCTGGCTCATGGGATCTCTCGCCACCGCGGACATGGGGAAGGTGCTGCTGGCCGCGATCCCGATCCTGTCCGGGGCGGCGGTGCTCATCGGTCTGCGCTGGCGGATCAACATCCTCTCGCTGGGCGACGAGGACGCGACCGCGCTCGGACTGAAGCCCGGACGGTTGCGGGTGGTGCTGCTGACGATGGTGGCGTTCATGACCGCAGGCGCCGTGGCGGTCTCGGGGGTCATCGGCTGGGTGGGCCTGGTCGTCCCCCACATCGCGAGATTGTGGGTCGGTCCGGACCACCGGATCTCCATGCCGACGACGTTCTTCCTCGGCGCCATCTACCTGACGCTCATCGACACGTTGTCGCGCACGGTCAGCGCCGGCGAGATCCCGCTCGGAATCCTGACCGCCATCATCGGCGCTCCGGTGTTCGTCATCCTCCTGAGTCGATCGCGCAGACAGGCTTTCATCGATGGTTGAGTACACAGGCCTCGAATTGAGGGACGCAGGCTTCCGCTATCCGCGATGCGACTGGGTCTTCCGTCGCGCGAACCTCCGCGTCGACGGCGGGATCACGTCGATCCTGGGTCCCAACGGGCAGGGCAAGACGACGCTGCTGCGGTGCATCGCGGGATTGACCCGACTGTCGGAGGGCACGGTCCATCACGACGCCGCGATCGGGTACGTCCCGCAGGCCAGCGCGTCGAACTTCGCCTACACGGTGTTCGACATGGTCCTCATGGGGCGGGCCAAGAAGGTCTCGGCGTTCTCCACTCCGGGCCGGACCGACATCGCGCGCACCCGCGAGACCCTCGAGCGCGTCGGCATCGCCGACCTGGCCTCGCGCAGCTTCGCCGAATTGTCCGGCGGGCAGCGGCAACTCGTGCTGATCGCCCGCGCGCTGGCCTCCGACTGCAACTTCCTGATCCTCGACGAGCCGGTCTCGGCCCTGGACCTGCGGAACCAGGCCCGGGTGCTGGAACTGCTGCGGAACCTCGCCGCCGACGGGATGGGAATCCTGCTCACCACGCATCACCCCGACCACGTCCTGCACCTGGGCGGACGCGCGGTGGTGATGCGCTCGGTCGACGACATCCGGGTCGGCGCCGTCGAGGAACTCGTCACCGACGCGATGCTCAGCGAGCTGTACGGCATCGACGTGGCCAGCGCCGAGGTCGACGACCGCGGCAACCGGCGCACCGTCCTCTTCACCCGGTATGACACGTTCGCGGACACAGCCCCCGCGGCCTCTCTACAGAAAGTGGTTTGATGACTCCCGATTCGACTGCGCCGCAGTCACTTCCACCGGTCCTGCATCTGACGATGGGATCGAACTTCGGCATGTCCGGTGGCACCGACGTCTCGGGCCGGGTCACGCCGGTCGACCTGTACACGCTCGACGAGCTCGACCTGGGCTCCGTTCGCGGACTGCTGATCAACGGCAATTGCGATCAGATCTTCCTCGAGCGCCGTCGTGAACTGCTCACCGACTTCGTCACCTCGGGCGGTCGCGTGGCGATCATGGGGCATCCGCTCACCGATTTCCTGCCCGGCCTCGGGCGGTGGCGCAAGCTGCAGTACTCCGGACCCAAGGATCTCGCGATTGTCGCAGGCGAACGGCATCCGGTGTGGGAGGGCGTGGATCCGGCCGACGTGAGTTTCCGTCGCGGAGTGTCCGGGTTCTACGCCCGCGGGTACAGCGACAAGTTGCCCGAGGGTGCCATCGTGGCCAACCGGATCGGCCGCCACGAGCTTCCGGTCGATTATGTGTACCCGCTCGGTGCCGGCTGGGTGCTCGTGCACGGCGGGCTCGACCTCGGCGTCTACCAGGAGGACCCGAACACCTCCGCGCGAATCTTCCCCCAGCTGCTCACGTGGCTCGCCCAGCAGGAGGCCTGAACATGACCACGACCACCGATCCCGTCATCGAACCCTTCGCTCGCACCGACCGCGCGCCGCGGTCGCGCAGGCGCCTCGCCTTCGTCCACGGCGGCTCGCACTTCCACCTGCAGACGGTCAACGACCCGGCGGTGATCGCCCACCAGCCGGAGTTCCTCTACCTCGGTGACCTCGCGGACGGCGATCTCGACGCGTTCGACACGGTGGTGCTCGCCGACCGCCTTCACCCCGAGCTCGTCCGGCGGCACGCCGAGCAGTTCCTCGCGGTCCCGCAGCGCGGCGGGACGCTCGTCGTGCTCGGTGAGAACGCTGCCCACACCTGGCTTCCGGGTGTCTCGTGGAGTCCGCGTCCCACCAATTTCTGGTGGTGGCTGGAGGGCGAGGACCCGTTGATCCGCACCCGCAACCCCGAGCACGAGGCGTGGGAGTACCTGTCCACCAAGTCCGTGATCTGGCATCACCACGGGCTGCTGCACACCGACGCCGACGTCGTGCCGCTCGTGGTCTCGGAAGAGCCCGACGAGACCGGCTCCCGCACCGACGTCGGGGCGATCCTGTACGAGGACACCGTCAGCACGCCCGGGCGGATCATCGTCACCACCCTGGATCCGACGTACCACCACGGCAACAACTTCATGCCGGGCTCGACGCGGTTCCTGTACTCGCTGCTGAGGTGGCTGGACAACACCGGCAGCTGACCGGGCCGAGACCTGCGCGCGCCGCGCTGGTCTCCCGAAGCCCAGCGCCACGACGAGAGCCGTGCCGGAGAGACGATCTCCGGCACGGCTCTCGTGGTGTGTGACGGGGATGCCGCCGGTTGTGATCTCGCGTCGGGTCGGGTGCGCACCGGCTCGTGGCCGCCGATGTCGCCGCAGGACTCGGACCTGCCGGAACGCCTGATCGGCGCGCCGCACCGGGCATCGACTCGCCATCGAGGATCATCATCGGCTGCACCCGGAAGGAGATGTCGCCGGCAGATTTCGCGGCCCCACGGGAACGGGGACTCACAGCATCGTCGGCGGGCACGTCGTCGTGTGGATCGTCTCGGCGCACCGCAGTCGGAACGGGGATACCTTCGTCCGCATGAGAACACCGGTGTTGCGGATCGCCGCAGGATTGTCGTTGACCCTGGCCGCCGTCGCGGGATGCTCGACCGGCGGTGAGCCGTCGGCGGAGTCGGCACGCGCCGATTCATCCTGGGTCGCCCGGAGTTCGGAGGCGATGGCCGCGCCCGGGCCGACGACGGAGGCGGACGCGACACCCGCCGGGGCCCCGGTGGGCACCGCGACCATGGAGGTGCAGGGGAGCGGCACGGCGGTCATCCGGTACCGCATCAACGGCGGCCCCGAAGAGGTCGAGAGCAACGCCGCCCTGCCGTGGAAGAAGGAGTACCCGGTCTATCCGAAGATCGAGTCGACCGTCAGTGCGGAGGGCCCCGGAGCCGACGGATGCACGATCACGCTGTCCGGATTGATGGTGAGCTTCAAGGCCGAGGCGAATCCCACCTGTGGCTACTCGCACTACGAGTGACTCGCCGACGTGAAATCGCTGCTCCCACCGACGATGCGTCGATCGTGACGTGTGGAGGGAGCAGCGATTGCGCGTCGGTGCGGGGTGAGGACTACGTGCGCTTGCGGCCCCACACCAGATAGGCCGTCGGCGCGATGCCGGCCGTCGTGCCGAGGGCCAGGCCCACACGCCAGGCCGCCTTGGGGCCGTTGATCTCCTCGGGGGCGCGGCTGGAGAGGTCCCGCAGCGCCCAGACGCGGAGGCCGCCGTCGATGGCGGCGACGCCGATGATGGCTGCCTTTGCGGGCGTGGACAGTTCGCTCCAGCTCTTCTTCGTTTTGCTCATGGGCTCAGATTAGCGAGCACTCGCGCCCGAGCAGGATCATCGGCTTGCCGCGAAATGTGCCGACCTGGATTGGTGTCGGCGCAGTCGGAACCGGGGCGTCCGGGGCCGTGTCTACGGGCCTCCCACCCAGGTGTCGCCACCGCACATGATCGCCTTGCCGGACGGGTCCTGCGCCACCCGGTCGACGGCGAGGTCGCACGGATCGCCGATGTTGTGGACGGATCCGTCGTTCTCTGCGTGCTGTGACCACCGGAAACCACCGCCTGCGCCCATGTAGACGCAGACCAGGCTCGTCCCGTTCGCGGCGGTGGCGAACGACCGGGCCTCGGACTCGTGGCAGGGGCCGCCTTCGACGGGGACGGACCCGGCCTGCTCCGGCGTCGGCGCGGGCGCCGCCGGAGGCGGAGGGGTCGATGGCGGCGCGGGTGGGGTGTTGGTCCTCGTCACCGTGACCGGTGTGGGTTCGGCGCGATCGTCCTCGGCACGTCTGGTCGTGAACACGTAAAGGATTCCGATGACGAGCGCGAGGACGAGAACACTCGCGAGTACCGCCAGAACCCAGACCGTGCGTCGGTCGGCCCCGGCGCGGTGCTCGGTGTCGGTCGGAAGGTGTCGTCGGTCGGCGGCTCCGTTGCCCATACCCCTGATTCTCACCGATATCCGGGACAGGCATGCTCGAGAACCATCAGACGAGGCTGCCGGCAGACGACGAGCATGCCGGAAGCCGTTTCTGCGGCGAGCGGAGATCCCCGCGTTCGGCCTCCGTCCGCGCGAAATCCGGGTAGGCGAGGCCGCGACATACGGAAACGCCCCTCCCGATCAGCGCGGATCGGGAGGGGCGGCCGGCGTGGAATCAGGAAGCGTCCTTGATCCGCTGACGCTGCTTGGCGAACATCTGGGACAGGTTGTTCTCGATCTGGGAGTCGACCGACAGCTTCTCGTCGCTGAAGCTGTTGTATCCGACGCCGAACGAGACGCCGCGTTCCTCTCCGTAGACGTAGGTGCCGATCTGGTAGACCTCCACCTCGTCTCCGGCTGCGTCGATCGAGAACTCGCCGAACATGTTGAACGCCTTGTAGTTGCTGTCGATCGGGAGATCGGCCTTCTCCAACTTGACCGCGACCGGGATGTCGCCGCCGTCGTCCTTGAGGGTCAGCGTGAACGAGGAGCAGGCGGCGAGGACGTCGTCGAAGGTGTCGTAGGTGTCGTCGGCGGGCTTGGTCACCTCGGCGCTGTAGGCGTCGAGGCCGAAGAAGATCTCGCCGGAGCTGGGCGTCTCGGTCAGCTCGCGCTGGGCGTAGTCGCCGCCGGACTGCGAGTCCACCAGGCGCGCGCACTTCTCGTTGTCGACGCTGATGTCGTCGTCATCGCCGGACTGGGCGGTGTCGAGCTCGAATTCGCCTGTGATGTCGGGGAATTCGGACTCCGGGAGCAGCATGTCGACGGCCGACGCGGTGGGCACGTCCGGCTCGTCGTCGCCTCCGCCGAGGGTGAAGGCCAGCACCACGGCCACGACGACGATGAGGATCAGGAGGACGCCACCGCCGCCGATGAACCACCACTTCTTGCCGCCGCCCGACGACGACGGCGGTTGCGGGGGCGGGCCGTATGGCTGCTGGCCATAGGGCTGCTGCCCGTACGGTTGCTGACCCGGCTGCGGCGGGTACTGCTGGCCGTAGGGCTGTTGGGCGTACGGCTGGCCGGGCTGGGCACCGAACCCCGGCCCGCCGGCACCCGGCTGTGGACCGGGCCACCCCGGCTGCTGTCCACCCTGCGGGCCCATCTGCGTGGGCTGGTTGGGGTCGTAGGGACTACCCACGGTTGGCTCCTTCTCTCGGCAGGTCACGCGATCGTCCGGCGACGGTCCTCGACTCGGGGAGAGTACCGCGGGCACAAGAGTCTCCGAGGCCGTCCGGACGATTTCCCGGCACCGCCGGCGCCGAGTCGTCGTAGCAGGTCACACCGCTTTCCGTGATTTTCGGACGAGTATTCGCGACGCCGTTTCCGCTCTGTGGGCGAATACCGTATTTCATGCGCTCGAATGAGGATGCAGGCGATATTCGACCCCGACGAAGAACCCCGACCGGCGTGGTCGCGCACGAGCCGAGAGCACGACGTCTGTGTGCGATCGGGTCGATCCCGTCGACGCCGGTGAGCGGATTTCGGCCCGAGGATGTCGCGAACGTGCCTAAGCTGCACTCGGATCGTGCGGCGGCGGGTACACCGGCTCGGCGCCGCCGTACGCGAGCTCACGGGCCGGGTGAGGGAGAGACGATCTGATGGCGAGTACTCCGCGTCGACTACTGGCCGAGTTGTTCGGCACGTTCTGGCTGGTCTTCGGTGGTTGCGGCAGCGCGATTTTCGCGGCGAAGTACGTCGCGAACGCCAGCGAGGACAACGACACCCTGATCCAGCTCGGCATCGGTCTGCTCGGCGTCGCCCTGGCCTTCGGCCTGACGGTGGTGACGATGGCCTACGCGCTCGGTCACGTCTCCGGAGCCCACTTCAACCCGGCGATCACGCTGGGCGCGGTGATCAGTGGGCGGCTGTCGGTCAAGGACCTCCCCGGCTACTGGATCGTGCAGGTCGTCGGCGGTCTTCTCGCCGGCACCGTGCTGTACGTGATCGCCAGCGGCAAGCCGGGCTTCGAGGCGACCGGCAACATGGCGGCCAACGGATACGGCGACCACTCGCCGAACAACTACACGATGGCGGCGGTGTTCATCGCCGAGGCGCTGCTGACCGCGTTCTTCCTCATCGTGGTCCTGGGCGCCACCGACGATCGGGCGCCCGCCGGCTTCGGGCCGCTCGCGATCGGTCTCACCCTGACCCTCATCCACCTGATCTCCATCCCGATCAGCAACACCTCGGTCAATCCGGCGCGGTCGACGGCAGTGGCCTTCTTCAACGGCAACGGCGCCCCGGGACAGTTGTGGCTCTTCTGGGTGGCCCCGCTGCTCGGCGGTCTCATCGGCGGCATCCTGTATCCGCTGCTGTTCGAGGACGGAAAGCTCGCGCTGGGTCGGTCGTCGGAGCCGAACGCGGCCTGACCGCCGGGCATCCGGACCGGCAGCGCCGACGCACTCGGGGCGGGCACCTCGACGGTGGCCCGCCCCGAGTGGTCATCCGGTCAGACCGCGATCAGCGACGGTGCCTCGCGCACGTCGGCCGGCAGGTCTTCGTCGGGGCTGCCGAGACCGAGGTTCTCGCGCAGGGTGGAGCCCTCGTACTCCGTGCGGAAGAGGCCACGGCGCTGCAGCTCGGGGACCACGTAGTCGACGAAGTCGTTGAAGGTTCCCGGTGCCTGTGCGCTGGAGACGATGAACCCGTCGGCCTCGCCGCCGTTGAACGATTCCTCGATCTGGTCGGCGACGTCGGATGCGGTGCCGACGAACTGCGGCAGCAGGACGCCCTGCGCGTACAGCTTGCCGATGTCGCGCAGGGTCAGGTTGTCGCGCTGCGAGAGACGCCGGGCGACGTCGAACAGGCCCTGCGTACCGCCGACCCGGACGTCCTCGACCGGCGCGTCGAGGTCGTAGACGGAGAAGTCGTGGTCGGTGTGCACCGAGAGGGTGATCAACCCCGAGATCGGATCGGCGAGTTCGTTGTGGAACGCCTGCTTCTCGCGGGCGATCGACTCGGTCTCGCCGATGAACGGGATGAACGACGGGAACACCTTGATGTGATCGGGGTTCCGGCCGTGGTTCGACGCCCGCGATTTCACGTCGTCGTAGTAGGCGCGACGCCCTTCGGGGGTCGGGTCGATCTCGAAGATCGCCTCCGCCCACCGGGCCGCGAACTCCTTTCCGGTCTCCGATGATCCGGCCTGGATGAGCACCGGACGGTGCTGAGGCGAGCGCGGCTGGTTGAGCGGGCCGCGGGTTCGGTAGTGGTCGCCGTCGTGGTCGACGGTGCGGATTCTGGACGGATCGGCCCAGATCCCGGACTCCTTGTCGGCGATCACCGCGTCGGGGTCCCAGCTCGACCACAGCTTGACCGCGGTGCGGACGAATTCCTCTGCGCGCGCATAGCGTTCTTCGTGCTCGACATGCGAGTCGAAGCCGAAGTTCTGCGCCTCGGCCTGCGACAGCGACGTGACGATGTTCCAGGCGATGCGCCCACGGGTGAGGTGGTCGAGGGAGCCGAAGATCCGCGCGATCTCGTACGGATGGAAGTAGGTGGCCGATTTCGTCACCGCGACACCGAGGTTGGTGGTCACCGCGGCGATGCTCGCGGCGACGAGAGCCGGGTCGAGGGTCGCCGCGGCCTGGGTGCCGCGACGGAAGGGCTCGGACTGGTCGCCGCCGAAACGCACCGGTGCCGCCAACAGGTCGGCGAAGAACGCGAAGTCGAACTTGCCGCGTTCCAGGATTCGGCCGACGCGGTGGTAGTGCTCCGGCCCGAAATAGTCGGTCGCCGAGCCCGGATGTCGCCAGGCGGCGTGCGAATGGGTGACGGGGGAGGCGATCAGGAAGCCGCCCAGGTGAAGCTGACGAGACATGGGAATCCTTCGGGTCGGAAGTTGCGCCGGACGTCGAGGGGGAGGCCCTCGTGGCGGTGATACCGGTGACCAGTGAAGGTTCTCGATGCCGTCGAGGCCAGGATTGCCGTCAATGTGAACGCAAGGCCGGGGTTCGACGATGCCGCGCTTGACATACAACCAATCAGTTGTATGTTGGAGGTGTGTCCGGAACCACTGGCATCGCGTCAGACGAGGAGGACAGGACCGACGCCCTGTTCCATGCACTGGCGGACCGCACTCGGCGCGACATCATGCGCCGAGTGCTGGCCGGTGAGCATTCCGTGTCGGCGCTGGCCGCGAAATACGACATGAGCTTCGCGGCAGTGCAGAAACACGTCGCCGTGCTGGAGAAGGCGGGCCTGCTGACCAAGCGTCGGCAGGGGCGCGAACAACTGGCGAGCGGCGATGTGTCCGCAGTGCGTTCGGTGGCGTCGATGCTCGCCGAACTCGAACAGGTGTGGCGAGGTCGTATCGCCCGCATCGATGACCTGCTGTCAGCCGAGCAGGCAGATTCCGAGGAAGACCGATCATGCCCGTAACCGATGTGAAAACCGATGTCGATGCCCGTACTCTCACCATCACCGCCCGATTCGCGGCCCCGGTGGAACGTGTCTGGCAGGTCTACGCCGATCCGCGCCAGCTCGAGAAGATCTGGGGCCCACCGGGCTTTCCGGCGACCTTCGTCGACCACGAACTCCGTCCCGGTGGTCGGGTCACCTACTACATGACCTCGCCCGAGGGGCAGAAGTTCCCCGGCATGTGGTTCGTGGACTCCGTCGACGAACCGAGGGAGTTCACCTTCCGCGACGTCTTCGCCGACGAGGACTTCAACCCGATCCCCGACATGCCCGAGTCGCGGAACGTGTACTCCTTCACCGCGGACGGCGACGGGACCGTCGCGACCTATCACGGCGTGTACGACTCGGCCGAAGCGCTGCAGAAGGTTCTCGAGATGGGGGTCGTCGAAGGGGCGAGCGCGGCGATCAACCAGATCGACGATCTGTTGGCGGCCGGCTGACGGTCTCAGATGTTCGAGTCCGTCGGCGGGAGGTCCGAGGGCAGTTCGGCAGCCGGCTCGCTGCCGAACCGCCCCGCCTCCAGGTCGAGTCCCTGGGTGTAGGCCGCCATCGAGATCGAACCGGCCGCGTACCCGTCGACGAGCAGGTCGAGGGGCGACTCGGCCGCCAGGCCGGCGATGTAGAGCAGCGGCAGGAAGTGGTCGGGGGTGGGCACCGCGAGGTCGAAGTCGGGGTGGGCGTCGAGTCGCAGGACGGCGGTGGGGTCGTCCTGCAGGGTCTGCCGTGCCGCGTCGTCGAAGCGGTGGGCCCAGTCGTATCCTTCGTCGGCCCTGCCGAAGTCGACCGCGCGGAGGTTGTGCACGATGTTGCCGCTGCCGACGATCAGCACGCCCTGCTCGCGTAGTGCGTTCAGCTTGCGGCCGAGATCGAAGTGATGTTCGAAGTCCTTGAAGGCGTTGAGTGACAGCTGCAGAACGGGGATCGACGCGTCGGGGAAGGTGTGCACCAGAACCGACCAGGTGCCGTGGTCGATGCCCCAGCTGTCGATGTCGAGGCCGCACCACGTCGGCTTGACCACTTCGCAGACCAGGTCGGCGATCTCGGGGGCGCCGGGCGCGGGGTAGCAGACGTCGAAGAGCTCCTGAGGGAACCCGTAGAAGTCGTGGATGGTGCGCGGGCGAGGCATCGCCGTGACCGCGGTGGCGTTGGTGTACCAGTGCGCGGAGATCACCAGGATGGCCCGCGGCCTGGGCACCGCACGGCCGAGCGCACGCCAGGCCTCGGTGTAGCGGTTGTGCTCCAAGGCGTTCATCGGGTTGCCGTGTCCGATGAACGCGACCGGCATCGTCACCTGCGAACTGGTCATCGAAGCCCTCCGATCACGCTGGATTCCTCGCCGACGACGCTACGCCGTGCCGATGTGCGTCCGACGGCGGATTCGCGATCGCGCGCCCACGGGACTGGAGGCCGCTCGGCACGGTGCCTAGGGTGGGGGCATGGTCGACCGCAGCCCAGACGACGACCTACGGGTCGGGAACCCGGAGCGCGAGCGTGCCGTCGCGCTGCTCAACGACGCCTTCAGCGCCGGCTACCTGGAGATACCCGAGTTCGAGGAACGGTCCGGACTCGTGTACACGGCGAAGACCCGCCGCGACCTGCGCGCGGTCCTGCACGACCTTCCCAACGGCGCGCTGCTGTTCGGAGACCCGCCGGCGCACGTCGCGTCACCCCCTGCGCCCCCGCAGGAACCGTTGCAACTCGACGCGGAATGGAAGGAGATCCGCCGCAAGGGCTCCTGGGACGTCCCTCCCGCGATCCACGCCACCGCGTCGGTGGGCACCATCGATCTCGACTTCTCCGGGGCGCGCTTCGCCGGACCGTCCACCGTCCTGCAACTGCAGGTGTCGGTGTCGACGGTGAAGCTGCGCCTCGGCCCGGACCAGGAGATCCGATACCGGGACCTGCACCTGTCCGGCTGGTCGAAGGTGAAAGACAAGGCAGGGCAACCCGATCGGCCGGGAGGGCCGGTCATCGAGGTCACCGGCTCGGCCTCCGGCACGAGTGCGGTGATCATCCGTCGTACCCGACGGGCCGCCGACGGGTGGACTTGAACCCACGCTGAATGCAAGGGTGTCGTCGACCACACCTCGGTTCGTAGCGTCGGGCCCGTGGCCGAGACGACTGTGAACGACGACGTGGCCGGTGCCCGGAGCGCCGTTGAATCTACTTCTGCGGATTCGGGATCCGCTCGCGCGAAGCCGACCAGACCTCGCCTGCACACCGTGTTGCGCGCGCTGTCGCCGGTCGCGGTGCTCGTGCTCTGGCAGGTCGGCAGCGCGCTCGGCATCATCCCGCAGGACCGCCTCCCGGCCCCGTCCCTGATTGCCGAGGCGGGCTGGGAGGTGTTCTCCAACGGGCATCTCCTCGACGCCGTCGCGGCGTCGGCGCAACGCGTGGCCATCGGACTGGCGATCGGTGTCGCGGTCGGCGTGGGCCTCGGGCTCCTCGTCGGACTGAGCCGCTACGCCGACTCGATCGTCGATCCCAACATGCAGGCGATCCGCGCGCTGCCGCTGTTCGGACTCATCCCTCTGTTCATCCTGTGGTTCGGGATCGGGGAGATGCCCAAGGTGCTGCTCGTGGCGCTCGGCGCCCTGTTCCCGCTGTACCTCAACACGTCGGCGGCGATCCGCCAGATCGACCCGAAACTCGTGGAAACCGCTCGCGTATTGGGGTTTTCGAGGGTCATGACCATCCGGGAACTGATCATTCCGGGTGCGATGCCGCAGATCCTCGTCGGACTGCGCCAGGCGCTGGCGATCGCCTGGCTGAGTCTGATCGTGGCCGAGCAGATCGCGGCCACCTCGGGCCTGGGCTACCTGATCAACAACGCCCGTGACTTCCTGCGCACCGACATCATCTTCTTCGGCCTGATCGTCTACGCCGCACTCGGCTTGATCACCGACGCCATCGTACGAGCCCTCGAGCGCTATACGACTCGATATCAGAACCGTTGACCCGCATGCCCGTTCTCCCGAGCCGGGTTCGTCCGGGCGGTTTCCGCCCGAACGGTCTCCATCCGAACAGTTTTCGTCCGCAGAGTGTCCGACCGAGCAGGAAAGGTCCCGCCATGACCGCCATCGCGACCCGCGACCTCGAGATCACCGCAGGCCCGCCCGAGACCGGACGTGCCGTCGGTCGCCCCGCCGCCGAGGTGCAGAACGCGAGTCTGCGATACGGCGACAACACCGTCCTGCGCGACGTCACCCTGCGTGTCGGCGAGCGCGAGATCGTCGCGCTGATCGGCCGCAGCGGAAGCGGGAAGTCCACGTTGTTGCGGCTGCTCGCCGGCCTGGCCCAGACCGAGACCGGCACCGTCCGCACCGCCGGGTTCCCGGCGGTGTCCTTTCAGGAACCGCGGCTGTTCCCGTGGCGGACGGTGCTCCAGAACGTCGTCCACGGACTCGTCCGTGAGAAGGTCGGCCGGGCCGAGGCCGCCGAACGTGCGCGCCGCACCCTCGAGGAGGTCGGTCTCGCGGACAAGGTCGGGACATGGCCCGGCCGGCTGTCCGGTGGTCAGGCGCAACGCGTCTCACTCGCCCGGGCCCTCGTCGCGCGTCCCCGCCTGCTGCTGCTCGACGAGCCGTTCGGCGCCCTCGACGCGCTCACCCGCCGCACCATGCACGAACTGCTCATCAAGCTGTGGCGCGACAACGGGTTCGGCGCACTTCTGGTGACACACGACGTCGACGAGGCGCTGCGCCTCGCCGATCGCGTCGTCGTCCTCGCCGGCGGACGGATCGTCGAGGACATCGCCGTTCCCGAACCGCGCGCCGGACTCGACGACGCCGTTCCCGAGATCGCCCGTCTGCGAACGCAACTGCTGGCCGCGCTCGGCGTCGCCGACACCGCGAACTGACCCTGTCCACACGCTCGACCCACCGAAAGAGCCTCGATGACGCACACCGACGTGTCCCCACACCCGCACCGACTCCGCCCGCGCCGCAGACGCGTGATGGCGGCCGTGATGGCCGCTGCCGCACTCACATTCGGTCTGGCCGGCTGCGTTCAGCGAGATGACGCCACCGCCGAGATCGCGAACGAGACCGTCGAGGTCGGCTCGCTGTCGGGCCTCACCCTCCGCGTCGGAGATCAGAAGGGCGGCACCGAGGCGCTGCTGCGGGCCTCCGGCGAGCTCGAGAAGCTGCCCTTCGAGGTCGAGTTCTCCACCTTCACCTCCGGGCCGCCGCAGATCGAGGCGGCCACCGCGGGAAAGATCGACTTCGCCGTCACCGGCAACACCCCGCCGATCTTCGGCGCGGCGTCGAACGCGAAGGTCAAGGTCGTCTCCGGGTACGCCAACGACGCCGAGGGCGACGCGATCCTGGTCCCGGGTTCCTCGACCCTCTCCTCGGTCGGCGATCTCGCGGGCAAGAAGGTGGCCGTCGCCAAGGGCAGCTCCGCCCACGGCCACCTGCTGCTCCAGCTCGACAGGGCCGGGTTGACCCTCGGCCCGGGCAAGGACGTCGAGCCGGTGTTCCTCCAGCCGGCCGATGCGCTGTCCGCCTTCACCTCCGGAAACGTCGACGCCTGGGCGATCTGGGACCCGTACACGGCGATCGTGCAGCTCGAGAACAAGCCCAGGACCCTGGTGACGGCCTCGGGGGTGTCCGACGGGTACGGCTTCGGCATCGCCTCCGACCAGGCCCTCGCGGACCCGCGCCGCAACACCGCGGTCCGCGAACTCGTGCTCGGTATCGCCCGCGCGGCGACGTGGGCCCGGGCCAACCCCGACGAGTGGGCGCAGAAGTACTCCGCGGAGGTCGGGATCGACCCCGAGGCGGGCAGACTCGCCCAGGGACGGAGTCTGCGTCCGGCCATCGCACTCGACGACTCGGTCGTCGCATCCCAGCAGCAACTTGCCGACGCCTTCACCAAATCCGGTCAGCTCCAGGGAGATCTGACGTTCGCCGACTTCGTGGACAACCGCTACGACCCGGCCCTCGCGGAGTACTTCGAGCAACCTGCGTCGTGATCGCCGGCGCACGTGCCCCGATCCCGTCCACACCCACACCGACCAACCCGGCCACCGAAGGGAATCGACGACCATGAGCCACTTCCACTGGTTCCTGCCCACAGCGGGTGACAGCCGCGGGATCGTCGGGGCGTCACACGCCTCGGCCACCAAACGGCATCCGCCGGGTTATCGCGCTCCCGAGTTGCCCTATCTGATCGACGTCGCCCGCGCCGCCGACCGGCTCGGTTACGAGAGCGTGCTCACGCCGACCGGGACCTGGTGCGAGGACGCGTGGCTCACCACCGCAGCGGCGGTCACCCACACGCGGCAGTTGACGTTCCTCGTCGCATTCCGGCCGGGGTTGATCTCACCCACCCTCGCCGCGCAGCAGGCCGCCACCCTGCAACGGTTCTCCGGCGGGCGCGTGGCGGTCAACATCGTGACCGGCGGCGACGAGGTGGAACAGCGCCGCTTCGGCGACTGGGTGGACCACGATCGCCGGTACGCGCGAACCGCCGAGTTCCTGGAGATCGTCGAACGCCTGTGGGACGGGGAGACCGTCGACTTCGACGGCGAGTTCTACCGAATCGCCGGCGCGTTCCTCGCCGATCCGCCCGAGACGCGTCCGCGGATCTTCTTCGGCGGCTCGTCGGACCCCGCGCTGACCGTCGCCGCGCAGCACGCCGAGGTCTACCTGACGTGGGGTGAGCCGCCGGCGGTGGCGGGCGCGAAGATCGCCGAGGTGGCCCGCCGCGCCGCCGCCGAGGGCCGAACCCTCGAGTACGGCGTGCGCCTGCACGTCATCGCGCGAGAGACGTCCGAGGAGGCGTGGCGGGTCGCCGACGCGCTGCTGGCCGACATCACCGACGACGAGATCGCGACCGCGTTCGCACTGCACTCGAGATCGGACTCCACCGGTCAGCGGCGGATGGCCGAACTGCACGGCGGACGGCGCGACGCACTGGAGATCCACCCCGGCCTGTGGGCCGGCGTCGGACTGATCCGCGGGGGAGCCGGTACCGCACTCGTGGGCAGCCATGCCGAGGTCGCCTCGCTCATCGGTGAATACGAGGCGCAGGGTTTCTCCCATTTCATCCTGTCCGGGTATCCGCACGTCGAGGAGGCGCACTGGTTCGCCGAGGGCGTGCTGCCCGTGCTGCGGGATCGGGTCGGCGCCCTGGCGTAGCGCCGAACCCGGCCGGGGGAACCCGGTCGTGCCAGGATGTTCCCCATGCTCCTTGCCGAGGCGGGCGCGGCCGATGTGTCGATGATCGAGTCGCTCTTCTGGATCTTCGCCATCGCCGTCGTCTCCCCGCTGCTGTCGAGGTTGTCGCGCGGTTATGTGCCCGACGCCGTGCTGCTGCTGGCGTTCGGGGTCGTCGTCGGTCCGCATGCCCTCGGATGGGCCGGGCGCGACGGGCTGGACATGCTCAGCGAGCTCGGGCTCGGCATGCTGTTCCTGCTCGCGGGCTACGAACTGGACCCGAAGCTCTTGTCGGGCAGGACCGGTCGCGTCGCGCAGGCGTCCTGGCTGATCGGACTGCTCGTCGCGTGGGCGTCGGTGGCCGCGGCCTTCTCGATGGGGCTCGGTCAGGCGGGGTTCACGGCGCACATCGCCATCGCGATCGCCCTCACGTCGACCGCCCTCGGCACCCTCCTGCCGATCCTCAAGCAGGCGGGTCTCGACCGCAGCGTGCTCGGGCGTGCGGTGATGGCCCACGGCGCCGTCGGCGAGCTCGGTCCGGTGCTCGCGATGTCGTTGCTGCTGACCAGCCGCGGCATCGCCGGCGCGATCGTCGTGCTGGTGCTCTTCGGGGTCGCCGCGCTCCTGGTCGCCATCACCCCGGGCGCCGTCCTCTCCCGTGCGCCGTGGATCGGCACCGCGGTCACCCGGATGTCCGGCGGGACCGTGCAGTTGCCGGTCCGGGTGGTGATGCTGCTGCTCGTGTCCCTGATGACCGTCGCCGCCGTGTTCGACCTCGACGTCGTCCTCGGCTCGTTCGCGGCCGGGCTGATCCTGCGCCGGCTCATCGGTCCCGAGCACCCGGAGATCGGAAGGTCGCTCGAGGTCATCGGGTTCGGTGTCCTGATCCCGATCTTCTTCGTCACCTCCGGCATGAACATCGACGTCACCGCGGTCGCCGCCATGCCGGGCACCTGGATGGTGCTCGTCCTGGCCATCGCGGTCGCGCGCGGACTTCCCGTGTGGTTCGGCGCGCGCTTCGTCGACGACGGCCACTTCCTGCGGCACCCGCGGGAACGGACTCGGCTCGCGCTGTTCGCGGCGACGGGCCTGCCGATCATCGTCGCGGTCACCGAGGTCGCCGTCGACTCCGGACTCATGGGTCAGTCGCTGGCCTCGACCCTGGTCGCCGCCGGTGCGACCACGGTCCTGCTGTTCCCGCTGATCGCGCGCCTCATCGGGACAGCCAGTCCGACAACCGGTCTGCCGACCAGGTCGTGACGATCCGGTCGGGATCGATGCCGTGCTCGACGACGCGCCGGGCGCCGAGCACCTTGAACTCCAGCTGTCCAGGGGCGTGTGCGTCGGAGTCGACGGCGAACAGGCACCCGGCGTCGAGAGCGATGCGGATCAGGTCGTCGGGCGGGTCGACGCGTTCGGGACGCGAGTTGATCTCCACGGCGGTGTTGTGCGCCGCGCACGCCTCGAAGACGGTGCGGGCGTCGAAGGTCGACGGCGGACGATGCCCGCGTCCGGACAGCACCCGCCGGCCGGTGCAGTGTCCGAGGACGTGCACCCGCGGGTCCGACGCCGCGGTGACGAGCCGCTCCGTCATGGGGGAGTGGGCCATCCGCAGGTTCGAGTGGACCGACGCGGTCACCACGTCGAGGCGGGAGATCATCTCGTCGGACTGATCGAGTGCCCCGTCGTCGAGGATGTCGATCTCTATGCCGCGCAAGAGCCGGAACTCGCCGGTGTGGTCGTCATTCCACGCGTCGATCACCTCGATCTGGGCGGCCAGCCGCTCGGCACTCAGCCCGTTGGCGACCGTGAGGCGCGGTGAATGGTCGGTGATGGCGAGCCACTCGTGCCCGAAGGCCACCGCGGCGTCGGCCATCTCCTCGACGGGCGCCCCGCCGTCGCTGAAGTCCGTGTGCGCGTGGAGATCGCCGATGATCGCCGCGACCATGTCGTCGGCGCCCCCGGGCGGATGGGGAGCGTCCTCGGCCTGCAGCCGCGAAATGTAGTCGGGCAGTTCGCCGGCGAGGGACTGGGAGATCACGGTCGCGGTGGTCTTCCCGATGCCCTTCACGGACGTGAGGGTTCCGGCGGCGGACCTGGCGCGTAGATCGTCCGGTCCCGTCTGCGCGGCCGCCCGGGCGGCCCGCCGGAATGCCTCCACCCGGTAGCTGCTCTCGCGGCGCTGCTCGAGCAGCCACGAGATGCGGGTGAGCGCCTCCACCGGGTCCACCGGGGGAGACAGGGGCGTCAGCGGCCTCACCGCGGGCTGCCGGGCGTCATCGGGCCGATGGGCGGCGGTGCCGGGCGCAGACGCCTGCCGCCCGGCGCAACGAGTGCGGCCGGGCGGCAGGAGAGATCTGTGGTGTCACGCGTCAGTGCGCGGCCTCGAAGGCATCGATGATGCTCTGGGGGATGCGGCCGCGATCGCTGAGCTCGTAGCCCTCGCGGATGGCCCACTCGCGGATCGCCTTGGTGGTCTCCTTGTTGCGGCCGCCCGACGAGGTCGTCGTGGTCGACGCGCGCTTGGTGGTGCGACCGACCTGGCGCGAGACCTCGAGGTACTTCTGCAGCGAATCGCGGAATTGCTGAGCGTGCTTGGCCGAGGTGTCGAACTCGTAATTCTTGCCGTCGAGTGACCAGCGAACGGTTTCGTACTGATCAAGAACCTTGCCATCGAGATCATCGATGACCTGAACGATTTCCTTCTTTGCCATGAAACGCTTTCCCCTCGATTTGTGTCATGCGACCAGCACGGGATGTGTAAGGCCTATCAAACCTTATCCGCCCCGTATTGATCTTTTTCTCGGTACACAGACTAGCCACGAATGTTGAGCAGCTGCTGAGAACCCCCGCCTAGACCATAAAGTACTCAAATGGATGAGGGAAGCGGAGACACGGCAATTCTCAGCGAGTGGGCTCTGTGCTGGTGCTCGTAGGAAGTGTCGGGCGTGTCCGATCGCGGGATGTGGCGTCGGTGGCCCGGGTTGTGGGCGTGATCGGCGTCGCACCCCGGGTCGAGATATCGGTTTCCTCATCCGAGAGGGGGACGAGATCTTCGGGCGCCCGATCTGCGGAGTAGATGGGCCGATAACCGTCGGGCGTCACCGCGAAACCGGATTTGGAGCGCGATTCGAGGCAGAACAGGCCGACCCTCTCCACCAGGCAGGAGAATCGCGATACGGAAATCGTGTGCCCGTAGTCGACAATCGTGGATCGGTAGAGAACGGGATAGCGATTGGCGCAGGCGCCGCGTTGTGGTCCGTCCGAACTCAGGATCACGTAATCGGAGGCCCACTCACATGCGCCGGAGGTCGCGGTGGGCCGGTTGGCCCGCGAGGAGCGGCCCGCGCCGGCGTCGTCATTGATCCGGCACGCGAGCGCGCCCGTGCCGCTGGTCCCGGTCGAGCAATTGACCGACCGGTCCGGGGTGGAGAAATGGAAGCCCGACGACTCCTGTATCGGCGAATCCGGGGTCACCGCCCCCTGGTGAAAACGGGAATTGTCCACCCGCGGGGCCAGGGCGACGACCCGCCCGATGGTCCAATCCGGGAGATTCTCGGCGCGGTCCTCGCGCGTCGTGCTGCTCGTCGCGGTCGCCGACTCCACCTCGGTGATCGTCGACAACGGGTCGGTCGTCGGGATGACGATTCGCGAAGGCGCGGTGTCGGTGGGCAGGGAACAACCCGCCACGGTCACGAGGGTCGCGGCCGCCACGGTCGCGAACCCGCCGAGAATCCGACCGAAATGGGCAGGCCGCCACGAGCCGGCGGGGAGGGGGAGGCGTACGGGTGGTCTCTGCCGATTTCCGTACCCTTGCATTGTGTCGACCCCCAAGATCGTTCTGTTCTACGTCTTCGTCCCGCTTCCCGATCCAGAAGCCATTCGATTGTGGCAGCAGTCGGTCTGCGAGTCACTAGGGCTGCGGGGCAGGATCATCGTGTCACGGCAGGGGATCAATGCCACGGTCGGCGGCGACATCAGGGACGTCAAGCGCTACGTCCGGGCCACCAAGTCGTATCCGGGCTTTGCCGACGCCGACATCAAATGGTCCGACGGCACGGGTGACGATTTCCCCCGATTGAGCGTCCGGACGCGCCCCGAGATCGTCACCTTCGGCGTCCCGGACGAGATCGAGGTCGACGAGAACGGCGTGGTCGGCGGCGGGGTGCGTCTCGCGCCCGACGACGTGCACCGGCTCGTCGAGGAGCGCGGCGACGAGGTCGTCTTCTTCGACGGCCGCAACGAGATCGAGGCCCAGGTCGGACGCTTCGAGGGTGCCGTCGTCACCAAGGCGCGGACCACGCGCGACTTCGTCCCGCTGATCGAGAGCGGGGCCTACGACCATCTCAAGGACCGTCCGGTCGTCACCTACTGCACCGGCGGGGTGCGTTGCGAGGTGCTGACCGCGGTCATGCGCAAGCGGGGTTTCAACGAGGTCTACCAGCTCGACGGCGGCATCGTCCGCTACGGAGAGCGATTCCGGGACAAGGGTCTCTGGCGCGGATCGCTCTTCGTCTTCGACAACCGGATGAGCATGACGTTCTCCGACGAGGCCGAGGACATCGGTACCTGCGTCGAGTGCGGCGCGTCCACCAGCAATGTGGCCAACCACCCCGACCGGGAGGGTCGGGACCTCGCCGTGATCTGCCCGGCATGCCTGGGCTGAGCGGAGCCCGCCCGTCCCGGCCGCCGGTGCCGGTGATCGTGGTCGCCGGCTTCCTCGGGTCGGGCAAGACGACCCTGCTCAACCATCTGCTCCGCACGGCCGGCGCATCCGGGACCCGGCTCGGCGTGCTCGTGAACGACTTCGGGGCGGTGAATATCGACGCCCTGCTGGTGTCCGCGCAGGCCGACGGCGCCGTCAGCCTCGGCAACGGGTGCATGTGCTGCACCGTCGACGCCGACGGCCTCGAGGACGCGCTGGTGTCGTTGGTGCGGCCGGGCGCGGGGATCGACGCGATCGTCATCGAGGCGAGCGGCATCGCCGAGCCGAAGGCGCTCATCCGCATGGTGGCCGCCCTCGCCGACCCCCGCCTGCGCTACGGCGGGCTGGTCTACGTCGTCGACGCCGCGAACATCGACGCCGTGCGCGCCGAACACCCCGAGATCGACTCGCACATCGCGATCGCCGACCTGATCCTCGTCAACAAGGCGGACCTGATCGCCGACGACGCGCGACGCCGCGTCGAAGCGCTTGTGGGGCAGCTCAACCCGACCGCCGCCGCGATCCCGACGACGCAGGCGCGGATCGACCCGGCGCTGCTGTTCGACGTCGACGAGGCGGCACCCGACGAACCGCGCAGCGGGCAGCTCACGCTCGACGAGCTCCTGCTCGAGGAGGCCGCCGAGTCCCATCACGAGCATCTGCACGCCGGATACGAGTCGGTGTCCTTCCACAGCGGCGAGCCGCTTCACCCGCGTCGGCTGGCGCGCTTCCTGGAGCGCCCGCCCGCAGGGTGTTTCCGGATCAAGGGCATCGTCCATTTCGACGTGCCGCGGTACCGGCAGAAGTTCGTCGTCCACGGGGTGGGCGGATTCATCCGGGTCGAACGTGAGTCCTGGGCCGGGGCGACTCCCGCCACCGAACTCGTCGCCATCGGGCGGGGGATGGATCGGGACGCCGTCCTCGCCGAACTCGAGGGCGTCGTCACGAGAACGGACGACCCGGCAGACCCCAACGGCATCCTGAGTGTGTTGCGGCACGTGCCCGAAACCCCGGATGTGTCGCAGATCACGCGACACGCCGACCCTGATGTCACACTTGGCTAACGAAATCCCGTTCTGCCTGGTCGGCCATTTCGCATTCTCTGTAACTCCTGTTTCACTGTGAAGTCTGTGACCAGTGTGACCAATGTGTCTAACGGGAGGAGTGAGGCGTACGGTCCCGGCCGGGTCGGCTGAGGCCATCGCCTTGAAACGCGGATGTTCCAGAACGTGATGAAGAAGCGCATGATGACGACCGCCCTCGTCGCGGCTGCGGTGGCGTCGACCGTGGTGGCGTCGAACCTGACCGTGGCGCCCGCGCAGGCCGAGCCTGCCCGCGGTACCGCGCTGGCCGGGAAGACGATCTTCCTCGACCCGGGTCACCAGGGGAGCTCCGCCGGGCACAACCTGAACGAGCAGGTCCCCGACGGCCGCGGCGGCAAGAAGGACTGCCAGACCACCGGCGCGACGGGCGTCAACGGAGCCAAGGAGCACACCATCAACTGGCAGATCAGCCAGCTGGTGAAGGCCGGCCTCGAGAGCCAGGGCGCACGCGTGGTGCTCAGCCGTCCCGATGACACCGGCTGGGGCGGGTGCGTCGACGAGCGTGCCGCAGCCGCGAGCCGTTCCGGGGCCTCCGTCGCGGTGAGCCTGCACGCCGACTCGACCAGTCGCGGCGCGGACGCCGGCAAGAAGGGCTTCCACATGATCGTGCCGTCGCTGCCGATCCCGGACCCGACCGTCAACCGCGTCCAATCGGAGCAGGGGCGCAAGGCGTCGGAGATCATGCGCGACGCGTTCCTCGCCGCCGGATTCCCGCCCGCCAACTACGCCGGGGTGAACAACGGCATCCAGACCCGTTCGGACATCGCCGCGGTCAACCTGACCAAGGTGCCGGCCGTCTTCATCGAGATGGGCAACCTGTCCAATCCGTCCGAGGCGGCCGCCCTGTCCGGGCGCGAGGGTCAGGTGAAGTACGCGCTGGCGATCACCGACGGAATCCTGAAGTACGTCAACGGCAATGCGGTGACCGGTACCGGACCCGCGCCGGCGCAGCCGCAATACGACGACGCGAGCGGCCTGGCGTCGGTCATCCCGTTCGTCCAGCAGTTGCTCGCCAGCCAGGACTCCGAGGACGTGCTGCAGCTGTTGTCGACACAGGGCCAGGACGTGTCCGCCCAGGTCCTCAAGGCGATGCTGACGATCCTGTACGGGCTCTTCGACGGGAAGCTGCCGATCGGCTGAGCCGGACGGTCGCGGACGGCTAACCTCGGGCTCATGGGTCTTCGAGATCTCCTGGTGATGGACACGCCCGTTCCCTCGCTGCGCGGACGCAAGGTGTTGATCACCGGCGCCGCCAGCGGTATCGGCAAGGCGACCGCCGAGGCGGCCGCGGCGCAGGGGGCCGAGCTCGTGCTCACCGACCTGCACGCGGACCGGCTCGACGCCGTGGTGGACGAGATCACACGCGCCGGCGGCACGGTGCTCTACCACGTCGCCGGCGACGTCTCCGACTATGAGTGGGTGCGCAGCTTCGGCCGCCAGGTCGACGCCGAGGTGGGCGTGATGGACGTGGTGATGAACATCGCCGGGATCTCCGCCTGGGGCACCGTCGAGAACCTCGAGCACCGGCACTGGAAGTCGATGGTCGACGTCAACCTCATGGGGCCGATCCACATCATCGAATGCTTTGTGCCGCAGATGGTGCGGCGCGGTCAGGGCGGGCACATCGTCAACGTGTCGTCGGCTGCGGGCCTGCTCGCGCTCCCGTGGCATGCCGCCTACAGCGCGAGCAAGTTCGGCTTGCGCGGGGTCTCCGAGGTGCTGCGATTCGATCTGCGTCGTCACCGCATTGGGGTGTCGCTGGTGTGTCCCGGCGGAGTGGACACGCCGCTGGTCGACACCGTGCAGATCGTCGGCGTCAACCGCGAGGACCCGCGGGTCAAGTCCGCCATCGACGGCTTCCACAAGATCGCGGTGTCGCCGGAGAAGGCGGCCGCGGCGATCCTCAAGGGCGTGCGCAAGAACCGCTTCATGGTCTACACGTCCTTCGACATCCGCTTCGGGTACTGGTGGGCGCGGAAGTTCGCCCTGCCCTACGAGATCGTGATGCGGGTGGCCAACGACCGGTTCGATCGGCTCGCACGCGTGAGCGGTCCCGCACTCGAGGCGCGCGCCCGCGACGAGCATCCCGCGCAGTGAGTCGCGTCTTCCGGAAGACGCTGCGGGACAGCGGTCCGCCCGGCGGTCATCCGGACTTCTTCGCGGCCGAGGCCGCCGGACTGCGCTGGCTCGCCGCCGCCGGGGCGCCGGTGGTGAGGGTGCTGCGGGTGGGCGTCGACGCCATCGAACTCGAGTTGCTGGACTCCGCCCGGCCCGACCGCCGTGCGGCGCGCGAGTTCGGGGCGGCGCTCGCGCGCACGCACGACGCCGGGGCGCCGCGTTTCGGCTCGCCTCCCGACGGTCATCGCGGCCAGCTGTTCATCGGGCGCCGGACGCTCAGCTCCGTCGAATACGACACCTGGGGCGAGTTCTACGCGCGTGAGCGCGTCGAGCCCTACCTGCGCCCGGCGCTGGACGCCGGGTACCTGACCGCCGCCGACCACGATGCGGTGCGGCAGGCGTGCGAACTCATCGCCTCCGGCGTCTTCGACGACGACGAACCGCCGGCCCGCATCCACGGCGACCTGTGGAACGGCAACGTGCAGTGGACATCGGGTGGAGCAGTGATGATCGATCCGGCCGCGCACGGCGGGCACCGCGAGACCGATCTCGCGATGCTCGCCCTGTTCGGCTGTCCGCTGCTCGGCGACATCCTCGCCGGCTACGAGGACGTCCATCCGCTGGTGGAGGGCTGGCAGGACCGCATCGAGGTTCATCAGCTGCATCCGCTGGCGGTGCACGCCGCCGGACACGGCCCCAGCTACGGCACGGCGCTCGGGCGCGCGGCTCGCGCGGTGCTGGCGCTCGCCCGCGGTTGAGTCGCGCACTCTCCGGTGCCGGCCGGGACCGCGCTCCGTATGGGCGGCGCCGGTGCCCGCGTGCAGCGCGGGCAGGCGATAATCAGCCGGTGACCGGTGAACTGCTGCCCGAGAATGTCCTGATCGTCTCCGCGACGCACGCCGAGGCCCGGCACGTGCCGTCCGGTGCGCGGCTGCTGGTCACCGGGATCGGCAAGGTTCGGGCCACGATGACGCTGAGCCGCGAACTGGCATCCGGGCCGCCGGTCCGGCAGGTGATCAACATCGGCACCGCGGGAGCGCTGCGCGACGAGGTCGTCGGCGACGGACGGGACCTGTTCGTGCCGTCGGCCGTGCTCGAACACGACATCAGCAGCGCCGAGCTCCGCGCGATGGGCTACGACATGACCGACCGCTGGGAGCTCCCGGACGGGGACGGCACGGTCCTCGCCTCGGGCGACACCTTTGTCGCCGACCCGGTGCGTCGTGCCGAACTGGCGCGGCACGCCCATCTCGTCGACATGGAGGGCTGCGCGGTGGCACACGTCAGCGCGGAGTTCGGGGTCACGTGCAGGCTGGTCAAGGCGGTCACCGACAACGCCGACGAGGGTGCGATGGAGTGGCCGGACCTCGTCGACGCAGCTGCCCGCCGCCTCGGCGAGTGGGTCGAGACCCACGTCTACGGCTGAGCCCGCAGACGGCGATCGCCACCCCCGCCCGGGCTCGCGCCTCGAGGCGACCGAGCCCGGGAGGGAATGGCGACAGTGGTTCGGCGGCCCCTACGAGCGGGTGTCAGCGATGTCCGTGCTCGACTCGTAGGTCGGGAACGACGGGGCCGCCGGATGGGTGGCCGCGGTCGGCGCATCCGACGGGGTCAGCTCGGGGGCGGCGAGATCGGCGACCGTGGGTCGTGCGGCCGACGCGGCCCGCTGTGCAGTCGCGGCGCGGTCCCCGCCGGCCGGACGCTCACGGTCGGCGGGACGCTCGACGGTCGAGGGGCGCGCCGACGCGGTGGGACGATCCTTGCCGCCACCGGTGCGCGGCGGGCGCGGACGTCCCGACTCCGACGCCCCGCCGGCCGCCTTCGCAGAAGCCGAACGCGCGGTGGAGGTCTTCGGCGTCGCGGTCTTGGAAGACGAGGACCTGGAGGCCGAGGACCTGGGGGTCGGGGTGGAGCCGTCCCGAGCGCGACGCGTCGTCGGACGATCCGCGGTGTCCGAGGCGTTCTTGCCCGCCCGGTCTCGGGCAGAGCGGGAGCCGGTGCGTGCGGCCGACGACCTCTGCTTGCCCGGGGTCGTCCGCATGGACGTGTCTCGGGTGAGGAACCAGCGTGCGAGAACAAGGGCCAGGGTGACCACGAAGACGGTCGCCATCCACGGGAAATCGGCGGCGACCGGGAGCAGGACCTTGAAGATGAGGCTCTTGAGGCCCGACGACGCCTGCTCGGAGTTCAGTCCGTACAGGGTCACGATGCTGACGAAGAAGGCGATCAGCGGTGGTTGCGCGCCGGCGGTGAACAGCGCCCGACGGCGTACCGCCAGCGCGGCGAGCACACATCCGACCAGGTAGAAGAACTTGTAGATCCCGCCGAGCGAGTCGTTGCTGCCGGCGTCGATCGCCGCGCCGAGGGCCGTGATCCCGGTGGCCAGGAGGACAGCGCCCCACCACGGCACACCGCGGACCGCGGGCAGCACGGACTGCTCGTCCAGCGGCACCGCGGTCTGAAGACGTTGCGGGGAAGACACATGGTCACGGTACCGGTTCGTCACCGGAAAAGGCTCCACCGCCGCTGCGTGGCGTGGACGCGCCGACCGGCGTCGTCGCAGGTGCGCCCGCCGATCCGGCCGATCGGCAGGTGTCGTGGATCACGCGGGGGCGTTCCGGCTCACCCACCTCCCCGAGCGCGTCGAGCTCCGCGAGGCGGCGCGCGGTGACGCCGAGGCGACTCTCCACCGAGCCGATGGTCGAGTTGTAGGCGTCGACGGTGCGCTGCAGCGAGGTGCCCAGGGACCCGAGATGGGAGAGGACCGCGGCCAGGCGCTGGTGCAGTTCCACGCCGAGACCGTGGATGACCGCGGCCTCGCGCGCCATCGCGTCGTGACGCCAGCCGAGGGCGACGGTGCGCAGGAGCGCGATGAGGGTCGACGGCGTCGCGATGACCACGTTCCGCGCGAACCCGTATTCCAGGACGTCGGGGTCGGTCCGCACCGCGGCCTCGAGCACCGCGTCGGCGGGCAGGAACAGGACCACCATCTCGGGGGTGTTGTCGAACGCCGACCAGTAGGCCTTCGCCGACAACCGCGCGATGTGCGCGCGAAGCGCCCGCGCGTGCTCGCCGAGGAGACGGTCACGCGTGGCCGTCTCGGTCGTCTCCGCCGACCGCAGGTAGGCGTCCAGCGGCACCTTGGCATCGACGACGATGTCGCGCCCGCCGGCGAGATGGACGACGAGATCGGGTCGCACGGTGCCGCCGGAGACCCTGTCCGCCCGCGACACCTGCGTGCTGAAGTCACAGTGCTTGGTCATCCCCGCCAGCTCGACGACGCGTTCGAGCTGCACCTCGCCCCAGCGCCCGCGCGCGTGGGAACTGTGCAGCGCATTGGCCAATTGCCGGGTCTGCTCGTTGAGGGCCGCCGAAGCGGCGTGGATGCCCCGCACCTGCTCCGTCAGCCCGGCATAGGCGCCGATCCGGTTCGACTCGACCCGGCGCAACTCCTCCGCGAGCTGCGAGAGCGTGGAGCGGAGGGGCTCGACGATGTGCTGCACCTGGTTGCCGATGGCCGTCGACTGCCGGCGTGCCGCGTCCTCGGTGGCCCACGACAGTGTCGACGCCACCTCGTTGCGGCCCTCGCGCAACATCTCGACCTCGGCACGGGCTGCGGCCACCACCGCGGAACTGCGGGCGGCGTGCGCCCACCATCCGAGTGCGATGCCGAGCACGACGCCGAGGACGAGGGACAGGGCTGCTGCGATCATGCCCCCGATGGTGTCCGACGGCACCGACAACCACGGGCGGGCCGCACCGGAACCGGGATGCCGGGGTGGGCAGGGTGCGCGGCGGGCCGGGCGCCGTGCCCCGGCGGCCCGTGTCAGTCCTGCGGTTCGGGGGCCTCGGGTTCCTCGAACTCGAGCAGCCACTGCTTGGTGTCGAGGCCGTAGCGGAACCCGCCGAGCGATCCGTCGCTGCGCCTGACCCGATGGCACGGGACGAAGAGGGCGGCGGCATTGCGGGCGCACGCGGTCGCGGCCGCCCGGACGGCGGCGGGTTCGCCGGCGAGTCGGGCGAACTGCGTGTACGTCACCGGCTTCCCGGCAGCGACGGTCCGCAGGGCGTCCCACGCCCGGGTCAGAAAGGCGCCGCCGGAGTGCTGGACGACCGGGACTCGCGCGGGTGCGTCGAGGTCTCCGGCGTAGTACGCCGTCACGGCGTCGGTGAGGTCGCCGAGCTCGTCGGACTGCTCGAGGGTCGTCGGGCGCAGCGACCGGTGGACCAACGCGGCCAGGTAGGCGGGGTCATCGGTCCAGCCGGAGGCGAGGACGCGACCTGCCTGGTCGGCGATCAGCGTGAACGGTCCGTTCGGGGTGCCGACGGTCGCGAAGCGGCCGACGCCCGAGTCGGCGGCGGGGTCGGACGGTGTGGTCGCGGAGGTGACGGCGGATGGTGCGGACATGTCGCTCCTTGCGGTGAGGTCTGGGATTCGGAGGTCTTGGGATTCGGAGGTTCTGCCGGGTCTGGTTCTGCCGCAATCTGTCCCGGTGGCCTGCATCAGGTCGGCGGGGTCGTCTCGTGTCCGGCAACGGTGGCCCTGGCGTCGATGTCTGCCCGTCATACGTGTTCGCCTGCGGCGGCGAGCGCGTGGTGCCAGAGGTGCATCGAGGCGTAGGAACGCCACGGTGCCCATCGCGCTGTGTCGCGGAGGTCGAGCCCGAGGTCGGCCGCGGCCCGTGAGACGACTAGGTCGCCGTCGAGCAACACATCGGGATCGCCGGTCACCCGCATGACGACGAGGTCGGCGGTCCAGGGGCCGATGCCGGGCAACTCGAGCAGTTGCGCACGTAACTCAGACGCGTCGACCCCCACATGCGGTTCCACCCGGTTCTCGGCAAGCGCCTCGGCGACGGCGACGACGGCCTCGACGCGTCGTCGAGGACCGCGCAGCACCTCGCGTCCGCGTGCGGCGATGGCCTCCGCGCTCGGGAAGGCGACGGGCGGCGGGGCTTCGGGCGGCGGGGTGACGGGCGAAAGGGCGTGGGGCGAGGGCGCGTCGCCGGTGTCGGCGTCGTGCAGTGGTTCGCCGAGCTCGGCGACGAGGCGTTCGACGTGGTGCCGGGCCGCGGCGAGGCTGACCTGCTGACCCAGCATGGTGCGGATGATCGTCTCGCCGGGGTCGACGCTGCCCGGCACCCGCAGGCCGGTCGCCCTCCGGACAGGTTGCGCGAGAGCCGGATCGGCGCCGAGAACGTCTTCCGCCGCCCGGATGTCGGCATCGAGGTCCAACATGCGACGCACGCGGTTCACCGCGGTTCCGAGATCGCGCATGTCGAGGTGCGACAGCAGCACCGTCGCGTGGTCGTTGCCCGGCTCGATCTCGGCGACGGCCGGGCCGTGGGGGAGCCGGACGACTCGCCGATACCGCCAGCCGAGTGGCGCCTGCGGATCGTCGACGAGGGTCTCGACGCCGGCCGCCGCGTGTGCGCCGAGGAACCACCGCATCCATTGCCAGCGATAGGGCGCCCGGAACGGCAGGCGCAGGCTCACGGCGCCGGGAACCGAAACCGGGGTCCGGCTGCGACCGCGGGGAAGCCGCCGCAACTGTGTCGGGGTGAGGCCGAAGACCTCGCGGACGGTGTCGTTGAACTGACGCACGCTGGCGAAGCCCGCGGCGAACGCGACGTCGGCCATCGGCATCGACGTGCACTGGATCAGGACGCGCGCATTCGTCGCGCGATGCGCACGGGCCAGCGCCAACGGGCCGGCCCCGAGCTGATCGGTGAGGACCCGGTTCAGGTGCCGCGGCGAGTACCGCAGCCGGGCGGCCAGGCCGGCAACCCCTTCGCGCTCGACGACGCCGTCGGCTATCAGCCGCATGGCGCGGGCCGCGACGTCGGCGTTGGCGTTCCACATGGGCGAGCCCGGCACGGAGTCGGGGGCACAGCGCCGGCACGCGCGGTAGCCCTGCTGCTGCGCCGCCGCGGCGGTGAGCACGAACGACACGTTGTGGGGCCTGGGCGTCTGGGCGGGGCAGGAGGGGCGGCAGTAGATGCCGGTGGTGCGAACCGCCACGAAGAACTGGCCGTCGAACCGGGCGTCGCGTGCCTGAAGCGCCCGGTAACAGCGGTCGAAGTCCAGGACGGCCGGTCCCGTGCTCGTGATGGTCACGGCTCCACTGTGTCACTCGGCGGGCTCCCGGTCTGGCGGAAATCGGACGTGACATCTGCGTCGAATGTTGTGACCTGGCTTACAGCGCTGTGGCACCATGTCGCCATGTCCACACGGTTCGATCGCCGGCGGGGGAGCCGGCACGACGAGCTGCCCCTCACCTCGATGCCCGACTGGGCCCTCGAGATGATGATGGGCCTCTACGGCCGCGAGACGATCAAGCGTGCGCTCAGGGAAGAGACCGAGCGGACAGTCGCGCCTGTTCCGTGGGATCGCGAACGGGTCGAGGAGCCTGTCGATCGGAGTCGGTCACACGACATCCCGGAGGTCGAGAGGCATGGCCGCGACGACGTTCCCGCGGCGTTCAACCAGGTCGACGCCGAACTCGAGGCCATCAATTCGCTCATCCGGTTCCTGGGTCGCAAGTTGCGTCGGCGGTAGCGCGCCGGACACGCGGGTGGCGTCCGGGTGAATGTTGACCTCGCCATCGCCGCGTCGAGCCGACGAAGTCACCGCGGTATGTGAGGATCGTCGGCGTGACTGACAGCACTGACGACCGGCGCGCGGACGACGCGAGCGGTTCCGAAGACTCCATCCCCGTGGGAGCCGACGCCGTGCTCGGCGGCGACGCGGTTCTCGGCGGCTCCGACGAGAAGGCCTTCCCGACCCGGGCCCAGGTGATGCTGGCCGGGCTGCGTTCCTGTGCGATCGTGTCGGCCGAGATCGTGCTCGTCGTGGCCGCGCTCTGGGTGCTCATGTGGCTGCTCGGAAAATTCTGGGTGGTCCTGCTCCCGGTGCTGTTCGCGATCATCGTGTGCACGATCCTGTGGCCGCCGGTGCGCTGGCTGCGCAACCACAACGTCCCGCCGGCCGCGGCGTCGTTGTTGATGATGCTCGTCGGCATCGGCGTGCTGGCCGGTGTGATCGCGCTGATCGTGCCGTCGGTCGTCGACCAGACGCCGGAACTGGCGTCGCGCGCGATCGAGGGCATCCGACGCCTCCAGGACTGGGTCCAGGGGCCGCCGCTGAACATCAACGACGAACAGCTCGACAACATCGTCAACACGATCACGCACAAGCTGCAGTCGAGTGCCACGACCATCGCGTCGGGCGTGTTCAGCGGGGTCGGCACCGCGACCTCGCTGCTGGTCACCCTGTTCACGACCTTCGTGCTGGTGTTCTTCTTCCTCAAGGACGGCCCCAAGTTCGTGCCGTGGCTCGACCGGTCGGTGGGCAAGCCCTCGGGCACCCACCTCGGCGAGGTGCTGCTGCGCATGTGGAACAGCCTCGGCGGCTTCATCCGGACGCAGGCGATCGTCAGCTTCGTCGACGCCGCGCTCATCGGCGTGGGCCTGTTCGTCCTGGGCGTCCCGCTCGCCGGGGTGCTGGTGGTGGTCACCTTCCTCGGCGGCTTCATCCCGATCGTCGGCGCCTTCGTGGCCGGCGCGCTCGCGGTGTTGATCGCGCTCGTCTCCAACGGCCTGACCACCGCGCTGATCCTGCTCGGCGTCATCCTGGCGGTGCAGCAGCTCGAGGGCAACGTCCTGCAGCCGTGGCTGCAGGCGAAGTCGATGGACCTGCACGCGGTCATCGTGCTGTTGTCGGTGACCCTCGGCGGCACGCTGTTCGGCATCACCGGCGCCTTCCTGGCGGTGCCCGCGGCCGCCTCGCTCGCCGTGGTGCTTCGCTACATCAACGAGCAGATCGCCGAACGCGCCGGAGAGACGCTGGCGCCCGAGGGGGCGCCGGTGAACACCGAACTCGGGGTGTCCGACGAGGACGGGTCGAAAGGCTCGAAGAACCCGTTCGACAGGTTCCGCTCCAAGGAGTGACGGCCGGCGCCGCCGCCTTGCCCGACGCAGCGTCGGGTGTCGTGGCCGGTGCCGATAGACTGGACCCCCGTGAGTCTCACCCTGGGAATCGTCGGTCTGCCCAACGTCGGTAAGTCGACCCTGTTCAACGCCCTGACCCGCAACGATGTGCTGGCGGCCAACTACCCGTTCGCCACCATCGAGCCCAACGTGGGCGTGGTCGAACTGCCGGACAAGCGGCTCAACCGCCTCGCCGAGATCTTCGGCAGCGAGCGCATCCTGCCGGCCACGGTGTCGTTCGTCGACATCGCGGGCATCGTGAAGGGCGCCTCCGAGGGTGAGGGCATGGGCAACCAGTTCCTCGCCAACATCCGCGAGGCCGACGCCATCTGTCAGGTGGTCCGCGTGTTCGCCGACGCCGACGTGGTGCACGTCGACGGTCGGGTGGACCCGCTCTCCGACATCGAGGTCATCGAGACCGAGCTGATCCTCGCCGACCTGCAGACCCTGGAGAAGGCGATCCCCCGCCTGGAGAAGGAGGCGCGCAAGAACCGCGACGTCGCCGAGACCCTCGAGGCCGCCAAGAAGGCGCAGGAGATCCTCAACGGCGGCAAGACGCTGTTCTCCCAGAAGGACTCGTTCGACCTGTCGTCGGTGCGCGAGCTGCACCTGATGACCGCCAAGCCGTTCCTCTACGTCTTCAACGCCGACGAGAGCGTCCTCACCGACGAGGACCGCAAGGCCGAACTCCGTGCCGCGGTCGCGCCTGCGGACTGCGTGTTCCTCGACGCCAAGGTCGAGAGCGAACTCCTCGAACTCGACGAGGAGGACGCGCAGGAGCTGCTCGACTCGATCGGCCAGGAGGAGCCGGGCCTGACCTCGCTCGCCCGCGCCGGCTTCCACACCCTCGGCCTGCAGACCTACCTGACCGCGGGTCCCAAGGAAGCGCGCGCCTGGACCATCCACCAGGGCGACACCGCTCCCAAGGCCGCCGGCGTCATCCACACCGACTTCGAGAAGGGCTTCATCAAGGCCGAGATCGTGTCGTTCGACGACCTCGACGAGGCCGGATCGATGGCCGCGGCCAAGGCCGCCGGCAAGGTCCGCATGGAGGGCAAGGACTACGTCATGCAGGACGGCGACGTCGTGGAGTTCCGCTTCAATGTGTGAGGCGATTGGCTGCCTATCGCGTTGACCAGCGGGGGTTCAGTCGTCCAAGAGTGGGTTGTATCTCATGCTCAGCCCTCGTTCGATCGCCGCGAGGCCTCCGGCGATGATGACGAGGAGGTTCTGCCAACCCGCGAGGCGGATCGCCGGGATCTCGAATACTGGGAGCCCGACGTACGACGTCAGCAGACCGACGAGGTTGATCAGCTGAGGAAGCTCGAGCAGAAGCACCCCCACGACGATGAGGGTGGCGACGATTCCGACTGCTCGACTGGTTGCGGGGTGCTGTCGGTCGAGGTTCGCTCGCCAAGCCTCGGCGGTGCCCGCAGCAGGGGTCAGCGGCTGGGTCTCCCGTGCCTTCGCCTCGCGGATGCGTACGTACTTCATCCCGAGCTTTGCGACAGCTGCCTCGATGTGCGCGCCGTCTTCGATGGCGAAGGAGGCCTTGCGTCGCGTTGTGTCGACGAGGCGACCGTCGCGGTACAGGGAGATGCGCTCATCGAGATCGAGGTACCCGGAGTCGACGACGTAGTGATGTCCGTTCCGGTGCACCTCGAATCTCCCCCGGATGAGGCCGGCTCCCCACCGGAGGGGCCTCAGCGTCGTTGATGATTGCGTGGTCACGATGCGACTCCTCGAAACATGTCGTCGATGGATGTCTGCAGCAGCGCGAGCGCCCGATCGGGCGAGGACTGGCCGAGGAGAACCTGCCCGCTGAGCCCTTCGGCCGTAGCAAGGAGTCCCTGAAGAGTGCCTTCGGTGTTGTTCGAGTCGAGGCGGATCCTGCTGGATTCCAGGAGGCGTTCGAGGAAGGCGAGAAGTTCGGCGTGCCCCTCGCGGATCCTCGTCGCCAGGATGTCCTCCGTGAGCGCCAGCGACTCGAACTGCGCCACCACCCGCAGTCGTCGCATCGCTGTGTCGTCGGTGGGAATCATCGCGCGCAGGACGGCGGTCAACACCTGTTCCGGCGCGGCGGCTTCCCCGACGGCCGTGGCCACCTCTGCGGCAACGGCGTGCTGTACCGAGTCGAAGGCCCCGAGCATCAGAGCAGTGCGGTCGGGGAAGTAGTGCTGAACCCGGCCGGGCGAGACCCCAGCAGCGGCAGCAACTCGTCGCACCGTCAACGCGCCGGCACCTTCCTCCGCCACCAGTACGCACGCTGCGGCAGCGATAGCGCCGCGCACTGTCTCGTGGTCCCGCCCCACACCTCGGCTCACTGGCACCTCCTAATCGATACGAGTGTATCGGATTGCGAGGCGGGTGTGCCAGATGTTCGTCCGTGCCGGAACTCGGTCGAGTTCCGGTTCAATGTCTGATCAGCTGCCGCCCTGCCCGGAGTGCTCGCAGGAGTTCACCTATGAGCAGGGTGCCCTGCTGGTGTGCCCGATGTGCGGTCACGAGTGGTCGGCGTCCGACGCGGCCGAGGCCGCTGCCGACGCGGTGGTCAAGGACTCGGTCGGCAACGTCCTCGCCGACGGTGACACCGTCACCATCGTCAAGACCGTCAAGGTCAAGGGCGGCGGTGGCGGCACCATCAAGATCGGCACGAAAGTCCGTGGCATCCGCCTGATCTCGGACGGCGTCGGTGATCACGACATCGACGCGGCGGTGCCCGGCTTCGGCAAGATGCAGCTCAAGTCGAGCGTCGTCAAGAAGGCAGTCTGAGTTCGGGCGAACCCGATCATCTGATGATCCCGTTGCGTTCCGGCCCGGTTGTCGGGCCACGACGCGACGGGATTTTCGTCGTATGGCGGACATTCGCGACAAGACCCGCGCTCTCCGCGTTGTCGGGGTGCCCAGCGGCGAACGGGTCTAGCGTGGGACCCATGGCCATCGCACTCGAGAACGTCGGCATAGCGGTCCGCGACATCGAGGAGGCGATCGCCTTCTTCACCGACCTCGGTCTCACCGTCGTGGGCAGACAGGAGGTGAGCGGTGAATGGGCCTCCATCGCAGTCGGTCTCGACGGCAACCATGCGAAGATCGCGATGCTCCAGACGCCGGACGGACATGCGCGGCTGGAGTTGTTCGAGTACATCCATCCCGACGCGATCGAGACGAATCCGACGCTGCCCAACGAGATCGGGATGCATCGCGTCGCCTTCTCCGTCGACGATCTCGACGCGGCACTGGAAATCGCCGCGCGGCACGGGTGTCATCCGTTGCGCGGGGTCGCCGAGTACGAGGACGTCTACAAGCTCACCTACCTCCGGGGTCCGAGTGGCATCATCGTGATGCTGGCGCAGGATCTGACGAAGTCGACGCCGGGTTCCCAGCCGTACTGACCACCGACGCGGCACTGGAATCGCCGCGCTCAGGCGCATCAGGGCCGTTGAGTCCTGGTAGAACCGTACCGATGGACACCTCGACCCGCCTTCGACCTTGTCTCGGACCGGCTGAATTCCCGACGCTGGTGGGGGTCTGGCGCAGCGCGGTCGACGCCACTCATGACTTTCTCGCCGAGGCTGACCGCGACGAGATCGAGGGCCGGATGGCGACGGTGTACCTCCCACAGGTCGAGCTGACCGTCGCCGACGCCGACGGCACGCCGGTCGGATTCGCAGGCGTGTCGGGGCCGCGACTGGAGATGCTGTTCGTCCGGGCCGACGTCCGCGGGGCCGGCGTCGGCACCACCCTGCTCGCGCACGCCGTGGACGCCGCGGGTATCCGCGCGGTGGACGTGAACGAGCAGAACGACCAGGCGGTGCGGTTCTATCTCCGACGCGGCTTCGAGGTGATCGGCCGCAGTGACCGCGACGAGGCCGGGCGCCCGTACCCGCTCCTGCACCTGGCCCTGGTGGCCGAGCGGCCGAGTCCATAGCCGGAGGCCGCGCTCGGCGCGATCTCGGGTCATGGAATCGAGCCCGGGTCGGGGAGGTTTCGGCCGGCATCAGCCCAGGCACCTATCCGCGGTGAGCAACTCGTCGTCACGACGGGGCGATGCGGCGCAGTCCGCGGATCGCCTCGGTTCGAGCCTCAAGCCCCGGCACATCACCATGATCTCGATCGCCGGGGTCATCGGCGCGGGCCTGTTCGTCGGATCGGCGAACGCGATCGAGAAGGCCGGTCCGGCCGTCCTCATCTCCTACGCGATGGCGGGCACTCTCGTGGTGCTGGTCATGCGGATGTTGGGGGAGATGGCGACCGCCGACCCCGACACCGGCTCGTTCTCCGTCTACGCCGACCGCGCGCTCGGGCGGTGGGCCGGCTTCTCCGTCGGCTGGTTGTACTGCTGGTTCTGGGTGCTCGTCATCCCGGTGGAGGCGACGGCGGCGGCCGCGATCCTCACCGATCTGATCGGTGGGGCCCAATGGATCTGGGTATTGGCCGTGACGATCGCACTCACAGTCACCAACCTCGTCAGCGTCGGCAACTACGGCGAGTTCGAGTTCTGGTTCGCGCTCAATCAAGGTCCTCGCCATCGTGGCGTTCATCATCGTCGGAATCCTCGCCATCTGCGGGCTGATCCCGGATTCGGGGGTGAGCGGTCTGCACCATCTGTGGGAGCCGGATGGCTTCATGCCCAACGGTTTCGGCGCGGTCATCGCCGGCCTCCTGGTGACGATGTTCTCGTTCATGGGGACCGAGATCGTGACGATCGCGGCCGCCGAATCACCGGACCCGAAGCGCGGCATCACCAAGGCCGTGAACTCCGTCATCTGGCGGATCTCCTTGTTCTATCTGGGCTCGATCTTCGTGGTGGTCGCGCTCATGCCCTACGACCGGCTCGACGACGGCTCGTACCAGTCCGTGCTCGAGGCGATCGGCCTGCCGGGGTCGGCGCTCATCATGGACCTCGTCATCCTCACGGCCGTCGCGTCGTGCCTGAACTCCGCCCTGTACACGGCCTCCCGCATGCTCTACTCGCTCGGGAGCCGTCGCGACGCGCCGCAGGCGGTCAGGTCGCTCACCGGCAACGGGGTGCCGTGGGTGGCGGTGCTCGCGTCGATGATCGTCGGATTCCTCGCGGTCATCGGCAACTACGTGTTGCCCGACAAGATCTTCGGCTATCTCCTCGCCACCAGCGGCGCCGTCGCGCTGTTCGTGTACCTGAGCGTGTCCGCGAGCCAGCTCGTGCTCGGCCGTGCCCTGCGCGCGAGGCGAGCGGCCGCCCGTGCGCATGTGGCTGTTCCCGTACCTGACAGTCGTGGTGATGGCCTTCATCGTCGGCGTCCTGGTGCTGATGGCGTTCGACGACGAGCAACGTGAGGCCATCGGTCTGTCCGTGCTGTCGGCGGTGGTCATCGTGTCGATCGGGATCGTCGTGCACCGGCGTCGACGACAACCGGACGCGGCCGATCCACGCGAGCCGGTCCACCAGGGTTCGCCGGGCAGCTGAGCGGCCTTTGCCGGCCGCGGCGCCGATGCACGTGGTCCGGTCAGAGTGGCCGGTGCGTACCGAGCAGCAGGGCCGTCGGTTCGGCCCGGCTCGACGCGCCGAACTTGTGCAGGATCGATTTCACGTGGTCGCGGACGGTGTGTGCGGAGATCCCCAGCGAATCGGCGATCGCGGACGTACCGGTTCCGGTGACGAGATGACCGATGACCTCTCGTTCGCGGACCGAGATCCCGTGTGCCGCAGCGATGACCGGCGCAATCGCCGACGGCCGGGCGGCGTCGAGCGCCACGACGACGCGGTCCGGGCGTCCGTCGGGACCGCGGGTGACCGACGCCTGGGCGAACAGCCACTGCTCGCTCATCGTGGCCGCCCGCACCCCGACGCGACCGTGGCCGCCCTCCTGCGCCGACTGCAGGGCCCGTGCTGCCGCGGCGACGACCCACATCGGGACCGGCAGGCCGAAAGCGCTCGCCACGTGGGTTTCGTCGCCGAGCGACGACAGCCACGGAGCGACGTCGTCGCCGGTCGCCACGAGGTCCAGGCGCGTGTCGAAAACGAGGAGCCCGGGATGTGCCGGCAACCGACCGTCCGGTGCGCGGCGCAGACCGGCGCGCACGAGACGTCGTACCTGTCGTCCGAGCGGCTCGCTGAGTCCCGCCACGAGTTGTTCGTCGGCCGCGGTGAAGGGGCGTTCGTCGGCTTCGCGTCGTAGCGACACCAGCGCCCAGGGCGAGTTCTCGCAGGCCAGGACTGCGCGCAGCTCTCGCGGCCGGGCACGACCGCGCCCTGGTGGAACGGGCGATCCGGCCCAGGGCCACGTAATCGCCGACCTCGACGCGAGCGACGTCCTGCCGCCACCTGCGGCGGTTCCCCGAGGTGCCGGCCTCCCAGAGTGTCGGCGAGCTGGGCAGGCCGGAATCCGGGTCCGCGGCGGTCCACACGGCACTGCTGTACGGAACGATTCCCGGCAGGCGGGTCGTCAGCAGGTCGAACACCTCGCGCACGGTGGAGGCGGACCCGGCGCGCCGCATCAACTCGTCCTTGCGCCGTCGTACGACCGCCGGCGATCTGTCCGGGCCCACGCCTCCACCGTCGCCCTCGAACCAGGTGCCGTCAACCGCCATCCCCTCATCTGGGGGATGGAAACGTGATCGGGGACCTGGAAAGAGTGGACGGGCCATCGCCCCATTCGCCGACGAGTCCTTCGCCGACGCCCCATTCGCCGACGAGCCGTTGAAGGAGACGACGTGATCCGCCGCCGCTTTCGCTCGATCATCGCCACCGGAGCCGCCGCCCTCGTCGGGGGGCCATGGTGGCACCGGGCGCGCCGAGCGCGTCGGCGGCTCCGCCGAACGCGACCACCACCGTCCGCTGCGAGTCCGACAGCAGCGGCAAGCCACCACCGGGCGGCTGGTATCACGGAGAGTCGGCGTCGTACCTGTACGACCGCCGGTTCCGTGAGGGACCGATTCTCTCCAAGGAACAGCTGGGCCGATACACCCCTCAGGCCATCGCGTACTGGAAGGACTGGGACGACAGCGGCCGGGACGCGCTCCTCATCGCCACCTACGTCTCGGGCGGCGCCGACGACCGCGCGAAGATCATCGCCGTCGACGCGAACACCCCGCACCGGCTCCTCGGCTGGGTCATGGTCGACAAACGCTCGGCCGGCGAAATGCCGACGCACGCGGGCGGAATGGCGATCGGCGGCGGGCACCTCTTCCTGGGCGGGCCGCAGGAATCGGACTCGATCCGCCACTACGCACTCGCCGACGTCCGAAACGCCTTGCAGCAGAAGGGCTCGATCAGCCCGAAGGGCGCCGACCGCAAGGTGTACGGCCAGTCGTTCATGACGGTCGACGGCAACAAGCTGTACGCGGGCAGGTTCAACCTCGGGTCCCGGGACTGGATGCACCGATACACGATCAAGGACGACGGGAGGCTGGAGACCGACCCGAAGCCCGGCGGCAACGGCAAGATGCGGTACGAGGTCCCGAAGGGAACCCAGGGAGTCGCGAAGGCCGGGAACACGATGTTCTTCAGCACTTCGCTGGGTCGCAATGTGCGGAGCAACGTCTATGCGACCGACGCAGGGGAGACGAACCTCGACAAGGCGAGGCCACGCTGCTTCCGCGGTCCCGGCATGTCCCAGGGCATCGCGATCGACGCCGCGCGAAACCGCTTGTTCCTCAACTACGAGTCGGGCTCCCACAAGTTCGACGATCGGGCAGGAGACCCGGCGCGCAACATCATCCGCGGCGCCCACATCGCCAAGCTCGAGGATGTGACCTCCGTTCCCGGCGGCACGCTGAAACTGGGCACCCTGCAGGCGAAGAAGCTGACCGACACCGACAAGGAGGACGAGATCGTCGTGAGCGTCGAGGGCGCCCCGATCTGCGTCAAGGGCAGCGACGACAAGTGCCTGAAGCATCTGAAGCTCAGGCAGGGCAAGCAGCGCGCGATCGACGCCACCGTCCAGTTCACGGGCAACGCGCTGGTCAACGTCACCGAACGCGACAACCCGCCGGACAACCCCCACGACAACCTCGGGACCGAGAAGCTGACCCCGGGAGCGAAGAAGGGAATCCTCGAGTTCGCCAAGGGCAGGGCGGTCTATCGACTGAGTTACGAGGTGAGCTGAATCGCCGGAGCGCTGCGGTTATTCGGCAGAATCCGCGTCGTCGGCCACGCCGATGTCCTCGTTCCACACCTGGGGATGGGTGGTGATGTAGTCCGACATCATCTCGACGCAGCGCTGGTCGTCGAGCACGATCACCTCGATCCCGTTCTCGCGCAGCCAGTCCTCGCCGCCGTAGAAGGTGCGGTTCTCGCCGATCACCACGGTCCCGATGCCGAACTGCCTGATCAGCCCCGAGCAGTACCAGCACGGGGAGAGCGTGGTGACCATGATCGTCGACGAGTAGTCGCGCTGGCGGCCGGCCGCCCGGAAGGCGTCGGTCTCCCCGTGGGCGGAGGGATCGTCGTCCTGGATCCGGCGGTTGTGCCCGGCTCCGAGGAGCGTGCCGTCCGCGGCGAACAGGGCGGCGCCGATCGGGATGCCGCCCTCGTCGAGTCCGATGCGTGCCTGCTCGTAGGCGACGTCGAGCAGCGTGCGGAGGTCGAGGCCGGTGCGGGGGTGCAGGTTCGGGGTCATGTGACGAGGGTGCCCCGGGATCGTCCCGACGACAACCGCCGGGCCGGGAGGCGGCCCGGCTGCGCGCGCCGATGTCCCTACGAGGCGATGGTGCCGGGGGTGTGCGTGGCGTCGACCATCCGGGTGTCGGGGCGATGGCGAGCGTTCATGATCAGCAGCGCCGCGAACGGGATCAGCGCGAGCAGGCTCGCGGCGAGACCGACGACGAGAGGCCCGCGGGCGGCCAGTTGTGACTCCAGGGCGACACCGGCGAGGAAGCTGCCCGCGGTGATCCCGACGTTGACGAACGCGATCGGCAGTGCCGCGCCGAGCAGTGGCGCCTCGCTGCCGTGATGCATCGACAGCGAGACCAGGACGGGAAAGGCCGCCATGCCGGTGAACCCGAGCAGCCCGAGCAACGCCACCGCGGCCCAGGAGTGACCGCAGAACGCGAGCAGCGAGCCGGTGACGACCGCGGTGGCGACCATGGCGATCGCGGCGGTGCGGTGCGGGCGCGCGTTGCCGAGCCGGCCGCCGGTGATCTGGCCGACGGTGGCACCGACACCGAAGACGCCCAACGCGACCGGCACGAGCGACGCGTCGAGCCCGGCGACTCCGGTCAGCATCGGCGAGGCGAAGGCGAACACCGACAGCGTCCCGCCCGCGACCGCGACGCAGGTCGCCAGCACCAGCCACAGCCGCTGTGAGCGCACACCCGAGACCTCCTGTCGCAGCGACAGTCTCGGGCGTTCGTGGCGGTCGCGCGGGACCGTCGTGACCACGACCGCCGCGGCGACCACGGCGAGGGCCGCGAGCGCCCAGAACGCGGTGCGCCAACCGAACATCTGGCCGGCGAACGACCCGAGGGGGACGCCTACGACGTTGGCCATCATCCCGCCGCCCTGCACGATCGCTATCGCGCCGGCCCGGCGCGCGGGTCCGGCCAGATCGGCCGCGACGAGGCCGCCGACCGTCCAGAACCCACTCGTCGCCACCGAGGCGACGCACCTTGCCGCGATCAGCACCCAGAAGTCGTCGGTGAGCACTGACACCAGCATGCCGCCGGAGAACACCACCAACGACGACGCCAGTGTCACCTTGCGCTGGACGCGTGCGGTCAGCAGCGCCATCAACGGTGCGCCGCCGATCATCCCGAACGCGAACACCGTGACCGTCAACCCGGCGCGGGCCTCGGAGATCCCGAAGTCGGCGGCCAGGTCGGGGAGCAGCCCGGCGATGATGAACTCGCTGGTCGACATCAGGAACGTGCAACACGCCATGATGTACACGGCCGCCGGAACCCGCTCCGCTGCACGTTGATCGCTGGTCACCCGACGAACAGTAAGGTCTGCGAACGATCGCGGCAGGGTGGCGGGCGAATGTCACAGTTGTTCGCGCGACGCTGTCTCCCACGCGCTCAGGGGATCCGAGTGGCGGATGGGAAACGGCGTCGCGGCGACTCTCCGAGACCGTCAGTGGCCGGCCGGAGTACCCGGCTGGGGCATCGGGGCCGGGGGCATGGGCGCCGGGGGATTCGGCTGCTGCTGCCCCGGGTCGCCGTCGTCGTGCAGGGCCCGCGCGTACCAGGCGCCGAGCCCGAGCAGGAGCAGGCCGGTCACCATGAACACGATCACGCGGAAGATGCCGTCGAGCGTGGCGAGATCGAAGAGGAACAGCTTGGCCATCGCCGCGGCCACCAGCACCAGCCCTCCGGTGACGGCTGCGGTCCGCCGGCCGCCACGGCGCCGGCGCGCGTGGGCGAGCAACCCGCCGGCCATGACGACCCAGCAGGTGGTGGCGGCGACCTGACCGCCGAGGAATCCGTCCGCGCCGGCCAGCAACACGCCGGAGGTCACGCAGATCGCGGTGGCCGTGTACACGGCGACGACGCCGAGCACGGTGTAGGCGAGGCCGACGACGTCGCGGTCGGTCAGGCGAATCCAGTTGTCGGCGAGGATGATCGCGCCCGCCACCGCCAGCAGCGCGGCGAACACGACCGCGAGCGACGCGTGGGTCTCCATGCGTGCGGCGTCGGCCAGCACGTAGGGCGCCAGATCGGAGAGGAGCATCCCGAAGCCGATCGTCCAGACGATGGTGCCGCCCACCAGCAGGACGACCGACGTCGACGACCAGGCGCGGGCGACAAGGGCCGTGACGAGGGCCAGGCCGAGGATCGCCGACACCGTGACGCTGCCGTCGAAGGAGACGAGGAGCGCGACGAACGTGATGACCAGTGCGGTCGCCGACCAGATCTGGGCGACCACGTCGGGCAGCGGCCCGAACCGCGCGGACCTGACCAGCGAGCAGACGACGGTCGTGCCGATCACGAGGACTGCGGTGGCCGCCTGCAGCGACACCGCGCCCACGGTGTCCATCACCGCGCCGGCGAACAGGACCGGGAACGTCGTCGCGGCCGCGAGTCCGGCAGTGACCTCGCGGAACCGGGTCGTCGGCATGGCGACCAGCGCACCGGCCAGACCGAGGACGACGACGATCAGCGTCGCGGCGGAGAACTCGAGGCCGAGGCCGGCCAGGTCGCCGCTCGGGCCGCTCAGAGCAGACGCGCCCACCAAGGTCAGCGGGATCGTCGGGGCGGCGAGTCGCAGCGCGTGCAGCCAGATCCAGTCGTGGCCGACCTGGACCCACGACGACGCGATCGCGAGCATCACCATGAACGCGATGAGCGTCATGTCGAGGCCGCCGGTCAGCACCGGTGCCAGCGCGATGAGGGGAACGACCACGAGAATCCCGAGATGTTCACTGTCCCACCGGTATGCGAGGACAAGTCCGGCCGCGGCGATCACGCCTGCGGTGGTCAGTCCCGCGGCGACCGGCAGCCACTCGTAGATCTTGGTCGCGGCCAGGACGTCCAGGTAGCCGGCGGCGAGCCCGGTCGCGGCCAGGGCGATCGCCCCGATGCGGCCATCTCGCTTGCGCTGCAGCCAGATCCCCGCGCCGACGAGCGCTGCGGAGAGGACCGCGCCACCGGCCACCCGGAATTCGGGACGCAGGATGCCCGCCTGCGCGGCCAGAACCAGCAGCAGGACGACGCCGACGAGGGTCACGCCGACGCCGGCGACCGCGAGGACCTTGCCGATGAGGCCGCGCTCGACGGCGTCGGAGATGCGGTCGGAAACCGGGGGAGCGGGCGGGCGTCCGGGTTGCGGGGTGAACGGGTGCTGCGGGATGAACGGAGGCTGTGGGCTGAACGGTGCCTGCGGGGTGAACGGACGCTGCGGGGGCGGCGCGTAGGCCGGATGCGGCGGCTGCTGTCGGCCGATGGCGGCCCAGTCGGGCGTCCACGGGCCCTTGGGCGACCGAGACGACGGTTGCGGCGACGCCGCTAGCTGTGGCGGGGATGGCTGCGGAACCGCGGAGGTCGGAGGCCTTTGATCAGGGCGGGCGGCGGTCGTCGGCGGGATGAGCCGGGGCGTCGGCTGGTGCCCGGGCGCCGGCGCGACGTCCGGGGTCTCGGCCCGCTGGGCGATCGGTGGCGACGCGGCGTCCCCGGGCTCGACGGTCGGCGAGGGGACGGGCGTCGCGCCGGGTTCCGCGACGGGGGTCTCGGAGCGTTCGACCAGGCGTTTGAGCTCGTCGAAGTCGGCGGACACGGAGGACATCTGCTGGGCGATGGCGTCGAACTCGGCGGAGATCCGGGCAAGCGTCGCGGCGCCCGGTGCACCGCCGAACATGCTGCTGGGTGTGGTCATGTACCGACCATGGTCCCCGGGGCGCGCCGGGGTCATGAGTAGTCCTACCCAGAGCGGGTGGGGACTTCCCGGCCGTGCCGCTGTCGGGGGTGGTCGCGGTCATGGTTTCAGGGGTCGCCCCATGCGGGTACGCCCTGGTCATGACTGATGCACACAATCCCATCGATCGCGGACGTGCCGATGTGGAGAAGCGCTGGCAGGACCCGGCTGCGTATCGCTCCGCGGTGCTCTACGTGCTGGCGGTCGTCGTCGTGGCCGCCGTCGTGTGCGCGATCTTCCTCGCGACCGCGCGTGACAGCATGGTCGTCGGTTCGCTGGTTCCGGCGGCCTTCTTCCTCGGTGGCGTCGGCGCGCTGGTCAACGGGTACCGGGTCTACCGCCGCGGCGGTACCTGGCCGACGTGGCAGGGTGCGGGGATCTTCCTGCTCGCCCTCATGCTGGTGTCCCTGGCGTTCCCGGCGATGGCGGCCTGACCGCCGATCCCACCATGGCGGCTCGCCCGGTGCCGCATGTGTTCGCGCACGCGGAACTCGACCGCTGAGCGCCCACCCCGGCTGAGGCATGATGTCTGCCATGTCGACTCCGTCGCGCACGGGCGCGCTGGCCGGCAGCACCTTGCTGCTGCTCACCGCCCTCTACTTCGCGCAGGGTCTGCCCTACGGATTCTTCAGCCAGGCCGTCCCGGTCATCCTCCGCGAGGAGGGCTACTCGCTCACCCAGATCAGCGTGTACGGACTCCTGTTCGCTCCGTGGGGACTGAAGTTCCTGTGGGCGCCGTACGTCGACCGGTACGCCACGCGACGACGCTGGCTGCTGGCGACGCAGCTCACCTCGGCTGCCGTCGCGCTCGTTCTCGCATGTCTGGACCTGTCCGGAACCCTCGTCTGGATGCTCATCGGCATCGCGGTGATCAACCTGGCGTCCGCGACGCAGGACATCGCGACCGACGGCCTCGCCGTCGCGACGCTCGGACCGCGACAACGCGGTCTCGGCAACGGAATCCAGGTCGGCGCCTACCGGATCGGCATGATCGTCGGTGGCGGCGGGTTGCTCTGGCTCTTCTCGATCGCGGGGTGGCGCACGCTCTTCGTGGCCATGTCGGTCATGTTGTTCGCGGTGACCGTGCCCGTCTGGTTCCTCGTCGGACGCTCGCGACCCGGCCGAGACGCCGACGCCGTCGCCCGCGAACGCCGTCCGTCACCGGCGCTGTTGGTCACCGGATGGCTCCAGCGGCTCCGGCGCCCCGGGGTCATCGTGTTCATCGTGGTCGTCGGGGCGTACAAGTTCGGGAACTCGATGGGCTCGGCGCTCGTCGGGCCGTTCATGTCCGACATCGGGCTCTCGCTCGGACAGATCGCCCTCATCGAGGGGGCGCTGTCCTCGGCGGGGGCGCTGGCCGGTGCGGCGCTCGGCGGCTGGCTGGCGTTCCGGTTCGGGCGGCGCTCGGCGCTTCTCTTCGGCGGCGTCACCCAGACCCTGAGCCTGGCCTTCTACCTCGTCGCCGCGCTCGGCGCCGGCGGCTTCTGGATCGTGGTGACCGCGAGTCTCGCCGAACACGTCCTCGGCGGCGCCGCGACGGTGGCCGTGTTCACGCTCATGATGGACGCCTGCGAAAAGGGGCACGAGGGAAGCGATTACACGCTCTACGCATGCGCGGTGGTCGGCGTCCAGGGGGCGGCCGGATTCTCCGCGGGCATCATCGGCGACCTGTTCGGGTTCCCGACCCTCTTCGGCACGTCGTTGATCCTGTCGGGGATCGGCGTCGTGATGATGATCGCGGCGCTCGACCGGGGCATGGGGCCGGCGCCGGTGCGGGCCCTGGCTCGGACGGGGTCGCGGCCGGCGGGGTGAGGCCTCATGCAGAAGCGCGGCGCGAGGGAAGCAGCGTCTCCACCACCTCGTCGACGACCCGGTCCAGGTCGTCGCCCAGGTTGCAGGCCAGGTACTGCTGGGCCAGTTCGGCCATCGCGCCGGTGAACATCGCCGCCCGGACCTTGGCGGGCAGGGGATCGGGCTCTCGGGGATCCGACTCGGCGAACGCGAGTTGGAACAACATGTCCTGCGTGGCGGCCCGTCGCTCGACGAGGACCGGGTTGCTGCGGCCCTCGGTGAAGAGGATGCGGCCGCGTCGTGGGTCCTGCGACGCGTGCCCGAGGACCGCCCGGATACCGGCACGCGTGCGTGCCCGCACCGACGGCCCGGCGGCCGCCATCGCGTCCGCGACCACCTCGGCGAGCTCGGCGGCCGTGGCGTCGTAGACAGCGCCGAGGAGTTCGTCGGTGTCGGTGAAGCTCTCGTAGAAGTAGCGCGTGTTGAAGCCGCAGTGACGGCAGACGGACCGCACCGAGAGCTCCGCCTCGGGGCCGGTTCCGCCGAAGATGTCGAAGGCCGCGGAGATCAGGCTCGCACGGCGCTCGGCGCGGCGATCCGCGAGCGGGACGCCGGCCCATCGGGTCGGACTCGACATCGTTCCACCATAGACGGCGGGAGGCCGTCGCCGGCAAGGTCTGGTCACGGGTGTGCCCAAAGGGTTAATCTGGGTACAGCCGTGACCACAATGTGTCGCCGATGGGTTCGGGACGTGCTCGGACGGGGATCGGCGCACACGGAGAGGACGACCCATGAACGCGCCCGCGACGGCAGATCTGCCGCAGGTGAGAATCCCGTCGGTCAAGCTCCCCTCGCCCGGGCGGGTGCCGCTCGCGCTGCCGCACGAGGTCGTCGGTTCGTGGCTGAACGGGAAGTTCGACGAGAACGTCCGCGCGAAGTTCTTCCGGGGCATGGACTTCGAGAATCCGACGGGCGACCCCGGATGGTTCGGGCCCGACAGCGCCACCTGGTACGTCCACTCGCACACCCCGGCGCTGATCTTCGGCCTGCAGGCCGCGTCATACATCGAACGACTCGACCCGTCCATCTACTGGATGGGCATGCATCATTCGCGCCTGGTCCGGCGCAAGGAGGACGGGACGCCCACGACGTCCATCGACCCCGACGGCGCGACGACCCGACTCGGGCACTCGCTGGCCTTCTTCATGGGCACGGCATACGGATCGACCGAGACCGCCGAACGACTCGCCCGAACGGTCCGGGCGATGCACCACACCATCAAGGGGGTGCGGCCCGACGGCGCGGTCTACGACGCCGACGACCCGGAGTGGCTGCGGTGGAACTACGCGACGGTCGTCTGGGGCATCGCGACGGCCCACGAGATCTACCATCCGCGTCCCCTGCGCGGCGCCGAGATCGACCGGTACTACGGCGAATTCGTGCGAGTCGGGCATGCGCTCGGAGGAACGGATCTGCCGGCGACCAAGGCGGAGACCCTCGAATGCCTCCGGTCGTACCTCCCGCGCCTCGCGTTGACACACGGCAACGCGATGGCGACGGGGGTGAATCTGCGCAACCGCGCGCAGGCGGCGGTGGATTGGGCGATCCGCGACATCCAGCCCCGCTGGGCGCAGCAGCTCATCTCCTACCGGCCGCCGAACCCGGTGGAGCGTCGGGCCCGACGCGCTCTGGTCTGGAGCATCATCAACACCGCCCACCTGACGATGGGGGAGGTTCCGGAGTTCCGGGCCGCGAAGCGCCGCGTCGCCGGCGGCACCGATGTGCCGCACACCCTTCCGCGATACGAGCTCGGGACCGACCCCGAGATGAGTCGCGACGAGGTCGAGGCGGCCTTCTCCCACTGAGCGTCCACGGCGGGGCATCCTGATCGTCCCGTGGGAGATCTGTCCGAAATGCCCCTGACCACAACAAGATTCGATGGCGTGAATCCGACGTGAGGCCCCGTGAAGCGGAAACGGGGAATTCACCTCGGGTCATCGCGGCGTAACAAACCATCAATACGTTTACCTCCCATACGCGACTTCGCCGGGTTCGTGGCATCGCGTATCCGATCGGGGGGTCGTTCGGTGCGAAGGTGCACCGGTCTCTCTGGGCCCGACCGAGCCGATTCCGAGACGTATTGAGAAAGGCCACCGGATGCCGTTCAGTTCCTTGCCGTCCGCCGTCACCCCCACACGCCGTCGGCGGTACGGCATCATGATCCCCGCAGCACTGTCCGCAGTGGCCCTCGCGCTGAGCGCGTGCGGCAGTTCCGCGAGCGACGAATCGGCCTCGGGCGGGACCTCGTGCGTCAAGACCGACGGGGACACCATCAAGGTCGGTTCGCTGAACTCGCTGTCGGGCACGATGGCGATCTCCGAGGTCACGGTGCGTGACTCGATCAAACTCGCGGTCGAGCAGATCAACGACAACGGCGGCGTCCTCGGCAAGCAGATCCAGCTGATCGGCGAGGACGGCGCGTCGGAGCCGACGGTGTTCGCGGAGAAGGCCGAGAAGCTCATCTCCAGCGACTGCGTCGCCGCGGTGTTCGGCGGCTGGACGTCGTCGAGCCGCAAGGCGATGCTGCCGGTCTTCGAGGACAACAACGCCCTGCTCTACTACCCGGTGCAGTACGAGGGTCTCGAGTCCTCGCCCAACATCTTCTACACGGGCGCCACCACCAACCAGCAGATCGTCCCGGCCCTGGAGTACCTGAAGGAGAAGGGCGTCAAGTCCCTCTACCTGGTCGGCAGCGATTATGTCTTCCCGCAGACCGCCAACCGCATCATCAGGGCCTACGCGGACGCCAACGGCATCGAGATCAAGGGCGAAGACTACACCCCGCTCGGCTCGACGGACTTCTCGACCATCGTCAACAAGGTCCGCGCCGCCGACGCCGACGCCGTGTTCAACACCCTCAACGGCGACTCCAACGTCGCCTTCTTCCGCGAGTACAAGAACGTCGGCCTGACCCCGCAGCAGATGCCGGTCGTGTCGGTGTCGATCGCGGAGGAGGAGGTCGGCGGCATCGGGGTGGAGAACATCGCCGGACAGCTGGTCGCGTGGAACTACTACCAGACCGTCGACAACCCGCAGAACAAGTCCTTCGTCCAGGACTACAAGGACGCCTACGGCGCCAACAAGCCCACCTCGGACCCGATGGAGGCGGCCTACACGTCGGTGTACCTGTGGAAGAACACCGTGGAGAAGGCCAAGTCGTTCGACGTCGAAGAGGTCAAGAAGGCTTCCGGCGGAGTCACTTTCGACGCTCCTGAGGGCACGGTCACCCTCGACGGCGACAACCATCACATCACGAAGACCGCACGCATCGGCGAGATCCGTCCCGACGGCCTGATCTACACGGTGTGGGATTCGGGCCAGCCGATCGAGCCGGACCCGTACCTCGAGAACTACCCGTGGGCGAAGGGCCTGGGCAACTGATCATCCGGTGACCCGTCTCGCGCTCGCGCGGGGCGGGTCACCTGCGTGTCCCGGTGCCGGCGCCCGGCGACGCACACCCACAGCGAACGGATGGTGACGTGGAAACCGTTATCGGACAGCTCTTCACGGGATTGAGTCTCGGCTCGATCCTGTTGCTCGCAGCGCTCGGCCTGTCGTTGACCTTCGGTCAGATGGGCGTGATCAACATGGCCCACGGCGCATTCATCATGGCCGGCTCCTACACCGCGTACTCGGTGCAGGAGTACCTGGTCTCGAATGCCGATGTGTCCCTCCTCGTCTCGCTGGTCATCGGGTTCCTCGTCGGCGGCCTGATGGGGGTGATCCTCGAGGTCGCCCTGATCAAACGGATGTACGACCGTCCGCTCGACACCCTGCTGGTGACGTTCGGCGTCGGCCTCATCCTGCAGCAGCTCGCGCGTGACATCTTCGGTGCGCCCGCCGTCGACGTCACCGCCCCGTCGTGGCTGTCGGGCGGCGTCGACGTCCTCGGCGCGGTGGTGCCCAAGACCCGGCTGTTCATCATGCTGCTGGCCGTCATCGCGGTCGTGGCGATCTCGGTGGTCATGAGGTACACCCCGATGGGCCGCCGCATCCGCGCCGTCGTGCAGCACCGCGACCTTGCCGAGACGAGCGGAATCGACAGCCGGGCAACCGACATCACGACCTTCTTCATCGGGTCCGGCCTCGCCGGCGTCGCCGGCGTGGCGTTGACCCTCATCGGCTCGACCAGCTCCAACACCGGCATGACCTACCTGATCGACGCGTTCCTGGTCGTCGTCATCGGCGGTCTCGGTCAGATCAAGGGTGCGGTCATCGCCGCGATCGCCCTCGGCATCCTCAATTCCTTCATCGAATACAGCACGACCGCTTCGGTGGCGAAGGTCGCCGTCTTCGTGATCATCGTGATCTTCCTGCAGATCCGCCCCCAGGGCCTGTTCACGGTCCAGACGAGGAGTCTCGTGTGAAGGACCATCCCTCCGACCACTGGAAGGTGTACGCCGGCTTCGCCGTCGCGGCGGCACTCCTGTTCGGCGTCGCGCCCGCGATGCTCTCGGACTTCCGCCTCAACCTGCTCGGCAAGTTCCTCTGCTTCGGCATCGTCGCCGTCGGCATCGGCCTGGCGTGGGGCCGAGGCGGCATGCTCACCCTCGGGCAGGGCGTCTACTTCGGTCTCGGCGCCTACATCATGGCGATGCACCTGAAGATCTCCGACGCCGAACTCCGCGGCGACGACGTCCCCGACTTCATGCAGATCGCCGGCATCCGCGAACTGCCGGGCTACTGGAGGCCGTTCGCCTCGCCGGTGGTGACGATCCTCGGAATCCTGTTCGTGCCCACCCTGATCGCGGTCCTGCTCGGCTTCGGCGTGTTCAAGCGCAAGGTCAAGGGCGCCTACTTCGCGATCCTGTCGCAGGCGCTGGCCGCCGCCTTCGCGATCCTGCTGATCGGTCAGCAGACCACCGGCGGCAGCAACGGGCTCAACCGTTTCCGCAGCTTCTTCGGGCTCGCGCTCAACGACCCGGTGAACCGGCACCTGCTGTTCTACATCGCCGCCGCGACGCTGCTGATCGTGGTCGCCCTCACCCGGCAGTTGATGTACAGCCGTTACGGCGAACTCCTGGTCGCCGTCCGCGACCAGGAGGAGCGGGTCCGCTTCCTCGGCTACGACCCGGCCAACGTGAAGGTCGTCGCCTACGCGGTCGCAGCCCTCTTCGCGAGCATCGCCGGCGCGCTGTTCGTGCCGATCGTGGGCATCATCTCGCCCGCCGACGTCGGCATCGTCCCGTCGATCGCGTTCCTGATCGGCGTCGCGATCGGCGGTCGCACCACGCTGCTCGGTCCGGTGCTGGGCGCGATCGCGGTCGCATGGGCGCAGACGAGCCTGTCGGAGAACTTCCCGTCCGGATGGACCTATGCGCAGGGCATCCTGTTCATCGTCGTGGTCGGCTTCTTCCCGGCCGGCCTTGCCGGACTCGGGGCGCTGTTCAGGTGGCGCCGCCGGAAACCGTCCGATCCGGCACCCACGGGTGACATCGACGAGGTGTCCACGACCAAGGTAGGAGCGTCCTCGTGAGCGGAACCGAGACGACCGGCGTCGTCGAACCCGTCGCCGGCGGAAATGCCGGAATGGACAGCGACTACCTGCAGGTGCGTGATCTCACCATCGAGTTCGACGGGTTCAAGGCCGTGTCCGGGGTGGACCTGACGCTGATGCAGGGCGACCTGCGGTTCCTGATCGGCCCGAACGGCGCCGGCAAGACCACCATCATCGACGCGATCACCGGTCTGGTGAAGGCGACCGGCTCGATCCAGAAGTCCGGTGTCGAGCTCATCGGCAAGAAGGTCCACCAGATCGCCCGACTCGGCGTGGGCCGGACCTTCCAGACCGCCAGCGTCTTCGAAGAGCTCAGCGTCCTGCAGAACCTCGACATCGCCGCCGGCGCCGGGCGATCGGTGTGGACCATGCTCCGTCGACGGCCGTCGCAGATCCCGGACTCCATCGCCGAGGCGCTCGAGACGATCGGCCTGCAGGACCTGCGGGACGCCCCGGCCGGCGTCCTCGCGCACGGACAGAAGCAGTGGCTGGAGATCGGCATGCTGCTCGTGCAGAACGCCTCGGTGCTGCTGCTCGACGAGCCGGTCGCCGGCATGAGCCACGAGGAGCGGGAGGAGACCGGGAACCTGCTGCGCCGCATCGGCGGTGAGCGGACCGTGGTCGTCGTCGAACACGACATGGACTTCATGCGGGCGTTCGCGACGTCGGTGACCGTGCTCGCCCGCGGCCAGGTGATCGCCGAGGGCACGGTCGCTCAGGTGCAGGCCAACCCGAAGGTCCAGGAGGTCTACCTCGGAACCGCCGCCGGCGGCGAGGAACTCGAGGAGATCGCCGCCGAGACCGAGGACGCCGCGGGCGTCGAATCGGCGTCGATCGAGAAGAAGGGCTGACGGCGATGCTGAAACTGTCGGGGGTCTGCGCCGGGTACGGCCGGACCGAGGTCATCCACGGCGTGGACATCGAGGTCCCGGCCGACGGCGTCGTCGCGGTCATGGGCCACAACGGCGCCGGCAAGACCACGCTGCTCCGTGCGGTGGTCGGGCTCGTCAAGACCACCAGGGGCGCGGTCACCTTCGACGGCGTCGACATCACCAGGGCACGGCCGAGCGCGCGGGTGAAACAGGGCATCGCCTATGTCCCACAGGGCCAACAGAGCTTTCCGCACCTCACGACCGCGGAGAACCTGCAGGTCGTCGCGGACGGCCGGAAGCGCGGCAAGGAACTGATCGAGGAGATGCTGGAGATGTTCCCGGCGCTGAAGGAGCTGCTGGGACGACGCGCCGGCCTGCTGTCGGGCGGCCAGCGCCAGCAGCTCGCCATCGCGCGGGCGCTCATCACCGAACCGCGCATGCTGATCCTCGACGAACCCACCGAGGGCATCCAGCCCTCGGTGGTCGCCGAGATCGAGCAGACCATCACCGCGCTCACCCGGCGCGGAGGCCTCGGCGTGCTGCTCGTGGAGCAGCACATCGGCTTCGCCCTCCAAGCGGCGCAACAGTATTACGTGCTCGAGAGCGGCCGTGTCACCTCGTCGGGTGCCGGTGGTGCCGGCGCCGAGGCCGCCGTCCGGGAGACGATGACGATCTAGGCGCGCCGCCGGCCTCACACGCCCTTCACGTTCATCAGCTGACGCAACACCGCCTCGACCTCGACGAGCTCGGCGGCGTCGGCCATGATCTGGTCGATCGGCTTGTAGGCCGCCGGGATCTCGTCGATCCACTCCTCGCCGTGCCGGTACTCGATGCCGATCATCGCCTCGGCGAGATCGTCGAGCGTGAACCTCTTGCGCGCGGCGGACCGCGAGAAGGCACGGCCCGCACCATGCGGTGCGGAGAACAGCCCCGACTCGTTGCCCTTGCCGCGCACGACGTAGGACGCCGTGCCCATCGATCCCGGGATGAGACCGTGGGTGCCGACGCTCGCGTCGATCGCGCCCTTGCGGGTCAGCCACACCTTCGCGCCGGCGATCTCGACCTTCTCGGTGTAGTTGTGGTGGCAGTTGATGCGGCGCTCCTCGAGCCTCTTTCGAGGCCGGAACGAGTTGTCGGCCAACCACTCGCCGAACACGGTGACGAACCGGTCCATCATCTCGGCGCGGTTCTCGTAGGCGAAGGCCTGCGCCCAGCGCAACTCGCGGATATAGGCGCCGAACTCGTCCGTGCCCGAGGCCAGGTACGCGAGATCGGGATGAGCCAGGGGGATGTGCCACCGGCGGCACAGCTTCTGCGCGATCCGGATGTGCTTCTGCGCGATCTTGTTTCCCACACCGCGGCTGCCGGAGTGGAGGAACAGCCAGACGCTGCCCGTGCCGTCGCCGGATACCTGCTCGCACAACTCGATGAAGTGGTTGCCGCCCCCGAGCGAACCCAACTGCTCTCGCCACTTCGGCGAATGCGACAGGTCGACGCCCTCGGCCGACGCCATCTCCTCGAGCGAGTCGATGCGGGCCCGCGTGTGCGAGTACCGCAGCGTCGTGTTGTAGTTGCCCGGTGACAACGGGATCGTCGCCTCGACCCGGTGCCGCAGATCGGCGAGGTCGAAGCCGGCGATGTCCTCGGCGGCGACAGACGTCTGCACGCCGATCATCCCGCAACCGATGTCGACGCCGACCGCGGCCGGGATCACGGCGTCGACGGTCGGGATGACCGTGCCGACCGCCGATCCCTTGCCGGCGTGGGCGTCGGGCATCAGCGCGACGTGCGGGTGGATGAACGGAAGCGACGAGATCTCCTGTGCCTGAGCCCTTGTCGTGTCGTCGAGGATCGACGCGAAGTTGAGTACCCTCGGTGCGATCATCTCGGGCATGGTGTTCCCCCTCGGATGACGGATCTGATCGGTGCCGGTTCGTGGCCCGCACCGGCCGGTCAGTTCATCGCACCGCCGGCGGCGGCGTCAATCGTTTTTATGCGCAGCGGCATCTCGGCTGTTCATCGATCGAGGTGCACGGCGACCTCCTCGCCCAGCGAGTACGGCGGATGCAACGGGAGCCGGTCCCCGCTCCAGAATCGTCCCGGGTCGAACCAGTTGGCATCCTTGGTGGTGTCGAGAATCCCCATGTCGCGGTAGGTGATACCGACGACCTCGGCGCAGTAGGCGGTCTCCAGGCCGGTCCGCTCGGCGGCGGGATCGCCATCCCGCCGGGACCGCCGCCGGCCGACCTTGCGTTCGAGGTAGGGGATTCCGCGGACGAGGTCGGCCGAGTTCGGGACGCGTCCGCGGAACCACCGGCCGGCGAGGCGGGCGGTGGTGGGGAAGGGCGTGCCGTCCAGCCGGGCGATCACCTGCAGGAGTCTGTCCTCGTGGGGACGGGTGACCTCCGGGGTGAGCTGGCGGAGCCAGCACGCCTGCTCGTAGCGCACCATCCACTGTTCGACGGCCTCGCGCGCGTCGTGCAGCTGGACCCCGCGGTGCCGCGAGCCGGTCCACACGTCGGCCAGTGTGTCGCCGAGCTCGGCGTGCCAGAGCAGGGGCGGCAGGTCGTCGATGCAGACGGCCATGGCGACGTGGTTCACCGGCGCATTGGTCAGGGTGCGGATGGCGCGGTCGGGTCCGGAGTGTCCGCGGAACAGCCAGATGTCCCCGGTTCTCGTCGCGTCGAGCGCGGACGTCAGAGAGACCCCGCCCGGGCGCCCGGAGAAATCGGTGGGCGGGCGTCGGTGGCTGCGGGGCATGTCCGAAGACTAGAGCCCGGGACGGGCGTCGGCCACCGGGCCGCCGACGGGCCTAAGCTGCCCGCATGGGGAGTGTGTGGAAGTGGTTCGGTCTGGCGGGTGCGGTGGGCGTCGCGACCGGCGGCGTGCTGGTGGCGAGGGATCAGCGCCGGCGGAGGGCGTACACCGCCGACGACGTCCGCGAGCGTCTGCATCGGCGGCTGGAGGAGGCCGAGAGGTCGGAGTCGAGCGGCGCTTCGGGCTGACGCCCGACCTCGTGGTGGCGCGTCACGCGGAATCTGAGGAGACTGGAAGCGGCGCCGGCCGCACGGTCGGCCGCACAGCTCGCCAGATGGGAACGCCATGTCCGACAACAGTGGATTCGGGGGCGGAGCCTTCAACTTCGGCCCCGAGGACTTCGACCGATTCGCGCGTGAGGCCGGAGACGGACTCCGCGAGGTGTTCGGCAAGCTCTTCGAGGGCCAGCCGGGCGCCGGGGCCTTCTCGATGTTCTTCGACGACGCGGCGCGGGGCCGCACCAGGACCCAGCCGCGCCCGGAGACCACCGGCGAGGCGGGTGCCGGCGTGTGGGCGGTCTTCTACGTCGACGACGACGGCGGTGCACGCGTGGAGCAGGTCTTCGCGACCGAGCTCGACGCCCTGCGCGCCAACAAGAACAACACCGACCCGCGGCGCAAGGTCCGGTTCCTGCCCTACGGGATCGCGGTCAGCGCACTCGACGAGTCCTCCGACGGCGATCCCGGCGCCGAGGAGAAGGGTGCCGAGGAGAAGAGCGACTGAGTCCGGCCACACGGCCGGACACGACAGAGGCCGGTGAGTCCGTCGACGGACTCACCGGCCTCGTGTGCATCTGGCTCACGGCACGCGGGGCGCCGGAAAGATCAGAGGTAGGCGCCGCAGGTCGGCCAGGCGCCCGGGCCCTGGGTGGCCAGCACGTTCTCGGCGACGCGGATCTGCTCCTCGCGCGAGGCGTTGGCCGGGTTGCCCGAGCCGCCGTTGGCCTCCCAGGTGCTCTGGGAGAACTGCAGGCCGCCGTAGTAGCCGTTGCCGGTGTCGATGGCCCAGTTGCCACCGCTCTCGCACTGGGCGACGGCGTCCCAGTTGCCCGAGTCGGCCGAGGCGTTGGACGCCAGCATGGTCAGCGGGGCGGCGGTCAGGGCGCCGACGACTGCGGCACGGGTGACGAGCTTGGTCATGTGGGTCTTGGTCATACGCATGGTCTTTGTTCCTCCTTCACCACCCGGGGTCGGAAAGGTGGTTGATCTGGACCGTGGCCGACCATACGGGTTGGTAACGGTCAGGTCACGTCGACGCCGTGACCTGCGGAGTTACGATCACGCCGTGATAACGGCGTTAGCTTTGCGGTGAATGCCCAGCGCATGGCGCAATTCCGGGACAACCGGCGTCGCGGCATGTTCGAGCGCGTTCGATGACCAAGGTCACACGCAGGCAGTGCGGTGGATCACGCTCTCCGGGTTGCGATAGGCGCTAGGCGCGCCGACGCACGGCGAGGCGCCCGCCGCGGGACGGGGCGTAGGCGACCCCGCGGGAGAAGAAGCGCTCCGGGCGGGCGTCGGTGGGGAGCACCTCGAACTCGCTCAGCACGGTCCGCAGCACCACGTCCATCTCCATCGTCGCGAACGCGGCCCCGATGCAGCGCCGGGTGCCGCCGCCGAAGGGGAGCCACGCCGGCGACGGGGTGGTGCCGAGGAACCGGCCCGGGTCGAAGCGGTCCGGGTCGGCGAATTCGCGGCTGTCGTCATGGAGCAGCGCGATCGAGACCATGACGTTGTATCCGCGCGGAATCCGCCACGGGCCGAGCTCGAGGTGTTCGGCGACCACGTGGCGCGCGGCGAAGTCGATCACCGGCCGGCTGCGCTGCGTCTCCAGGATGGTCGCGTGCCGGTACTCGCTGCCGCCCTCGTCGACCTCGGCGACCAGGCGGGCGAGGATGTCGGGGTGGCGACGGATGCGCTCGAACGCCCACGCGAGGGTTGTCCCCGTCGTCTCGTGCCCGGCGGCGAGCATGGTCACCAGCTCGTCGGCGATCTCGGCGTCGCTCATCGGGGTTCCGTCGTCGTAGCGACTGCGCAGCATCAGTGCGAGGATGTCGTCGCGCTCCTCGAGCACGGGATCGTTGCGAGACCTGGTGATCAGGTCGGCGAGGTACTCCATGCACTCGGCGTGCAGGCGTGCGTATCGCCGGTTGGGGTCGACCCTGCCCAGCACGCGGGGGAGTTCGGGGACGGTCGCCGCGCGTGAGCCGGCGACGACGGTGGGCGGGATCAGGCGGTGCAGGTGGTCGAGGTCCTTGCCGACGGCGCCGAACACGGCGCGCAGGATCACGTTGAGCGTGATCCGCATCATCGGCTCCATGGAGGCGAACTCGGTCTCCGTCGGCCAGGTGGAGGTCTCGGCCCGGACCTCTTCCTCCACGATCTGCTCGTAGGTCTTCATCCGTTTCCCGTGCAGCGGCGGGGTCAGCAGCTTGCGGCGCGCCCGGTGCTCGCGTCCCTCGAGCGAGAAGATCGAACCGGCCCCGAGGATGCGGCCCAGGTTCGGCTGGACGTTGATGACCTTGTCGCCGGCGGTGAACAGCTCGCGCGCCAGCGTGGCGTCGGAGATGACCACGGACGGTCCGAAGACCGGCAGGTCGACGGTGAACGCCGAGCCGAAGCGGTCGTGGAGGCGTCCGAAGAACAGGCGGCGGGAGGTCACCGCGGCCAGTCCCTGCACCGCCGACGGCAGGCGCGTCGCGGGTGGCAGGGCCGTCTCGTCGTCCAGGACCGGTGCACTCATCGCGTCGTCGCCTCCCATGTCGTGGTACGCGTGCGTACCACGACGGTACTCATGCGTACCGCGCGAGCACAAGGGGCATATCCTCACTGCTGTGGAACTGTGGTCGAGCGACGCGTCGTCGACGAGGGGACGTCTCCTCGCCGCGATGCTGCGGTGCGTGACCGAGTCGGGATACCGGGAGACCACGATCGCCGACATCGTGCGCGTGGCACAGATGTCGCGCCGTACCTTCTATCAGGAATTCGCCGACAAGCAGGACTGCTTCTTCGCGCTGCTGCGCGAGACCAACAGGTTCATGATCTCCGAGATCGCGGCGAGCGTGGACGGCGAGGCGTCACCGGAAGAGCAGGTGCGCCAGGCGGTGACGGCCTACGTCGCGACCAGCGAGCGGTATCCGGGGCTGATGCTCTCGTGGATCCGCGAGCTGCCCGCGCTCGGCGGTGCCGCGGCGAGGGTCAAGAACGAGGCCATGCAGGACTGGATCGACCTGTTCGTCGGACTGACCTCGACGCCGACGCTCGCCGCCGCCGGGGTGAAGCCGATGAGCCCGCAGCGTGCGGTGTTCCTGTGGGGCGGGGTCCGCGAACTGACGGCGAGCGCGGTCGAGTCCGGATCGCCGCTCACCGAGATCATCGAACCCGCCACCGCGGCCTGCCTGGCGCTGATGGGGCCGGGAGCCGACTGAGTCGTGGGTCGTGGACGCGTCACCGGCGTGCCGGCGGCCCCCGTCACGGTCGATCGACGGGACCCGAGTGCGAGGGGCCTGCGGTCAGCGCCAGGCGCCCCGCAGGTATTGCGGCGGGTACGGAGCCTCGTCGCGGCTCAGGCCCAACTCGTGCGCGGCGCGCTGCGGCCACGACGGCTCGCGCAGCGCGACCCTCCCGAAGAAGACGGCGGTCACGTCGTCGTCCCCGGCGATCTTCTCGGCCTGATCCGGTTCGGTGATGAGGCCGACGGCCGCGGTCGGCATCCCGGACTCGCGGTGGACGGCGCGTGCCAGGTCGACCTGGTACCCCGGGCCGACCGGGACCTCGGCGATCACGTTGCCGCCGGAGGAGACGTCGATCAGATCCACACCGCGGGCACCGAGTATCTCCGACAAGCGGGCCGTGTCGTCGACGCCCCAGCCGCCGTCGCGCCATTCGGTGGCGGACAAGCGGACGAACAGCGGCTTCGACTCGGGCCATGCCGCACGGACCGCCTCGGCGACCTCGATGACCAGACGGGTGCGGCCGGCGAAATCGCCGCCGTATTCGTCGGTTCGGGTGTTGGAGAACGGCGACAGGAACTCGTGCAGCAGGTATCCGTGTGCCGCATGGATCTCCACGACGTCGAAACCCGCGGCGTCGGCGCGGCGGGCTGCCTGCGCGAACGCCTCGACGACCTCGGCGATCTGATCGGTCGTGAGGGCGGCCGGGGCGGCCAGCCCCTCGAAGGGCACCTCGGAGGGCCCGACGGTGACCCAGCCGCCGTCCTCGGGCCCGATGGTGCCGGAGCGGTCCGCGAACGGGGAGTGGGTCGACGCCTTGCGGCCGGCATGGGCCAGCTGGGTGCCGATGACCGCGCCCTGTGAATGCGCGAAGTCGACGACGCGCGACCAGGCGCGGGCCTGGTCGTCGTTCCACAGCCCGGCGTCATGGGGAGTGATGCGGCCCTCCGGGACGACGGCGACGGCCTCGGTGAGCAACAGTCCGAAGCCGCCCGTCGCACGCGCCCCGAGGTGCACGAGGTGCCAGTCGGTGGGGATGCCGTCACCGGCGAAGCAGCTGTACTGGCACATCGGTGCCAGCCAGACCCGGTTGGGGACGGTGACGTCGCGGAGCGTGATCGGTTCGAAGAGAGCGGTGTTGGTCACGAACACCGTCAACACGGGGTGAGGCGGCGCTGTTCCCGGGCGGTAGGTTGTGATCCATGACGCATCCCGTCTCGAATCCGCAGGATGGCGGATGGCGCCGGTTCGCCCTGTGGCCGTCGGCGGCCGTGTTCGTTCTGGTGTGGGCCGCGGTGGCGGTGGCCGGGCCGGAGACGGTCGCCGGTCACGTCGGGCCCGACGGCGAGGTCACCCGCTGGGATTCCAAGCGGGAGCTGCTGACGGTGTTCGGCCTGACGGCGGCGGGGATCGTGATCGCCTTCGGCGGCATGGGATGGCTGCTCGCCCGGATCCCGGCGAGCGCCGTGAACCTGCCGAACCGCCGGCGCAAGGAGTACTGGACACGACCGGAGAACCGCGACCGGCTCAACCGCATGCTGTCGGAGGACATGGGCCTGATCGGCGCGGCGACCCTTCTGTTGATGGCCTGGCTCCTCGTCGTCCTCACCCGCGCCGGCGACCACGGAACCGACACCTGGGCGCTGCTCGTCCCGGTACTGGTCTTTCTGGCGGCTGTGATCGCCTACACCATCCACCTCGCCGTCGGCTCGCGCTACGCGATCCCGGGGGAGTGACCCGCCGAAGAAAGGAACCCATCGATGACCGAGACCGCCACAGGCACGCAGTCGGTGACCGTGGAGGTGCAGGCCCCGCTCGGGGTCATCACCCTGAGCAACCCTCGCCGCCGGAATCCGCTGTCCACCACCACGATGCAGGCGATCACCGCCGGCCTCCGCGGCTTCGACGCCGATCCCGCGGTGCGTGTCGTGGTGATCCGGGCGCTCGGACCCGCGTTCTCCGCGGGGCACGACCTGGGCGAACTCGTCGACCGGACCCTCGACGACGAGCGCGCCGTCTTCGAGACCTGCACCGAGTTGATGCGCACGGTCCACGAGATCCGCCAGCCGGTCATCGCCGAGGTCGCCGGGATGGCCTTCGCCGCCGGGTGCCAGCTCGTCGCGACGTGCGACCTCGCGGTCGCCGGACGCAGCGCGACGTTCTCGACACCGGGGGTGCGGATCGGACTGTTCTGCTCGACGCCGATGGTCGCGCTGAGCCGTGCCGTGGGTCGCAAGCGGGCGATGCACATGCTGCTGACCGGCGATCCGATCGACGCCGAGACCGCCTTCGACTGGGGGTTGCTCAGCGGGGTCGTCGACGACGACGAGCTCGAGAGCACCGTACGCGAGCTGGCGCGCAAGATCGCCGGGTCGAGCGCGCGGACCGTGTCGATCGGCAAGCAGGCCTTCTACACCCAGATCGAGCTCGACGAGGCGTCGGCGTACGCGGAGATGTCGGAGACGATGGCGGCCAACGCGATGACCTGTGATGCGCAGGAGGGGATCTCGGCGTTCCTCGCCAAGCGCGAACCGGTGTGGACCGACAGCTGAGGAACGCAACGACCTGAGCGGCGGCCTCGGGCGCACCCGGGGTGGCGGTCGCGGCGTGTGTGCGGCCGCATCTGCGTGGACCGACATGCCAGACGCCACCGTCGGTCACCCCGGGCGGGACGACCGACGGTGGCGTCGGGACGGGCTCAGGCTCCGGCGGCCTCCGTGGCGGCCTCCGCGGTCGCCTTCGCAAAGCGTGCGAGATGTGCGTCGGCGGTGCCGAATTCGTACTCGATCGCGGTCAGGCGCTTGAAGTAGTGGCCGATCGCCAGTTCCTCGGTCATGCCCATGCCGCCGTGCAGCTGCACGGCGTTCTGGCCGATGAAACGTGCGGCCTTGCTGATCGTGGCCTTGGCGGCCGAGACCGCGGCGGCACGCTCGGCCGGGGACTTGTCGAGGGAGAGGATCGCCAGGTACTGAGCGGCGACCGACTGCTCGAGCTGCAGGTGCATGTCCACCATGCGGTGCTGCAGGACCTGGAAGCTGCCGATCGGCACGCCGAACTGCTCGCGCTGCTTGGAGTACTCGACGGTGTCGGTGAACACCTTGCGCATCAGGCCCACGGCCTCGGACACGACCGCGGCGGTGGCGGTGTCCCAGGCCTTCTCGAGGATGTCGATGGCGTCCTCGGCGATGAGGGCGTCGGCCGGCAGGCGCACGTCGCCGAAGGTGATGTCGGCGGCCTGACGGTCGTCGATGGTGCGCAGGCGGTGCATCTCGAGGCCGGCCGGAGCGCCGTCGGAGAGGTCGATGAGGAACAGCGACACCCCGGCGCGGTCGTTCGCGACACCGGACGTGCGGGCGGTGACGAGCAGATAGTCGGCCAGCGGCGCGGTGGTGACCACGATCTTCGCGCCGTCGAGAACCCAGACGTCGCCGTCGCGGGTGGCGGTGGTCTCGATGTGCGAGAGCACTCCGCCCGAGCCGTCCTCGAGTGCGGCGAGCGCGCTGAGCGCCTCGCCCTCGGCGATCCGGGTGGCGGCCGCGCGTGCCGCGTCGTTGCCGGTGGCACCGAGCAGGCCGGCTCCGAGGACGACGGTGTCGACGAAGGGCTCGATGACCAGCGCGTGCCCGAGGGCCTCGGTGACGACCATCAATTCCTCTGCGCCACCGCCGAATCCGCCGACCTCCTCGGGCAGGCAGGCGCCGACGACGCCGAGGTCCTCGACGAAGGCCTTCCAGATCGCGGGTTGCCAGCCCTCGCCGACCTTCGCGGCCTCGCGGCTGGTCTGCAGGTCGTAGCGCGCCTCGAGGAACTTGGCGAGGCCGTCGGCGAGCAGCTGCTGTTCGGGGGTGAGTGTGAAGTCCATCAGTTTTCTCCTGTGACCCGCTTAGAGACCCAGAGCCGCTTTGGCCAGGATGTTGCGTTGGATTTCGTTGCTGCCCGCGTAGATCGAACCGGCGCGGTCGTTGAAGTAGTGCAGCGGGGCGACGGCCTGCCAGTCCGCGCCGCTGACGTAGCCGTCGGTGGGCGGCGTGTACTGGAAGATCGGACCGCCCGGGCGGGTGGCGTGCGGCTGGAAGACGCGGCCGTGCGGTCCGGCCGCCTCCAGGGCCAGGGTGGTGATCTCCTGGCTGAGCTCGGTGCCGAGGATCTTCAGCATCGACGCGATCGAGCCGGGGTCCTTGCCGGCGCTCATCGCGGCCAGGGCGCGGTATTCGAGGACCTCGAGGATCTTGGCGCGGACCTGGATGTCGTTGAGCTTGTGGGCGAATGCCGGATCCTCCGACAGCGGGCGGCCGTCCGGGCCGGTGACCGTGGCGGCGTCGCGCCCGAGGTTCTCGGCCATGACCTGCAGGGCCGGTGCGGCCGCGCCGCCGCCGCGCTCGAACACCAGGAGGTACTTCGCGACGGTCCAGCCGTCGTCGATCTTGCCGAGGACGTTCTTCTTGGGGACGCGGACGCCGTCGAAGAACACCTGTGCCTGGACCTGCTCGCCCGAGGCGAAGACCAGCGGCTGGACCTCGATGCCCGGCGAGGTCATGTCGATCAGCAGGAAGGTGATCCCCTTCTGCTTCTTGTCCTGGCGCGAGGTGCGGACGAGGCAGAAGATCCAGTTGGCCTCCGCCGCGTGGGTGGTCCAGATCTTGGAACCGGTGACGACGAGGTCGTCGCCGTCGTCGACCGCGGCCATCGACAGCGATGCGAGGTCGGAACCGGCCTCCGGCTCGGAGTAGCCCTGGCAGAAGAACACGCTGCCGTCGAGGATGCCGGGGAGGAAGAAGTCCTTTTGTTCCTGGGTGCCGAAGGCCATGATCGCGTGCGAGACCATGCGGATGCCCATCGGCGACAGCGCGGGTGCGCCGGCCAGGATCGACTCACGGCTGAAGATGTAGTGCTGGGTCAGGGTCCAGTCGCAACCGCCGTACTCGACCGGCCACGCCGGCGCGGCCCAGCCGCGCTCGTGGAGGATGGCCTGCCACTTCATGGCGGCCTCGTGATCGGCGTAGACCGACGTCCGCAGGGTGCCCGCGGCGCGCAGGTCGGGAGTCAGTTTCTCGTCGAGGAACGCCCGTACCTCGTCGCGGAACGCGATGTCCTCGGGGGACCAGTTCATGTCCATGAGCGGTGCGCAACCTATCTGTAAACGGTCGTGGTCAGATTTGGGTCGGCTAGCAATCTACCGAATGTTCGCTCCGGAGCGTAGCCCGGATCACCATTCTGCCCCGGGTGTGACGAGCGGCGGGTCGTCCGCGGGATCCGCTCGTCGGAGTCCGCCGTCGCCGGCGTCTTCGGGACAGAGGACGACACCAGGGTGTCGGCCCAGCGTGTCGAGGGTCGTCACACGACGACGCCCGGCCCGGCGGCACATGCCACCGGGCCGGGCGTCGTGTCAGCTGAATCCCGTTGCGACGCGCGGGAAGAGCGTCAGCGGCCCTTCCACTCCGGCTTGCGCTTCATCACGAAGGCCATGATGCCCTCGAGGGTGTCGCCGCTGACGATCAGCGAGTCGAGCACGTTGGTGCTCGCGCGGACGGCCTCGATGGTGTCGGTGATGCCGTCGGACTGCTCCATCGTCGCGATCGACGCCCGCACTGCGGTGGGCGAGGCGGACAGGATCTCCTCGGCGACCTCGCGCGCGAGGTCCATCACCTTGCCGGCCGGGGCGACTCGGCTGACCAGGCCCGCGGCGGCGGCCTCGGAGGCCGAGATGCGGCGGCCGGTCAGGATCAGGTCGCGGGCCAGCGCCGGCGGGATCATGCGCGGCAGCCGCACGAGACCGCCTGCGGCGGCGGCCAATCCGACCTTCACCTCGGGCAGGCCGAACGAGGCGTTCTCGTCGGCGACGATGATGTGGCAGGCCATGGCGATCTCGCAGCCGCCGCCGAGCGCAAAGCCGTTGACCGCGGCGATGACCGGCTTGGGCAGGTGCTCACGCGCGGTGAGACCGGCGAAACCGTTCTTCGGCACCGACAGCGCGGCCGGGCTGGTGGTCGCGGCGAGGTCGTTGCCGGCGGAGAAGGCCTTGTCGCCCGCACCGGTCAGGATCGCAACCCACAGGTCGTCGTCGGCGAAATAGGCGTCGAAGATCGAGTCGAGCTCGGCGTTCGCGGCCGGGTTGAGCGCGTTGCGCGCGTCGGGCCGGTTGATGATCACCTCGAGCAGGTGGCCGTCGCGGCGGATCTCGACGTGCTCGTAGCTGTCCTTGAACGCCGGGGCGACGGCCGGGTACTTCGCGCGCATCGCCTCCTCGCTGAGCTTGACGCGGTTGCCCTTGTCGAACGAACGCACGAAGATCTTCGTGCCCACCGGGTCGTCGGAGTTCAGCAGCAGGTCGAAGAACTCGTCGTCGTCGGAGTCCAGGTTCGCCAGGAACCGCGCGCCGAGACCGTTCGGGGCGGAGTCGTCGACGAGGCGGCCGACCACGACGCCGGTCCGCTTGCCGCTCTTGGACGGGACCACCGTGTAGGACTCGAGGATCGCCGGACCGTCGGCGTCGCCGATCGTGGGGACCGTCGGCACCGCGTCGAGGGCGGCCTGCACCGGCTCGCTGGTGTCGGGGCGCCACGGGGCGGGGGTCGTCGAGTAGACGCCGGCCGCATGCTTGCTGAGCACACCGCCGTTGGCGATGACCAGGCCGAACTCGCCCGGCGACCTACGGGCGCGATCGACCACCTCGGCGATCGCGTGCAGCGAGTAGTTGTTGCCGGGGCCGCCGAAGAACGGCAGGCCGCCGGTCAGGGTCAGGCCGCGCGGGTCGTCGGGGGCGATGCCCAGGGCGTCGAGGATGTTGAAGACGGCGATCGGGAAACAGCTGTAGATGTCCATGAACGCCACGTCGTCGAGGCCGATGCCGGCGACCTCGAGGGCGTGGCGGACCGCGGCCGGGGCGGCGGGCGCGGAACCGAGGTCGGGGCGCGCGAGCGCGGTGCGCTCGACGGTCTTGGCGTGGCCGTGCAGGAACACCCACTTCGACGGGTCGATGCCGGCGGCCTGCGCGGCGCGGACCGACATCACCAGCACGGCCGCGGCCTGGTTCACCTGGTCGCGGGCGACGATGTAGCGGGTGAACGGGTCGGCGATGAGACGGTTCTCGGGGGTGACCGTCACCAGCTCCTCGGCGGTGCGCTCGGTGGGGGCGGCCGAGTGCGGGTTGGCGGCGGCGACCTTGGTGAACGGGGCGAACAGCTCGCCCATCGCCTTGGCGTAGTCGGCGCGCGACAGGCCGGTGTTGTGGCGGCGCGCGTTCTCCAGCAGTGCGTACTGCGGGATCACCGTGGTGAGGCCGTGCCGCATCTCGGCGACGGTGACGATGCCCTTCAGGTCGTAGCCGCGGTCATCGAGCTGGCCGCCGACCTCCTCGGCGAAGCTCGGGCGCTCGCCGTCGGGCTTGGACTGCAGGTGACGCACGGTCGAGATGGCCTCGGCACCGGTGATGATGGCGGCCGCCGACCGGCCGGCCGCGATGTCATCGGCCAGCTCGGACAGCACCGTCTGCGGGGTCTGGCCGCCGGTGCCCGGCTGGATGGCGCGGCGGGGGTCGATCCCGACGCGCTTGCCGATGGCGCGCGGCATGTTGTCGGGGCGGCCGAGGGGAGCGGCGGACAGGGGGGTCGAGATCTCGAACGACCGGATTGCGGCGATGGTGTCGACCGCGGAGGGCAGGTCGGCGCCGTCGGCGTCGGCGAGGGCTGCGGTGACGGCGCGGGCCGCGAGGTCGGCCTCGCCGAGCGCTTCGTAGCCCGGATCGGTCAGGCGCTCGGACGCCTGACCCACGCCGACGATGACGGGGGTGTTCGGATCGAGATCAGCGATCGAGAGAGACATGCCCCATAGATTGACACAAACGTGTACCGACATCTCATTGCGGTCCGGTCTCGGCACGCGATGGCGGTCCCCGCACGGAGTCTGACGTGAATCCGCGCAGTTTGCGAACGTTGCGTTCAGCGCGGTTTCAATCGTGGCCCTCGCCGGTGGGTGCCGACGACACTGTCGGCCGACAAGTTCGTAGGAAAGGACCATTGATGACCGCAACCGTGCCCGCAGGCACCACCTCCGCCGGTACCACCGACGAGCGGCTCGACGAGATCTTCGCCCCGATCTTCGCGCGTATCGCCGAGGGCGCGGTGGCGCGCGAGGAGGACCGCCGTCTCGCATACGACGAGGTGTCGTGGCTGCGCGAGGCGAGGTTCGGCGCGCTGCGCGTCCCCGTGGAGTACGGCGGCTACGGTGCGACCGTTCGCCAGCTGTTCCGTCTGCTCATCGACCTGGCCACCGCCGAGTCGAACCTGCCGCAGGCCCTGCGCGTGCACTGGTCGTTCGTCGAGGACCAGATCTCCGCCCTGCCCGCCCCCGAGGCGCAGGACTGGCTCCGCAAGATCGCCGAGGGCACGTTGGTGGGCAACGCGATCACCGAGCCGGGCGTCGGCGCGATCGACCGCTACCAGACCCGCGTCACCGCCGAGGGCGACGGCTATCGCCTCGACGGCACCAAGTACTACAGCACCGGCAGCCTGTACTCCGACCACATCCTCGTCGCCGCCGACAAGGACGGCGAGCGCGTGTCGGTGCTCGTCGACGCCACTGCCGAGGGGGTCACCCAGCGCGACGACTGGGACGGCTTCGGACAGCGCCTGACCGCCAGCGGCACCACCGAGTTCAACGGCGTCCAGGTCACCGAGGACCGCATCCTCGGCCCCGGCTACGGGACCGCCGGACGCACCTACGCCACCTCGTACCTGCAGCTCGTGCAGCTGTCGGTGCTCGCGGGCATCGCCCAGCGCGCCACCGACGACGTCTCCGAGTGGGTCCGGGAGCGCAAGCGCACGTTCACCCACTCGGCCGCCGACCTGCCGCGGCACGATCCGCTGGTGCAGCAGGTCATCGGCCGGCTCACCTCGGCCGCCTACACGGCGCGGACCCTCGTCCTCGACATCGCCGATCAGCTCGACCGCCTCGCCGAGACCGGCTGGCAGGACGAGCAACTGCTCGACAAGGTCGAGTTCGACGTCGCGCGCGCCCAGGCGACGCTGATCCCGCTCGTCCTCGACGCCACCACCCAGCTGTTCGAGGTCGGCGGGGCGTCGATCACCTCCGAGCGCCTGCGCCTCGACCGCCACTGGCGCAACGCCCGGGTGATCTCGGCGCACAACCCGCTCATCTTCAAGCTGCAGGCACTCGGCGACCACGTGCTCAACGGCACCGACCTGCCCTACGCCTGGAGCGCCGGCCAGAAGTAGGGGAGCGGCCGCCTGCAGGCGGTACGGCTAGGCTCGCCCCATGCAGCGCATGGCGGCGGCCGACGCCGCGTCGTACTGGATGTCCGAGCGCATCCCGAACGACCAGTTCCTCCTGTACTGCTTTGCGGCGCCGTCGATTCCGACGGAAGAGACCGCGCGGCGACTGGTCGCCCGTGCCGGCGGCGTCGAGGACCTCTGCCTTCGCGTCCACGACGTCCCGGCGGGCGCCGATCGCCCGTACTGGGTGAGGGCTGCACCCACCGAGGACCAGGTCCGCGTCGACACCACGACGCGGACCTGGTCGTCGTTGCTGGAGACGGTCGCCGGACTCGTCGGCGACCCGCTCGTGCCGACCGACGCCGCATGGCGACTCCACCTCTTCGGATCGGTGACCGGGGTGCCGACGGCCGGTGCCGACGAGGTGAACACCGTTGTGGTGCTGCAGATCTCACACGCGCTGGGCGACGGGCGCCGGGTGTCGCAGGCGGCGCGCGACCTGTTCGACGCCCCGCCGGTGCGGCGCGACGGCCGGCGGGATGACCCGGTGCCGGGCCCGATCCGCGACGCGGCGACCGTCGCGCTCGGCCTCGCGCGACTGCCCATTGAGTTCCTCGACACGATGCGCCGCGGAGTCGAGGCGGCCCGCCTCGCCGGACGGGCGACTCCGGGACCCGGATACCCGCTCACCCACCTGAACACCGACCCCGGGCCGAAACGGGCGTTACGGGTCCTGGTGCTCGACCGGCATCGTCTCACCGCCGCCGGACACCCGGTGACCACCGCGGTGCTGACGGCGATCTCGCGTGCGCTGCCCGAGTACCTCGGCGAACACGCCGTCCGGCTCGGCGTCGAACTCACCGTAGGGAGAACGGGAGAACCCGACGCGCGCAACCACTTCCGGAACGTCGGCATCGACCTGCACCTCGACGTCGACGACCTCGACGAACGCGCGCGTCTCATCCGCGAGGAGATCGTCGCGGCCCGGGACGCAGACACCGATCCCGCGCGTGTGGCCCAGCGCCGCGCGACGCAGGCCACCCCGGCGATCCTGGCCCGGTGGGGCGTCCGGGGATTCGACCTGCAGGCCAGGCCCGCGACGGTCACCGGCGTCACCGTGGTGTCGTCGGTTCACCGGGGCGCCGCCGACCTCGAGCTCGACGGCGGGAAGGTGCTGTTCACCACCGGGTTCCCCGCGCTCTCACCCGTACAGGGACTCACGCACGGGGTTCACGGCCTCGGTGACCGCGTCGCGGTGTCGGTGACCACGAGTCCCGACGTCATGCCCGACGTGGACCGCTACGTGGCGCTGCTGGACGGGGCGCTCGGGCGGGGACGCGAGTAACCGTTGGCGTCGGCCGGGGCCGGGTTCGGGGTGCCGTTGCCGCCGGAGTTCTTGGAGCCCCGGGTCAGCCGCTTCGGGAGCTTGTCCGCGAGTCCGCCGAGCGGCGCCACGGACTGGTTGAGCACGTCCACGGTCTCGGCGAGCTCGTGCACGGTGTCCTGGATGGTGAGCAGGTTGGGTGCGAGTTCGCTGATCGTCTCGGCGAGCTCGGCGATGCGGTCGAGGGGACCGCCCGGGGCGATCGCGCGCTCGATGGCGCCGCCCTCACCCAGGAGCTGATCGAGGATCCCCTCTTCCTCGGCCAGGCGGTCGAGGAAGCCGCCGGGCTGGGTGGCTCGTTCCAGGACGCCGTCGGGTGCGGTGAGCTTGTCGACGATGCCGCCCTCGGAGGTGAGGCGTTCGAGGATGCCCTCGTTCTCGGTGAACTGGTCGACGACGCCGCCCGGGCGGGTGAGGCGGTCGAGCGGGCCGTCCTCGGCGGTCAGACGCATGAGGATGCCGCGTTCGTCGGCCATCTGGTCGAGGAGGCCGCCCTTTGCGGTGAGCTTCTCCAAGGGGCCGTCGGGCGCGGTGAGCCGGTCGATGACGCCGCCCGGCGTCAAGAGGCGGTCGAGTGGACCGCCGGTGGCGAGAATCCGCCCGAACGGGCGGTCGGGACCGAGCAGGTCCGACAACTGGCCCAACAGCGCCAGCGGCGTGCGTGCCGTGCCGACGCTGTCGTCGTCGAGGCCCATGGCCTGGGCGATCTCGTGCTGGACGCTGCCCGCGGTGGCGCGCGCGATGGTGACCGCGGATTCCGCCGCGGCCAGTACGACCCCCGTGACTGCGAATCCGACCCGGAACGGCATCTCCACGAGCGCACGTCCCGGGTCGGTCCCGCGGGAAGCTCCTCGTTCGGGAACTGACTCCATTAACCCGACACTAGGCCACCGCGACTTGATTCGGCACCAGGCTCGGTGATTCGTGCGGGACTGCGTCGCGATCAGGCCGGGTGGGCCCGGGACGCGGTCAGCCCTTGGCGGCCTTCGCGGCGGCCTTGGCGGCCTTCTTGAAGTCGCGGACCTTCTGCAGGGAATCGGGGTCGACGACGTCGGCGACCGACCGGAACCCCTCCTTGCCGTAGTCGCCCGCGGCCTTCTCCCACCCGTCGGGGGCCACCCCGAGCTGCTTGGCGACGAGCGCGATGAAGATCTTCGCCTTCTGCTCGCCGAAGCCGGGCAGTGCGCGCAGCCGCTTCATCAGGTCGGCCCCGCTGGTCGCCTCGGTCCAGATGCGGGAGGCGTCGCCGCCGTACTCCTCGGCCACCACCTTGGCGAGGTCCTGGATGCGGCCGGCCATCGACCGTCCGTAGCGGTGGATCGCCGGGGGAGTCGAGCACAGGTCGGCGAACGCCTCCGGATCGGCGTGGGCGATCTCGACCGGGTCCATCGTGCCGAAGCGGTCCTTGATCTTGGCCGGGCCGGCAAAGGCGCGCTCCATCGGGAACTGCTGATCGAGCAGCATCCCGACGAGGAGCGCGAACGAGTCGGTCGAGAGGAGCTCGTCGGCCGCGGGGTCCTGGGCGATCTGGATCTTCGGCATGGGTCCGATTCTGGCAGACGCGGCCGATGCGCCGCTCTAGACTGCCCTCATGGTCAGCGGGGAGAACATGTCGGGGCGGAAGGTCTCACGCACGGTGTCGCGGGTGGTGATCGGGGTCGTCACCGGCCTGGTCGCGACGCTGCTCGGCATGGTGGGGCAAGGGGTCGCGGGGCAGGGGAGCGCCACGGCGATCCCCGCGAACGCCGAGGCGAACTATGTGACCACTCTGAACTGCACCTCGACCAACCCGTGGCCCGCCGGTCCGGTGAAGGTGCGCGTCGACGTGTTCAACAACATCCGCTTCCCGGCCGACGGCCTGCCCGGCCCGGTCATCGCCCTCATCGGCTCGGATCGGGCGAAACCGGTTGCGCTGGAGTACACCTACGACGTCACGGTGCGCTGGAAGAACCTGCGGACCGGCAGGACCGGCAAGGTCTTCGTCCCCGGCCGCGGATTCACCGTCAAGTGGCAGGTCGACATCCATCCCGGTCACGGCCCGGTCGCGTTCACCATCCACCAGAAGCTCGGCGCCCTCGCGTTCAACCCGATGGTCAACCCGCAGTACTCGTCGTGCAGCGGCCGGGCCACCGCCTGAGCGCAGACCATCGTCGACCGACGCGTTTGCTCGACGGGCGGTCAGCTGTGGCGTGACCGCTCGGCGAGCCCGCCGATCAGCAGGTACTGAGCGGTGAAATAGCTCGCCAGGACCCAGGCCTCGCCCGCGATTCGCAATCGGCGGTCGGTTACCAGGTGTCGGCGGTTGATGATCGCCAGGTCCGACAGCAGGAACGCGAGCCCGCCGATGCGCAGCCGCGGCTGGGGGTCGGGCATGGCGCTCGCCATCGCCGACATCGTCGCCAGGGTGTTGCCGTAGGTCCCGAGAACCGGGAGAAGCGCCGGACGGTGACGTGCGAGGACCGCCGCCGACTCGGCGAGCAGCCCGACGCGGGGAAGCAGTTGCCTCGCCGACGGCCGGGCGCCCGCCCGCCACATCGTGGCGATGTAGCAGAGTTGGGCGCCGGCGAACAGGCTCGCCCCGCGTTGCAGCCACCGGTCCTTGGCCGCCGGTTCGGTCTCGAACTCCTCGAGGAACATCGCCACGTCACCGGCCATCGAGAAGGCGAGTGCCCCGGCCAGGCCCGCGTTGTCGGCGCCACCGCGCCCGCGTGCCCCGGCTGCCGTCTCGGCCGCCAGGAGCAGCATCGGCAGCGGCTTGGTCAGGCCCGCGGCCTTCCGGTGCCCGAGGGCGCCGGAGACCGTGGCTGCGGCCACCGTCGCCGCGAAGGCGAGATCGCGGGTGCGCCGGCTCGGCAGTCGGAGGCCCATGACGCCTACTTGAGGACCTTGGCGATGAAACCGCGGATGTCGTCGTCCGACAGCTTCTTCGACTGTGCCGCGTCGAGCACCAGGTAGGTGCGCGGGGTGGCCTTGCGGTCGGCGCGGGCCTCGTTCAGGTACTTGAGCGTGAGCGGCACGACCACCGAGGTGTCCTGCAGCGACTGGGTCATCATGACCGGGGCCGCGAAGCCGCGGGAGGGCAGTTCGGTCGCCTTCGTGAGCAGATTGGTCAGCTCGGTGTTCGACGACACCGGCTTGGCGAAGAGCGAGCCGATCTTGAGTCCGTCGACCTCCTTGCGGAACGAGGTGATGCACTCGTTGGCGGCCTTGGCCATCCAGCGCTTGCCGGTGTCGGTCAGCAGCGCATCGACGTCGAGGTTCGGGCGGGCGTTGCGGATCGCGCTCAGCGTGTACAGCGCGTCGGCGGCGATACCCGAGGGCATGGTCGCCGTCGACGGACCGACGTTGGCGAGCAGCGCGCCGAACTCGGCGGGGATCGACGTCGCGGCCGCCCCCTTGAAATCGAGGGCGTTGCGCTGCAGCTGCGGACCGAGTTTGGCCAGGGTGATGGCGGCGGCGGCACCCTGTCCCTCGCCGACGACGGCCCACGAGGTGGACAGCTTGTCGGAGACGTCGCGCGCCGCGCTGACCGCGTCGACGATGTTGCGCGCGGTCGCCTCGAGGTCGTAGTACTGCGGCGTGCCCGGGGTGCCGACCCCGGCGTAGTCGGTGCTGACCACGGCGTATCCCCGCGACAGCCACGTGCTCAGCTCGGTGGTGTCCTCCTTGGTGGGGCGTTCCGACGGGGCGCACTTGTCGGCGATGCCCCGCGACCCGTGGGCCCAGGCGACGATGGGCCAGCCGCCCGCGGGAGCCTGGCCGCGCGGCACCATCACGAGGGCCGAGGACAGGTGGGCCTTCCCGTCGGCGCCGGTGCTCCAATAGGTGTAGTCGTTGCCGCTCGCCGCGCCGGCGACCATCCGGGCGCGCGGCAGATCACGGTTGGCGAACACCGCTCCCGGCGTCTGACCGGGTCCTCTGGCGTCGACGGTGCCCGCGTTCTCGTCGGCCGGCGCGCCTGCCCCGGCGTCTCCGGACTCCGGTGCCGGGGTGGTCGTCGACGGCGAGGTCGTCAGTGGTTCGGCGACCGCCTCCGAGGTCAGGCCGAAGCCGGTCAGGCCCATCGTGAGGGCGGCGGCGAGGGCGACGGTGCGGGCGATGGGGGTGGTCCGTCTGGAGCCGTGCGTGATCATGTCTCGTTCAGTTCGTTCCGTGAGATGGGGTGGTGTCGTGGACGGGCGGGGAGGCGGTCACACCTCGACGATGCCGACCGCGGGCAGGAACCAGCAGTTTTGGGAGCCGTTCTGGGCGCTGCCGAAGACGGCCGACAGGACGGTGCCCTCTCCGGTCTTGACCGGGGCGAGGCGCACGCCGTTGAGCAGCGGGAGTGCGGCGGCGACGGGAGCCTGGTCGCTGACCGGCTTCAGATCGGCGAAGCCGCCCTGCAGGGTGCTCGTGTTGAACCAGGCGACCTGCATCTGACCGCTGGCGCCCGACTTGGCCGAGGCGGGGACGAAGGCGTAGGCGGTCTCGCCCTTCTCGACGAGGTTCAGCTTCTTCGGGACGTTCGCGATGGGGATCAGGTCGAGCAGCGGCTTGAGCTCGGCCGCCGGGTCGTTCGCCATCGGCCACGGGCCCGCGACGGCACCCGCCCCCGCGGTGACCAGGCCGAGCGGGTTGTCCGGGGTCGGTTCGGTGCAGAACGGCGCGACCGACGGCGTCAGCGCCTGGATGCCGAGCTTCTTCAGGATCGACATCGGATCGGTGTCGGCGACCTTCTGCGGGGACGCCGCGTTGTAGGGGAGCGCACCCGCGCGGCCGACGACGTCCTCCACGGACAGCTGGCCGGAGCTGCTCAGGATCGCCTGCGCGGCCTGCAGGGCCATCTGGTCCACGCCGGCGGCCTTCAGCATGCGGATACCGGCGGCGAGCTCGGTGTCGAACGGGATCGCGTACTGGCTGAGCATGTTCGGCTCCAGCAGCGGGAGCGACGGTGCTGCCGCAGTGGGAGAGGCGGTCGAGGTGACCGCGGCGGCGGCCACGGCGACCCCGGCGAGCCCCACACCGCAGCGTCGGAGTCCGCGTCGTCCGAAGAGCGGACGTGTGAACCGAGACCTGATGGACATGGCACTCCTTCGAACAGGCCGACACCCCGCCATCGTGTGGCGGGTGTGACAGGTGAGACTTGAGTTAAACAAGAGCATGGCCGAGCTCGACCGAGCAAGCCGCGAGTCCGACTCGTGACATCCGCGCGACCGGTGAGATACCGAACCGGGGCCGACCTGCGGATACGTGTCCGCGCGGGATGTGGTGCACATCACGCGGTCCTTTGGGGTCGGCGGGTCGGCGGGTCTCGCCGACCTGTGAAACGACGAAAACCCCGGCCGCAGCCGGGGTTTTCGTCCTCGAGAGTGTCTGGCGTCAGATGATCGCGAGACCGATCACCGGGACGATCGTGCAGGACACGACCTTGCCCTTGGTCTTGGTGGTCACGTTGCCGTGGATCGCCGAGATCACGCGTCCCTTGCCGGTCCGGGCGATGCCGGTGAAGGTGCCCGGCCCGTCCTGGGCGTTGATCCGCTCGTTCTTCTTGAGTGTCAGTTCGCCGGAACGGCCGGTGTCGACGTTGAGCCAGCTCACCACGAGGGGCTGCGCCTTGTTGTCGACGGCCGGGCCGGTGCCGAGTGCGGTGTAGACGTAGCCGCCCTCGCCGCGCTGCGGGCCGGGCCAGGGGGCCTCCTGCGGGCCGGCGGTCACGAGCGCGCGACCCAGCGAACCGCCGCCGGGGATGCACCCGAGGCCGAAGGTCGGGTAGAGGAACTCCTGGATCTTCGGGGCGTTGGGGCCCGTCGGGATCTCCGGATCGCCCTTCTTCTGCTCCGCGGCCAGCTGCTTGGCGGCCTGCCGGCGGCCGGGCTCGCCCAGGAAGTCGGCGACCGAACGCCAGATCTTGCTGACCTCGGCGGGCATCCCCGGGGTGTTGGCGAACTTCTCGGCCTGATTCAGCAGCTGCGCGTTGACCTTGCCGTCCGGACCGGGGGTGGCCACCGATCCGATGATCGCCGGGGCGAAGGCGCCCAGCGAATCCAGCACACGCTGGTCGACCTTGGGTGCGGGCTCGGCCTGGGCCACCGCGGGGAATACGAGGCCGGCCGCGGCGACGATGGCCGAAGCGCTGACCAGCATGCGGCGGGTCCGGTGCGGGCGGGAGGCGGTGGAACGCAACCTCGACGGCCGTGTGAATCGCACTGGGTGTGTCCTATCGGTCGTGGCGCCGGCCGGCTCGGGCCTCGGGCGCCTCGTGGTCGTATGGATCGTTCTCGTGGCTGTCCGGAGGGTGGACAGTTCATCGCGATCTTCCCACCCCGGACGTCCGGTCATTCTAAGCCCCCCGGTTCCTCTCGTGTCCAGGCAGTCAACGGCGATGCGACTGTGATGTGTGTGGTTATTGATGCAATTGTTACTGAAGTGACTCGCCGGACCGTCGAATCGTGTCGCATTTCGACACCTGGTTGGATATGGGGGACACCCATTCGCCGCCAGTCGACGAGGAGACCTGACGTGGAACAGCAACAGGGCACCGACGTGCCCGGTCGTCGGTGCGGCGGCCGGCGGGGCAACGTCCTCGGGAGGGCTGCGCGCAGGACGCTGGCACTGGCCGCGGGAGTGCTGATGGTCGCCGGTGCGGCGGTCGCGTGCGCCGACGAGTCGACGACGGGCGGAGAGGTCACCCTTCTGACCCACGACTCGTTCGAACTGCCCGAGTCCGTGATCGACGGATTCCGCCGGGAGACCGGTCTCACCCTCAAGATCGTCAAGTCCGGCGACGCCGGTCAGCTGGCGTCGACGGTTTCGCTGACCCCGGGCGCGCCGAAGGGCGACGTCGTCTTCGGCATCGACAACACCTTCGCCTCCCGCCCCATCGAGGCCGGGGCCCTGGAGGCCTATGCGCCCCCCGCGGCCGCGAACGGCGCCGCGGAGTATGCGGTGCCCGGCGCGACCGACCTGCTGACCGCGGTCGACCGCGGAGACGTGTGCCTCAACATCGACGACGCCTGGTACGAATCGCGCGGGATCACCCCGCCGCAGAGCTTCCGCGATCTCGCCCGGCCCGAGTACGCCGCGCATACCGTGCTGACCGACCCCGCCACGTCGTCTCCGGGCACCGCGTTCCTGCTCACCACGGTGGGCGCGCTCGGCGACGGCTGGCAGGACTACTGGAAGCGGGTGGTCGACGGCGGCGCGGAGATCGTCTCCGGCTGGGAGGTCGCCTACAACCAGGTCTTCAGCGCGGGCGAGGGCAAGGGCGACCGTCCGATCGTGCTGTCCTACGCATCGTCGCCGGCGGCCACCCCGAACACCAGCGCGCTTCTCGACAGCTGCTTCCCGCAGGTCGAGTACGTCGGAATCCTCAAGGGCACGCGCAACTCCAGCGGCGCGCGCCAGCTCGTCGACTACATGCTGAGCCCCGAGGTCCAGGCGGCGTTGCCGGAGTCGATGTACGTCTACCCGGTGCAGCGCGACGTTCCGCTGCCCGAGGGCTGGCCGGCGCGCGCCGAGGTCCCGGAGTGGATCTCCTCGCTGCCGCCCGCCACGATCGCGGACAACCGCGAGAAGTGGCTCGACCAGTGGCGTGCCGTCGTCGGCAGGTGATGCCCCGGTGACCCGGGCGACGAACACGGGCCCGGGCGCGACGGCCCGGGGGGACAACTGGGGTCCGGCGCGGCGCGGCGGGACCCTGGCGGGGCGGATCGCCGTCCGACTCGTCCCGGCGCTGTTCATCACGATCCTGTTCGCGTGGCCGCTGATCGCACTGATCCGTCGCGCCTACCGCATCGCGTCGGAGTCGGGGGCGCGGCTCGAGGACCTCCTCGCCCGCACCGACGCGTGGTCCCTGCTCGGGATCACCGTAGGGCAGGCCGCGGCCTCCATGGTTCTCGCGCTCCTCGCGGCCGCGCCCATCGCCTGGCTCTACGCCCACATCGGCGGACGGGTCGCGGTGATCCTCGCGGTCGTGGTGACCGTCCCGTTCGTCCTGCCGACGGTGGTCGTCGGCGTCGCCTTCCGCTCCCTGCTGACCGGTCCGCTGTCCTTCCTGCACATCGAGTCGGGGCTCGGCGCGGTGCTCGCCGCCCACGTGTTCCTCAACGTCGCCGTCGTGGTCCGGGTCGTCGGCGCGGCGTGGCGCAACCTCGACCCGAGGCTTCTGGAGGCGGCGCGCACCCTCGGCGCGGGACGCGTGAAGGCGACGATGACCGTCGTCGTGCCCCGGCTGCTGCCCGCGATCGCCGGCGCCGCGACCCTGATCTTCCTGTTCTGCTCCACCAGCTTCGGCGTCGTCCTCATCCTCGGCGCCGGGGAGCTGCGCACCCTGGAGACCGAGATCTACACCCAGGCCATCGGCTACTTCCGGCTCCCCGAGGCGGTGGTCCTGTCGATGCTACAGATCGTGGTGGTGTTCGCCGCGCTCCTGCTCACCCGCGTCTTCTCCGACCCCGCGGGGGCGGGTTCGGCCGGCGGTGGCGGCCGTCGGGGCGCTGCGGCGGTCGTGGCCGGGTGGCCGGCGCGCCTCGCGATGGCAGCGGCGGCGACGTGGACCGTGGTCCTGCTCGTCGGGCCGGTCGTCGTCCTCATCGTGCGATCCCTGCGTCCGTCGGCCCGCGGCGACTGGACGCTCGCCGGCTACCGCGCGTTGGCCGAGCCGGTCAACGGCGTGACACCGCTGGAGAGTCTGCGGTACTCGCTGGTCTCCGCGGGCTCGGCGACGCTGATCGCCCTCGTCGTCGGGACCCTCGCTGCGGTGTCGCTGTTCCGGGCGCGGGGCGTCCTGGGTGCCATCGCCTCGACGATCTCGCTGATCCCACTCGGGATCAGCGCCGTGACACTGGGATTCGGCTACCTGATCGTGCTGGCCTCGATGCCGTACGCGATCGCCGCGTCCCCGGCGGTGATCCCGTGCGTGCAGGCGCTGATCGCGATCCCGCTCGTCATCCGGATCATGGTCCCGGCACTCGAGTCGGTGCCCGTCCGGTTGCGGCAGGCGGCCGCCACGCTGGGGGCGCCGCCGCTACGCGTGTTCACCACCGTCGACCTGCCGATCGTGGGTCGATCACTCGGCGCCGCAGCGGGTTTCGCATTCGTCATGGCACTCGGCGAGTTCGGTGCGACGAGCTTCCTCGCCCGGGCCGACACCACGACGCTGCCGGTGCTGATCGGGTCGGCGCTCAACCGGCCCGGCGCCGAGAACCTCGCGACGGCGATGGCCGCCTCGGTGGTCCTCGTGGCCGCGACGACCCTCGCCGTCCTCCTCGTCGAGGCGTTGCGCCCGCGAACGGAGGTGCCGCTGCTGTGACCGGACCGGACCGGAACCCGGGCGTCGGTGGCCCCGACGGCCAGGGTGTGCTCGAGATCGACGACCTCACCATCGCCTACGGCGACCACACCGTGATCGACGGCCTCTCGTGGCGGACCGGGGGAGCGGGGGCGCTGATCACCGCGGTGCTCGGCCCGTCGGGATGCGGCAAGTCGACGCTGATCCGCGCGGTCGCGGGCCTCGAGCGCCCGGCCGCCGGCACGGTGCGCTTCGACGGCGAGGACCTCGCCGGGATCGAGGTGCACCGCCGCGACTTCGGCGTCGTCTTCCAGGACGGGCAGCTCTTCGGCGGCCGCAGCGTCGCGGCCAACATCGCCTACGGCCTCAAGATGCGTCGCTGGCCCCGGCGGCGCATCGCCGACCGCGTGTCGGAGCTCCTCGACGTCGTCGGCCTGCCCGGCTACGAGAAACGTTCGGTCGACACGCTCTCCGGCGGACAGGCGCAGCGCGTCGCGCTCGCCCGGGCACTTGCCCCGCATCCGCGGCTGCTGCTGCTCGACGAGCCGCTCGCAGCACTCGACCGTCGCCTGAGAGACGAACTGGCGGTGGAGATCTCGGAGATCGTGCGGGCGGCCGGGGTGCCGACGGTCGTCGTCACCCACGACCATGCGGAGGCGGCGACCATGGCCGACGTCATCGCCGTCATGCGCGACGGGGCGATGGTGCAGGTCGCGCAGCCGTCGACCCTGTGGACGCGGCCCGTCGACGAGTGGACCGCGCGTTTCCTCGGCGCGACGACCGTCGTCGACGCGACCCTGCGCGACGGCGTCGCCGAGACGGTGCTCGGCGACCTGCGCCTCGACCTCCCCGACGGGTCCCGCCGCCTGGGGTTGCGTCCGGAGTCGGTGGAGGTGGCCCGGACCCCCGACGCCGTCGACGTCCGCTCGCTCGCCACCGTGGTCCTCGCCACCGTGGTCCTCGTCGCCGAGCTGCCCTCCGGGCCGCGGGTGCGGATCGAGACGGTCGTCGGCGAGATCGACGCCATCGCAACCGAATCCGTCTCCATCGGGGATCGGGTGCGGCTGCGCCTCGTGCCCGATCGGGTTGCGGTCATCGGATGACGGCACGCCGATGACCGGGACCACGCGAGGCGACCTGCTCCTCCCACCGGGTCTGATGGTCATCGGGGCGACGTCGATGTACCTCGGCGCGGCGGTGGCCGTCGGATTGTTCGACGACCTCGCGCCCGCCGCGGTCGCCTGGCTCCGGATCGCCGGTGCCGCGGTGGTCCTGCTGTTGTGGATTCGGCCCCCGCGCGCCGCGTGGCGTCCCGGCCGCCTCCGGCTGGCCGCGTGCTTCGGCCTGATCACGGCCGGGATGAACATCAGCTTCTACGAGGCGCTCGCGCGATTGCCGATGGGCACGACGGTGGCGCTGGAGTTCCTGGGCCCGATCGCGGTGGCCGCGCTGGGGTCCCGGCGACCGCGTGACGTCGCGGCGCTGCTGCTCGCCGCCGTGGGCGTGGTTCTCATCGCCGACGTCCGGTGGCAGGGGACCGGCGCCGGGGTGCTGTTCGCGCTGGGGGCCGCGGCCTGCTGGGCCGGCTACATCGTCCTGGGCAAGCGAGTCGCCGCCCGGGGCGCCGGCATCGAGGACCTCGCGACCGGGTTCGCCGTCGCGACGCTCGTCACGTCGCCGCTGGCCTGGTGGGTCGTGCGGGCCGCGGCCGACGGGGTCGCGCTGCCGGCGCTCGTCGGACAGGGCCTCGTGCTGGGGGTCGCGTCGACGGCGGTGCCGTATCTGCTCGATCAGGTGGTGTTGCGTCGTGTGGGGCAGGCCAGGTTCGCGATCCTGCTCGCCCTGCTGCCGGTCACGGCCGCGGTCATCGGACTGGTGGTGCTGGCGCAGGTGCCGCGCCCCCCTCGAGGCCGTGGGGATCGCGGCGGTCGCGCTCGCGGTGGCGTTGAGGACCGTCGACGACGACATCCCGCCGGGCTGAGAGGCTCTTCCGCGAACACCCCGGGTCAGGCGGCGCGGGCCTTCTTCAGTGCCTTGTTCAGCTCTTTCTTCGACATCTCCGAGGTGTCGAGCTTGCGCATCCGGTGGATCACCACGGGGCAGCGCACACAGCGCTTGGAGCTCTTGCAGCACTTCTTCTTCGGCTTCAGCGAGCACACCTTGGCCGGGTCGACCTTGCCCATGGATCAGAGGTTAGCAGAACCTAACTACAGCGTTTTTCGGAGCTGTGATCGCGGTCTCAGGCCTCTAACCGATAGTCTGTGACGTTGAATCCCTAGGTGTTCTGCGCTCGACGCCGGTCAACGACGACCGTCGGGGAAGCAGACATGCCCGCGAACCGGGCGCCCGGCCGCGATGGCGGTCCCCAACTTACGAAAGAGAATCTGTGAGCACTGCCCCCTCCTTCCGGAACGTCGCGATCGTCGCGCACGTCGACCACGGAAAGACCACCCTCGTCGACGCGATGCTGCGCCAGTCCGGCGTCTTCGGCGAGCGTGCCGAGGTCGTCGACCGCGTGATGGACTCCGGTGACCTCGAACGTGAGAAGGGCATCACCATTCTCGCCAAGAACACCGCGGTGCACCACCGCCAGCCCGACGGCACCGAGATCGTCATCAACGTCATCGACACCCCCGGCCACGCCGACTTCGGCGGTGAGGTCGAGCGCGGCCTGTCCATGGTCGACGGCGTGGTCCTCCTCGTCGACGCCTCCGAGGGGCCGCTGCCGCAGACCCGCTTCGTGCTGCGCAAGGCCCTCGCCGCCTCCCTGCCGGTGATCGTCGTCGTCAACAAGACCGACCGCCCCGACGCCCGCATCCAGGAGGTCGTCGACGAGACGCAGGACCTGCTGCTGGACCTGGCCTCGGACCTCGACGACGAGGCCGCCCGCGCGGCCGAACTGGTTCTGGAGCTCCCGGTGCTCTACGCCTCGGGTCGCGCCGGCGTCTGCTCCACCGAGCAGCCCGAGAACGGCCAGATCCCCGACGCGGAGAACCTCGACGCCTTCTTCGACGTCCTGCTCGAGCACGTCCCCGCGCCCAAGGGCGACAAGGACGCACCCCTGCAGGCACACGTCACCAACCTCGACGCCTCGGCGTTCCTGGGCCGCCTGGCGCTCGTCCGCATCCACAACGGCACCCTGCGGAAGGGCCAGCAGGTGTCCTGGTGCCGCGAGGTCGACGGCGAGGCCGTCGTCGAGCGCGCCAAGGTCACCGAGCTGCTGCGCACCGTCGGCGTCGACCGTGAGCCCGCCGAGGAGGCCGTGGCCGGCGACATCGTCGCGGTCGCCGGTATGCCCGACATCATGATCGGCGACACCCTCGCCGACGTGGAGAACCCGCAGCCGCTGCCGCGGATCACCGTCGACGAGCCGGCGATCTCGGTCACGATCGGCACCAACTCGTCGCCGCTGGCCGGCCGCGTCTCCGGGCACAAGCTGACCGCCCGCATGGTCAAGTCCCGTCTGGACTCCGAGCTGATCGGCAACGTGTCGCTGCGCGTGCTCGACATCGGCCGCCCGGACGCCTGGGAGGTCCAGGGCCGCGGCGAGCTGGCGCTGGCCATCCTCGTGGAGCAGATGCGCCGCGAGGGCTTCGAGCTGACCGTGGGCAAGCCGCAGGTCGTCACCAAGAAGGTCGACGGCAAGCTCAAGGAGCCCTTCGAGCACCTGACCGTCGACGTGCCCGAGGAGTACCTCGGCGCGGTCACGCAACTGCTGGCCGCCCGCAAGGGCCGGATGGAGAAGATGTCCAACCACGGCACCGGCTGGGTGCGGATGGAGTTCATCGTTCCCTCGCGCGGCCTGATCGGATTCCGCACCGACTTCCTGACCGAGACCCGCGGCACCGGCATCGCCAACGCCGTCTTCTCCGGTTACGACGACTGGGCCGGCGAGATCCGCGCCCGCCACAGCGGCTCGCTGGTGAGCGACCGCGCCGGCACCGTCACCCCGTACGCGATGATCCAGCTCGCCGACCGCGGCACCTTCTTCGTCAATCCGGGCGACGACACCTACGAGGGCCACGTCGTGGGCATCAATCCGCGTGCGGAGGACCTCGACATCAACGTCACCCGCGAGAAGAAGCTGACCAACATGCGCAGCTCCACCGGCGACGAGCTCGAGCGGCTGGCCAAGCCGATGGAACTCGATCTCGAGGGCGCGATGGAGTTCTGTGCCGCCGACGAGTGTGTCGAGGTCACCCCGGAGGTCATCCGGGTGCGTAAGGTTCACCTCGACTCCTCGACGCGCGCTCGTGAGCGCTCGCGGGCCAAGTCCCGGGACGCCGCGGTCAGCTGACCGCCACACCGGCCTTCCTGCCGTCCACTGCGGGGAGGCCGGGGCGACCGACCGACCGAGAAGCTCTTCCATGGGGGTATCCGAGTGAATCGCGCGAGACCACAGCGGGGTCGCGACGCCTCGAATCGGACCCGACGCCGTGTGCTCGGGTTGCTCTCGTGCGGCGCCGCGCTGCTCGTCGCCCTGACGGCGTGCACGGCGGATCCGCCGCCGCCGGTGCGCGACACCGGGCCGCCGCCCACCCCGAGCGAGTACCCGGTGGAGAAGACGATCTTCATCGCCACCGACTCGGTGGGGGCGGGGTTCAACCCGCATATCGCCTCCGACCTCAACCCGGTGACCACCGCGGTGGCGGCGATGACGCTGCCGAGCGCATTCGCGCCCGTGCAGACGCCCGCCGGGACCGTCTGGGAGCTGCAGAAGCACTTCGTGACCTCGGCCGAGGTCAGCTCGACCGAGCCGTTCACGGTCACCTACCGCATCCACACCGACGCGCAGTGGTCGGACGGGCTGCCGGTGACCGGCGACGACTTCAGCTACCTGTGGCAGCAGATGTCGCGACAGCCCAACGTCGTCGCGCCCGCCGGCTATCGGCTCATCGACTCGGTGCAGTCGCGTGAGGGCGGCAAGGTCGTCGAGGTGAAGTTCGAGCGGCCCTACCCGGCGTGGCGTGAGCTGTTCACCAACCTGCTGCCGAGTCACGTCTTCAAGGGCGCCCCGGCCGGTTTCCAGACCGGTATGGACACGGGCAAGCCGGTGTCGGCCGGTCCGTATGCCATCGTCGGGATCGACAAGACCCGCGACGAGGTGCGGCTGGCCCGCAACGACCGCTACTGGGTCAGGCCGCCGCGTCTGGACCAGGTCGTGCTCCGCCGGGCCGGCAACAACGCCCAGATGCTCGACTCGGTGCGCTCGGGCGACTCGGCGATCGTCGCGCTCGGCGCGTCCCCGGCGACCCAGGCCGAACTCGCCGCCCTGCCCGGTCTCGAGACCCAGCGCAGCCTCACGTCGCGTTCGCTCGGCGTCACAGTCAACGCCCGTACCGACGCGATGCGGTCCCTGCCGTTGCGTCGCGCGGTCCTCGGGATGATCGACCCGCAGCTGACCCGGTTCGCCGGTGCGGGCGACTGGATCGTCGAACCGTACGCGAACACGGTGTTCGCTCCCTCGGATCCCGGCTACAAGCCCGTGACCAGGCTGCGCCCGAACCCGGAGCAGATCGACGCGATGCTGGCCGAGGCCGGGTACCGCCGCGCCGCTCCGGAGTCACCGACCCCGGTGCCGTCGGAAGCGTCCGGGTCCGGGGCATCCGAGTCCGGCTCGCCGGCGTCGTCCGAGCAGTCCGGGTCGACGGCCCCCGGGCAATCGGGTTCGTCGTCGACGCCGGCCCCCGCGCCGGGCGAGGCGCAGGTGCCCGAGCTGCCGGAGGGCATCGCGCCCCTGCAGAAGGACGGCCGGGACCTGATCGTGCGGGTGGGCGCGGTCGCGGGCGACCCGCGTGCCACCTCGGCGGCGGCGAGCATCGTCGACCAGCTGCGCAACGCGGGAGTGCGGTCGCAGGTCGTCACCCTGCCCAACAGCGAGCTCTACGGATCGGCCCTCACCAAGGGTCGGGTGGACCTCGTCGTCGGCTGGACCGGCCTCGGTGTGCCGCCCGCGGCGTCGCTGGCCTCGCAGGTGGACTGCGATCAGCCGAAGGCGAGTACCGAACCGTCGCCGATCACCCCGCCGACCCCGACCAGTCTCGCGCCGAGCGGCGGAGATGCCGGCGACAGCTATGCCAGCAACATCTCGGGCCTGTGTGACCCGAGGTTGATCGATCTCGCGCGGACCGCGCTGAGCGAGGAGGACCCGATCGAGACCCTCGACGAGGCGGAGCCGCTGCTCGCCGCGCAGGCGATCTACATGCCGCTGTACCAGGACTCGATGGTCGTCGGCGTCACGCCGCTCGTGCGCGACGTCCCGCTGACCGGCCCGATCCAGGAGTCGATCTTCGGCACCGCCGTCGACTGGGAACTGTCGTGACCGACTCCGCCCCCGCCGCGACCGCGGCGCGTCGGCTGCTGCTCGTGCACGCCCATCCCGACGACGAGACGATCCAGACCGGCGGCACCATCGCCCGCTACCTCGCCGAAGGCGTCGACGTCCGCGTCGTCACCTTCACCCTCGGCGAGGAGGGGGAGGTCATCGGCGACGAGTACGCGCAACTCGTCGCCGACGGCGGCGCCGATCAGCTCGGCGGATACCGCATCGCCGAGCTGACCCGTGCGCTTGCCGCGCTCAGCCCCGAGGGCGGCCCCGTGCTGCGGCCGCGCTTCCTCGGCGGCGCGGGCCGGTGGCGGGACTCCGGCATGGCCGGATCGCCCTCGGCGGAGAACCCGCGCGCCCTGGTGCAGGCCCCGTTCGACGAGGTCGTCACGACGCTGCTCGACATCCTGCTCGACTTCGGGCCGCAGGTGATCGTCAGCTACGACGAGTCGGGCACCTACGGACATCCCGACCACAAGCTCGTGCACTCGGTCACCGCAGAGGCGGTCGCACGTGCCCGCGGGCTCGGCCGGGGTCCGGCGAAGCTGTACGAGTCGGTGACCGAACACAGCACGTTGGAGTCCGGGCTCGCCGCGGCGTCGGAGGTGCCCGAGGGCTGGCGGATGCCGCACCTCGGTGAGCTGCCGAGTTATCCCGACGACGCGATCACCACCGAGATCGACGTGCGCGGGTACTACGCGAACAAGGTCGCGGCCCTGCGGGCCCACGCCACCCAGGTGACCGTCGCGCCGTCGGGCACCGAGTACGCGTTGAGCAACAACATCCTGCAGCCGATCGCCGACCACGAGCACTTCATCCTCACCGACTACGATCCGCGGGAGACTCTCGGCGGGGCCCGGGAGACGGATCTGTTCACCGGGATCGAGTGAGGACGGCCGAGACGATGGCAGCCAAGAAGGGCCGGAGTCGGAAGAAGAACCGGGGTCGCGCGACGCCCGCCTCAATGGCCCCGGCGAACCGGGCCGCCGCCGCGTCGACAACCGCGGCCACCCGGGACCGCGATGCGCGGCCCTCGGTGTCGGAGCGGCTGCCGGCCCTCGACCCGGAACTGCGCGATCGCCTCCTGCTCGCCCTGCTGACGCTCGACGGCCTCGTCGTCGGCCTGCTCGGCGTGGCCTTCACCTACCAGCGGTTCGGCGGCGTCGCGATACCCGTTGGCCGCGCTCCTCGCCGGCCTCGCGAACGCGGCGCTGCTGTGGCTGGCCGCGGGCCACACGTCGTCCGGATGGCGGTGGGCTCCGCTGGGCGCGTGGGGTCTCGTCGTCCTCGTGGCCGGCGCCGTGCCGGGGCCGGGCGGCAACGTCGTGCTGTCGACATCGCCGAACTACCTGGTCCAGACACTGCTACTCCTGGTGCTCGGCGTCGCGCCGGCCGTCGTGCTCAGCCGCACCGGCCGGTTGCCCGACCCCGAGGCCTGAGTTCACGACAGTGAATCGCCTGCGGCACAAGAGACGCGCGACACAAGGCGGTCCGGGCCGGACGTTAGAGTGTGAGCATGGTTCTGCGCGCGTGGGCCGACGACACCACGGCCCCGACCGAGCGCGTCACGGCCGCCCTGCGGCAACTCCGTGACGACCCGACAGCCCTCGGCCCGGATGCCCTCGACACCGAGGGCTGGGTCGCGCTGCTCGGGGCCTCGGGCAGCGGGCTCGAAGAGCTCTGCGAGCTCGCCGATGCGGTCCGTCGTCGCGTCACCGATCCGGAGGCGCTGACCTTCGTCGTCAACCGCAACCTGGACACCGCGGTCGCGGCGCGGCTGGGTCCGGCCGGCACCCGCGGCGCCGATCCGTCGCTCACCGACCTGGTGGCCGAGGCCGTCGAGCTCGGGGCCACCGAGATCTGCATGCAGGGGCCGTTGCCCGCCGACCGTCCGGCGGAGGACTACGTGCGACTCGTCGCGGAGATCACCGGCGCGGCCGAGGGCCTGCACCTGCACGCCTACCGCGCCGCGGAGATCGCCGACGGCGCACGCCGCTCGGGGGTCGGCGTCGCCGAGCACCTGCAGCGGCTGCGCGACGCCGGTCTCGGCTCGGTGCCGGGCACCGCGGCGCAGATCCTCGACGACGCCGTGCGGGCGTACCTGTCGCCGACGGGTACGGCGATGCCGGTGAGCGAGTGGGTCGAGGTCATCGAGACCGCCCATCGGACCGGCCTGTTCTCCACGGCCACCATCGTCTACGGCCACGTGGAGTCCCCGGAGCAGCAGGTCGCCCACCTGCGCACGCTTCTCGACATCCAGGCCCGCACCGGTGGCTTCAGCGAGCTGATCCTGATGCCGATGGTCGACACGAACACCCCGCCGCATCTTCGCGATGCCGCGACCGCCACCGCCTCGCAGCGGGAGACCCGCGCGCTGCATGCGGTGGCCCGCCTCATGTCGGCCGGACTCATCGACCATCTGCAGGTCGCGTGGACCAAGCTCGACGCCGAGACCGTCGAGAAGGTGCTCCGCGGCGGCGTCGACGACATCGGGGGAGTGCTGCTCGACGGTCGCCTGATGCCCGAGGCCGGGCCCGAGGCGGGGCGCGTGCTCGATGTCGAGATCATCGCCGACACCGCCCACCGGATCGGTCGCGTCCCGCGCCAGCGCACCACCCGCTACGGCGCTCCCGACCCCGCCCGTCTCCTCCCGATCCCGCAGGTGCATCCGTGACGGTGACCTCGCAGGGAGCAGCCCGGGACCGCGCGTCGGCGGTCGAGGTCGACGTGGCGATCGTCGGCGCCGGTTTCGCCGGCCTGGGCATGGCCACGCAGCTGGCCCGGCGCGGCCGCGAGTCCTTCGTCGTCCTCGAGCGCGCCGACGCAGTGGGCGGCACGTGGCGCGACAACGTCTACCCCGGCATCGCCTGCGACATCCCCGCGCACCTGTACTCGTTCTCCTTCCGGCCACCGGCCGACTGGGCGTCGCGGTACCCGAGCGGAGCCGAGATCCGCGACTACCTCGAGCAGACCGTCGCCGACGAGGGCTTCGCGGATCGCATCTGGCTGAGAACCGAACTGCGGCAAGCGCATTGGGACGACGCCGAGGCCCGCTGGGTGATCGCCGCGGGTGGCGCCGACGGTTCCGAGCGCACCGTCCTCGCCCGCAACCTCGTGCTGGCGGTGGGCCGGCTGTCCGAGCCGAAGATCCCCCGGATCGACGGACTCGACGGATTCCCCGGGCAGGTCGTGCACACCGCGGCCTGGCACGACGCCGTGGCGGTCGACGGCGCGCGGATCGGTGTCGTCGGCACCGGCGCGTCGGCGGTGCAGGTCATCCCGCACCTCGCCGAGACGGCCGAAGAACTCGTCGTCTTCTGCCGGACGCCACCATATGTGGTGCCCAGGGAGGACCGTCGGTACACCGAGCAGGAGCGGGCGGCGCTGCGCGATCCCGAGGTCGCGGCCGAGGTCCGGGATCGCCTCCTCACCGAGGCCGACGCCGCCTTCCGCCAGCGTCTCGGCCTGCACCCGGACATCGACGAGATCCGGGCACGCGCGCGCGACCACCTGCTGGCCCAGGTCGCCGACCCGGTGCTGCGCGAACAGCTCACCCCCGACTACGAGATCGGTTGCAAGCGAATCCTTCTCAGCGACGACTTCTATCCGGCGCTGCAGCGTCCCAACGTGGTCTTCGAGCCGAGCGCGCTGGAGTCGGTGATCGAGTCCAAGGCCACCGCCCGCAGCGGCCGCACCTACGACCTCGACGTGCTCGTCATGGCGACGGGATTCGAGGCGGCGCGCCCGCCGGCGGCCGTGCGGGTCGCCGGGCGGGGCGGACGCCGCCTGTCCGAGCACTGGTCGTCGGGGATGACCTCCTACGCCTCGACCGTGGTGAGCGGCTTTCCCAACATGTTCGTCCTCGACGGGCCGAACGCCGCGCTCGGCCACAACTCCGCCATCTACATGATCGAGACGCAGCTCGACTACGTGCTCGGCGCGCTCGACTACACCGCCGAGCGCGGTGTCCGGGTGCTCGAGGTCTCGGCCGAGGCCGAGGAAGCCTACACCCGCGAGATCGACGAGCGCAGTGCCTCCACCGTGTGGTTGACCGGTTGCGACAGTTGGTATGTCGATCCGGAGAGCCGTCGTCTCACCCTGCTGTGGCCGGGGACCGCGGCGTCGTTCCGAGAGCGCAACGGCACCTTCGATCCCGCGCCCTTCCTGACCGAACCCGACGAGGTCCGCCGATGACCGACCTGAGCATCCCGACCGTGAGAAACGCCTCGCCGCACGAGGATCCGCGACCGGACCCGAGCGCCGTCGCCGCCGCACTCGCGGCGGCCGAGAACCGGGAGCCCATCAACGTCGACCAGGCCGTCGCGCTGCTGCATTGTGCGGGCGACGATCTCACCCGGCTGCAGTCGGTCGCCGGCGCGATCCGCGACGAAGGGCTCGCCGCGATCGGCCGGCCGCGCCAGGTGACGTATTCGCGCAAGGTGTTCATCCCGCTGACGCGCCTGTGCCGGGACCGGTGCCACTACTGCACCTTCGTCACCGTGCCGGGCAAGCTCGCGCGCGCCGGGGAGGGGCTCTACCTCGAACTCGACGAGGTCGTGGATCTCGCACGTCGTGGAGCCGAACTCGGCTGCAAGGAGGCGTTGTTCACCCTCGGCGACCGCCCCGAGGGCCGCTGGCCGCAGGCCCGGGAATGGCTGACCGAGCGCGGGTACTCCTCGACGCTGGACTACGTGCGCGCCGCCGCGGTGGCCGTCCTGAACGAGACCGGCCTGCTGCCGCACCTGAATCCCGGCGTGATGAGCCTCGAGGAGTTGCGGCGGCTGCGGCCGGTGGCGCCGTCGATGGGCATGATGCTCGAGACCACCTCGCGTCGGCTGTTCACCGAGAAGGGGCAGCCGCACTACGGCAGCCCGGACAAGGACCCGCTGGTGAGGATGCAGGTCCTGCGCGACGCGGGAGCGGCCCGGGTGCCGTTCACCACGGGGATTCTCGTCGGCATCGGGGAATCCATGCGGGAGCGCGCCGAGTCGTTCTTCGCGATCGCCGACGCGCACGCCGGATCCGGACACATCCAAGAGGTCATCGTCCAGAACTTCCGGGCCAAGCCCGACACCGCGATGCGCTCCACGCCGGACGCGGAGATGACCGAGTTCCTCGCCGCGGTCGCCGTCGCGCGTATCGTCCTCGGACCCCACATGCGGGTGCAGGCGCCGCCGAACCTGGTGTCGCCGGCCGAATGCGCCGCGCTGATCGCCTCGGGCATCGACGACTGGGGCGGGGTCTCGCCGCTGACCCCGGACCACGTCAACCCGGAGCGTCCGTGGCCCAACCTCGACGCCCTCGCCGCACGCACCGCGGAGTCGGATTTCGTCCTGACCGAACGGATCACGGCACAGCCGTCGTACGTGCTCGCCGCGTCGGAGTGGATCGACCCGGCGCTCGCCGACCACGTGGGCGCGCTCTCGGACCCCGAGACCGGTCTCGCCCTCGACACCCGGCCGGTCCCGCTGCCGTGGCCCGCGGTCGCCTGAGGCTCCACGGGGTTGCGGGCTGACCGCACGAACACCGGCGACCGCGAATCTGCGGCTGCACGCGATCCTGATGCGCCGCGATCGAGCTCGGCTCGACGGCGGCTCGACCGGCTCGGCGGCGGCTCAACCGGCTCGACGGCGCCTCAACCGAGCAGCGGCGCGAGCGCCTCGTACCCGCCGATCACGTCGGTCGCGCGGTGGAGTCCGAGATCCTGCAGCGCCGCCGCGGCCAGGCTCGACGTGTAGCCCTGCTGGCAGAGGATGATCCACCGGACGTCATGGTCGGCGGCCTCGGGGATGCGGGCGTCGGAGGCCGGGTCGCAGCGCCATTCCAGGACATTGCGCTCGATGACCAACGCCTGCCCGATCTCACCCTCCTGCGCGCGCTGGGCGGCGGGCCTGATGTCGACGAGCACCGCCCCGTTCGCGAGCTCGCCGGGGACATCTGCCGCATCGAGCCGGTCGAGGCGTGCGCGGGCCTCGGCGAGTACGTCGTCGATGGTGCGGGGAGCGGGTCTGTTGCTCATCAGGGTTCGGCGCTCGCTCGGGTCCGGGCTCATTCGGGTTCGTCGGTGAGCACGGTGCGGGTCCGCCGCAGGTGGCTGCCCTCGGCCACCTCGTAGTAGGACATCGCCGTCAGCGGCGGCGAGTAGGCGTGCACGCTCAGCGTCGGGCCGGTCACGGTGATCGAGGGGTTCTGCACGACGTCGTGCACCCAGCCGAGCGGGAAGGCGGCCTGGTCGCCGGCGTCGAGAACCCGGACGTCGAGCTTCTCGCCGGTCCAGTGGTATTCCCGCAACGATCCGGACAGCACGGTCAGTGCGCCGAGCGAACCGGCGTGGTCGTGCAGTTCCGTGGCCTCGCCGGGCGTCCAGCTGATCAGCCAGACATCGACGTCGTCGTCGGCGTGGATCCGCGTCGACCAGCGGTGGACCGGGTCCCACTCCGCGGGGAGCAGATGGTCGTGCCGCCCGTCGAGGACGTCGGCGACGCCCTGGTCGGTGATCCGCAGCAGGTCGGCCGGGCGAAGCCGGGTGGGCAGATGGGTCCGTGACCGCGGGGTCTCGGCGACGAACCGCCGCCGGGTCGTCGGGTTCGGCTGGGAACGAAGGGTGGCCGCGCTCGGGCGCGAGAGGGTGGAGGTCATGGCGAATCCTCGGGGAGTGGATGTGGGTCGGGAGATCTGCGGATCAGCGACAACACATACACATCGCCCGCGAGGCCGGCTCGAACCCGCGCACGACCCACAGGCCGGTACGGGGACGGTCCACGGCGACCGGCTTCGACACGACGATCATGGGCGCCATGATGCCTGTTCGTCCGGCGCAATTCGAGAGTTGTCGGCACGCTGAGCGAAACCCCCGATCCGTGGTGCGCCGGTCCGCGGAAGACCCCCTGGCACCGTGTTCCGCCCCCGCGGGAGCCGTGTGATCCCGGCCACTGAAGCGCCCGCATGTGGCCGGGAGGCGGGGGCCGATTTCGCGGCGGGTGCACGCTCGGCGGATACTGTGGGTTGCGGTCCGATCAGCCCCGGGCCGAACCGGCGCCGACGCCGGAGAGTGTTCGACGCCGGAGCGCTCAACCCGTCGCGCCGGCAACGATCTTCCTAGCGAAGGAGTGAGTGGTGACCTACATCATCGCGGAGCCTTGCGTCGACGTCATGGACAAGGCTTGCGTGGAGGAATGCCCCGTCGACTGCATCTACGAGGGTGGGCGCATGCTCTACATCCAGCCGGATGAGTGCGTGGACTGCGGTGCGTGCGAGCCGGTGTGCCCGGTCGAGGCCATCTTCTACGAGGACGACGTCCCGGATGAGTGGGAGCCCTACGTCAGCGCCAACGCGGACTTCTTCGACGACCTCGGTTCGCCGGGCGGCGCGAGCAAGGTCGGCAAGACCGACGCCGATCCGGCGTTCATCAAGGGTCTGCCGCCCATGAACGAAGACGACTGACAGTACGAAGACGACTGACAGTACGAAGACGACTGACAGCACGAGACGACTGACAGCACGAGACGACTGACGGTGGGAGAGCCGACGCCGCCGGAACACCCGGCCGCGTCGGCATCGACCGGACGGATAGGACTGGCCTGACGTGAGCACACCCGCCTCCCGTGCAGCGGCACCGCTTCGGGTGTCGGCGACCCGCGTGAGCGGTCGGCTGCCCGACTTCCCGTGGGACACCCTCGCCGGCGCGAAGGCCGCGGCCGCGGCCCATCCGGACGGCATCGTCGACCTCTCGGTCGGCACACCCGTCGACCCGGTGCCGCAGCTGATCCGCGACGCACTCGCCGACGCGTCGGGGTTCCCGGGATATCCGACCACGATCGGCACCACCGAACTGCGCGAGGCCGCCGCCGAGTCGCTGACCCGGCGCCACGGCGTCACCAACCTCGACGCGTCGGGCATCCTGCCGGTCATCGGCACCAAGGAGGCGATCGCCGGCCTGGCCTCGACCTTCGGCCTCGGTCCGGGCGACGACGTCGTCATTCCCGAGGTCGCCTACCCGACCTACGAGGTGAGCGCCCTGCTGGCCGGTGCCCGGCCGGTCCGGGCGGATTCGACGGTCGCCCTCGGTCCGATGACGCCGGCGCTCATGTTCGTGAACTCGCCGTCGAACCCCACCGGCAAGGTGCTGCCCGTCGACCACCTGCGCAAGGTCGTCGCGTGGGCGCGCGAGCGGGGGACCGTCGTGGTCTCCGACGAGTGCTACCTGGGGCTGAACTGGGAGGGCGAGCCGGTCTCGATCCTCGACCCGCGGGTGTGCGACGGCGACCACACCGGACTCATCGCGGTGCACTCGCTGTCGAAGATCTCCAACCTCGCCTCGTATCGGGCGGGCTTCTTGGCCGGCGACACCGAGCTGCTCGCCGAACTGCTCGCGGTGCGCAAGCACGCCGGTCTGATGCTGCCGTTCCCGATCCAGGGCGCGATGACCGCCGCCCTCCGCGACGACGCGCACGTCGACGAACAGCGCGAGCGGTACGCGGCCCGGCGCGCGACGCTGCTCGCCGCGGTCGAGGCCGCAGGTTTCCGCGTCGACCACTCCGAGGCCGGCCTGTACCTGTGGGCGACCCGCGACGAACCGTGCCGGGACACCGTCGCCTGGCTGGCAGAGCGCGGAATCCTCTGCGCGCCAGGCGATTTCTACGGCCCGGCGGGGGAGAGGCACGTCCGCATGGCGCTCACCGCGACCGATGAGCGCATCGCCGCGGCCGCCGCGCGACTCACCGCCTGAACACGAACCCTCCACTCACGAAGAAACCCACGACCCCGGGGTCGTGAGTTTCTTCGCGTCAGGCGAGGTCGACGACCTCAGTCGTTCTTGTGCAGCGCCTCGTTGAGCGCGATGCCGTCGCCCTTCCACGGCACGACCTCGACCGCGCCGGTGAGGCTGTTGCGGCGGAACAGCAGGTTCGACTGACCCGCGAGCTCGCGCGCCTTGACCTGGGTGCCGTCCGGGCCGGTGACCTTGGTGCCGGCGGTCACGTAGAGGCCGGCCTCGATCACGCAGTCGTCGCCGAGCGGGATGCCGCAGCCGGAGTTCGCACCGAGCAGGCAGCGCTTGCCGAGCGAGATGATCTCCTTGCCGCCACCGGACAGGGTGCCCATCGTCGACGCGCCGCCGCCGATGTCGGAGCCGTCGCCGACCACGACGCCGGCCGAGATGCGGCCCTCGACCATCGACGAGCCGAGGGTGCCGGCGTTGAAGTTCACGAACCCCTCGTGCATGACGGTGGTGCCGGAGGCGAGGTGCGCGCCGAGCCGGATGCGGTCGGCGTCGCCGATGCGGACGCCGCCGGGGACCACGTAGTCGACCATGCGCGGGAACTTGTCGATCGAGTACACGGTGACCGGGCCGCGTGCGCGCAGCTTGGCGCGCACGGTCTCGAAGTCCTCGATCTGGCAGGGGCCGTGGTTGGTCCACACGACGTTCGTCAGCAACCCGAAGATGCCCTCGAGGTTGGCGCCGTGCGGCTTGATCAGCCGGTGGGAGAGCAGGTGCAGCCGGAGGTAGACGTCATAGGCGTCGACCGGGGCGGCCGACAGGTCGGCGATGCCGGTGTGGACGGCCACCGTCTTCACGCCGCGGGCCTCGTCGGTGCCGACGAGTTCGCGCAGCTCGGCCGGGGTGTTCTCGGCGTCGAGGACGACGGTCTCGGCGGTCTCGACGCCGTCGAGCTCGGGCTTGGGGAACCAGACGTCGAGCACGACCCCGGGGTTCGCGCCCCCGTCGGTCACGGTTGCGATGCCTGTTGCGTGTGCGCCAGTAGTTGTCACGGGACGTCAGTCTAGGTGATCGACCGGCTGCCGCCCGCCCGGCCTCCATTCGCCCGCGGACGGTCGACGCCGCGCCGGGTCGGGTCATCCGAACGGCACAAAGACCTGGTGGCACGGGGTGCCGACTCGTAACGTCGCTGCCATGACCGGCCCTGTCCCACCGCCCTCGGCGCCACCCGGACCGACCCCGCCCCGGCCCGTCCGGCGGCGCCGGTGGCCCTGGGTGCTCGGCGGCGCGGGGGTCGTGGTCGCCGTCGCGCTGGCGGCCGCCGCGGTGCTCTTCCAGCCCTGGCTGGTCTTCGTCGACACCGAGATCGACGACGAGATCCCCGTCGCGGCCACACCGACGACGCCGGGGGACCACACGCCGGATGGCGGCCAGGCGCCGCCTGCGGGCCCGGTGGTCCTCGCGCAGGGGCGCCTCATCGGTCACGAGCACTCCACCTCGGGCGCGGTGTCGGTCATCGAGAAGCCCGACGGGTCGCGGATTCTCGCGATCGAGGACCTCGACACCACCACCGGCCCCGACGTCCATGTCTGGCTGTCGCAGGCCGAGGTGGTGGAGGGCTTGTCCGGATGGCGCACCGCGGCCGGGCCGCCTCACGTCGACCTCGGGATGATCAAGGGCAACAAGGGCGACCAGGTCTACGAGATCCCCGCCTGGGTCGACCTCGACGCCTACCCGTCGGTGTTCCTGTGGTGCGCGCGGTTCAGCGTGTCCTTCGGCGCGGCCGAGCTGACCCCGACCTCCGGGGCCTCCTGGTGAGACGCCGGGGGATACCGTTGACCACGTGAGCACACTCGACCTCGCCGCCGATCCCGTCGAACTGACCGCCGCCCTCGTCGACATCGAGAGCGAATCGCGCAACGAGTCCGCGATCGCCGACGCGGTCGAGGCCGCCCTGCGGGAGCAGACGACGGGATTCGAGGTCCTGCGCCACGGCAACCGCGTGCTCGCCCGGACGAACCTCGGTCGTGCCCAGCGGGTCATCCTCGCCGGTCACCTCGACACCGTGCCGGTGGCCGGCAACCTGCCCTCGCGCCGCGAGAACCACCCCACCGAGGGCGACATCCTCCACGGCTGCGGCACCGTCGACATGAAGTCCGGTGACGCGGTCTTCCTCCACCTCGCGGCGACCATCGCCGAACCCGCACACGACCTGACCCTGATCTTCTACGACTGCGAGGAGATCGCGGCCGAGTTCAACGGCCTCAACGACGTCGAGCGGGAGTTGCCGGAGTGGCTCGCCGGCGACGTCGCGATCCTGGGCGAGCCGACCGGCGGGCTCATCGAGGCCGGATGCCAGGGGACCCTGCGGGTGCGGCTGTCGACCTCCGGCACCCGTGCCCATTCGGCGCGTTCGTGGATGGGCGACAACGCGATCCACAAGCTCGGCGGGGTGCTCACCACCCTCGCCGCCTACGAGCCGCGGCGCGTCGACATCGACGGCTGCGAGTACCGCGAGGGGCTCTCGGCGGTCGCGGTCGCCGGCGGCGTGGCAGGCAACGTCATCCCCGACGCCGCGCACGTCGACGTCAACTTCCGCTTCGCACCCGATCGCTCGGTGGAGCAGGCCCTCGACCACGTGCGGGAGGTCTTCGCGGCCGACCTCGCCGACGGCACGGTCACGCTCGAGGTGACCGACGCCGCGGCCGGGGCCCTGCCCGGACTCGACCGTCCCGCGGCGGCCGCGCTCGTCGAGGCGGCGCAGGGGCGCTTCCGCGCGAAGTACGGCTGGACCGACGTCTCGCGGTTCTCCGCGCTCGGCATCCCGGCGGTCAATCTCGGCCCGGGCGACCCGAACCTCGCCCATCGCCGCGACGAGCGCGTTCCGGTGGCGCAGATCCGCGAGGTCACCGAGCTGCTGCGCGCCTACCTGTCCTGAGCTGCGGTCGGCGCCCCGGGCGCGAGACCGTGACGCGGGCTCGTCGTTGACCGGGCTCTTCGTCACGCGCTGCTAGCGTCGATCGCATGTCGAATCCGGAACCTCCCACGAACGATCCCGAGGCCGACGACGCCTTGTACATCGGGCCGATCCGCGTCCGTCCGCAGCAACGTCTGGGCAAGACCACCGACCGTCGCCTCCTCGAGTGGGTGGACCCGCGCGACGCCGAGCGTCGCGCCGAGCGCACGATGCGCGACTCGTGGCGGGTCCTGCGCATCCAGTCGGAGTTCGTCGCCGGCTTCGACGCGATGAGCGAGGTGGCCGAGGCGGTCACGGTCTTCGGATCCGCCCGGATGAAGCCGGACTCCCCGGAGTACGCGCTCGGCGTGGAGGTCGGTCGCGCGCTCGGCGAGGCGGGCTACGCCGTCATCACCGGCGGCGGTCCCGGCGCGATGCAGGCGGCCAACCAGGGCGCCCACCAGGCGGGCGCCCAGTCGATCGGCCTCAACATCGAGCTGCCCTTCGAGCAGACGCTGAACCCGTGGGTCGACCTCGGCATGAACTTCCGCTACTTCTTCGTCCGCAAGACGATGTTCGTCAAGTACGCGGTCGGCTTCGTCTGCCTGCCCGGCGGCCTGGGAACGCTCGACGAGCTGTTCGAGGCGCTGACCCTGGTCCAGACCAAGAAGGTCGTGCGCTTCCCGATCGTGCTCGTGGGCACCGAGTTCTGGGCGGGCCTGCTCGACTGGATGCGCGACGTGCTGGTCGCCCGCGGCATGATCGCCGCCGAGGATCTCGATCTGCTGACCGTCGTCGACGAGCCGGAGGACGTGGTCGCCGCGATCCACGCGACCGCGGTGGCGCGGCCCTCGGACCGGCCGTCGGCCGCAGATGGCACGATGACCCGGTGAGTGCCGTCTGCGTCTACTGTTCGTCGGGCACCGTCGAACAGCGTTTCATCGATCTCGCCGCGGAGGTGGGTACCGCTCTGGCGGAGGCCGGCCACACGATCGTCTCCGGCGGCGGCAACATCTCCATGATGGGTGCGCTGGTCACCGCGGCGCGAGCGGCCGACGGCCACACCGTCGGGATCATCCCGCGGTCCCTCATGGACCGCGAGGTCGCCGACCTCGGGTCCGACGAACTCGTCGTCACCGAGACCATGCGCGAGCGCAAGCGGCTCATGGACGAGCGCGCCGACGGTTTCATCACGCTCCCGGGGGGTATCGGAACCCTCGAGGAGCTGTTCGAGACCTGGACCGGCGGCTACCTCGGGATGCACGACAAGCCCGTGGTGCTGCTCGATCCTTTCGATTTCTACGCGCCGCTGCTGACCTGGCTGCGAGAGTTGTCGACAACCGGTTTCGTCTCCCAGCGCTCGTTGGATCGGCTGCTCGTCACGTCGTCGGTCGACGAGGCGCTGGAGTTGGCGACTCGGGGGTAGAAGTTTTCTTACCGGCCGGTAAGGTATCGCGCGTGAGTGCGCGGGGCACTCAATGACGCCCAGCGGAGAGCGGAGGCCACATGTCCCCAGACATCCAGCGCAAGGACGTCCAGACGGACACGTCTGCAGACTCGAGCGCGAGCTCGTCGACCCTGGAGGACGCCGGGAACACGAAGACCACCAAGGACGCGGTGAAGACCGTAGGGGTGCGCGACCTGCTGCGCGGCGTGGTGAAGATGGCGCCGCAGGCGGCCGGGATGCTCAAGCACGCGCCGGGACTGATCCGGCGTCCCCCGGAGGCGAAGAAGACCATCGGCTCGGTCTTCCAGAAGCTCGCCCACGCCCATCCGGACCGGCCGTTCGTCCGGTTCGAGGGTCGCACCACCACCTACGGCGAGGCCAACCGGCGGGTGAACCGTTACGCCGCAGTCCTTTCCGAGGCGGGGGTGGGCAAGGGTGACGTCGTCGCGATCCTGAGCAAGAACAACGCGACCGATCTCCTGCTGATGCTGGCGACGGTCAAACTCGGCGCGGTCGCGGGGATGCTGAACTACAACCAGCGCGGCGAGGTGCTCGAACACTCGATGAAGCTGCTCGACGCCACCGTGCTCGTCTACGACCCGGAGTGCGGCGAGGCGCTCGAGTCGGTGTCGGAATCGATTCTGCCCGAACACGTCTACGACTTCGCCGCGTTCGACGAGGCGGCCGAGGACAAGCCGGACACCGACCCGGAGATCACCGCGCAGCTGCCGGCGTCGACCAAGGCCTTCTACATCTTCACGTCCGGCACGACCGGCAAGCCCAAGGCCAGCGTGATGAGCCACAACCGGTGGCTCGCCAGCTACTCGGGCATCGGCGGGCTGGCGGTGCGGCTGCGTCCCAGCGACACCATGTACGTGCCGCTGCCGCTGTACCACAACAACGCGCTGTCGGTCTCGCTCGCGTCGGTGCTCGCCTCCGGCGCCTGCATCGCGATCGGCAGGTCGTTCTCGGCGTCGAAGTTCTGGGACGACGTGATCCTCAACCGCGCCACCGCGTTCTGCTACATCGGCGAGCTGGGCCGCTACCTGCTGGCCCAGCCGCCCAAGCCCACCGATCGCCGGCACTCGGTCCACACCGTGGTCGGCAACGGCATGCGGCCGGAGATCTGGGACGAGTTCCGCGAGCGCTTCGGCATCGACCGCGTGGTCGAGTTCTACGGCGCCAGCGAGCTCAACCTCGCCTTCGTCAACGCGTTCACCGTCGACAAGACGGCCGGTTTCTGTCCGCTGCCGTACAAGATCGTCGAGTACGACGAGGAGGGCAATCCCAAGCGCGGCGCCGACGGCCGCCTGACGGAGGTCGGCAAGGGCGGCACGGGCCTGCTCCTCGCCGAGATCTCCGACCGGGTGCCCGTCGACGGGTACACCGACGAGGCCGAGACCGAGAAGAAGATCGTCCGCGACGCCTTCAAGAAGGGCGACGCCTACTTCAACTCCGGCGACCTCGTGCGCGACCAGGGCTGGATGCACATCTCCTTCGTCGACCGCCTCGGCGACACCTTCCGGTGGAAGGGCGAGAACGTGGCGACCACGGAGGTCGAGGGCGCGGTCGACGCGTTCGACGGCATCGCGCAGTCGGTGGCCTACGGCGTGGAGGTGCCCGGCACCGACGGTCGTGCCGGGATGGTCGCGGTGAAGCTGCGCGAGGGCACCGACCTCGACACGAAGGCGCTGGCCCAGCACCTCTACGAGGCGCTGCCGAGCTACGCGGTGCCGCTCTTCGTCCGCGTCGTCGACGACTTCGAGCAGACCTCCACTTTCAAGAACCGTAAGGTCGAACTCCGCAAGGAAGGTTATGCGGACGCGGACCCGGAGACGGTCTACGTCCTCGCCGGACGGGAGAAGGGCTACGTGGAGTACTACGACGACTACCCCGCGGACGTGGCGGCCGCCAAGGTCCCCAAGGGATGACGGTCTCGCCGACCCTCTGCGGCCGGCCGGTCGCCACCGATCGGGCCCTGATCATGGCGATCGTGAACCGGACACCCGACTCGTTCTACGACCGCGGCGCCAGCTTCGACGACGAGGCGGCGCAGCGGCGCGTGCACCAGGTCGTCGCCGAGGGCACCGACATCATCGACGTGGGCGGGGTCAAGGCGGGGCCGGGTGAGGAGGTCGACGCGCAGACCGAGGTACAGCGCGTCGTGCCGATGATCGCCTGGATCCGCGAGCAGTACCCGGACGTGCTGATCAGCATCGACACCTGGCGCAGCGAGGTCGCCGACCGCGCCTGCGCGGCGGGTGCCGACATCGTCAACGACACCTGGGCCGGATACGACCCCGACATCGTCGAGGTGGCCGCGGCACGGGGTGCGGGGATCGTCTGCTCGCATACCGGAGGCGCGCGCGTGCGCACCCGTCCGCATCGGGTCGGCTACGGCGACGCCGTGGACGATGTGGTCGACGACGTGGTGGCAGAGGTGACCGCGGCGGCCGAGCGCGCCCTCGCGGCGGGCGTGCGTCGGGATTCGATCGTTATCGATCCGACGCACGATTTCGGCAAGAATACGCACCACGGGCTGGCTCTGTTACGCCGTGTGAAAGATCTTGTTAACACCGGCTGGCCGGTGCTCATGGCGCTGAGCAACAAGGACTTCGTGGGGGAGACTCTGGGTACAGACCTAGAGCACCGGTTGGAGGGAACTCTCGCCGCGACGAGTCTGGCCGCCGAACACGGTGCCCGGATCTTTCGCGTTCACGAGGTCGCCGCCACCCGGCGCGTGGTCGACATGGTCGCTGCCATCGCGGGAAGTAGACCACCCGCCCGAACAGTCAGGGGACTCGCATGACCAAGCAGCAGAAGCGACGTACACCCACCGTCATCAGTCGGGACAAGGCCGCCGTGTGGCCGACGCCCGCGGAGGCATCCGGCTCCAAGCAGCTCTGGTCGTCAACCCACACCTGGGAGAAGCCCGACTGGACGATCGACGAGCTCGTCGCCGCGAAGGACGGACGCACCGTCTCGGTGGTGCTCCCCGCGCTCAACGAGGAGGAGACGGTCGCCGACGTCATCGCCTCGATCATGCCGTTGTACGGCACGCTGGTCGACGAACTGATCGTCCTCGACTCCGGGTCCACCGACGCCACCGCCGAGCGCGCCCGCGCCGCCGGGGCGCGGGTGATCAGCCGTGAGGAGGCCGTGCCCGAGCTCGAGCCCGTCAAGGGCAAGGGCGAGGTGCTGTGGCGGTCGATCGCCGCGACCACCGGCGACATCATCGCCTTCGTCGACTCCGACCTCATCGACCCGGATCCGATGTTCGTGCCCAAGATGCTGGGTCCGCTGCTCATCAACCCGGAGATCCACCTGGTCAAGGGTTACTACCGCCGTCCGCTGCTGACCGGCGGCGCCCAGGACGCCAACGGGGGCGGCCGCGTCACCGAGCTGGTCGCCCGGCCGCTGCTGGCGTCGCAGAAGCCCGAGCTCACCGCGGTGCTGCAGCCGCTCGGCGGTGAGTACGCCGGCACCCGGGAGATGTTGTCGGCGGTTCCGTTCGCGCCCGGCTACGGCGTCGAGATCGGTCTGCTCATCGACACCTACGACCGCTACGGCCTGAACGGCATCGGCCAGGTCAACCTGGGCGTGCGCACGCACCGCAACCGGCCGCTGGTGGAACTCGGCGTGATGAGCCGCCAGATCGTCGGCACCTTGATGCGCCGGTGCGGCATCGAGGACTCCGGCGTCGGGCTCACCCAGTTCACCGCCGAACCCGACGGCACGTTCACGCCGCACACCACCGAGGTCTATCTCGAGGACCGGCCGCCGATGAACACGCTGCGGGCGATGGGTGCCAAGGAGATGGCCTCCTAGCCGCCCCGAGCGACCCCCGAGCTCCCGGCGACACCGCGACACGCAGACCGCGCGTCGTCCGGGTGTCGCCGGAGTCGTGTCCGGCCCGTCTGCCGATCCCGGAGGCTCCGTCCGGCGCGTCGGGTCTGTCAGGATGGAACGCATGCAGACGCTGCTGCTGTACCTGCTCATCATGGCGCTCGTCGCCGCGGTGATCTATGCCCTCGTGTGGTTCGTCTTCGGCCGCGGGGAGGAGCTGCCTCCCATCGAGCCGGACACCACCCTCACGAGGCTGCCCTCTTCGGGGATCAGCGGGGACGACGTCCGCGCGCTGCGATTCCAGCAGACCCTGCGGGGCTACAAGCAGTCCGAGGTCGACTGGGCACTGGCCCGACTCGCGCGCGAGGTCGACGATCTGCGCACCGTGATCGCAGATCTGCGAGAACGCGAACAGGTGTCCCGGTCGGCCGTCGGCGGCGCCGGCGACCCCGGCCCGGCCCTCGACGGGCCGTCGGCTCCCATCGCCGTCGAAACCGCCCGCGAGCAGCGGGTTCACGACGCCGCCCAGGTGGATTCGGCGGCGTGGGAAGAGGGTCCGGACACCTCCGGCGAGAGGTGATGCGGGACTGTCGGTCCGACGCTCGTGTCGCGCACTCACATTCCATTGAGACGCGGACACGTATCATGTTCAGAGCAGGACATTGTGAAGGGAGCTTGAGAATGGCGGCAATGAAGCCACGTACTGGGGACGGCCCCCTCGAAGCGGCCAAGGAAGGGCGTGGAATCGTTGTCCGGATTCCGATCGAGGGTGGTGGGCGTCTGGTCGTCGAACTGACCGCCGACGAGGCCGCCGCGCTGGGCGAGGAACTCCGCGGGGTCACTAGCTGACCGGAGAGCTCTCCGACGTCGTCGAGCTGCTTCGATGTCCGGTCTGCGCCGGATCATTCGGAACGCCGGAATCCGGGGCTGGGCCGGCGCGTGGTGATTCCGTCACCCGCCCGGCCCGTCTGGTGTCGCTTCGTTGCGACAACGGACACACCTTCGACGTCGCCCGTCAGGGTTACGTGTCGCTGCTCGATGGGCGTTCGGCATCACTGCGCGCAGACACCGCGGCGATGGTCGCTGCTCGTGCGCGCGTCCACGACACCGGTTTCTTCACCTGTGTCGTCGACGCCGTGGCCGACCGCACGCGCCGATTCGGTACGGACGTACCGCGGCCCGTCGTGCTCGACGCCGGAGCCGGTGGCGGTCACTACCTGCGCGCGGCGGTCGCCGCGCTGGGAGATGACGCCCGCGGCATCGGTATCGACCTGTCCAAGTACTGTGCCCGGGCGATCGCGCGCGGCACACCGCCGCACGCCGCGATCGTCGCCGACATCTGGCGGGGGCTGCCCATGGCGGACGAGGGTGTCACGGTGGCGCTCTCGGTCTTCGCCCCCCGAAACGGCGCCGAGTTCGCCCGCGTGCTGCGTCCGGACGGGGCGCTGATCGTCGTGTCGCCCGAGGCCGACCACCTCGCCGAGGTCGTCGGTCCGATGAAGATGCTGCGGGTCGACGCCGCCAAGTCCGAACGTCTGCATGCCGCGCTCGACGAGCATTTCGAGGTGATCGAGTCGGCGCCGGTGCGCGCCGTGGTCGACGTCGACGCCGCGACCGTCGGCGACCTGGTGGCGATGGGGCCCTCGGCCTTTCACTCCGAGGAGTCCGACATCCGCTCGCGCGCAGCAGATCTCGTCGGAACCGGGACTATCCCGGTCGCGGTTTCGGTGCTCGTGACGACCTGCCGCCCGAAGGTGCGCGGACGGCGGGCGGTCGCTCAGCGCAGCACCGACTGATACACCGCCAGCGTCTGTTCGGCGATCGACGACCAGGAGAACTCGGCCTCGGCCCGGTCGCGTCCGGCCCGGCCCATGACGGCGGCCGCGGCGGGATCGCCGACGACCGCGTTGACGGCTTCGGCCAGGTCGTGTTCGAAGGCCTTCGGGTCGACCGGATCGTAGGGGACGAGGCGTCCGGTGACGTGATCGCGGACGACCTCGGGTATGCCGCCCACCTCGGAGGCCACCACCGCGGTTCCGCAGGCCATGGCCTCGAGGTTGACGATGCCGAGCGGTTCGTACACCGATGGGCAGACGAACACCGTTGCGGCGCTCAAGATCTCACGAATGCGCGGTAAGGGGAGCATCTCGCGGACCCAGTAGACGCCGGGACGGGACGCCGACAGCTCGGCGACCGCGGTCTCGATCTCCGCGCCGATCTCCGGGGTGTCGGGCGCGCCGGCGCAGAGGACCAGCTGGATCTCCGGATCGAAGTCATGGGCGGCCGCGACGAGATGGGCGACGCCCTTCTGCCGGGTGATGCGGCCGACGAACGCCACGATCGGGCGGGTGGGGTCGACGCCGAGCGCGGTCAGTGTCGAGTCCGGCCCGAACGGGTCGTCGACCGGATGCCACCGGGTGGTGTCGATGCCGTTGCGGACCACGTGGACCCGCCCCGGGTCCAGCCGGGGGTAGGTGGTGCAGACGTCGTTGCGCATGCCGGAGCTGACGGCGATGACCGCGTCGGCGTACTCGACGGCGTTTCGTTCGACCCAGCTCGACACCCGGTATCCGCCGCCGAGCTGTTCGGCCTTCCACGGCCGGGACGGTTCCAGCGAGTGGGCGGTGAGGATGTGCGGGATGCCGTAGAGCTGCCCGGCGAGGTGGCCGGCGAGGCCGGTGTACCAGGTGTGCGAGTGGACGACGTCCGCGCCCTCGGCGCCGACGACCATGCGCAGGTCCGCGGAGAGCGTCGTGATCGCCGCATTCGCCCCGGCCAGCCCTGGGTCGGGGGAGTAGACCCGGGCGGTGTCGCGCTCGGCTCCCATGCAGTGGACGTCGACCGTCGCGAGATCGCGTAGGTGCCGGACCAATTCGGTGACGTGTACGCCGGCACCGCCATACACCTCGGGTGGATACTCCCGGGTCATCATCGCCACCCTCATGGTGATGACGCTAGTGGTTGCCCGGGGTCTTCGCCATCGCAGCGGTGCCCGGGCTCCGGGCTCGGTCCCGCGGCGCACCCGGACGGTTACCGCGGGGGCCGGTTCCAACTCGCCCGTCGTCTGGCCCGTGCCCCCGATCGCGGTTAAGTTGGGGGAGTGAGATCACAGCCGCACGTCCTCGGCATCGTCCTCGCCGGCGGAGAAGGCAAGCGCCTCTACCCGCTCACGGTGGACCGCGCCAAGCCTGCGGTGCCGTTCGGCGGTGCCTACCGGCTGATCGACTTCGTGCTCTCCAACCTGGTCAACGCCGGATACGAACGCATTTGCGTGCTCACGCAATACAAATCGCACTCACTGGACCGGCACATCTCGCAGACATGGTGGACGTCGGGATTCCACGGGGAGTACATCACCCCGGTGCCCGCGCAGCAGCGCCTCGGCCCTCGTTGGTACACCGGCAGCGCCGACGCCATCTTCCAGTCGATGAACCTCATCTCCGATGAGGAGCCCGAGTACATCGTGGTCTTCGGAGCCGACCACGTGTACCGGATGGACCCGTCGCAGATGGTCGCGGCGCACATCGAGTCCGGTGCCGAGGTGACGGTCGCCGGCATCCGCGTGCCCCGTGCGGAGGCCACCGCCTTCGGGTGCATCGACGCCGACGACTCGGGCCGGATCACCCGGTTCCTGGAGAAGCCCGCCGATCCGCCCGGAACCCCCGACGACCCGGACGTCACCTTCGCCTCGATGGGCAACTACGTGTTCAGCACCGAGGCCCTGGTCGAGGCGCTGCGCGCCGACGCCGCCGACTCGGACTCCGACCACGACATGGGCGGCGACATCATCCCGGCGTTCGTCGCCCGCGGGCAGGCCCACGTCTACGACTTCAAGGACAACGAGGTCCCCGGCGCCACCGAACGCGACAAGGGATACTGGCGCGACGTCGGAACCCTCGACGCCTTCTACGAGGCCCACATGGATCTGGTGTCCGTGCACCCGATCTTCAACCTCTACAACACCAAGTGGCCGATCCGGGGTGAGACCCACAACCTGCCGCCCGCGAAGTTCGTGCAGGGCGGTGTGGCCGAGGACTCGGTGGTGGGTGCCGGCTGCATCATCTCCGCGGGCACGGTCCGCAACTCGGTGCTGTCGTCGAACGTCATCGTCGAGGACGGTGCCGTCGTCGACGGCGCCGTGCTGATGCCCGGCGTGCGCATCGGCAAGGGTGCCGTCGTGCGCCGCGCGATCCTCGACAAGAACGTCGTGATCGGGGACGGCGAGCAGATCGGCGTCGACCTCGACGCCGACAGGGAACGCTTCTCCGTCAGCGCCGGCGGCGTGGTGACGGTGGGCAAGGGCGTTCGGGTCTAGGACCCGCGCGCACCTCCCGGCCCCGAGCGGCAGGCGCGTGCGCCCCGCGGTCAGCCCAGCGCGGCCCGGATGAGCTCGGGGATGTCGGCGTCGGCGTTGTCGGGCAGCGCGTCGATCGGCCACCACTGCAGGTCCACCGACTCCTCGCTGCGGGCGAACCGCGGCAGCGATCCGTCCGCGGTGGGGGCGGCGACGATCCGGTAGCGCACGTCGAGGTGCCGCGTCGGGACCCCCAGCGAGCACGTGATCGGGTGCGTGTGCAGGTGGACCAGTCCGGCGTCGGGTGCGTCGCGGTCGAGGTCGAGGCCGGCGATCCCGGACTCCTCGCGGGCCTCGCGCAGCGCCGCGTCGGCGAGGGTGTCGTCGGACGGCTCGCAGTGTCCGCCGAGCTGGATCCACTTCCCGACGCGGGGATGCAGGGTCAGCAGCACGTGGCGGCGGTCGGCGTCGAAGACGATCGCCGATCCGGTGAGATGCCCGGCGGCGCAAGCCCTCAGGCACGCCTCGGAGGTCGCGGCGAGGAACGCCAGGTATGCGTGCCGCAGGCTGTCCTGCGCCGAGGTGGGCGCAGTCCACGACGTCAGGGCCGCCACTGCGGACGCGTGCAGCGATTCGGCGCTCACAGCTCGATCACCCATTCTTCGGTCGGGGCGGCCGGGCGCAGCGGTGCGGGTTCGCGCGGGTGCCCGATGGCCACGGCGCCCAGCGGCTCCCACGCGTCGTCGAGTCCGAGCACGCGGCGGACGGTGGGAGCGGCGAAGATCGTGGACCCGATCCAGCAGCTCCCGATCTCCCGGACCGACAGCGCGATCAGCAGGCTCGCCACCGCGCCGCCCGCGGCGACCGTGAACATGGTGTGCTCGGCGGCGTTGCGGCGATCGTCGGGATAGGTGTGCGCACCCTCGGGGACGAGAAACGGGATCACGAGTTCCGGTGCGTCGTAGAGGATCTGCCCGCGCCGCAGGCGCTTGGCGATCGACTCCTCCGACTTGCCGTCGGCGGTCAGGTCGGCGCGCCAGTCGGCGTTCATCGCGTCCAGCAGCTCCCGTCGCCGATCCGCCGAGCGGACCCAGACGAACCGGACCGGGTGCGTGTGGTGCGGCGCCGGGGCGGTGAGCGCCTCGCCGAGCGCCTCCCTCAGCAGGCCGGGGTCGACCGGGCGATCGTCGAAGGAACGCACCGAGCGGCGCGTGCGGACGGCCTCCCGGCGCCCTTGCGCGATCGCCTCCTCGGTGCCCAGTCGGAACAGGTCCTCCTCGGCGGGCCGGATGAGGTCGGCTGCGGTCGTGCCGTCGTCGACCGGCGCGAATCCGCGGACCACGGCGACCGGCACCCCGTCGAGCTTGCCCTTGACCAGATCGGCGGCGGCCGCGAGTTCGTCGGCGACGGCGATGTCGGTGACGACCAGCGGATTGCCGTAGTCGTCGACACCGCCGTCGTACGGGTGGCTGACGGCGATGCCGGCCGAACCGATGGCGACGTCGACCTGCCCGGTGCGCCAGGCACGGCCCATGGTGTCGGTGATGATGACGGCCACGTCGAGGCCGGCGCGCTCGGCGATCTCGCGCCGCAGGCGCGCCGCGCTGGCATCCGGGTTCTCCGGGAGCAGCGCCAGCTCGTCGGTGCGGACGTTGGAGCCGTCGATGCCCGCGGCCGCCTGCACCAGGCCGAGGCGGTTCTCGGTGATGAGGGTGCGGTTCTTGCGTGCCAGCACCCGGACCGACTCGGCTTCGACGAGTCGTCGCCGCAACGCGTCCCGCTCGTCGGGATCGGTCGGCGCGGTCACCATCCGGCCCTCGGCCTTGGAGATGATCTTGCTGGTCACCACCAGGATGTCGCCGTCGGCCAACCACGGTGCGGCGGCGAGGATCTCACCGGCCACATCCGATGACGGACCGAACTCGCCGAGTCCGGTGACCGGCCGGATCTCCAGACCGCCCGGCGCCCGGTGGTCGGTGCGCTCGCTCACGCCGTGCCCACGTTCCGGTCGGGCAGGGCGACGTCCACGAGCGCACACGCCGCGCGGATCATCTGCGCGGTGGCGGCCGGGTCGGTCATCAGCAGCGGGGCCGACCCGATGGCGATGCCGTCGACACTCGCCCGGTCGCCGTCGGCGATGAGCCAGCCGTCGAGGATGCCGTTGCCGCTGCGGGCGCCGTAATGGGCCGCGATCGCCTCGGCCGAGGTCTCGACCCCGATGACCGACAAGCACTCGTCGGCCATGCCGCGCAGCGGGCGGTTGTCGATCACCGGCGAGATGCCGACGACCTTGGCCTTCGTCGACCGCAGCGCGCTGCGCATCCCGGGGACGCTCACGATCGCGCCGATGCTCACCACCGGATTCGACGGCGCGAGCAGCACCACGTCGGCCTCGGCGATCGCGTCGAGCACGCCGGGGGCCGGGGTGGTGTCGTCGGAGCCGACCTGGGCGAAACCGAAGGTCGGGACCTGGGCCCGGTGACGCACCCACCATTCCTGGAAGTGGATGGCGACACGTTCGTCCTCCGCGCCATCCGGTTTGGCGATGACGACGTGCGTCTCGTGCCGGTCGTCGGTCACCGGGAGCAGGCGCACGCCCGGGTTCCAGCGGCGGCACAGGGCGGCGGTGACGTCGGAGAGCCGGAAGCCCGCATCGAGCATCTGGGTGCGGATCAGGTGCGTGGCGAGGTCACGGTCGCCGAGGCCGAACCAGTCCGGGTCGGCTCCGTAGGCGGCGAGCTCCTCCTTGGCATTCCAGGTCTCGTCGCGGCGGCCCCAGCCGCGTTCGGGGTCGATGCCGCCGCCGAGCGTGTACATGCACGTGTCGAGATCGGGGCAGATGCGCACGCCGTGCATCCAGGCGTCGTCGCCGACGTTGACGATGGCGGTGATCTCGTGGTCGCCGGCCGGGGCGTCCGGGAGCGGCGGGAACGGGGTGGCGCCGAAGAGTTCGCGTGCGCCGAGCAGGAATCGCGCGCCTCCCACGCCGCCGACGAGTACGGTCACCTTCACAGCAGGTACTCCTTCACACCGCCACTCTAGTGGTCTTCGGAGCGGGCCCCGCCCTCGGCGCCGGAGGCGGTTCGGGCAGAGGCGACGCGTCGGCGGAGTGTGATCTTCGTTCGGCTTGGCCGTTCTCGCCGTGTCGAGTCACACGAAGAGCGGCCGGCGATGGTAAAGGGAGATCTTCGTTTCGACTTGACCCGGAGCGCCCTCGGCGTGTGTAATCACATCAGTGTCATTCCGGGTTTGAGATCGAGAACCTTCGAGGTCGAGAACCGCTGGCCTCCAACGGATTCGATCACATGTTCGAACTCGGCAAGAAGGGTGTCGGCACCGGATGAGGTGCCGTCGCTCGGGCGCTGTGTGCGACGCGAGCAGGCACTTCGCCGACGCGTAGTACAAGTGGTGTGGCAGCAGTGGTGGGTACGGCACACATGTCGTGTTCGCGAAGGACAGTTAACGACCGAAATCCCGAGCTAGGAGGCGCCGACGATGGCTTTGGAAAACCCGATCGGCAATCCGCTTGAACCACATGATCGCCCGCAATACATCTCGGATTCGACCGTCGTCGCCGGCTCTGCGGACCGCGATGTCGCCGGATTCCACGGCATCGGTCCCGTCGACGATTCGATGATCGGCGGTACCGCCCGCCCTAGTGTCCCCGAAATCGGCGACGCCGCTTCGGATTTCGCCGGTGGCGCCGACGACCGCTCCGGTCGCCGGCATCTGGCCCTGGTGCCCAACGGATTCGACGAGCTCTTCGACGCCGTCGAGGAATCGTGGCAGGATCGGGCGCTGTGTGCGCAGACCGATCCCGAGGCGTTCTTCCCGGAGAAGGGCGGCTCGACCCGTGAGGCCAAGCGCATCTGCCAGGGGTGCGAGGTGAAGGCGGAATGCCTCGAGTACGCACTTCACAACGACGAGCGCTTCGGAATCTGGGGTGGCCTGTCGGAGCGTGAGCGCCGGCGTCTCAAGCGCGGCATCATCTGAGTCCGCCGGCGGGCGCGGGTCGACGACACGAGAGATGTCGCCGATCCGACGTCATCTGAACGGATCAATTCCGATCATTCGAATTTCATACGGGCCGAACGTATTCGGCCGGCAGTTCGGCGGCGGGCCGTCGAACGCGATCATCGACCGCGGATCACTCTGGTCCGCGGTCGATCGTGTCTTCGTCGAGTCCGAGGTGGGTGGCGACCTGCTGGACGAGGACCTCGTGGATCAGCTCGAGCAGATCCGTGCCCTTCTTCGCCCGCGATTCCAGCGGCCGGCGGAAGAGGATGATCTGGGCGCGCGTCGGCTCGCCGTGGACATCCATGCCCGCCGGGATCAGCCGCGCCAGCGGCACGGCGCCGTCCGCGGTCACCTCGTCGGGCCACGCGACGGTCTCGGGGTCGCGGGGGAGGAGGCGCGGGATCTCGTCCACGGCGATGTCGAGACCCGCGAGCTGGTCGTGCCAGTTGGCGTCGATCTCGGCAAAGGCCTCGAGCGCGATCGCGTCGAACTCGTCGGACCGGGTGTTGTAGGCGGGCACGTGCTGCGGCAGCAGCGGGGAGCGCAGCCCACGACCGCGACGGTCCCGGAAGCGGCCCGGGCGCCGACGACCACGGCGGATGCCCGGCGCGCCGTAGGGGCCCGGGGTGCCGTGGGAGCCGCGCGCGGGCTTCGGGTGGATGCGCATGGCGCGAGTGTAGGAGGTCGTGGCGACCCGTGTCGCGCCTGCCCCGCGGCGGTCGATGAGCGTGTCGGCTCAGTGGTTGCCGACAAGGCGGGCTAATCTCGTCTCGTGAAGCTTCCCCGTCTGTGCTGCCGACCCGGCTGCGCCCGATCCGCGGTGGCTACGCTGACCTTCGTCTACGCCGAATCGACCGCGGTCATCGGTCCGTTGGCGACCTCGGTGGAGCCGCATTCCTGGGATCTGTGCGAGGACCACGCGCGTCGGATCACCGTGCCGCGCGGGTGGGAGATGCTGCGCAGCGAACGTGGCTTCTCGGTGCCGGCCGAGGACCACGAGCTGACCGCACTGGCCGAGGCCGTCCGGGAGGCGGGCGCCGTCGCCGGCGGTCCGCGTCCCGGCTTCGACGCCGGCCGCGGGTCGATCGACTCCCTCGACGCACTCGACTCCGGGAGGTCCCCGGTCGACGCGGCCGTGGACGCCGCGCTCGCCGACCGTCGGTCCGGCCGCCACCGCGCCGGACCGGTCGACCAGCAGTCGCCGCTCACCCAGGGCTCGTCCTCGTCGACGCCCCGCCACCAGACCCGTCCGCGTCCGGGACGCCGGGGACACCTGCGTGTCCTGCCGGACCCGGTCGACTGAACGCACGCCGCCACGCGCACGGCGCGACACCCGTCCACCTCGCGCAGGGCGCGACCTCCGTCCACCTCGCGCAGGGCGCGACCTCCGTCCACACGGACGCACCCGACACCGTCATCTCCCGATCCGGGACGATTCCCCGGATCGGGCCCACGAGTGTGTCGTGTAGCGGGACGGGTGTCACCGTGGCTGGCTACGCTGGTCCCATGCGTACCGGTGCCCCCGACCTCGACGACGCCGAGGAGTTGCTCTCCGCGGACGCCGACGGTCTGTTGCGGACCGTCGCGCTCGCGGGGGCCCAGATCCGGGCCACCGCCGAGGCTGTCCGCGAGGGTGCGCTCGCACCACTTGCCGAGTTGCGGCCGCGCAGCGTGGTCGTCGTGCACGGTGCCGGCGAGGTGTCCCATCGGGCCGCCGGGCTGATCGTGGCCGCCGTCGCGTCCCGGATCGACGTGCCGGTGGTCACCGCTCCGGTCCTGCCGGGCTGGGTGGGCCCCCTCGACGTGGTCGTCGTGGCGGGCGAGGACGCCGGGGACATGGCGCTCGCCGATGCCGCCGCGCGCGCCGGGCGGCGCCGCGCGGAGGTGGTCGTGGCCGCGCCGATTGCGGGACCGCTACGGGATGCGTTGGGCGGCAACGGGATCGATCTCTCCCCGCGCTTCGACCTGGAACCGCGGTTCCGGTTCTTCGGATTCGTCGCCGCGCTGCTGGCGGTGTTCGGCGCGCTCACCCAGGTGCGGATGACGGGTCCGGTGCCGGCCCTCGACGACCTGGCCGACGCCCTCGACGCCGAGGCCTCGGCCTCGCATCCGAGCCGGGAGACTTTCCGCAACCGGGCCAAGTCCCTCGCCGTCCGACTCCAGGACCGCCCGGCGGTCTGGACCTCGGACTCCCCGGCGGGCACCGTGGTCGCCGCGCACGCGGTGGCGGGCCTCGTCGGCATCGCCGGGGTCGTCGGCGCCGTCGCCGAACTGGCCGAGGTGGCGCGGGCGTCGCGGCTGTTAGCCGCCCGCTCGGGTGGTGCGCCGGCCACCGACTCGATCTTCTACGACCCGGACTTCGACGAGCCGCCGGCCGACCAGGCCCCGCGCATCCTCGTCGTCTCCACCGCGCGCCGGGAGTGGTACACGCGGCAGCGTGTGATGGGGCTCGGCGACGTCGACCTCGTGGTCGGGGTCGACGCGGCCGACCAGCCGGCAGCCGCCGAGGCGCCCCGGTCGGACCTGCGCCCGCTGCCGGGGGAGGACCCGGTCGCCGACGGTCCGGGCGACGTTCTGGACTTCTTGATCGTGGCATTGAGGGTCGAGATGGCGGCGGTGTATCTCCGCCTGATTGGGAACACGGTGCAATGAGGATTCTCGAGGGATTGGTTCGTCCCTACGCGTGGGGTTCGCGTACGGCGATCGCGTCGATCCAGGGCAGGCCTGTCCCGTCGGCGCATCCGGAGGCCGAACTGTGGTTCGGCTCCCACCCGGCGGGTTCGGCGCGCTGCGTCGACGAGTCCGGTCCGGAGCAGCCACTGGTGGACGTGATCTCGGCCGACCCGGTGTCGACTCTCGGGCCGGCGAGCACCGAGGCGTTCGGCGATCGCCTGCCGTTCCTGCTCAAGATCCTCGCCGCCGAGGAGCCCCTGTCGCTGCAGGCCCATCCGTCGGCCGAACAGGCGCGCGAGGGGTTCGAGCGGGAGAACGCGCGCGGACTCGCGCTCGACGCCCGCGACCGCAACTACCGCGACCCCTGGCACAAGCCCGAACTGATGGTCGCGACCACGCCGTTCGACGCCCTCGCCGGATTCCGCGACCCGCACAAGACGATCGAGCTGCTGCGGGAACTACAGGTCAGCGAGCTCGACCATTACCTGGGAATGCTGGCCGGACAACCGGATTCGGAGGGGCTCCGGGCGGTCTTCACCACCTGGCTGACCCTTCCCGAGGCGATGATCCGCCGGCTCGTCCCGGCGGTGCTGCACGGCGCAGTCGAGGTGCTGGCGCAGGGGCGGACGCAGTTCACCGCCGAGCTGCGCACGCTGTGCGAGCTCGGCGAGGACTATCCCAACGACCCCGGCGTGCTCGCCTCCCTTCTGCTGAACCGCGTGCACCTCGAGCCGGGCCAAGGACTGTACCTGCCGGCGGGCAATCTCCACGCCTACCTCCGGGGCACCGGCGTGGAGATCATGGCCAACTCCGACAACGTCCTCCGCGGCGGACTGACGCCCAAGCACATCGACGTGCCCGAGTTGCTGCGCATCCTCGACTTCACCCCGGTCGACCCGGCCGACCTGACGCCGTCGGTGCGCACCCTCGGCGCCGAGCAGATCTACCTCACCCCGGCCCCGGAGTTCCGGTTGTCGCGGGTCGAGTTGGACGGCACGGGACTGCGTCACGCCTCGTCGATCTGCTTCGACATGCCCGGACCGCAGATTCTCTCGGTGCTCAGCGGGGCCATCGAGGTGCGGCCGGTGGACGGGACGCCGCTGACCGTGCCGGCGGGTCGTGCGCTGTGGATCACCGACTCCGACCCCGACGTCATCGTCCATGCCGCGTCGTCGCGAACGGTGTTCTACCGGGCGCTCGTGCCGGTGGCGGTGTCGTCTGCCGGCGACGCCGAGGCGGGCGGGGTCGCGGTCGGGGAGCACGCGTCGGCCGCTGTCGACTGACCTCGCTCGGGCGCGTTCAGCGCGCGGCGGCCGCCGGTTCGGGATAGCCGCCGATCAGCGTCCACTCGTCCGGCGTCGCGACCATCGTCACGAGTACCGGGGGTCTCCCGGCCGTCAGTGAGAGATCCTGTGGCGCACGGGGATTCTGGGTCACCGTCACCGTGTGGCCGCCGGTCGGGTCGTCGAGTCCGGGCGCGGTGATGATCATGCGGGTCGTGTCGGCCCGGGGTGGCGGCGGCGTCACGCCGTCGGCGATGACCAGTGCCGGTCCGGGCCGTGCCGTTGCGCGGTCGTCGGCCAGCGACAGGGCGCTCGGATCGGCCACGGCATTCACCAGCGGTGCCCACCGGTGCGGACGGTCGGTGTGGATGCGGACCGCGGCCCCGACGGCGACCGCGCGCAGTGCGATCTGTGCGACGACGTGGAGTCCGGCGGACACCGCGACCGTCGCGATGCCCGGCCCGACGAGGCGGGTCGCCACCGCGCGCCCGGCATGGTCGGCGCCGATCAGCTGGCCGCAGCCGCCCGCCGGCAGCCGCACCGAGCGGAGGAATTCCCGTGCCTCCTCGCCCCTCAGCGCCGGGAGATCCCGATCGAGGCGGGTCGGGGTCGCGATCGGCAGACTCACGCCGAGCGCGTCGAACTGGCGTCCGTCGAGAGGCACCAGGCCCTCCGGCCAGGTCGCCAGCGCGCGGTGGGCACCCGGGAACTCGTTGAAGCGGACGAAAGCGGCGACCTCCACCTCGCCGCGGTCGTTGCGCGAGCGACGATCGGTGGAGACATGGCGGAGGCGAACGGTGAGGGTTGTCGACACGGCGGGATTGACCCAGACGTCGCGGATGGTCGCCGTCAGCGCTGCCGGTTCTACTGCCGCACTGCGGATCCGGAGTCCGGCGACCCCCACCGAGTCCCACTCCTCCTCCAGCGAGTCGATGCCGGCGCCCTCGGTGAGCTGCGTGGTGACCGAGGTGATCTGGGCGGCCGACAGGGTCGTCGTCCTCAGCCCGTGCTCGCCGAGGCGTTTGGCGACGCGGCGTGTGGTGATCGTCGCGGTGCGCAGGGCCCCGGTGGCGCCTCCGCCTCGTCGTGCCACCGCGTCCGGGCAGTCGAGCGGGTCCAGGCGCAGGACGACGAAGATCGACCGCTGGGCCGTCGCGGCCAGCGGACCGAGCGTGCGTTCGTAAGTCGACGGTGCGACGCCCGAACCCCACACGCGCACACCGTGGCTGATGACCTCGACGGAGCTCAGGACGATGTCGTAACGGTTGACGCAGTCGGCGAGGGCGTCGAGCGGGACGAGCTGTCCGGCCTCCTCGGCGAGCGTGCTCGATCCCGGGGCGAGGTAGGTCACCGCCGGACCGCCCGGGTCGACGCGGATGACCGTCACGAGGGTGTCGCCGACCCACCGCGCGCCGATCGTCGTGGGTGCCGACGGGCGTCGGGCCGAGGGATGGCTTGCCGGGCCGGCGAGCGGGACCTCGAACGGCGCCGGCGCCAGATCCGATGCACTGCGCCGCACCCGGGACCAGGAGAACGCGGCACGTCCGGCCAGGCGCCCGAACAGCGACGGGCGTCCGCGGAAGCGGATCAGTCCGGCGGCGAGGACGGCCGCGACGGCGAGGGCCGCCGCTCCCCACACGCTTGCCGACGCTGTCCAGATGACGAGCCCGGCGGCGAGGATCACCTCGACCACCACGAGTGTGCGCATCGCTGCCGCACGCGAGTTCGCGTCCACGCTTCGGCCCCCCAGTTCCCCCGATACGGCGTCGTCGACGCCTCCGCCGGCGGGTGTCCACAGCCGCCGAGCCCCACCTGTCGGGGGCCTGTTCGTCGGTTAGGCTACTACCGCGCGGCGGGGGGTACGCCGCGAGAGATCACAACCGTCCACGGCCTGCCCGGCTGCTGTGCCGACGGTGCGGACAGGGGGAGTCGTGGCACGTCAACTGACGACCAAGGCTCAGGTCAACGGCTACCGCTTCCTCATCAAGCGCCTCGAGCACGCCCTCGTGCGCCGTGACGTGCGGATGCTGCACGACCCGATGCGTTCCCAGTTGCAGGCCCTGGTGGTCGGCACGGTGCTCGGCCTCCTCGTCCTCGGTGGCTGCGGCGTGTGGGGCCTCGTCCGCCCGCAGGGTTCGGTCGGCGACGCGAAGATCATCGTCGGCAAGAACAGCGGAAGCACCTACGTGCTGGTCGAGGACACCCTGCACCCGGTGCTCAACCTCGCGTCGGCGCGCCTGATCTCCGGCAGTGCCGAGAGGCCGGCGTCGGTGGCCGACGCCAAGTTGAAGTCCTACCCGCGCGGCCCGTTGCTGGGTATCCCGGGCGCACCGGGCTCGCTGCCGTCCTCGGCGCACAAGGGGACCTCGACGTGGACGGTGTGCGACTCCACCGAGGTCTCCGACGACGGCTCGGCGGAGTCCATCCGACAGACGGTCATCGGGGACCGCCCCGTCCTCGGCGATGCCACCGCGAGCACCACCGCGCCGTCGGACGCGATCCTGGTGCGGTGGGACGACGCGACCTTCCTCGTCTACCAGCTGTTCCGGAACGGTTCGTGGAGCCCGGTGCGCGCCGAGATCGACACCGACAGCGCGCCGGTCATGCGCGCCCTCGGACTCGAGGGCACGACGCCACGCCGCATGTCGCCGGGCCTGCTCAACGCCTTCCCCCTCGTCGATCCGATCGCGGTGCCGACGATCCCCGGGGCGGGCGAGCGGGGGGCCGTCGAGGGGATGACCGTCGGTTCGGTGGTGAGGTCGGTGGGCGTCGACGACGAGACCAGCTATCACCTCGTCCTGCGAGACGGGGTTCAACAGATCGGCGAGCCGGCCGCGGAGATCCTGCAGCTCGCCGACAGCAAGGGGAATGCGGAGGTGCGGACGGTGCCGCCGGGGCGTCTCGCCAGCCTGAAGGTGGTCGACACCTTGCCCATCTCCGACTTCCCGCAGCTCACACCGACCCTGCTCGGCGCCTCGGCCGACCCGACCCTGTGCCGCACCTGGACCAGGGCGTCCGGTGAGCCCCGGGCCGAGACCATGTTGCTGGCCGGGCGGGACCTGCCCTTGAGATCCGGCGCGGTGCCGGTGCGTCTCACGTCGGCGGACGGCTCCGGACCGGGACTCGACCAGGTGTACCTGCCGCCGGGATCGGGGGAGTACCTGCAGGTGACCGGCAACGAGGACAACTCGACGCGTAAGGAGTCGCTGTTCTACGTCAATGATTCGGGCGTGCGGTTCGGCATCCCGGACCCGCAGACGGCCGAGATGCTCGGTCTGGCCGGGGAGCCCGCTCCCGCGCCGTGGTCGGTGGTGTCGCTGCTCGCCCCGGGGCCGACGCTCTCACGAGAGGCCGCGCTCGTCGCGCACGACGGTCTGAAGACCTCGGCGATCGAACGCGACGGGGAGTAGTCCCGCGGTCCAGGGGTGCGGCGGGCACGCCGTCAGGTGAGCGGGCCGCCGATGATGTTGCCCACGATGCCGCGGATGATGGTGGTGCCGTCCTCGTGCCGGAGCTCGTCGTACCAGGCCGCGGTCTTCTCGGGATCCTTGCCGTGGGTGACGTCGCACCGCTTGCGGGCACGGAGCACGAGATCGCCGGCGCGTTCGGTGCGGGCGGCCTGGTAGGCGGCCAGCGCGGCTGACACATCGTCGGGATTGTCTTCGAACGCGAACTGCAGGGCCACTGCGTCCTCCATCGCGGAGCAGCCGCCCTGGCCGATGTCCGGGGTGGTGTTGTGGGCGGCGTCGCCGAGCACCGCCACACGGCCCTTCACCCAGGTGTGGAACGGGTCGAGGTCGCAGATCTCGACCCGGTTCGTCGTCGCCGGATCGAGTTTGTCGATGAGTGTCTGCACACCCGCTGCCCAGTCGGCGAACTCCGCGGCGAGGAACTCGCGGGCGGTGCCGCGTTCGAACGGCACCCCTTCGGGCATCGGGACGTCGAAGAAGAAGTAGAAGCGGTTGCCGGCGACCGGCATCACCGAGACACGTCGTGAATCTCCCACGTACGTGGTCCATTCCGTCGCCGGGCCGATCCGCTCGTCCACCTCGACGAGGCCGTTGAAGTTGACGTAGCCGGCGTAGCGGCGCTCCACGGGGTGGCCCAGCACGTATTCGCGGGTCAGCGACCTGGCGCCATCGGCGCCGATCACCAGGTCGCCGGAATCGCTGGTGCCGTCGGCGAATTCGACGGTGGCCCGGTCGCCGTCGTCGTGGACGGCCACCACCTTCTTGCCGAAATGGATGTCGTCGAACCCGTAGGCGTTCATCAGCATCAGCTGCAGTTCGGCGCGCGCGATCGGGTACGGGCGCTGGCCGACCTCGTCGATGAGCGGCTGCATGCTGAAGCGGCACATCGTCTCACCGGTGAAGGCGTCGACGTAACTCATCGAGTCGACGATGCCGCCGAGCTCGGCGGTCTCCTTCTCCAGGCCGAGGTGGTTCAGGCATTTGACGCCGTTGGACCACACCGAGATCGCGGCACCGACGGGCTTGTTCTCGGTGACCTGTTCGTAGACCTCGACCTCGATGCCGAGCTGTTTGAGCGCGATCGCCGCAGACATCCCGCCCATTCCCGCGCCGACGATCACTGCCTTCACTCTCACCACCGCTTCCTCGTCCACGAGCACCGCCACGCCCCGGCCGGGTCCGAGGGTGGTGGTCACCAGGCTAAGACGACATGGGACCGCGCGCGCGACGAGCGGCCGGCGGTGTGACGAGGGGATCGCTCAGTGTGTGCGGCGGGCGCGGACGAGGTCGGTGACCATCCGTTGCCACTGTGCGGTGATGGTCTCGAGGTCGAATCCGACCTCCTGCATGAGGTATCGGACCGATCCGGCCGACATCGGGGCCTGCACGGTCAGCGCCATGAACTCGACGTCGTCGTCGAAACCCAGCTGTCGCAGCAGGATTCGAACGTGTTGGGTCGACGCCCGGCCGGCCGGGTGGGTGAGGAAGTCCTCGGCGGTCCCGCCGGCCTCGAGCAGGATGTCGAGGTGGTCGCAGGTGAGCTTCAGTCGTGCCCGGCCGTAGGCGAGCAGTCGCTCGAGCGGCGGCGCCCCGGGACCGAGAGGTTCGGGGCCCGACAGGTAGGCCTGCTGCATCTCGGATTCGGAGTGGTCGAGCAAGGCCAGCATCAGGCCGGTGCGATTGCCGAAGCGGCGGAACACTGTGCCCTTGCCCACACCTGCCTCGCGTGCGACCGCCTCCATGGTGACCGCGGAGGCCCCGTGGTGGTCGATGAGGTTCTTGGCGGCGGCCAGCAACAACCGCCGGTTACGTGCGGCGTCGGCACGTTCGGTCTCCGCGTTGGTGACGGAGATCTGGATCGGGGAGTGGTCGGGGCCGTTCGACACGTGACGAGGGTAACTCTTGACCTCGGACGGGAATCAATCGGACCCTGGTCCGGTTAGAGATTGCGTAACCGGTCCACGAGGGCCGAGTAGCCACTTCGAAAGGAATGTCATGTCGGATCGAGCCGTCGAACTCGTCGCGCTGGTCGGTAGCCTCCGCGCCGCCTCCGTCAACCGCCAGCTGGCCCAGGTGGCCGCGGACAACGCCCCGGCCGGTGTCAACGTCACCGTCATCGACAACCTCGGCTCCCTGCCGTTCTACAGCGAGGACATCGACGTCGAGGGCCGGCTCGACCCCGCCGTGGTCGCACTGCGCGAGGCCGTCGGCAAGGCCGACGGCGTGCTCATCGCCACCCCTGAGTACAACGGCTCCATCCCGGCCGCGCTGAAGAACGCCATCGACTGGCTCTCGCGCCCGTACGGCAACGGCGCGCTCAACGGCACCCCGGTCGCGGTCTTCTCCGCGGCGCTCGGGCAGTACGGCGGCCAGTGGACCCGCGAGGACACCCGCAAGTCGGTGGGTGTCGCCGGTGGCCGCGCCATCGAGGAGGCCGACCTCGGCCTGCAGATCCCCGCGCTGCCCGAGGGTGGCCTGAACCACCCGGAGATCGTGGAGAAGGTCGTCGCCTCGGTCAACCGTCTCGTCGCCGAGGTGGCCGTCAGCGCCTGAGGCCTGTCCTTCCTGTCTTCTCTCGCAGACGCCGCGCCGGGTGGACCGCCACCCGGCGCGGCGTCGTCGTGTCAGGGGTCGGCTACGGGGTCGGGCAGACCGTTCGTGTCCGTTCCGTGACCGGACTGTGGACTGTCGGTGCACACGTTGTGGAGCACTGTTGGACAACCTGTGGGCGACACGCCGGGAGTGCCGGCGACACGCCGGAATTTGAGATCGTGCACCCCTGTGACCTGCATGTCTTTCACTGATGTTATTCACAACCCCTTGTGGTGGCATGAAATGTCAGCCACTAGGTGTAGTGTTTCCAGTACCAGCGAGGCAGGCGCCGAGGGCGGGCATCGATCCTCGGAGAAGGCCCTGGAAGCGGTGACACGGATCACCATCTTCACGCTGGGAAACCGCACGTCACTGGCGATTCACACACGACTGAGGAGAACACTCGATGTCTTCGATCACCGTCTACACCAAGCCGGCATGCGTCCAGTGCAACGCCACCTACAAGGCCCTCGACAAGCTGGGTCTCTCCTACGAGGTCGTCGACATCAGCCAGGACCCGGAGGCCCGTGACTACGTCATGGCGCTCGGCTACCTGCAGGCCCCGGTCGTGGTCGCCGGCGACGAGCACTGGTCGGGCTTCCGTCCGGATCGCATCAAGAAGCTCGCCACCGCAGCCGCCTGATCTGTTCGTCGGTTCCGTCACGACGCCGACGCCGGTGTGATCCGAAGGGGAAGCCGGATCCGCGGCGACGCGATGTGACGAGATGCCGGAGAACCGGGTGCCGAAGAACCGGATATCCCGGAACGCGGCACCGAGGAGTGGCGATCCCGGGAACGGGAAGCGGCCACTTCGGTCCAGTTGTCATCGAGAAGTCCACACGCCGTCGTCGCCGGCCATCAGGCCGGGGCGGACGGCGGTGGCGCGAGTCGTCAATCGTCACCATGAGGATTTGGAGTCGGACATGTCGGCAGCATCGCCGTTGATCGTCTACTTCTCCTCTGTCTCCGAGAACACCCACAGGTTCGTCGAGAAGCTTCGGATGCGCGCCGTGCGGATCCCGCTGACCGGCGGGGCCGAGGGGTTCCGGGTCGACGAGCCCTACGTGCTGATCTGTCCCACGTATGGTGGAGGCAAGGTCGGACAGACCGGCGGGTTCGTTCCCAAGCAGGTGATCCGCTTCCTCAACGACCAACACAACCGGTCGTTCATCAGGGGGGTGATCGCCGCGGGCAACTCGAACTTCGGCGAGGAGTTCTGCTACGCCGGCGACATCATCGCGCGGAAATGCCGCGTGCCCTATCTGTACCGATTCGAGTTGATGGGCACCACCGACGACGTCGAGCGCGTGCGCGCGGGACTCGCCGAGTTCGCCCAGAGCCAGGCGTTCGCCGACGGGCCGTCGCTGCACGCCACGTCCGCCTGACCGGCGCCGAGCGCGTCGCCCCGGGCCTGCCGTCCCCGTCCTGTCACAGCCCTCCCATACCCTGCACCCAAGGTTCCAGCCACAAGGAGTCATCTGTCGTGTCGCCCACCGTCACCGTCTCGGACACCACCTCAGCCAGCAAGTCGGGCGTTCATGCCGGTCCGTCGGGGCACGACCCCGCCGAGCTCGACTACCACGCGCTCAACGCGATGCTCAACCTGTACGACGCGGACGGCAAGATCCAGTTCGACAAGGACCGCGAGGCGGCCCGGCAGTACTTTTTGCAGCACGTCAACCAGAACACGGTCTTCTTCCACGACCTCGACGAGAAGCTCGACTACCTCCTCGAGGAGAACTACTACGAGCCCGAGGTCCTCGAGAAGTACAGCCGCGAGTTCGTCAAGGAGCTCTTCGGCCACGCCTACAAGAAGAAGTTCCGCTTCCCGACGTTCCTCGGGGCGTTCAAGTACTACACCAGCTACACGCTGAAGACCTTCGACGGGAAGCGCTACCTCGAGCGCTTCGAGGATCGCGTCTGCATGGTCGCGCTGACGCTGGCCGACGGCGACACCGCCCTCGCACGCGACCTCGTCGACGAGATCATCGACGGCCGGTTCCAGCCGGCGACCCCGACCTTCCTGAACTCGGGCAAGAAGCAGCGCGGCGAGCCGGTCTCGTGCTTCCTGCTTCGCATCGAGGACAACATGGAGTCGATCGGCCGCGCGATCAACTCTGCGCTGCAGCTGTCCAAGCGCGGCGGCGGTGTCGCGTTGCTGCTGAGCAACATCCGCGAGCACGGCGCCCCGATCAAGAAGATCGAGAACCAGAGCTCGGGCGTCATCCCGATCATGAAGCTGCTCGAGGACTCGTTCTCCTACGCCAACCAGCTCGGCGCCCGTCAGGGCGCGGGTGCGGTGTACCTGCACGCGCATCACCCCGACATCCTGCGCTTCCTCGACACCAAGCGCGAGAACGCCGACGAGAAGATCCGCATCAAGACGCTGTCGCTGGGCGTCGTCATCCCGGACATCACGTTCCACCTGGCCAAGGCCAATGACGACATGTACCTGTTCAGCCCGTACGACGTCGAGCGCGTCTACGGCGTGCCGTTCGCCGACGTCAACGTCACCGAGCGCTACCACGAGATGGTCGAGGACCGGCGCATCCGCAAGACCAAGATCAACGCGCGCGAGTTCTTCCAGACCCTCGCCGAGCTGCAGTTCGAGTCGGGCTACCCGTACATCATGTTCGAGGACACGGTGAACCGGTCCAACCCGATCGACGGCAAGATCACGCACTCCAACCTGTGCTCGGAGATCCTGCAGGTCTCGACGCCGTCGACCTTCAACGACGATCTGTCCTACTCCCATGTGGGCAAGGACATCTCGTGCAACCTCGGCTCGCTGAACATCGCCAAGACGATGGACTCGCCCGACATCGGCAAGACCATCGAGGTCGCCATCCGCGGTCTCACCGCGGTCAGCGACCAGACCGCCATCACCTCGGTGCCGTCGATCGAGCGGGGCAACAACGAGTCCCACGCCATCGGCCTGGGGCAGATGAACCTGCACGGCTTCCTCGCCCGCGAGCGGATCTTCTACGGCAGCGAAGAGGGCATCGACTTCACGAACATCTACTTCTACACGGTCACGTTCCACGCGATCCGGGCGTCGAACGAGATCGCCAAGGAGCGCGGCCGGGCGTTCGCCGGCTTCGAGAGGTCGAAGTACGCCAGCGGCGAGTTCTTCGAGAAGTACCTCACCCAGGTGTGGGAGCCGAAGACCGAGAAGGTGCGGGAGCTGTTCTCGCGGTCGGGGATTCACATCCCGACGCAGGACGACTGGCGTGAGCTGAAGGAGTCGGTGCAGCGCTACGGCATCTACAACCAGAACCTGCAGGCCGTGCCGCCGACCGGTTCGATCAGCTACATCAACCACTCGACCAGCTCGATCCACCCGGTCGCGGCGAAGATCGAGATCCGCAAGGAAGGCAAGATCGGTCGCGTCTACTACCCGGCGCCGTACATGACCAACGAGAACCTGGAGTACTACCAGGACGCGTACGAGATCGGGTACGAGAAGATCATCGACACCTATGCCGCGGCGACGCAGCACGTCGACCAGGGCCTGAGCCTGACGCTGTTCTTCAAGGACACCGCCACCACGCGCGACGTCAACCGGGCCCAGATCTACGCGTGGCGCAAGGGGATCAAGACGCTGTACTACATCCGCCTCCGCCAGATGGCCCTCGAGGGGACCGAGGTCGAGGGCTGCGTGTCGTGCATGCTGTGATCCGCAGCGGCGCAGCAGATTCAGATACTTCCGGACTCCACTCGAACCACCAGATGAGGAAGATTCGATGACCTCCACGCACAGCCCCGCCGACGGCGCACCCATCAAGCTGATCGACCGGGTGTCGGCGATCAACTGGAACCGCGTCCCCGACGAGAAGGACGCCGAGGTCTGGGATCGCCTGACCGGCAACTTCTGGCTGCCGGAGAAGGTCCCGGTGTCCAACGACATCCAGTCGTGGAGCACGCTGACCGACTACGAGAAGCAGCTCACCATGCGGGTGTTCACCGGCCTGACGCTGCTCGACACCATCCAGGGCACGGTCGGCGCGGTGTCGCTGATCCCGGACGCCACCACCCCGCACGAGGAGGCGGTGCTCACCAACATCGCGTTCATGGAGTCGGTGCACGCCAAGTCCTACAGCTCGATCTTCTCGACGCTGTGTTCCACCAAGGAGATCGACGAGGCCTTCCGCTGGTCGGAGGAGAACGAGAACCTCCAGCGCAAGGCGCACATCGTCATGGACTACTACCGTGGCGACGACCCGCTCAAGCGCAAGGTCGCCTCGACGCTGCTCGAGTCGTTCCTGTTCTACTCGGGCTTCTACCTGCCGATGTACTGGTCGAGCCGCGCCAAGCTCACCAACACAGCCGACCTCATCCGCCTCATCATCCGCGACGAGGCCGTCCACGGCTACTACATCGGCTACAAGTACCAGCGCGGCCTGGAGACCCAGTCGCCGGAGCGCCGTCAGGAGCTCAAGGACTACACCTTCGAGCTGCTGTTCGAGCTGTACGACAACGAGAGCGACTACACCGAGGCTCTCTACGACGAGGTCGGACTCACCGAGGACGTCAAGAAGTTCCTGCGTTACAACGCCAACAAGGCCCTGATGAATCTCGGCTACGAGGCGATGTTCCCGAAGGACGAGACCGACGTGAACCCGGCGATCTTGTCGGCGCTGTCGCCGAACGCCGACGAGAACCACGACTTCTTCTCGGGGTCGGGCAGCTCGTACGTCATCGGCAAGGCCGTCAACACCGAAGACGAGGACTGGGACTTCTAGACGGTCAGGATTTCGTAGAAGTGGTAGGCGCATAGCGCCTACCACTTCTACGAAATCCATTGCTACGCATCGCCGGAGGTCATGCGGTCGTACAGGTCGCCGAGTTCGTCGATGGCCTCGGCGATGTCGGCCGGCGCCACGCCGGTCGCGCGCAGGGCCGCTCGCAACTCCGAACCGTCCAGTGCGGTCAGCGGATTCATCGGTGACACGGACGGCGGCGGCGGAAGCGGGGTGGTCGTCCCGTAGAAGTCGTCGAAGGTCAGGGGCGCGGGCGCTTCGTCGGGCGCCGCCGCCGTGGCCGGGCGCGCGTCGATCTCGGCGAGCAGGCCACGCAGGTCCGTCCCCATCACGGTGAGCAGCGTGAGCGGCGAGCGGTCGATCTCGGCTGCCACCTCGTAGGCGGTGGCGAGCGCGTGCACGCAACGTGGCGCCTCGTCGGGACAGGTGCAGTCGGTGGCGACGTCGGCCGATTCGGTCGGCAGGAGCAGCTCACCGAGGATCGGCGGTTGTTCACCGCGGGGGAGCCGCATGAGCTCGTCGACCCCGCCGCGATCACGGAGCAGGTCGGCGAGGGTCGGTGTGTCGACGGTGCGCATGGTGATGATCACGTCGAACGGCTCGAGCTGGGTGCCCTCCACCGACGACGTCACCCGGCCCGCGCCGATCCGCAGGCCGCGGACGTGACGATCGCGAAAGTACCTGCGCGCCTTGGTGATGTGCCGGCTGTCGGCCACCGACGAGCCGTCGGGTCCTCGTCCTTCCACGACGTCGACGAATGCCCGCGACCACGGGGTGAGCGCATAGCCGCGCACGGCGATGGTGCTTCGTGCGTTCTTCCGGCCGGTGGATTTGCGTGCGCTCATTCGCTCACCGCCTCGTCACGCAGGCGCAACAGTTCGAACAGCTCGTCGTCGGCGAGGTCGGAGACCCAGTTCTCGCCGGCGGCGACGGTCAGCCTGGATAGCTCCCGCTTGCGGCTGATCATGTCGTCGATCCGCTCCTCGATCGTTCCCACGCAGACGAACCGGTGCACCGACACCTTCTGGTCCTGCCCGATCCGGTAGGCGCGGTCGGTGGCCTGGTCCTCGACCGCGGGGTTCCACCACCGGTCGATGTGGATGACGTGGTTGGCGGCGGTCAGGTTGAGGCCCGTTCCGCCGGCCTTGAGGGTCGCGAGCATCACCGGCGGGCCGTCGTCGGACTGGAACTCCGCGACCATCCGGTCGCGTTCGGCGCGGCCGAGACCGCCGTGCAGCAGCGGGATCCCGGTGCCGAACTCCTCGGACAGCCAACCCGACAGCATCTCGCCGAAGGCCGCGAACTGGGTGAAGACCAGGGCTCGATCGCCCTCGTCGGCGACCGTCGAGACGATGTCGGAGAGCAGTTCGACCTTGCCGGAGCGATGTTCGCCGTCACGGAGCAGTCCGGTGCCGTCGGCGAGGTAGTGCGCGGGATGGTTGCAGATCTGCTTGAGTCGCGTGAGTGCGGCCAGCACGTTGCGGCGGCGCAGCGTGCGTTGTTGCTTGTCGCGCAGGGCCTCCATGAGTTCGTCGATCACCGCGCGGTACAGCGCGGCCTGTTCGACGGTGAGGTTGGCGCGCACCGCGAAGTCGGCCTTCTCCGGCAGGTCCGCGGCGATCGCCGGGTCGGTCTTCTCGCGCCGCAGGATGAACGGCCGGGTGATCGCCGACAGCCGACGCAACGCGCCGGTGTCGCGGTCGCGTTCGATGGGTTCTGCGTACCGTGCCCGGAACACCGACGCCGAACCCAACAACCCCGGGTTCACGAGGTCGATGACGGCGCGCAGATCCTCGAGACGGTTCTCCACCGGGGTGCCGGTGAGGGCGAGCCGACGGTCGGCGGGGATGGTTCGTACCGCCTTGGAGGCGATGGTGTTCACGTTCTTCAGGTGCTGCGCCTCGTCGACGACGACCCGATGCCACGGTCGCGACGACAGCAGTTCGTGGTCGCGGGCCGCGATGGCGAAGGTCGTGATCACGACGTCGGCGGAGTCGCGGACCGCCTCGAACATCGATCCCGACGCGCGCGTCGGCCCGTGATGGACTGCGACGCGCAGTGACGGGGCGAAGCGGGCGAGCTCGCGAGACCAGTTGCCGACCAACGACATCGGGCAGACCACGAGTGTCGGGGCGCGTGGCGGCTCGTCGGTGTCGGTGCGTTCGTGGCATTCGAGCGCGATCACCTGCAGCGTCTTGCCGAGGCCCATGTCGTCGGCGAGGACGCCGCCGACGCCGAGCCGCGACAGGTGGACGAGCCAATCCAGGCCGCGCTGCTGATACGGACGCAGGGTGGCTTCGAGCGACGCCGGGACAGCGACCGGTTCGGGACGGATGGTGCCGGTGGTGGCGATGTCGTCGAGCCAGGACAGCCCCTCGACCCGGGTGACGGGCACCGGGATCGCGTCCGACGCCCCGGTGACCAGGCCGAACAGCTCCCCGAAGTCCGCCGGGGGTTGCGAGCCGGCGAGGGCGCGCTGTGTCGCGACGAACGTGGCGGCGCGGGTGAGCGCCGCACCCTCGGCGCGCACCCAGACGCCGCGGACGCGCACGAGATCGCCCTTCTGCCCGGACAGTTCGTCGAGGTCGGCATCGGTGAGGACGAGCGCATCAGGCGAATCACCCAGCGCCAGGCGCCATTCGAACTCACGGATCTCACGTAGGCCGACCATCGCCGCCGGGGCGCCGCCTCCCGGAGGCGGCACTGCGCGCAATGCGAGGCTCGGCCGGACCTCGGCGATGGTACGGGGCAACAGCACCGGGATGCCGACCGAGCCGAGGGCAGCGGCGCCCGTGGCGAACAGTTCGGCGGCGACCTCGGTGGGCAGCAGGAAGTCCAGCGAGCCGCGGTCGGGGTCGGCGTGGTCGAGCTCGGGGAACGCCCGCACCGCCTCGGCGAGCGCTGTCGTCACCTCGTCGAGTTCATGGGCGTCGAGCCGGTGGGGTGCCACCGGTTCGATCTGGCCGTCGATGCTGCGCCGGCAGACCTCGAGCCGCCAGCGCGAGTTGTGCGCGAGCTCATCCCGGGTGGGCAGGTCGAACGACTCGTCGTCCCAGGCGTCGTCCCAGTGGCCCTCGGCGAGATCGTCGTATTCGGGTTCGTGGAGCCGGAAGATGAGCGACGGGTCGTCGCGCACGGTGCCGGTGTTCCACTTCAGCCAGCTGCTCGCCGCCCGTGAGAGGCGGTCGGGCGAGCAGGGCGCGGCGGCATCGGGACCGGGCAGGAGCGCTCGCACCACGGGTGACTCCGGCGCCGGCCGTCCCCACCTCGGGGTGGACCGTTCGATCGCGGCGCGACATTCGTGGTCGACGAGTTCGGTCAGGAAGTCGTCGATCGCCGAACCGGTGCCGTTGTGCAGCAACGCATCCGGTGCGGAGCCCAGGGCGACGGCATGCCAGCTGCGCCACGTGGGGGTGGGGACGGCACCCCACCGCAGCAGCCACTCGTCAGCGACGTGGGCCACCGTCGGGGCCACCGCACCTGCGGCGACGAAGGACCGCACACCGTCGAGCAGATACCGGTACCAGCGGACGTCACCAACGACCTCGACCGTCCGCGAGGCGTCCAGCAACGCGACCGCCGTGGTGATGCCCAGGGTGGCGGCCCGCACGAACCGTCGACGGTCGCCTTCGCCGATGACCGGGATCTCGCTGCGGAAACGGCGATTGCCGAGCACCTCGCGCAAGGGTTCGGCGAGCTCGGCCGGGTCGCCGTCGACCCACACCGACATCCCCACACCCGGTCGCCACAGGGCGTGCAGGGGTGGGCTGGGCGTGGTGGCGGAATCCGGGCCGCCGGGCTGCGGTTGCGATGGCATGAAGAATCAACCGCCAGTCTATCGGCAGCGGCCGACAGGCCGGATTCCGCAGAGCCGGTTTTCCCCGCCTCCGACGGGGTAAGACAGAGGTATCGGCCACCCGCGTTCCGCGGGCGCGAGAACGAGGAGTCACCCATGGGGAAGTCCGATCGGAAGACCGAACACGCGAAAGGCACCGAGGAGGTCCGCAAGGACCCGCCGGGGCCGAAGGATCACGGCCGCGAAGGCGGCATGGCGACCCGGGAGAACGCGCCCGATGCGGTGAAGCGATCCGACGACTGACCGAGACCCCGTATGCAGACCGACCGGTCACACCCCGCGCGGGTGCCCGGTCCGTGGTGTGACCGTCAGTCGACCTCGCGCAGCAGTCCGGTCGCGACGTCGAAGACGAAGCCGCGCAGCGAGGTGGTCTTGGTGATGAACGGACTGTTCTTGATGCGGTTGAGCGACTGACGGACGTCCTCGTCGACGTCGGTGAACGACTCCGCGGCCCACTCCGGTTTCTGGCCGATCTCGTTCTGGATATCGCGCTTGAAGTCGTCGTCGGTGAAGGTCAGCATGCCGCAGTCGGTGTGATGGATCAGCACGATCTCGGTGGTGCCGAGCAGTCGCTGGCTGATGGCCAGCGAGCGGATCTCGTCGGCGGTGACCACGCCGCCGGCGTTGCGGATGACGTGGGCCTCGCCTTCCTTGATGCCGAGGACGCGGTAGACGTCCAGGCGTGCATCCATGCAGGCGACGATGGCTATGTGCTTGCTCGGCGGCAGCGGCAGGGGACCGGAGAAGGTCTTGGCATATTCGGCGTTGTTGGCCAGGTACTCGTCGGTGACAGTCATGCAGGGATCCTGATGTGTCGGCGCCACGCGGATGAGAGTTTCGACGGCGCTGATTCGAACCCTTTGCGTCGGCGCAGTCGACGGACTTCGTCCGGCCGGGATCACCTCATCCGGCATCGCCCCACTCGCACCGGTCGTATGAGGAGTCGGGACACCCGGCCCGGGGACATCCCGGAGGACGCTCGGACACCGACTCGACCGTGCGGTGCAGGCGAGTCGGTGTCCGAACTGCGTCGTTGCGGGTCGGCAGACGGCCATCGGCGCGGGTGCGTGAGCCGAACTAGCCGATTGCCGCATCCATGCACTTCTCGGCCACGGCCGCGATCAGCAGCGATGGATTCGCACCACCCGCGGAGCCGTGGATCAGTGACCCGTCCACGACGTAGAGTCCGCGGTGACCGATCACCTGACCACTGGCGTCGGTCGCACGTCCCAGCGGCATTCCGCCCAACAGATGCGCGGTGCTGTTCAGCAGCGATGCCAATGGTGTCCCGGCCAGATCGGCCGACGGTCCTCCACCCATCCGCTGATGGATGCGGCGTGCGGCGGCGCGCGCACCGCTGGTCATGGCGGCCGGGATCGTCAGCTCCGGACGGCCGTCGCGGAATCGCCAGGTGGTGCGGTTCTCGAAATCTGCGGTCATGGTGAACTGGACGAGCAGAGGCTCCAGTCCCGGGGCCAGGGGAACGCTGAAACCCTCTACGAGAGTGGGTAACTGGTCCGACTCGTCGTCGACGAAAGCACTCGAGAACAACCCGGGTGCGCTCGTGGGGAGATCGGATCGTGGCGCCGGTCGCGCCACGACCTGGTCTCCGTTGTCGCCGACCAGCGTTCCGCAGTGTTCGTTGCAGTTCGGCAGTCCTCCAGACCGTTGCGAACCGAGGATGAGACCGGGTGTCACCGCGGCGCCGGCGCCCAGGAAGAGCCGATCACAGGTGAACCTGACGACCCTTCCGGTACGGCGAGAGTCGCCGATGACCGAGGCTTCGACCACGTAACGTCCGCGGTCGGTCCAGATGCCCACCACCTCGTGCCGGGTCACCACGGTGAGCCGGCCCGAGCGGCGCGCTCGTTGCAGGTAGTTGAACTGCAGCGACCGTTTGCCGCCGTTCAGCACGAGGAGATCGCCGCCTGTGAGGCCGGGTGCGCGCCTGCCCGCGACCTCGTCGCGGACGATGTCCCAGTTGAACGCCGCGGGGATGCGCGACACCGGAAAGCCCGCTCGACGCAACTGATCCTCGAACACTCTGGCGTGGGCGAAGGCCGGGCCGGCAAACACGTCCGCCGGCACCGGGGCGGCGCCGATACGCCGAGTGACCAGGTCGAACACCGGCTCCATCTCCGCGTGACCGAGAACACCGCCGAGCACGCTGGAGAAGTACTTCCGGGGCGGACGGACGGTCGCTCCCGCGTAGGCCAGCGATCCGCCACCCAACCCGACACCGGTGAGGGTGACATGGCTTCCCCCGCCGTAGTGCGCCCTGTCCATCGCCATGAAACCGGTTCGGCCGGCGGTGTCGGGGTCCCACACCCATCCCGGACTGGCCAGGTCATAGCCGTGTGGCGCCACGGATCGATTCGACGGTGTCATCCAGTCCCGGCCTCGCTCGAGCAGCAGCGTACGCACACCGGCCGCGGTCAGCCGGTCGGCGGCGACGGCTCCTCCGAACCCGCTTCCGACGACGATCGCCGGATGGTGGCTGCTCGGCGCTGACGATGCCGGCGACTTCGATGCGGTGGCCTGAATCATCGACACTGCCGCTGCTGCAGTGGCTCCCGCCAGGAAAGAGCGTCGCGAGAGCATCGGCTTCCGATCGTTCATCCGGCCGCCCTCCGATCCAGCGCATGGGCAAGGACCGGTGTGTTCTCGGATCCGATGATCTCGTGGCAGGCATCGCAGGTGGTGTTCAGATGGTTCCGGTACTTCGCCACGGACTTCGCCCGATGCGGTTCGTACATGTTCACGCTGCAGATGTGCCCGGACAGCGATCCCACCAGGAGACGTTCGTCCATCACCCGCCTCCACAACCGCGGGACGAGCGACGTGAGCATCATGACCGAGTACCCGGCCGGTAGCTGTGGCACGTCGTCGAAGGTGCGCAGGCACTGGTAGCGGCGTTTGGGGTGAGCGTGGTGATCGCTGTGGCGTTGCACCTTGAACAGGAAGACGTTGCTCACCAGGTGGTCACTGTTCCAGCTGTCCTCGGGAAGACACGGCCGAAAACGTCCATCGAGGCGTCGTCCACGCAGGAGTCCGTAGTGTTCGATGTAGTTGGCCGCTTCCAGGATGAGAATGCCGATCGCCGCCTGTAGCAAGCAGTACGGGAGCAACGACCAGCCGAAGACCGCGATGGTTGCGCCGAAGAGGGCCACCGTGCCCAGCCCGCACACGATGATCCTGTTGTGAAGGATTCGCCGCAGCACGCTCGGGTTTCCGGCGAGGCGCCTCCTCTCGACGCTGAACGAATTCTTCACACTGCCGATGATGCTCCGGGGGAGGAACCTCCACAGGCTCTCGCCGAATCGAGCGCTCGAGCAGTCCGCGGGCGTCGCGACGAGACGATGATGAAAGTGCGTGTGCTGCAATGCGAAGTGCGCGTAGCCGGCCTGCATCAGGATCAGGTATCCGATCACCTGCTCGGTGCGATTGTTCTGATGGGTCAACTCATGAGCGGCGCCGATACCGACACCGACGGCGATGCCCACGGTCGAGGACATCGCCAGGTATTCGGGCGGCCCCATGGGTTGGGTTGCGATGCACCAGGCTCCGAAGACGAACGACGCCAACTGGGCCGGCAGGTAGGCATAAGTGCACCAGCGGTAGAACTTTCGTTCCTGAAGTTCGGCGAATATCTCTTCCGGCGGGTTCCAGCTCTGCTTGCCGATCACCAGATCGAGGATCGGCAGGACGACCAGCATCACGATCAAGCCGGTGGCCCAGAAGATGCCGAGCGTGGTGAGTTGGACCAGCAGGTAACCCAAGAAGGTGCACAGCGGAGCGATGAGAACAGTGGGACGCAGGAGCAGCGTCGGGTCGCGCCATTTCTGATCGGTACACGGTGTGGTCATCTCGGGTTCACCCCATAGATCTCGAACGCGGCAGTGGGGATGTAGACGCCGGTATAGGTGCCCGACGGCACCAGTCGGCGGAGTTGCGGACTTCCGACGGTCGTGACGTGCACACGAATTGCCGTCAGGGACGACGGTGGCAGTGTGGCCTTGACCTTCTTGTCCTGAACCCAACGCCGACCGTCCTTGGTTGCGTGTTCGACCCGGAACATGCTCTGTTCGAAGGGAAGAGAGGTGAAATCGGCCATGAGCGGAGGCGTCGGCCCCGACTGGCCCGTGAGTGTTTCGACCCGCGCTGTGATCGACCATCCGTCTCCCTTGGCGACGACGGTGTTGCCCGGCCGAAAGCGTTCCTCGCTGAACGTGCCGATCACCTTCGGTGTTCCGGCCATTTCGCGTGCGGACACCATGCTCTCGGCAGTGGACACCGGCAGGAACGGGATGTTGAGGCGGTAGCCACCGGAATTGCGGTACTGCAGAAGCGCGCCGAACTCCTTGTAGGGCCCCACGGTGGATCGGTCGTAGCCGGCGAACCAGGCGGTCTTTCGTGTCGGAGTGGCTCCCGGGCGCAGAGACGGCGACAGCGCGCCGATGTCGTCGGGGCCTGCCGGCATGTCCCAGACGAGCATCCCGTCGGTATGGATGTCCCACACCGCGGGGACCGAAGTGACCTTCCGGCCGGCTTCGATCTCTTGCGGTGACAGGTTGGACTCGGGGATGGTCGCCTGCGCGTTCATCCACTCGCTGGGAACCGCGTCGGCGGTGGGCACGCTGAGGGCCGCGGTGGTGCCGAGGATGCCGGCGGACGCGACGACGGCGGCGATACGGATCAGGGTTCTCTGACGGCGCGGATTCATCGCGGCGCTCCTGACGTGGTCTCGAGTGACATCCCCGCCGGGTCGGCGATGAACCCGGGGAAGGTGCCCGTGGGCATGAGCGAGGTCAATTGGCTGCTGCCTGTTGTCTTGACGTCCACGATCACCGGCATGAGCTTGGAGACATCGATATGACGTCGACCGAAGAAGGTCGAGGTGATCGTTCGGCCGTTCGCGTCGACCTGCTCCAAGGTGAGAAGCCGGGGGAGGAAGCCCGGGATGGCGAGCTGCGCGCCCTTCGGTGCGGGGCGGGTTGTCACCGACACCGACCAGTTGGGACCGGAGGCGGTGAACGTGTGTCCTGATTCCGGGATGCCGGTGAAGTTGCCCTTGATCTTCGGGAACGCCCAGTTCTCCCTGCCGTTGCGGTTCGTCCAGTCGCTGTCGGTGGTGAGGAAAGGGGTGTTCGCGGCGACGGTCGCGCCGCGGTTGTAGGCGATCATTCCGCCCAGTTCGTTGTAGCCTCCGACCGGCGTGCTCTGATAGCGAAGCGCGACACCGAGTTTCGCCAACGGGAGGTTGTTCTGCAGCCCCGGCTGCAAGAGCTTGTTGTCCTCCGGCGTGGGCGGCATGACCCACGCGACGAATCCCTTGGCTATCTCGAGATCCCAGGGTGACGGGATGACCTTCTGCTTCTCGAGAACCTCGGTGTAGGTGCTCGAGAGCTGGGACTCGGGAATGCTGTGCGGGATCTTTGCCCACTGCGGCGTGGAGTGGGTCGAACTCGTTGCCGAGGGACGGTCCGGAGACGGCACGGCCAGTGCCTGTGAAGAGACGGCGGAGGCGGTGAGCGCGATCGATGCTGCGGCGGTCAGGCCGGCGATGGCTCGTCTGCGGAGAACAGATGATCGAGACATGAGATCTTCCTTTCGTGAAAGTTGCGGCGATCGATTCGACGACGCGAGTAGTCGCGTCGAGCCGCGAGGTGAAGTGCTGGCCGACGGCCGATATGGCGCCTCAGGCGCAATCCGAATTCGCTGAATGTCCTTGTGGGACAGCAGACGATTGACTGCGAAGCAAGTATTACCGGGGCTGACAGGCCTACGCCAACCTGAATGAGGGATTGGTGATCGACATCACTGACACGTGTCAATAGGTGGGGAAGCCGACGGAAAGGCCGATGGTCGGCAGTCTGAGCCCATCTGACCTGCGCTTATAGCCCACAGTCGTTGCTGGTCCGCTCGGCGCGACTGGCGATCAAGGTGAACGTGCGGTTACGTGTCACTGAATGTTGGGCTGTGGGGGTGGTGGGAGACTGTTATGGTCTGCATCATCAAACCTGGTGGGAGACGGTCATCTTGGTGATCTCTTGCGGAGAGGTCCGGGCCGCTTGCGCTCAGGGAGTGGGGGGCTTCCCAATGGAGAGTTGTCACGTGTCAGCGAACGCGCTCGTGAAGGTGTGGGCGAAAAGTGCTCGCGCGCTCGTTCGGCTGATCCGCCGTCGGGTATGGGAGGGCTCGTGTGCGGGCTTCGGCCGAATCTTCTTGAGGCACAAGGGAATTGGTCTGTTGATCGATCACGCGGTTGGTTGTGGCGACCGGGGGCGTCGGCCGACCCGCGATCGGGCGGTCCCGTCTGGGCCGTCTCGCATCCATCCGGCTCGGCGTGGGCCACCGCGATCGGTCGTCGGTCTCCCGCTGTGCGAATGTTCTTACGGCGGTCTTGCCCGGAGCGGGCGTCAGGGTTTCGCCGGGAGCGATCGGTTGCCGTCTGATCGGCGCCGAGTGCATGACGAGGTGACGACCTGGAGCCGGTCGTCTCCGGGGCCGCCGGCCCCGCTCACCGGGTGGCGGGCGGCTCGACTCGCCGTGGTTGGACCGGCGGCGGTACCTCGGACATCACGGCTGGTCGGTTCGGGGGTTGGGACCTCGGAAAGTGGGTTCACTGATGCGTGGGAAGTCCGAGGACTCCTCGATGTTGATGCGCGCCTGGACGCTGGGGTTGATCGACACGACCTCGTCGCTGTCCGCGGCGTGGAGCCTGGCGACCTCGGAGGCGAGTGTCTCGGCGTAGGTGTCCAGGTCCGGGCTGATGGTCGTGATGCTCGGCGTGATCAGCCGACCGAGGTTGGTGTACTGCGTGGCGACGAGAGTGACATGCTCGGGAACCGAGATCGACTGGTTCTCGAGCGCATTCAGGAGAGCTATCGCGTAGACGTCGTCGTGGGCGTAGACCGCGGTCGGTAGCGACCCCTCGATTCGCCACTGTCGTACCAGGCTGATGAAGTCGTCGCGGTTGAGCGGGAGGTGATATGTGCGTACCTTGGCTCCCTTCTCGGTCGCGTAGTGCTCGAGCTCGTCGTACTGCTGGAGGATCGGCTCGAGCGGGGTGTCGTGGGCGGGTCTGATCAGTGCGATGTCCCGGTGATTGAGGTCTGTGACGATGTGCTTGGCGGCCAGCAACCCGACATCGGAGCGCACCCGCATCGTCGACGCCCAGCCGACTTCGGCATCCGAGGCGATCATGACCTGGCGGACCCCCTGGGCTCGCAGCGCATCGGCCATGCGCTCGTTGACCCGGGACAGAATCGAGAGCAGCATCCACGGGCGGTGTTCCGTCCAGCGGCGAACGATCTCATCGGTATCGGCCTCGAGTTCGCGAACACGTTCGAATCTCAGTCCTCGCGCTTCCAACGCCCGTTGGAGCCGCACCGCGAACCGGTCGATGGGGTTGCTCTGGTCGAGCCCCGGATCGGTCATGACGATCAGGTGCGACTGCTTTCCCCGAAGGTTGGCCGCGTATCGATTCGGGACATAGGAAAGTGCGCGGGCGCTTGCGAGCACCCGAGCGCGGGTCGCCTCGCTGATGGCCGTGTCGTTGTTGTTGAGCACCATCGAGACGGTCGTCCGTGATACTCCTGCGTGCCGCGCGACGTCTGCGCTCGTCACACCTTTGCCCGTTCGTGACACGTTTACTTTCCTATCGCAATGTTCAGTGATGAGGTGGCGACGACGGAGGTCGAGAACGAGTGACCTCGCGCGCTCAGCGCTCTGCGGCTTGAACCGGTCGAACCTGGTCAGTTGGTCCAACTGTAGCGGTGAGCCGGAACGAGCAGGGGGAGGCCGAGCGGTGTCGGTCTCGGGATCGGGGGCTGGTGACTCGAGTCACCAGCATGTGAAGAAGCGTAGCCGGAGGCCACGGACTTACGCATCCAGCTCAGGAGTTGCCGTCGAGTGAGCGCTTGACGTCGTTGAGCACCAGCCACGCGGCCGCCAGGCCGGACGAGTCGTACCAGATCTGGTCGTTGACGGCGAGGACGCGCTTCCACATCGAGGCGCCCAGGTTCAGCCACTCGTCGCTGAGGAGAACCTTCTCGGCGTGTCTCTGGCCTTCCTCGCCTTCCCAGCTCACATAGATGAGGTCGCCCTCTGCGTCGCGGAAGTCCTCCGAGTCGACGGGGAAGGAGTCGGGCACCCGCTGCGCGGCCGGCCGCTGGACGCCGATCTCGGCAAGGATCTGCCCGGCGAAGGTGTCGGTGCCGGCGATGGTCTCCGAGTCCGGGCCGAACCGGACCAGCGACACCTGCGTGTGGGAGGCGTCCATCCGCCTGCCGGTCTTGTGGGCCTCGGTCGAGAACTCGGCGAGTCGTGCGCGTCCCGCCTCGCTGCGACCGACCGCGTCGGCCACCGCCTGGAACTGCTCCTGCCATGTCCCGTCCGGGATCGTGACCGCGCGCACCGCCCCGAACGGCCTCGCCGACGACGTGGTCTGCGGGGTGGTCAGGACGAGATCGGCATCGGCCTCCGAGACCGCGGCGGCGTCGGGCGTGGTCCCGATCGTCGGCACCGCGTTCAACTGGGGGCCGAGATAAGCGGGAACGGAGCCCGGCGCGGCCGTCACCGCGACCGCCTTGTCGCCGATGCCGAGGGCGCAGAGCGCATCGAGCAGCGTCGGATCGGTCACCACGATGCGGGTGACGTCGGAGGCGCCGGGGTCGGCGGCGGTGGGGGCCAGGCAGGTCTTCGCGTAGTCGCGGTCGGCCGAGACGATGTTGACCTCGGCCACCCGTGTGACGGTGGTGGAGATGGGGGAGCCGTCGGGCGTGGTCAACGGCTCGTCGCCGGAACATCCCGCCGACGCCGCGATGACCACACCGAGAAGAGCTGCCGCACAGATCGCGCGCTTCCGCATACTCCTACCCCTGCTCTGCACCCGCCCAACCTAGCACCGGCCACATCGCGCCGGGCGTAGGCTTTCCCCGGTGGCCGCGCGACCGTCGGCCACCCATCCCGGAGGGGTGCCGGAGCCCATTGGCGCGTCGCGGGGAAATGGCTTTGAGCACGGTCGATGTGGTCGCCCGGGTCGGAAATACGACAGATCGTAGGACCCGGTCGGCCCGGGCGTCGGGAAGGGTTTAGGATCAGTACCCAGCGCTCGGTTTGTTCATGTGCCGACCGGCGTCCGAAGGGGTTCGGCGTCGAGCTCGGGCAAGAGGAGGATCTGTGACCGCGGTAGACCAACCCACCACGCAAGTGGCTCCAGTGCGTCCATTCCCGGAGCGCTATCAGCCCAAGGGTTCGTTCATCTACAAGCTGCTGACCACGACCGATCACAAGCTGATCGGCATGATGTACATCTCTGCGTGCTTTGCGTTCTTCCTGATCGGCGGCCTCATGGCGCTGCTGATGCGTGGCGAGCTCGCACACCCGGGCATGCAGTTCCTGTCCACGGAGCAGTTCAACCAGCTCTTCACGATGCACGGCACCGTGATGCTGCTGATGTACGCCACCCCGATCGTCATCGGCTTCGCCAACTTCGTGCTGCCGCTGCAGATCGGCTCGCCTGACGTCGCCTTCCCGCGCCTCAACGCGCTGGGCTTCTGGCTCTTCGTCTTCGGCTCCACCGTTGCCCTCGCCGGCTTCATCACCCCGGGTGGTGCCGCCGACTTCGGTTGGACCGCCTACACGCCGCTGACCGACGCGGTCCACAGCCCCGGCCTCGGCGCCGACCTGTGGATCATGGGCCTGGGTGTGTCCGGTCTGGGCACCATCCTCGGTGCGGTCAACATGATCACCACCGTGATCTGCCTGCGTGCCCCCGGCATGACGATGTTCCGCATGCCGATCTTCACCTGGAACATCCTGGTGACCAGCGTCCTGATCCTGCTGATCTTCCCGCTGCTGACCGCCGCCCTGCTGGGCCTCGAGGTCGACCGCCAGTTCGGCGCCCACCTGTACGACCCCGCCAACGGCGGCGTCATCCTGTGGCAGCACCTGTTCTGGTTCTTCGGACACCCCGAGGTGTATGTCATCGCGCTGCCGTTCTTCGGCATCGTCTCGGAGGTCTTCCCGGTCTTCTCGCGTAAGCCGATCTTCGGTTACTCGGGTCTGATCTACGCCACCCTCGCCATCGCCGCCCTGTCGGCCGCGGTGTGGGCGCACCACATGTACGTCACCGGCGCCGTCCTGCTGCCGTTCTTCTCCTTCATGACGTTCCTGATCGCGGTGCCCACCGGCGTGAAGTTCTTCAACTGGATCGGCACGATGTGGCGAGGACACATCACGTTCGAGTCGCCGATGCTGTTCGCCGTCGGCTTCATCGTGACCTTCCTCTTCGGTGGTCTGACCGGCGTCCTGCTCGCGAGCCCGCCGCTGGACTTCCACCTGTCCGACAGCTACTTCGTGGTCGCCCACTTCCACTACGTGCTCTTCGGCACCATCGTGTTCGCCACCTACTCGGGCATCTACTTCTGGTTCCCGAAGATGACCGGACGCATGCTCGACGAGCGCCTGGGCAAGATCCACTTCTGGCTGACCTTCATCGGCTTCCACATGACCTTCCTGGTCCAGCACTGGCTGGGCAACGAGGGCATGCCGCGCCGCTACGCCGACTACCTGCCGTCGGATGGCTTCACCACCCTGAACACCATCTCAACCGTCGGTGCGTTCATCCTCGGCCTGTCGACCCTGCCGTTCCTGTGGAACGTCTTCCGCAGCTACCGCTACGGCGAGGTCGTGACCGTCGACGATCCGTGGGGCTTCGGCAACTCGCTGGAGTGGGCCACCTCGTGCCCGCCGCCGCGTCACAACTTCACCGAGCTGCCCCGCATCCGTTCGGAGCGTCCGGCCTTCGAGCTGCACTACCCGCACATGATCGAGCGGATGCGTGCCGAGGCCCACGTCGGTCTGGGCCACAGCGCGGGCCACGACCGTCAGCTCGAGGAAGCTCGTCGCGAGCCGTTCACCGTCGGGTCGCACGAGGGGTCGCCGGATGCCGATCCGCGCTGACCGGTGAGCAACGACTCAACAGGCACTACCGGCACGACTGTTCTCTTCACGGTCACCGGACCCGACCGGCCAGGGGTCACCTCCGTTCTCATGGGGGCCCTGGCCGGTCAGGCCGTTGCACTGCTGGACGTCGAACAGGTCGTGATCCGGGGCCAGCTGACACTCGGCGTGCTGGTGTCCGCCACCGGTGATCCCGAAGCACTTCAGGACGTCGTCGAGCAGGCGATGGCCTCGATCGGCTTCGACGTCCGCGTCGAGATCGGCGCCGATCCGGAGAGCCGGCCGCCGTCGTCGCACGCGGTCGTGATGCTCGGCAGCCCGGTCACCGCGACCGCGTTCAGCGCGGTCGCCGGCGAACTGGCGTCGCAGGGCGGCAACATCGACTCCATCCGCGGCATCGCCGACTACCCGTTGACGGGTCTCGAGCTGATGGTGAGCGTGGCGGGCCGGGGCGGGGTCGCCGCCGATGCCGCGCTCCGCAAGGGTCTCGCCGAGGTCGCCGCCAAGCACTCGGTCGACATCGCCGTCGAGCGGGGCGGTCTGGCCCGCCGGGCCAAGCGCCTCATCGTCTTCGACGTCGACTCCACGCTCATCCAGGGCGAGGTCATCGAGATGCTGGCCGCCAAGGCCGGTCGCGAGGCCGAGGTCGCCGCGGTCACCGAACGCGCCATGCGCGGAGAACTCGACTTCGAGCAGTCGCTGCACGAGCGAGTCGCGGCCCTGGCCGGGCTCGACGCGAGCGTCATCGACGAGGTCGCGGAGTCGCTGCAGCTCACCCCCGGTGCTCGCACGACGATCCGCACGCTGCATCGTCTCGGATTCCACTGCGGTCTCGTGTCCGGCGGATTCCGCCAGGTGATCGACGGCCTCGCGCACGAACTCGAACTCGACTTCGTGCGGGCCAACACCCTCGAGATCGTCGACGGAAAGCTCACCGGCCGCGTGATCGGGGAGGTCGTCGACCGGATGGGCAAGGCGCGTGCGCTGCGCACGTTCGCCGACCAGGTCGGCGTGCCGATGGAACAGACCATCGCGGTCGGTGACGGTGCCAACGACATCGACATGCTCAGCGTCGCCGGGCTCGGCATCGCGTTCAACGCCAAACCCGCGCTGCGGGAGGTCGCCGACGCGACCCTCAACCATCCGTTCCTCGACGCCGTGCTGTTCATCCTCGGGGTGTCGCGCGACGAGATCGAGGCAGCGGACGCTGCCGACGGCGTCCTCCGTCGCGTCCCGCTGGGCTGAGACGAGCAACCATGTACCGGCAGTCGCAGGGCGGCTGCCGGTATGTCTTTGTGGTGACCGATGCCGAGAAGCAGGGGTGACGTATGAGCGACGATCTGACACCACCGACCGTCGAATCGCAGTTGGCAGGATCCGACGACACCGCGCGGGAGAGTGGTGCGGCGGTGCCGGCCTCTCCGGAGGCGATCGTCGCCAACCACCGGCGCCTCGTCGGGTACGTCGGCGGCGGTGAGGATCCGGAGGATCCCGCGGCCGTCCTCGCGATGCCGATGGTGCTGCGTATCGAGAAGAACGATCCGCCCGACCGCACCGACCTGCTGACCGCCGCCGCGCGAGCCGTCGCCCTGCTGTGCCTCGACGACCGGGCGGCCGGCGACGGACCCTGGGCAACTGCGATGGACGACTGGTGCAACGCGCGCATCCGCAAGATCGCCCGGCGGGCTCGAGGGGCGCAATGGGCTGCCGCACAAGAGGTGTGGGGCGTGACCGCGTCGGAGGGCAGCGCCCAGGCGCGCGCCTTCGTGCCCGGTCGGGTCGGCGATCTCGACCGCCGGATCAAGAAGCTGCAGATCGGCGGCACCGAGGTCGAGGGTGAGCTGCCGACCGATCCGCCGGCGGGTGGCGTCGTGCTGTGGACCAATCCCGAACTCGACATGACGGTCGGCAAGCTCGCCGCGCAGGTCGGGCACGCCGCGATGCTCGCGGTGAAGCTGCTCACTCCGGAGGAGACGGTGCGGTGGCGGATCGCCGGGTGTCCACTGGCCGTTCGCGAGGCGACCCCGGACCGGTGGCGAGGACTGCTCGCCGCCGACGCCGCGGGACATGCGGTCGCGGTGCGCGACGCCGGGTTCACCGAGATCGCGCCGGGTTCGGTGACTGTCATCGCACAGGTGGCCCGGACCTGAGATCATCGGCGGAAACGGTCGGACCGCGCGACAGGGGACAGATGAGCGACGAAACGCTGCCGGACTGGGTGAGAAACCTCGATCTGCAACCCCATCCCGAGGGCGGGTGGTTCCGGGAGACCTGGCGGAGCACGACGACGATCCCGCAGTCGGCCCTGCCCGCGGGATACCCCGGCGATCGCGCCGCCGGCACCGCGATCTACTTCGTGCTGATGCCAGGACAGCAGTCCGCATGGCACACCGTCCGCAGCTCGGAGATCTGGTTGTACCACCGCGGCGCGCCCGTCCGGTTGGACCTGGGCGGGGACGGAGACGTCCCCGGCGAGCCGGAGCCGATCCTCGTCGGCCCCGACACCGACGCCGGGCAGCAACCGCAGGCCCTGGTCCCGCCCGGGGTGTGGCAGCGCGCCACGGCTCTCGGCGACGAGCCTTCGCTCGTCAGCTGCGTCGTGGTGCCCGGATTCGACTTCGAGGACTTCCGACTCGAGCCCTAGACGCTCAATTGCCCACGGCCACCGGTGACTTCGCCGGTGCGAGGTGCTCGAAGGTGCCCAGCCACACGTCGCGGCTCGGCGCCACCGAGGCGACGATCAGCTCGTCGGCGTCGGCGTGGTCGGCGAACCAGCCGAGGTAGTCGCGAACCTCCTGCGGGGTGCCGATCCCGGCGTAGCGCAGCATCTCGTCGACCTGCCGGCCCTGCGGCGTGGAGAGGATGGCGTCGGCCTCCTCGTCGGTGAACTTTCGTCCGCCACGCCCGAACAGCAACGAGACGCGCTGCCGTTTCGCGATGAGCAGTTGCTCCCTCGCGACCTCGGCGTCCTCGTGGGCGATCGCGCCGACCCCGGCGATCACGTACGGCTCCGACAGGTGTTCCGATGGTCGGAACTCGCGGCGGTACAGCCGGACCGCGTCGAGCAGCGCCTGCGGTGCGAAGTGCGAGGCGAAAGCGTAGGGGAGACCGAGGGCTGCGGCGAGCTGTGCGCCGAACAGCGACGACCCGAGGATGTAGATCGGCACGTGCGTCCCGGCGCCGGGCGTGGCCCGCACGCCCTCGATGCGGGACTCGTCGCCGAGGAACGCCTGGAGCTCGAGGACGTCGTGCGGGAAACGGTCGGCCGACGCGACGGTCCGCCGGAGTGCGGCGAACGTCTGCTGGTCGGTGCCCGGCGCCCGGCCGAGGCCGAGGTCGATGCGCCCGGGGTGCAGCTCGGCAAGGGTGCCGTACTGCTCGGCGATGGTCAGCGGGGAATGGTTCGGCAGCATCACGCCGCCCGCACCGAGACGGATGGTCGAGGTGTGTGCGGCGATGTGCGCGATCAGCACCGCGGGCGCCGACGAGGCGATCGTCGACATGTTGTGGTGCTCGGCGTACCAGATCCGCTTGTACCCCCACTTCTCCGCGTGCTGTGCGAGATCGACACTGGCGGCGAAGCTTTGCGCGACGGTTTCGTCGCGGCCGACGTAGGCGAGGTCGAGGATCGAGAGAGGTACTTGTCGAGACGTCACGTCTCCGGTCAACCGTCGGGGAGTGGCCGACTATTCCCGGAACGCTGCAGAGGAGGCGTGGCCCACATGTCCCGACACGGGAGGCGTAGACAAACGAAGCCCGGTCGGTGAGGCAGGATAGGGGGCGTGATCGAATCCGACCCCGACCTCTTGATCGACTTCCGCGACGTCGCGATCGTCCGTGGTGGAAAAACCCTCGTGGGCCCCCTGTCCTGGCAGGTCGAGCTGGACGAACGCTGGGTCATCATCGGACCCAACGGCGCCGGCAAGACGACGCTTCTGCGTCTCGCGGGTGCGGAGATCCACCCCACGTCGGGAACCGCCTACGTCCTGAACGAGAAGCTCGGCCGGATCGAGATCCGCGAGCTCGCCACCCGCATCGGCGTCGCGAGCCCCGCCCTCGTGGACCGCGTGCCCGACGACGAGATCGTCAGCGACGTCGTCATCTCGGCCGGCTACGCCGTGCTGGGCCGCTGGCGCGAGAAGTACGACGAGATGGACCGGGCACAGGCGGTCGAGTCGCTGGAGTCGATGGGCGCCGAGCATCTCGCCGACCGCACCTTCGGCACGTTGTCGGAGGGCGAGCGCAAGCGTGTCGTCATCGCCCGCGCCCTGATGACCGACCCCGAACTGCTGCTGCTCGACGAGCCGGCCGCGGGCCTCGACCTCGGCGGCCGCGAGGAACTCGTCGACCGTCTCTCCACCCTTGCCGCCGACCCCGACGCCCCTGCGATCGTGCTGATCACCCATCATGTGGAGGAGATCCCGGAGGGATTCACGCACGCGCTGATCCTGTCCGAGGGCGGGGTGGTCGCGCAGGGCCTCCTCGAGGAGGTGCTCACGAGCGAGAACCTCACCGAGGCCTTCCGGCAGCAGATCGTCCTCGACAAGGTCGACGGCCGGTACTTCGCTCGACGCCGTCGCCGCGCGGGCGGTCATCGTCGAGCAGGAGGTAACTGATGACTTCGACCGATCCGGCCACCGAGGCGGTGTCCGCGCCCGCGCCGCTGCGTGACGCCGCGACCGTCGTGCTGGTCCGGGACTCCGCCGACGGCATCGAGGTGTTCCTGCAGCGTCGCGTGAAGCAGATGGCCTTCGCCGGCGGCATGACCGTCTTCCCGGGTGGCGGCGTCGACAAGCGCGATGTCGGAGCCCACGTGGCCTGGACCGGTCCCGACGCGCAGTGGTGGGCTGAGCGGTTCAACGCGGAGGCCGAACTCGCCCAGGCGCTCGTGTGCGCGGCGGTGCGCGAGACCTTCGAGGAGTGCGGCGTCCTGCTCGCGACCACCGCCGACGGCGCGTTCGCCGACCCCGGCACCCTGGCCGACGAGCGGAAGCGGCTCGTGGAGAAGTCGCTGTCGTTCGCCGAGTTCCTCACCTCGAGGGGTCTCACGCTGCGCGCCGACCTGCTCAGCCCGCTCGCGCACTGGATCACCCCGGTCAACGAGAAGCGCCGCTACGACACGCGCTTCTTCCTCGCCGCGATGCCCGAGGGGCAGCACGCCGACGCCGAGACCAGCGAGGCGGAGGTCGCCGACTGGATCGCCGCGTCGAAGGCACTCGAGTTGTGGTCGTCGGGAAAGCACTTCCTGCTCCCGCCCACCTGGGCGCAGCTGAGTTACGTGAGCGGCTTCGACACGGTCGAGCAGTTGCTCGCCGCCGAGCGGTCGATCTCTCCGATCCTGCCCGACATCACGCCGGGCGCGGGACTGCAGGGGCTGAGCTTCCCGGGCTCTGACGACTACTTCCGCACCCTCGGCGACCAGAAGCCGCCGGAGATCACCCTCTGAGCCGGTAGCCGGTCACCGATCGAGGTCGGCGACCTCGTCCTCGGCCTCCTCGGCGATGTCGTCCCGGTCGGCCCATTCGAGCAGCGTGTCGATCCGGTGCTCGATGTCGTCGATCTCCTCGTGCAGGTCGCCGAGTTCGGCGAAGCGCGCGGGCACGGTGGCGATGGTGAAGTCGTCGGGTTCGATGTCGTCGATCTCCTCCCAGCGCACCGGGGTGGACACCGTCGCGCGCTGGTTGCCGCGCACCGAGTAGGCCGCCGCCATCGTGTGGTCGCGGGTGTTCTGGTTGTAGTCGACGAACACCGCCGCGGGGTCGCGGTCCTTGCGCCACCACGTCGTCGTCACGTCCTTCGGGGCGCGGCGTTCCACCTCGTGCGCGAACGCGAGCGCGGCGCGTCGGACCTGCGGGAACCCCCACTCGGGCGCGATGCGGACGTAGACGTGCATGCCGCGTCCGCCGGATGTCTTCGGGAAGCCGCGCATGCCCAGCTCGTCGAGCACCTCATGGACCACGTGCGCGACCCGGCGGATGCGCGCGAAGTCGCAGTCGGGCATCGGGTCGAGGTCGATGCGCCATTCGTCGGGTGACTCGGGATCTGAGCGCCGCGAGTTCCAGGGGTGGAACTCGACGGTCGACATCTGCACGGCCCAGATCACCGACGCGAGCTCGGTGACGCACAGTTCGTCGGCGGTGCGCCCGTACCGCGGGAAATAGATCTCGGTGGTCTCCAGCCAGTCGGGTGCGCCCGCGGGGACTCGTTTCTGGTGCACCTTGTTGCCGCTGACGCCCTTGGGGAAGCGATGCAGCATGCAGGGGCGGTCCCGCAGGGCGCGGACGATGCCGTCACCCACCGACAGGTAGTACTCCGCGAGGTCGAGTTTGGTCTCGCCGCGCTCGGTGAAATAGACGCGATCGGGACTCGTCAACCGGATGGTGCGCCCGCCGACCTCGAGTTCGACGGGTTCACCTGCGGAAGCCTCGTCCTTCGCCATGAGGCCACTGTAGGTCGGACCGGCGCCCGGCGGGGCTTGTCCGGGCTGGCCGCACCACCCCGACTTACCAGACGGTAGCCTTCGAGAATGCCTGAGTTCGTGACCCTCGAGACGTCCGACGCCCATCCCGGCGTGGGGACCATCCTCATCTCGCGGCCGCCGATGAACGCGCTGAGCCGTCAGGTGCAGGCCGAACTGCGTGCCGCTGCCGAGGAGGCCTCGGTGCGCGACGACATCAAGGCCGTCGTCGTCTACGGCGGCCCGAAGGTGCTGGCCGCCGGCGCCGACATCAAGGAGATGAACGACCTCTCCTACGCGGAGATGAGCAAGGTCGCCGGTCGCCTGCAGCGCGACCTCGGCGTCATCTCCGAGATCCCGAAGCCGACGGTCGCGGCGATCACCGGCTATGCACTCGGCGGCGGCCTCGAGGTCGCGCTCGGCGCCGACCGGCGCATCGCCGGCGACAACGCCAAGCTCGGCGTGCCCGAGGTGCTGCTCGGCGTGATCCCCGGCGGAGGCGGCACGCAGCGCCTGGCGCGACTCATCGGTCCGTCGAAGGCCAAGGACCTCATCTTCACCGGCCGGTTCGTCGACGCGGAGGAAGCCCTGCAGATCGGGCTCGTCGACGAGGTCGTCGCGCCCGACGAGGTGTACAACGCCGCACTCGCCTGGGCCGGACAGTTCGCAAACGCCGCCACGGTGGCCATCGCCGCCGCCAAGAAGGCCGTCGACCAGGGGCTCGGCGTCGATCTCGACACCGGTCTCAAGATCGAGGAACAGCTTTTCGCCGCGTTGTTCTCCACCGAGGACCGGGCCATCGGCATGAGGTCGTTCGTGGAGAACGGCCCCGGCAAGGCGGAGTTCATCGGGCGCTGAGCCCCGATCCGAGTGCCGCCGGTCACCAGACCTTCACCCCAGAAATCACACACGCGACAGGAAAACGATCATGACCACCGACTCCAATCCGGGTATCGATCCGGCGCCGAACCCGCACGCCACCGAGGAGCAGGTCCAGGCCGCGCTCAAGGACACCAAGCTCGCCCAGGTGCTCTACCACGACTGGGAGGCGGAGACCTATGACGAGAAGTGGTCCATCAGCTTCGACGAACGCTGCATCGAGTACGCGCGCGGACGGTTCGACGCCGTCGCCGCCGACGATGAGCTGCCGTACGAGCGTGCGATGGAACTCGGTTGCGGCACCGGCTTCTTCCTGCTGAACCTCATGCAGTCCGGCGTGGCCGAGAAGGGCTCGGTCACCGACCTGTCGCCGGGCATGGTGAAGGTCGCGCTGCGCAACGCCGAGAACCTGGGCCTCGACGTCGACGGCCGCGTCGCCGACGCCGAGAAGATCCCTTACGACGACAACACCTTCGATCTCGTCGTCGGACATGCCGTGCTGCACCACATCCCGGACGTCGAACTGGCGCTGCGTGAGGTGCTTCGCGTGCTGAAGCCGGGTGGCCGGTTCATCTTCGCCGGCGAGCCGTCGACCATCGGCGACTTCTACGCCCGCTGGATGAGCCGTGCGACGTGGGCGATCACCACCAACGTCACCAGGTTCGGCCCGCTGCAGAGCTGGCGGCGCCCGCAGGAGGAGCTCGACGAGTCCTCGCGTGCGGCCGCGCTCGAGGCCGTCGTCGACATCCACACCTTCGATCCGGACGAGCTCGCCGGCATCGCCCGCTCCGCCGGAGCCGCCAAGGTCTCCACCGCCACCGAGGAACTCGCCGCCGCGATGCTCGGCTGGCCGGTCCGCACCTTCGAGGCCGCGGTCCCGCCGGAGAAGCTGGGCTGGGGCTGGGCGCGTTTCGCCTTCGGCGGTTGGAAGCGCCTGACCTGGCTCGACGAGAACGTGCTGCGCAAGATCGTGCCGCCGAAGTTCTTCTACAACGTCGTGGTGAGCGGCTACAAGCCCGAGTGATCGCGATCGGTAGAAGTCAGCGGGTCATAGCGCCGACGACTTCTACAGAATCGCGCGCCGGTAGCCTGCTGGATCATGAGCTACTCCTTCACCCTCGACGACGTCGCGTTCCTACGGTCGCGGCACGGCGAGAAGGCGTTGGAGATGGTCTCGGCCCTCGCGCTGACCCCGGCGTCGATGCTCGCCGACATCACAGAGGCGCGTAGCCGTTACGCACCGCACGACGCCGCGCTCATCGAGACGGTCCGATGCCGGCGTCGTGCCGCCGGCAAGCTTCGCGAGTCCGGCGACATGCTGTTCACCGATGACGCCCTCCAGCAGGCGACGGCGTCGGCGGTCTCGGCTCACCGGGCAGCCGAGATCGCCGCGCGCTTCGACGGCGCGGTGGTCCACGACGTGACCTGCTCGATCGGTGCGGAGTTGCGAGAACTCGTGCGGGTCAGCGGCATTCGAGGAGTGATCGGCAGCGACATCGACCGGGTCAGGTTGGCGATGGCCCGTCACAACGTTCCTGGCGCCACGCTCCTGGTGGCCGACGCGCTCACCCCGACCTCGACGGCCGACGTCCTGCTCGCCGATCCTGCACGACGCTCCGACGCCGGACGCGTCTTCCGTCTCGACCAGCTGACCCCGCCGCTGCTCGAGCTCCTCACCACGTACGCGGGTCGCGTGCTGATCGTGAAGTGCGCACCGGGTCTCGATCACCAGTTGCTGCGCAACAGACACGGATTCGACGGCGAGGTTCAGCTCACCTCGCTCGACGGCGGGGTTCGAGAGGCGTGCCTGTGGTCGGGTCCCGGGATCGAGCCGGGCCGGCGCGCGACGGTGCTGCGGACTCGACCGGACGGATCGGTGTCGACCTTCGAGATCACCGACCGCGAGGACGACGATGTGCCGGCGGGCGAACCTGGGGAGTGGATCGTCGATCCCGACGGCGCGGTCGTCCGCGCGGGACTGGTGCGTCACTACGCCCACCGCTTCGGCTTGTGGCAACTCGATCCTCAGATCGCCTACCTGACGGGTGATTCGGTGCCTGAAGGGGCCCGCGGCTTCCGCGTCATCGAGCAGACCGGCACCTCCGAGAAGGTGCTCCGCAAGACACTCGCCGCCCACGACGCGGGATCGCTCGAGATTCTGGTGCGGGGGCTCGACGTCGATCCTGATTATCTGCGAAAGAAGTTGAAGACCAAGGGATCTCGTCCCCTGTCGCTGGTGTTGACCCGCCTCGGACGCAAGGGCGTGGCATTCATCTGCGAGCCGGGGGTGCGCTTCTGATCCGGCCGGGATTGTAAACGTGAACTTGACACTCGGACACTTGTAAACCTAGTCTTTACAAGTGTCCGAGGTAGAAGAGACAGCCCGCGAGATAGAGCGATACGCGCACAGTGTGGCCGGTGGCCCCGGTGTCCAGCCGGGCGAGCCGGGAGCACGACAAGCTGCGCTGGCGAGGGTGTACGACGCGCTCGAACTGAGTCGTCGTGCCGAGGAGTTGCTCAGTGCGACGGCCCGCGCCGCCCGCGACTACGGGTGCACCTGGCAGGAGATCGGCGACGTCGTCGGCGTGACCAGGCAGGCCGCGTTCCAACGCTTCGGCAAACCCATCGATCCCAGAACAGGAGCACCCATGCAGAAGACGACGATCGCACACGCCGACGTGATGGCCCTCGACCTGCTCGAGAAGATCACCACGGGGGAGTGGGCTCAAGCGTGCGCCCGGTTCGACGAGACGATGTCGGCGGCCCTGTCGGAGTCGGCACTCGCCGACGCGTGGGCGTCGGTGGTGGCGCTGCACGGTGAACTCGAAAGCACCGGAACGCCGTTCGTGCGCGGCCACGGCCTGCACACGGTCGTCGACGTCCCGTTCGAGCAGGAGGCCGGCGAGATGGTCTTCCGCGTCGCCTTCGACGCCGACGGGCGCATCGCCGGTCTGTTCTTCCTCAACCCCGACGCGGCCGGCAGGGAACTCTGAGCGACCGACGAAAAATGCGGGCTGGGTGCCGATTTCCGGCACTCCGCCCGCATTCTGTGTTCGGTGCCCTATTCCAGGTTCTTCTTGCTGTCGAAGAAGTAGACCTCGCCGGCATTGGTCGCAGTGGCGATCTGACCCCAGTACGAGACCGCGACACCGGTGGCGAATCCGGACGAATTGGGCAGCGGCAGGGTCCGTTTCGTCGAACCGTCCTCGGTGGACACCTCCACCAGCGACAGCGTCTCCTCGTCCTGGTCGCGCACGACGGTCCAGGCGGTGTTTTGCTGGGTCAGCGTCGACAGGCTCGCGGTCGCGAGGTCGTCGCGCTGCCACAGCTGCTCGGCGCGGTCGCCGGCGTCACGGAGCAGACGCAGTGGCGCACCGACCCGGCCGGCGGGGATGATCAAACCGCTCGGTGAGACGGTCATGGTCGCGAAACCGGGGTCGCCGAGGTCGTGGGTCCACTTGGTCGAACCGTTCTCGGCGTCGAGAGCCACGAGCTTGCCGTTGCGGGAGAACGCGTACAGCGTCGTGCCGTCGATCGACAGTGTGGGCGTACCGATCACGCCCGACGGGATCTCGGCCTTCCAGGCCGGTCGGACCTCGCGTTGACCACCGACCGCGCTGTACTTCATGGCGCGGATCTGCGACGTCTGGGCGTCCTGCGGGAAGAAGTTGAGGTAGAAGCGTTCCCGAGCGGTGTCGACCGCTGCGGGGGCGGGGATCGCGCACTTCGGTCCGCCGCGGACGCAGTCGTCGAAGCCGAGCAGCGGCTGCTCGGGATCGGCGTCCTCGCGCAACTTGACCTCGGGGGCGACGAGCTCATTGCGCTGGGTGTCGATCAGCAGGATCTGGCCCTGCGTCGACACCACCAGCACGACGTTCGGGGCGGCGAACTTCGCCGACAGCGGCACGCCGATCACCCCGGCACGCCACCGGATGGCGCCGCCGGCGTTGAAGGCGAGGAAGGTGGTCTCCTCACCGAGGTACGGCTGGTCGTACTGGTCGACGAGCATCGCGTTCATCTCGACGCCGGCCCGCATGTCCTTGCAGAAGTTCTTGCGTCCCGACCGGCCGTCGAGCACCAGGACGTTACAGCCCTCGGGAGCGTTGGACGTCACGCCGACGTTGCCCTTGCCGGAGATGGTCAGGGGCGCGGTCACCGGGCCCCCTGTGGGGCGGGTCCAGCTGAGGGTGAGGTCGTCGGGGACGTCGGCATAGGCGAAGTTGCCGTTGCCGGGGACGCCGCCGTAGCTGGGCCACCCGATGCTCGGGATGGATCGCACGTCGATGTGCCCGTCGGAGCAGGCGGCCAGCCCCAGTGAGCACACGGCCGTGACGGCCACGAACAGGCGGGTCAGCGCGGATCGGCGGTGTCGCGACACCTGCCGTCGTGCCAAGGCCATCGGCGCTCCTCATCGATCGTTCGTCACCGGCACGAGACGTGCCAGCAGTGAGCCTATCGTGTGCGAAAAACCGGTCGTTTAGGGTTTGTCCCATGACCACGATGTGGAACGCCTCGTACCGGTCCCGCCGACGCGCGGGCCGTCGCCGCGACCCCGAGCAGGCACGATTCCTGACCCTGGACTCGCTGCGCTGGGTGAAACGCAACAAGGCGTACACGCCCTGGTACCTGGTGCGTTACTACCGGCTCGCGAAGTTCCGGCTGGCCAACCCGCACATCGTTCTCAAGGGGATGGTGTTCCTCGGGCGCAACGTGGAGATCCACTGCACCCCGGAACTCGCGCGCATGGAGATCGGTCGCTGGGTCCACATCGGCGACGGCAACTCCATCCGCTGCCACGAGGGCAGCCTCAGGATCGGCGACAAGACCGTCTTCGGCTGCAACAACGTGGTCAACGCCTACCTCGACATCGAGATCGGCGGGTCGACGCTCGTCGCCGACTGGTGCTACATCTGCGACTTCGACCACAAGATGGACGACGTCAACCTGCCCATCAAGGACCAGGGCATCGTGAAGGGCCCGGTCCGCATCGGCCCCGACACCTGGGTCGCCGCCAAGGTGTCGGTGCTGCGCAACACCATCGTGGGCCGCGGATGCGTCCTCGGCTCGCACGCGGTGGTCAAGGGCGAGATCCCGGACTACTCGATCGCCGTCGGCGCCCCGGCGCGCGCGGTCAAGAACCGCATGGAGGAGTGGAACAAGAACGCCGCCGAGCGTGCCGAGCTCGAGCGTGCGCTCGCCGACATCGAGCGCAAGAAGGCCGCGGCTGGGAAGGCCGCGAACAAGGCGGCGGGAGGCCACGCCGAGTAGAGCGGTCGGACTGAAGTCGCCCGCGACCTCGGTCGGGATCTGCGACCTCGATCGATGTCGCGCGATCGGATCGAGGTTGCGTGCGAGTCTGCTTCGGCCCGTGGGGATCGGTCGCGGACGACGGAAGCCGGCCGAGACGGACCCGCTGATCGAGCCGCGCCGGGTCGTGTGCGGTCAGGACTCGCCGGGCTCTTCGGCGGTCGGTACCTCTTCGGTGTCCTTCGCCTCCTCGGTGGCCTCGGGCGTCGATTCCGACGTCTCCATGTTCTTGGCGGAGCGCTGTTTCTCGGTGGTCTCCGCGACCTGCACGGTCTCGGTCCAGCGCGAGCCGACCTTCTTCACCAGCGTCACCGTGCCGTCGGGCTCGGTGATCTCCAGCGTCGACGTCTCGGGTAGCCAGCGGATGTCGCTGCTGGACGAGAACCGGCCCTCGTACTCGGGCTTGCCGGTCTCGGCACTACGGATCGTCACCTCGCCGCCCGACTTGTAATAGGCGTAATCGCCGGAGTCGGACAGCTTTCCGCCGGATGGGAGGTCCACCTTCGTCGAGGCGGGGGTCGACGAGTCGTCTGTGGACTTGTCCTCCTGTGCGGACTTGCTCGCTGGAGTCGACTCGTCGGGTTCGGCGGACTTGCTGATGGAGGACTCGTCGGGTTCGGCGGACTCTGACGGTTTGGCTTCGGTGGATTCCGAGGATTCGGTAGTCGCTGACTCCGGCGTGGCGAGACGTGCTCCGATCGGAGGAGTTCCGCATCTGATGCCCAGCGGCAATTCGAGGCCGGCAGTCTTGCGGATCCACACGTCTCTGTACGTCGTGGATTCGAAGTTCCCGATCATGTTGGTCATCCGGAGCCTGATCGAGGTGCCGCTGCCGAAGAGATCCAACAAGGACAGAAGAGCGGAGAGCAGGCCCTCGGCGACCACGTAGGTCTCGGTGCCGCTGGTCTTGGTGGCAGGCACGTACTGTTCGTCGATGTCGGGTTCATCGGGGGCTCTGAACATGTATCCCGTGTAGACGGGTGAGGCCGGCCAACTCAGCTGGACGGAAGAAAACAAGATCAGGAGCGAAGTGTTACTGCAGTTGAGAACAGTCGGACCGTTCGGAACCCCGGCACTCACCGTGCCGGTGGCGGTGGCTGTCGTGGCTGCGTGTGCCTCGCCGGCGCCGTGAACACTGCCGACGCCCATCACGACGACGGTGGCCGCGGCCGTGCCGGCCAGAATGCGTTGCCCTCCCGGTGAGTTGCGCCAGCCACGCTTGGGGGCGAAGGCAACCCCGAGTAGGAGCACGAGTGTCAGGGCCTGAAGTGCGAGCGTGTAGGGATTCTTGAGCCACGCAGCCACGTAACCGAGCAGAGGGATCGAGCCCACGATGCGCTGCACCTCGGTCACGGTGTAAGGCTGTCGATCCGTGGTGTCGTTCGCGTCGCCGCGGAGACGAAGGGTCACCGAGTTACCGGTGGGTTCAGAGACTGATTCGACGCGGTGGGTGACGCGGACGCCGTCTTGGCGGACGACGCTGACCACATCGCCCTCGTGGACAGACGCGGCCGGAACAGTGCGACTCAAGCCCAGCGAACCGGTGGGAATGGTGGGCGCCATCGATCCGGTCTCGAAGATCATCGGACGGAGGCCGAGACTCAGGGCGAGCACTGCCGCGACCACGCAGAGCGTGCCCAGCCCGGCACCGATGGTGAGGAGGCGGTCGCCGCGAGTGCGTGTGACCGGAGCGGAATGCTCGACGGTAGGGAACTCGTTCTGCGCGGAGTAGACCATCAGGCCGCCGTCGCGTCGAAGGTGAACTTGACCGTCTTACCGGTGTTGCCGGCCAGTGTTCCGGGCGCGGACATGGGCAGGGTCAGCTGCAGGCACAACGCCTCCACACCGCTCGTTGCGGCCAAGGGACCCCGACTCGTGGCGAAAGCCGCGTCGGCACCTGTGATCGAAACACCATCGGCGACCAGTCCAGTACCTGCCGTGCATGTCGAACCGCTGACTGACCCCCCGGCAGTGACTTTCAGCTGCATTGCCTGCCCCAACGCGTCGCTGCTGGAGACCCTTGCGTTGTATCGGATTGCCACTGAACCGACGTTCTGAACGTTGACCACAGCGGCGGTGGTGCTGCCTGGCAGGAGCGAACCGGGAAATGTAAACGTGTAGGCGTCGGTGCCGTTCACCCTGAGTTCGATGTTGGCGGTGGTGAAGGTGCCGGAGGTGGTTGCGGCGGTGGTGGACCATAGGGCCGTCGTGCCGAGCGTCCCTGTGGTCAGCAGGATTCCGCAGCTGAGCAGCGCACGCACCCGGCGTGACACGTTGGGGGACCAGTGAATCCGTCTCATGCGGTCGCCTCGGGCTCGGGCTCGGGTTCGGGCTGGGGCTCGGGTTCCGGATCGTCGGAATCGTCGTCGTTCTTGCCGTCGCGATAGTCGGCGACGAACTGCCATGCGCCGTAGACGAACAACGCGCCGGCGAGGCCGAAGATGATCTTGGTGCGGCGCTCGCTGGTCAGCCAGTTGTTGACCCAGCCGATGTAGGGCACGGAGTACCACAGCGTGCCGCGCACTTGAACGGGGCGGACGGGTTCGTCGTCGGGGGCGCCATTGTTGTCACCTTGGGTGATGAGCCGCGTCTCGCCCTCGTCGTCCTCGGTCACCTCGATGACTCGGTGGGTGACGACATCCGGTGAGCCTGAGCGAATCTGATAGGTGATGACATCGTTCACCCGGATCTCTTCTGTCGGCTCCGGTTTCACGACGATGAGTGTTCCCGGCGGATAGTTCGGCTTCATCGACCCGGTCAGCACCGTATAGGTCTGTGCGCCGGCGATCTTGGGGATGAGGATGGTCACGCACAGGAGCGCGAACGCGCCGATCAGGAGCGCCCAGGAGACAATCTGCCAGACATAGTGCAGGGGGCCGCGTCTCTCGTCGGCGTCGCCTGCGCTCTCGTTGTCAGGTGACCCGATGCCTGCCGGCCTGGTGCCTGGCGACTCGGTAGCCGTCGACTGCGTGCCGGCAGACTGGGAGTAGGCAGTTCCGGCGACTGCCGGCTCGACTCTTTCCAACTCGATGGTGGGTTGATCGTCGACAGTCGCTTCTGGCACCTGCGAGTCCTCGCTCATGGTCGGTCCTGCTGAGCGTCGAAGTTGAAGGTGATGGAGAAGGTTGCCGGCTGTGTTCCGGTCACAGAAACGAACTCGGCTCGGATGCACCACGCGGTCGAGGCGCCCGCTGCAAGCGGAATCTCCACGCCGTCGATGTCGGAAACGCCAGTGAGGGTCCCGGTCGCGGTGAAGGCGCCGCTCAGCGGGACATTACTGGCGGGGCATGTTGTTGATTGGCTCCCCGACAGTTTGATCGACACCGACGCACCGGGCGTCGACACCACCGGTCCGGCGGAAGCCAGCCGGAACTTGAGGGGGGTGTCAGATGGTCTGTGTAAGTCCGGTGCTCATCAGTGAGAGGAAGATCTATGAGCATGGCGTTAGACGACAAGCAGCAGGGCCACGACGACGAGCAGTTGCCTGAACTGGCCGAGCCGCGCTCGACCGCGGAAGTCGCCGAGGCATTACAGGCCTCGGGCATGGTCGATGAGCTGCTCGCCCAGATCGATACCGGCCAGGTCCAGATCACCGGCGAAGGCGGGTTGATCCCAGGTCTGATCAAACTGGCCCTCGAACGCGGTCTGAAGGCCGAGCTGACCGATCACCTCGGCTATGCCAAGGGCGATCCGGCCGGGCGGGAGTTGCCCAACGCCCGTAACGGGTCGAGTCCGAAAACGGTGGCCTCGGAGGCCGGGCCGGTCGAGCTGAACATTCCTCGTGACCGTGACGGCACGTTCACCCCGCGGCTGGTCCCGAAGGGCTCGCGCCGCCTCGGCGGCCTCGACGACATCATCATCTCGCTGTATGCCGGCGGCATGACGTTGCGCGACATTCAACACCATTTGGCCTCCACGATCGGCACCGATCTCTCGCACGAGACGATCTCGAAGATCTGCGACGAGGTCCTCGACGCGGTCGATGAATGGCAGAACCGGCCGCTGGAGCCGTTGTATCCCGTCATCTACCTTGACGCCCTGGTAGTGAAGGTCAAAGACGGCGCCCATGTCCGAAATAAGCACGCCCACATTGCTATTGGCGTCGATATGGCCGGCGTCAAGCATGTGCTGGGAATCTGGATACAGGCCGAGGAAGGCGCCAAGTTCTGGGCCGGGGTGTGTGCGAATCTGGCCAACCGCGGCGTCAAGGACGTGCTGATCGTGTGCTGTGACGGGCTCACCGGATTCCCCGAAGCGATCGAGGCGACTTGGCCGCTGGCCACGGTGCAAACCTGTGTGGTGCATCTGATCCGCAACTCGATGCGGTTCGTGAACTACAAAGACCGCAAAGACGTCGCTCGGGCGATTAAACCGATCTACACCGCCCTCGATGCCGAGACCGCCCGCCGCGAGTGGGAAGCCTTCCGCGACTCGGAACTAGGCGCCAAATATCCGAGTGCGGCAATGGCTTTCGACCGAGCCTGGGATCGGTTCATCCCCTTCCTGGCATTCCCGCCCGAGCTGCGCAAAGTCATCTACACCACCAACTCGATCGAGTCGCTGAACTACCAGCTCCGCAAGGTCATCAAGAACCGCGGACATTTCCCCAACGACATCGCGGTCCGCAAACTGCTGTGGCTGGCCATCTGCGACATCGAAGACAAACGAGCCGCTCAACGCCTCAAAGAACGCGGGACCAGGCGGTCACAGCCCCGTAAGGCCCTCGGACGACTGGTCGAGGGACAGGTCGTCACCAACTGGAAGCAGGCCCTCGGACAGCTCGCTCTGGCCTACCCCGACCGGATCGAACCGCACCTCGGCTAAACCCACCGACCACAAGAAAATCAGGAGTCACGTTCTTACACAAACATCTTGACAAGCTCAACTTGAGCGGTGTCGAACCGGTGTTGGCGATGTTCAGGACAGCCTGGGACGACTGGCCGGGAACCATGTTGGTTCCGTTCAGCGCTGGAAAAGTGAACGACGAACCACCACCGGAACCCGGTGCGAGACCGATGGTTCCGGTGGTGATATTGCTGCCGGAGGTGTCCGCCTGCTTGGTCCACAGCGCCAGGGTGGTTTGTACAGATCCGAAGAGCAGCACCACCACCCCGATCGCGAGAGCTGCAAAGAGGACGCCCCGTCGCTTGAGGGCTGCGGGCATGAATTCTTCGCGGTTACGGACGGACTTGGTTCAGTTCGATCTTCATGCCGCTGACATTGATCGTCCCGTTCGTGAAGTCCGTATTCGGAGTTGCCGACGAGAAAGCGACAGTCACGGTGACGGGGAGGACCTGGCCGTTCGAGACCGTCACGGGCGTATTGGGCGTGCCACCGCCCACCACCGTCGTAGTGGTGACATATGTCGTTGTCGGCGTGGTGGATCCGGTGCCGATCCCGATGACCGACAACTCGGCCTTCATGTTCTTTCCCGTGGCCGTCACGGTGCAGTTCGCGTTGTACTCCCAGGTGTCGCCCGGCACCATCAGGTCGGTGGCGGGGTTGATCGCCACCTCTGGGACGTCGCCGGATACGTCGGTCCAGGCGCCCGCAGGGCAGTCGAGAAAGAAGTTTCCCGCGGTGATCGAACCCCCGGCAACGTCCTCCTGGTCACTCCACAACGCATACGACCCCAACCCACCCAGCAGCAGAATTGCACCAGCGCCGACAGCAACTGCGCCTTTGGCCTTCCGATTCATGTCACGCACCCTTCCAGGAACAACCACTCCCCAGCAGTACGCGATGGGGAACCTACGTGACGTTAGCGAATTTGTTCAAGAATGGTTAGTGAAAGCAAAGACAAAATTGGGACAAGTGGCATGGGTGTTACGGAAGTGAATCTGGAATGTCACGATTCGACCGGATTGCCCGGATCGCGTTCCGGAAGGGGGCGTAAAGGGATATCAGGGCGTCCGACGGGGTGCCGCACACGACGCTTTGCGGCCAGATAAACCGCAGCCGTTCTTTCTGCGACCTCGGCCCAAGAGAATTCCTCGGTCAATCGTGCCCGAGCGCGAATCGCGCGCTGGGCTGCCGCATCGGGGTCCGAAAGCGTTGCGCGGACGGCCGCGGTGAGACCCGCGACGTCGGCGGGCTCGAACGTGAGCCCGGTGTCCGGCTCCTGCACGGCCTCGCCGAGACCGCCTGCGGTGGACACCACCAGCGGGATGCCGGTGGCGGCGGCCTCGAGTGCGACGATGCCGAACGGCTCGTAACGGCTGGGCAGCACGATCGCATCACAGCGGTGCATCAGCGCCACCAGGTCCTCGTGGCCCACGGCGCCGAGGAAATTCACCGCCTTCGCGACGCGATGTTTGCGAGCCAGATCCAGCAGCCAGTCCCGCTGGGTGCCGTCGCCGGCGATCGTCAGCGTGGTGCCCGGGTGGCTGCGCCGGATGCGGGGGAGCGCGGCCAACAGGTCCTGCACGCCCTTCTCGTATTCCAGCCGACCGGCGAACAACAGTTCCGCCGGGCCGCTCGTCCGCGGGCGCGGCGCGAACGGCCATGTGCGGACGTCGATTCCGTTGTGGATCACGGTGATGTCGCCGGCGTCGTAGCCGAACAGGCGGTTCACCTCGTCGCGCATCGACGCCGAACATGTGATGAGAGAGTCGGATTCGGTGGCCAGCCACCACTCGACCGAGTGCACCTGGCGGTTCGTCGGGCCGCTGACCCAGCCGCTGTGCCGGCCTGCCTCGGTGGCGTGGATGGTGGAAACCAATGGCACGTCGAAGAATTCGGCGAGCGCGATCGACGGGTGCGCAACCAGCCAGTCGTGGGCGTGCACCACGTCGGGGGTCCAGCTCCGCTCACCGGCCAGGAGTCGCAGCCCCGCGCGGATGAACGAGTGGCCCATCGCGAGCGTCCACGCCATCATGTCCTGCCCGAAGTCGAACTCCGGCGGGTCCTCGGCGACCGCGATCACGCGCACACCCTCGACCATCGCATCGACGGTGGGGTGGGTGAGGGCGTCGGTGCCGGAGGGACGACGCGTCAGGACCACCACCTCGTGTCCGGCGGCGGCCAGTTCCGTGGCGAGGTGATGGACGTGCCGGCCGAGGCCGCCGACGACCACGGGTGGGTACTCCCACGACACGAGCAGAATCTTCATCACATGCCCCCCTCGGCGCCGTGCCCCTTCGCGCGAGGTTCCGCCGTCATGATCGCGTAAAGGCGACGTGCGTCGAGCGCGGGGAAGAGATTGTCGGCGCGCGCCCAGTTCCGCGCCAGTTCCTCGGCGACCGCGTCCCGACCCCGCAGCGCGGCGTCGCAGATCTCCCGGGTGGCGTGTGCATGCGTGTGCGCACGCGAGACCGCATACTCCGCAGCGGTGTCCTTCGACACCATGAACGGCCAGTCCGACGAGACCGTCAACAGCGTCTCCCGCACGATCTGGTCGGCGACCCGATTCCGCTGACCGCGATCGCTGAGCAACTTCGCGACGGCGTCGAGCGCCGTCTCGGTGACCTCGGCGTTCAGGGTCACCAGGTGCTCCACCTGGGGGCCGTTCCACACCCGCCAGTCCTTGCCGGAACCCCACGACGACGCGGGCAGGTCGACCGGTTCGCCGACGAGTCCGGCTCGCGTCGCCCCGGCCAGGGTCCCGACCTTCACCCCGACCTCGCGCAGCCGTCGCAGCACCCGTTCCAGCCACACCGGACCCTCGTGCCACCAGTGGCCGAAGAGCTCGGTGTCGAAAGCGGCCACCACCAACGCATCTCGGCCGATGCGCGCCGATTCGTCGATGAGCCGCTGCCGGACGTGACCGATGAAGTCCTCGACGTGCCGGTCGATCACCGCGTCGACGCGCGACGGGTCGTACGGCTTCTTCTGGTCGCCGGGCACCGACCGCCCGGTCACCCGGAAACGCTTCAGGCCGGTTTCGTGGTCGTAGGTATGGAAGTCGCGGTACGCGGCGTGGCCCGGGTAGCCCGACTTCGGCGACCAGACGCGATAGCTGACGGTCAGGTCGCGCCCATAGGCGATGACGCCGCTGTCGCCGACGGGCCGGCCGAGCGCGGTGTCGCCGTGCAGCGTCGGGCCGTCGACCATGAAATGGCCGACTCCGGCGCGTGCATACTCGGCCTCCATGCCCGGGTCGAAGGCGCACTCGGGTGCCCAGATGCCGGCCGGGTCGAATCCCCACCGCGCCCGCGCGTCGGCGAGTCCCTCGGTGAGCGAGAACATCCGCAGCCGGGGATCGAGGAGCGGGGCGAACGGATGCGCGAGCGGCCCGCCGAGGATCTCGACGACCCCGCTCGACGCCACCCGCCGGATCAGCGGGGAGGCCCCGTGACGCCACTTGGTCTCGAAGGTCTCCAGCGCGCGCTGGGCGGCGAGGTATTCGCGACTCCCGGCCTCGGCGCGGTCGGGGTCGGACGAGACGGCGGCCTCGGTCGCCCGTAGCTGCCAGTCGGCGAGCCATTCGTACATCGACGCCGCGCAGTGCGGGTCGTCGAGCTGTGCGGCCAGCACCGGGGTGATGCCGAGGGACAACTGATCGGTGAACCCGTCGTCGGCCAGTCGCTCGAGCATGTCGAACAGCGGCAGGTACGACGCCGCCCACGACTGATACAGCCATTCCTCGCCGACCGGCCAGCGACCGTGATTGGCAAGCCACGGCAGATGGGAATGAAGGACAAAGGTGAACTGTCCCGGAACCGAAGAGCTGGTGTTCGTCACGACATCAATCCCGGGTGGCGACGGCGAACAGATCGAGCGACGCGTCGATGTCGCGTTCGCGCGCGTCGACGACGTCGAAATCCTCGGCGACGACGCCGGCCACGTCGTCGACCAGACCGTCCGGCCACGGTTCGCCGGCAAGGGCCCGCGCGATCTGGGCGTCGATCAGCGATCCGCCCCACTTCTCGTCGAGCGCCTGCAGTCGCGGGCCGTGGTGGACGCCGAGCATCGCGTCCAGCGTGAACCCGCCCTCGACGATCAGCTCGGTCAGCTCGGCCGCGTTGAGCTCACGCGTGTGGAACGGGTTGAGCGGGGTGTCGCGCCCGGGGGAGAAGGTGATCCGGTTGGGCGTGGAGATCAGCAGGCGGCCGCCCGGCCGCAGCACCCGACGGCACTCGTCGATGAACTTCGCCTGATCCCACAGGTGCTCGATGACCTGAAAATTGACCACCATGTCGACCGACCCGTCGGCGAGCGGCAGGTCGACGAGATTGCCCTGATGAACGATCAGCCCCGGGTAGCGGCGCCGGGTGTGCTCGACCGCGGCCGCGTCGTAGTCGACGCAGACCACCGACGACGCCCCGGCGTCGGCGATCATCACCGCCCCGTATCCCTCGCCGGACCCGGCCTCCAGCACATCGCGGCCGGCGCAGCGGTCCAGGATGTGGAGGTAGGCGATCTCATGGCGGCGGAACCAGTAGTTCTCCGCGGGAATGCCCGGAACGGTGCGTTCACCGGTCAGCGCGAGCTGCTGGTCGGTGTCGAGTGCCTCGAGGCCGGCGGCGCCGGCAGGGGCCGGTGTGCCGGGGGCCGGAGAGCCGAGGTCTGCGTCAGTCATCTGCACGAGCGTAGGGCATCGCCAACCGCCCCTCGCCCGGTCCCGTCGCACGTGACCGACCAAGCGAACGGTCGGGAGCGGTGCCGGGACGGGTGCGACGCCCGCGTGAGCCCCATTGTGTGAGGTAGTCGATCTTTGGGGAGCGGATGCGACCCGCTAAAGTGGTGGAGACCCATGGCCTTACCCGCCGGTAAGTTGCCGAACCCGACGCAGGAGGTCGACGTAGACCCATGACAAATATTGTCGTACTGATCAAGCAGGTTCCCGACACCTGGTCCGAGCGCAAGCTCCGGGATGATGACTACACGCTCGATCGTGAGGCCGCCGACGCCGTCCTGGACGAGATCAACGAGCGTGCCGTCGAGGAGGCGCTGAAGATCAAGGAGGCCGACGGCGGTGAGGTCACCATCCTGACGGCCGGTCCGGAGCGGGCCACCGACGCCATCCGCAAGGCCCTGTCGATGGGCGCGGACAAGGCCATCCACATCAAGGACGACCTCCTGCACGGCTCGGACGCGGTCCAGACCGCCTACGTCCTGGCCCGCGCACTCGGCACCGTCGAGGGCGTCGAGCTCGTCATCGCCGGCAACGAGGCCACCGACGGTCGCGTCGGCGCGATCCCGGCCATGATCGCCGAGTACCTCGAGCTGCCGCACCTGACCCACCTGCGCAAGCTGACCCTCGAGGGCGACACCCTCAAGGGTGAGCGCGAGACCGACGAGGGCATCTTCCACGTCGAGGCGTCGCTGCCGGCGATCGTCAGCGTGAACGAGAAGATCAACGAGCCGCGCTTCCCGTCCTTCAAGGGCATCATGGCCGCCAAGAAGAAGGAAGTTCAGGTCGTCTCGCTGGCCGAGATCGACGTCGAGCCGAGCGATGTGGGCCTGGAGAACGCGGGCAGCGTCGTCAACTCCTCGACCCCGAAGCCGCCGAAGACCGCGGGCGAGCGCGTCACCGACGAAGGCGACGGCGGCACCAAGGTCGCCGAGTTCCTGGTCGGCCAGAAGATCATCTGATTCTTCTCGACAGACCAACCGGCGAACCCAAGACCCTCAGGAGAAAACCAAAATGGCAGAAGTACTCGTGCTCGTGGAGCAGGACGCCGAAGGCGCCCTGAAGAAGGTCACCAGCGAGCTCATCACCGCCGCCCGCGCTCTCGGTACCCCGTCGGCTGTCGTCGTCGGCAAGCCCGGCTCGGCTGACGGCATCATCGACGGTCTCAAGGAGGCCGGCGCCGAGAAGATCTACGTCGCCGAGTCCGACGACGTGCCCAACTACCTGATCGACCCGCAGGTCAACGTCCTGTCGTCGATCGCCGAAGACGTCTCGCCGGCCGGCATCCTGGTCGCCGCGACCGCCGACGGCAAGGAGATCGCCGGTCGCCTGGCCGTGCGTCTGGGCTCGGGTGTCCTCGCCGACGTCGTCGACGTCAAGGAAGGCGGCGTGGGCATCCACTCGATCTTCGGTGGCGCGTTCACCGTCGAGGCCCAGGCCAAGGGCGACACCCCGATCTTCTCGGTCCGCCCCGGTGGCGTCGAGGCCGCTCCGCAGGCCGGTGCCGGCGAGCGCGTCGACGTCGAGGTCCCGGCGGTGTCGGAGAGCGCCGTCAAGATCACCAAGGTCGAGCCGAACGTCGGCGGTGACCGTCCGGAACTCACCGAGGCGTCGATCGTCGTCTCCGGTGGTCGCGGTGTGGGCAGCGCCGAGAAGTTCTCGGTCGTCGAGGAGCTCGCCGACGCGCTCGGCGCAGCCGTCGGCGCCTCGCGTGCCGCGGTCGACTCGGGCTACTACCCGGGCCAGTTCCAGGTCGGCCAGACCGGCAAGACCGTGTCGCCGCAGCTGTACATCGCCCTCGGCATCTCGGGCGCGATCCAGCACCGCGCCGGCATGCAGACCTCGAAGACCATCGTCGCCGTCAACAAGGACGAAGAGGCGCCGATCTTCGAGATCGCCGACTACGGCGTCGTGGGCGACCTGTTCAACGTCGCCCCGCAGCTGACCGAGGAGATCAAGAAGCGCAAGTGATCTCACCGATCGCCTGACCTTCTGGTCGACTGACTCCACGACGGCCCCCGACGTTCGCGTCGGGGGCCGTCGCGCATCTCGGGACGCGCACGCCCGGCAAGTGACATCGACTGTTCTCTGATATAGGTTCTCAGTCGTGAGCGGTCGCGCGGGCGGCCGTCGCCGATCACCGGTTCAGCCGTATGCCGAAGGAGCCCGACGATGACGTCCACCTTGTCCCGAGAAGCGGCGCGCGCCAAATTCTTCGAACTCAAGGAGGTCGACGGCCTCGTCGACGACGCGGTGCTCGACACGGTGTGGGCGGGCCTGGCCACCCTGCGCCCCGAAGAGATGCTCGGCCGGTGGAAGGGCGGCGAGTTCAACACGGGCCACGCGATCAACGGGGCACTGGCCAAGGCGAAGTGGTTCGGCAAGACCTTCACCTCGCGCAGCGACGTGCAGCCCCTGGTCTGCCGTGACGAGGACGGCAACCTGTTCTCCAACGTCAAGCTCGGCAAGGGCGAGGCCAGTCTGTGGGCGATCGAGTTCCGCGGCGAGGTGACGGCATCGATGGTCTACGACGGCCAACCGGTCATCGACCACTTCAAGCGCGTCGACGACACCACCGTCATGGGCATCATGAACGGCAAGGGTGGCGTCATCGACGGTCGTCACCTGTACTTCTACCTCGAACGCGTCTGATCTCACCCGCACCGCGCGGAATTTGTCGGCGCCGTCGGCGCGTCTATCCTTGCTAGCGATGCCCTTGTCAACCCGAGCGCCGCGCGCGTCCGTCTACCTCGACCACGCCGCTTCGACGCAGATGCTGCCCGAAGCCGTCGAGGCGATGACCGCTGTCTTCGCCGACCCGGGTAACGCCTCGTCGCTGCACGGGTCCGGGCGCGCGGCACGACGCCGGCTCGAGGAGGCGCGCGAGGCCATCGCGGCCGCGGTCGGCGCGCGCCCGTCGGAGGTCATCTTCACCGGCGGCGGCACCGAGTCGGACAACCTCGCCATCAAGGGCATCTATTGGGCGCGCCGTCGCGCCGATGCCAGGCGACGCCGCATCATCGTCTCCGCGGTCGAGCACCACGCCGTCCTCGACCCGGCGCAGTGGCTCGCGTCCGACGACGACGCCGAGCTCGTGGTGCTGCCGGTCGACGCCGAGGGCGTCGTGTCGCCGGCGGATCTGCGCGCCGAGCTCGAGGCACACGCCGACGAGACCGCGCTCATCTCGGTGATGTGGGCCAACAACGAGGTCGGCTCGATGCAGCCGATCCACGAGATCGCCGCACTGGGAGCTGAATTCGGTGTCCCGGTGCACTCCGACGCGATCCAGGCCGTCGGACACGTGCCCGTCGACTTCGCGGCGAGTGGCTTGTCCGCCTTGAGCATCGCCGCCCACAAGTTCGGCGGGCCGCAGGGAGTGGGGGCGCTCTTGCTGGGCCGCGACGTGCCGTGCGTGCCGCTGCAGCACGGCGGGGGACACGAGCGCGACGTGCGTTCGGGTACCCAGTTCGTGGCCGGGGCCGTCGGCATGGCCACCGCGCTCACCTGGTGCGTCGAGAACATGGACGCCAACACCGCCCGCGTGCGTGAGCTGGCGTCGAGGCTGACCGACGTCCTGCTGGGCGTCGAGGGCACGGTGCGCAACGGCGCCGCCGCCGACGCGCGACTGCCGGGCAACGTGCACGTGTCCTTCGCCGGATGCGAGGGCGACTCGTTGCTGATGCTCCTCGACGCCAAGGGCATCGAGTGTTCCACCGGGTCCGCGTGCACCGCGGGTGTCGCCCAGGCCAGCCACGTGCTGATCGCCATGGGCCTCGGCATGGCCGACGCCCGCTCGTCGCTGCGGTTCTCGCTCTCCCACACCACCACCGACGCCGACATCGACGCGGTGGCCCAGGTCATCGACGAGGTCGTCGATCGCGCACGCGCAGCGGGCCTCGTCTCCGCACCCGGCGGGAAGGTTTCGTGATGCGCGTACTGGCAGCGATGAGCGGCGGCGTCGACTCGGCGGTTGCGGCCGCCCGTGCGGTCGACGCCGGCCACGAGGTCGTGGGCGTCCACCTCGCCCTGTCCACCGCGCCCGGGGCGCTACGGACGGGTTCGCGCGGCTGCTGCTCGCGAGAAGACGCCGACGACGCCCGCCGCGCCGCCGACGTGCTCGGAATCCCGTTCTACGTCTGGGATTTCGCGGACCGTTTCAAAGACGACGTCATCGACGAGTTCGTCGAGGCCTATGCCGCCGGGCAAACGCCGAACCCGTGCCTGACCTGCAACGAGAAGATCAAGTTCGCCGCGCTCGCCGACAAGGCGATCGCCCTCGGCTTCGATGCGCTGGCGACCGGACACTATGCGCGACTGGAGAACGGCGAACTACGCCGTGCCGTCGACTCCGACAAGGACCAGTCGTACGTCCTCGCCGTGCTGACGAAGGATCAGTTGGCGCGGGCGATGTTCCCGGTCGGGGACACCCCCAAGAGCGAGATCAGGGCGGAGGCCGCCCGCCGCGGCCTCGCCGTCGCCGACAAGCCCGACTCGCACGACATCTGTTTCATCCCCAGCGGCGACACGCGCGCCTTCCTCGGCGCCCGGATCGGCGTCCGGCCCGGTGCGGTCGTCGACGCCTCCTCCGGTGAGCGTCTCGCCGAACACGACGGCGTCCACGGCTTCACCATCGGCCAGCGCAAGGGCCTCGGCATCGAGGCGCCGGCCGCGGACGGCAAGCCGCGCTATGTCACCGACATCGACCCGGAGAGCGGCACTGTGACCGTCGGCACCGCAGCCGACCTGCAGGTGTGGGGCATCACGGCCACCCGCGCGGTCTGGACGTCGGGGGAGGCCCCCGATGCGCCGTTCGAGGCCGTCGTCCAGGTCCGGGCGCACGGCGGACTCGCGCCGGTGACCGCCACCCCGACCACCGTCGACGGCGAGCCCGCGATCGACATCGTCCTGCACGAACCGCTGACCGGTGTGGCCAAGGGCCAGGCAGCGGTCCTCTATCTGCTGGACGCCGAGCGCGGCGACCAGGTCGTAGGGTGCGGACGCATCGCGGCCACCTCGTCGCAGCCGACCGTCGCAGCGGCTCGGTGACCACACCGGCACTGCCCACCGGGCTCGGCACCGGTGTCGGGTCGATGCCCGGCACCGACCCGCGTGCGGCCTCGTCGATCGTCAACGGCGAGCTCGATCTCGCCCATCTCGTCGAGCTGCCCGGCAGGGGCGTCGGCGCCGATCTCATCGGTCGGATGGCGGCGCTGCTCGTCGACCTGCCGATGGACACCGCGACCTGGGGATACCGCCTCGCGCAACGTGACTCACTGCTCACCCGACGCGCCGCCGACTACCTCAAAGAGGATCTCGACGTCGTCGAAGAGCTATGGGAGAACGCCGGATTCGTGGGAACAGGGCGTGCGTTCAAGGTCCAGGTGGCCGGCCCCTTCACGACGTCGGCGATGGTCGAATTGCCCAACGGTCACCGCGTGCTGCGCGATCCCGGTGCGGTCCGGGACATCGTCGCGTCCGCGGCCGAGGGAATCGCCCACCACGTCGGCGAGATCCGCCGACGCCTCGGCGCCGAGGTCGTCGTCCAGATCGACGAGCCGATGATCGGCCAGGTGATCGACGGCACGGTCCGCCCGCTCACCAGGTTCGACCCGATCCGCGCGATCCCGGCGATCGAGGTGGCGCGTGCCCTCGGTGAACTCGTCGAGCACGTGGGCGCACCGGTGATCCTGCACGACTGCAACAAGCCCCGCTGGGACCTCCTCGAACACCTGAAGACGGTGGCGTACTCGATCGACGTCACCGCGCCGACCGCCGCGGACCTCGACGGCATCGGCATGCTCATAGACCGCGGTGGAGTCCTGGTGGCGGGATGCATTCCGTCGACCGAGCCGGCACGTCCGGTGCGCGCCGAGACCATCGCCACCGACCTCGCAGCGATCACCGATCGCATCGGCCTGAACCGAAAGGTGCTGGCGGACAACATCATCGTCACACCCACGTGCGGTCTCGCCGGTGCCTCACAGCGGTGGGCCAAGACCGCGTTGTCCATCTCTGCCGAGGCCGGGCAGTTGCTGTCGGGAGATCCCACCGCGCTGTGAGTCGCGGTGATCTCGTCGGACGATTCTCTGACCGACGAACGTCTCCATGGCGCGTGCGACGTCATCCTGCATCGGCGACATCCATGAACGTCGTTGATCCCCAGCGATGTCGCGGGCGACTGCGTTTCCGTCGAAGCCGGTCGACATCCCCGACGGCGCCTCAGTTCGGGTAGGCGTGGTCGAGTAGTGCGGCGTAGAGCGCGAGTTCGGCCGGTGTGGCGTGTTGCAGGTCGGTGTAGTGGAACCGTGGTGGGTGTGGCGGATCGTCGGGCGGCCCGGGTTCGGGTTGTCCGTGTTGGTCGGGTGCCCTGCGCTGGTCGGGCTTGTCAGGTGTGGGGTGGATGTTGTTGCGGGTCTCGGTGAGGATGTGTCGGAATCGGTGGCCGATGTCGGGTTTTCGGTTGATCCGTGGGCGTCGGGGTGGTGTGCCGGGTGCGGTGTTGAGTTGCCAGGTGCAGCGCCCGGCGTCGGGTCCGCTGCCGATCATGCGGGTGGTGTAGTCGCCGGGGCGGTTGCCGATCATGTGGTGATGGCGGGTGCAGGCTGGGGCGAGGTTGTCGATGTCGGTGCCACCACCGTCACCCCAGTCGGTATGGGCGTGGTGCATCTCCGCACGCGTTGCGGGCACATCGCAACCGGGCGCGGAGCAGCTGTCGCCGCCGGGACGGGCGAAGGACGCCAGGCGTTGTTCCATCGACGCCAGGCGTGTGCCGCGTCCGAGATACAGCGGTGCGGCGGTGGCATCGACGAAGATCGCCAGCCACGGTTGCACTGTGGCGCCTGTCCTGATCAGGTCTTCGATGTCGATGAGGGTGCCATCGGCGGTGGCCGCCAGCCCGGCCGCACGCTGCAGATCTGCCAGGTCGGCTTTGACGATCAGCTGGATGGGCAACCCGCGATGAGTCTTGCCGAGCAACCCGTCGTCGAACACCGCTTGCAGCAGTGCGTTGAGGGCGTCGTGGTTGAGTTGTGCCGGGGTACGCAGATCCCGTTCGGCAGCGGCTTCCAGCCGCTCGGGGTCGGCGTCCTGGATCGCCCCGGTCGGTGAGTCGGGGTCGTCGGGGTTGTTCATCCCGGGGCGCGCCCACACATCCAAGAACGTCGCCAGGCGTGCGCGGAGTTCTGGGGTGAGGGTGGCGGTGAGTTTCGATGTGCCATCAGCGCGTTGCCGGTTGATCCAGAGCTTGCGGCGTCGTCTGCGGTCCTCGAGGTCGGTCAAGACCCCGTCGGGGTCGAGGTGTGCCAGCAGGCGGGCGCCGGCACGCTCGATCTCCGGTGGTGTCATCCAGGTGGCGTACTCGGCCATCGTGCGTTCGGCAGCAGCCGTCACGTCATGGGCTATTGCGGCGGGGATCTGATCGAGCACGTCCATCACCGCGTGCACGTGATCGGGACCGACGCGTCCGTCGGCGAATGCTGCAGCCAGGGTAGGCAGTTCGGGTTGGAGGGGTTGGCCGGTGAGGTCGGTGAACGTCGCGATGGCCTGCACGCGGGTCCGACGCCGGCCCGGCCGGGTCATCCGCAGCACATCGTGCATGTAGGCCAGGATGTTGCGCCGGCCGGTCTTGCGCGGAAGGTTGCGGGTTTCGACCTCCACCAGCTGTTGGTCGCCGGCGGCTGTCACTCGCGCTACGACGCGCTCGGTTTCGGCGGCCACATACTCGACCTGCGCATCCGACAACGCCGACAGATCCGCCTGCAGCAGTTGTGTGGCAAGTCGATGCATCTCGTCGACGATCGCCACTGCGTCAAGGGATGTGGCGACTGCCGGCTCGGTCACGATGAGCACCCCCCAGAAACCCGGATCGAATGTATGTTCGACCATACCTGCAGATCCTGTTTCGCGGCGTGTTTCTCCACAGGACGTGTCCGGGGATGAAAGCTTTTGTGGCTCAAGTTGATGTGGTGCCGGTGCACCATGTCTTCCATGGCGGGCGGCTCTTGTCCGATCCTGCGAGGCCTGTGCCGAACGGCTGCGCATCCGTGCTGCACCGAACTATTCTGCGGGTGTGCCGCATCCGATCATGTTCGACGACGCCGACCCGAAGCTGGTCCGCGTGCGCGAGATCGCGCTCGCGCTGCCCGACACCACCGAGGTCGTCGCGCACGGGCGTCCGACGTTCCGGTGCGGCAAGATGTTCGCCGAGTACGGCGGCGGACTCAAGGGCGGCAAGGTCCGGTACGACCAGTCGGTCCTGTTCATCCCCGACGAGTCCGAGCGGCCCGCGCTGGTCCAGGACCCGCGGTTCTACGTGCCGGCCTACTACGGGCCATACGGCTGGCTCGGTCTGATCCTCGACGACGACACCGACTGGGGAGAGGTGGCCGAACTCATCGACGCCAGCTACCGGCACGTCGCGCCGAAGCGGTCGGTGGCCAAACTCGACGGCTGACTGTCCGACGATCACCGTCGGACCACTCCGATACCCTCGGAACGTGGCAGAAACAACGGAGTCGGGGGCGGCGGAGTCGGCGTCGGGGGCCACCGAGCAGTCGGGGGCCGAGGCCGAGCTGCGCGAGGAATGGGCCGCCCTCGCCGACGAGATCCGCGAGCATCAGTTCCGCTACTACGTCAAGGACGCGCCGATCATCAGCGACGGCGAGTTCGACGCGCTCCTGCGTCGACTACAGGACCTCGAGGAGAAGCATCCCGAGCTCGCGACGCCCGACTCGCCGACAAAACTCGTCGGCGGCGGGTTCTCGACCGCGTTCTCGCCCGTCGATCACCTCGAACGGATGATGTCGCTCGACAACGTCTTCGACTACGACGAGATGACCGCATGGGTCGAGCGCGTCCAGGCCGACGCCGGGACCAACCCGGAATTCCTCTGCGAACTCAAGATCGACGGCGTCGCGTTGTCGCTCGTGTACCGCAACGGCGTGCTCGAACGCGGTGTCACCCGCGGCGACGGCCGCACGGGCGAGGACGTGACCCTCAACGCGCGCACCATTGAGGACATCCCGCACCGACTCGCAGCATCCGACGAGTACCCGATCCCGGACGTGCTGGAGGTGCGGGGTGAGGTCTTCTTCCGGGTGGAGGACTTCGAGGCGTTGAACGCATCGCTGGTCGCGGACGGCAAGCCGCCCTTCGCCAACCCGCGCAACTCGGCCGCGGGCTCGCTCCGGCAGAAGAACCCTCAGGTCACGGCCCGCCGCAAGCTGCGGATGATCTGCCACGGCATCGGCCACACCGAGGGCTGGCGACCGGCCTCGCTGCACGATGCCTACCTGGCGCTCGGGGCCTGGGGGCTGCCGGTCTCCACGCACACCAGCAAGGCGTCGGGCGTAGAGGAGATCCTCGACAAGATCACCTACTGGGGCGAACACCGCCACGACGTCGAACACGAGATCGACGGCATCGTGGTCAAGGTCGACGACTTCACCATTCAGCGCCGCCTCGGCGCGACGTCGCGGGCGCCGCGCTGGGCGATCGCCTACAAGTACCCGCCGGAGGAGGCCACGACCAAGCTGCGCGACATCCAGGTCGGCGTCGGCCGCACCGGTCGCGTCACCCCGTTCGCGGTCCTCGAGCCCGTGCTGGTCGCCGGTTCCACCGTGTCGCGCGCGACGCTCCACAACGCCTCGGAGGTCAAGCGCAAGGGCGTGCTCATCGGTGACACCGTGACCATCCGCAAGGCCGGCGACGTGATCCCCGAGGTGCTCGGACCCGTCGTCGACCTGCGTGACGGCAGCGAGGTCGAGTTCCAGATGCCCGAGCGCTGTCCGGAATGCGGCACCCCTCTGCGGCCGGAGAAGGAATCCGACGTCGACCTGCGGTGCCCCAACCAGGAGAGCTGCCCGGCTCAGCTGCGGGAGCGGCTGTTCCACCTGGCCGGGCGTGGCTCCTTCGACATCGAGGCCCTCGGGTACGAGGCCGCCACCGCGTTGCTGGGCGCCGGCGTGATCCGCAACGAGGGCGACCTCTTCTCGATCACCGCCGACGACCTCGCCAAGACGGAACTGTTCACCACCAATTCCGGCAACCTGTCGGCCAACGGCAAGCGACTGCTCGCGAATCTGGACAAGGCCAAGAAGATGCCGCTGTGGCGGGTGCTGGTGGGCCTGTCGATCCGGCACGTCGGTCCCACGGCTGCTCGTGCGCTGGCCACCGAATTCGGTTCGTTGGAGGCCATCGAGAACGCCGACGTCGAGCGGCTGGCCGCGGTCGAGGGCATCGGCATGACGCTCGCCCAGTCGATCCACGACTGGTTCACCGTCGACTGGCACCGCGAGATCATCGAGAAGTGGCGCGCCGCAGGCGTTTCCATGGAAGACGAACGCGACGAGTCGATCGAGCGGACCCTGGAGGGCAAGACGATCGTCGTGACGGGCTCGCTGGTCGACTTCTCCCGCGACGGCGCCAAGGAGGCCATCCTGCAGCGGGGCGGGAAGGCGTCGGGTTCGGTGTCGAAGAAGACCGACTACGTCGTCGTCGGCGACTCTCCCGGCAGCAAAGCCGCCAAGGCCGAGCAGTTGGGTGTGCCGATCCTCGACGAGGACGGGTTCAAACGCCTACTGGAGACCGGCAGCCCCGAGTAGACAGCCGGTCAGACGGGTCGCGACCCGGACGGCCCGGGATTGTCCAGGCCGGGTCGCCGGGCGCTCAACTGTTGAGCGCCTTGTCGAACGCGCGATACGCCCGCGGGTCGAACAGGACGAAGCGGATCTCGGTGAGCGAGGTCTCCGCAGAGCGGACCGCGTCCAGCGCCTTGCGCGCGCCGTCATCCATCGGCCAGCCGTACACACCGGTCGAGATCGCCGGGAACGCGATGGTGCGCGCGCCCAACTCCTCTGCCACGCGCAGGGATTCGCGATAACAGGAGATGAGGTACTCGGAGCGGTCCTCGTCGTAGGAGTGGACCGGTCCGACGGTGTGGATCACCCACCGTGCGTCGAGATCCCCGGCGGTCGTGGCCACCGCCTCACCGACGGGTAGGCCGCGCCGGTAACGACCGGCCCGCAGTTGCTTGCACTCGGCGAGGATCGCCGGTCCGCCGCGACGATGTATCGCGCCGTCGACGCCACCGCCGCCGAGCAGCGTCGAGTTCGCGGCGTTGACGATCGCGTCGACGGACTGGAGGGTGATGTCTCCCTGCACGAGCGTGATGGAGGTCATGTCTCCATCATGACCCCGGGTGTCTGGGGATAGGGTGCGCTACGGCTCAGAGGGTGACGCGTCGGCTCAGAATGTGACGCTACGCGTCGGCTCAGAACGTGACGCTACGCGTCGGCTCAGAACGTGACGCTACGCGTCGGCGCGCAGCACGGTGCTGACGATGCCCGCGAGATAGCCGAGCCGGGCGACCTCCGACGGACGGAAGTCCGGGCCGCCGATACGACCGAGCAGGACCGCCTTCTCGTTGGAGCCGACGGGTGCGGCCGCGAGGCGGGTGTCCATCTCCTTCCACGCGTCGGGCACCCAGTCGCCCTCGGCGTCGAGCTGCGCTGCGCGCTCCAGCGGCAGCCAATCCGCGCGCGTCAGCGGGGTCTCGGGCGCTCCCGACGACCCGAACAGCTGCAGCACGCCGCCGCTGGCACGGGTGATGACCATCGCCCACGACACCCGCAGCACCCGGGGTGCGTTGTCGACCAGCACCTGCAGGCGCTCGTTGCGCGGTGCGGTGGCGACCTGGTCGACCAGTTCGAGCTCGCGGTGCGTGTCGAGCACGCCGGAGTAGGGGCGGATCGAGTCGACGCGGACCCCGTTGACCTTCTCCGCCGCGGTGATCAGGCTGTCGGGAAGAGCGCCGGGGGCCATTTCCACGACCAGATCGTCGACGGCGTAACCATCGCCCCGCTCGACCACTTCGAGCGACAGGATGTCGGCGCCGACCGAACCGAGCTGGACGGCGAGGACGCCGAGACTGCCGGGACGGTCCTCGAGGTAGACGCGCAGGAGGTAAGACACGTCAGCCATTCTCGCACCCGCGGCGGTCGACCGCGCAGCGCCCGTGGATGCGGCCGGTGTGCCCGGCGTCGACGGCGCGTCGTCGCGGGTCGGCATCCGCAACCGGTGGCTGGGGTGAGCCTGATCGGCGCGTTCCCATAGGCTGGAGTGGCACATCTGCGCGCTCCGGCGTCGCGATGGGCGTTCATGGCCGAGCAAGTGAAGGTGAGAAAGGACGCTGACGGTGGCTGGCGAACCGAAGTCCATATCGCGTGAAGAGGTCGCGCACCTGGCGCGACTGTCGCGACTGGCGCTGAGCGAGGACGAACTCGATGTCTACGCCAAGCAGCTGGACTCCATCCTGACTCACGTGGCGTCGGTCTCGGAGGTGGCGGCCGACGACGTCCCCGGAACCGCGCACCCCGCCGAACTCGCCAACGTGCTGCGTCCCGACGTCGTCACGCCCGGTCTGACCACCGAGGCCGCGCTGTCCGGTGCGCCGGCCGTCGAGCAGGACCGTTTCGCCGTTCCGCAGATCCTGGGAGAAGAGCAGTGAGTGTCGATTCGAGTGCCGCCGCGCCGCGTCCGGACGGTGACCTGATCGGTCTGTCCGCCGCCGAGCTCGCCGCCAAGATCGCCGCCCGCGAGGTCAGCTCGGTGGAGGTCACCCAGGCCCATCTCGACCGCATCTCCGAGGTCGACGACGAGATCGGCGCGTTCCTGCACGTCAGCGGTGCCGAGGCGCTCGTCGCGGCCAAGGCCGCCGACGACGCGATCGCAGCAGGCGAGGCGCCTTCGGCGCTCGCCGGCGTCCCGATCGCGCTCAAGGACGTCTTCACCACCACCGACGCGCCCACCACGTGTGGCTCCAAGATCCTCGAGGGCTGGGTGCCGCCGTACGACGCGACGGTCACCGAGAAGCTCCGCGCGGCGGGCATCCCGATCCTGGGCAAGACCAACATGGACGAGTTCGCCATGGGCAGCTCGACCGAGAACTCCGCCTACCAGCTGACCCGGAACCCGTGGGACCCCACCCGGATCCCGGGTGGTTCGGGCGGCGGTAGCGCCGCGGCGCTGGCGTCGTTCGAGGCGCCGCTCGCGATCGGCACCGACACCGGCGGCTCGATCCGGCAGCCCGCCGCGGTCACCGCGACCGTCGGCGTGAAGCCCACCTACGGCACCGTCTCCCGGTACGGCCTCGTCGCCTGCGCGTCGTCGCTGGACCAGGGCGGCCCGTGTGCCCGCACGGTCCTCGACACCGCGTTGCTGCACGAGGTCATCGCCGGACACGACCCGCGCGATTCGACCTCGATCGACGCCCCGGTGCCCGACGTGGTCGCCGCCGCTCGCGAGGGCGCGCAGCAGGACCTCAAGGGCGTCCGTATCGGCGTCGTCAAGGAACTGCAGGGCGAGGGCTACCAGGCCGGTGTCCTCGAGTCGTTCCACGACGCCGTCGAACTCCTGAAGGAGCGTGGCGCGGAGGTCGTCGAGGTCAGCTGCAAGCACTTCACCTATGCGCTCGGCGCCTACTACCTGATCCTGCCGTCGGAGGTGTCGAGCAACCTCGCCCGCTTCGACGCGATGCGGTACGGCCTGCGCGTCGGCGACGACGGCACGCACTCGGCCGACGAGGTCATGGCACTGTCCCGCGAGGCCGGATTCGGCCCGGAGGTCAAGCGCCGCATCATGATCGGCACGTACGCCCTGTCGTCGGGCTACTACGACGCGTACTACGGCCAGGCGCAGAAGGTGCGCACGCTGATCGCGCGCGACTTCGCCGCGGCCTTCGAGAGCGTCGACGTCCTGATCTCTCCGACCACGCCGACCACCGCGTTCAAGATCGGCGAGAAGGTCGACGACCCGCTGGCCATGTACCTGTTCGACCTGTGCACCCTGCCGGTGAACCTGGCGGGCATCGGCTCGATGTCGGTGCCGTCGGGGCTGTCGAAGGACGACGGCATGCCGGTCGGCCTGCAGATCATGGCCCCGGCGTTGGCCGACGACCGCCTGTACCGCGTCGGTGCGGCGTACGAGGCGGCGCGCGGCCCGATCGTCTAGGCCACAGGCTCACCCCTTCTGGACAGATCCACCACCCGACGAGGTGGTGGATCTGTCCATTTCTGCTGGGTTTGCGGCTACCCGACCTGCTCCACCCCGTACCGGTGTCCGACGCCGGGCGGTCCGTCGAGCGCGGACAGCAGGTCGACGCTGGTCTGCAGAAAACTCACCACCGGCAGCCACGGCGCCTCCGGCACCCGCGGTCCGTCGAGCACGGTGTCGCGGGGTCGACCTGCCGGGTGCCAGAGCGCGCTTGCCGACCAGCGGACCACCGGGTCGCTGCGATTGGCCAGAACCTTTCGCGGGGATCGTGATACGGCCTCGACCGTCCCGGCCGGCGGTGCGGTGAGCACGGTCTCCGACAGCAGCGTCGGATGGTGGTCCTCGAGCCAGACACGTGCGGCGTCGGCTCCGACCGCGCCCAGGCTCTGGCCGTAGAGCACGAGCCGTGGATGGTGCCCGGGGTGCGCGGAGACGGCCTGGGCGAGATGCCTGACGACGGCGATCGCAGACTCCGCGGCCGCCGTCCGGTCGGAGACGAAGGCCTGCCACGACGGCACGTCGGAATAGGGGAGGGACAGCACCCGGATGTCGTGACCGAAACGGCGGGTGAATCCCTCGACGGCAGTCGAGTCGACCCATCCGGAGCCGGTGGGGACCGCGACGACCACCGTGTCCGCAGACACGCCGCCCGCGTCGACCCATCGGTGGACCAGATCGGCTGCCGCATCGTCGAACCCGCCGGATGCCAGGTCGCCTCGCAGCACGCCATCCGAGGTGGTGACGGACCCGACGGCGGCTCCGCCGTCATGCGCCTCGGCCTGTGCGGGGGCGAGGAGTCCGGCGGTCAATGCGGCCGCCGAGGCGGCGACCACCGCTGTGGTGCGTGGGGTCAGCGCGATCGCCGCGACCGCGGCCGCCGGGGCCACGGTGATTCCGGCCCACCACCATACGTCGACCGGCGGCGCCCCGACCGCTGCGCGGACCACCGTCTGCCACCAGACCGCGACCCCGGCACCGAACGCGGCGGTCAGGGTGCCGGCACCCACGGCGATCCGTCGGGCCTGGGCGTCGGGTTCACGAGTGGACCTCCGTGACAACAGCGTTCCGACGATCGCGCCGGTCGCGGCGAGCGCCGTCGTCAACAGGGTCATGGTCACGGCGCCGCGCGGCAGGGTGCCCGGGTAGAGCGCGATCAGATAGCCGGCGAGTGCGCACACGACGAATGCGGGCGTGGGTAGGCGGGTCATGAGTTCTCCTGTGTGAGGGACGAATCGGTGAACAGGCGCTCGACGGTGGTGCTCACCAGCCGGGGAATCGTCTCCCCGGCGACCGGAGGGCCTCCGAACTGGCGCCAGGTGTTCCAGGCGAGTCCGATCCGGGCCGCCTGCGCCGCCGCGTGGCAGGCGGGGTCGGTGCACGACCGGTGCATCCGGTCGATCAGCATGCGGTCGAGAGAGAGGCGCGCCCAGGCGTCGAGCGGATGTCCCGTCCGGGCGGCCGCGCGCAGCACGTCGTACCCGAGATCGTGTGTCCGGCAGAGCGGCGTGAACCGATCGGGCAGCGGGACGGGGGACGAGCAGTCGCCGTCGGGGTTGATCGGGAACCCGTCCTCGACCAGCGGCGTGTACCCCATCGAGGGCTCGAACGAGGCGGGCAGGACCTCGAGCGCGTGTGCCGGGTTCGGGCCGATCATCGTGAGGACGACCTGCGCATACGGATTCCCGGCATCACGCGGGGACGGACCGGCCGTGCCGTCCGGGCCGAGGTCGCCGGCGACGGCCTGTGCCGTCGACATCCACTGTCCGACGACGATCACGAACAGGGTGGCGGCGGCGATCGCTGCGCGCATCGGGAAGCCGATCCGATGGGAGCGGCGGCGGAACCCCAGGCGAGAAGGATTGTCCGAAGCCGGTTTCCGTGGTGGATGCGAATCGGGGTGTGGCGTGGTCATGGACCATGACGCTAGGAATGCGAAGCGCTCTGCCACATCGCTCCGCGGAGCCGAACGCGGTCACCGCCGGGGTGGATGTTCGTGCCGGGCGACCACTACCTCAGGACGAGCGCATTCCCTCCTGAGTATGAGGACTCGGGGCGCCCACCCGCCTAGGGTGAGGGCATGATCGGTCTTCGCAAGCATCTGCGGGCGGCGGGCGGCGAGTTCGTCGATTGGGTGTCGAGTGCGCCGGTCGCCCAGGACCCCGCGGTGCGCGCCTACTTCTCGCGCCGGATCAACTGGTTCTTCTTGTTCGTCGCCCTGGTCATGTACGCGATCTCCTGGCCGACACTGCAGTTGACGCACCCCATGCCCGCGTTCCTGTTGCCGCTCGTCTCGGCGTTCGCGGCCCTGCCGATCGCTCTCGCGTGGTCGGCGCCGCTGGCGGGGTGGGCGATCTCGGTGGTGTCGGCACAGGTCATCGGCCTCATCGTGCCGACGAGCGACGGCTGGGAGCTGACGATCCAGGTCACGCACTTCATCGAGCTGCTCGTCCTCACCTTCATGATGATGCTGCGCAGTCCGCTGCGATGGATACCCGTGGTGTGGCTCGCCACCTCACTCGTGGTCGCCTATGCGGTGCACCCGGCGTGGATCATCGGCATATCGGTGATGGCCGTCGTCGTGCCACTGCTGCGGGGGCTCATGGCGTCGCGGCGCCAGCTCGCCGAGCGCACCAAGGAGACCGAGGCGGCGGAGGCGGAATCCGCGGTCCTCCAGGAACGCGCGCGGATCGCTCGAGATCTACACGACGTGGTGGCCCACCGGATGTCCATGGTCGTCGTCATGTCGCAGACCGCGCGTTACCGTATTCCCGACGTCTCTGCCGCCGCGGCAGAGGAATTCGACGCCATCGCCGATGCAGCGCGCACCTCTCTCGACGAGGTGCGGCAGTTGCTGGGGGTGCTGCGGGTCGAGGGTGCCGAACCGAATGCGTCCCCGAATCCGCGCCTGGCCGATATCGACTCGCTCGTCGCCGAGACCCGCAGGGCCGGTTCCGATGTCAGGCTCACGCGGGAGGTCGACGACGAGGCGGTCGGCGAATCCGCGGCCCTCGTGGTCTATCGGATCGTGCAGGAATCCCTGGCCAACGCCACTCGGCATGCGCCGGGGAGCAGCACCGAGGTGACCGTCGTTCCGGGGCCGGAGGGGATTGTCGAGGTGTCGGTGGTGAATTCGGCGCCGACGGCCGCCCCGTTGGGCATCGGCGGCAACGGCGTCGGCATACCCGGCATGCTCGAGCGTGCCCAGGCTGTCGGCGGTTCATTGGTGGCCTCGCCGACCGTCGACGGCGGTTTCGCGGTACGTGCCCGCATCCCGACGACCCCGCCGCGGGAGGCCGCGGTCGTTGCGCAGGCACCGGTTCCGGATCGTCACGACTCCGCCGCCGATGACGAACGGTAACCTGACGTACGTGCCGACCAACCCGGATCCGCAGCGCCGCCACGGCGAGAGCGGGCCGATCACCGTTGTCGTCGCCGACGATCAGGCGATGGTCCGCCAGGGGTTCTCGGCGCTGCTCGCCGCGCAACCCGAACTGTCCGTCCTCGGCGACGCCGCCGACGGCGTGGAAGCCGTGGAAGTGTGCCGGCGCGCACGCCCGGACGTCGTGCTCATGGACGTCCGCATGCCGCGCAAGGACGGTCTCTGGGCGGCAGAGCAGATCCTCTCCGCCGGGTGGGAGCCCCCGACGAAGGTGCTGATGCTCACCACCTTCGACATCGACGACTACGTCTTCGAGGCGCTGCGCATCGGCGCGTCGGGATTCCTGCTCAAGGATGCGCCCGCCGACGAACTCATCCGCGCGGTGAAGGTGGTCGCGGCCGGCGAGGCCCTGCTCGCGCCGTCGATCACCCGCCGCCTCATCGACGAGGTGACATCCCGGCGGCGCCGGCCCAAGAAGAGCCCCGCACTCGAGCACCTCACCCCGCGCGAACGCGAGGTGCTCGAGCTCGTCGCCGACGGCAAGTCCAACGCCGAGATCGGCGCGGATCTCTACGTCACCGAGCAGACGGTGAAGACCCACGTCAGCAGTCTTCTCGGCAAACTGCGTCTCCGAGACCGCGCCCAGGCCGTGGTCTTCGCCTATGAGAACGGCCTCAAGTGAGATCGTGACGAGTTGCCGAGCCGTGCCCGTTTCGGTCCTCGAGCGATTGACCAGGGAATATAGTCGACTGCACGGTGCGAACCGGACATACCTCCCGGCACCGTGACCGCCGACGGCCCAAGGGAGAGGAGTGCGCTGATGACCGTTCGCCCGCCGGAAAAGGACTTCACCGACGCGAACCTGAAGGTCGGCCCACCGAAGACATGGGCGGTCGGACTGCCGGCCATCGAACACGCGATGCTGCCGGCGCTCGGCGAGCTCGATCCCGAACGCACCGCGAAGGTCGCCTTCTCCATCAACCACAAGGCCGGATTCGACTGTCCGAGTTGCGCGTGGGCCAACCCGGACCGGTCCAAGCCGCTCGAGTTCTGTGAGAACGGCATGAAGTCGGTGGTGTGGGAATCCGCCCCGGCGACGATCCCCACCGAGTTCTGGCAGCGGCATTCGCTGGCCGACCTGGCCGAGAAGTCCGAGTACTGGCTCGGTCTGCAGGGGCGCGTCGTCGAGCCGGTGTACAAGGCGCCGGACTCCGACCATTACGTTCCGATCGGCTGGGACGAGGCCCTCGACCTCGTGGCCGACAAGCTCAGGTCGCTCGACGACCCCGATCAGGCCGTCTTCTACACCTCCGGCCGGATCACCAACGAGCCCGCGTTCCTGTACCAGCTGTTCGCCCGGGCCTACGGCACCAACAACCTGCCGGACTGCTCCAACATGTGCCATGAGGCCACCGGCGCCGGCATGACCGCAGCGATCGGGGTGGGGAAGTCGACCGTGCACTACGACGACTTCGCCAAGGCGGATCTGGTGATGGTGATGGGGCAGAACCCCGGCACCAACCATCCGCGCATGCTCAACGCGCTTCAGGACTGCAAGGTCAACGGCGGCAAGATGATCGGCGTCAACGTGCTACCCGAGGCATCGCTGCTGCGATACAAGAACCCGCAGAAGCCGATCGGCCTCATCGGCGACGGCATCGCGATGTCGGACCAGTTCCTGCACATCAGGATCGGCGGGGACATGCACCTGATCCAGGCGATCGCCAAGCGGGTGCTGCTGGCCGAACAGCTCGATCCCGGAAACGTTCTCGACTGGGACTTCATCAACACCTACTGCGAGGGTTTCGAGGAGTACCGGGATCACATCCTCGCGCTCGACGACGACGAAGTGCTCGATGCGACCGGCCTGACCGCCGAGGAGATCGACACCGCCGCACGGCATTACCTCGACTCCGACGCGACGATCATCACCTGGGCCCTGGGCCCTGGGCATCACGCAGCACCGCAAGGCGGTGGGCACCATCGCGGAGATCATGAATCTCCTCATGCTGAAGGGCAACATCGGCAAGCCCGGTGCGGGAGCGTCCCCGATCCGCGGGCACTCCAACGTCCAGGGCGACCGCACGATGGGCGTCTGGGAGCAGATGCCGCAGCCGTTCCTGGACCGGCTGGGCGAGGAGTTCTCCTTCACGCCTCCGACAGAGCACGGGCTCGACTCGGTCGACGCGATGAACGCCATGGAGCGCGGCGACATCAGGTTCTTCATGTCGATGGCCGGCAACCTGCAGGCGGCGATCAGCGACTCCAACCGCGCCGACTCCGGGATCGGGAACGTCGACCTCACCGTCTCGGTGACGACGAAGCTCAACCGCTCCCACGCCGTGACCGGCAAGGCGTCGTTGCTGCTCCCGGCGCTCGGTCGCACCGAGTACGACGTCCAGAAGTCCGGTCGCCAGTTCACCACCGTCGAGGACACCGTGTGCTTCATCAACGAGTCCCGCGGCGAGCTCCCACCGATCTCGGACGGAGTGCGGTCGGATGTGTGGATCCTCTGCGAACTCGACAAGCGACTCCTGGGTGACACGCAGATCCCGTGGCAGGAGTTCCAGGACGACTACGACACCATCCGCGACCGGATCGCCCGGGTGATCCCCGGCTTCGAGAACTTCAACGGGCGGCTGCGCACGGGCCGTCGGGGCTTCCTGCTCGCCCACCCGCCGCGGGATTCGCGGACCTTCCCGACACCGACGGGCAAGGCGCGGTTCACCGTGCACACCCCCGAGCACATCACGTGCCCGCCGGGGCGACTCATCCTGCAGACGTTGCGCTCGCACGATCAGCACAACACGACCATGTACGGCCTCGACGACCGCTACCGCGGCATCAGCCAGGGACGGTTCGTCGTCTTCGTCAACCCGGACGACCTGGCCGAGCTCGGTCTCGCCGACGGCGACACGGTGGACGTGTTCAGCGAGTGGCCGGACTCCCCGGACCGGGTGCTCCGCGGCTACCGGGCGGTCTCGTACCCGACGAAGAAGGGTTGCGCGGCGTTGTACTTCCCGGAGGGCAACGCCCTGATCCCGCGAGAGTCGGTGGCCGAGGGGTGCAACACGCCCACCTCCAAGCAGGTGATCGTCCGCCTGGAGCGTTCGGACGAGCGGGCGGCGACCGGACGTCCGGTCACCGTCTGATTCCCGCGTCTCCCGCACCGCCGACGCGCGATGTTCCTCCGCGCTCGGCGTCGCGCGCAGCCGGGCACTAGATTGGGTGAGATCGTCGACAAGGGAGGGTCACACCACATGGCCAAGAGGTTCGGCATTCTCACATCCGGCGGTGACTGCCCCGGCCTGAACGCGGTGATCCGCGGTGCGGTGCTCAAGGGCGAAACCGTCTACGGTCACGAGTTCGTCGGCTTCAAGGACGGTTGGGCGGGTCTCGTCTACGGGGACATCATGGAGCTCAACCGTTCCACGGTGCGCGGCCTGTCACATCAGGGCGGAACCATCCTCGGCACGAGTCGCTTCGGGCCGTATACCGAGCCCGACGGGGGAGCGGACAACATCAAGAAGGTCCTCGAGAACCTCGGCATCGACGGGGTCATCGCGATCGGCGGTGAGGGCACCGCGTCGGCGTCGAAGCGTCTGTTCGAGGACGGCATCGACATCGTCGGCGTCCCCAAGACCATCGACAACGACATCGACGCCACCGACTACACCTTCGGCTTCAACACCGCGGTAGAGATCGCCACCGAGGCCATCGACCGATTGCGCACGACCGGCAACTCGCATAAGCGGTGCATGGTGCTCGAGGTGATGGGACGCCACGCCGGCTGGATCGCCCTGCACTCGGGTATCGCCGGCGGTGCCCACGTCATCCTGATCCCCGAGCAACCGGAGAGCCTGGACCAGATCTGCGCCTGGGTGACCAGCGTCAAGAACCGCGGCCGTTCGCCGATGGTCGTGGTGGCCGAGGGCTTCAAGCTCCCCGACATGAGCGAGGCCTACTCGACCAAGGGGCTCGACGGCTTCAATCGTCCGCGACTGGGCGGCATCGGCGAGGTCCTCGCCCCGCTGATCGAGGAGCGGACCGGCATCGAGACGCGGGCCACCGTCCTCGGCCACATCCAGCGCGGCGGCGTGCCGTCGGCCTACGACCGCGTGCTGGCCACCCGCATGGGCATGGCCACCGCCGACCTCGTCGCAGAGAAGGGCTGGGGCCAGATGGTCGCCCTGCACGGCACCGAGATCCGCCGCATCACCTTCGACGAGGCGCTCGGCAGGCTCAAGACCGTCCCGCCGGAGCAGTACAAGGAGATCCGGGTCATCTTCGGCTGACCGTCGAGTTCCCCGGACCCGAGACGCCGGGGGACCCGGCGGGGTGGGCGTCCTCCACCCCTGCCGGGTCCGGTCGGTTGGTCTGGTGTTCTCGCGTCAGCCGGCCTGGTAGGGCTGCACCGGGGCGGCGGGCTCCGGCTCGCGCGGGATGACGATCCACAGCGCCAGGTACAGCAGCACCTGGGGGCCGGGGAGCAGCAGCGACAGCACGAACAGCACGCGGACCAGCGTGGCGTCCCAGCCGAAGCGTGCGGCGATGCCGCCGCAGACCCCGCCGAGCCAGGCGTCGGTGCGCGAACGCATCAGACGGGGGCCGGTGTAGGAGGGTTGTGCTGTGGTCATCGATGGTCTCCTCGGTCGGTGGGATTCTCGTCTTCGACGGTAGGCCGCAGACCTGCCGGGGGACATCCGTGATCACCCTGATCGTTCCCCTGGGATTTCGGCGCATAAACTGACAGCCATGACTTCCGCCGCAGCCGATCTGTTGGAGTACGACGAGGTCATCGCCGCTTTCGATCCGGTGATGGGCCTCGAGGTGCACGTCGAGCTGGGTACCGCGACCAAGATGTTCTGCGGATGCCCGACCGATTTCGGTGCCGATCCCAACACCCAGGTGTGCCCGGTGTGCATCGGCCTGCCCGGATCGCTGCCGGTCGCCAACGCCAAGGCCGTGGAATCGGCCATCCGCATCGGACTGGCGCTGAACTGCTCGATCCGTCCGTCGAGCGTGTTCGCCCGGAAGAACTACTTCTACCCGGACCAGCCGAAGAACTACCAGATCTCGCAGTACGACGAGCCGATCGCCTACGACGGCTACCTCGACGTCCCGCTGTCCGACGGCACCACGTGGCGCGTCGAGATCGAACGCGCGCACATGGAGGAGGACACCGGCAAGTCGCTGCACATCGGCGGCGCCACCGGTCGCATCCACGGCGCGAGCCACTCGCTGCTCGACTACAACCGCGCCGGCGTGCCGCTGGTCGAGATCGTCACCAAACCGATCGTCGGCGCCGGCGAACGCGCCCCCGAGGTCGCCCGTGCCTATGTGACGGCCCTGCGCGACCTGCTCAAGGCGCTCGGCGTGTCCGACGTCCGCATGGACCAGGGTTCGCTGCGCTGCGACGCGAACGTGTCGCTGATGCCCAAGGGCACGAGCGAGTTCGGCACCCGCACCGAGACCAAGAACGTCAACTCGCTGAAGAGCGTCGAGGTGGCCGTCCGCTACGAGATGTGCCGGCAGGCCGCGATCCTGCAGGCCGGTGGCGAGATCGTCCAGGAGACCCGGCACTTCCACGAGACCGACGGCACCACCTCGGCCGGTCGTCGCAAGGAGACCGCCGAGGACTACCGCTACTTCCCGGAGCCCGACCTGCCTCCGGTGCAGCCCGATCCCGCCTGGATCGAAGAGCTGCGGGCCACCATGCCGGAACTCCCGTGGGTGCGTCGTGCGCGCATCCAGGAGGAGTGGGGCGTGTCCGACGAGGTCATGCGCGACCTGGTCAACGTCGGCGCTGTCGAGCTGATCATCGCCACCGTCGACGCCGGCGCCTCGGCCGAGGCCGCCCGCGGCTGGTGGGTCTCGTTCCTTGCGCAGCAGGCCAATTCGCGCGGAGTCGAGCTCGCCGACCTGCCCATCACGCCGGCTCAGGTCGCCGAGATCATCGGCTTCGTCGACGAGGGCAAGCTGACCACCAAGCTGGCCCAGCAGGTCGCGACCGCCGTCCTCGACGGCGAGGGCGAGCCCGCGCAGATCGTCGCCGATCGTGGACTCGAGGTCGTGCGCGACGACTCGGCCCTGCAGAAGGCCGTCGACGAGGCGCTCGCCGCCAACCCCGACATCGCCGAGAAGATCCGCGGCGGCAAGGTGCAGGCCGCCGGCAAGATCGTCGGCGACGTCATGAAGGCGACCCGCGGCCAGGCCGACCCGGCGCGCGTGAAGGAGCTCGTGCTCCAGGCCTGCTCCTGATTCCACGGGATCGCCCAGCGCCCACACACCGACAAGGCCCGATCCCCGTACGCGGGGATCGGGCCTTGTTCCGTTGTTCGCAGTCGTCGTTCTCAGTCGTCGGACGAGGCGCTGCCGCCGGAAGTGCCACCGCCAGAGGCGCTGCCGCCGGTGCTGGTGTCGCCGCCGGTTGCGGCGGTGCTGCCGCTCGAGGCGCCGTCACCGCCGCCGGTCGTGGAACCGGTGGAGCCGCTTGCGCTTTCGCCGCTGCCGCTCGAGGCGCCGTCACCGCCGCCGGTCGTGGAACCGGTGGAGCCGCTTGCGCTTTCGCCGCTGCCGGTCACACCACTGCTGGTCGGGCCGCCGCCCGTCGAGCCGCCTGCTCCCTCGCCGTGGGTGTACGTCGACCCGCTCTGGGCCGGTGCCAGGGTCGGCACGGGTGGCGCCGGATCGTCGTTGCGGTGCTTCCCGACGTAGGAGGTCTCGTCCAGCGCGTGCCGGCCGGTGGCATGCGATGTCGTGGACGCCGAGCCGGAGTTGCCGACCGCACCCGCGATCTCGCCCGTGGCCTCGGCGAGGGACGTGGAGGCGGACCGCACAGCGTTCGAGCCCGAGTTGACGAGGTTCGTCGCCGCGTCGGCCAGGGCTTTCGAGATCTGCGAGGCCGTCGGGGTGACGTGCTCGGTGTACAGCGGGCTGAGGAACGCCTCGATCCGGCGCACCACCTCGATCGGGGCGGGCAGGTCGAGGTCGGAGAGGAACCCGGGCAGTTCCGCCTCGGAGAGGAACTCCGGCACCTCGATGCCCAGCGCGGCGAACACGAGCGCCGGATCGAGGGAGACCAGCGAGTTGGCGCCGCCGAACAGGCTGCCCAGCTGACCCAGGTCGAGGAGCGCCGGGTCCAGCTCGCCGAGGTCGACTCCGGCCAGCGAGAGGTCGGCGTCCGGGGGAGTGGTGCCGAGCTGGAATCCGGGGAGTCCGATGCCGAAGAACGACGGACCGCTGTAGCCGATCCCGTACGGACCGACGTTGAGCGAGCCCAGCGAGTACACCACCGGCAGGGTGACCCCGTCGGCCACCTTCAGCAGCCTGACGGTCACGCCGGAGTTGATCAGCATCCCGTCCGGTCCGATGTAGTACGACTGCAGCAGCGAGGTCTTGTCGAGTCCGACACCCAACTCGGGGATCGCGAAGCCCGACGAGCGCGAACCCAGGACCGACTGCACCGACTGCGCGCCGTTGGTGACGATGCCGGGGGAGAACTTGCCGCCGGCCGTGAACAACTGTCCCGGCGAGGTGATCCCGCCGGCCATGATCGGCACGGTCAGGACTTGGTCCGGCCGGCCCTCGCCGCCGGGGATGATCACCTGTGTCAGGCCGACGAGCGAGCCCGCCGAGCCGTCCAGCGGGAGCGAGTAGGCGCTGCCGATCTCGCGCGTGATGATCGACAGTCCCTGGAAGTCGAAGTCGTCGAAGTGCGAAAGCGCTTTGGCTAGGTCTGAATTCGGGTCGTAGGCGATCTCGTAGACCGTGGCACCCGATGCGTCCTTCTCCGCGTCCCACGTTCGGCTGTAGCAAATGCCTGAAGCCTTGCGGGTGCACCGCTCGCTGCCTTTCGCGACCTCCAGCGGTTGGAGCGGACCGTACGCTTGTAGGACGGTGTCCTTGAGGCCGGCCGCGGTGAGCGGGTCCATCGTGAGTCGGTTCTGGGTGATCCAGTTGCTGCCACTGACGCCGAGCGCCGGCCAATCCACCGTTCCGGTCCACGAATCGGTTGTCTTGCTGCCGCTGCCGACGCCGGCCAGCGAGCTGAGGAACTTGGTGGGATCGATGAGGTCTGCTTGTTGCTTGATCGGCCGTCCGTTCCAGGCCTTCTCGGCCAGGGCTTTCGCGTTGGCCGCGATGATGGGGCCGTTGGCCACCGTGAGGTCGGCCCCCGCCGACGCCGCCGGACCGGTGATGTTCGCCAGGCCGAAGAGCGGGTCGACGAGTTGCAGTCCGAGATAGGCCTGCTGGATCAGCGCGTTGCCCTGGTCGAGCGCTCCCAGGATCGAGTTGCCTCCGACGCCGGGCACGTGACTCGTGTCGGGCACCGCCACCAGCATGCCGGTCGCTTCGGAGACGACCTCGAGGATGGTCAGGGGCTCACTGGTCGAGTTCTTCGAGCTCGTGACCGCGGGCACCCATCCCTCGGGCAGCACCGACTTCAGCGGGGCGAGCAGGGCGATCTGCGTGCGCCCGAGGTTGTCGGTGATGGTGATGATGTTGTCGGTCGCCGCATAGCCGTTCTCGGCGATCTGGCCGGCGTTGAGCTCGGCACCCATGGCCGGCGCGGCGACGCCGGTGCCGATCGCGAGCACTGCACCGAGTGCGGCGGCCGCCTTCGTCAGTTTCTTGGACGAGCGTGCCTGTGCGCGCGCCGCCGCCCGGCGACTCGCCCGGTTTCCTTGCGGGGATGTCAAGTTGATCTCCTGGTAATCGCTTGGGGTGCAAGCGATCGTAAGGGGAGATCGTCGTCAGGGCCTCATCAGAAGGCCCCGGTTTCGCGAAGTTCGTCCGTTTGGACGAATGTCTGATTTCGTCTCTTTGACCTCAGGGTGAACGGAGCGTCACGGCTGAGCTTGCCCCACTCAGGTCCGGTCGTTCCCGCCACCCTGCGGCAGGAAACGGAAGATGCGGTCGTCGGTGGGCTTGGGATCGCCGACCTGCCGGTTTACGGTCGCGACCTGAAGAACTCCGTTGGGCAGTGCGGTCATTCGGCCCAGGGCCCCGTATCGCCGGTCGAGGACCACGGCAGGGGCGGTGACGGTGGGGTCCTCACGGGTCGGTTCCCGGATCCCCTCGATGCGCTGGGTGCGCGTGGTCGACACGAAGATGCTCCCGTTGGCGACGCCGCACCCGGCGATCTGCGGCTTGTCCGGCCACGTCCACAGGACCTTGGGCCCGCCTTCCTCGAGAACCTGGACGCGGTCCTCGGTGGCCTTCTGATCGGCCACGTAGATGGTTCCGTTCTCGTTGGGGCACAACGCCACCGACGATCCGAAGCCGTCGGCCAGGATGCGCGGGCGGGGGTTGGCGCCCGAGGTGAACGAGGTGATTGCCAGCACCTTGCCGGCCAGAGACGAGGGGTTGTCGGCCGCGGCAGGATCGCCCGCATCGCCGGTGGCCACGATGAGTTCGGTGGGCGTCCGGAAGAACATCGACCCCATGTTCCCGGTGGCGCCCTTGGGGATTCCGGTCAGGATGGGTTTCGGGACGTCGTCGGGTGCGAGTCGGACGACGCGGTTGTCCGACGGAGTGGTGATCAATGCGTAGATCAGCCGATCCTGAGAATAGGTGGGGGAAAAGGCGAAATCGATGAGTCCGCCGTCGCCGGAGGCGTCCACCGGGGCCTGCGCCAGGACCCGCTCGGGTCCGTAACGCTTCGTGGTGATGATCTTTCCGGTGGTCCGCTCGGCGACCACGGTCACCTCGCCCTGATCGTCGCCGGGCATCAACCCGCCGGTCGATGCGAGACAGGTGGCGATCACCGCCGGGTCCGGGTCGACACAGGGGCCGGACGGTGGCGGCTGGGTCTCGCGCGGCGTGGCCGGCGGGGGAGTGGGCTCCGCCTGACCGCTCGGCCGGCTGTTGGGGGTGAAGGCGCCGGCCTCCCGCTGACGGTCCTGCTCGGTGAAGTTCGCGCATCCTCCCACCGCGAGCGTGATCACCGCCAGGATCGTCACCAGCATTCGGCCGCTCGGCCGCCCCTTCCACATGAGGTCCACAGTAATGGTGTGCCGACTCACCCCGCCGGGGTGCGGTGAGCGCGCACCTCGAGCGCCTAGAGTCGGGCTTGTGAGCGAACGCGACACGCCGAACGACGGGGAGCCCGACTCGGCCGCCCCCGCATTCAGCCCGTACGACGAACCGACCGGCCAGATCCCGGTCCAGGGGCGGACGCCGTCACAGGACCCGGCGGACCGGGACTCCTTCTTCGACCGGCACGCACGACGCCCGGCGTCGTACTCGAGGGTCGACGAACTCGACGACATCGATCCCGACGACGTCGAGACGCGCCGCATCGACCCGCCCACCCCGGCGCCCGCGGACCCGGAGTCCTCGGACCCCGCTCTTTCCGGGTCCGGCCACGCGAGGCCTGATCGTCCCGGGGCGGATGCTCCGGTGTCCGGATCGTCCCGGCGGGAACCGGGCTCGCCCGCCGTACCTGCACCGGAACCCGCGCACGAACCCGGTGTCGAGCCGACCGTCGCGTTCGCGAAGAGCCCTTCCGAGCCCGCAGGGGTCCCGGCCGACGACGCGCTGACCACCCCGGAACCGGAGCTGCCGCCGGTCGGGACCGCTCGTTATCCGTTCCTCGACGACGAGGACGACAACCTCACGGGCACCGACACCGCCGTGCTCGACGACGATGAGCCCGGTTCACGCAGGGGCCTTTTCGGACGGCGCCGCCGGGATGCGGCCGTCGACGAGCACGAGACCCCGATGGGTGTCGCCGACGAGGAACTCGAGGATGCGGTCGCCAAGGCCCGACGCGGCACCCTCGACCTCGGCCTGCTGGTCCTGCGTGTCGGCCTCGGTGTCGTCGTCGGAGCCCATGGCCTGCAGAAACTCTTCGGTCTGTGGAACGGGCCGCGGTTGTCCGGATTCGAGCAGATGCTCGTCGACGGCGGATTCAACGCCGACTACGCGCAGGCCCTCGCCATCGTGGGCGCGCTGTCGGAGACGGTGGGCGGCCTGATGGTCATCCTCGGTCTCCTCACGCCGATCGGTGCCTCGGCCATCCTGGGCACGATGCTCGTCGCCGCGGCCTACCGTGTCTCGGCCGCGGGCGGTTTCGAGTTCTTCGCGTCGGCGCAGGGCGTCGAGTACGAGTTGTTCCTCGCGGTTGCCGCGGCGGCGGTGATCCTGACCGGCCCCGGCCTGTACTCCCTGGACTATCCGCGCGGGTGGGCCCGCCGACCGTTCATCGGGTCCTTCGTGTGGCTGATCGTCGGCGTCGCCGCGGCGGCCGCGGTCTGGATCCTCGCGAACGGGACCAACCCCCTCGGCTGATCGCGCCCCTGCGCAAGAAATGCGGGCCGGGCGTCGCCCAAGGCGACACCCGGCCCGCATTCTGCGTTCTGCTGTTCCCTGCTCGGGCCTCAGTCGACCTTGCGCACCGCGCCCTTGTCGGCCGAGGTGGCCATCTTGGCGTAGGCCCGCAGCGCCTGGGTGACCGGACGCTGGCGGTCCTTGGGCTGCCACGGACGCTCGGAGGCCTCCATCTTCGCGCGGCGGTCGGCGAGCACCTCGTCGTCGACGAGGACCTCGAGGCGACGGGTCTTGACGTCGATCAGGATGGGGTCGCCGTCCTCGACGAGCCCGATCGCTCCGCCCGATGCCGCCTCCGGCGACATGTGGCCGACCGACAGGCCCGACGAGCCGCCCGAGAATCGGCCGTCGGTGATGAGCGCGCACTTCTTGCCCATGCCGGTGCCCTTCATGAAGGCGGTCGGGTGCAGCATCTCCTGCATGCCCGGGCCACCGGCGGGGCCCTCGTAGCGGACGACGAGCACCTCGCCGGCCTGGATGGTCTTCGACAGGATGACCTGGACGGCCTCCTCCTGGCTCTCCACCACACGGGCCGGGCCCTCGAAGTGCCACAGGTCCTCGTCGATGCCGGCGGTCTTCAGCACGGCGCCGTCGGGCGCGAGGTTGCCGCGCAGCACGCACAGGCCGCCCTCGGTGGTGTAGGCGTGCTCGATGTCGCGGATGCAGCCCCCGGCCGCGTCGGTGTCGAGCGAGCTCCACCGGTTGTTCGTCGAGAACGGCTCGGTGGTGCGGACTCCGCCCGGCGCCGCGTGGAACAGCTCGAAGGCCTCGTCGACGGCCTTGCCGCCGCGGATGTCCCAGTCGTCGAGGAACTTCGCCAGGGACGGGGAGTGCACGGTCGTGGTGGTCTCGTCGAGCAGGCCTGCGCGGCGCAGCTCGCCGAGGATGGCCGGGATGCCGCCGGCGCGGTGCACGTCCTCCATGTGGTAGTCGGAGTTCGGCGAGACCTTCGACAGGCACGGGACCTTGCGGCTGATCTCGTCGATGGTCGACAGGTCGAATCCCTCGACCTCGCCCTCCTGGGCGGCGGCGAGGATGTGCAGCACGGTGTTGGTCGATCCGCCCATCGCGACGTCGAGCGCCATCGCGTTGCGGAAGGCGGACGCGGAGGCGATGCTGCGCGGCAGGACCGACGCGTCGTCGTCCTGGTACCAGCGCTTGGCGGCCTCGACCACGACCTTGCCGGCGCGCTGGAACAGCGCACGACGGGCCTCGTGGGTGGCCAGCGTCGAGCCGTTGCCCGGCAGGGCCAGGCCCAGCGCCTCGGTGAGGCAGTTCATCGAATTCGCGGTGAACATGCCCGAGCACGAGCCACAGGTCGGGCAGGCGGACCGCTCGACCTCGCTCAGGCCCTCCTCGTCGACGTCGGAGTTCGCCGAGGCCGAGATCGCGGTGATCAGGTCGGTCGGGGCATGGGCGACGCCGTCGACGACGACGGCCTTGCCGGCCTCCATCGGCCCGCCCGACACGAAGACCGTCGGGATGTTCAGGCGCAACGCGGCATTGAGCATGCCGGGGGTGATCTTGTCGCAGTTGGAGATGCACACCAGCGCGTCGGCGGTGTGCGCGTTCACCATGTACTCGACCGAGTCGGCGATGATCTCGCGCGACGGCAGCGAGTAGAGCATGCCGCCGTGACCCATCGCGATGCCGTCGTCGACGGCGATGGTGTGGAACTCACGCGGCACGCCGCCGGCGGCGCGGACCGCGTCGGCGACGATCTCGCCGACGTCCTTGAGGTGCACATGCCCCGGCACGAACTGGGTGTAGGAGTTCGCGATCGCGACGATCGGCTTGCCGAAATCGTCGTCGGTCATACCGGTGGCGCGCCACAGCGAACGGGCTCCGGCGGCTTCGCGGCCGACGGTGGTGGTGCGTGACCTCAGGGCTGGCATCGTGTCCTCATATCGATCGTCGGGTCTGGCTGAGTCGCCTCGGCCGCAAGGCCGTTCGGGACGGCCGGCCGGGGCTCGACGGGCGGGACCATCCAGGGTGCGGTCTGCCGTCGGGACTCCTGGCGCAACGCCGCCGACCCAGGGGTTGGTCCCACACGGGCTGTGAGCCTGGGAAGGGGGATGCAACGGCTGCGCACGCTGAGGGTGGGCGTGACGCGTCGCTGAGAGTCCAGGCTACTCCGCTGTGACATGCGGAAACAAAACCAATTGCCGATCACTGGACCGGTGACGGCGCCGGTCAGATCCCCAGGACGGCCTTGGCGATCGAGAAGTAGATGATCAGGCCGGTGGCGTCGCAGAACGTGGAGATGAACGGGGTGGAGAAGACCGCGGGGTCGACGTGGAGCGCCTTCGCGACGAGCGGCATGACACCGCCGACGGTCGCGGCCATGGTGCAGATCGACACGATGGTCAGTCCGATCACCGCGCCGATGGACATCTCGTAGACCAGTGCGGCCACGCCGAATCCGACGACGCCGAGCAGCGATCCCATCGTCAGGCCGACGCGCATCTCCTTGACCGCCACCCGCAGCACGTCGCGGGTCGCCACGTCGTCGGTGGCGAGTGCGCGCGTCACGGTCGTGGCCGCCTGCGAGCCGGTGTTGCCGCCGATGCCGGTGAGCAGCGGGATGAACAGCGCCAGGGCCACCTTCTGTTCCAGGGTCCCCTCGAAGATCTCGAGCACGTTGACGGTCAGGATCGCCGACACGGCCAGGATGAACAGCCACACGATCCGGGCCCGTGTGATCGACAGGATCGAGGCGTACAGGTACGGCTCGCGCAGCGGCTCCCGCGCACCCGCGCGCGCCTCGTCGGTGTCACGCGCCTGCTCCACGACGGCCACCGCGTCGTCGATCGTCAGCACGCCCACGAGGCGATGGTCGCGGTCGACGACGGGCATGGCGAGGATGCCGCGGTCGAGGCAGCGCTGGGCCGTGGCCTCGGCGTGGTCGTCGACGACGGCGTACATCGGTTTGCTCATCATGGCCGCGATCGGCTCGTCGGGGTCCGCGAGCAGCAGGTCGCGCAGGCTGACCACGCCGCAGAGCACCCGCGAGTCGTCGATGACCGGGACCGTGTAGATGGTCTCGGCGGCGTGGCCGCGTTCCTTGACGCGCGCCAGTGCGGCCGAGGCGCTCTCGTCGCGGCGGGCGTGGACGACCTCGGGGCTCATCCGGCGGCCGACGGAGCCTCGCGGATACCCGAGCACGACGGCGGTGGCGTCGCGCTCCTCGGGCGTCAGTTGCTGCACCAGCGCGCGGGCCACGCCGGCGGGGAGTTCGTCGAGCAGCTCCGCACGGTCGTCGGGGTCCAGGTTGTCGAAGGCGGCTGCCACCTCGACCGTGCCCAGGTCCTCGATCAGTCGGTGCTGCGAGTTCGGCGACAGGTCGTCGAAGACCTCGACCGCGAGATCCTTCGGCAGCAGCCGGAACGCGACACCTCGCGGCTTGTGGGGAAGCCGGTCCAGGAGAGCCGCGATCTCACCGGGCGGGAGTGCCGACAGCGCCGACGCGGCGACACCGAGGTCGCCGTCGGAGATCAGTTCGTCCAGCTCGTTCGGTTCGATCGTCGCGTAGGTCACGGTATCGACAGTAGCGGCTGGCGTGACGGTCAAACCCTTTCCGGCAGTGTCGTTTCTGTGCCATCAGGGCTGGGTCCTCGGCCGGCCGCGGCCGTGGGCCGGTCGTGGGCGTGTCCGCCGCGCGATCAGCTGTCGCGCTCGGCGGCGGCCTCGAACGGGTCGGGGATGCGTCCCTTGCTGACCACGTTCAGGGCGGGGAGATCGCGAAAGCCGATGGCGGGCAATCGGACCCGCTTGCCGTTGGTCAGCACGGCGCGGACCGGACTCCAGCGCGGGAACTGCAGGCCCGCGATGTCGGACCAGGGGATCTCGGTGGTCGACAGTCCGCCGACCGCGGTCAGGCCGTCCTCGTTCACGACGGTGCGCAGCCGGCGGATCCAGAGGTAGAGCGCGACCGGGACCACGAACCCGAAGGCGAACCACAGCGAGGCGCCCATCAGCAGGATCACCATCAGCGCGACCATCGGCACGGTGAAGTAGGCGACCCGGTTGATGCGGAAGACCACCGGGTAGGTGAACTCGGCGGAGTCGTCGTCGGGTGTCGAGGTGGGGTCACTGGAGTCGGTCGGCACGCGGCCCATTGTGCCAACAGGCGTCGGTCGGGGCGGGTCTCGGGTCGGCCCGGGAGGCCGGGACGGTCCGGCGATGCCGTCTCGTGAGACGTGGGTCACCACCAGTGGGTTCCCACGATGTGGGACTGCACTGTCCGGAGTTTGACTCTGTGCTACGCGCAGTCCTACCGTGATCTCGTGATGACGAACGGGATTCTCGTAGTACTCGGCTGGCGCGTCGCCTGACCGGTCACTTCGCAGACCCCGAAACGGCAACGACGCGCCACCCTCGAACAGCTGTAGCTGTCGGGGGTTTTTTCATGTCAGGCCACATCACACACAGATGAACACACAAACTAGATGAGGATCGTGCAGTGAGCGCACCAACAGCACGCAACGACGCCGGCCGTACCGAGCCGTCGCGTAACGCCGGACTGCGTACGCAGTCTCCCGCGGCGGGCAACCTCCGTGCGGTAGGCCAGCACACCGTGGCGCCCGAACGCGTCAGCGGCGCACAGTCGGTGGTCCGGTCGCTCGAGGAGCTCGGTGTCGAGGTCGTCTTCGGTATTCCGGGCGGTGCGGTGCTGCCGGTGTACGACCCGCTGCTCGATTCCAAGAAGGTCCGCCACGTCCTGGTCCGTCACGAGCAGGGCGCCGGCCACGCCGCGACCGGCTACGCGCAGGTCGCCGGCCGCGCGGGCGTCATGATGGCGACCTCCGGCCCGGGCGCCACCAACCTGGTCACCCCGCTGGCCGACGCCCAGATGGACTCGGTCCCGGTCGTCGCGATCACCGGCCAGGTCGGTCGGCAGCTGATCGGCACCGACGCCTTCCAGGAAGCCGACATCGCCGGCATCACCATGCCGATCACCAAGCACAACTTCCTGGTGACCCGCGCGATCGACATCCCCAAGGTCATCGCCGAGGCGTTCCACATCGCCGAGAGCGGCCGTCCCGGCGCTGTCCTGGTCGACATCCCCAAGGACATCCTGCAGAGCCAGACCACCTTCTCCTGGCCGCCGCAGATCGACCTGCCCGGCTACCGGCCGGTGACCAAGCCGCACGGCAAGCAGGTGCGCGAGGCCGCGCGCCTCATCAACGCCTCGAAGCGTCCGGTGCTCTACGTCGGCGGCGGCGTCATCAAGGCCAACGCCGCCGAGGAGCTGCGTGAGCTCGCCGAACTGACCGGCATCCCCGTCGTCACCACCCTGATGGCGCGCGGTGCGTTCCCCGACAGCCACCAGCAGCACATGGGCATGCCGGGCATGCACGGCACCGTCGGCGCCGTCGCGGCCCTGCAGCGCAGCGACCTGCTGGTCACCCTGGGCGCCCGGTTCGACGACCGCGTGACCGGCGACCTCTCGTCGTTCGCGCCCGAGGCGAAGGTCATCCACGCCGACATCGACCCGGCCGAGATCGGCAAGAACCGCCCGGTCGACGTCCCGATCGTGGGCGACTGCAAGGCGGTCATCGCCGAGCTGATCGAGACCCTGCGCGACGAGCGCGCCACCACCGGCGCCACCCCCGACCTGTCGGAGTGGTGGGAGTACCTCGACGGCATCCGCAAGACCTACCCGCTGAGCTACGACCGCCAGAGCGACGGCTCGATGTCGCCGCAGTTCGTGATCCAGGCACTCGGCAAGGCCGCCGGGCCGGACGCGATCTACTGTGCGGGCGTCGGCCAGCACCAGATGTGGGCTGCGCAGTTCATCAGCTACGAGAAGCCGCGCACCTGGCTCAACTCGGGTGGCCTGGGCACGATGGGTTATGCCGTGCCCGCCGCGATGGGCGCGAAGGCCGCCGCACCGGAGGCCGAGGTCTGGGCCATCGACGGCGACGGCTGCTTCCAGATGACCAACCAGGAGCTGGCCACCTGCGCCATCGAGGGCATCCCGATCAAGGTCGCCCTGATCAACAACGGCAACCTCGGCATGGTCCGCCAGTGGCAGACGCTGTTCTACGACCAGCGGTACTCCAACACCGACCTCGCCACCCACTCGCGGATGATCCCGGACTTCGTGAAGCTGGCCGAGGCGCTGGGCTGCGTCGCCTTCCGCGTGGAGCGTGAGGAGGACGTCGACGACGTCATCGCGCAGGCGCGGGCCATCAACGACCGCCCGGTCGTCATCGATTTCATCGTCGGCAAGGACGCCCAGGTGTGGCCGATGGTCGCCGCGGGCACCGGTAACGACCAGATCATGGCGGCCCGCGACATCCGGCCGCTGTTCGACGACGACGAGGCCGCCTCCGATCCCGTCGACATCCACGAGACCATGACCAAGCCCGATGCAGCGGCGCCGAATTCGGCTGCGGCGGAGAAGGACCAGAAGTGAGCACCACCCACACCCTCAGCGTCCTGGTGGAGGACCGGCCGGGCGTCCTGGCCCGTGTCTCCGGGCTGTTCTCGCGGCGCGGCTTCAACATCGAGTCGCTGGCCGTCGGACCGACCGAGCTCAAGGGCATCTCGCGGATGACGATCATGGTCTCCGTCGAGGACTTCCCGCTCGAGCAGGTCACCAAGCAGCTGAACAAGCTGATCAACGTGATCAAGATCGTCGAGCAGGATCCGGCCAACTCGGTGTCCCGCGAGCTGATGCTGGTCAAGGTGCGCGCGGACTCGTCGGTGCGCACCGAGGTCATCGAGGTGGTGAACCTCTTCCGCGCCAAGGTCATCGACGTGTCGCCGGAGTCGCTCACCATCGAGGCGACCGGTACGTCGGAGAAGCTCGAGGCCCTGCTGCGGATGCTCGATCCGTACGGCATCCGCGAGATCGCCCAATCCGGTGCCGTGGCACTGGGTCGCGGACCGAAGAGCATGTCGGCCAATCGCTGACCGTTAGACTCCGCTGGAAACAGCGACAAGAGAATTAGAAGTCTCTCGGCGGCAGATCGCACGGCGAGGGGCGCCACAAATCGAAGGGAAACAAAGTGGCCATCGAACTGTTCTACGACGACGACGCAGACCTGTCGATCATCCAGGGTCGCAAGGTCGCGGTGATCGGTTACGGCAGCCAGGGCCATGCGCATTCGCTGTCGCTGCGTGACTCCGGCGTCGACGTCGTCATCGGTCTTCGCGAGGGCTCGAAGTCGCGTGCCAAGGCAGAGGAGCAGGGCCTGAAGGTCCTCACCGCAGCAGAGGCGGCCGCCTGGGCCGACGTCATCATGGTGCTCGCCCCCGACACCTCGCAGGCCCAGATCTTCACCGAGGACATCGAGCCGAACCTGAAGGACGGCGACGCGCTGTTCTTTGGCCACGGCCTCAACATCCACTTCGGCCTGATCAAGCCGCCGGCCAATGTCACCGTCGGCATGGTCGCCCCGAAGGGCCCGGGCCACCTGGTCCGTCGCCAGTTCGTCGACGGCAAGGGCGTCCCGGCGCTCATCGCCATCGACCAGGACCCGAAGGGCGAGGGCCAGGCCCTGGCGCTGAGCTATGCCAGCGCGATCGGCGCCGGCCGCGCCGGGATCATCAAGACCACCTTCAAGGAGGAGACCGAGACCGACCTGTTCGGTGAGCAGGCCGTTCTCTGCGGTGGCACCGAGGAGCTGGTGAAGGCCGGCTTCGAGGTCATGGTCGAGGCCGGTTACGCACCGGAGATGGCCTACTTCGAGGTGCTGCACGAGCTCAAGCTGATCGTCGACCTCATGTACGAGGGCGGCATCGCGCGCATGAACTACTCGGTCTCCGACACCGCCGAGTTCGGCGGCTACATCTCGGGCCCGCGCGTGATCGACGCCGACACCAAGGAGCGCATGCGCGGCATCCTGAAGGACATCCAGGACGGCACCTTCGTCAAGCGCCTCGTCGCCAACGTCGAGGGCGGCAACAAGGAGCTCGAGGCCCTGCGCAAGAAGAACGCCGAGCACCCGATCGAGGTCACCGGCAAGAAGCTGCGCGACCTGATGAGCTGGGTCGACCGCCCCATCACCGAGACCGCCTGAGTCCGAACGACCCTCACGATCGGCCCCTGGGATTCGTTCCCGGGGGCCGATCGGCTTTCTCGCCCGTTGCGTCGCGCCCGGGTCCGTGGTGGGTGGTCTGTGCTGGCGGCGGCAGCGATTGTCGTCACGTCCGGAATGCTCGGACAGAAGAGGCCCGCCGAAATGGCGGGTCGTGTCGAGACCGCGGTCGTCGTGGAGGTGGATCGCCCGGTGGTCCGCCACGACCGGCGCGAAAAGAACGACGCCCCGGGTGTGTACCCGGGGCGTCGTCGAGGAGTCCTGTCAGCGGTCAGTAGACGCGGAAGCCGCCGTAGGCCGGCAGCGAGGCGACGCGGTCGAGGATCGGCTTGATGTTCGTGCCGGTCTCCGGGCCGAAGCAGCCGACGAAGTAGTAGGCGTTGACCATGCCGACGAGGCGGTCGCCGACGACGACCGGGCTACCGGAGTCGCCTTCGATCACGCACAGCTGGCTGAGGTGGACGCCGCCGTCGGAGAACCAGGCGATGCCACAGGTGTTGCCGGTGGTGCGGCCCTCCTTGCACGCGATGGTGGGGAAGGCCAGCGGACGGGTGTCGATGCCGCGGATGGTCACGCCGCGAACGGTGCGCAGCGGCACCACGCGCGACTCGTCCAACTCGATGATGGCCATGTCGAGGTCGGGAGTGGAGTAGGTGATGACGCCGGCCTGCCCGCGGTCCTGGAAGGTCTCCGAGTAGACCTTCTGGCCCCGGTTGCCGCAGTGGCCCGCGGTGATGCCGATCAGCTTGCCGGTCTTGGAGCGGCCGATGGTGGTCAGGGTGCACGCCGCTGCGGAGTTGCCGCCCTTGAGGACCAGAATTCCCGAACCGCCCCCGAGGTAAATCTTCGCCGGCGCCGCGACCGCGGCACCTGCACCCCAGCCGGCCAGCACCGTCGCAGCCAGTATGGCCAACAGTGCTGTCAGCTTCTTCGTCATCCGTTCTCCACTTCTCATTCTTCGCAACCGAACCGCCTGCCGAGTGCGTCGGACAGGCGGTCAAAGCACACCGTACCGACCGCGCCGGGCGATTGCCTCCGGCTGAACCGACCCGGGCACGCATTGCAACACTTCCGTGATGCACGTCGTTGCGGCTCGTAATGCCGATCACACTCTACCCAGCCGTGGGGACAGCGCCCCAAAATTGAGGTAGACCGCCTGATCGGAGCCGATTTGGGGGCTCTAAGCTGTGACATGGAGAGTCCGCGACCCTCCGACCTGACCTTTGGTGTCATCGCACCTGCCCCGACTCTGGAGATAAGACTGTGAGCTCTGCTGGCCGCCCGGTTGTACTCATCGCCGACAAACTGGCGCCGTCCACCGTGGAAGCACTCGGTGACGGCGTGGAGGTGCGGTGGGTCGACGGCCCGGACCGCCCCAAGCTGCTCGAGGCCGTCGTCGACGCCGACGCGCTCCTCGTGCGTTCCGCGACGACCGTCGACGCCGAGGTTCTCGACGCCGGCAAGAAGCTGAAGATCATCGCCCGCGCCGGAGTCGGACTCGACAACGTCGACGTCCCGGCCGCCACCGAGCGCGGCGTCATGGTCGTCAACGCCCCGACCTCCAACATCCACTCCGCGGCCGAGCACGCGATCGCCCTGCTGATGGCGACTGCGCGCCAGATCCCGGCCGCCGACGCCACCCTGCGTGAGCACACCTGGAAGCGCTCGTCGTTCAACGGCGTCGAGATCTTCGACAAGACCGTGGGCGTCGTGGGCCTCGGCCGCATCGGTCAGCTGGTCGCCGCCCGCCTGGCCGCGTTCGAGACCCACATCATCGCCTACGACCCCTACGTGTCGCCGGCCCGCGCCGCGCAGCTCGGCATCGAGCTGGTGAGCCTGGACGAGCTCCTCGAGCGCGCTGACTTCATCACCATCCACCTGCCGAAGACCCCGGAGACCGAGGGCCTGATCGGTGCCGAGCAGCTCGCCCGTACCAAGAAGGGCGTCGTCATCGTCAACGCCGCCCGCGGCGGCCTGGTCGTCGAGCAGGCGCTCGCCGACGCCATCAAGTCGGGTCAGGTCCGCGCCGCGGGTCTCGATGTCTTCTCCACCGAGCCCTGCACCGACTCGCCGCTGTTCGAGCTGCCCGAGGTCGTCGTCACGCCGCACCTGGGCGCCTCCACCGCCGAGGCCCAGGACCGCGCCGGCACCGACGTCGCCAAGAGCGTGCGCCTGGCGCTGGCCGGCCACTTCGTGCCCGACGCCGTCAACATCACCGGCGGCGCGGTCGACGAAGAGGTCGCCCCGTGGCTCGAGGTCGCCCGCAAGGCAGGCGTCCTCGTCGGCGCCATCAGCAAGGAGCCGCCGACCTCGATCGTCGTCGACGTCCGTGGCGAGCTGGCGGCCAAGAACGTCGAGGTGCTCGGCCTCTCGGCACTGCGCGGTCTGTTCTCCGCGGTGCTCGACGAGCCGGTCACCTTCGTCAACGCTCCGGCCGTCGCCGAGAGCCGCGGTGTGACCAGCGAGGTCACCACCGCACCGGAGAGCCCGAACCACCGCAGCGTCGTCGACGTGAAGGCCGTCTTCGCCGACGGGTCCGTCCACAACGTCTCCGGCACCCTGACCGAGCCGCGCCTGGTCGAGAAGATCGTGAACATCAACGGCCGCAACTTCGACCTGCGCGCCGAGGGTCACAACCTCATCGTCAGCTACGCCGACCGCCCGGGCTCGCTCGGCAAGATCGGCACCATCCTGGGCGATGCCGGCGTGGACATCCTCGCCGCCGGCCTCTCGCAGGATGCGGAGGGCGACGGCGCGACCATGATGCTGCGCATCAGCAGCGCGCTGACCGACGATGTCGTCGAGACCATCTCGCAGGCGGTGGGCGCCACCCTGATCGTTCAGGTGGACCTGTCGTGAAACTCGCAGTCATCGCCGGCGACGGCATCGGTCCCGAGGTCATCGGGGAGGCGCTCGGCGTCCTCGAAACCGTGGTCCCGTCGCTGACCACCACCGAATTCGACCTCGGCGCGCGCCGGTACCACCGCAACGGCGAGCTGCTCACCGAGGGCGACCTCGATTCGCTCCGCGAGCACGATGCGATCCTGCTCGGCGCCATCGGCGATCCGTCGGTGCCGCCGGGCATCCTCGAGCGCGGTCTGCTGCTCACGATGCGGTTCGCCCTCGACCACCACGTGAACCTGCGCCCGTCGCGCCGGTTCCCAGGTGTGGCCTCGCCGCTCGCCGGTGATCCGGAGATCGACTTCGTCGTCGTCCGTGAGGGCACCGAGGGGCCCTACACCGGTAACGGCGGGTCGATCCGCGTCGGCACCCCGCACGAGGTCGCCACCGAGGTCAGCGTCAACACCCGCTTCGGGGTGGAGCGCGTGGTGCGCAACGCCTTCGAGCGCGCGCAGAAGCGCCGCAAGAAGCTGACCCTGGTCCACAAGACCAATGTGCTCGGCTTCGCCGGGTCGCTGTGGAGCCGGACCGTCGAGGAGGTCGGCAAGGAGTTCCCCGACGTCACCACCGACTACTGCCACGTGGACGCGGCGACCATCTACCTGGTCACCGACCCCGGTCGCTTCGACGTGATCGTCACCGACAACCTGTTCGGCGACATCATCACCGACATCGCGGCGGCGGTCAGCGGCGGCATCGGACTCGCGGCGTCGGGCAACATCGACGCCACCGGGACGAACCCGTCGATGTTCGAGCCGGTCCACGGCTCCGCGCCCGACATCGCCGGCCAGAACAAGGCCGACCCGACGGCGGCGATCCTGTCGGCGGCACTGCTTCTCGAGCACCTCGGCGAGAGCGACGCCGCGGCGCGCATCGAGAAGGCTGTCGCCGACGATCTCGCCGAGCGCACCGGTCCGGTGAAGACCACCGAGGTCGGCGCGCGCATTCGCGAACGCCTCGGCTGAGTCGCCCTCAGACCGCGAACACCGACGAACCCCACAGGCCGGACCCGGTCTGTGGGGTTCGTCGGTTCGAGCGCCTCAGACGTCGTCTGGTGAAGGGACGCCGGGTGATTCGACGCGTGACGGCGCCTCCTCGGGGACCAGGGGAGCGGCGACCAGCGGTGCCAACGCCGTCAGCGCGAAGGCCGCCGGGAACCCGACCGCGGCGATCAGTCCTCCGAGTACCGGCGTGGTCGCGGCGGTCACCAGGTACTGCCCGGTGTTCTGCACCGCAAGCCCACGCCCGCTCCAGGCCGGCCCGGCGAACTCGGCGATCGCGGTGAACGCCAATCCGTTGTCGGCCACCGAGATCACGCTCGCCACCGCCATCAGGGCGGGCGCGACCGGACTGTCGAACCAGTCGGCCACGGCCAGCGCGCACATGGAGGCGACGCCCGCGACCGCGATCACGCGGATCGGGCGCATGCGCGACAGCCATGCGTCCGACCACCGGCCCGCGGCGATCCGGCCGAGGGCGCCGACGACCTGGGTGACCGTGATCAGGACGCCCGCCCCCTGAGGGGACCAGTGGTGCGCCACGATCAGCCAGGTCGGCGCGAACGTCCACAGCATCGACTGCGGGATCACCAGGAGCATGCTGACGCCGTGGACGCGGGCCAGAAAGGAGTTGCCCCGGTAGGGGTTCGGCGCGTGCATCGGAGTGGAACCGGCTTCCCGCGACGCCGTCCGGCGGGGTGGGTCGGTGATCCCGACGGTCACCGCCAGCAGGCCGGCGGCGGTCACGATCGCCGGGATGGCGAGGGCGGCAGCGGGTCCGTGGTCGGCCGCGATCGCAGGCATGGTCAAGGCGCACACGCCGATCCCCAGCGGCTGGGCCATCTGGCGAATGCCCATCGCCGTCCCGCGCCGGTGAGCGGGGAACCATCCCACCACGATTCGCCCGCTGGCTCCGTTGGCGGCGCCGGAACCGAGCCCGCCCACGAACAACGCGGCGCCGACCACCATGTAGGAGGAGTCGGAGTGGGCGGCGACCGCGGCTGCGGCCGCGCCCGCGAGCGAGATCGACAGCGAGACCATCAGGACCAGCCGTTCCCCGAAGCGGTCCAACAGGATTCCCCACGGGATGGTCGCGATCATCAGGCCGATCGTGGGCACCGCGGCCAGCGACGACGCCTGCGGCAGTGAGAGTCCGGCGTCGGTGTGCAGCGAGGGGATGAGGTAGGCGACGCCGCTGACGACACAGGTGGTCGTGAGCGCGGCGAGCAGCGAGCACCCGAGGATGACCCACCGTCTGGTGTCGGAGATGACAACGGCGTCATCCATCGGACTCACCTCTCTCCACCGTTTCGGGACGCGGCTGGCGTCTCAATATATGGAACACTGAGTTCACATTGTAGAACCCGTGGCGATCGCGGCCAACTCGGCTCCCCGTGGGCCGGATCGCCTCGTGCGCTAGGGTCGGACCATGCGTTTAGGTCGAATTGCGAGTCCCGACGGGGTGGCATTCGTGTCGGTCGAGGGCGAGGGCTCCGACGCCGTCGTGAAGGAGATCGCCGAACATCCCTTCGGCACCCCGACGTTCACCGGTCGCTCCTGGAAGCTGGCCGACGTCCGCGTGCTGGCCCCGATCCTCGCCAGCAAGGTGATCTGCGTCGGCAAGAACTACGCGGCCCACGCGGCGGAGATGGGCGGGGAGGCGCCGGAGGATCCGGTGATCTTCATCAAGCCGAACACCTCGATCATCGGCCCCGAGGTCCCGATCGTCCGGCCGCCGTCGTCGGAGCGCGTCGACTACGAGGGCGAGCTCGCGGTGGTCATCGGCCGCCCCTGTAAGGACGTCAAGGCTGCGCAGGCCAAGGATGTCATCCTCGGCTACACCGTCGCCAACGACGTGACCGCGCGCGACCAGCAGAAGATCGACGGCCAGTGGACGCGCGCCAAGGGCTATGACACCTTCTGCCCGCTCGGCCCGTGGATCGAGACGACCCTCGATCCCTCCGACGTCGAACTGGTCACCGAACTCGACGGCGAGGTGAAGCAGCGCACGCGAACGTCGTTGATGCTCCACGACGTCGGTGAGATCGTGGAGTGGATCTCTCGGGTGATGACGCTCCTCCCCGGTGACGTCATCCTCACGGGTACCCCCGAAGGCGTGGGACCCATGGTTGCCGGGCAACGCGTTTCGGTGACCGTCGAAGGTATCGGCACGCTCTCCAACCCGGTGGTGGACAAGCAATGACAGCTCCGAGCACAGCTCGCGTCAACGGAATCGACATCTCCTACAGCGTTTCGGGCAGCGGCCCGCTGGTCGTCATGGTGATGGGCACCGGCAGTCCCGGGCGGGTGTGGAAGGCGCATCAGGAACCCGCGCTGGTGAAGGCGGGCTACACCGTCGTCACCTTCGACAACCGCGGGATCGCGCCGTCGTCGGAATGCCCGGAGGGCTTCACGCTCGACGACATGGTCAACGACACCGCCGGCCTGATCGAGCATCTCGGCCGCGGCCCGGCGATCGTCATCGGCACCTCGCTGGGCGCCCGGATCACCCAGGAACTGGCGCTGGCGCGTCCCGATGTGGTCAAGGCCGCCGTGCTCGTCGCCACCTACGGCCGCAGCACGCCTCTGCAGCAGGCGATCTCGGCCGGCGAGCGCGCACTCTACGACAACAACATCAAGCTGCCGCGCGAGTACGAGGCCGCGATCACCGCTCATCTCAACCTGTCGCCGCACACGCTGGACGACGACCGCGCCGCGCGCGACTGGCTCGACATCATCAGCTTCTCGCCGCAGACGGTGACCCCCGGGGTGCGGGCGCAGCTCGAGCTGCACAACAACGAGCTCGACCGCCTCGCGGCCTACAAGGGAATCACGCGCCCGACGCTGGTCGTCGGGTTCGCCGACGACCGCACCCTGCCGCCGAAGCTGGCGCGCGAGGTCGCCGACGTGATCCCGGGCGCCGAGTACGTGCAGATCGAACGCGCCGGGCATTTCGGATATCTCGAGCGTCCCGACGAGGTGAACCGGGTTCTCGTCGAGTTCTGCGGACGCCACCGGGCCTGAACGCGCTGGTCCGGCCCGAAAGCGGTTTCGATACGCTGAGGGTCATGACCAGTAGTGATGTGCGTGTCCGTTTCTGTCCGTCCCCGACCGGTACACCCCACGTGGGAATGGTTCGGACCGCGCTGTTCAACTTCGCCCAGGCCCGTCACGACGGCGGCACGTTCGTCTTCCGCATCGAGGACACCGACGCCCAGCGTGACAGCGAGGAGAGCTACCAAGCGATCCTCGAATCCCTGCGCTGGCTGGGACTCGACTGGGACGAGGGCCCCGAGGTGGGCGGCCCCTACGGCCCGTACCGGCAGTCCGAGCGTCGCGAGATCCACACCGACGTCGTGCAGAAGCTGCTCGACGCGGGGGAGGCGTATGAGGCGTTCTCCACGCCCGAGGAGGTCGAGGCCCGGCACAAGGCGGCCGGTCGCGATCCCAAGCTCGGTTACGACAACTTCGATCGCGACCTCACCGAGGAGCAGAAGGCCGCCTACCGTGCCGAGGGGCGCAAACCGGTTGTGCGCCTGCGGATGCCGGATCACGACATCACCTGGAACGACCTCGTCCGCGGCGAGACGACCATCAAGGCCGGCACTGTTCCCGACTTCGCGCTCACGCGTGCCTCGGGCGACCCGCTCTACACCTTGGTGAACCCGGTCGACGACGCCATGATGAAGATCACCCACGTGCTGCGTGGTGAGGATCTCCTCTCCTCGACGCCGCGCCAGATCGCGCTCTACGAGGCGCTCATCCGCATCGGCGTGGCCGACCGCGTCCCCGAGTTCGGTCATCTGCCGTTCGTGATGGGGGAGGGCAATAAGAAGCTCTCCAAGCGCGATCCGCAGTCGAACCTCTTCCATCATCGCGACCGCGGCTTCATCCCCGAGGGCCTGCTGAACTACCTGGCGCTCCTCGGCTGGGGCTACTCGAAGGACACCGACGTCTTCACCCTCGACGAGATGATCGCGGCTTTCGATGTGCGACAGGTGAATTCGAACCCCGCACGCTTCGATCAGAAGAAGGCCGACGCGATCAACGCCGAGCACATCCGCCGGCTGGCGCCCGGTGACTTCACCGCCCGGCTGAAGGCCTTCCTGATCGGGCACGGGCACCTCGCCGAGCCGGTCGACGACGCGACGTTCGCCGCGCTCGCCGAACTCGTGCAGACGCGGATCACCGTCCTCGGTGACGCCTGGGACCTCATCAAGTTCGTCTACGTCTCCGATGACGAGTTCACCATCGACGAGAAGGCCGCGAGCAAGAATCTCGGCGCGGACTCGGTGGCGGTTCTCGATGCCGCCATCGCCGCCGTGGAGCCGCTGGGCTGGTGGGCGACCACCGAACTGCAGGACGCCCTGACCAAGGCGCTGGTGGACGATCTGGGCCTCAAACCGCGCAAGGCGTTCGGTCCGGTGCGGGTGGCGGTCACCGGTTCGCAGGTGAGCCCGCCGCTGTTCGAGTCGATGGAGATCTTGGGGCGCGACAAGAGCCTCGCACGCCTGCGCGCAGCCCGCGAGATCGCCGAAAAATAGCCTCTGAGCTGCACGTTTGTGGACTTCCGGGAACCCTTTGCTAAAGTCTTTCTCGGCGCTTTTCCCGGCAGGGAGAAGCAAGTCCATGGGGTATGGTGTAATTGGCAACACAGCTGATTCTGGTTCAGCCATTCTAGGTTCGAGTCCTGGTACCCCAGCGAACTGAAGAAGGTCGAGTCTCTCGGATTCGACCGCTGGAAGTTCCTTGGCCCCGTCGTCTAGCGGCCTAGGACGCCGCCCTCTCAAGGCGGTAGCGCGGGTTCGAATCCCGTCGGGGCTACAGAGGCTCCCTTCTCCTGCTCAAGCAGGGGTAGGGAGTTTTTCACTGCGAAGTGATCTCTCGTGATCGGGTCCGTCCCAGGATTCGGTCGCACCGGAAGTTCCCTGGCCCCGTCGTCTAGCGGCCTAGGACGCCGCCCTCTCAAGGCGGTAGCGCGGGTTCGAATCCCGTCGGGGCTACAGATCGACTCCCTCCTCCTGCGGCGCAGGGGAGGGAGTTTTCGTTTCGGCACGACGCGGCGGTGCGGGGCACGCGGATGGCCCCCGGCGCACAGAGAACATCGCCCGTGTGGCGATGATCACTCACCACACGGGCGGCGGTTCACTCGTGCACCGGCGGCGCCGGGTCAGTCCGCGTGGAGGAACTGTGCGGTGCTGCCCATCGGCTCCATCTTGTCCATGCCGAGCTTGCGGTGGTCCCACGAACGCGTGCGGGTGGGGATGAAGCGGACGGCCACGCGCTTGTTCATCATCTGCTCGACGAAGGGCCGCGATTCCTCCGTGTAGGGGGCGGTGTAGCGCTCCCAGACGCTGATCCCGACCTTCAGGCAGGAGTCGGGGTCGTCGAGGATCTCGGCCGTGCCCTCGAAGGACACGCCGCGCAGCGAGTCGTAGGTGTCGCCGTCCTCGATCATGATGGTGCAGCGGTTGTCGCGGCGGAGGTTGACCGCCTTCTGCGACTTCGCCTTGGTCTCGAACCAGATCTCGCCGTCCACGAGTCCGTACCACATCGCGACGAGGTGGATGTTCCCGTTCGGGCCGAAGGTGGCGAGGGTGGCGGTACGGCTGCGCGCGACGAATTCGGTGATCTCGTCGTCGGTCATGACGATCTGGCTGCGTTGGTTCACTCCCATGTGATGAAGCTATCCGACGCGCCGTCGATGTGACGAGATGCCCATGCCCGGGTCCGGTGTCGGGACGCGACGCGCGCGGGTGGTGACTCAGGGACGGGAGGCCTGCAGGCGCTTGTGGATCGCGTCGGCGGCCGCGAGGAGGTCGGCGGCCCAGCGTGCCCCGGGGCGCCGGCCCATGCGGTCGATGGGGCCGGAGACCGAGATCGCGGCCACCACGTCGCCGTTGGCGTCGCGGACCGGCGCGGACACGCTGGCGACCCCCGCCGCGCGTTCGCCGGCACTCTGCGCCCACCCGCGGCGCCGGATCTCCTGGAGCGTGCGTTCGCTGAAGACGCTGTCGTGCAACAGGGCGCGCTGGGTGGCCGGGTCGGCCCATGCGAGGAGCACCTTCGCCGCCGAACCCGCGCTCATCGGGAAGCGGGTGCCGACCGGGACCGTGTCGCGCAGGCCGGTCGGCGGCTCCATCGCGGCGACGCAGACGCGTTCGGCGCCTTCGCGCCGGTAGACCTGAACCGATTCGCCGGTGATGTCGCGCAGCCGCGGCAGGACCATCAGGGCGGCCTCGGTGACCGGATCGTGGGCGGATGCGGCGAGTTCGCCCAGGGCGGGACCGGGCTGCCAACGGCCGCCGGAATCGCGGGTCAGGAATCGATGGGTCTCCAGGCCGACCGCGAGACGATGTGCCGTGGCGCGGGGGAGCCCGGTGCGGTCGCACAGCTCCGAGAGATTGCAGGGTGCCTCTGCGATGGCGCGTAGAACGGCCACGGATTTGTCGAGGACGCCGATTCCGCTGCTGACCTCCGATGCGGTATCCTTTCCCATAGGACGATACTAGCTGTCCAAATAGTGAGATGCACGTTTTCCTCCGGGGAACGTGCACCGTCCGCCGAACCCGAGAAGATATCGAGTGCAGCCATGAGCAACAGCCCAGCCAAGCCGCTTACTCTTGCCGAGAAGGTCTGGCGCGACCACGTTGTCGTGCCCGGCGACGCCGATGCGTCCGGGACCCGCAATCCCGACCTCATCTACATCGACCTCCACCTCGTGCACGAGGTCACCAGCCCCCAGGCCTTCGAGGGCCTGCGACTGGCCGGGCGTCAGGTGCGTCGGCCCGATCTGACGATCGCCACCGAGGACCACAACGTCCCGACCATCGACATCGACAAGCCGATCGCCGACCCGATCTCGCGTACCCAGGTCGAGACCCTCCGGAAGAACTGCGAGGAGTTCGGGATCCGGCTGCACCCCATGGGTGACACCGAGCAGGGGATCGTCCACGTCGTCGGCCCGCAGCTGGGCCTGACCCAGCCCGGCATGACCGTCGTGTGCGGCGACAGCCACACCTCCACCCATGGCGCGTTCGGCGCCCTCGCCATGGGCATCGGCACCAGCGAGGTGGAGCACGTCCTCGCCACGCAGACGCTGTCGCTGCGGCCCTTCAAGACCATGGCGATCAACGTCGACGGCGAACTGCCGCCCGGGGTCACCGGCAAGGACCTGATCCTCGCCATCATCGCGAAGATCGGCACCGGCGGCGGCCAGGGCTACGTCCTGGAATACCGCGGCGAGGCCATCCGCAAGCTGTCGATGGAAGCGCGGATGACGGTGTGCAACATGTCGATCGAGGCCGGTGCCCGCGCCGGCATGATCGCTCCCGACGAGGTCACCTACGAGTTCCTGAAGGGACGCCCGCACGCGCCGAAGGGTGCCGAATGGGATGCGGCCGTTGCGTATTGGGAGAGCCTCAAGACCGACGAGGGCGCCGAGTTCGACGCCGAGGTGCACATCGACGCGAGCGAGCTGACCCCGTTCGTCACCTGGGGCACCAACCCGGGCCAGGGCGCGCCGCTGGGGTCGGTCGTCCCGAGTCCCGAGGACTTCGGCGACGAGGTCGCCCGTCTCGCCGCCGCCAAGGCGCTGGAGTACATGGACCTGACGCCGGGCACACCGCTGCGCGAGGTCGAGGTCGACACGGTGTTCGTCGGCTCGTGCACCAACGGCCGCATCGAGGACCTGCGTGCCGTCGCCGACGTCCTCAAGGGCCGCAAGGTCGCCGACGGCGTGCGGATGCTGATCGTCCCCGGCTCCATGAAGGTCCGGGCGCAGGCGGAGGAGGAGGGCCTCGGCGAGATCTTCGTGAACGCCGGCGCCGAATGGCGTCAGGCCGGATGCTCGATGTGCCTGGGCATGAACCCGGACCAGCTGTCGCCGGGCGAGCGCTGCGCCTCCACCTCCAACCGCAACTTCGAGGGGCGCCAGGGCAAGGGCGGCCGCACCCACCTGGTGTCGCCGGCTGTGGCCGCCGCGACCGCCGTCCGCGGCACGCTGGCCGCACCGGCCGATCTCGATTGAGTCACCGCCAGACCACTTTCCAGACACTCTTCTACAACAGGGGCTAACGAACATGGAGCCGTTCACCGAACACACGGGCATCGGCGTCCCGCTGCGCCGCAGCAACGTCGACACCGATCAGATCATCCCGGCGGTCTACCTGAAGCGGGTGAGCCGCACCGGCTTTGAGGACGGTCTGTTCGCCGGCTGGCGGACCGACCCGGAGTTCATCCTCAACAAGGAGCCGTGGAACCGCGGCTCGGTCCTGGTGGCCGGACCCGACTTCGGCACCGGTTCCTCCCGCGAGCACGCCGTGTGGGCGCTGTCCGATTTCGGGTTCCGCGTGGTGATCTCGTCGCGCTTCGCCGACATCTTCCGCGGGAACGCCGGCAAGGCCGGTCTGCTGGCCGCCCAGGTCGAGCAGTCCGACGTCGAGCTGCTGTGGAAGCGGCTCGAGGAAAATCCCGGGATGGAACTCACGGTGAGCCTGGTCGACAAGGCCGTGACCGCCGGAGACCTCGTGGTGCCGTTCGCAATTGATGACTACACGCGGTGGCGCCTGCTGGAGGGCCTCGACGACATCGGTCTGACGTTGCGGCAGGTAGACGCGATTTCTGCCTACGAGGCGGCCCGGCCGTCGTTCAAGCCGAGGACCCTCGCCGACTGACCGTCGACGAGGAGGGTCGACCGCGAGACGGTCGTGTCCCGCCCGGGTCGGAGACCCTGTGAGCTACCATGCGATTTCGCAACACGTCGTCCTAATTGGCGTGGAAGATGGACGTTTTCGAATTCGACGTTTACCGTGTTGTGGTAGCTGGCCGAAAATCGGCCAGATCAGCTTGCGGAGGTACTCATGAACAAGGCGGAGCTCATCGATGAGCTGACCAAAAAGCTCGACGCGGATCGCAAGACTGCGACAGAAGCCGTCGAGCACGTCGTCGACACGATCGTCCGCGCGGTCAACCGCGGCGAGAGCGTGACGATCACCGGCTTCGGCGTCTTCGAGAAGCGAAAGCGCGCGCCGCGCGTCGCCCGCAACCCGCGCACCGGCGAGACCGTGAAGGTTCGTGCCACTTCGGTTCCCGCCTTCCGCCCGGGCGCACAGTTCAAGGCGATCGTCGCCGGCAAGCAGAAGCTGTCGGCCACCGGTCCCGCCGTGAAGCGCGGCAGCGGAACCGCCACGACCGCGGCCAAGAAGACCACCGCCAAGAAGACCGCGGCGAAGAAGACCACCGCCAAGAAGACCGCGGCGAAGAAGGCGGCTCCGGCGAAGAAGACCACCGCAGCGAAGAAGACCACGGCGGCCAAGAAGACCACCGCAGCGAAGAAGACCACGGCGGCCAAGAAGACCACCGCGGCCAAGAAGACCACCGCAGCGAAGAAGACCACCGCGGCCAAGAAGACCACCGCCAAGAAGGCGGCCCCGGCGAAGAAGACCACCGCCAAGAAGGCCCCGGCCAAGAAGACCGCGGCCAAGAAGACCACTCGCCGCTGAGTTGTCGCGCGGACCGCACGCATCACCGGCCCGGTAGGGCACACAGAAGAACCCCTGGCGTCTTCCCCGCCGGGGGTTCTTCTGTGTCAGGGGTCGTGTTGTCGTAAGGGGCGCGTTGTCCCACCGATTGTGTTGGGTCGGGAGACAACTCAGTCATGCGGCAGGGGACCGGCGATGTGGTCGGCCGCGACGAGCCGTCCGCGGTCCAGGGAACAGACCCACACGCTGCCCTTGCGGTTGGCCGCCTCGGGCAGGTCGAGGCCGTCCTCGTCGGCCCACCACCGCATCAGCGGAGGGATCACCTTGCCCTGGCTGCAGACCGCGACGACATCCGGACGTGCGGCGAGCTCACGGATTCGGCGCTGCGCGGCCGCCGGATCGGCGCGGTAGGCCTCCTCGGACAGGGTCGGTTCGCTGACGCACTCGACGCCGAGCTCTGCGCGCAAGGGGTCGAGCGTCTGCTCGCAGCGCACCCGGTCGGCGGCGTGGACCCGCTCGGCGCCGAATGCGGTCAGCAGCGGCACCAGTGCCTCGGCCTGCCGACGGCCCAGCGCATCGAGCGGTCGCCGGCGGTCGTCGCCGTCCCAGTCGGCACGGCGCCCGGCCTTCGCGTGGCGCACCAGGAGCAGGGTGTGCAGATCCGCGGGCAGTCGCGCGAACTCCCGCAGGATCTGCCGGTCGAGTTCGTAGGTCAGTGTGGCATCGGCCTTCTCGACCGTCAGCCAGCGCAGCTCGTCGACCTCGTCGTCGGCGGCGAACGTGCCGTCGCCGCCGCGGGCGGCCCAGTACCGGACGTGCTTGCGTCCGGAGTCCAGGTCGTAGTGCACGTCGCCGAGGTGTCGTCCGAGCACGATGTGTTGACCGGTCTCCTCGGCGATCTCGCGGACCGCGGTGTCGACCAGGGTCTCGCCGGGTTCGCCCTTGCCCTTGGGGATCGTCCAGTCGTCGTAGCGCGGGCGGTGGACGACGGCGATCTCCACGTCGGCGGCCGCGGTCGATCCCGAGGGGCCCGGTCGCCAGACGACGGCCCCGGCGGCCCAGACGTCGGCTCTCTTCTTGTGCTTCTTCGTCATCGCAGCCTGGTCTCGGGTCGGGTGGCCGGACCGGACGACAACCGGACGCCGGTCACGAATGGATCTCCGACCGACGACGATTGCGCCGCATCATCTGGCGCTGGTGGTCGCGCACCTCCTCGCCCGCCGCGGGCGAGGCGACCCAGCTGCCGTCGGAATGCAGCACCCAGCAACGCGTCCGGGGATCGAGTGCCGAATCGAAGATGTCGCCGAGTTCGCCTGCGAGGCGGGAGTCGCGGACGTGCACCATCACCTCGACGCGCCGGTCGAGGTTGCGGTGCATCATGTCCGCGCTGCCGATCCAGTATTCGTTCTGGGCGCCGAAATGCAGGATGCGGGAATGCTCGAGGAACTGGCCCAGGATCGACCGCACGTGGATGTTGTCGCTCACACCCTCCATCCCGGGGCGCAACGCGCAGATGCCGCGGACGACGATGTCCACCGGCACCCCGCTCTGCGAGGCGCGGTAGAGCGCGTCGATCACCTGCTCGTCGACGAGCGCATTCGCCTTGAGCTGCACGCGTGCGCGCTTGTCTCCCGCACGGAACAACTCGATCTCGCGGTGGATGCGCTTGATGATGCCCGTCCGGATGCCCTGCGGGGCAACGAGGATGTTGCGGTACTCCTTCTTGCGGGAGTAGCCGGTGAGGGTGTTGAACAGGTCGGTGAGATCGGCGCCGATGTCCGGCGCGGCGGTCAGCAGGCCCACGTCCTCGTAGAGTCGCGCCGTCTTCGGGTTGTAGTTGCCGGTGCCGATGTGGCAGTACCGCTTGATCGTCGAACCCTCGCGCCGCACCACCAGGGCGGTCTTGCAGTGGGTCTTGAGTCCGACGAGGCCGTAGACGACGTGGACGCCGGCCTGTTCCAGTTTGCGGGCCCACTTGATGTTCGCCTGCTCGTCGAACCGCGCCTTGATCTCCACGAGCGCCACGACCTGCTTGCCTGCCTCCGCGGCGTCGATGAGGGCGTTGACGATCGGGGAGTCGCCCGAGGTGCGGTACAGCGTCTGCTTGATGGCCAGCACCTGCGGGTCGGCGGCGGCCTGCTCGATGAACCGCTGCACGCTCGTGGAGAACGAGTCGTAGGGGTGGTGGACGAGGACGTCGCCCTCGCGCAGCGTGGAGAACACGCTCTTGGGGGTCTCGCGCTCGCCGAACGCAGGATGGGTCGCCGGGACGAACGGGCGGTCCTTCAGGAGCGGACGGTCGAGATCGTAGAGCTCGAAAAGCGAGGACAGGTCGAGCAGGCCGGGGACCTGGATGACATCGGCGGGATTCACGTCGAGCTCGCGCAGCAGCAGCTCGAGCATGTGCTCGCTCATGTCGTCGGCGACCTCGAGGCGCACCGGGGAACCGAAGCGGCGGCGCGCGAGTTCGCGTTCGAGCGCCTGCAACAGGTCCTCGTCCCGGTCCTCCTCGACCTCGAAATCCGCGTTACGGGTCACCCGGAACACGTGGTGCTCGACGATTTCCATACCGGGGAACAGCGTTCCCAGGTTGGCCGCGATGAGGTACTCCATCGGCAGGAACACCGCGCGCTTGGGATTCGCATCGCCCGAGGGTGCCAGCTTGTCCACCCGGATGAAGCGATTCACGTTGTCCGGGACCTTGACCCGCGCGAAGTGCTCGCCGCTCTCGTTCACGTCGCGGACGGTGACCGCGAGATTCAGTGACAGGCCGCTGATGTAGGGGAAGGGGTGAGCCGGGTCCACAGCGAGTGGGGTCAGGACCGGGAACACCTCGTCCTGGAAGTAGTCGACCATGCGAGCGCGTTGATCGTCGGTGAGCTCCGCCCACGAGACGACGTGGATGTCGTTGTCGGCCAGAGCCGGTCGTACCGAGTCGAGGAAGACACGGGCGTGACGGTCGGCGATGGTCTGGGTGCGCCCGGCGATGCGCATCAACTGCTCGCGCGGGGACAGGCCGTCGGCGGATCGCACGGACAGCCCGGTCTCGTCGCGCCGTTTGAGTCCGGCGACGCGCACCATGAAGAACTCGTCGAGGTTGGAGGCGAAGATCGCCAGGAACTTCGCGCGCTCGAGGAGCGGCAGCGAGGTGTCCTCGGCGAGTGCGAGCACGCGCGAATTGAAGTCGAGCCAACTCAGTTCCCGATTGAGATACCGGTCCTCGGGCAGGTCGGCGGACTCGTCCGGGATGAGTGTCGCGGCGGGCGGCGCGTTCGGGATGGGCGTCGTCGTCACCGAGGCTGTGGTCGTGGAGGTGTCATCAGCAGGGCTCACCGTTCAATGATGACCCATCTGAACAGCGCTGTGGTGTCTCGTGCCACACAGCGTCGGGGTCGGCGGTGTTCAGATGTCGCGCAGGGCCCGGGTGGTGTGCGGACCCAGTCCCAGCTGCCGCGCCGTGGCGAGATCGGTTGCGGTGTCGACGTCGGTGCGCAGATCCAGCCACCGCCGGTGCGCCGGATCGAGTTCGACGGCCCCGACCTCGCGGTGCGCCGACGCCGAACCGGGCCCGAATCTCGGTGCGGCCTCGACCGGATCGCCCGGGGCCACCGCCCCGTGCAGCAGCACCGTGCCGGTGCCGTCGCGATCGGTCACGAAGCTCGGCGCGTCGGAAGGGGTCTCGGCCAGCACCTCTCGGAACGAGGTGCTCGTCGCCGCCGGGAGGTCGGCCTGCACGAACAGCAGCCGCCCCGAGTCCGGCCACGTCCGGCGTACCCACCGTGCGCCGTGACCGAAGGCGGTGTTGAGTCCCGATTCCGAACCGGCGCGCGGCGACGCCGATTCCGGGAGACCGCGGGTCCCGGACCTGCGGGCCGCGGCGAGCACCTCCGCGTCGGGGCTCACCACGACGATCCGGGTGACACCGGCGCCCCGGAGGGCCTCGACGGTGTCGAGGAACATCGCCAGGACGAGCGAGCCGCGCACCCCCGGCCGATCGGTTGCGCGCGAATCCCACAGCGTCGCGGCGAGCCGCGACTTGGCCTGTCGCAGACTCTTCACCGCGAGCACCGCAGCGACCGTCGCGCCGTCGGCGGGGACACCGCCGGCGGCGGCGGGGTCGACGCTCGTGTCGACGGCGCTGCGCTCCATGCAGACCATCATGGTCCACCGGGGAACAGGAGGGGGCATTCCGGGTCGGTCGTCGGCGGCGGAGCATTAGGGTGGCAGGTGATCGATCGGTCCGGACAGACGGACCCGGGCAGGAGGAGTACTGGTGCGCGCTGCGGTCATGGGAGCCGGTTCCTGGGGAACGGCGGTGGCGAAGGTCCTCGTCGACGCGGGCACCGAGACGGTCATCTGGGCCCGGCGGCCCGAACTGGCCGAGGCCATCAACTCGCGGCACGTCAACCCCGACTACCTCCCCGACATCGGGCTGCCCGAGGCGCTGACCGCGACGAGTTCGCCGGAGGAGGCGCTGACCGGCGCCGACATCGTGGTGTGCGGGGTGCCCTCGCAGTCCTTGCGCGGCAACCTCGCCCAGTGGACGCCCCACATCGGCTCCGACACGTCGCTGGTGTCGCTGGCCAAGGGCATCGAGACCGGCACGCTGCTACGCATGAGCGAGGTCATCGGAGAGGTGACCGGCGTGCCGCAGGAGCGGATCGCCGTGCTCACCGGTCCCAACCTGGCGCGCGAGGTCGCCGAGGGCCAGCCCGCGGCCACGGTCATCGCGTGCGTCGACGAGTCGCGTGCGGTGACGCTCCAGGGTGCCTTCAACACCGGGTACTTCCGGCCGTACACCAACACCGATGTCGTGGGCTGCGAGATCGGCGGCTCGGCCAAGAACGTGATCGCGCTGGCGTGCGGGATCGCGAGCGGTGTGGGCTTCGGCCAGAACACCCTGGCCACCATCATCACCCGCGGGCTCGCCGAGACCATCCGGCTCGGCCTGGCCCTCGGCGCCCACGTGGAGACCTTCGCCGGACTGGCCGGGGTGGGCGACCTGGTGGCGACGTGCTCGTCGCCGTTGTCGCGCAACCGGACCTTCGGCGCCCGCCTCGGAGAGGGCGCGAGCATGGCCGAAGCGCAGGCGGCCACCAACGGCCAGGTCGCCGAGGGCGTGAAGTCGTGCACCTCGGTGCGTGCTCTCGCCGAGAAGCATCAGGTGCCGATGCCGTTGACGGATGCGGTCCACCGCGTGTGCCACGATGGCCAGTCGGTGGAGGAGGCCATCAGCTCACTGCTCGGCCGCAGCACCAAACCGGAGATCTACCGGGGCTGACCGCCCGCCTCGAGCGGTCCCGGAGGGCCGGCGTCAGCGGCCGAGATCGAGCGGGCCACGGGCCAGCGTCTCGTCGATGACGCCGGAGATGTCGGTGATCGGGGCGTTGCCGGCGGTCGACGGAACCCAAAGCGCCACATAGGGGCGATGGTCGACGGCGACGTAGGCCTGACCGGAGCCCTCCACGGTGTCGGTGATGAACCACTGCACGCCCCGATGCCCGGAAGCCTGGACCAGCTGGAGCCGGCTGTCGGGTGCGAGTTCGGCCGGGCGGGCCACGCCGCATCTCAAAAGGATGTCGTCGCCCGATCCCTGCGCGGGCCACGACGCGCGGTTCTCGGAGATCTCCTTTGCTCCGTAGCCCTCGAAGGTCTCCGGCGCCTTCTCCAGCAGCGCGGCGCACTCCTTCGACGCGGTCTCCTCCGCCGTGTACGACTCGACGGGGTTGGTCGGGTCCGAGCGCAGCGCGGCGTACGCGATGAATCCGGCGATGACCATGACCGGGATGGCGACGAGCGTCGCGATGAGCGCGGGACTCAGCCGGGGCTCGGATCCGTGACGCCCGTCCCCGGACGCGGTGTCGGCCGAGCCGCTCCCGGACCCGTCGCTGCCGGTCTTGTCGCTGCCGGGCTCCTGCGGGGTGTCATCCGAACCTGCTGACGTCACGTCACCACAGTAGGAGAACCGCCGAGAACCCCGGGCGCCGGGACGGCTCTCGGTGACGGTGAGGCCTCGCCTACGTGGCGGACGTCACCACGGAGCAGGTCAGGGTCCGGGTGATCCCGGCCACTTTCTGGATCTGGGGAACGACGTTCTGGGTGAGGTCGGTGGCGTCGGCGGCGTCGACCCGGACGATCACGTCGTACGGTCCGCTGACCTCTTCGGACGAGGCGACCCCTGAGATCTCCGCGATCGTCGCCGCAGCGAGCGCGGCCCTCCCGACCTCGGTCTGGATCAGTATGTATGCCTGAACCACGGATTTCCTCTCCGTCTGTGCGCCCTTGTCGACCCCGGCCCGCGGAGCCGGCAGAGGGTGCTCGGCGGCGAACCCCGTTCGCCCGATTCCCGACACCCCGGTGCCCAATACACTGTGGCTCACATTGTCACCGACAACCCGGTTCGCGCGCGACTCAAAGGGGACTCGACCAGAGTGGGACTCGACCAGTGACCTCCGACGACGCCGGGGGCGGCCCGGGCGGCATCGACCGCTGCGCACCGGTGGGACGCATCGGCGAGCGGGCGGTGATCTCCGCCCTCACCGCCGCGGCAACGGCCGCCGGCCCGGCCGACGACATCGTGATCGGGTCGGGTGACGACGCGGCCGTCCTCGACATCGGCGGGTCGACGGTGATCAGCACCGACACCGTCGTGGAGGGCCGGCATTTCCGTTTCGACTGGTCCACTCCCCGGCAGGTCGGGGCGCGGGCGGTGATCCAGAGCGCTGCCGACGTCGCGGCGATGGGCGGGCGCACCACCGGACTCGTGATATCCATCGCGTGCCCGCCCGAGACCCCCGTCGGCGTCGTCCTCGACCTCAACGACGGAGTCGTCGACGCCGCGCACGGGCTCGGCGCGCGGGTCCTCGGCGGCGATCTCGTCGCCGCCGCCGAGGTGGTCGTCAGCGTGACCGCGGTCGGTGCCCTCGAGGGGAGGCGTCCGGTGTCGCTCGGCGGTGCCCGCAGCGGCGACGTCCTCGCGGTGAGCGGTCCGCTGGGAGCGAGCGCCGCGGGCCTGGCCGTGCTGTCCGATGCCGAGAGCGGCCCGGAGTCCTGGCCGGACGTCGTTGCCCTGCACCGTGTTCCGTCTCCTGACCTGACCCAGGGGCCCATCGCCGCGGCGGCCGGCGCGCACGCGATGACCGACATCTCCGACGGACTCGTCGAAGAACTGATCACGATGTCGCGGGCGGCGGGCCTGGCGATGGAGGTGCGCGTCGACGCGATCCCGAGGCGCGGCGACCTCGACGCCGTGGCGGACGAACTCGGCGCGGACGTCGGCGAATGGGTGCTCACCGGTGGCGAGGACCACCATCTGCTCGCGGCTTTCGAGCCCGCGTCGGTACCCGCGGGCTGGACCGTCATCGGCTCGGTCCGCGAGGCCGGAGGACCGGTGCCCGAGGTGTGGGTGGACGGACGACGCGTCGGCGGTCCCGACGGTCCCGACCTGCACGGCTGGCAGTCCTTCTCCCAACCGCGCCGATAGCGGGACAACTCCTGCGATTTCGCTTCCTGAGGAGGCCCCCTCGGCCACACTCTGGCCATGGCATCGCCCAGGGATGTCGGCGGCGACGCGGAGATCGCCCCGACACTGCTCGCAACGGTCGTCAACCCGGCCGGACTGATCCTCGCCAAGATGGTGCCCGGCGGACGGGCCGAGGCCTTCGCCTCCGCCGGTCTCGGCGCCGGGCCCTCGTGGCACGCATTCGCGATCGACGCGACCGGTGTCGCGTTCAGCACCTCCTCGACGGGCGTGGTCGGGGACCAGCGTCTGCGCATCGTCCCCGATGCCCGCGCCCGCCTGGACCACGACCTGTCCTGGACGCCCGCCGAGTTCCACGAGCTGACCGGCGAACCGTCGTCGTTGTGCCCGCGCGGCACGCTGCGACGCGTCGTGGCCGAACTCGCCGCCGACGACCTGGAGGCGTCGGTGGGACACGAGATCGAGTTCGTGCTCGTCGCGCCCGACGGAGCTGCACTCCCGGCACACGATTGGACGCCCTACGGCGCCGCCGGCCTCCTGGAGCAGGAGGATTTCGTCCGGGACTTGATCGCCGACCTCGGCACGGCCGGTGTCGAGGTGGAGCAGGTCCATCCCGAGCACGCGCGCCTGCAGTTCGAGGTGTCGCTGGCGCCCGCCGATCCGGTGACCGCAGCCGACCGGCTGGTGCTCGCCCGGATCGTCATCGGCCGGGTGGCGCGCAGACACGGTGTGCGTGCGGCCCTTTCACCGAAGCCGTTCGCCGACGAAGCGGGGTGCGGTGCGCACCAGCACATCTCGCTGAGGAGGGGCGGTGCCCCGCTGTTCTCGGACGGTTCGGGCGCCGCCGGCATGACCGCCGACGGGGAGCACGCGGTGGCGGGCATCCTCGAGGCCCTGCCGGAACTCCAGGGAGTGCTGTGCGGCTCGGTGGTCTCGTGCCTGCGCACGCGCCCGGGACAGTGGGCAGGCGCATACGCGTGCTGGGGTGTCGAGAACCGGGAGGCCGCGGTCCGCCTGGTCCGGGCGGAGACCGCCGGGGGAGCGGGCCGCGATGCGAACATCGAGGTGAAGGCCGTCGACCCGTCGGCCAACGTCTACCTCGCGACGGCCGCCGTGCTGGGTGCGGCCGCCCGTGGCATCGCCCGGCGTGCCGAACTGCCGCCGGAGGTCGCCGTCGATCCGGTCGAGTGTCCGCCCGAGCGGCGCGGCGCCCGGCTCGCCTCCGATCAGCGGACGATCGTCGATCGACTCGATTCGTCGGAGGCGTTGCGCGAGATCCTGGGCGATGAGATCGTCGACGCCGTGGTCGCGGTCCGGCGATACGAGGTCACCCGCTTCCCGGACCACACCCCGGAGTTCATCGCCGAACGCTTCCGGTTGGCCTGGACCGTGTGACGGCCCACGCCGGATGAGCGGTGCCGGTCTGGTTAGAGTCTGCGTATGGCGATCTACGCACTCGACGACCGTGTGCCCACCCTGGGGGCCGACACCTATGTCCATCCCGATGCGGTGGTGATCGGCAACGTCACCCTCGGCGACGGGGTCTCGGTCTGGCCCGGCGCGGTGCTCCGCGGCGACTACGGCACCATCACCATCGGCGAGCGGTCCAACATCCAGGACGGCACCGTCATCCACTGCACCGTCTTCGAGCCCACGGTCATCGGCGCCCGCTGCGTCGTCGGCCACAACGCCCACATCGAGGGGGCGACCATCGGCGACGACTGCCTCATCGCCTCCGGGTCGGTGGTGCTCAACGGCTCGACGATCGGCTCGGGCGCGATCGTCGGCGCCGGGGCGGTCGTGCCGTTCAAGTTCGATCTCCCGCCCCGCCGCATGGCCCTCGGCGTCCCGGCGAAGATCCGCGAGAACTACGAGGTCCCGGAAGGGCACACCGAACTCAACTGCGACATGTACTTCCAGAACGCCCGGCACTATCGCGACGCATTGCGTCGGATCGACTGAGCGCCCGAACGATTGACCGACGGACCGACTGAAGGGGAGCCGACTCCAGTGACGACCGCGCAGCCCAGACCGCTCTCCGAGATCATCGACCCCGGCTGGGCCGAGGCCCTCGCGCCCGTCGAGCCGATCATCACCGAGATGGGCCAGTTCCTGCGGGCCGAACTCGCGGCCGGGCGCCGTTATCTGCCGGCCGGGCCGCACATCCTGCGTGCCTTCACCAGGCCGATCGACGACGTGCGGGTGCTGATCGTCGGCCAGGATCCGTACCCGACGCCGGGACATGCTGTCGGACTGAGCTTCTCGGTTGCACCCGAGGTGCGTCCCATCCCCCGGTCGCTGGCCAACATCTTCACCGAGTACTGCTCGGATCTCGGGTATCCGATGCCGAGCACCGGCGACCTCACCCCGTGGGCCGACAACGGCGTGCTGCTGTTGAACAGGGTCCTGACCGTGGCGCCCGGTGAGCCCGGTTCCCACCGCGGGAAGGGCTGGGAAGAGGTGACCGAGTGCGCGATCAAGGCGCTCGCCGCACGTGACGAACCTCTCGTCGCGATCCTGTGGGGGCGCGACGCCGCCGGGCTGGAGAAGTGGCTGCCCGACGTCCCGACGATCGTCTCCCCGCATCCGTCGCCGTTGTCGGCCTCCCGCGGGTTCTTCGGGTCTCGGCCCTTCAGCCGCGCCAACGAGGAACTGCTCGACCTCGGCGCCGATCCGGTGGACTGGCGGCTGCCCTAGATGCCGAACACACGACCGCCCGCTTCCGACGGAAGCGGGCGGTCGTGTGTGGTCGACGAGTTCAGCGAGTCCTGCCGAACTCCGGCGCCCGCTTGCCGACGAACGCGTCGACACCCTCGATGCCCTCGGGACGCCCCGACCGCTCGGAGATGGACCGTCCCTCGAGGGCGAGGTGCTCGACCAGCGAGGTCTCCGACGCCAGCGACAGCAGGCGCTTGGCGCCGGAGTCGGCCGAGCGGGGGCCGGCGGCGATCGCCTCGGCGTTGGCGCGGGCGACCGATTCGATCTCGTCGTCGGCGACGATCTCGGAAAGGATGCCCCAGTTCAGCGCCTCGTCGGCGGAGACGACCCGGTCGGTCAGGATGATCTGGCGGGCGCGGGCCGCGCCGACGGCCCGGGGAAGGGTCCACGTGAGGCCGCCGTCGGGGGTGAGGCCGATCCCGCGATAGGCCGGGCGCAGCTTGGTGCCGCTGCCGCCGATGGCGACGTCGGCGTGCAGGACCAGCGACATGCCGGCGCCGGCCGCCCATCCCTTCGCGGCGACGACGACGGGAACCTCCGCCTCGTACAGGGCCGCGACGAAGTCGTGGAAGTTGTCGGCGATGAGCCGGAGGTAGGTGGGGCGGTCGTCGGCCGCGGCGAACGCGCGCACGTTTCCGCCTGCGCAGAAGTTCTTGCCCAGGCCCACCAGGAGAACCGCGCCCACGTCGCGCTGCCCGCGGGCCACCTCGCGCAGGGCCTGCGTGCCCGCCGCGATGGCGTCGTCGTCGAGCGAGTTGCCGGCGCCTGCGGCCGAGACGGCGAGGGTGAGGACGCCGTTGGACTCGGTGACGAATTCGGGCGAATCGGACTGTGCGGTTGCGGGGGATGGTGTGGAGGTCATGGGACGAAACATTAACCCGCTCACACCAAAGACCCGACGCTGGGGGAGCTCACGCTCACCCGGCGTCGGGTCTTCAGAAGCCTTCGAACCTCACATCACCCACGAGGGGTGAGGGGAGATCAGACAGCTGCGTGCTTGCCGGCCTTCAGGCAGGAGGTGCAGACGTTCTTGCGCTTGCGGTTGCCCGGGGCGACCTCGACGCGAACGGACTGGATGTTCGGGTTCCAGCGGCGGTTGGTGCGGCGGTGCGAGTGAGACACCGACTTGCCGAAGCCCGGGCCCTTGCCGCAGATATCGCAGACGGCAGCCATCGTCGAACTCCCTTGATAGATGAATATGGTCTCGTGGTCAGCCTCTCGGGTAACGGCACCACCCGATGGTGTGCGCGTTGACCGAAAGGCAACCCTGCAAGGATAACCAGCCCGGGTGTGTGTGGCCAAATCCGGCCCGGACCGCCCGGCCGGCGACCCACGCCCGGTCGTCGTCGGTCCGACGGGGCGTCGGCGGGGCCGAGTAACCTGAGACACAATCTCCTCCGAGCCCGCCCCGTCGCCGAGTATGGCAGAGCGAGAAAGAGTCACCGAGTGATCGCCCGCACCATCAATCCCCAGCTGCTGCGCGACTGGGCCCATGTCTGCGTCGAGCAGCTCGAGGCGTTGCGGGGTGAGATCAACGATCTCAACGTGTTCCCGATCCCGGACTCCGACACCGGCAGCAACATGCTGTTCACCATGCGGGCGGCGGCCGAGGCGGCGGCCGCCCTCCCCGAGGACGCGGGCCTGTTGGACGTCGCTCGCGCCATGGCCGACGGCGCGGTGTCGCAGGCCCGCGGCAACTCCGGCATCATCCTGTCGCAGATCCTCGTCGGGCTGGCCGATGGCGCCGAGATCCTCGGCAACGCCGAGTCGGCGAGCTTCGGCGAGCTCGCGAGCCTGGGGTTGCGGCTGGGGTCGCTCGCCGCGACCCGCGCGGTCAGCGAGCCCCGCGAGGGGACGGTCCTCACGCTGGTCCGGGTTGCCGCGGAGTCGGCGGCCGCGCACGAGGAGGATTCGCCCGCCGACCTCGTCCGCGCCATCGCCGACGACTGCGCCGACGCGCTGGAGCACACCCCGGAACAGTTGTCGGTACTGGCGTCGGCGGGCGTCGTCGACGCCGGCGGTCGGGGGTTCCTGGCCATCGTCGACGCGATGGTGCAGGTGGTCACCGGGGTCGCGAACCGGCGTCGTCGGTACCGGGGCATCCTCACCGACAGCGAGACCCTCGGGCACGGCATCGACGACCCGTGCGCAGACAGCAGCGACCAGGACTTCGAGGTGATGTACCTGCTCGACGGGGCGGCCGCCGAGCAGATCGCCGAACTGCGGGAGAGACTCGACGATCTCGGCGACGCCGTCGTCATCGTCGGCGACAGTTCCAGCGGTGAGGGCGAGCGCTTCTCCGTGCACGTGCACACCTGCGAGCCCGGTGCCGCGGTGGAGGCCGGGGCCGGGCTGGGCCGGCTGTCCGACATCCGGATCAGCTGCTTCGCCCTCGACGCCATTCGCGCCCAGTCGGATTCGAACGAGCCGCCGCCCCGGCACAAGCGCGCGGTCGTCGCCGTGGCCTACGGCGACGGCGCGGCCGAGCTCTTCGCCGAGGCCGGCGCCACCGTGCTGCGCGGCGACAACGGGCTCACCGCACAGCAACTCGGCACCGCGATCCGCGATACCGACAGCGCACACGTCGTGGTGATGGCGAACGGCGCGTTGAGTTCCCAGGATCTGGTCACGGTCACCACCGAGGTGCGGTCGTCGCAGCGGTCGGTGCTGATGCTGCCGACCGCGTCGATGACCCAGTGCCTGGCCGCGCTCGCGGTGCACGACCCCAGCGAGGTGCCCGATGTCGACGCCTACGCGATGGCCGAGGCGGCCGCCGGGGCGCGGTGGGGGTCGCTGCAGCGGGCGACCACCAAGATGATGACGTTGGCCGGGATGTGCGAGGTCGGCGACGTGCTCGGCCTCATCGGCGACGACGTGCTCGTCGTCGCGCCGGATCAGACCTCGGCGAGCACGGCGCTCATCGACCTCATGCTCGCGACCGGCGGCGAGCTGGTGACGATCCTCGCCGGGATCGACGTCGACGCGGCCGCACTCGAGGCCGTCGGCGAGCAGATGCGGCGGAGTCATCCCGGCATCGAGCTCGCCGTCTACCGCACCGGACAACGCACCGATCTCCTGCAGGTGGGTGTGGAGTGATCGAGGCGGCACTGTCGGATGCGCTGTCGGAGGTCCTCGGCCCCAAGCCTGCCGAGAAGCTCGAGACGCTCGGTGTGTCGACCGTCGGGGAGCTGTTGCGCTACACCCCGCGCAGATATGTCCGTCGCGGACGCGCGTCGGACCACACCCGGCCGGAACCGGGGGAGTGGCTGACGATCGTCGGGCGCATCACCAGGTCGGATCTGATCCAGATGCGCAGCAGGCGCGGGCAGTTCCTCAAGGTGACGGTCACCGACGACCACGAGGTCTACGAGGCGAGCTTCTTCAACCCCCGCTTCATCAAGAACCAGTTGCGCCCGGGTGCGCGGGTGATGATGGCCGGGACGGTCAAGTACTTCCGCGATCAGATCCAACTGTCGCATCCGGAATGGATGATCCTTCCCGACGGCGAGCCCGAGGTCGAACACGTCGTCGGCTCCAAGATGCTCACCGAGATCTATGCGGTCGAGGAGGAGATCGGCCGCGAACACGGCGGGCATCCGCTGGCCGCCATGTTCGACCGCGACATCCTGCCGCTGTACCCGGCCACCAAGCAGGTGCAGACCTGGGAGATCCTCGGCGCGGTGCGCCGGGTTCTCGACCACTGTCCGCCCATCCCGGACGCGCTCACCGAACAGCAGCGTGTGGAGCGCGGACTCATCAGCACCGACGAGGCGATCCGCAAGATCCACCTCCCGGAGACCGAGGACGACGTCAAGGTCGCCTCGTACCGGCTGAAATTCGATGAGGCGCTGGCGATCCAGACGGTCCTCGCGCAGCGGCGGATCGCCGGCCGCGCCGACGCCGCGCCGCCGTGCCCGCACGTTCCGGGCGGCCTCGAGGACAAGCTGCGCGAGCGACTGCCGTTCCAGCTCACCGAGGGACAGCTCACCGTGGGCGAGGAACTCGGTGAGGATCTCGCCCGCGCACAACCGATGTCGCGACTCCTGCAGGGCGAGGTCGGCTCCGGCAAGACCCTCGTGTCGCTGCTCGCGATGCTGCGGGTCGTCGACAACGGCCATCAATGCGCGATCCTCGCGCCCACGGAGGTCCTTGCCGCCCAGCATCACCGGACGATGAAGAAGATGCTCGGCGATCTCGCCGAAGGGGGAGAGCTGACCGCGGCCGAGGGCGCCACGCGCATCGCCCTGCTCACCGGGTCGATGAAGACCAAGGGGCGGCGCGAGACACTCCTCGACGTGGTGACCGGCAACGCCGGGATCGTCGTCGGCACGCACGCATTGCTCGAGGAGAAGGTCGAGTTCTTCGACCTCGGCCTCGTCGTCGTCGACGAGCAGCACCGGTTCGGCGTCGAGCAACGGGATGTGTTGCGCAGCAGGGGACGCGACGGACGGGTGCCGCACTTCCTGGTGATGACCGCGACCCCGATCCCGCGCACGGTCGCGATGACGGCTTTCGGCGACCTCGAGACCTCGGTGTTGCGTGAGCTGCCCCGCGGCCGCCAGCCGATCATGACGTCGGTGGTGCCGATGTCCCGCCAGAACTGGGTGGACCGCGTGTGGTCGCGGGCCAACGAGGAGATCGACGCCGGCCGCCAGGTCTACGTCGTGTGTTCGCGCATCGGCGACGACGATCCGGAGCCGCAGTCGGGGCCGGAGGAGGAGAAGGGTCCCAAGACCAGGTCGGTGATCGAGCAGTACGAGGCGCTGGTCTCGGGGCCGTTCGCGCACCGGCGGGTGGAGATGCTGCACGGTCGGATGGCGCCGGACGAGAAGAACGCCATCATGGACGCCTTCGGGCGCGGCGAGGTCGACGTGCTGGTGTCCACCACCGTGATCGAGGTCGGTGTCGACGTCCCGAACGCGACCACGATGGTCATCGTCGACGCAGACCGGTTCGGCGTGAGCCAGCTGCATCAGCTCCGCGGTCGCGTCGGTCGTGGGCGGCATGCGGGACTGTGTCTGCTGATGACCAACGCCAAGGACGTCTCGCAGTCGATGCAGCGACTGCGGGCGGTTGCCGCGTCCAACGACGGCTTCGAGCTCGCCCGCGTCGACCTCGAACAGCGACGCGAGGGCGACCTGCTCGGGTCGTTGCAGTCCGGGCAGAACTCGTCATTGAGGTTCCTGTCACTGCTGGAGGACGTCGAGATCATCGAGGACGCGCGTGGGCTGGCCGAGGAAGTGGTGAGCGAGGATCTCACGCTGCTCGATCATTCCCCGCTGGCCGACCTGGTCGACGGGATCCTGGTGCCGCACAAGATCAAGTACCTGGACAAGTCGTAGGTCGCGGCGGGGCGTGACCGTCGGCGCGGTTCCGTCGTACCGGTCGTTCCCGGGAATCCGTTGAGCGGGAGGCCTTTCGGCCACCGGTGGACCCCATTCCGCGAATTGCGGAACCGAAGCGGGCCGGTCGGCGTCCAACTCCCATGACCCGCCGCAACGCCCGTCGAGCACATCGGCTGCGCGAGCTGTGCACGCGTGCGCGGTGGTCGGTCCGGGCCGGCTCGTCGGCCCCGGGGCTCACGCCGAAGCAGTGGGCGCTGCTGGTCTTCGCGGTGTTCACGTCAATCGTCGTGGCGATCGGCAGCGGCGGGTTCTGGGCGCACCCCGACGCCGATCCGCACGTGCTCTCGATGGCGCGGGAGGCGCTGTCGCGGCTGGACTCGTTGCCCGTGGTCGCGCAGCGTCCGGAACGGGACGACTACGACCGTGCGGCGTTCGGGGCTGCGTGGACCGATGAGGTGTCGGTCGCCGGCGGAGGAAACGGCTGCGACACCCGCAACGACATCCTCGCCCGAGACCTCCAGGACATCCGCGCCGGACCGATCCCGAGCTGTCCCCGGGCGGTGCTCGGCGGCGAGTTCCGGAGTCCGTACAGCGGTGAGTTCGTCGTGTTCAGCAGGGAACGCGCGGCGTCGGCGGTGCAGATCGACCACATCGTGCCGCTGGCCTACGCATGGGACATGGGGGCGTGGTCGTGGGGGATGGCGCGGCGCGTCGACTTCGCCAACGACCCCGCGAACCTCGTCGCGGTCGACGGGAGGTCGAACCAGGACAAGGGTGATTCCGAACCGGCGCGCTGGCTGCCGCGCGCACGTGGTTTCCGGTGCCAGTACGCGATCCAGTTCGTGATGGTCAGTCTCGCTTACGGGCTCTCGGTCGACGCGAGGTCGCGGGACGCGCTCGCAGAGGCATTGGCGTGTGGATGAGGATCGGCCGCCTCGCCCACGGACGCGTTGTGCAGCAGGTTGAGTCCGACCACGCCGACGAGGATCAGGAAGATGCAACCCATCCGCGCCCACCCGGCTGGTTCGTGGAGGAACAGCATGCCGTAGAGCGAGGTGCCGACCGCACCGATGCCGACCCACACCGCGTAGGTGGTGCCCAGCGGTATCGATCGGATCGCGTAGGCGACACCGGCCATGCTGGCGACGACCCCGACTGCGAAGATCGCGGTCGGCCACGGACGCGTGAAGGTCTCGGACTTCTCGAGCGCCGCCATGTAGACGATCTCGATCAGGCCCGCGGCCACCAGCACCAACCACGCCACGTCGCGCACACCTCTCACATCTCTCGAAGCCGACCTGCGTTCTCGTGACGAAACCCTAAGCCGGGACGGTCAGATGCGCAGGGCGAGAAGATACGGGGCCTCAGGGGACAGGTGGGAGGAGGTCGGTGCGCGCCGAGGTGTGGCGGCGCGCACCGCACGGTCATTGTGGATCGATCAGGCGCGCGACGATCCCGCTGGCGCCCACCCAGAACGACAGCGCCCCCACGCCGGCGAGAACGAGACTGCCGAGCAGCCGCCACGTGGCCGACCAGGTGAGTGTCTCGAAGGCGATGGCCGGCAGGAACGCCGCGGCGGCGAAGAGCATCGCGCAGCCGCCGACGAAGGCGAGAACCCGGGCGGCCGCGGATGTCGTGAAACGTCGGAACCAGGCGAGTGCGGCGCTCGAGGGCGCCGACTGCAGAACATGAGCCCCCTCGAGGGCATGCGTCAGCAACGTCATCGAATCTTCTCCCCGATAGACACGACAGCCATTCACCCCGTGTCGGAGTGCAGACGCAATTCACGATAGCAAATCTTCGCGCTCGTCACGCGCGGCGGATCGGGCTGACGGGGCACTCGGCAATATACCCCAGGGGGTATATTGAAGTATCTCGAACAGACGACGAAAGGACAGGCGGCGTGTGTCGACCCGTGACCTGCAAGACCTGTGGAAAGACGACGTGGTCGGGCTGCGGCCGTCACGTCGACGCCATCAAGAGCCAGGTCCCCGCGTCGAGGTGGTGTGACGGGCACCCGCGGGCCTCGGGTCGGCGGTCGAAGTGGTGGTCTCGGGCCTGAGCGGACCGGATATCTCCTTGGGGGCGGACTCGGCTCGGCGCTACTCTTGACACCGGCACTTTTCCCGCGGCGGGCACGCCGCGGCGACCACCCGCGAAGTCGAGGATGTTGATGAGCGCACCCACCGCAGAGCCTTCTGTCGCTGCCGGCGACACCGATGTCGAGAAGGCCGTCCTCGGCCTGGCCAAGGCCGCCAAGGCCGCGTCCCGCACGCTGGGCGGCCTGACCACCGCGGACAAGAACGAGGTGCTGCTCGCCGCAGCCGACGCTCTCGAGGCCGCCTCGGAGTCGATCCTCGCGGCCAACGCCGACGACATCGCGCGCGCCGAGGCGGCGGGCACCGAGGCCAGCCTCCTCGACCGGCTGCGACTGACCCCCGAGCGGGTCGTCGGAATCGCCAACGGTCTGCGCCAGGTCGCCAACCTGCCCGATCCGATCGGTGAGATCACCGCGGGCAAGACCCTCCCGAACGGGCTGCAGCTGCGGCAGGTGCGGGTCCCGCTCGGTGTCGTCGGCATCGTCTACGAGGCCCGCCCCAACGTCACCGTCGACGCGTTCGGCATCGCCTTCAAGTCCGGCAATGCGGTCCTTCTGCGCGGGTCGTCGTCGGCCGCGTCGTCGAATGCCGAGCTCGTCCGCATCCTCCGTGAGACGCTGACGGCCAAGGGCGTCAGCGCTGACGCGGTGTCGCTGCTGCCGAGTGAAGACCGTTCGAGCGTCACCGCTCTCATCCGCGCGCGAGGCCTCGTCGACGTGGTGATCCCGCGTGGCGGTGCCGGGCTGATCGAGGCGGTCGTGTCCAACGCGACCGTCCCCACCATCGAGACCGGCGTCGGCAACTGCCACGTGTACGTGCACGCCCTCGCCGACCTCGACGTCGCGGTGCGAGTGATCCTCAACTCCAAGACCCGTCGCCCGAGTGTCTGCAACACCGCGGAGACCGTCCTCATCGACAAGGCGATCGCCGCCGACGCGCTGCCGCGCATCACCCAGGTACTGCAGTCGCAGGGCGTGGTCATCCACGGCGACGAGCCCGGCATGGAGCCGGCCACCGAGGAGGACTGGGCCAACGAGTACCTGTCGATGGACATCGCGATGAAGGTCGTCGAGGACCTCGATGCCGCGGTCGCCCACATCGACACCTACGGCACCGGGCACACCGAGGCGATCATCACCACCGACCTGTCGGCCGCCGACGAGTTCACCCAGCGGGTCGACGCCGCCGCGGTCATGGTCAACGCCTCCACCGCGTTCACCGACGGCGAGCAGTTCGGCTTCGGCGCCGAGATCGGCATCTCCACCCAGAAGCTGCACGCCCGCGGCCCGATGGGCCTGCCCGAACTGACCTCCACCAAGTGGCTGGTCTGGGGCAACGGCCACGTTCGGCCGGCGTGATGAGCACCCCGCAGCCGGTGGCCGGCCCCGCCGTCGTCCCGTCCTTCGCCTCCGTCGACGAGGTCGTCGCGCGTCTGCGCGAGACCGGTTACCTCGCCGACGACGCCACCGCGACGTCGACCTTCCTCGCCGATCGGCTGGGCAAGCCGCTGCTCGTCGAAGGGCCGGCGGGCGTCGGCAAGACCGAGCTGGCCAAGGCGATCGCCGCGGCCACCGACGCCGAACTCGTCCGCCTGCAGTGCTACGAGGGCATCGACGAGGCGCGCGCACTCTACGAGTGGAACCACGCCAAGCAGATCCTGCACATCCAGGCGACGGGCACCCGCGCCTGGGACGAGGCCAAGGCGGACATCTTCTCCGAGGAGTTCCTGCTGCCCCGTCCGCTGCTGAAGGCGATCTCGCGCGAGGGATCGACCGTGCTGCTCATCGACGAGGTCGACAAGGCCGACGTCGACATGGAGGGCCTGCTGCTCGAGGTGCTCAGCGACTTCGCGATCACCATTCCCGAGATGGGGACCGTTGCGGCGCAGCGTCGCCCGATCGTGCTGCTCACCTCCAACGCGACCCGTGAGCTGTCCGAGGCGCTCAAGCGACGCTGCCTGTACCTCTACATCGACTTCCCCGACGCCGAGCGGGAGAAGGAGATCCTCGCGTCGCGGGTGCCGAATCTGTCGGCGTCGCTGAGCGCGGAACTTGTCCGGATCGTCGGGGTGCTGCGCACGCTGGACATCCGCAAGAAGCCGTCGGTGGCCGAGACCATCGACTGGGCCAACACGCTTCTCGCGCTCGGGGCGGGGGAGCAGGCGGACGCCAAGAAGAGCGGGCTCGACGACGGACTGATCGCCCGCACCCTCGGGGTCGTGCTCAAGCACCGTCCCGACCTGAAGACGGCCCTCAAAGAACTCAAGCTGGGCTGATGACGACGACACCGCTCGTCGACCATCTCACCGACTTCGTCGATGAGCTGCGCCGGCGCGGGATCGTCGTCGGACCCTCTGCGCTGATCGACGCCGCGTCGGCGATGGAGGTCCTCGATCTCCTCGAGCGGCCCCGCCTGCGTGAGGGTCTCGCCACCACGCTCCTCGTCGACCACTCGCACCGACCGGTGTTCGACCGCGTCTTCGACCTCTGGTTCCCGATCGGCGCCGGGATGCGCACCGTCACCGAGGATCTGCCCCGCGACGAGGACGGGAACCTCGACGTCGAGGCGGTCCGCGACGCGCTCGCGGAGATGCTCGCCGACGACACCGCCGCGAACGACGGACGACTCGACCAGGCGATCGCGATGATCGTCGACGAACTCGGCCGCTACGGGAGCACCAAGGGGGAGGCGTTCTCGGCGTATCAGGCCATCTCCGCGGTCAACCCGCAGACGCTCATCGCCAAGATCGCCGCGGCGATGGACAGTGGCGACGGGGACGGCGGCCGGCCGGGCACCGGGGAACTCTATCGGCAGGCGGCCCGTCAGAAGGCGGCCGACCTGCGGGCCGCCATCGAGCGGGAGACGCAGCGTCGCATGGCCGATCGCAACGGCCGCGAGAAGGTCGGGGCGTACGCGGTGCCGCCGCTGCCGGAGAACGTCAACTTCCTGTCTGCCGGCGCGAAGGAGCAGGTCGAGATCCGCAAGACCATCGAGCCGCTGGCCCGTCTGCTCGCGGCGAAGCTCGAGACGCGTCGGCGCCGGGCGCACCGGGGCGCGGTCGACGTCCGGAAGACGTTGCGCGCGTCGATGTCCACCGGTGGGGTCCCGATCGAGCTGAGCCATCGCAAACCGCGCCCGGGGCGGCCCGAGCTGATCATCATCTGCGACGTCAGCGGTTCGGTCGCCGGGTTCAGCCAGTTCACTCTCCGGCTGGTGTACGCCCTGCGGCAACAGTTCTCGAAGGTGCGGGTGTTCGCCTTCGTCGACACCGTCGACGAGGTCACCGACTACTTCGACCACGGCGAGGAGGACTTCGGCGCGGCGATGCACCACATGATCTCCACCGCGCGCATCTCGACCCGCGACGGCCACTCCGACTACGGCAACATGCTGGCCGGATTCGTCAGCGAGTACGGGGAGTCGCTGACCCACCGCGGTGCGCTGCTGATCCTCGGCGACGCCCGGAACAACTACCACGACGCGCACACCGATGCGCTCGCCGAACTCGTCGAACGCGCACGTCACGCGTACTGGCTGAACCCGGAGGCCAAAGAGCACTGGGGGACCGGCGACTCGGCCGCCCCCGACTACGCGGAGGTGATCGACATGTTCGAATGCCGCAACGCCACCCAGCTCGGCACCGTCATCGCCGACCTGCTGCCGGTCTGAGCCCGGCGGCACCGCGTAGACTGACCGTCCATGTCAACCGACCGCCGTCGTGCGCGCCGAATCGGCGTCATGGGTGGCACGTTCGACCCGATCCACAACGGCCACCTCGTGGCTGCGAGCGAGGTCGCCCATCGCTTCGAGCTGGACGAGGTGATCTTCGTGCCGACCGGACGCCCGTGGCAGAAGCTGGGCGAGCACGCGATGGTCAGCCCGCCCGAGGACCGGTACCTGATGACGGTCATCGCGACGGCGTCGAACCCGCAGTTCAGCGTGAGCCGCGTCGACATCGATCGCGAGGGCGACACCTACACCGTCGACACCCTGCGCGACCTGCACAAGCAGCTGCCCGACGCCCAGTTGTACTTCATCACCGGCGCCGATGCGCTGGAGTCGATCCTGTCGTGGCAGGACTGGGAGGAGCTGTTCGACCTCGCCCGGTTCGTCGGCGTCAGCCGGCCCGGTTACAAGCTCGACGCCACGCACCTGGCGAAGCACCTCGAGCAGTTGCCGGCCGACACGCTCACCCTGCTGGAGATCCCGGCGCTGTCGATCTCGTCGACGGAGTGCCGGACGCGGGCGGCCCAGGGACGGCCGGTCTGGTACCTGGTGCCCGACGGCGTCGTGCAGTACATCGCGAAGCGGAAGCTGTATCGTGCGCCTCGGGCGTCGTCCCCGGGGGTCTCCGCGCCGGGAGCGGAGCGAGCGGGCGGTGGGGGTGCCGCGCCGGGAGCGGAGCGAGCGGGCGGTGGGGGTGCCGCGCCGGGAGCGGAGCGAGCGGGCGGTGGGGGTGCCGCGCCGGGAGCGGAGCGAGCGGGCGGTGGGGGTGCCGCGCCGGGAGCGGAGCGAGCGGGCGGTGGGGGGGTGCCGACACCGTCCCGGAGACCGAGAGCATCGAGCGGGCGACGACCCGGAAGTGATATCGAGAGGACTTGAGTGACTGCGTCAGCTGAAGCGGTGGAGATGGCCAAGGTGGCTGCTCTTGCGGCCGCGGACAAGCTCGCCCACGACGTGACGGTGATCGACGTGTCGGAGCAGCTGGTGATCACCGACTGCTTCGTGATCGCGTCGGCGGACAACGAGCGGCAGGTCAACGCGATCGTCGACGAGGTGGAGGACAAGCTGCGCGAGGCCGGTCACAAGCCGTTGCGTCGCGAGGGCACCCGTGAGGGTCGCTGGGCGCTGCTCGACTACGCCGACATCGTGGTGCACATCCAGCACACCGACGAGCGTCGCTTCTATGCGTTGGAGAGTCTGTGGAAGGACTGCCCGACGATCGAGGTGGAAGGCATCTCGTGAGCGGTGGTCCCGACACCCATGACACCGCCGTCGAACGTCTCACCCCGGTGGTGCGTCGCCTGATCCTGTTGCGCCACGGACAGACCGAGTACAACGCGACGAGCCGTATGCAGGGTCAACTCGACACCGATCTCTCCGACCTCGGTGTGCGGCAGGCGCATTCGGCGGCGGTTGCGCTGGCGAAGCGCCGGCCGAAGGCCATCTGGTCGTCGGATCTCAAGCGCGCCCGCGACACCGCGGAGGCGCTGGCGCAGCGCACCGGACTCACAGTGCGAACCGATGTGCGGCTGCGGGAGACCCACCTCGGTGAGTGGCAGGGTATGACCCACCACGAGGTCGATGCGGCGATGCCGGGCGCACGAGTCGTCTGGCGCGATGATGCGACCTGGCCGCCGCCGGGCGGGGAGAGCCGGGTCGATGTCGCCAAGCGGTCGACCCCGCTGGTCGACGAGTTGATCGAGCTGTTCCCCGACTGGGGCGTCGGCGACAACCCCGAGGCGCCGGTGGTCCTGGTGGCCCACGGCGGCGTGATCGCGGCGATGACTGCTGCGCTCCTCGGGTTGCCGGTGGACAACTGGCCGGTGTTCGGCGGCCTGGCGAACACCAGTTGGGTGCAGCTGTCGGGTCACGGTGTGCCCGGCGCCGCCCCGCGCTGGCGCCTCGATGTGTGGAATGCGTCGGCCGAGGACGCCGACCCAGCCGTTCAGTGACGCACGTCGTACGGGCCGGCGGTTCCGGCGAACGCTGCGTGATGGTCCTGTCGGACTCGCTCGCCTATTACGGGCCGACGGGCGGGTTGCCGTCGGACGATCCGCGGATCTGGCCGTCGCTGGTCGGTTCCGATCTGGGGATGCCGGTGCGGCTCTTCGGCCGGATCGGATGGACCAGCCGGGACGTGTGGTGGGCGCTGACCCAGGACCCGAACATCTGGGCCACGGTCCCGCTCGCCGACGTCGTCGTTCTCGCGTTCGGCGGCATGGATTCCCTGCCGTCGCCGTTGCCGACCGCGTTGCGCGAGCAGATCCGCTATGTGCGGCCGAGCCGGCTGCGCCAGCTGGTGCGTGCGGCGTACTCGTGGGTGCAGCCGCGCGGGTCGAGGCTGGGGTGGCCGCTGGCGCTGCCGCCGAAGGTGACGGTGGAGTACCTGGAGAAGATCCGCGGCGCGCTGACCCAGCTGCGGCCGGACCTGTCGATCGTCGTGTGCCTGCCGCCGACGCACGACAGCCCCTACTACGGCCACGTGCACTCCGGGCGGATTCCCACGACGGCCGCGATCGCCCGATGGGCGGACGCGCACGACCTGCCGGTGGTCGACTTCTATCCGGTCACCCGGGACGCGTTCGGCGACCCGGACACCGAGATGAACCCCGACGGCATCCACTGGGGTTTCGAGTGTCACCGGCGGATCGCCGACGAAGTGGTGCCGGTCGTCGAGGCGCTCAGGACCGGCGGGGCCGGGACGCAGGAGGCCAGGGCCGAGTAGGTCCGGGCCCGCAGATGGTCGGCGGATGCTAGCGATCCCCGCAACACCCTGGATTTCAAGAAGTTGCGGGGATCGTGCATTCTGCGGAGTTGAAGGACGAGTTCTTCACGGTGTTGGACCGTGTGGACGGGAACGTGTGCGAGGCTGCTCGCATCGTCGGGATGAGCCGGGACACTGCGTACGGGTGGGTGCGTAAGGCGGGGATGCGTGGTCGCGGCAAGACCGGTACCGGCGGGCACCCGGGTCGCGCCCGATACGACCAACTCCGTGCGAAGGGAGTGAGCCGCCGCGAGGCGGCTGCCCAGATCGGTGTGAACGTCCGCACTGCCCGGGATTGGGATAGGGGAATCCGTAAAGTCGGGAACGCGCGCCTACATCCTGATGGCCGGCGGATCGACTACACCACAGGTGTGACCACCTACCGCGACGCCACTGGCGAACCATCCCTGGCCCAGTTGGAAGCGGTACTGCATCCACGGTTCCTGACCTTGGCCGATCGGGAACAGATTGCTGATCTGCGCCGTGAGGGTCACTCGCTTCGGGAGATCGGCCGGCGGTTAAGGCGGTCGGCCTCGACGATCAAACGCGAGATCGACGCCTATGCGGTCGAGGACGTCTACCGTGCTCACCGAGCGCACCGTGCATGGACCCATTCGCGGTCGCGTCCTAAAGAGTCCAAGCTCGCCCAGCCCGGCCCGCTGCGCGACTACGTCGCCGGCAAGTTGCAGGACCAGTGGTCCCCGGAGCAGGTGTGCCACGCTCTCATGACCGAGTTCCCCGACGATCAGGGCATGCGAGTGAGCACCGAAACCATCTACCAGGCGATCTACGTCCAGGCTCGAGGAGGGCTGCGCCGCGAGGTCGCGACGGCGTTGCGGACCGGGCGGACCCGACGCAAACCTCATCGCAAGGCCGAACAGCGCACCAAGCGGTTCATTGACGACATGGTGATGATCTCCGACCGTCCAGCCGAGGTCGAGGACCGGGCCGTGCCAGGACATTGGGAAGGCGATCTGATCGTCGGCACTCGCAGCGAGTCCGCGATCGTGACCCTGGTTGAACGTTCCACCCGCTACGTCATGCTCGGACACCTCCCGGGCGGGCACACCGCTGAGGAAGTCCGTGACGTGCTGGTACCGCTGATCGGATCACTACCCCAACACCTGCGCGGTTCGCTGACCTGGGACCAGGGATGCGAGATGGCAGCCCACAACCAGTTCACTGTTGCCACCGGAGTACCGGTCTATTTCTGCGACCCGCACTCACCCTGGCAACGCGGATCAAACGAGAACACCAACGGCTTACTGCGCCAATACTTTCCGAAGGGAACCGACTTGAGCGTCTACGGACCCCAGGACCTCGAACTCGTCGCCCAGAAACTCAACCGTCGCCCACGCAAAACGCTCGACTGGAAAGCTCCAGCCGAGCGTCTGCGTGATCTACTGATAGCCGTCTAACCATCAGGTGTTGCGAGGACCCCTTGAATCCGCCGTCCCGGAAGCGGGGTCGTTCGTGGAGAACCGATGTGATGCGGCTGCGTGGAACCGGTTAAGTTAGACGGGTGCCTGTCGTCGTCGTCACAGATTCGTCGTCTCGGCTGCCGGAGTCGGTGGCCGCGCACTACGGGATCCGTCAGGTGCCACTGCACGTGTCGTATGACGACAAGGACTATCGCGAGGGCATCGACCCCATCCCGGAGAACCTGTCCTCGACTCCCGGGGTGACGACGTCGGGCGCCAATCCTGCGGAGCTGACCGAGTACTTCGAATCCGCGCTCGAGGCCAGTGAGGGCGACGGTGTGGTCGCGGTTCATCTGTCCCGGAAACTGTCGGGTACGTGGAGCTCGGCGCGGCTGGCGGCGGAGAGGTTCTCCGGCCAGGTCCGCATCGTCGATTCCCGATCCGTCGGTCTCGCAGTCGGTTTCACCGCCATCGCGGCGGCACAGGCCGCAGCCGCCGGCGCTGACCGCGACCGTGTCTACGAGTCCGCGATCCGTCAGGCCGCCACCGTCGACTCCCTGCTCGCCGTGCAGCAGCTCGACAACCTGCGTCAGAGCGGCCGGATCAGTGCCGCGGGCAAGCTGTTCGGGTCGGCACTGTCGATCAAGCCGATCCTGCACATGGTCGACGGCACGCTGCAGTTGCGGGAGCGCCACCGCACCTACTCCAAGGCGCTGGACAAGATGGTCGACGCCGCGGTCGAGTGCGCCGGCGGGCGGGCGGTCACGGTCGGCATCCAGCATTGCGAGAGTCCGGTCGTCGCCGAGGAGCTCCTCGAGACCCTCCGCGGTCGATTGCGGATGGTCACCTCGGAGCTGGTCGTCGAGCTCGGGCCGATCCTCGGTCCTCATGTCGGCCCGGGAGCGGTGGGCGTCGTCATCGCCTCGCACCTCGATCCGATCGAGGGGATCGAGGCGCGCTGAGGCGTGGGGGACGGCCGTCGTGCTCCTGGCGGCGCTCGTCCGGAGGGCCGAGGACATGGCGCGACGGACATCCCCGGAATCCGAGGTGATGCTGATCATCGCCCGCTGCGATGACGATCCGGAGAAGGAGTTGCCGGCGGGATCGGCGCCAGACGAGCGGACTGCCGGCGAGATCGCCGATCGGATCGGTCCGACCGGGTCGAATGCCGGACCGAGAGATTCACCGTTCGGGACCTGCCGGGGGACGGCGTGACGTCGAGAACGTTGCGCCTCGCGGCGACCGGTTCGAGAGACTGCGGATTGTCCGATGCGTCCCAACGGAATTCACTGCTCCGGACGCGATCTTCGCCGAGCGTCTGAACCCGGTGGCGTCTGTCGTCGACCACGTGCCCGAGCGCGGCTCGCGGATCGGAGTGGACGTGGACGTGCCGGAGTTGCCGGTGCCGTGGGCCGATCCGGTGGCGCTCGACGGCACCCGTCTGCCCGACTGACTCCCGGCTGTTCACAACCCCGCACCGTCCCCAGATATCCCGGGGCCCGCTCCACCGGGCCGGTGCGGGGAGGTTAGCGGGCCTATCGTCGTGCGGCATGAGCGCAGCAGGGCGACCCAACCCACTGGACCGTCTCGGACCGGTCGATATGCCCGTGCGGCCGTGCGACGGAGAATCGGCCAGGGAGCCGGAATCGTCTGAAGGTGTCGGCAACGGCTCGGGCGCAGGGCCGGCCGACGAGGCCGATCACCCGGGCTGGGGGATCGGCGCGATGCCCACCTGGCTGGCACCCGAACCCGGCAGAGAAGACCGGTCGACGCACCACCGGTCGGAGGGTCCGCGGTCGGCGGAGCCGGCACGTGGTGGGTTCGGGCGCCGGCGTAGCCGATTCGACGACGTCCTCGACGCGGATGACGAAGAACGGGAAGGATTCTGGGACGATGAGGACCCGGTGCCCCGTCGGCGGTTCGCGATCGCGCCGCCCGGAGCCCTCGCACTCATCGCGGTCGGGGTGATCGCCTGTGCTGTGGCTGCTTTCGGACTCTTCCGGGGATCGGACCCCGCGCCTGTCGTGGATTTCGGTGCACCCGCGGGTGGTTCGGCCTCGGCGGCACCGGGTGCGACGACGGTTCCGGGTGCCACGACGGAACCGAGCGGCCCGTCCTCGCCGCAACCGGGTACGACGCCGGGCGAGATCGTGGTGAGCGTCGTCGGCCTGGTCAACGACGCCGGCCTCGTGCGGTTGCCGTCCGGCGCGCGGGTCGCCGACGCGATCGAGAAGGCCGGTGGCACGCGTAAGGACGCAGATCTTTTGTCACTCAACCTCGCTCAGGTCCTTCGCGACGGTGATCAGATCCTGGTCGGATATGCGGGCGGTCAAGGCCAGATGTCGTTGAAGAGCGCGGTCGTCGGTGCGTCGGGGAGCAGTGGTGGGTCCACGGAGCCGGCAGGGGCTCCGGACGGCCCCGCGGCGGAGGCGGGTTCGCGGGACGGCGGCGGGAAGGTCAATCTGAACACCGCCACCGAGGCAGAGCTCGACACGCTGCCCGGCATCGGCCCGGTGACCGCGAAGGCGATCATCGACTGGCGGCAGCGCAACGGACGCTTCACCTCTGTCGATCAACTCGCCGAGGTCGACGGCATCGGCGCAGCACGGCTGGCCAAACTGCGCGACCGCGTGACGGTCTGAGCGATGGACTTCCGGCTTCTCGTGCCGGCGGTGGTGGTGTGGGCGTCGACGATATGTGGACTGGTGGCCCCGCTCGGCGTCACCATCGGTCTCGCGGCCGCCTCCGGCACGGTCGCCGTCGTGCTCGGAATCGCCTGTGCGCGTGGTCGAATGCCCTGGGACATCGTCGGTCTCGGGATCATCGCGACAGGTCTCGCGTGCGCGTGCGCGGCGTCGATGGCGATTCGGCAGGACGCGCGGGTCGACCACCCGCTCGCACACCTCTCGGGAAAACAGACCGTCGTGATGACCTTGCGCGGTGACCCGACGCCCACAGGCCCTGCGCGACAGGGACGCATCAGGGTGCGGGTGGACGTCGAGCAGATCGGTCGGTATCCGGTGTCGTCGGCCTCGGCGGAGCTGCGTGGTTCGGCACAGGCGTGGTCGGGGTTGCTCCCCGGACAGCGGGTGACCGCCGTCGTGCGGGTGCGTCCGCCGCCGGATCGCTCGTTGCTCGTCGCGTCACTGACCGCGCAGGCACCGAAGCCGGTCGGCGGGCCTCCCGCGTACCAGCACGCGGCCGGCGCGATTCGGCAGCGCCTGCACCTCGTGGCGGCCCGTGCGTTGGGGCCGGAAGCCGCGGGTCTGCTTCCCGGGCTCGTCCTCGGTGACGAGTCCGGCCTCGACGAGGACCTGCGTGACGATTTCCGCGCGGCGGGGCTCAGTCATCTGACGGCGGTGTCGGGAGCCAACTTCGCGATCGTCTGCGGGGCCGCACTACTGCTCGTCCGGAGCATCGGGGTGGGGCCGCGATCGTCGGCGGTGATCGGCTTGGTGGTGATCGCCGGTTTCACGATGCTGGTGCGACCGACCCCCAGCGTCGTTCGTGCCGCCCTCATGGGCGGGGTCGGGGTCATGGCGTTGTTCGCCTCCCGGCGGGCGCAGTCGTTTCCGGCTCTCGGTGCCGCGGTCATCGGCGGGCTGCTGTGGTGGCCGGAACTGGCCCTGCAGCCCGGCTTCGCGCTGTCGGTGGCGGCGACGTGCGGGATCGTGCTGTGGGCGCCCCGCATCCGGGACCGATTGAGACGCTGGCGATGTCCGGCGGGTCTCGCCGAGGCGGTCGCGATGGCGGTGACCGCCCAGATCGTCACCGCGCCGATCCTGGTGCTGGTGACGGGGCGGATCTCGGTCGTGGGCGTCGTCGCGAACCTGCTCGTCGCCCCGGTGGTCGCGGTCATCAGCGTCCTCGGGACGGTGGCCGCGCTCATCGGCGCGATCGGTCCGCCCGACGGAGTGTGTGCGGGTATCGCCGAGTTGCTCGTCCGAGCCCTCGGCCCGGAACTGTCGTGGATGGTCTGGTGCGCTCGGACCCTCGGTGGAGTCGGGTGGGCGAGTGTGGACGTGCCGTGGCCGGGCTGATTCGGACGCCTGGACCGGGAGGCGCCCCGGAAGACCACCCACGAAGGCTGAGCGGATGACGATATGTCGCCGGCGGCGTGCTGGAGGGTGCATCCCGGCGAGGAAGCGACGGGGACTCTCCCCTCGGTCTCATGTGCGTCGCTGTCCGCCCCATCTGGCACGATGAGCACGTGACCGATCGCCTGCACCTGCTTCTCGGAGACGACGACTTCCTGACCGGCCGGGTGATCTCGAAGGTCGTCGAGGAGACGTCCAGGGAAGCCGGGACCCAGGTCCCGGTGACCCGCGTGCGCGCCGGTGACGTCAGCGAGGGCGAGCTCGCCGAGCTGCTGAGCCCGTCGCTGTTCGCGGAGGAACGCATCGTCGTGGTCGAGGCCGCTGCCGAGGCGGGCAAGGAGCCGGCGGCGCTCATCACCGCTACCGCGAAGTCACTGCCCGACGGGATCACCCTGATGGTGATCCACACCGGCGGCGGTCGCGCGAAGTCGATGGTGGCTGCGCTGAAGAAGGCCGGTGCCGTCGAACACGAGACCGCGACACCGAAGTGGCCGTCGGACCGGATGACCTTCGTCCGCAACGAATTCCGGTCTCTCGGGGTCAAGGCGAGCGCAGACGTCGTCGAACAGGTCGTGGAGTCGGTGGGTTCTGAACTCCGGGAGCTCGCCGCCGCGTGTGCTCAGCTCGTCGCCGACACCGGCGGCAAGGTCACCGTCGAGACGGTGCAGCTCTACTACCAGGGCCGGCCGGAGGTGACCGGCTTCGAGATCGCCGACAAGGCCGTCAACGGGGACCGCGCCGGCGCGTTGGAGGCCCTCGAGTGGGCCATGCACCACGGCGTGCCGCGCGTGCTGCTGGCCGACGCGCTCGCCGAGGCGGTCCACTCGATCGCGCGTGTCCGGCCGATGGGCGGCATCGATCCGTACAGTGCGGCGTCGGAGCTGGGCATGCCCCCGAACCGCGTCAAGAGCGTCCAGGCCAAGGCCAAGGCGTGGGACTCCGAATCGATCGCGCGCGCCATCGGTGTGGTCGCCAAGCTCAACGGCGACGTAAAGGGGCAGGCGGCCGACGCCGACTACGCGCTCGCGCACGCGGTCGCCGCGGTGGCCGAACTGCGGCCGGACGGGCGACGGAGACTGTAGGGGAGCGGCGGGACCGGAGCACGGGCGCCGCGCTGCGTCGTCGCCTGCTCGGCCGGTGGCCGGGTCGGTGAACCCCGGCTCGTCGTCGCAATCACGCCGACCCCACCGACGACGATCACCCCGGCAACCGCGTGGATGCTGCCGGGGTGAACGCGAGTATGAACATGTGACGGCGCGGCGTGCCGTGGTCGGCCCGAGGGCCGAGGGGTGTCAGCCGAGCTTGTTGACCGCGAGCGCGATGGCCGACTTCTTGTTGGCGGCCTGGTTGGCGTGGATGACGCCCTTGCTGGCGGCCTTGTCCAGCTTGCGGCTGGCGAAGCGGCCGAGCTCGATGGCCTTGTCCTTGTCACCGGCGTCGACGGCCTCACGGAAGTGGCGGATCGAGGTACGCAGCTCCGACTTCACCGACTGGTTGCGCTGCCGGTTCTTCTCGTTGGTGCGGTTGCGCTTGATCTGGGACTTGATGTTCGCCACGCGTGTTACCTCTGTCGTTGCTGGTGGATATGTCTGTCTGTTCGGTTCGGGCGGCGCGCCGGCAGACCCGGGCTCACCCGCGCGGCGATCGGCTCGTGAAGCAACTTCACGGCGTCACCGCAACAGCGGACAACATTACCAGCCGGGTTCATCGAGCCCAAAATCCGGCGGGGCGCCCGAGGACGCCGATAAGAATCATCGTGCGCAAAAGTCTAGGCTCGAGACATCATGTCCGTTGTCTATGTACACATCGGTCTGCCCAAGACCGGTACCACGCACCTGCAGGATCGGCTCTGGCGCAACCGCGACCTGGCGTTACAAACGTCGGGTCTGCTGTACCCGGGCAACGTCATCTCCGATCACTTCCACGCCGCGGTCCATCTGCAGCCCGAGCGCTATCTGGACTGGGCCGATCCGGCGTTCGCCGGCGTCTGGCCGACGCTCGTCAAACAGATGAGGGCCTGGCCCCAGACCTCGCTGATCTCGCACGAGCTGTTCTCCACCGCCACGTCCGAGCACATCGAGAAACTCCTCGACGATCTGTCCTTCGCCGACGAGGTGCACGTGATCGCCACGGTGCGCGATCTCGCCCGCCAGCTGCCGTCGGTGTGGCAGGAGAACGTCAAGAACCAGCGTCGCGCGTCGTTTGACGAGTTCGTCGACTCGGTGGCGTTCGCCGCGGAATCCAACGCCGTCGGCGGCGCCGACCCCGATCGGGTGGGTGAACCCGTCGTCGAGGACGAGCCGTTCTGGGAGTTCCAGGACCACGTCGGCATCCTGTCGCGCTGGGCGCGGTTCGTCGGGCCAGAGCGGGTGCACGTCGTGACCGTGCCGCGCACCCGGACGAAGGGCGACGGTCTGTGGGAGCGGTTCCTCGCCGCGATGAACGTCGACCCCGCGCCCCTCACCATCCCGGTGCCCAGCCTGAACAGCTCGCTGTCGGCGGCGCAGGCGGAATTCCTGCGTCACCTCAACCAGCGGCTGCAGCCCGACACCATCGAGTGGCGGCGCTACGAGCGCATCATCAAGGGGCAGGTGATCGGCGAGATCCTCTTCGAGGCCGAATCCGGCCCGCCGCAGGGGCTGAGCGTCAAGCACCGGCAGTGGGCCGCCGGCCTGGCCACGGAGATGGTGGAGGCCATCCGCGACGCGGGCTACGACGTGACCGGCGATCTCGCCGACCTCCGCGTGTCCGCAGACGGGGCCGACGACGACGTGCCGATGCCGACCGACGGCCAGGTCCTCGACGTCGCGCTCGACACCATGGCCGAGATGATCCTCGCCGCTCCGTTGCCGAAGGTCGGGCCGCCGCTGAAGACGCGGGCCGCCAACGTCGTGCGCCGGGTGCGCCGCCGGGCGCTCGCGGTGCGGCGTTCGGCCTGAACGCAACGGTGGGGCAGTGGTGTGTACGACATGTCTGCCGACAATCGTGCCGATTCCGCCGACATGGGGCACCATGACAATTCATGACCCCCGCATCGACAAGCGCGCCCGCCAAGAAGGCGGCGCGTAAGGCCGCATCCGCGAAGACCAGCTCGTCGAGCACATCAGGGAAGTCGACGTCGACGCGCTCGGGTACGGCCAAGGGTGCGGGATCGGGCAGGTCGGCGAAGTCGGGCGCCGACAGTTTCACCGGCAACTTCGCGGGGTACTCAAAAGGCCCTTACGGCAAGGCATATGACGAGATGTTCGACGCGTCGGGCGAGGTCCGCCCGCCGTACCGGGGCATCTACAAGGCCTTCGCCGACGAGGAGCAGTCCGACGTCGTGGAGGCGCGCGTCGAGGCGCTCGGGCGGGCCTACCTCGACCAGGGCGTCACGTTCTCGTTGTCGGGCCAGGAACGTCCGTTCCCGTTGGACATTGTGCCGCGCGTGATTTCGGCCGCCGAGTGGAACAAGCTCGAGGCCGGCATCACCCAGCGCGTGCAGGCGCTCGAGTTGTTCCTCGACGACATCTACGGCGAGCAGGAGATCCTGCGCGACGGGGTGCTGCCCAAACGTCTCGTCCACTCGTGCGAGCACTTCCATCGGCAGGCCGCAAACATCAGGCCGCCCAACGGTGTTCGCATCCACGTCGCCGGCATCGACCTGATCCGCGACGAGAACGGCGACTTCCGGGTGCTCGAGGACAACCTGCGTTCGCCGTCGGGTGTTTCCTACGTCCTCGAGAACCGTCGCGCGATGTCGCGCGTGTTCCCGGACCTGTTCGCCAAGCACCGGGTGCGCGCGGTCGCCGACTACCCGAGTCACCTGCTGCGTGCGCTCCGTGCGTCGGCGGCCTTCAACGAGGCCGACCCGACCGTCGTCGTGCTGACCCCGGGTGTCGCGAACTCGGCGTACTTCGAGCACTCGCTGCTCGCACGCCTGATGGGCGTCGAGCTCGTCGAGGGGCGAGACCTCTTCTGCCGCGACAACGTGGTCTACATGCGGACCACCGAGGGCGAGCAGCGCGTCGACGTCATCTACCGGCGCATCGACGACGACTTCCTCGATCCGCTGCAGTTCCGGCCGGATTCGATGTTCGGCGTCGCCGGCCTGCTGAACGCGGCCCGCGCCGGCAACGTGGTCATCTCCAGCGCCGTCGGCAACGGCGTGGGCGACGACAAGCTCATCTACACCTACGTGCCCGAGATCATCGAGTACTACCTCGGCGAGAAACCGAGCCTGCAGAACGTCGACACCCTGCGCTGCTGGTTGCCCGACGAATGCGAGGAGGTCCTCGACCGCATCGACGAGCTCGTCGTCAAACCCGTCGAGGGATCGGGCGGATACGGGATCGTGTTCGGGCCCGAGTCCACGAAGGCCGAACTCGACGCGCTGGCGCGCAAGGTGCGCAACGACCCGCGCGGATGGATCGCCCAGCCGGTCGTGCAGCTGTCGACGGTGCCCACCAAGGTCGACGACGTGATCCGGCCGCGGCACGTCGACCTGCGACCGTTCGCGGTCAACGACGGCGAGAAGGTGTGGGTTCTGCCCGGCGGCCTCACCCGCGTCGCGTTGCCCGAGGGATCGCTCGTCGTGAACTCCAGCCAGGGCGGCGGCTCCAAAGACACCTGGGTGCTCGCCGGCCGCAGCTCCGCGGCCGAGCGCGAGCTGTCCGGCACCAAGGTGGTCACCTCCAGCGGGGTCGCGGCGGCCCGCCCCGCGGACAGCGCGCCCGATCCGGTTCACACCCAGACCCAGCAGCAACAGCAACAGCAACAGGGCGCCGACGAACACGTACAGGGTGGTGATGCCCGATGATGCTGGCGCGCAACGCCGAATCGCTCTACTGGATCGGCCGCTACGTCGAGCGGGCCGACGACATGGCCCGCATCCTCGACGTCGCGATCCACCAGCTGCTCGAGGACACCACCGTCGACGTCGACCAGCAGGCCCGCCTCGTGATCCAGGTGCTGGGCCTCGTCGCGCCCGACACCGACTCCGAGCTCGACGTCTGGTCGCTCACCGAACGCGTCGCCTATGACGCCGACACCCGGGGGTCGATCGTCGACCTGATCCGCGCGGCGCGTGAAAATGCGCGTGGCGCAAGGGAAGTCACGTCCAGTGAGTTGTGGGAGTGTCTGAACACCACCTACAACGGCCTCGACGCGGCCGAACGCCGGGCGCGCCGCCTGGGCCCGCACGAGTTCCTCTCGTACATCAAGAACCGCGCCGCGATGTTCGCCGGACTCGCCGACGCCACGCTCAGCCACGACGACGGCTACCGGTACCTGCTGCTCGGGCGCTCGGTGGAGCGCGTGGACATGACGATCCGCATGCTGCTGTCGCGCGCGGGCGATCGCACGTCGTCCCCGGCGTGGGTCAACGTGCTGGTCTCCGCGGGCGGGCACGACACCTTCTTGCGCACCTACCGCGGCGTGCTCGACGCGGAGAACATCGTCGAGTTCATGCTCCTCGACCGGCTGTTCCCGCGGTCGATCTTCCACGCGCTCAGCGTCGCCGAACACAATCTCGGCCAGCTCGAGAAGGGGGCGAGCCGCGTCGGTGCCCGTGCGGAGGCGCAACGCCTGCTCGGTCGGGCCCGGAGCTCGCTGGAGTTCCTCGAACCCGGGGAGCTGCTCGACGGCCTGCAGGACCGCCTCGTCGACCTGCAGGACACCTGCCGCGCGGTCAACGAGGCGGTCACCAACCAGTACTTCCATGTGTCGCCGTACGTCGCGTGGGCCGACGCGCGGGTCAGCGATGGCCATGTGATCGAGGAGAGTGAACTGTGAGCTGGCGTCTACGCGTCGTCCATTCCACGGGGTTCGCGTACGACGGCCCGGTGACGTCGTCGTACAACGAGGCCCGACTCACACCGCGCAGTGACGCCCGCCAGAACGTCATCGTCAACCGTGTGGAGACGGTGCCCGCCACGCGTGCCTACCGCTACACCGACTACTGGGGCACCGCGGTCACCGCCTTCGACCTCCACGCGCCGCACGACGAGCTCGAGGTGACGGGCATGTCGGTGGTGGAGACCGAGCCCGGGCCGCGCGTGCCCGAGGACGAGCTGGCCACGTGGGACGACCTCAACAGCGAAGAGGTCAAGGACCGCTACGACGAGATGCTGTCGTACACCGAGTACGTCCCGAGGAACCGGCAGCTCATCGCGGCGGCCAAGCGGGTGGCCAAGGGGCTGACCCCGGAGGAGACGGTCGAGGCGGTCGCCCGGTACGTCCACGAGGAGATGGAGTACGTGCCGGGTACGACCGGCGTGCACACCACCGCCGTCGACGCCTGGAACGAGCGCAAGGGCGTCTGCCAGGACTACGCGCATCTGACGCTGGTGATGCTCCGCGGGCTGGGGATCCCGGCGCGATACGTCTCCGGGTACCTGCACCCGAGGCCCGACGCCAAGATCGACAAGACCGTCCAGGGCCAGAGT
>NZ_CAACYD010000002.1:0-2790 GCF_900683595.1 Gordonia paraffinivorans | reverse complement strand
CCCGCTGCCGTCTGGGCGGCCGAGGCCGACCGGCTCCGCTCCGTCGTGCGGCGCACGGTCACCCGGCCCGCGTTCCGCGCCGCCGCCCGGGCCCGGCCGGAGGAGGCCCGCGCCGTGGTCGCCGAGCTGCGCGCGCTTCTGGACGACGTCGAAGCCGCCGCAACCCAGCCCGAGCCCGGCCCAGACGACTAAGCCCGGGGAGTTCTGGGAGTTTCGGGAGGCGTCGACGCGCGTGCGCGCGGATCGCGTCCGGGAGTTTCGCTATGCGTCTACGCGCGTAATACGTATCGGGCGAAACGTCACGGCGGCCGCCGCGAGCTCCCGGCGACGGATCGTCGACCGCGCTCGCGAGGGATTTCTGGAGTTCCTGGAGTGCTTCACGCGCGCCCGCGCCTGCGCGCCTACGCGCGCAGGAGGCCCTGCCGGGGCCCTGCAAGGCTCCTGCCGATCTCCTACGGTCGGGCGGCGCTGTAGGTGCCGGCGTGCCGGGCGACTCCGGCGGCGAGGGCGGCGCCGAGGTCGTAGGCGGGGGAGCGGTCGAGCGATTCGCGGGCCCGGTCGTAGACGCGGGTGGTGCGGGGGTCGGCGTGGCCGAGGAAGTCCTGCACGATGTGCAGCGGGTGGCCGCGGTCCAGCAGCAGCGTGGCCACCGAGTGGCGCAGTGAGTGCGGGGAGAGCTGGTCGGCCTGGTCGATTCCGGCGGCGGCTGCGACGCGGCGCACGAGGCGGAACACCTGCGGCTGGTCGATGGGGCGGCCGGTGCGGGTGACGAACAGCGGCGGATCGGCCGCGGGCCCGGTATCGGCGTCGGCGTCGTTTCGCTCGGCGGCGCGCTCCTGGTCGCGGGCGTCGCGGTCGGCGAGGTAGCGCTCCGAGCGCGTCGCCGGCGAACGGTGGGAGCACCAGGCGTTTGGTGCCGCCGCCCTTGACGGGCAGGTCGAGGGTGGCGTGCCCGCGGTCGCGGCCGAGGCCGCCGCGGGTGGTGCCGGTCACGCTGGAGACGCGGCAGCCGGTGGCGACCATCACCGCCAGCAGCGCGTAGGTGCGCGGCGACTCGCGGACCGCGGCGTAGGCCAGCAGCCGCTGCAGTTCGTCCTCCGACAGGCCGCGGGTGGTCGAGGCCGCCGGTGGCCGCGGGCGCTCCATGCCCTCGCCGAACGGGTTGCGCGCCGTCGCTCCGGCGCGGGTGAGGTAGCCGTACCAGGACGAGGCGGCCGACAGTCGGCGGGCGCGGGTGGCGTCGGCGAGCCCGGCCGCGCGCAGCGCCGCGGCGTACAGGTCGGCCTCGGCCGGGGGCACGTCGGCGGCGTCCAGGCCGCGGGCGGCGGCGTAGGTCAGCCACCACGCCAGGTCGCGGGCGTACCCGGCCTGCGTGCGCGGGGAGGACCGCCGCTCCCCCGACAGCCACGCTGCGGTCGCGGTCAGCGCGGCCTCGGGGAGCCCGTGCGCGCGCATCAGCTCGGCGAGCTCGCGGGGGGTGCGGGCCGGGGCCCGCCCGGTCAGCGGGACCGGCGCGGCCACCGCCAGCGCCCCCGCCTGACCGGCGGCGGGACACTCAGCGCCATGGAGAGTGCCCGGGTGGCCGGAGGCGCCCTCTGGTGTCCCGGCGTCCGCCGCTCGGCGGTCAGCGGCCGTCAGGACGCGCCCGGACAGCGGCACGGCGTCACCGGCGGGATCGTCGGCGGGCGCGGCGAACGGCATCATCCGGGACCTCCCTGGCCGGACGGGGCAGCCGGTGCGGTGGGCGGCACGTTGATGGTGATGGCGGACGGGGCGGCCGCGGCACCGTCCGCGCCAGCGCCGCCGCCGGGGGCGATGACGGTGCGCAACAGGTCGGCCAGGATCACGGCGCGCTGCTGGCCGTCCAGGTGCTGCACGCTGCTCAGCAGTCGTTCGGCGGCCAGGTAGCGGGAGAACTCCAGGGGCTGGTCGAAGTAGGAGCGCAGATGTCCGGCCGAGCTTTCCTGGGAGCGCACGAAGGTGCGGGAGATGAACCCGGCCAGCGCGGCGGCGACCGCGCCGAGCGCCCCGGTCACTGCCGCGGCGGCGGTGGTGTCGGCGGCGGCGGCCAGGGCGGCGAACACCGCCAGCAGCACGAATCCGATGACCATCGCTGCCTGGGCGTTGCGGAAGCTGGTCCGGGCCTGGCTGGTGGCGATCTGGTGGTAGTAGTCCAGTCGCTTCTGGGTGACCTCCCACAGGGCTGGCAACGTCAGCTGGTCGTCTGCGGCCAGTTGGTCCTCGGCGCGTTGCAGGCTCCGCTGGGCGCGCTCCGCAACGGCCCGGTCCCCGCGGCTGGACAGGTAGAAGGCGAACGCGATCCAAACCCCAATGGAACCAAGGAGGCCGAAGAGGATGATCTGCCCCACCCGGCCGAGCTCTTCCGGTGGCCCGTCCAGGGTCCCGAAAGCGACAGCGCCGCCGATGGTGACCCCAACGGCTACGGCAAAGGCGCCGATGGAGAGGAATAGGTGGAATAGGTGTGGCCTGCCTTTGGAGCTTCGGCCATCGTCCGGGTCGTCGCCCCGTGGTGACCTCAGCCGTTCGTGGCCCGAGGGTTGGCGGTGGGTTCGGGCTGATGGGGGTGGAGTCACAGACTACATGATAACCGGCATTGTCATGTAGTGCCGCGGGCAGTCGGATCCGCAAGTGGCTTCGGCCTCCCGGTGCCCCTGGCGGGGCACCGCCGCGGGCGGTCCTCGGCGGCCTTGAAGCAGACCTCCCGGTCCCCGCACCGGGGGCTACCGTCCACGCACCGCGTGCGGGTCGCGCTCGGTACCGCCCCGCACC
>NZ_CAACYD010000001.1:0-220955 GCF_900683595.1 Gordonia paraffinivorans | reverse complement strand
ATGGATTGTCTGATGCCGTTTTGGCATCGAGCATTCTTTACGAATGTTGATGTATTTTTTGTTCATGTCATCTGGCCCCGTCTGGGTGGCGTGAGCTGGTTTTTGGATTGGTCAGGTTTTCTTCCTGGTCTTCTAGTGTTGAAACGCCGGCTCTTGTGGGTTGGTTGTTTTGCTAGGTTTTCATGGAGAGTTTGATCCTGGCTCAGGACGAACGCTGGCGGCGTGCTTAACACATGCAAGTCGAACGGAAAGGCCCAGCTTGCTGGGTACTCGAGTGGCGAACGGGTGAGTAACACGTGGGTGATCTGCCCTGGACTCTGGGATAAGCCTGGGAAACTGGGTCTAATACCGGATATTCACTTTCTCTCGCATGGGGTTGGTGGAAAGCTTTTGCGGTTCAGGATGGGCCCGCGGCCTATCAGCTTGTTGGTGGGTAATGGCCTACCAAGGCGACGACGGGTAGCCGACCTGAGAGGGTGATCGGCCACACTGGGACTGAGACACGGCCCAGACTCCTACGGGAGGCAGCAGTGGGGAATATTGCACAATGGGCGCAAGCCTGATGCAGCGACGCCGCGTGAGGGATGACGGCCTTCGGGTTGTAAACCTCTTTCACCAGGGACGAAGCGTGAGTGACGGTACCTGGAGAAGAAGCACCGGCCAACTACGTGCCAGCAGCCGCGGTAATACGTAGGGTGCGAGCGTTGTCCGGAATTACTGGGCGTAAAGAGCTCGTAGGCGGTTTGTCGCGTCGTCTGTGAAATTCTGCAACTCAATTGTAGGCGTGCAGGCGATACGGGCAGACTTGAGTACTACAGGGGAGACTGGAATTCCTGGTGTAGCGGTGAAATGCGCAGATATCAGGAGGAACACCGGTGGCGAAGGCGGGTCTCTGGGTAGTAACTGACGCTGAGGAGCGAAAGCGTGGGGAGCGAACAGGATTAGATACCCTGGTAGTCCACGCCGTAAACGGTGGGTACTAGGTGTGGGACTCTTTTCACGGGTTCCGTGCCGTAGCTAACGCATTAAGTACCCCGCCTGGGGAGTACGGCCGCAAGGCTAAAACTCAAAGGAATTGACGGGGGCCCGCACAAGCGGCGGAGCATGTGGATTAATTCGATGCAACGCGAAGAACCTTACCTGGGTTTGACATCTACCGGACCGCTCCAGAGATGGGGCTTCCCTTGTGGCTGGTAGACAGGTGGTGCATGGCTGTCGTCAGCTCGTGTCGTGAGATGTTGGGTTAAGTCCCGCAACGAGCGCAACCCTTGTCCTGTATTGCCAGCGCGTAATGGCGGGGACTTGCAGGAGACTGCCGGGGTCAACTCGGAGGAAGGTGGGGATGACGTCAAGTCATCATGCCCCTTATGTCCAGGGCTTCACACATGCTACAATGGCTGGTACAGAGGGCTGCGATACCGTGAGGTGGAGCGAATCCCTTAAAGCCAGTCTCAGTTCGGATTGGGGTCTGCAACTCGACCCCATGAAGTCGGAGTCGCTAGTAATCGCAGATCAGCAACGCTGCGGTGAATACGTTCCCGGGCCTTGTACACACCGCCCGTCACGTCATGAAAGTCGGTAACACCCGAAGCCGGTGGCCTAACCCCTTGTGGGAGGGAGCTGTCGAAGGTGGGATCGGCGATTGGGACGAAGTCGTAACAAGGTAGCCGTACCGGAAGGTGCGGCTGGATCACCTCCTTTCTAAGGAGCACACAACATCACACGTTTCTGCCGGCGTATGTCTGTGCGGCGTGTGTGTGTTCGAGGGTGAAACATCAGACACAGCCTGTGGGTTTCGTCGCCTGACGAAACATCTGGGTTGCCGCTGAGGTCGTGAGGCCGGCGGGTTGATCGTCACACTATCGGGGTTCTGAGGGAACACACGTTTTCCTCTGAGCTGCAGATCGGGTGTGTGTCGGTGAGGTGTCCTGTGGTGGGGCGCGGAGGCATGCAGCTGGGTGCGGTGTGTGTTGTTTGAGAAGTGCATAGTGGATGCGAGCATCTTTATTTCGCGCCGGCAAGGCTGGCGGCCCCTTGTGGGGGTGGCTGGTGTTGTTGGTGTGTGATTGAGCAGAAAACTTTTGAGTTTTTGGTGATGTCTACATTCGATCCTCGTGTGCAGGGCCCTTTGTGGTTCTGTGTGTGGGGGGTTGTTTGTAGGTGTTGTTGTAAGTGTGTAAGGGCGTTCGGTGGATGCCTTGGTACCAGGAGCCGATGAAGGACGTGGTAGGCCGCGATAGTCCTCGGGGAGTTGTCAAACGAGCTGTGATCCGAGGGTGTCCGAATGGGGAAACCCAGCACGAGTGATGTCGTGTTACCACCAGCTGAATGTATAGGCTGTGTGGGGGGAACGTGGGGAAGTGAAACATCTCAGTACCCATAGGAAGAGAAAACAATAGTGATTCCGTGAGTAGTGGCGAGCGAAAGCGGAGGAGGCTAAACCATGCGCATGTGATACCGGGTAGGGGTTGTGCGTGTGGGTTGTGGGGTTCATCTTCTTCCATCTACCTGTGGAAGCGTGAGTCAGAAAACTGTGTGTTAGGTGAAGTGGCCTGGAATGGTCTGCCGTAGACGGTGAGAGTCCGGTAGCTGAAAGCACATGGTCTTGCGTGATGTTCTCCCAAGTAGCAGCGGGCTCGTGGAATCTGCTGTGAATCTGCCGGGACCACCCGGTAAGCCTGAATACTTCCTGGTGACCGATAGCGGACTAGTACGTGAGGGGAAAGGTGAAAAGTACCCGGGAGGGAGTGAAATAGTACCTGAACCGGACGCTTACAATCCGTCAGAGCCTGTGCCTCCTTTGGAGGGTGGGTGATGGCGTGCCTTTTGAAGAATGAGCCTGCGAGTTAGTGCTCGGTGGCGAGGTTAACCCGTGTGGGGTAGCCGTAGCGAAAGCGAGTCTGAATAGGGCGTTTGAGTCGCCGGGTCTAGACCCGAAGCGGAGTGATCTACCCATGGCCAGGGTGAAGCGACGGTAAGACGTCGTGGAGGCCCGAACCCACTTCAGTTGAAAATGGAGGGGATGAGCTGTGGGTAGGGGTGAAAGGCCAATCAAACTCCGTGATAGCTGGTTCTCCCGAAATGCATTTAGGTGCAGCGTCACATGTTTCTTACCGGAGGTAGAGCTACTGGATGGCCGATGGGCCCCACAGGGTTACTGACGTCAGCCAAACTCCGAATGCCGGTAAGTGAGAGTGTGGCAGTGAGACTGCGGGCGATAAGGTTCGTAGTCGAGAGGGAAACAACCCAGATCGCCGGCTAAGGCCCCTAAGCGTGTACTAAGTGGAAAAGGATGTGGGGTCGCGAAGACAACCAGGAGGTTGGCTTAGAAGCAGCCACCCTTGAAAGAGTGCGTAATAGCTCACTGGTCAAGTGGTCCTGCGCCGACAATGTAGCGGGGCTCAAGTACACCGCCGAAGCCGCGGCACTCACACGTTAGCTTGTCGGTTCTCTACGGAGGGCCGGCCAGGTGTGTGGGTGGGTAGGGGAGCGTCCTGCATCCGTGGAAGCCACAGAGTGATCTAGTGGTGGAGGGTGTGGGAGTGAGAATGCAGGCATGAGTAGCGAAAGCAGAGTGAGAAACTCTGCCGCCGGATGACCAAGGGTTCCTGGGCCAGGCTAATCCGCCCAGGGTGAGTCGGGACCTAAGGCGAGGCCGACAGGCGTAGTCGATGGACAACGGGTTGATATTCCCGTACCCGTGTATCCGCGCCCATGCTGAATCAGTTGTACTAACCATCCAGATCCTTTCCGAGGCGCCTTCGGGTGCCCGGTGGGGTGATGCGTGGGACCTCGGCTGGTAGTAGGCAAGCGATGGGGTGACGCAGGAAGGTAGTGGGGCCAGTTAGTGGTTGTACTGGTGTAAGCCTGTAGGGCGAGGCATAGGCAAATCCGTGTCTCGTGATGCCTGAGAGGTGATGCGTAGCCGTTGAGGCGAATTCCATGATCCTATGCTGCCGAGAAAAGCCTCTAGCGAGTTGGTACACGGCCCGTACCCCAAACCGACACAGGTGGTCAGGTAGAGAATACTAAGGCGATCGAGATAACTGTGGTTAAGGAACTCGGCAAAATGCCCCCGTAACTTCGGGAGAAGGGGACCCAGGCTGGTGAACACCCTTGCGGTGGGAGCTGGTGTGGGTCGCAGAGACCAGAGAGAAGCGACTGTTTACTAAAAACACAGGTCCGTGCGAAGTCGTAAGACGATGTATACGGACTGACGCCTGCCCGGTGCTGGAAGGTTAAGAGGACCGGTTAGTGGATTCGTCCGCGAAGCTGAGAATTTAAGCCCCAGTAAACGGCGGTGGTAACTATAACCATCCTAAGGTAGCGAAATTCCTTGTCGGGTAAGTTCCGACCTGCACGAATGGCGTAACGACTTCTCTGCTGTCTCAACCACAGACTCGGCGAAATTGCAGTACGAGTAAAGATGCTCGTTACGCGCGGCAGGACGAAAAGACCCCGGGACCTTCACTATAGCTTGGTATTGGTGTTCGGTACGGTTTGTGTAGGATAGGTGGGAGACTGTGAAGCCGGCACGCCAGTGTTGGTGGAGTCGTTGTTGAAATACCACTCTGATCGTATTGGACTTCTAACCTCGGACCCTGATCGGGTTCAGGGACAGTGCCTGGTGGGTAGTTTAACTGGGGCGGTTGCCTCCTAAAAGGTAACGGAGGCGCCCAAAGGTTCCCTCAGCCTGGTTGGCAATCAGGTGTTGAGTGTAAGTGCACAAGGGAGCTTGACTGTGAGACGTACATGTCGAGCAGGGACGAAAGTCGGGACTAGTGATCCGGCACCGGCAAGTGGAAGCGGTGTCGCTCAACGGATAAAAGGTACCCCGGGGATAACAGGCTGATCTTCCCCAAGAGTCCATATCGACGGGATGGTTTGGCACCTCGATGTCGGCTCGTCGCATCCTGGGGCTGGAGTAGGTCCCAAGGGTTGGGCTGTTCGCCCATTAAAGCGGCACGCGAGCTGGGTTTAGAACGTCGTGAGACAGTTCGGTCTCTATCCGCCGCGCGCGTAAGAAACTTGAGGAAACCTGTCCCTAGTACGAGAGGACCGGGACGGACGAACCTCTGGTGTGCCAGTTGTCCCGCCAGGGGCACCGCTGGTTAGCTACGTTCGGAAGGGATAACCGCTGAAAGCATCTAAGCGGGAAGCCTGTTCCAAGATGAGGTTTCTCACCCCCTCAGCGGGGTTAAGGCCCCCCACAGATCATGGGGTTGATAGGCCAGAACTGTAAGCACAGCAATGTGTTCAGGTGACTGGTACTAATCGGCCGAGGACTTACCAACAACACCACAACACCACCAGACACAAAAGTCTGAACAGTGTTCGCATCCACTATGCATCTTCTGAGACAACACACAACACAAACAAACAACTGTTGTGGTTGTTTCACAGAGTTACGGCGGCCATAGCGGAGGGGAAACGCCCGGCCCCATTCCGAACCCGGAAGCTAAGCCCTCCAGCGCCGATGGTACTGCACCTTAACCAGTGTGGGAGAGTAGGACACCGCCGAACACAACTTCAGAAAGGCCCCGTATTCGATGACCCAATCGTCGAATACGGGGCCTTTCTCATATCCCCACCACACCCGATCGTCAGTGGGCGGTTGCGTCTCGTCTGTCGAACGACGATGTCCGAACCGCCGGCACACGGGCGGATGAGAAATGCCCCGCGACCATCCGGTCGCGGGGCATTTGCAGCCTTCATGCGAGATCAGTCTGCAGGGTCAGTCAGAACCCTTGGGCACGACGATGATCGGCACCGACACCGCGCGCAGGATCTTTGCCGCGGTGGCACCGAGGAAGAGCGTGCCGGGCGAGGCCAGTCGGCTCGAGCCGACCATCACGATGTCGCCGTCATGCCACTCGAGCGACGCGATGGCCTCCTCGATCGTGTCGCCCTGGACGACGGTGGAGGTGACCGGGAAGTCTTCCGGCAGTTCGGCCCTCGCGGCCTCGAGCGCCTTCTGCGCGTGCTCTCTGGCCATCTCGACGGCGGCGTCCTCCGGTGCGTTCCGCCAGGGCTGCATGTCCCCGAGCGCGAGCAGCGACACGAGGCGGATCGGCCGGTGGGCGCGGATGCCACTGCGGATGGCGGTCTGGAACAGCAGGGGAGCACCCGGGCGGTCTCCGATCGTCACGGTGATCTCGCGGACCTCGTCGGCGCCGAGATGGGCGAATCCGGGAGGAGCGACCGCCACGGGGATCGGCGACGAGTGGAGGATGTCGTTGACGTCGGTTCCCAGGGTGTGACGACCGAGGATGCCGCCGCCGGCGCCTCCGATGACGAGGATGTCGGCGGAGATGCGTCGTGCCTCGATGATGAGGCCCTCGGCCGGGTTGGGGTGCTCGGCGATCGTCGTCGTGGACTCGATGTCGTCGGGCAGGCGCGAGGCCGCCTCGTCGAGCCACTTGCGCGCCGCGTGGTCGAGTGCGTCGGAGAGCTTCTCGACCGCGTCGTCGGCCCCCGGCGGCTCCGGCGGGATGACGATGCAGATCTCGAGTTCGGCGTCGAAGGTCCTGGCCAGGCAGGCGCCCAACGCGACGGCATCCTCGCCGCCCGAGGTGGCGATGTATCCGACGAGTAGCTTCATCGTGCCTCCCAACTACACATGACCGACCCTGTGCCAGCCTAGTCGTGGTTTGCCGGCGGTTCCGGCGCGTCGGAGTCACAGCGATGTTGTGTCACGCTGTCCGATCGGCGTCGGACGCGCTTAGATTGGCCCATGGAATCCCTCGTCGACGGCTATCTGCGCCACATCATGGACAACGTCCGTCCTGACCGGTCCGGGCACGTGGCCGACTACATCCCCGAGCTGGCCCGGGTGGACCCCGAGGGGTACGCGTTGTCGTTGTGCGTGCACGACGGCCACACCTACTCGCTCGGGGACTCTGCGACGTCGTTCACCATCCAGTCGGTGTCCAAACCGCTCACCTATGCGATGGCCCTGCATCGGCATGGTCCGGAGGCGGTCGACGCGAAGATCGGGGTGGAGCCGTCGGGCGAGGCGTTCAACGAGATCAGCGTCGACGACCGCAGGCGGCCGAAAAACCCGATGATCAACGCGGGCGCGATCTTCGCGGCCTCGATGCTCCTGCCGTCGAGGCGGGATGTCGACGAGGCCGACATCGACGCGGCCTTCACACAGATCCTCGAGTTCTACTCCGGTTGTGCCGGCCGGCGCCTGGAGATGGATGCCGACGTCTACGCCTCCGAGAAGGCGACCGGGTCGCGCAACCGGGCGATCGCCTACATGCTCGACAGCTTCGGCGCCCTCGAGACGAGCCCCGACGCGGCACTGGACCTCTACTTTCGTCAGTGTTCGATCCGGGTGACCACCGAGGACCTCGCCGGGATCGGCGCGACCATCGCCAACGGCGGTGAGAATCCCCGGACCGGTCGCGTCATGTTCTCCCACGAGATCGCCCAGCGCGTGCTCTCGGTCATGACGACGTGCGGCATGTACGACGGGGCGGGGGACTGGGTCACCTCGGTGGGGCTGCCGGCCAAGAGCGGCGTCGGCGGCGGGATCCTGGCGGTTCTGCCCGGCCAGCTCGGCATCGGCGTCTACTCCCCGCGACTGGACGAGCACGGCAACAGCGTGCGCGGCGTCGAGACGTGCGAGCACCTGTCCCGGGATCTCGGGCTGCACATGTTCAACGTCACCCGCGAGAGCCGGGTGACCATCCGGTCGGTGTACGACCTCACCGACATCCCGGTCAGCGCCGACTGGACCGATCGGGAGCGCAGCTACCTCCGCACCTGCCGCGACAAGGTCCGTGTCTACGAACTCCAGGGCGACCTCACGTTCGCGGGCGCCGAGAGCGTGCACCGGAGGCTCCTCTCCGACATGGACGACTACGCCGCGGTCATCGTGGAGATCTCGCGTCTCGGAGTCGTCGACGCGGTGGCGCGAACCATGGTCCTGAGCATCAAACGCGCACTCTCCGACACCGGCCGGCGTGCGGCGCTCGTCGATCCCGACGGGCTCGTGCGGGCCTGGGTGGAACGACAGCGTGAAGCGTGGACGAATCCGAAAGACAGTGCACCGGTTGACCTGAAGGGCTTCGATCCGGCGCTGCCGCATGTGCACGCGACGATGGAGGAGGCGATACTCGACGTCGAGACCTTTCTGCTGAAGGACGCCTACGACGAGTGACCTGGCGCGACGGCCCCGCGGCGGTCCGGTGTTTCCGGGGGCGGCGCCAGACCCGGCGCGGGGACGTGAGACCGCTGCTGCCCATGCCCTAGGGTGGGCACGTGCGTCTCGTCATCGCTGAGTGTCAGGTCGACTACGTCGGGCGGCTGACCGCCCACCTCCCCATGGCCAAGAGGCTGTTGCTCATCAAGTCCGACGGCTCGGTCAGCGTGCACGCGGACGACCGCGCGTACAAGCCGCTGAACTGGATGAGCCCGCCGTGCTGGCTCACCGAGGCCGCCGTGCCGGACGGGACCGAGGCCGAGGCCTATTGGGTCGTGACCAACAAGGCCGGCGAGGAGCTCCGGATCACGATCGCGTCGATCGAGCACGACTCGCAGCACGAGCTGGGCGTCGATCCCGGCCTGGTGAAGGACGGCGTCGAGGCCCACCTGCAGGAGCTGCTCGCCGAACACATCGAGACGCTCGGGCCCGGTCACACCCTGATCCGCCGGGAGTACATGACCGCGATCGGACCGGTCGACATCCTCTGCCGCGACGCGGAGGGAAAGACCGTCGCCGTCGAGATCAAACGACGCGGCGAGATCGACGGTGTCGAGCAGCTCACGCGTTATCTCGAGCTGCTCAACCGCGACACCACGCTGGCCCCGGTGTCCGGGGTCTTCGCCGCGCAGCAGATCAAGCCGCAGGCCCGCACGCTCGCGGAGGATCGCGGAATCCGTTGCGTCGTGCTCGATTACGACGCCCTGCGCGGTGCGGAGAGCAACGAGTTCCGGCTGTTCTAGAACAGCCCTGACATGACACGACGCAGGGCCGCGCCGACCATCCGGTCGGTCGCGGCCCTGCGTCGTGTTCGGCGTCTCAGGCGTTCGCGCGCGCGTCGGGCGACAGCTTGCGGTTGAGCAACTCGAGATCGTCGGTCTCCGACAGCAACTCGTACTCGGAGTCCTCCGGGCGCGCCAGCAGCTCGGGCAGCTCCGCCAGTTGCTCGCGGAGCCGGCCGAGGTTCGCGGCGATCTCCTGGCGGGTGCGGTCGGCGGCCTGGGCCATCTCGCGGGACCGGCTCAGACGCTCGTTGGCGATGTCGAGGGCGGTCTGCCGGATGTGGGCGGCCTCGTCGAGGGCACGTTCGCGCTGGTCGGCGAGCTCGGCTTCCTGACGCTCCCGCTGCTCGGCCAATTCGCGCCGGGTGACCTCTGTCAGCTCTGCGGCCTCCGCCTCGGCCTTCTCCACGATGCGGCGGGCCTCTTCGTGGGCAGCCTGCATGGTCGTGGAGTGCTCGGCCTCCATGGCGGCGGTGCGCTCGGCGATCAGGCGGGCCGACTCCGCCTCGTTCTTGGCCGCGGTCTCCTTCATCTCGCGGGCCCGCGCGGACGCCTCGTCGAGCATCTTCGTGGCGGCGGCCTCGGCCTCGCTGCGGACGCGTTCCGCCTCGGCGGCGGCCTCGGCGCGCATGTCGTCGGCTTCCTGACGCGCGACCGACAGCGTCTCGGCGGCCTCGGCGGAGGCCTCGGCACGCATCTCCGAGGCCTCGTCGGAGGCGAGCTGGAGCATGCGGGACAGCCGCTCGCTCATCCCCTGGGCGGTGGTCGGCGGAACCGACAGCTTGTCGACCTCGCGCCGCAGCTCGGCTATCTCCTGGCGCGCCTCTTCGAGATGGGCGGCGAGCTCGTTGGCGTTGGCGGTGGCGGCGTCGCGATCCGCGGCGAGGACCCGCAACTCGGCGTCGAGTCGCCGGAGGTGCTCGGCGACCTGCTCACGGTCATAACCGCGCATCACGATCGCGAAGGGCAATTGCCGTGCAGGACCTGACATGACGGCCAGTGTATCGGAGGAGCGTGCCGCGGGAGCCCCGTCGACCGGGCGGGTCCGCCCACGTCGACGCCCCGTCGGTTCGGCGTCCGGAGTCCGTTCGCGAGACGACGATGCCGGTGGAGCGGGGCTACACCGGCATCTGTTTCGGGCATGGGCCCGAGGCGCTTTCGAGTATGAGCGGCAGGCGCGGTCGGATGAGCGGGGGCGCCGAGGAGACCCGTGGTCAGTGCGTCCTGCCGTCAGGGGCCCTCGCCTGCGACCCTCGTCGTCAGTGCGCCGCGTCGGCCGCGGGCTCGACGAGCTCGAGCAGCACGCCGCCGGCGTCCTTCGGATGGACGAAGTTGATACGCGAGTTCGCGGTGCCGCGCTTGGCCTCCGGGTAGAGGAGGCGGACACCCGCGCCGGTGAGGCGGGCGGCCACGGCGTCGATGTCGGTGACCCGCACCGCCAGCTGCTGGAGACCGGGGCCGTTGCGGTCGATGAACTTGGCGATGGTGGAGGACTCGTCGAGCGGGGCGAGCAACTGGATGAGCGTGCCGCCGCCGGCCGGGCCGACCATGGCCTCCTCGACGCCCTGTTCCTCGTTGGTCTCCTGATGCAGCGACTCGAACCCGAGGTGTGTCGCATACCACTTCTTGGCGGCTTCCAGGTCCGGAACGGCGATACCGACGTGGTCGATCGCGACGACGAGGTCGGAGATCAGCGCGGTCGCGCCTGCGGGGGTACTGGGGTCAGTTGCAGAGGTGCTCATGTCACAACGGTAGCGTTGTGGGTCAGAGCGCACAGAGCGGGCGCTCGGTAAGCCCCCTCGCACGACATCCCCGGAGGTTCCCTCAATGTCCTCGAACGCTGACAACACGACGGTCATCGTCGCCGGCGCACGCACCCCGTTCGGCCGCCTGTTGGGGTCGCTGAAGGACTTCAGCGCCGTCGACCTCGGAGCGATCGCGGTCAAGGGCGCCCTGGAGAAGTCCGGTGTCCCGGCCTCGGCGGTCGACTACGTCATCATGGGCCAGGTGCTGACCGCGGGGGCGGGTCAGATGCCGGCCCGCCAGACCGCCATCAAGGCCGGTATCCCGTGGGATGTCCCGACCCTGACCATCAACAAGATGTGCCTGTCGGGCATCGACGCGATCGCGCTCGCCGACCAGCTCATCCGCGCCGGTGAGTTCGAATGCGTCGTGGCCGGCGGCCAGGAGTCGATGACCCAGGCCCCGCACCTGCTGCCGAAGAGCCGCACCGGCTTCAAGTACGGCAACACCGAGCTCGTCGACCACACCGCCTTCGACGGACTGCACGACGCCTTCACCGACCAGCCGATGGGCGCACTGACCGAGCAGGGCAACGACACCGACGGCTTCACCCGCGAGCAGCAGGACGAGGTCGCGGCCCGCAGCCACCAGCGCGCCGCGGCGGCCTGGAAGAACGGCCTGTTCGACGACGAAGTCGTCCCGGTGGAGATCCCGCAGCGCAAGGGCGACCCGATCGTCTTCAACGAGGACGAGGGCATCCGCGCCAACACCACCGTCGAGTCGCTCGCCGGCCTGCGCCCGGCCTTCCGCAAGGACGGCACCATCACCGCGGGCAACTCGTCGCAGATCTCCGACGGCGCGGCCGCGGTCATCGTGATGTCCAAGGCGAAGGCCGAGGAGCTCGGCGTGTCCTGGATCGCCGAGATCGGCGCCCACGGCGTCGTCGCCGGCCCCGACTCGAGCCTGCAGGCGCAGCCGGCCAACGCCATCGCGAAGGCCTGCGCCCGCGAGGGCATCGACCCCGCCGACCTCGACCTCATCGAGATCAACGAGGCCTTCGCAGCTGTGGGCCTGGCATCGACCAAGCAGCTCGGCGTCGACCCGGAGAAGGTGAACGTCAACGGCGGCGCCATCGCCATCGGCCACCCGATCGGCACCTCCGGCGCCCGCATCACCCTGCACCTCGCACTGGAGCTCAAGCGTCGCGGCGGCGGCATCGGCGCGGCCGCACTGTGCGGTGCCGGCGGCCAGGGCGACGCCCTGATCGTCCGCGTCCCGAAGGCCTGAGGGGCCTACCGACGGGCCTGAGGCCCGTTCCGAACCGGTCCGACGGGGGAGACGTCTACTACACTTTGTCGTAGGCGGCTCCCCCGTTCGGCACAATGGAGCCATGATGTCTTTCTTCGACCTCACCACCCCCGCGAAGCGCTTTCGGTTCATCGCCGTGGCCGAGGCCATCACGTGGGCGTGGCTGATCGTCGGCATGATCCTCAAGCGCGTCAACGACGATCCCGAGGCCATCGCGCTGCCGGGTGCCGTCCACGGCGCGGTGTTCATCGTCTTCGTGCTGGTCTCGCTGGTCAGCCACTTCCAGCTGAAGTGGAACGCCGTGACGTGGGACCTGCGTCTCGGCGGACTCCGCATCGCCGTGCCGGTCGTGACCCTGCTGGCCCTCGTATCGAGCATCCCGCCGTTCGGCTCGCTCGTCTTCGAGTGGTGGGCCAAGCGCAACGGCCACCTCGCGGAACTCTCGGCGACGGAACCGGCCGCCGAGGTCGCCGCCTGAGCGGAGCGTCCTGCCCATGATCGTCGCCTTCAGCCTCAGCCCCTCCGGCGGTGACGCCGTCGACGCCGACGGCGGGATGTCGGAGGCAGTCGCCGCGGCCGTCGAGGTCGTGCGGGCCTCCGGCCTGCCCAACCAGACCACCGCGATGTTCACCTATCTCGAGGGCGAGTGGGACGAGGTCATGGCCGTGGTGAAGGCGGCGACCGAGGCGGTCGCCGCCCGCGCACCGCGGGTCGGCCTCGTGCTCAAGGCCGACATCCGTCCCGGCCACACCGGCGAGCTGACCGGCAAGGTCGAGCGCGTCGAACGTCATCTCGACCCGGATTCCTGAATGCGGGTGATCGCCGGGGCCCCGCCACGCCGGTCCCGGCGCGCGGTCGCGGCGATCTTCGCCCTCAACGGGTTCCTGGCCGCGATGTGGGTCGCCCACATCCCGGTCATCAGCGACCGCACCGGCGTCGGTCACGACGAACTCGGCGGACTGCTGCTCCTCCTCGGCGCCGCGGCGTTCGTCGGCATGCAGCTCTGCGGTCCGCTGATCGACCGCTGGGGCTCGCGACCGCTCACCATCGCGGCGGCCTGCCTGCTCTCCGCCGTGATCGTGACGCCGGTCCTCGCGGTCGACACGGTCACACTCGGCGCGGCCCTCGCCGCCTTCGGCTTCGCCAACGGCTGTCTCGACGTCTCCATGAACGCTCAGGCCGTGGCGGTCGAACGCGCCTACGGCCGCCCGATCATGTCCTCGTTCCACGGCTGGTTCTCGGCGGGCGGCCTCGTCGGGTCGGGTGTGGTCGCGGTGACGCTGTGGACCGACGCCGGGGTCGTTCCGACCGTCGCCTGCGCGGCGGCGGCAGGCCTCGTGGTGGTGGCCGTGGTGGCCGCAGACCTCCGCGGCCGGGAGTCGCTCGGCGCGGCCGCCCCGGGCGGTATCGGGGACGAGACCGCGAGCGACGCGAAAGCGTCGAGCTCCTGGTGGGAGCTGGTCGATCGCCGCCGGCTGGTGCTGCTCGCGGTCGTCGCCTTCGGCCTGATGCTCGGCGAGGGGACCGCCTACGACTGGAGCGCGCTGCAGATCGTCGAGTCCCATGACACCGCCGAGGCACTCGGCGCCGTTGCCTTCGGCGCGTTCAGCGCGACGATGACCATCACCCGGTTCGTCGTCGACCGGGCGGTCGGCGCCGTGGGTGCGGTCCGCGTCCTGCGCGGCGGCGCGCTCGTGGGCATCGCCGGGATGGCGCTGGCCATCTGCGCTCCCGGCCCGGTGCTCTCGCTCGTCGGCTGGGCGATCTTCGGCGCGGGCCTGGCCGGATTGATCCCCCAGATCTTCACCGCGGCCGGCAACCTCACCGACGGAACCGGCGGCCGAAGCATCTCGGTCGTCGTCGGCATCGGCTACCTCGGCCTGCTGGCCGGGCCCGCGGTCGTCGGGTTCATCAGCAGCAGAACGTCTCTGGACGTCGGGCTCCTCGCGGCGATCGCGGCACTGATGCCGGCGGTGTGCCTCGCCGGCGTCGTGGGATCGCGAGACGGTTCGTCGTCCGCGGTCGGCGAACCTCGGACATCCGAGCCGGGCGGTCGTGCCACACTAGAGGAGTGACGCGACCAACCAATCGTCAGCAGGCCGCCGCGGCGGCCCGACAGCAGGCTGCTGCCGCCATGGCAATGTCCGGTGCCGTCGATCTCGGCGTGATCAAGGAGCGGGCCGAGGCACAACGTGCCGCCGCCCAGCGCGCCGAAGCGCAACGTGCCCAGACCCAGAACCAGAACCCGGCCGCCGGTGCCGGGGCCCCGGCCGGTCCGCCGGCGGGAGCACCACCCGCGGGGCCCGCGGTCATCGACGTCACCGAGGTGACGTTCGAGGCCGAGGTCCTCGACCGGTCGATGAGCCAGCTCGTCGTCGTCGACCTGTGGGCCGAATGGTGCGGTCCGTGCAAGCAGCTCTCGCCCGTGCTCGAGCGCCTGGCCGCGCAGTCGGGGGGACGCTGGGTGCTCGCAAAGGTGGACGTCGACGCCAATCCCCGTATCGCGCAGGCGTTCCGGGTCCAGTCGATCCCGATGGTCGTCGCGATCGTGCAGGGTCAGCCGGTCACCGCGTTCAACGGTGTCCGTTCCGAGGCGGAGATCACCGCCTGGATCGACGAGATCTTCGCCCAGGTCGGCCATGCGCTGACCGGCGCACCCGCCGACGCGCCGGCCGAGGAGCCGACCGACCCGCGGATGGCGGCGGCCGAGGAGAAGATGAACGAGGGCGACTTCGACGGGGCGCTCGCGGTCTACCGTTCCATCGTCGAGGCCGAACCGGACAACGTCGAGGCGGCGTCGGCGGCGCGGAATCTCGAGTTCATCCTGCGCGCGCGGGCGCACGACCCGTCGATCGTCGAGAACGCAGCGCCGCACGATGTGGACGCGCAGCTCGCCGCGGCCGACGTCCTGCTGCTGTCGCAGAAGCCGGAGGAGGCGTTCGACCGGATCATCGGCGTCGTGCGCGTCACCGCGGGCGACGAGCGCGAGCGTGCCCGGACGCGTCTGCTCGAGCTGTTCGAGCTGTTCGATCCGGCCGAACCGTTCGTCGTGTCGGCGCGCCGCAAGCTCGCCATGGCGCTCTACTGAGCACGACTGGCCAACCGAGAAGGCTCACCGCCCCAGTGGGGAGGTGGGCCTTTCGCCGTCTTCGGACCCGGCGAGGTCGGAGCCGACCGGTGGTCAGGCGTTGCGCGGCGCGAGCCAGATGGCCGAGTTCGCGGGGAGCATGAGCTGCGCGGAGGTCGGACGGCCGTGCCAGGACGGCCCGTCGGCGGTCACCGAGCCCAGGTTGCCCTTGCCGGCGCCGCTGTAGGCGTCGGCGTCGGTGTTGAGGATCTCGTCCCACACGCCCGCGCGCGGCAGACCCAGCCGGTAGTCGGTGCGGTCGACGCCGGAGAAGTTGAAGATGCACGCCACCACGGAACCGTCGGTGCCGAACCGCAGGAAGCTGATCACGTTGTTGGCGGTGTCGTTGGCGTCGATCCATTCGAACCCGAGCGGATCGGTGTCCTGCGTGTAGAGCGCCGGCGTGGCCCGGTAGACGCGGTTCAGGTCGGTGACGAGAGCCGAGATGCCCGAGTGCAGCTCGCCCTCCCAGCCCTCCAGCTGGTGCCAGTCGAGACTGCGGTTGTCCGCCCACTCGCCGACCTGGCCGAACTCCTGACCCATGAACAGCAGCTGCTTGCCCGGGTGCGACCACATGTAGGCCAGGTACACGCGTGCGCCGGCGGCCTTGGTGACGGAGTCGCCGGGCATCCGCGTCCACAACGTCCCCTTGCCGTGGACCACCTCGTCGTGTGACAGCGGCAGGACGAAGTTCTCGCTCCACGCGTACATCAGCGAGAAGGTGATCTCGTGATGGTGGAAGCTGCGGTGCACCTGATCCCGGGACAGATAGTCGAGGCTGTCGTGCATCCAGCCCATGTTCCATTTGAAGCTGAACCCGAGGCCTCCGAGGTCGGTCATCCGGGTGACGCCCGGCCATGCGGTGGACTCTTCGGCGACCGTGACGACGCCCGGGAAGTGCTTGTGCACCGTCGCGTTGGTCTCCTGCAGGAACTGCACCGCCTCGAGGTTCTCGCGGCCGCCGTGGATGTTCGGACGCCACTGGCCGTCCGGCCGCGAGTAGTCGAGATAGAGCATCGACGCGACGGCGTCGACGCGCAGTCCGTCGATGTGGAACTCGCTGAACCAGTACAGGGCGTTGGCGACCAGGAAGTTGCGCACCTCGTGCCTGCCGAAGTCGAACACGTATGTGCCCCAGTCGAGTTGCTCGCCGCGCATCGGGTCGGCGTGCTCGTAGAGGGGAGTGCCGTCGAACCGTGCGAGAGCCCACTCGTCCTTGGGGAAGTGGGCGGGCACCCAGTCGACGATCACGGCGATGCCACGCGAGTGGAGGTGGTCGACGAGATACCGGAAGTCGTCGGGGGTGCCGAATCGCGCGGTGGGTGCGTAATACGAGGTGACCTGGTAGCCCCACGACCCGCCGAAGGGGTGCTCGGCGACGGGCAGGAACTCCACGTGCGTGAACCCCTTCTCGACGACGTAGTCGGCGAGCTGGTGCGCGAGGTCGCGGTAGGAGAGGCCGTGTCGCCACGACCCCAGGTGCACCTCGTAGATCGACATCGGCTCGCGCTCGGGCGCCGACGCGGCGCGCCGTGCGATCCAGGAGTCGTCGGACCACTCGTGCGTCGACACCGTCACCACGGAGGCGGTCGACGGGGGAGGAGTGGTCCGGTACGCCATCGGGTCGGCCTTGTCCCGGACCACGCCGTCGGCGCCGTGCACGCGGAACTTGTAGAGCGCGCCGTCGCCGACGTCGGGGACGAACAACTCCCAGACCCCGCTGCTGCCGATCCTGCGCATGGGCGCACAGCGACCCGACCAGTGGTCGAAGTCGCCGATGACGGCGACACCGTGCGCATTGGGCGCCCACACGGAGAACGCGGTGCCGCGGACCTCGCCGTCGGGGGTGGTGTAGGAGACGACGCGGGCGCCGAGCACCTTCCACAGTTCCTCGTGCCGGCCCTCGCCGAACAGGTGCAGGTCCATCTCCCCGAGGCTGGGCAGGAACCGGTAGCCGTCGGCGACGACGAACTCCGAGGTGCCGCCGTCACCATCTGGGTAGACGACCCGGTAGCGGTAGTCCATCAGGTCCGCGACGGGAACGGTGACGACCCACAGGTCGTCGGTCTGGCGGGTCATCGGGTGGTCGACGCCGCCGATCACCGCCGACACCGAGACCGCCCCGGGCCGCAGGGTTCGCAGGATCATGGTGCCGCCGGGCGCCTCGTGCGCGCCGAGGAAGGCGTGCGGGTCCGGGTGGGTCAGGGAGTCGAGACGGCGCAGGTCGTGGTCGGTGGCCCGCGGGTCGGGCAGTGCGGAAGCGGTGTCGGGGGCGGACTCGGGATCGCGATCGGTCACGGGCACCTCACTGGAGTCGGTAGGCGAGTCGCGCGGCCACCGCCGGGTCGAGCGGCGGTAGGGCGAGGATGTGGGCGACCGCGCGCCAGGGCTCGAGCCGGACGTAGTTGTCCTGGCCCCACCAGTACTCCTCGCCGGACACCTCGTCGATCACCGGGAAGCGGTCGTACCACTCGAAGCCGAGCTTGGGCAGGTCGAGCCAGACGGTCGATTCCTCCGCGCCGAAGGGATTGAGGTTGATGACCACGATGACGCGGTCGCCGGACACCGGATCGATCTTCGAGTAGGCGATCAGCGACTCGTTGTCGACGTGGTGGAAGTGGATGTTGCGCAGCTGTTGCAGCGCGGGGTGCCGGCGCCGGATCGCGTTGAGCGAGGTGATCCACGGCTCCAGCGACTCGCCGCGGCCGGCGGCCGCCTTGTAGTCGCGCGGGCGCAACTCGTACTTCTCGGAGTCCAGGTACTCCTCGCTGCCCTCGGCCACCGCGACGTGCTCGTACAGCTCGTAGCCGCTGTAGACGCCCCACGTGGGTGCGAGCGTCGCAGCGAGCGCGGCCCGGAGCGCGAACATTCCGGGGCCGCCGTGCTGCAGGCTCGCATGCAGGATGTCCGGGGTGTTGACGAACAGGTTAGGTCGCGCCTCGTCGGCCTTGGCCGCGAGTTCACGGCCGAACTCCTCGAGCTCCCACTTGGCGGTCTTCCACGTGAAGTACGTGTAGGACTGGCTGAATCCCAGACGGGCCAGGCCGTACAGCCGCGCGGGACGGGTGAACGACTCGGAGAGGAACAGCACGTCGGGATTGCGCTTCTTGACCTCGGTGATCAGCCATTCCCAGAAGTTCGGCGGCTTGGTGTGCGGGTTGTCGACGCGGAAGATCTCGACGCCGAGTCCGACCCAGTGCAACACCACCTTGAGCACCGCGCGGTAGATGCCGTTGCGGTCGTTGTCGAAGTTCAGGGGGTAGATGTCCTGGTACTTCTTCGGCGGGTTCTCGGCGTAGGCGATGGTGCCGTCCGGCTGGATGGTGAACCACTCGGGATGCTCGGTGGCCCACGGGTGGTCGGGGGCGCACTGCAACGCGAGGTCGAGCGCGACCTCCATCCCGAGCTCGCGGGTCCGGCTCACGAAGTACCGGAAGTCCTCCTCGGTGCCGAGCTGCGGGTGGATCGCGTCGTGCCCGCCGGCGGCCGAACCGATCGCCCACGGGGACCCGACGTCGTCCGGTCCGGCGACGAGGGTGTTGTTGCGGCCCTTGCGGTTGACCTCGCCGATCGGGTGGATCGGGGGCAGGTAGACGACGTCGAAACCCATGTCTGCGATCCGGGGCAGGTCCTCGGCGGCGGTGAGGAACGTCCCATGCACGGGGTTGCCTTCGTTGTCCCAGCCGCCGGTGGACCGCGGGAAGAACTCGTACCAGGAGCCGTAGAGGGCGCGGGACCGGTCGACCCACACCCGGTAGGTGCGGCTCTTGGTGACGAGCTCGCGGACCGGGGCGTCGTGCAGCAGTTCGGCGACCTCGTCGGAGATGGCGAGGGCCACCCGGTTCTCGACTCGGCGGCGCCGGGCGCGGAGCAGACGGGCGGCGTCGATGAGCAGCTCGCGGTTCTCGTCGGCCTGCAGCTCGGCGGCCCGCTCCAGGACGCGGGCACCGGTCTCGAGGTCGTTGGCCAGATCTGCGGCGCCCTGACCGGCGTCGAGCTTCTTGAGGACGGCCGAACGCCACGTCAGGTACGGGTCGCTCCAGGCCTCGATGCGGTACGACCAGAAGCCCACCCGGTCGGGGACGAAGGCGGCGTTGAACGTGTCGGGTTCGGGTGCCGGCGTCATCCGGATGTCGAGGACGCCGCGCCGCGGAGCCTCCACGTGCAGGGTCACGCCGAGTGCGTCGTGGCCCTCGCGCCAGGCCGTGGCACTGACCGGGAAGAACTCTCCGACAACGGCTTTCGCGGGATGCTGACCGGCCGAGACCAGGGGTTGGATGTCGTCGATCCCCATGCGCCCGATCACTCGAGGCCTCCTCTCGTCAGCTCCCGCGATTGGCCAGGGTGCCTGATGGATCTCGCCTGCGTTGGAATCACCGCTACCCAACCTAGTGCCCCGCGCACGGGCTTGTCTTGTCGTAGGCCGACGCGGGGCGGCGGGTGGGGGTCAGCCCACCGGGCGGGGTGCGGCGGCCAGGCGGGACAGCGCCGAGCGGACGACCGCGGGATCGGTCGTCCGCCACATCGGCGGGAGAGAGGCGAGGAGGTATCCGGAATAGCCGGCCGTGGCGAGTCGGGAGTCGAGGACCGCGACGACCCCGCGGTCGTCCACCGATCGCAGCAGTCGTCCTGCTCCCTGGGCCAGCAGCAGTGCGGCATGGTTGGCCGCGACCGACAGGAAGCCGTTGCCCCCGCGGGCGTCGACCGCGCGTTGCCGGGCGGTCAGCAGCGGGTCGTCGGGGCGCGGGAACGGGATGCGGTCGATGATGACCAGGCTCAGCGAGGGGCCGGGCACGTCGACCCCCTGCCACAGCGACAGCGTCCCGAACAGGCAGGTCTCCGGGTCCTCGGCGAAGCGGCGGACCAGCGTCGAGGTGGTGTCGTCGCCCTGGCACAGCACCGGGAAGTCGCTGCGTTCCCGGATCGCCTCGGCGGCCTCCTTGGCCGCGCGCATCGACGAGAACAGGCCCAGCGTCCGGCCGCCGGCGGCCTTCACGAGATCGGCGATCTCGTCCATGGTGCGCGGCGCGATCCCGGAGCGTTCGGGCCGGGGGAGGTGCTTGGCCACATAGAGGATGGCCGATTTCGGGTAATCGAACGGGGAACCGGCGTCGAGGCCGGTCCAGCGGACCGAGCCGGAGTCCGACGGCACGGCCTTGCCGTTGGCCGTGGTGCCCCGCGCGGCGGCCGGATCGGGGCCGGGTTCGTCGGCGGCGGGCCGATCGGTGCCGCGCCCGGAGGCGGGCAGGCCCCAGGTCGCGGCCAGCGCGTCGAACGACCCGCCGATGGTCAGCGTGGCCGAGGTGAGCACGACCGTGGAGTTGGAGAACAGCGACGCCCGCAGCAGGCCGCCCACCGACAGCGGCGCGATGTGCAGGACCGGGCGGGGCTCGGCCCCTCGCCGGGAGGTGTCGAGCGACACCCACACCACGTCGCGTCGTTTGGACTCGTCCGGTTCGTCGAAGGCGCCGAGGACGCGGACGACCGTGTCGTGCATGTCCTCCAGCGTGGTCAGCGCCGCCGATCGGGCTGCGGCGCCGTCGTCGCCTCCGCCGGGCGGGCGGACCGGTCCGATGGCGGTGCGTGTCTGCCACAGCCGATCACGCAGCATCGCCAGGACCGCGGTGGCGTCGGGCGGCAGCTGCGTCCACTGGGTCTTCGGCGCGGACTCGAGTAGTTCGCCGAGCTGCTCGCCGGCGCCGAGTAGCGCGTCGGCGGTCTCCTCGTCGACCAGCTTGCCGACCCGGCGCGACACGAGTGCGACCGATGCCGTCGACAACTCGTCGGTGGCCACCGACGTCATGCGGTCGACGAGTTCGTGGGCCTCGTCGATGATGACCACGTCGTGCTCGGGCAGTACGTTGGCCGGGCTCGTCGCGTCGATCGCCAGTAGCGCATGGTTGGTGACCACCACGTCGACCTTCGCCGACTGCCGCCGCGCCTGCTCGGCGAAACAGTCCTCGCCGTAGGAGCAGTTGGCCGCGCCCAGGCATTCGCGCGCCGACACGCTCACCTGGCGCCACGACCGGTCGGTCACGCCGGGCACGAGGTCGTCGCGGTCGCCGGTCTCGGTGTCGCTACTCCACTCGCGCAGGCGGGTGACCTCGCGGCCGGTGCGGGACAGCTCGAACGGGTCGAACAGCTCGGTGTCCGGCTCCTCCGCGGTGCCCGCATGGATCTTGTTGAGGCACAAGTAGTTTCCGCGCCCTTTGAGGATCGCGAAGGTGGGCTTGCGGCCGAGGGGCTTCTGCAGCGCGTTCGCCAGGCGGGGCAGGTCGCGCTCGATGAGCTGCCGCTGCAGGGCGATCGTCGCCGTCGACACCACGACGGTGCGCCCGGACTCCACGGCGTGCCGGATGGCCGGCACCAGATAGGCCAGCGACTTGCCGGTGCCGGTGCCGGCCTGCACGGCCAGGTGCTCACCGGTGTCGATGGCGTGGGCCACGGCGTTGGCCATGGTGACCTGGCCCTCGCGGCGGCGGCCACCGAGAGCGGTGACCGCGGCGTCGAGCAGTTCGGTCACCTCGGGTGTGTTGGCCATGGGGGAGTGCGGCGTCCTTCGTGAAGAGTGCGGAGTCGGGTGGCGGGGCTACTGCTGTTCAGACGGAACGGCCCGCCCGTCGGTTCCCTAGGTCTGAGAGGAACCGGTGGAACCGTCGTAGATCAGGTCGCCGACGAGCTCGACCCCGGCCTCGCGCATCTGCTTGCACGCCGCCTCGCAGGTCTTGTCGGACACCCCGGCCGTGAAGTTCAGCAGCACCCGGGTGGTGAAACCCTCCGCGGCCGCGTCGAGCGCGGTGGCGCGCACGCAGTGATCGGTGGCGATGCCGACGATGTCGACGGAGGACACGTGGTGGTCGCGCAGCCACTGCGCCAGGGTGGTCCCGTCCTCGGCGGCTCCCTCGAAACCCGAGTAGGCCGCGGCGTATTCGCCCTTGGAGAAGACCTCCTGCACCGGGTCGGTGTCGAGTTCGGGATGGAACGCCACCCCGTCGGTGCCGGCCCGGCAGTGCGGCGGCCACGAGTCGACGTAGTCCGGCTCGTCGGAGAAGTGGTCGCCGGGATCGATGTGGTGGTCGCGGGTCGCGACGACGGTCTCGTACTCGCCGAGGATCTTCGAGATCGCGCGCGCCACCGCGGCGCCGCCGCTGACCGCGAGCGCGCCGCCCTCGCAGAAGTCGTTCTGCACGTCGACGACGATCAACGCGTCGGCCGGCGTGGTGCCGTCGTTGCGTTCGATGCTCATCGCAACACTCCCTGACAGATCGAAGGTGTTCTGCTCGTCAGTCGAGCACGTAGCGCGTCGGGACCGCCGGGTCGCCGTGGGACAGGCCCAGGCCCTCCCAGGGCAGGCTCACCAGCCCGGCGGCGAGGCGTTCGCGCGCGTCGGACAGGGTCGGCAGCGGTTCCACCGGCTCCCCGCCGCGGACCAGCGGGATCTGCAGGTCGCGCAGCTGCAGGCCGTCGGCGTCGGGACGTGGTCCGTCGGCGCGGTAGACGATCTCCTCCACGATCGTCCCACTGCTGCGCGCGGCGCGTACCGCCGCCTTCGCCCCGCCCCGCGACTCCTTGTGGCTCGACCGCTTGGCGACGGGCATCCCGTCGACCTCGACGAGCTTGTAGACCATACCCGCAGTCGGTGCGCCGCTTCCGGTCACCAGCGAGGTGCCCACCCCGTAGATGTCGACCGGTTCGGCTCGCAGGGATGCGATCGCGTACTCGTCGAGGTCGCCGGAGACGACGATCTTGGTCTTGGTGGCGCCGAGCGCATCGAGTTGCTCGCGCACCTTTCGGGCGAGGACGCCCAGGTCGCCGGAGTCGATGCGAACCGCGCCGAGCCCGGTGCCCGCGACCTCGATCGCGTTCTGCACGCCCCGGGTGATGTCGTAGGTGTCCACGAGCAAGGTGGTGCCCACGCCGAGGGCCTCGACCTGCGCGGCGAAGGCGGCCTTCTCGTCGGGGCCGTCGGGACCGGTGAAACCGAGCGTGAAGGCGTGGGCGGCGGTGCCCGCGCTCGGCACGCCGAACCGCCGGTTGGCCTCCAGATTCGACGTCGCCGACAGCCCGGCGATGTAGGCGGCGCGTGCCGAGGCGACCGCGGCGCGCTCGTGGGTGCGCCGCGAGCCCATCTCGATGATCGGCCGGGAACCGGCGGCGCTCACCATGCGCGCGGCGGCCGAGGCGATCGCGCTGTCGTGGTTGAGGATCGACAGGACCAGGGTCTCGAGCAGGACGGCCTCGGCGAACGTGGCGCGCACCGTCAGGATGGGCGAGCCCGGGAAGTACAGCTCGCCTTCGCGGTAGCCGTCGATGTCGCCGGAGAAGCGATAGTCGCGCAGCCACTCGACGGTGTCGGGGTCGAGGAACTTCTCGACGACCGCGATCTCGTCGTCGCCGAACCGGAAGTGGGCGAGCTCGTCGATGAGGCGTCCGGTACCCGCGACGACGCCGTAGCGCCGGCCGTCGGGGAGGCGTCGGGCGAACACCTCGAACACGCACCGGCGGTGCGCAACCGGCTGGCGGAGCGCCGCCGCGACCATGGTCAACTCGTAGTGATCGGTCAGCAGCGCGGTGTTGTCGATGCTCACTGTGGCGTTACCCTGTCTTCATGGCGCTTGACGAAACTCGTGCGCACGAGGCTACCCCCGGCGGCACTGCGGTGGCCGAACCCGCGGTCGCCGACGGCGCGGCGGACCTCGACAAGCCCTGGATGACCATCGTGTGGGACGACCCCGTCAATCTGATGCGGTACGTCACCTATGTGTTCCAGAAGATCTTCGGCTACTCCGAGGCGCGGGCCAACGAACTGATGATGCAGGTCCACACCGAGGGCAAGGCCGTGGTCTCCAGCGGCGACCGCGACAAGGTGGAGAGCGACGTGCGCAAACTCCATGCGGCCGGTCTCTGGGCCACGATGCAGCGCGATTCATGAGCAGGCGCTCGGCGTGCCGCGCCCCGCGACCGGGAAGCCCCCGGGACCACATCGGAGACCGGTGAGGGGACACTGACGCGTGCGCACCTGGAAACGCAAAGGGCGCGGGGACGGGGTCCGCATCGTCTCCCAGCTCGACTCCCACGAGGCCGAACTGCTCGCCTCACTGGTCTCGTCGATGTGCGAGCTCCTCACCGAGCGTTCCGACACCGCGCCCCGCGACGCGCTGTCGGAGGTGACCGGGATCCGCACCGGCCACTCCGAGCCGCCGGACGACGCCACACTCGGACGCCTGTTGCCGGATTTCCATCGTCCCGACCAAGACGAGCAGTTGTCGGCCGAGGTCGTCAACGGCCGGCTCAACTCGGCGCTGCGCAGCGTCAACGAGCCGAAGATCATCGACGCCAAGCTCTCCGCGGCACACGTCCTGCTCGACACCCTGCCCGCTAGCGGGGGCGACCTTTCGCTGACCGTCGACGAGGCGGAGGCCTGGCTGACCGCCCTCAACGACGTGCGGCTCGCGCTCGGCGCGATGCTCGGCATCTCCGAGGACACCCCGGACCAGCTGCCGTCCGATCATCCGCACGCGGCACACCTCGACGTCTATCACTGGCTCACGGTGATGCAGGACCTGCTCGTCGAAGCGGTGATGTGACCGCCGCCGGCTGACCTAGAGTTCGGTGGGGACGGTTCGGACCTTTCGGGCATCTCACGTTCTCGGCTGGGTGCCCGGACGGCGGTCGACCGCCAGCGGGGACGACACAGGCGGGGGAGAGCGGAGGAACGCGTGACCACCATCGGACGACCCGCCCGGGCCGGTGACCGGATCACCGACGTCGCAGGCATCACCGTCGGGCACTTCCAGCGCGTCGACGCCGATGCGCGCGTGGCCGATCCGGACTCGCCCGACGGGCACGGATGGGCCACCGGAACCACCGTCGTCCGGGTCGCGGCCCCGAACGCGGTCGCCGCCGTCGACGTGCGCGGCGGCGGACCGGGCACCCGCGAGACCGACCTGCTCGACCCGTCGAACACCGTGCAGACCGTCCACGCGATCGTGCTGTCCGGCGGCAGCGCATACGGGCTGGCGGCCGCGGACGGCGTGATGCGCGCCCTGGAGGCCGACGGGGTCGGGCTGCCCATGGACGCCGCCGGCCACGTCGTGCCGATCGTTCCCGCCGCGGTCATCTTCGACCTGCCCGTCGGGGCATGGGACCACCGGCCCGACGCCGGCTTCGGCGCCGAGGCGGTGCGCTCTGCCGGGACCGACTTCTCCGTCGGCAGCGTCGGCGCGGGCGCCGGTGCGCGGGCCGGCTCGCTCAAGGGCGGCGTGGGCACCGCATCGGTCACCATCGCCGAGGGCCCCGCGGCCGGCATCACCGTCGGCGCGCTGATGGTCGCCAACCCGGTGGGTGCCGTGATCGACCAGTCCACGGGCCTGCCCTTCGACCTCACCGACGCCGACCTCGCCGCCCGCGGGCTGAAACGGCCCGACCCCGAGGAATGTTCGGCCGTCGCCGCCCTCGCCGCCAAGCAGACCGTGCTGAACACGACCATCGGGGTGGTCGCCACCGACGCCGCGCTCGACGCGGCGATGACCCGTCGGCTCGCGATGGCCGGGCACGACGGACTCGGCCGGGCCATCCGCCCGGCGCACTCGCCGCTCGACGGCGACACGATCTTCGCCGTCGCGACCGGCGGGGTGCGACCGGAATCGGCCGTCCCGGTTCCGCCCGGCATGCACGCCGATGTGGCGATCGTCGCCGAGGTCGGTCGGCACGCCGCCGAGGTCGTGCAACGCGCGATCGTCGACGCGGTGCTCTCGGCCGAGTCGGTGGCGTCCATCCCCGCCTACCGCGACATCGCGCCGTCGGCGTTCGTCTGAAGGCGGCTCTCGGGTGAGGGCGGTTCTCGCGCCGCGCGCGTCCCGTGACCCGGGTCATGGTCGGAATATGGTGGCGATGTGTGGCGTTGCCAGGCGCGACGCCTCACGGGACGGTGAGGTGCCGTCGGACACCCCGCACCTGCAGAGGAGAACCGGTCACAGATGCTCAGGATCGATCAGCACCTCGTCGACGAGATGATCGCGCACGCTCGCGCCGATCACCCGGACGAGGCGTGCGGGGTGATCGCGGGACCGGAGGGCTCCGACGAACCGCGCCGGTTCATCAAGATGGTGAACGCCGAGCGGTCGCCGACGTTCTACCGGTTCGACTCCGCCGAACAGCTCGCCGTCTGGCGGGAGATGGATCGTCGCGACGAGGAACCGGTGGTGATCTACCACTCGCACACCGCCACCGAGGCATACCCCAGCCGCACCGACATCTCGTATGCGGGCGAACCCGATGCCCACTACGTGCTGCTGTCCACCCGCGACCCCGAGACCACGGAGATCCGTAGCTTTCGCATCGTCGACGGCACGGTCACCGAAGAAGAGATCGAGATCAGGAGCTGACCATGTCCGTCACCGTGTCCATCCCCACGATCCTCAGGACCCACACCGGAGGCGCCAAGCGCGTCGAGGGTTCCGGTGAGACGCTCGCCGCGCTGATCGACGATCTCGAGTCGTCGAACCCCGGCCTCAAGGAGCGGCTCGTCGCAGACGGGAAGCTGCACCGCTTCGTCAACATCTACGTCAACGACGAGGACGTCCGCTTCTCCGGCGGCCTCGACACCGCCATCACCGACGGTGACGAGGTGACGATCCTGCCCGCGGTCGCCGGCGGCTGCTGAGCGTGACCCGCTACGACTCCCTCATCGAATCGGTCGGCAACACGCCGCTGATCGGACTGCAGCGTCTGTCGCCGCGCTGGCACGACACCGACGAGGGTCCGCACGTGCGGCTGTGGGCCAAGCTCGAGGACCGCAACCCGACCGGGTCGATCAAGGACCGCCCGGCGCTGCGCATGATCGAGCAGGCCGAACGCGACGGTCTGCTGCACGAGGGCTCGACGATCCTCGAGCCGACGAGCGGCAACACCGGAATCTCCCTCGCGATGGCCGCGAAACTCAAGGGCTACCAATTGATCTGCGTGATGCCGGAGAACACCTCCGAGGAGCGCAGGTCGCTGTTGCGCATGTACGGCGCGCAGGTGATCTCCTCGCCCGCGGCCGGCGGCTCCAACACCGCGGTGGCCGTCGCCAAGAAGCTCGCCGCGGAGAACCCCGACTGGGTGATGCTCTACCAGTACGGCAATCAGGCCAATGTCGACGCGCACTACGAGGGCACCGGTCCCGAGCTGTACGCCGACCTGCCCGAGATCACGCACTTCGTCGCCGGGCTCGGCACCACCGGGACCCTGATGGGCGTCGGCCGGTTCCTGCGCGAGCAGAACCCGGACATCGAGATCGTCGCGGCCGAACCGCGATACGGCGACGAGGTCTACGGGCTGCGCAACATCGACGAGGGCTTCATCCCCGAGCTCTACGACGACACCGTCCTGACCCGCCGGTTCTCGGTGACCGGCGTCGACGCGGTCGCCCGGGTGCGCGAGCTGATCGAGCTCGAGGGCATCTTCGCGGGCATCTCCACCGGTGCGATCCTGCAGGCCGCGCGCGGGATCGCGCGCCGGGCGCTCAAGGAGGGCGCGCGCGCCGACATCGGCTTCGTGGTGCCCGACGCGGGGTGGAAGTATCTGTCGACCGGGGTCTACGAAGGTAGCCTTGACGACGCGGAGCAGGCGCTCGAGGGCCAGCTCTGGGCGTGACGCGGATCGTCGTGCACGCCAATCCAGGAGTCGGTACCCGAAAGCACACGTAGCCATGACGTCGTACACCCCGCCGCTCGGCCAGGAACAGCCGTCGCGTTCCCGGCGGCCCCTGTGGCTGCGGTCGCTGATCACCACGGTGTGCATCTTCGCGGTGCTCTTCGTCGTCGAGCTCGTCGACGCGGCCACCGCGGTCGATCTCGACGCCAACGGGATCGAGCCGCGCCAGGTCGACGGCCTCGACGGCATCCTGTGGGCGCCGATGCTGCACGCCGACTGGCAGCATCTGTTCGCCAATCTGGTGCCGGGTGCGGTCCTGTGCTTCCTCGTGCTGATGACGCAGCGCTTCCTCATCGTGACCGCGATCGTCTGGCTGGTCTCGGGGCTGGGCGTGTGGCTGTTCGCCGCGCCGTACACCGTCACGGTGGGGGCGTCGGGCATCATCTTCGGCTGGCTCACGTTCCTGCTCGTGCGCGGGCTGTTCAACCGGGATCCGTGGCAGATCCTCGGCGGGGTCGTGCTCTTCCTGATCTACGGCTCGCTCCTGTGGGGCGTATTGCCGTCCAATCCGTTCGTCTCGTGGCAGGCACATCTCTTCGGCGCCGTCGCCGGTGTGCTGGCCGCATGGTTCCTGGCATCGCGGGATCGCAAGAAGCGGACCCGCGCCGCGTCCCCGGGGGTGGCGTCATAACAGGCTTCAATTCAGGTCCGCTCGCGGTGATCTCCGATCCCGAGGCTCCCATCGGAATCTTCGACTCCGGCGTCGGCGGACTCACCGTCGCGCGCGCCGTCATCGACCTGCTCCCCGACGAGGACATCGTCTACATCGGCGACACCGCCAACGGTCCCTACGGTCCGCTCACCATCCCGGAGATCCGCAAGCACGCGCTCGCCATCGGCGACGAGCTCGCCGAACGTGGCGTCAAGGCGATCGTCATCGCCTGCAACACCGCGTCGGCCGCCTGTCTTCGGGATGCCCGCGAGCGCTACGCACCGATCCCTGTGGTGGAGGTCGTCCTGCCGGCCGTGCGACGAGCCGTCGTCGCCACCAAGAACGGCAGGATCGGTGTCCTCGGCACCGAGGCCACGATCGCCTCACGCGCCTACCAGGATTCGTTCGCCGCGGCCCGCGACGCCGTCATCACCGCGGTGGCGTGCCCGCGCTTCGTCGACTTCGTGGAACGCGGCATCACCAGCGGCCGGCAAATCCTCGGACTCGCCCAGGGCTACCTCGAACCGTTGCAGCGCGCGGGAGTCGACACCGTCGTGCTCGGCTGCACCCACTACCCGCTGCTGTCGGGTGTGTTGCAGCTCGCGCTGGGCGACGAGGTGACCCTTGTGTCGAGCGCCGAGGAGACCGCCAAGGACCTCTTCCGCGTGCTCACCGAGAACGACCTGTTGCATCCGCACACGGGCCGGGAGGCGACTCGGGTGTTCCAGGCGACCGGTGATCCGGAGATGTTCGCGAAGCTCTCGCGGCGCTTCCTGGGGCCGTCGGTGGGCACCGTCCAACATCTGTGACGAATCGGGACCCGCCCGAGAGCGCCGGATCCCCATCGCCGCACAGTTGTGACCACGTAACCCGACTTCGGTGCGGGAAGTCATGGCACAGTAGGGCCTATGCGTCTCACGGTCCTCGGATGTTCGGGCAGTGTGGGCGGGCCGGGGGCGGCGTGCTCCGGTTACCTGCTCGCCGTTCCCGGAGAACAGCCGGTGCTGGTGGACTGCGGGCCGGGGGTTTTCGGTGAGCTGCAACGGGTGACCGATCCCAACGGCGTCGCGGTCGTCCTCAGTCACCTCCATGCAGATCACTGTCTCGATCTCCCGGCGATGCTGGTCTGGCGGCGCTACGCCCCGACGCCGGCAGTCGGGCGGGCGCCGCTCTACGGACCGCCGGGCACCGCGATGCGGATCGGCTACGGCTCCTCGGAGTTCCCGGGACAGATCGACGACATCAGCGACACCTTCGACGTCCACGAATGGCGCGACGGGCTCGAGATCACCCTCGGCGGCATGCGGATCAAGGCCGTCGGGGTCAACCATCCGCCGGCGACCTTCGGGCTGCGCATCACCGGGCCGCAGGGGCAGGTGATCGCCTACAGCGGCGACACCGCACCCTGCGACGAGCTCATCGACCTCGCTGCCGACGCCGACCTGTTCCTGTGCGAGGCGTCGTGGACCCACTCGCCGTCGGAGCGCCCGCCGGACCTCCACATGTCGGGGATCGAGGCGGGGGAGGCCGCGACCAAGGCGAACGTCCGCGCGCTGGCCATCACCCACGTCGCCCCGTGGACAGACTCGGCGGAGATCCTCGCCGAGGCGCGCAGCACGTTCTCCGGGCCGGTCGATCTCGTACACCAGGGCCAGGTCTTCGACCTTCTCTGACCGAGGTCTTCGCCGGTCGTTGTCGTCGGTGTTCTCCGGCTGTTGCCGAGCGCGGGGACGCCGGTCGATAGAGTTGAGCCGTGACCACACGAGCTGACGGCCGAGCCGACGACGAACTGCGCCCCATCAAGTTCACCCGCGGATTCACCAGCCACCCCGCGGGTTCGGTGCTGGTGGAGTTCGGGGACACCCGGGTCATGTGCACCGCGAGTGTCACCGAGGGCGTGCCGCCGTGGCGTCGCGGCTCCGGACTCGGATGGCTGACCGCCGAGTACGCGATGCTGCCGGCCGCCACCCACGAGCGCTCGTCGCGCGAGTCGGTGAAGGGCAAGATCGGCGGGCGCACCCACGAGATCAGCCGGCTGATCGGCCGCTCGCTGCGCGCGTGCATCGACCTGTCCGCGCTCGGCGAGAACACGATCGCCCTCGACTGCGACGTGCTCCAGGCCGACGGCGGCACCCGCACCGCAGCGATCACCGGCGCCTATGTCGCCCTGCACGACGCCGTGACGTACCTGCGAGCCGCGGGCAAACTGTCCGACCCGCAACCGCTTTCGTGCGCGATCGCGGCCGTCAGCGTCGGCGTCGTCGACGGCCGCGTCCGGCTCGACCTGCCCTACGAGGAGGATTCGCGCGCCGAGGTCGACATGAACGTCGTCGCCACCGACGCCGGGACCCTCGTCGAGGTCCAGGGCACCGGCGAGGGCGCGACGTTTGCGCGGTCCACGCTCGACACGCTGCTCGATCTCGCGGCGGTCGGGACCGAGAAGCTCTTCGAGGCGCAGCGCGCCGTGCTCGCCGAGCCGTACCCGGGCGAACTGCCGGGCCAGGGCTGATGGCGAAGGTCCTGCTCGCGAGCCGCAATCGCAAGAAGCTCGCCGAACTGCAGCGCGTCGTCGACGCCGCGGGGATCACCGGACTGGAGATCCTCGGCCTCGACGCGGTGCCGGAATACCCGGAGGAGCCCGAGACCGGCGCCACCTTCGAGGAGAATGCGCTCATCAAGGCCCGCTCGGGTGTCCGCGCGACCGGATTGCCCTGCCTCGCCGACGATTCCGGCATCAGCGTGGACGCGCTGAACGGGATGCCGGGTGTCCTGTCGGCACGCTGGTCCGGGCGCCACGGTGACGATCCGGCCAACAACGCGCTGCTCCTCGCGCAACTGTCCGACACCCCGGACGAGCGGCGCGGGGCGGCATTCGTCTCCGCGTGCGCGCTGGTGCTGCCCGACGGCACCGAGACGGTCGTGCGCGGGGAATGGCGTGGTCGAATCCTGCGCGAGGAGCGAGGCCCGAACGGCTTCGGCTATGACCCGCTGTTCGCACCCGACGACGATCTCGCCGCCGGACGTTCCTCGGCCGAGCTCACCCCGGAGGAGAAGGACTCGCTGAGCCACCGCGGCAAGGCGCTGGCGCAGTTGGTGCCGGTGTTGCGGGAGCTGGCTGGTTCCTGAGGTCGGCATCGCAGGTCGTACGACGGCCTTGCGAGCTCACGATGACGATCATTCAGCAGTAGGTATCGCCTGGCGATACCTACTGCTGAATCTGTTGTCGAGGCTTTTGCGGGGTGCCCGCGCAGCAATGCCCGGTCCGCGGACGAAGGCGCCCTTCAGGTCGCCGGTGACGGATCAGAGCCCGAACTGCGCCTTCACTTCCTTGGTCCGGATGTGCTCGACCCAGAAGGACAGGAACGGGATGGTGCCGGCGATCGCGGTGATGATCGTCTTGCCCACGCTCCAGCGGACCTTGATGGCCAGGTCGACGGCCATGATCAGGTACACGAAGTAGACCCAGCCGTGGACGATGGGCACGAAGCCCAGGGCCTTGTTGTCGAAGCCGTAGGCCAGGATCAGCTCGGCGACGAGCAGCAGCAACCAGATACCGGTGATCCACGCGAGCACCCGGTACCGCAGCAGGGCGGCCCGGACCTTCTCCGCCTGTGCGGCGGGGACGGGGGAGGCGGAAGCGGTCTCGGTCACTGGGTGCCTTTCGACGAGGGGGTGCTGTCGGTGGACTGGGACTCGGGGGCGTCGGCGGCACGCAGCTCGGCGAGGTACCGGTTGTACTCGATGAGTGCTTTGTCGGCCCGCGGATCGAGATCGGCGAGTGCCGCTGCGCTCGGCGTGGTCGGCCGCTCCGGGAGGATGCCCTCGGGGATCTCGTCCACCCGGGACTTCTCGGCGACCTTGCGCGCCTCTTCGGGGTCGCTCTCCAGGACGACGAAGCGGCGGTAGGCGTAGATCACGGCCACCGCGAAGGCCGGCCATTGGAGTGCGTAGCCCAGGTTCTGGCCGGTGCCCGACGCGGACTCGAAGCGGGTCCACTGCCACCAGGCGAGCGCAAGGCATGCCGCCGCGGCGACGACGGTCAGCACGATGAGCGCGGGCCGGTGCGTGCGACGACGGGGAGAGGACATGCCTTTCACGGTACCTGGCCTGCGATGATCAGAACGCGGCCGGTAGGGTGGTCGCCGTTACAGTGCGTCCGGCCCCGCCGGGCGCGTCTTGCGCGAGTGGCGGAATTGGCAGACGCGCTGGATTTAGGTTCCAGTGTCTTCGGACGTGGGGGTTCAAGTCCCCCCTCGCGCACCACGCCGCGGGCGTGCGGCGCAGTACGCCGGGTCCGTCATTTGGCGCGGGTGCGGCTATCTCAGCGTCGCGCTGTGTGCGACTTCTGCCGGTCCCGGTCGGTGGACGGCTCGGTAAACCATCGAGCTGCTCCAAACGCCCAGGTCTATCGTTGATCTTCATCGCGTTGTCGTGCTGATACGCCTCTCCTGACAGCTGCGCGCGAGCGGTTCCAGAGTCGCGCGTCCGAGCACCATAGATAAGTTGGGTCGAGTGATACGAGTCAAGCCACTTGATGCTCTGTACGTCTATTCCGAGTCCGATCGCGTGAGTTCGGCGATGGTCTCCGCATATGCGTTCGCAGAATCCGACGCGACCACGGAAGAGTTGGTTCAGTGGCTCGCCGACCGAGCTTCTGGGATTCCGGAACTCAGGCAGAGGATGGTCCGAGCCTATGGCGACATCGGAGATGCTTACTGGTCGGAGGCTCCGGCCTTCGACCCTCGTGACCACATTTCCGCAACGTCGGGCATGTCGTGGGATGAGCTTCGGATGCGAATCGCCGGCACACACCGAGTCGTCTTCGATTCTTCCCGACCTCTGTGGAGTGCCGAGATCGTCCGACACGTCGGCGGAATCGAACCGGCCCACGGGCGTGAGTGCGTGGTCGTCATCCTCAAGTGCAATCACGCGATAACCGACGGCTTGGGTTTTGCGGATGTCGCGAGGAAGTTGTTCTCGAGTGACGTTTCCAGTTGCGAGGTAGGGCAGACCGTCTCGCGTGGCACTGTCACAGCGCTCGAATCGGCACGACTGGTTGTCCGACCATTTCTTGTCCTATCCGACGTATGGCGTTTGCTGAAGACCAGCCGGCAGAGGTCGAAAGACAGACGAGCAGGTCTTTGGAGCATGCCGGATTTCGAGCCCCGCAGTTCGGCGGTCAATCAGGCCTGGAGCGGCGAGGCGGTCACCGAGGTCGTGTACGCGTCGGTTTCCGAGTTGCGGCAGGCGGCGAAGCGAATCGGTGAGGTCTCGGTGAATGATCTGGTGCTCGCTGCCATCGGTGGCGCAGCGGCAAGGCACCTCGGGGAAGAGCATCTGGCCGCAGCTGTGCCGATCTCGATCAGAGATATCTCCGCCGAGGCCCGCAATGCGACCGCGATTGCGATCGTCGACCTGCGCGTGGACCTACCGGCGGCCGAGCGGTGTGTCGCGATTCACGCGAATGTGGCCCGGGAGCGTGCCCGCTTTCGTCTGCCTTCGTGGGCGGAATCGTGCCAGCCGGACATCTTGCCCCGGCTTCCTGGATTCGTCTACCGAGGGCTTGCCGCCTGGCAGCGACGGTCGGGTGCGCACGCCAAGCCTGGATTCACCCAACTCAAGGTGAGCACGGTCTCGAAGGGGCCTGCAGATGAGTGGGTGTTGGCCGGTTCGCCTGTGGTGGCCAATTTCGGGGCACCCCCATTGGCGGATGGTCTCGGGCTCAACCATTCGGTCTCTCGCCTGGGGGACGTTCTGGGAATCGCTTTCGTGTACGACCCCAAGCAGCTGCCGGCGCCGGACGGCTACGCTCGGTGTCTGAGAGCAGAGCTCGCGGCGCTAACGGGCGCAGACGCGATGTAGGGCCACAGACAGACGATCGTGAGCGTGGCCTGGCCGTCCAGGTGTTCGGAGGCCTCCCCCTAGCGCCGGAATCAGGCGCTTGAAGGGCGCACCTACTTGAACTCGCCGTCGCCCCGACATGCAACGAGTAAGAAGTGCCTCGACCGGCGTTCTCGTGCGGAGGCGATGTGCGACTCAGGCCGAGATCAACTCCACCGCATCGTCATCGGCGAAGACGATGTCGTGGTCATCGGTCGATATCGCCCACCGGCGCAGGCGGGCGACGTGTTCGTGATCGATGCGCGCCTCGACCGGTTTGTCGCCCGGGGCGAGGTCGGCGAAGTCGTCGATGATCTCTCCCTCGCGTACCGTGCCGTCCTCGAGCGTGACGCGCACCCGCGACGAGACGTGCGGCTCATCGTCATCCGCGGCATCGGCGGTCTCCGCAGCGTCCTCGGGTGTCGTGACGGCGGCCACCTCCTCGGCGGTGATCTCGACGGTCTCGTCCTCTGCGTAGCCATCGGAGTCGTCGGCGGGCGACTCCGAAACCGCGGACTCCGGGTCGCTCGCCTGGGCCGCGGCGCTCTCCGTCTCGGTGTCGGTGCCGGCGACCTCGGTGGTGACGCCGTCCGCTTCGCCCGTAGCGGTGTTCTCGGCGGTTGCGTCGACGTCCACGTTCTCGTCCACGGTGCTCTGGTCGGGGGTGTCGGTGACGGCCGTGTTCTCGGCGGTTGCTTCGACGCCCACGTTCTCGTCCACAGTGCTCTGATCGGCGGCGTCGGTGACGGTCACGTCCTCGGCGGCCGCCGTCTCTCGATCGCCGCTGCTCTCCGGTGAGCTCATGGCGTTGCCGTCCTTCCGATCAGGATCTGGATACGTGCATGGTCAGGTACCCACTCGTGATGTGGTTCACCCGTACTAGCCCACATAGTAATAAATTTCCAGATTGTCATCCCGAACGGAATCGAATCGTTGCCGACGCACGGCGTCGGCCGTGGTTCTACGGCCGCAGTGCGTGAGTAGCCTCATCAGCGTGACCGCGCAACGTACCTCCGGCCAGCCACGCAGCGACGCATCCACGACGAAGGCCCCGCCCGCCGACACCGGCCATCCGCTGACCGACGACGCGGTCGTGGACGCGCTCGGCGCCGACCTCCGTGCGGCCGGCTACACCACCGACGGGGTCACCGAGTTCCTGGGCGACGACATCCACGACGCGCTGCTGCGCGGTGTCTGGTGGCCCGCGTCGACCGCCACCGAAGACGCCGATCGGGTCCCGCTGGCCACCATCATCCGACTGTTCCTCCTCGGCTCCGACGAACCGCGATCACGTGTCGCGCGGGCGTTCCCCTCGGCCGGAGTGGACGCGCTCGTCGACCAGGGTGCGCTCGAGAGGCTCGACGACGGACTTCTCCGCGCCCGCCTTGACATCCGGCCGCACGCCGACGACACCCACGATTTCCTCGTCGTCGCCGACCAGGATGCGGCGATGCGACCGGGCCCGCTGGCCCGCGACCACGTGCTCGGGATCGGTGCCGCGTCGTTGTCGCTGGCCCGAGCGGTGATCCGCGAACCGGCCCGGCGCGCGCTCGACATCGGCACCGGCTGCGGGATCCAGGCGCTGCACCTGAGCTCGCACTGCGAGGAGATCGTCGCCACCGACACCAACGAGCGCGCTCTCGCCCTGGCGCGCGCCACGGCACGACTCAACGGCATGACATGGGATCTGCGCGCGGGCAGCATGTTCGAACCCGTGGCCGGCGAGCGGTTCGACCTGATCGTGTCCAACCCGCCCTTCGTGGTCGGCACCGGCAGTCAGGACTACATCTACCGCGACTCCGGCGTCGTCGGAGACGCGTTGTGCGAGCAGTTGATCCGCGAACTCCCAACGCACCTGAACCCGGGCGGCACCGCGCAACTCCTCGCCAACTGGATCATTCCCGAGGGCGCGGACTGGCGCGACCGCCCGCGCGCCTGGCTCGAGGGCACCGGTCTCGACGCCTGGGTGGTCCAGCGGGAGGCGGCCGATCCCATCAGCTACGTGTCGCTGTGGTTGTCCGACGCCGGGGAGGACGAGCAGACCGCGACCCGTCGCGGAGCCGAGTGGCTGAAGTGGTTCGCCGACAACGGGATCGCCGCGATCGGGATGGGCTCCATCACCGTCCGGGCGCCGGAGGCGGGGGAGGACCGCCGACCCGACGTCGTGATCGAGGAGATCACCGGCGCCGGCGAGGAGATCACCGGTCCGGAGGCGCAGGCCTTTCTGGCGCGACGCCGATACCTACGTGAGACCTCGGATGCCGAACTGCTCACCCGACGGCTCTCGGTGGCGCCGGTCATGCTCGAGGAGCACTCCCTGCCCGGTGAGGACGGCTGGCAGCTCGTCGGCTCGGCCGTCCGCCGGCCCGGAGGTCCCGCAGCGGTCCTCGGCGTCGACGAGGTGTCGCGGGCGCTGCTCGCCGGCTGTCGCGGTCAGGTCCCGCTCGGTGCGCTGATCGAATTGCTGGCCGATTTCCACGGGGTCGATGCCGACGCGCTGGCGGAGGCGGCGCTCCCGGTGGTGCGCGAGGCGATCGGACGCGGAATCCTCTACGAGGCCACCTGAGTCGCTCGTCGCAGCGGGCCGCTCCGGACGTCGGTCACATCCGTGCGAAGCGGGTCAGCCAGTAGCAGTAGACGCCGTAGGCGGCGATGCCGGCGGCAGCCAGCAGCATCAGGACCTGACCGGCCGGCAGGCCGGACAGCGATTTCACCGTCGCGTCGAGGCCACTGGCCTTCGACGGATCCGCGGTCGCCACCGCGACGAGGACGAGGACGCCTGTCCCGACGAGCACGGTCCCCTTGCCGCAGTAGCCGATCACGCCGGCGACCGTCGCGCCCCGGTCGCCGGCGACCGTCAGGTCGTCGAGGAACTTGCGTCGCGCGCCCTTGTACACGTGGTAGCCGCCGACGCCGATGATGACGAGTCCGGCGACCACGACCACGAACTTTCCCGCGCCCGACTCCATGAGCCGGGCGGTGAGGCCGGCGTTCTGCTCTCCGCTCGAGGTGCCGCCGCCCATCGCGAATCGTGCTGCGGTCCAGGCGAACCCGACGAACACGAGCCCCACCGAGAATGCCTTGCCGCGATCGACCCAGTCCTCGAGGCCGTCGTTGTCGCCACGGCCGGGCTCGGCGGGGTGCGGTCCGACGATCGCCTCGGCGAACCGCCACAGCGCGAGTCCGGCGAAGGCCACGGCCGCCACCCAGAGCGCGATCCGTCCACCCGTGCTGTCGGCGAACATCCCCAGCGCGCCCGACTGGTCGGCGGAACCGCCGTCGCCGAATGCGAGGCGCACGATGATGTAGGCGATCAGGAGGTGGACGAGTCCGCTGACCGCGTGACCCGCGCCCGGCCACCCGCTCGAACCATGAACTGTCGGTGGCGCGGTCGACGGCGCCGGTGAGTGAGTTGCCGGCCATCGTCGCCGCCCTTCTGTCCGTGAGGTGCACGGTCAGGGGATACCCGGCGGCCGGGTCCGCTACACCCGCTGGTCGAGGCCGTTCGGGAAGGTTGCCGCGAGCGCCCGGGCCAGGTCGGCGATCAGATCGTCGGCGTCCTCGAGTCCGACGGAGAAACGGAGGTGGCCCCACTCGCGGAACTCCGCCGGGTAGGCGGCGACACGCGGCCCGTCGGGCCCGACGTGCACGATCAGGGACTCGTCGTGGCCCAGTGACACCGCGGAGGTGATCACCTCGAGATTGGCCACGAACCGGTTCTGGGTCGCCGAATCTCCGCGCACCGCGAACGCCATCATGGCGCCGAAGCCCCGGCCGTCGAACTGGCGTGCGGCCAGGTCGTGCTCGGGATGCGAGGGCAGCCCGGGGTAGCGGACGTAGGCGATGCGCGGGTCGGCGTCGAGGAATGCCGCCACCCGTTCGGCGGTCTGCTGGTGCTGGGCGAACCGAAGGGGCAGGGTGATCGCGCCGCGCGAGATGAGCCAGGCGTTGAACGGAGAGATGACGCCGCCCACGTCGACCATCGCCTCCGCCTTGATGCGGTCGATGAGCTCGGCCCGGCCGAGCACCGCACCGCCCATCGCGTCACCGTGGCCGTTGATGTACTTCGTCAGCGAGTGCACGACGAGGTCGGCGCCGTCGGCGAGCGGCCGGTAGAGCGGGGGAGGCGTGAAGGTCGAGTCGACCAGCAACAACGCTCCCGCCTCGTGCGCGATCCCGGCCATTGCGGCAATGTCGGCGACCTTGGTGGTCGGGTTCGCGATGGTCTCCACCGCGAAGAGCTTGGTCTCGGGCCGGAAGGCGGCGCGGACCGCGTCGTGATCGGTGACGTCGACGAAGGTCGCCTCGATCCCGTACTTCCTCGGCAGCAGCTCGGCCCAGAGTTTCCAGGTCGCCTCATAGGTCGTGTCGGAGACGACGACGTGGTCGCCGGTGGACAGGAAGGTGAAGAACACCGCGTGCAGGGCGGCGACCCCGGAGGCCAGGGCGACGGCGGCCTCGGCCTCCTCCAGCGCGGCGAGCTTGTCCTGCAGGGCCACCTGGTTGGCGCCGGTGTTGCGCGTGTAGAACAGCTGGTTGGTTCCCGACCAGCTCATCTGCTCGGGTTCGGGCGGCAGGTGGTAGGAGTTCGCCATCGTGATCGGCGTGCGGATCGACGGACCCGACGGGTCGTTGCCCGCATGGACACTGCGGGTCATCATGCCGTGGGCGTCGGGCCTGATCTCGTCGTTCATACGTGGGCTCCTGTCGTATGCAGCTGCTCGCCGGTCGGGGTCTCCCGATCGGGTCGATGTGCCGGCCCGGGGGCCGGGCCGGACGGCTTCCTCTGGTCGCCGAGGCTCCGGACAATCCGTCCGGGGACCCGGTGCAGCTTGTCGATGTGCATGAAGTGGCGGAACTCGGCCCAGGCCCAGCAGGCGCCGAACACCAGCAGCGCGACGGACTGCATGGTGATGTCGTCCCACGGGCGGTGCGCGATGTGGATGGGCACGACGACCAGCGCGATCGCCTGGATGACGTAGGAGTCGAGACTCCGGGTGCCGGTCATGACCAGCGGGCGCAGCCAGTCGTGGTGCCACCAGCGCAGCAACAGACGGAACACCCCGTAGAGGGCGGGGATCGCGAGATAGGCGCCGATCGCCCGTGCCGGACGGAAGTCGAGTTTGTCGGCGAGCTTCGGTTCGAGGTGCGCCCACGGTCCGGTGTCGATGCCGTAGTGGAAGAACAGCGCGACGGCCACCGCCACCGCGATGATGACGAGCAGCCATCGGTCGATGAATTCGGGGACGTCCCAGCGGGTCCAGTTCCAGCCGATCACCACCGACGGGATGAACATGATCTGCCAGCCGGCGACGTTCTGGATGTGGGGGGCCGCCTGGTAGGCGCTGAGATAGAACCAGTCCGGGGACCAGAAGAGCGACAGGACGTACAGCGCCAGCGAGGCCGCCAGGATCGGCGCCCACCAGCCTCGCTGCAGCATCGGGAACAGGGCGAACGCCGTCGCCATCAGCACCATGTAGAGCAGCAGGATGTTGCCGCCGCTCGGCAGGTACTGCATGGTCACCGACAGCCAGATCCCCTGCATCCAGCCGTCGATCGGCAGCAGCAGCGTCAGCCAGCGGTGTCCGGCCAGCGCGGCCGCGACCGCGACGAGCGCGATGAGCAACTGGCAGCAGTAGAGGACGGCGATGCGTTTGAGGAGACGGATGTAGGCGAAGCGCAGCCCGTACCGCGTGACCCAGCGTTGGTACACCAGGCCCAGGACGATGCCGGAGAGCATGACGAAGGCCGACATGCCGTCGACGTAGTTGAAGGAATGCGTGGGGGCCGCGAGCGCCGATTCGGTCGCGAAGTGCGCGGTGACCATGCTCCAGATCGCCACTCCGCGGGTGGCGTCGATCGCGAGATCCCGGTTACCGGGGCTCCGTTTCGCGGGCACACGGTTTGCAGACGCACGGTTGGCAGACATTGACCTGCACACTAGAACTCACCGCGGCCCGGAGTCATCCCGGGCCGCGGTGAGTCGTGATGGAGATCGCTTACGAGTACAGGTCGGCGATCGCCTCCTTGTAGGCGTCGTGGATCACGTTGCGCTTGAGCTTGAGCGTCGGCGTCAGCTCACCCGACTCGATGCTGAAGTCGGTGTCGAGGATCGTGAACTTCTTGATGGCCTCGGCGTTGGACACCTTGGCGTTCGCCTCGGCGACCGCGGCCTCGATCTCCTTGCGCAGGTCGGGGTTGTCGACCAGGTCGGAGATCGGGGTGTCGGCGGGCAGGTGGTGCCGCTCCAGCCAACCCGGGATGGCCTCCGCATCGAGGGTGATCAGGGCGCCGATGAACGGCTTGTTGTCGCCGACCACCAGGCACTGGCTGACCAGCGGATGCGCGCGGATCGAGTCCTCGAGCTGTGCCGGGGCGACGTTCTTGCCGCCGGCGGTGACGATCAGTTCCTTCTTGCGCCCGGTGATGAAGAGGTAGCCGTCGTCGAGGGTGCCGACGTCACCGGTGTGGAACCAGCCGTCGCGGATCGCGTCGGCGGTGGCCTGCTCGTTCTGCCAGTAGCCGCTGAACACCATCGGGCCCTTGACCAGGATCTCGCCGTCCTCGGCGATCCGGACGGTCACGCCGGGCACCGGGCGGCCGACCGAACCGACCTTCTGGTGCTTCTCGTTGTTCGCGGTGACGGCGGCGGTGGTCTCGGTGAGGCCGTAGCCCTCGTACACCGGGATGCCGACGCCGCGGAAGAAGTGGCCGAGGCGGGCGCCGAGCGGGGCGCCACCGGAGATCGCGCCCTCACACTGGCCGCCGAGTGCGGCGCGGAGCTTGCCGTAGACCAGCTTGTCGAACAGCGCGTGGCGCAGCTTCAGGCCGAGGCCGATCTTGCCGGCCTCCATCGCCTTGCTGTACTCGATCGCGGTCTCGGTGGCCTTCTCGAAGATCGAGCCCTTGCCGCCGTCGTAGGCCTTCTGCTTGGCGGAGTTGTACACCTTCTCGAACACGCGCGGCACCGACAGCACGTAGTGCGGCTTGAAGGTGGCGAAGAGATCGACGAGGTTCGCGATGTCGTTCGTGTGGCCGAGGATGACGCGGTTCTCGATGGCGGCGACGGCGATGATGCGCGCGAACACGTGGGCCAGCGGCAGGAACAGCAGGGTCTGCTTGCCCTCCTGCAGGCCGGCGCCCACGGCGTCGCGGGTGGCCGCGCACTCCGCCATGAAGTTGGCGTGGGTGAGCAGGACGCCCTTGGGGCGTCCGGTGGTGCCCGAGGTGTAGATGAGGGTCGCGGCGTCACTCGAGAGGGCGTTCGCACGACGGCGGTCGAGCTCGTCGTCGGCGACCTTCGCGCCGCGCTTGGCCAGCGTGGGCAGCGCGTGCTCGTCGAAGACGAGGGTCTCCTTCAGGGTGGACGTCTCGTCGATGACCCGGATGTGCTTGGTGTAGTGGCCCTGGTTCTCCACCACCAGCAGGACCGCGGCGGAGTCCTCGAGGATCCACTGCACCTGGTCGGGCGCCGAGGTCTCGTAGATGGCGACGGTGCAACCGCCCGCACGCCAGATCGCGTAGTCGAGGACGGTCCACTCGTAGCGGGTCGACGACAGGATCGCGACCCGGTCGCCGGGCTGCACGCCCGAGGCGATGAGACCCTTGGCGACCGCGTCCACCTCGTCGGCGAACTGCTTCGCGGTGACGTTGATCCACTGGTTGTGGGAGCGCTTGCGGAAGAGAGGGAGGGTCGGTCGCTCGCTCCGGTACTTCAGGATCGAGTCGACGAGGCTCGCCTTGTCGTCGATCGTCAGATCGGACGGGGTGGCGTACTGCTGCTGCATGGCACTCCTGTGTCGGGCAGACGATATGGGCATTTCGGGCACCGGCGTCGGGAAACACCCCGACCACCGGCCGTTGAGTGGAACTGACAGTACCAGTATTCGGTGTGATGCATCACACGTGCCACTCGAAGTGGTGTATCCGCAGTTCATCGGCGAGATGTGACGGGCTTGTGGCACGATGCCGAATTTCCCGGCCTGGGCGTTTACAGTTGATAGCGATGAATGAGACCCGTAGCGCATGAGCACTTCCGATCAAGACGAGCGCAGTGCGCCGGCAGACCCCGCAGTGACAGGCATTTCCGTGACAGAATCCCCGGCGGCAGCTTCGCCGGCCAGCACCACCGACCACACCTTCGACGATCTGGGCATCGAGCCCCGGGTCCGGGCCGCGATCTCCGACGTCGGCTACGAGACCCCGTCCCCGATCCAGGCGGCGACCATCCCGCCGCTGATGGCCGGCCGCGACGTCGTCGGCCTGGCCCAGACCGGCACCGGTAAGACCGCGGCGTTCGCGATCCCGATCCTGTCGCGCCTCGACACCTCCGCGAAGACTCCCCAGGCGCTCATCCTCGCGCCCACGCGCGAGCTCGCGTTGCAGGTGTCCGAGGCGTTCGGCCGCTACTCGGCGCACATGCCCGAGGTGAAGGTCCTGCCGATCTACGGCGGCCAGTCCTACGGCGTGCAGCTCGCGGGCCTGCGTCGCGGCGCGCAGGTCATCGTCGGCACCCCGGGTCGCGTCATCGATCACCTCGACCGCAAGACCCTCGACATCTCCAACCTCGAGTTCCTCGTGCTCGACGAGGCCGACGAGATGCTCACGATGGGATTCGCCGAGGACGTCGAGCGCATCCTCGCCGAGACCCCCGACTCCAAGCAGGTCGCGCTGTTCTCGGCGACCATGCCCAGTGCGATCCGGCGCCTGGCCCAGCGGTATCTGAACGATCCGCAGGAGATCACCGTCAAGTCCAAGACGGCGACCGCGCAGAACATCACCCAGCGCTATCTACAGGTGTCCCACCAGCGCAAGCTCGACGCGTTGACCCGATTCCTCGAGGTCGAGGAATTCGACGCGATGATCGTCTTCGTCCGCACCAAGCAGGCGACCGAGGAGCTCGCCGAGAAGCTGCGGTCGCGCGGCCTGTCGGCGGTGGCGATCAACGGCGACCTCGCGCAGGCGCAGCGCGAGCGCACGATCAACCAGCTCAAGAACGGCTCGATCGACATCCTCGTCGCCACGGACGTGGCCGCGCGCGGACTCGACGTCGACCGCATCTCCCACGTCGTCAACTACGACATCCCGCACGACACCGAGTCCTACGTGCACCGCATCGGCCGCACCGGTCGTGCGGGCCGCTCGGGCAACGCGCTGCTGTTCGTCTCGCCGCGCGAGCGCCACCTGCTCCGCGCCATCGAGCGCGCGACGCGGCAGGAGCTGACCGAGATCGGCTTGCCCAGCGTCGACGACGTCAACGCGCAGCGCGTCGCCAAGTTCGCCGACTCGATCACGCAGAACCTGTCGTCGGAGCACCTCGATCTCTTCCGCGGCCTCGTGGAGAACTACGCCCGCGAGCACGACGTCACGATGGCCGACATCGCGGCGGCTCTCGCCCTCGAGACCCGCGACGGCGGATTCCTCATGGCCCCGGACCCGCCGGAGTCCGAGCGCCCCGCCCGCCGCGAGCGGGCCCCGCGGCGTCCGGGTGCGAGCTACGCGACCTACCGCATCGCGGTCGGGCGCAAGCACAAGGTCTCCCCGGGCGCGATCGTCGGGGCCATTGCGAACGAAGGCGGTCTCACGCGCGCCGACTTCGGCAACATCAGCATCCGCGACGACTTCAGCCTCGTGGAGTTGCCCGACGATCTCGACAAGGAGACGCTGTCGCTGCTGCGGCACACCAGGATCGGCAAGCACCCGATCGACATCCGCAAGGATCTCGGTGCGCCCCGCGCACGGGGCGGCGCCAAGCGCAATGCCCACGGCGGCCGCGACAACTGGGGCAAGCGGCCGTCGCCGCGAGTCGCCGGCCGGGGACGCCGTTCCTGATTCGTCTCACCGGCGATCAGCTCGCTGACCTGCGGTTCTTGCCAATCTGCAATCAATCCGTAACCTGAGATGCGGGGGTCAACAGGAATCCGTTCCCGCGCGTTCGGGTCCCGTCCGGGGTCCGGCGCGGGCGGATCGGCAACGTTCGAGTGAACACAGGATTGGTGAGTCACCAGTGGCAGTGGTGAGTGCGATTTCAGCAGAGGAAGCGTGGGATCACAGTCGCGCCGGCAAGGCGGTCGTGGTCGATGCGCGTCCGCAGGTCGTACGGCATCAGGGAAGTCTTCCCGGCGCCTTCGTCGTGGAGCCCTCAGAGGTCCCCGCACGCCTGCGGCCGACCCCGACCGGCAGCTTCCCGGTGATCAAGGATCCGTCCGCCAAGGCGCGCGAGATCCGTCGCGACACCGAGATCGCGGTGGTGTCCGTCCGCTCGGAGGCCCCGCGTATCGCCGAGCAGATCGCCAAGCTCGGCTACACCAACGTCCACTACGTCGACGGCGGCTACCGGGCACTGCGATCCCGGGTCTGATCACCCGGCCCGCACCGGCGGTCCGGCCGCCGGCGCGGGCCGGGACCACCCGCACCGACGCCGCCTCTGTGCGCGAGTGCGGGGCGGCACTTCGTCGCCCGCCGGATGACGCGCACGCCGCATCGGCCCCCGTGTCCTGACCAGCGCCTTGATAGCGTGGGGTGCGCGGATCGACGAGAGGACGCAATCGGATGCAGGATGACACTCGCGAGGCACTGCGAGACCAGGTCACCCGGCTGATGTCGTTCCTCCGCGATGTCGTCCGTTCCCGCTCGGGCGACGTCCGCGACATCGACGAGCACGTCGGCCATGTCTGGGTCGGTTCCTCCACCTCCGTCTCGGTGCGGTCGTCGGCGGTGCCCGGCCACGTCGTGATCGAGCTCGGGCCCGACGACCCGGCACACGCAGAGCTCTCCGGCCTCCTCGACGAGTTGGCCGAGAACCCGGAGACACTCGAGTTGGTCCTGGCCGACGCGCTGGTGACGGTCCACGACGACGCGGGCGGTGATACGACCGGCGAACCCCTGGTCCGCGAGCACCTCCTGACGCAGGCGCTGGTCGCCGACCGCGACGACTCGCGCGCCATCAGGCTCTCCCTGGCCGCGGGGTCGGTGCCGGTCCTACACGACACGCACCTGCTCGCCTCCGTCGACGGCATCGAACTGGCCGGTGCGGTCAAGACCCGGTCCCGGATCGCCGAGCAACCGTCGGTGGCGTCGAAGCAGGTCGCCGACCTGATCGGGGACTGGCTCGACGAGATCGACGTCGACCCCGACCGCGTGAGACTCGCGCTCGACATGCGTCCCGCCGTCGTGCTGCGGCGGCGCAGCGTCGAGAGCTCGGTCGCCTTCTACGACGCCATCCTCGACGACCTACGCGACGACGAGTCGCCCGTGCCCGTCGGGCCCGCGCAGCTCGTCCGTCCCATCGAGGCCCCCGAGCGGCTCGCCGCACTCGCCGAGCCCGGGATCCTCGAACCCGACCGACTCGTCTCCGACGCGCTGTTCCCGCTGCCGTCGAACGTCGAGCAGCGCGACGTGCTGGTGCGGCTCGGCAACGACATCGGCGTGGTCGTCGAGGGGCCGCCCGGCACGGGCAAGACCCACACCATCGCCAACGTGATGTCGGCGCTGCTCGCGAAGGGGCAGCGTGTCCTCGTCGTCAGCGAGAAGGCCCACGCCCTCCACGTGCTCCGCGACATGCTCCCACCCGAGTTGCGCGACCTCGCCGTGTCCATCGCCGACGTCTCCCGGGACCGATCGGACGCGATCGTCTCGGTCGTCGAGAACCTCGCCACGCGCAAGGCCTCGTTCTCCGAGGCCGTCGCCGACGCCGAGATCGCCGATCTCGAGGCACGACGCGAACATGCCCTCATGAGCCGCGATCGCACCCTGCGGGACCTGTGGGAGCTGCGGGCATCCGAGACCGAGGTCCACGAGTGGGTGGCCGGCGACTACCGCGGCACCCCTGCCGAGATCGTGCGTCAGGTCAAACGCGATGCGCCGCAGTACGATTGGATGCCGCCGGGACTCTCCGGTGCCGTGCCGCCGCTGGACTCCGCGGAGTTCGCCAGGCTCGTCGAACTGCTCGCGGTCACCGGCGGCGACACCCATCGCCTCGGTCAGCGCTTCCCCGACCTGTCCGAGTACCTACCGGAACCGGCCGAGATGGACGCGATCTGCGCACGCGTCGCCGCGCGGCCCCACGGCACGGGCACGTCCGGTGCCGAGTCTCTGCTGTCCGTGCTCGACGGCGTCGACAGCGGACGGCTCCTCGCGATCAAGCAGACCTGTGAGCAACTGGCCGCGGCCGCGGCCGAGGTGAGCTCTTTCCCAGCACCGATGGTCGACATGGCCGACCGCCTGCTCGCCGGACAGGCCACCCACCTGTGGTCGCGGGTCACCACGCTGTCCCCGGTGATCGCGGAGGCCGCCCGCCGCGACCGCGACCTGGGCGCCCACCGGGTCGTCGTCGAGGGCGAACGCCCCGGCGACGCCGCGATCTTCGACGCCGCGGCCGACCACCTCGCCGCCGGCGGGCAGTGGCGCGGCCGGTTCCGTCGTTCGCCGGAGCAGCGGGCGGTGGAGGAATCCGGGGTGCGGGCCACCGTCGACGGCCGGGAACCCGCCGACGAGCAGTCGCTGCGGCGCGTCGCCGACCACCTGTCCGTGGTCGAGGCCGTCGGACAGGCGCACCGGATCCTGGCCGACCTCCACGTCCCGTTCGACGCCTCCGGGTCGCGATCGGCCCAGGTCGATCACCTCGTGCAACTCGACGCCCAGCTCGCGTGGATCTCGCGGCTGGTCACCGGCCGCGACCGCCTGGTCCACCAGCTCGACGCGATCAGTCCGGGAGGACCGCGCCCGCGCAGCGTCGCCGAGATCGCCGCGGTCACCGAGCAGGCGCATGCGATCGCCGCCGCCAACGACGCGGTCCTCGCCGAGCAGGCGCTCTCCGATCACGCCTCCGCTCTGGCCTCGGAGCTCGAGAAGGGGCCCTCGCCGGAAGGCGACGCACTTCTGTCCGCGCTCGCCTCGGCGGATGCCGGGGCGATCCGGGAAGCGCGGCGCGCGTACAAGGAGGCACGCGAGACGGCGGCGGCGCAGACCGCACTCGACCTGCTCCAGATGCGCCTGCGCAGTCGCGCGCCCGAACTCGTGAAGCTGATGTGGGGCAGCCCCGACGACCCGGTGTGGGCCGACCGCGCCCGGGAGATGTCGGCCGCGTGGGCATGGCGATATGCCCACACCTGGATCACCGATCGCAGTGATCCCGAGTCGGAGAAGCGCATCCAGGCCGAACTCGACGCACTCGAGGTCGACATCGCGCAGCTGACCACCCGGCTGGCCTCCGCCCGTGCCTGGCGTGAGCTGCTCTCACGCACCACGACCGGCGAGATCCAGGCGCTGCAGTCCTATCGCGACCACATGATCAACCTGGGCAAGGGTTCGGGCAAGCACGCCAACCGGTTCCGCAAGGCCGCCCGAGAGGCGATGGCGGTGGCGCAGAACGCGATCCCGGCGTGGATCATGTCGATCAGCCAGGTCGCCGAGACACTGCCGCCGAAGCGGCACTCGTTCGACGTGGTCATCGTCGACGAGGCATCCCAGGCCGACATCACCAGTGCATTCCTGTTGTGGCTGGCCCCGCGGGTCATCGTCGTCGGCGACGACAAACAGTGCGCGCCCGTCGGCCTCGCCGGGACCACGCTCGACGAGGCGTTCGCCGAACTCGACGCGGCCCTGCCGGATGTCCCGGAATACCTCCGCGACGGACTCACCCCACGGTCGAGTCTGTTCTCATTGCTGCGCAGCCGGCTCGGCAACGTCGTGGCGTTGCGGGAGCATTTCCGGTCGATGCCGGAGATCATCGAGTTCTCCTCCCGGCAGTTCTACGCCAACTCGCCGCTGATCCCCGTGCGGCAGTACGGCTCCGACCGTCTCGATCCACTGCGCACCGTCGCGGTCGCCGGGACGGCCACCGGCAGCGGGGCCTCGCTCGTCAACGAGGCCGAGGTCGAGGCGATCGTCGGCGCGCTGCGCTCCTGCCTCGACGACTCAGCTTATGACGGAATGGATTTCGGGGTCATCGCCCTCGCCGGAAGCAAACAGGCCGAGGCGTTGGAGAAGGCGTTGCGGGCTGCGGTCGACGACGAGACGTGGCGTGCGCGCCGTATCCGCGTCGGCACGCCCCCCGACTTCCAGGGCGACGAGCGACGGGTCGTCTTCTTGTCGATGGTGGTCTCCGATCCGTCCGCGATCTCGGCGCTGACCCGGGCCGAGTCCCAGCGTCGTGTCAACGTGGCCGCGACGCGGGCGATGGACCAGCTGTGGCTGTTCCATTCGATCGCCCTCGAGGACCTGAGACCAGGCGACCTCCGGTACTCGCTGCTGTCCTACATGACCGCGCACGAGGGCCTGTCGGTGCCTCCGATGCCTGTCGACGTCCCCGACGACCGGCGGGTGGAACCGTTCGACAACCTTCTCGAGCAACGGGTGTTCAACCGCCTGGTCGCGCTCGGTCATCACGTCACCCCGAAGGTCACCGTCAACAACCGGGTCATCGATCTGGTGGTCCTCGGCGCCGACGCGCGGATGGCCGTCGAATGCGACGCGGACGCCTTCGCGGGGACCGGGCGCCAGGCGCGGTCCGATCTGGAGCGTGAACGCGAACTGCGCCGCTGCGGTTGGGAATTCGTACGCGTCCGGGAATCGGAGTTCGAACTGGATCCCGATCGGGTGATGGAGCAGGTGGCCGCGGCGCTCGAGGCACGCGGGTGCAAGCCGGGGTCGGTCACCGCGAACCCCAGGGCGCCTGCCGCGCCGGCGTGGACGCCCATCAACCTGACGGCAGGGGAGTGAACCCGTCCGCGTGAGCAGGTGACCTCGCCCGCTTGCCGAGGCGCCCGCACAGCGCGTCCGGCCCCGTTGCCGCGGGAACGTCTAGGTGTACTGACCCGACAGGTTGGGTACGCGGTCGGCGGGTGAGTTGCCTCGGAGTGCGGTGTGGCCGCGTTCGTGATTGTAGATGCGAAGGAACTCGGGGAAGGCCGCGACGCGTTCGGTTTCACTGAGGTAGGGACGGGCGTAGGCCCATTCCTCCTGCAGGGTCCGGTTGAATCGTTCGACCTTGCCGTTGGTTTGCGGCCGGTACGGTCTGGTCCGCTTGTGCTTGATCTTGTTGTCGTGCAACAAGTCCCGAAATATGCGGGACCGGTAACACGACCCGTTGTCGGTCATCACTCGCGCGGTGGTGACACCGATCGAGGCGAAGTGCGCCAACGCCCGAGTCATGAACGCGGTCGCGGTTTCCTTCTTCTCATCAGCGAGGATCTCGGAGTAGGCGTAGCGGGAGTGGTCGTCGACGGCGTGATGCAGATACGCGTACCCCAGGTTGGGGCGGCCAGCAACTTTGCGGGTTCGTCCAGGCTCGCGGTGGGCACTGGAGTTGCGGGTGCCCTGGGCGCGGCCGTGTACGCGATGTCCACCGCCGTCGGGGATTCTGCCGAGCTTTTTGATGTCGACGTGGATCAAGTCTCCGGGCGCTTGGTGTTCGTACCGGCGGACCTCGCGTCTGCGGGCACGTACCGGCGCCCCGGTTGCCGGGTCGATCCACGACAGTCGTAGGCAGCCGTAGCGGGTGAGGATGCGGTGCACCGTGGAGACGTTCAACCCCAGGTGGTATCCGATCCGGGCTGGCCCCCAGCGGCGGGAGACGCGTAACCCGACGACCCGGCGTTCCCGGCGCCGGCTGGTGCGATGCGGACACGATCGGGGCCGGCTGGACCGGTCGACCATTCCGGCCGGCCCGTGGTCGCGGTAGCGATCCGCCCATCGCTTGGCCGTGGTGACTGAGACGTTGAACCGGTCAGCTGCGCGGCGCAGTGGCCACCGGTCGTCCACAACACACCGAGCCAGACGCAACCGGCCAGTCGGGGACAGCGGTGAATTACGGTGGGACATGAAGACCTCCGGGTTGAGGAGCGGTTCTTAGACAGCTCCACACCTCACTCGGAGGTCTTCCCTATGTCACGTCGACTCGCCGAACTCTGTACCTAACGTTCCGGGTCAGTACAGCTAGCCGATGGCGCGGAGGAGTGCGGGCAACCCGACCGCGGCCGAGACCCGCAGGCTGTGAGTCGCGATCGAGGTGACCGCCGACTCCGCGGGATTGAACTCGATGACCGGAATGCCTTGCCGTGCGGCGCGTTCGGGTAGTGAAGCGGCGGGATAGACGATCCCGCTGGTGCCGACGACGAGCACGACCTCGGCCGCCCGGAACGCCTGGTCGGCTCGCTGCCAGTCGTCGGCGGGCAGTGCTTCGCCGAACCACACGACGCCCGGGCGGACCCGCCCGCCGCAGCGCGGGCACGTCGGCGGGGTGACCCGCGGCTCGATGTGCTCGGTGTCGGGATCGGCCGGCGTCGGGTGTGCCTCGGGTCCGTCGTACGGGGTTCCGCAGTCGGCGCATCGAGGCGCGAAGAGACTGCCGTGCAGATGGCTGACGACGTTGCTCCCGGCGCGTTCGTGTAGATCGTCGACGTTCTGCGTCACCACCATCACGGTGCGGGAGGACCCCAGTTCCGCCAGCGCCCGGTGTCCGGCGTTCGGCTCGGCGGTGAGGACCTCCCGGGCGCGCCAGCGGTACCAGCCCCATACGAGGGCGGGATCGCGCTCCCAGGCCTCCGGGGTGGCCAGTTCGGAGGGGTCGAAGGTCTCCCAGAGGCCGGTCTGGGCGTCGCGGAAGGTCGCGATGCCGCTGTCCGCTGACATCCCGGCGCCGCTGAACACGGTGATCCAGTCCGCATCGCGGACGAGGTCGGCGACGGCGGCGGGGATGATCTCGCCGACCTCGGCGTCGGGCGACCCGGGCCCCGGTGCGGGGCTCACCCGGCGGCCTCCAGCGAGGCCCGCAGGAGTTCGGCGGTCTCGTCCGGGTCGGGGTCGCGGCGCACGACGAAGCCCTTGGCGAAGCTGAGCTTGTCGCCGGCCCGCCGGGGGACGACGTGGAGGTGTGTGTGGAACACGGTCTGAAACGCCGCGCGTCCGTCGTTGAGGGCGATGTTGACGCCGTCGGCCGCCAGGGGACCTCGCTTCATCGCGGTCGCGAGACGTTGCCCCGCGCGGAAGAGGGCGGCGCCGCGGGCCGGATCGAGGTCGTCGAGCCCGGAGGAGTGGACCCGGGGGACGAGCAGCGTGTGCCCGCGGGTGACCGGTCGGATGTCGAGGAAACCCACGACCTCGTCGTCGGAGTAGACGATCCGCCCCGGAGCCGTGCCCTCGACGATGGCGCAGAAGATGCAACTGCTCATGGGCCGACTCTAGGGCACCGGGGTCGGGGCTCGAGGGTTCTACACATGGGTGTCGGGGTCGCGACACGGGACGTGTGCCGCATCACATAACGGTTTCATAACGGTCTGTCGGGCGGCCGTTCCGGGTGCGCCGCGCGCTGATCGACGGCGCCTGGCCTGGGGGTTTCGCGACCCTTCGGATGGCCGTTGACATGGTGTTTCAAGTTACCCGCGGGGTTACTGATCGGTATACCGACAGGTCACCCGGAAACATGAGGAATCCCTCACTTTCGTGTGTCATCATGGGGACACGTTCACGCCGACGACGACTCGTGACGACGGGTCGTTGTCGTGAATGTCCCTGCGGGACAAGCGTGTTCATCAACTGTGCGTTTCGTCCGAACCCGGACGGGCCGCCGTGGTCCGAGTGTCCGACGCCACCGGCGCCGTGGACGCATCCATCTCACCGATGAGACCCGCGGCGCTCCCGCCTGCCACCGACACTCCGCCGACCGCCGAAGACAGACCACCACAGAGGAGTACCCGTGACCGTCGACCAGTTCCGCACCGGCTCGCAAGGCGCAGCCAACGCCGAACGCCCGACCACCACGCTCATCGATCGGCTCACGCAGGGCGAGCCCTACGCGATCAGTTTCGGCGGACAGGGAGGCGCGTGGTTGCCCACGCTCGCCGAGCTGGTGGTCGACGCCGACCTCGAGCACCGGATCGCCAAGATCGTCGAGGCGGCCGAGCGACTCCTCGATCCCGTCGCCGACCAGCTGGTCGTCGCGCGCGGCGACGGCTTCCACCCGCTGGCCTGGGTGCATGCCCACGACGCCGGCGAAGAGGTCCCGTCCGAGACCGCACTCGCCGACTTCACGCTCTCCGGCCCCGGCGTGCTGCTGACGCAGCTCGCCGCCGTCGAGGCGCTCCGCAAGCAGGGCCTCGACACCGCCGCGGTGCCCCCGAGCGCCGTCGTCGGCCACTCCCAGGGCTCGCTGGCCATCGACGCCGTCGGGGCCGAGGGCAACGCCGTCGAGGGCGGACAGGGGCTCCTGCTCGCGATCGCCCACCTCATCGGCGCCGCCGGCTCGCTCGTCGCTCGTCGCCGCGGGCTCGGCGTGACCACCGACGGCACCCCGATGCTCGCCGTCGCGAACGTCGCGCCCAAGCGCATCGACGAGATCCTCGCCGAGTACCGGGCCGGCCTGAACGAGGGCGACCTCGCCACCGCGCCGGTGGTCTCGATCAAGAACAGCCGCAACGCCCTCGTGCTCTCCGGGGCTCCGCGCCACCTCGCCGGCTTCGCCGCCCTGTGCGAGCGCATCGCCGCCGACGAAGCCGACCGGCGCAAGCGCAAGCTGACCGGCGGTGCCCCGTTCTCCCCGAGGTTCGACCATCTCCAGGTCTCGGTCGCCTTCCACCACCCGGCGATGGCCGAGGCGGTCGAGCTCGTGGGCGAGTGGGCCGGCGAGTGCGGCATCGATCGCGAACTCGCCACCCGTCACGCGCAATCCATCCTGGTCGACCACGTCGACTGGGTCGCCGAGATCGACGAGGTCGTCGCCGGCGGCGCGAAGTGGATCCTCGACTTCGGTCCCGCCGACACCGCCACCCGCCTGACCGCCCCGCTCGTGCGCGGCCAGGGCGTGGGGCTGGTGCCGGCCGCGCTGCGCGTGGGCCAGCGCAACCTGTTCACCCCGGGCGGCGTCCCCGAGGTCGCCGCGCCGTGGTCGCAGTTCGCCCCCACACTCGTCGAACTGCCCGATGGCCGCACCGTCGTCGAGACCGCCTTCACCCGCCTCACCGGCCGTTCGCCGATGCTGTTGGCCGGTATGACCCCCACCACCGTGGACCCGGCGATCGTCGCCGCGGCGGCCAACGCCGGCCACTGGGCCGAGCTCGCCGGCGGCGGCCAGGTCACCGAGGAGATCTTCGCCCGCAACATCGCCACCCTCACCGACCTGCTCGAGCCCGGTCGCGAGGCGCAGTTCAACGCGCTGTTCCTCGACCCGTACCTGTGGAAGCTGCAGCTCGGCGGGAAGCGGCTGGTGCAGAAGGCGCGTGCGCAGGGCGCCCCGATCGACGGCGTGATCGTCTCGGCCGGCATCCCCGAGCTCGAGGACGCGGTGGCTCTGGTGGAGGAGTTCGTCGAGGCGGGTCTGCGCTTCGTCGCGTTCAAGCCGGGCACGGTCGAACAGATCCGGCAGGTCGTGCGGATCGCCGCCGAGGTCCCGCACCACCCGGTCATCGTCCAGATCGAGGGCGGCCGCGCCGGCGGCCACCACTCGTGGGAGGACCTCGACGACCTGCTGCTGGCCACCTACGCCGAGCTGCGCGCACGGCCGAACGTCGTGATCTGCGTCGGCGGCGGCATCGGCACCCCCGAACGCGCCAGCGAATACCTCACCGGCGTCTGGTCGACGGCGCACGACCACCCGGTGATGCCGCTGGACGGCATCCTCGTCGGCACCGCGGCGATGGCCACCAAGGAGGCCACCACCAACCCCGACGTCAAGAAGATGCTGGTGGAGACCGCGGGCATCGACGAGTGGATCGGCGCGGGCCACGCCACCGCCGGAATGGCCTCGGGCCGTTCGCAACTCGGCGCCGACATCCACGAGGTCGACAACGCCGCGTCGCGGTGCGGACGTCTGCTCGACGAGGTCGCCGGCGACGCCGAGGCCGTGGCCGCGCGCCGCGACGAGATCATCGCGGCGATGGCCGTCACCGCCAAGCCGTACTTCGGCGACGTCGAGACCATGACCTACCGCCAGTGGCTCGAGCGCTACGCGACCCTGGCCGTGGGCGACGCGCACGGCGACCACCTGCCGTGGGCCGACATCACCTGGCAGCAGCGGTTCGTCGAGATGCTGCAGCGCACCGAGGCCCGCATGCACCAGCAGGACTCCGGGCCCATCCCGACGATGTTCGCCGACATCTCGACCACCGACGACCCGCATGCCGCGATCGACGCGCTGGGCAGCGCCTACCCCGAGATCGACACCGACATCCTGCATCCGGCCGACGTCGCGTTCTTCTTCGAGCTCTGCCGCACGCCGGGCAAGCCCGTCAACTTCGTCCCGGTCATCGACAAGGACGTGCGCCGCTGGTGGCGCAGCGACTCGCTGTGGCAGGCACACGATCCGCGCTACAGCGCCGACGAGGTCTGCATCATCCCCGGCCCGGTGGCCGTCGCCGGCATCACCCGCGTCGACGAGCCGGTCGGCGAACTCCTCGACCGCTTCGAGGCCCGGGTCGTCACCGACCTGAAGACCGCGGGCGAGCGCCCGGTGCCCGTCGCCTCGCGTCATCGCGCGGGTCGCGTGGACGAGGTCGGCGCGTTGACCGCCGTCATCGAATCCGCCGACGTGAGCTGGGCCGGCCGCATCGTGCCGAACCCGATCGCGCTGCTCGGCGACGTCGACCGCTGGACCGCCGTCGCGCCGGAGCGTGCCGAGCACGCCCCCACCGGTGCCGTTCTCGAACAGACCGCGTCCGAGGGCGACTCCGTCCGCTTCGACCTCGTCGTCCCGATCTCCGGTGCGTCCGTGCGCATCCCGATCGTGGCCGGCGCGGGGGTCCGCGACGGCGGCGCGCCGATCGTCGGCCTCGACGACGCGTCGGCCGCTATGCGCGAGATCCTCACCGTCGCCGCCGGCGGGTCGCTGGCCGAGGTGACCGACGGCGTCGCGACCACCACCATCACCTGGCAGCCCGACTCGGTGGCCGATCACGCCTCGGTGACCGGGTTCTCGCTGCCGGCGCACCTGCGTCCCACGACCCCGACCGAGCCCTTCGGGTTCGCCGTCCCCGACACCCTGGTCGGAGCCTGCTGGCCGAGCGTGTTCAGCGTCATCGGCGCCGCCCGCACCGAAGCCGGAACCCCGGTCGTCGAGGGTCTGCTCGATCTGGTCCACCTCGATCACGCCATCCACGTGACCGGCGAGATCCCCACCGAGGCCACCGATCTGACCGTGACCGCGCGCACGGGCGCGGTCCACGACTCCGAGGTCGGCCGGGTCATCGAGGTCTCGGTCGAGATCGTCGGCGAGGCCGGGCCGGTCGCGACGCTCGAGGAGCGCTTCGCGATCCGCGGCCGCCTCGGCGATGCCGAACTGACCGCCCCGCTGCGGGCCGGCGGCGCGCTCGACGACGAGCGTTCGGCCACCCGCAAGCTGCTGCGCACCGCCACCATCACCGCGCCGAGCCGCATGAACGGCTTCGCCGTGGTCTCCGGCGACCGCAACCCGATCCACACCGATGCCTCGGCGGCGAAGCTGGCCGGTCTCGGCGACCCGATCGTGCACGGGATGTGGCTGTCGGCGGCGGCCCAGCAGGTCGTCACCGCGACCGATGCGAAGAACCCGATCCCGTCGCCGCGTCCGCTGGTCGGCTGGACCGCCCGCTACCTCGGCATGGTGCGCCTCGGCGACACCATCACCGTGCGCGTCGACCGCGTCGGCCTCGACAAGGGCCGCGAGGTCGTCGAGGTCAGCGCCAAGGTCGGCGACGACCTCGTCATGAGCGCCACCGGCCTGCTCGCCGCGCCGCGCACCGTCTACGCGTTCCCGGGCCAGGGCATCCAGACCAAGGGGATGGGGCTCGACGCCCGCTCGCGGTCCAAGGCCGCGCGCGACATCTGGGACCGGGCCGACAAGCACACCCGCAAGGCGCTGGGCTTCTCGATCCTCGCCGTCGTCCGCGACAACCCGACCAAGCTCGTCGCCAACGGCACCACCTACCAGCACCCGGACGGCGTGCTGTACCTGACGCAGTTCACCCAGGTGGCCATGGCCACCCTGGGTGTCGCGCAGATCGCCGAGCTCAAGGAGGCCGGCGGCTTCGTCGAGGGCGCGATCACCTGCGGCCACTCGGTCGGCGAGTACAACGCACTCGCCGCGTGCGCCGGAGTGCTCCCGCTCGAGGCCGTCCTCGAGGTCGTGTTCCAGCGCGGCGAGGCGATGCACCACCTGGTGCCGCGCGACGAGCAGGGCCGCAGCAACTACCGGATGGCGGCCATCCGCCCGAGCCAGTTCGGCCTGGCCGACGCCGAGGTCACCGACTTCGTGTCCGGTCTCGGCGAGCAGGTCGGCGAGTTCCTGGAGGTCGTCAACCTCAACCTCCTCGGGTCGCAGTACGCGATCGCCGGCACCGTCCGCGGGCTGAAGGCACTCGAGGCGGAGATCGACCGCCGCCGTGCCGAATTCGGCGGCAAGCGGGCGTTCATCCTCATCCCGGGCATCGACGTCCCGTTCCACTCGACCGTGCTGCGCGCGGGCGTGCCGGAGTTCCGACACAAGCTCGAGGACCTGCTGCCGCATGAGATCGACGCCGACGTCCTCGTCGGGCGCTACATCCCGAACCTGGTGCCGCGCCTGTTCAATCTCGGACGCGACTTCGTCGAGGAGATCGCGGCTCTGGTGCCGTCGGATCCGCTGAACGAGGTCCTCGCCGACTGGGACTCCTGGGCCGCCGAGCCCGCCCGGCTGGCGCGCGTGATCCTGATCGAGCTGCTGGCCTGGCAGTTCGCCAGCCCGGTGCGCTGGATCGAGACCCAGGACCTGCTGTTCAGCGGCCCGGAGCGCAACGGCCTGGGCGTGCAGCGCTTCGTCGAGATCGGCCTGAAGGGTGCACCGACGCTGGCCGGCCTGGCGACCAACACCCTCAAGCTCGACGACTACGCCTCGGCCACCACGGAGGTCGTCAACGTCGAACGCGACTCGGACGTGATCCTGGCCAAGGACGTCGGACACGAGCCCGAGGAGGACGAGATCGCCGCCCCGGCAGAGGAGTCCGCCCCCGCAGACGCCGCCGAAGCCGCGGCCCCGGCCCCGGCCGCCCCGGCACCCGCCGCGGCCGCACCCGCGGGCGGGCCCCGTCCCGATGACATCGCCTTCACCCCGTCGGACGCGGTGAAGTCCGTCATCGCGCTGTGGACCAAGATGCGCGTCGATCAGATCGGCTCCGCGGACACCATCGAGGCGCTGTGCGACGGCGTGTCCTCACGCCGCAACCAGCTGCTGCTCGACATCGGCGGCGAGCTCGGGCTCGGCGCCATCGACGGTGCCGCCGAGGCCGACATGGTCGCCCTGTCGACGACCGTGGAATCCCTTGCGCGCGGCTATCGCCCGCTCGGCGCGGTCCTCACCGACGCCGTCAGCGACCAGATCCGCAAGGTGCTCGGCCCGCTGGGCAAGCGCCAGAACTACATCACCGACCGGGTGAGCAACGTCTGGCAGCTCGGGCCGGGCTGGGGACTGCACACCACCGTCGCGCTCGCCCTCGGCACCCGTGAGGGCGCCTCGGTGCGCGGGGAGGCACTGGGCAACCTGCTCGACGGTCCGGTCGCCAACGCCGACGCACTCGACGCGCTCATCGACCGGGCGGTCACCGCGGTCGGCGCCCAGAAGGGCATCGCCGTGAGCAAGCCCGCCGGCGACACCGGCGCCGGCGCAACGGTCGACGCGGCCGCGCTGGGAGAGTTCACCGAGCAGATCACCGGACGTTCCGGCGCCCTGGCGTCGGCGGCGTACACCATCCTGGAGAAGCTGGGCCTGGCCGAGACCGCCGATCTCGCCGAGGTCGCCGGCGATCCGAACGCCGAGATCGCCGAGCTGGTGAGCGCCGAGCTGGGCGCCGACTGGGCCCGCACGGTCGCACCCGCCTTCGACTCCGCCAAGGTCGTGCTCGTCGACGACCGGTGGGCCACCGCCCGCGAGGACCTCGTCCGGCTCTGGCTGACCGACGCCCACGAGGTCGAGGACGACTTCGAGGAGATCGTCGCCCGCTTCGTCGGCGCCGGTGCCACCGTCGCCGACCACGCCACCTGGTGGCAGGGCAAGGCGCTGTCGTCCGGGAACGCCGTGCACGCACGCCTCTTCGAGGCCATCGCACGGGCCGCCGAGGACACCGGGAAGGGCGTCTACAGCGGCGAGATCGCCGTCGTCACCGGTGCCAGCAAGGGATCGATCGCCTCGGGCGTCGTCGCCGGCCTGCTCGCCGGAGGCGCCACGGTCATCGCGACGACCTCGCGGCTGGACTCCGAGCGGCTCGCGTTCTACAAGAAGCTCTACCGCGAGAACGCCCGCACCGGCGCCGCGCTGTGGATCGCCCCGGCCAACATGGCGTCCTACGCCGACGTCGACGACCTGGTCGCCTGGGTCGCGGGGGAGCAGACCGAGAACCTCGGCGGCACCACCGCGGTCGTCAAGCCGGCGATGAAGCCGACCATGCTCTTCCCGTTCGCCGCCCCGCGAGTGGCCGGCGACCTCACCGAGGCCGGTGCCCGCGCCGAGCTGGAGATGAAGGTCCTGCTGTGGTCGGTCGAGCGGCTCATCGCAGGCCTGGCCGACGCCCACTCCGACCACGACATCGCCGCACGCCTGCACGTCGTGCTGCCCGGCTCGCCCAACCGCGGCATGTTCGGCGGCGACGGCGCGTACGGCGAGAGCAAGGCGGCCCTCGACGCGCTGGTCCAGCGCTGGTCGGCCGAGGAGTCGTGGGGCTCGAAGACCACGCTGGCCCACGCCCTCATCGGCTGGGTCCGCGGCACCGGACTCATGGGCCACAACGACGGCATGGTCGAGGCGGTCGAGGCCGCGGGAGTGCGCACCTGGAGCACCGACGAGATGGCCGCGAACCTGCTGACGCTGTGCACCCCCGAGCAGCGTGCCGCCGCGGTCGACGCGCCGATTCTCGCCGACTTCACCGGCGGGCTCGACGCCTCCACCGACCTCAAGGCGCTCGCCGCGACCGCAGCCGCGGCCGCGGAGAAGGCCGAGGACGACGCCGAGACACCGGAGCAGGCCACCGTGGCCGCGCTCCCGGCCCCGGCTCGCGCCCCGCGCGCCCTGCGCCCGCAGTGGCCGTCGATCAGCGCGCGGCCCGAGGACCTGGTGGTCATCGTCGGAGCCGGCGAGCTCGGGCCGTACGGTTCGGCCCGCACCCGCTTCGAGATGGAGGTCGACGAGAAGCTCTCGGCCGCAGGCGTTCTCGAACTCGCGTGGAACACCGGCCTGATCCACTGGGATTCGGCCCCGAAGCCCGGCTGGTACGACACCGAGACCGGTGACCCGGTGCCGGAGAGCGAGATCGCCGAGCGGTACCACGACGAGGTCGTCGAGCGTTGCGGCATCCGCCGCTACGAGGACGACGGCGCGATGGTCGACAACACCTCGCCGCTGCTCACCTCGGTGTTCCTCGACGAGGACCTCACCTTCACGGTGAACTCCGAGGCCGAGGCGCGCGCCTTCGCGGCCGCGAACCCGGAGAAGACCCGGATCGCCCAGACCGCCGACGGCGACTGGCAGGTCACCCGCCTGGCGGGCACGGAGATCCGTGTGCCGCGCCGGTTCTCGCTCTCGCGCACCGTCGGCGGTCAGATCCCGACCGGCTTCGACCCGGTGCGCTGGGGCGTGAGCCCGGACATGGTCGAGTCGATCGACCGGGTCGCGCTGTGGAACCTCGTCGCCACCGTCGACGCGTTCCTGTCGTCGGGCTTCACCCCGAGCGAGCTGATGCGCTGGGTGCACCCGGGCCTGGTCGCCAACACGCAGGGCACTGGCATGGGCGGCATGGCCTCGATGCGGGACCTGTACATCAACACCCTGCTCGGCGAGGCCAACGCCAACGACATCCTGCAGGAGGCCCTGCCGAACATCGTTGCCGCACATGTCGTCCAGTCCTACGTCGGCTCCTACGGCGCGATGATCCACCCGGTCGCGGCCTGCGCCACGGCGGCGGTGTCGGTCGAGGAGGGCGTCGACAAGATCCGGCTCGGCAAGGCGCTGTTCGCGGTGGCCGGCGGGTTCGACGACCTCGGCATCGAGGGCATCGTCGGTTTCGGCGCGATGTCGGCGACCGCCGAGTCGGCGAAGATGTCCGAACGCGGAATCGACGACCGCCGGTTCTCGCGGGCCAACGACCGGCGTCGCGGCGGCTTCGTCGAATCGCAGGGCGGCGGAACGATTCTCCTCGCCCGCGGCGACGTGGCCGCGCAGATGGGCCTGCCGGTCCTCGGCGTGGTCGCGTGGGCGCAGAGTTTCGGCGACGGTGTGCACACCTCGATCCCGGCCCCGGGTCTCGGTGCCCTGGGCGCGGCGCGCGGTGCGCAGTCCTCGCCACTGGCCACCGCGCTCGCATCGCTCGGTGTGTCCGCCGACGACGTCGCCGTGGTCTCCAAGCACGACACCTCGACGAAGGCCAACGACCCCAACGAATCCGAGCTGCACGAGCGTCTCGCCGACGCCATCGGCCGCAGCAAGGGCGCGCCGTTGTTCGTCGTGTCGCAGAAGTCGCTCACCGGTCATGCCAAGGGCGGCGCCGCCGCCTTCCAGCTGATCGGACTGTGCCAGATGCTGCGCGACGGCGTCGTCCCGCCGAACCGGAGCCTCGACTGCGTCGACGACCAGATGCAGGAGTACCCGCATCTGGTGTGGCCGCGCGAGACCCTGCGGCTGGGGGAGCGGTTCCCGCTCAAGGCGGGCCTGCTCACCAGCCTCGGCTTCGGTCACGTGTCCGGGCTCATCGCGGTGGTGCATCCGGAGGCCTTCATCGCCTCCCTCGCCCCCGAGGAGCGCGAGTCCTACCGCACGCGCGCCGCGGAGCGGGAACGCCAGGGCCACCAGCGCTTCCTGCAGACGCTCTGCGGCGGCGAGCCGGCCTACCAGCGTCCGCCGAACCGCCGGTTCGACGAGTCGGTCGACGAGCACGACGCCGAGGCGGGCCTGCTGCTCGACCCGCGGGTCAGGTTGTCCGAGTCCGACGTCTACCGTCCGGCGGATGCCGTCGGCGCCGACGAGCGATCGTGACGGACGGCGACGGTACAGCGGAGATGAGCGTTCTCGGAGTCGGGATCGACATCGTGTCGATCCCGGAGTTCGCCGAGCAGCTCCGGCAGCCGGGTACGACGTTCGCCGACCGGTTCACGGTCGGCGAACGTCGGGACTCGGCGGCCGGGACCGGCGACGACGCACGGCATCTCGCCGCCCGCTGGGCGGCCAAGGAGGCCGTGATCAAGGCCTGGTCGGTGAGTCGCTTCTCCCGGTCGCCCCTGCTGCCGCAGATCCGGCACAGCGACATCGAGGTCGTCACCGACACCTGGGGGCGGCCCGCCGTCCGCGTGTCGGGCGAGGTCGGAGACCACCTGCGCGACACCGTGATCCATGTGTCGCTGACCCACGACGGCGACACCGCCGCCGCGGTGGCCATCCTCGAGGGCCATTAGGGCGGTCAGGTCCGGCTCGGGTCAGCTCGTGACCTGCGTCGACTCCTCGAGGAGCAGGTAGCCGGCGAGCATCCGCTTCAGCTCGGCGACGGTCTCCTCGTGGTCGTGACCGTCCTGCACCGAGAAGCTCAGCAGCGAGTACGCGGTGTGGACGAGCACCTGCGACATCATCTCGCGGCGCTCACGCTGGGAAGGCGTGAGCGGCGCGAGCATCCGCGCGACCTGCGCGGCGAGCACCCGCTCGTTCTCCGACGCGGTCGCCCGCGTGGCCGGCGTCGACTGGACCGCGAGCCACACCGCCCGCCGCGACGGGTCGGTGCGCCACAGCGCGGCGAGGTGATCGAGGAACTTCTCGAGCAGGCTCGGCCACTCCAGCGACGGCACCTCGTTGGCGAAGGCGGTGAGCTCCTCGCGGACGTCGACGGTGTCCTGCCGGTCGAGCTCGCAGACGATCACGTACTTGTTGGCGAAGTACTGGTAGAGGGTTCCGATCGGGACCTCGGCCCGCGCCGCGATCTCCTCACACGTCAACGACTCGAACCCGACCTCGACGAGCAACTCGCGCGCGGCGTTGAGCATCGCCTGGAACTTGCGCCTGCTGCGCTCCTGGGTGGGTCGCTTACGCGGGACCAGTGGTTCGGTCGACCCCGTCATGGTTCTCGCTCACCGACTCCGCGGGTCACACCGACAGATCGCGACGCAGCTTCGCGACGTGCCCGGTGGCACGGACGTTGTACTGCGCGAGGGCGATCTTGCCGTCCTCGTCGACCAGGAACGTCGAGCGGATGACGCCGGTGACGGTCTTGCCGTACATCTTCTTCTCGCCGAATGCGCCCCACTCGGCGAGGACCTTCTTCTCCGGATCGCTCAGGAGGGGGAAGTTGAGGCCCTCCTTCTCGATGAACTTCTGAAGTTTCGCGGGCTTGTCCGGCGAGATGCCGAGCACCGCGAGGCCGGCCTCGTTCAGCTCGGCGAGATTGTCGCGAAAATCACACGCCTGCTTGGTGCAGCCCGGGGTGGCGGCCGCCGGGTAGAAGTACACGATGACCTTCTGTCCCGCGTAGTCCGACAACGACACCGGATCGCCGTTCGCGTCGGGCAGGGTGAATGCGGGTGCGCGATCACCGACGGACAGACGCTTTGCCTCGGCGGGGGGAGTGACCTCTGACATGCAAGTCAGGCTAGTCCATGGGCACCTGACGGCACGTGAGGATGTCGTAGCATCGAGTCGCCGCCGTTCGGCGGCGATCTTGACAGTCAGTGGCGCAGGCGTGAGACCGCGTGCGCCTGCAGCGAGAAGCGCCGGAAGGATGCACAGTGGCCGGAGATACCGAACGTATCGAGCAGGAGATCGCGAAGGCCCGTGAGGACCTCGCCAACACGCTCGACGCGCTGGCCGAACGCGCGAATCCGCAGCGTCTCGCAGACGACGCGAAGTCGCGTGCCCTGGCCACCCTGCAGACCCCGGCGGTGAAGTACACGATCGCTGGCGTCGGAGCGCTCGTGCTCGTGCTGGTGGTCCGCAAGATCGTGAGCTGAGCCGGCTGCGGGCCGCGTCGGGGTCTCCCGCCCGGCCGAGTCGGGGGAGAGCATCGGAAAAATCCTCTCCGACCAGGTGATTTCACATCTGGCGAGAGTGTCATGTAATGTTCTTTCCCGTCGCCGGGAGGCAAGCCCGACAGCGACAAACGGCAAGCGCCATTAGCTCAATTGGCAGAGCAGCTGACTCTTAATCAGCGGGTTCGGGGTTCGAGTCCCTGATGGCGCACAGAGATTCACAAGACGCCTCGCAGGATTGCGGGGCGTCTTGTGTCATGTCGGCGGGTTTCCGGTCACCGATGACCGGACACGCAGACGATCGGATGACGCGCCCCGGTGTTCGTCGCGGATTCTCGTATACTGGAGCGTGATTCGGGGAGGCAACTGCCGACCAGGTCACAAGAGTTGGTCGACTCAGGCGGGAGAGAGATGGGTATCGGTCGTACTCGACGGATGCCGCTGATGATCAGTGGTGTTCTGCTCGCGGTCATCGCACTCGTGACGTCGTGCTCACATGAGGCGTCCTACAGCGACAACGTGACCAGCTCGAGCCTCTTCGACGACCTGCTCAAGCCCGACATCGAGATCTCCACCGAGGACGACACCGCCGACGGCGCCAAGCCGCTCGCGGACAACTCCGTCGGGGTCCTGCCGGGCGCGCCGATCACCGTCAAGACCACCGAGGGCACGCTCAAGCGCGTCCTGATCACGAAGGCAGACGGCACCCCGCTCAAGGGACGCTTCGCCGACGACGACACGGTCTGGACGAGCGCCGAGGCCCTCGGCTACAACCGCACCTACACGCTCGACGCCGAGGCCATCGGCATCGGCGGCACGGTGAACAAGCGGGTGAGCTTCACCACGAGCAGCCCCAACAACCTCACCCAGGCCTACCTCACGCCGAGCCCCGGCGAGACCGTCGGCATCGGCCAGCCGGTCGCGGTGAAGTTCGACGAGCCGATCCCGAACCGACGGGCCGCCCAGCGGGCGATCAAGGTCACCACCGACCCGCCGGTCGAGGGCGCCTTCTACTGGATCAGCGACAGCGAGGTGCGCTGGCGTCCCAAGGAGTTCTGGAAGCCTGGCACCAAGGTGAAGGTCTCCGTGAACACCTACGGCATCGACCTCGGCGACGGCCTCTACGGCCAGGAGAACGTCAGCACCCACTTCACCATCGGCCGCAAGATGGTCATCACCGCCGACGACAACACCAAGCAGGTGGTCTTCGAGCGTGACGGCAAGGTCATCAAGACCATGCCGACGTCGATGGGCAAGCCGGGCGACGAGACCGACAACGGCATCTACCTGGTCGCCGACAAGCACGACCACATCATCATGGACTCGTCGACCTACGGCGTGCCGACGAACTCGCCGAACGGGTACCGCACCCCGGTCGACTACGCGACCCGCATGTCCTACAGCGGCATCTTCTTCCACTCGGCCCCCTGGTCGATGTGGGCGCAGGGCAACACCAACACCAGCCACGGCTGCCTCAACCTGAGCCCGGAGAACGCGCTGTGGGTCATGAACAACACGCTGCGCGGTGACCCGGTCATCGTGAAGAACACCACGGGCGGCACGCTGTCTGGCACCGACGGACTCGGTGACTGGAACATCCCGTGGGAGCAGTGGCGCAAGGGCAACGCGGACCAGGCCTAGACACACAAGAGACGGTCGATTCTCTGTTCCGCCGGCACTCGCTGGCTCGCCGCGGCCGTCGTCGCCGGAACCGCACTGGGCGGGACCACCGCCGCCGCCCACGCGAGCCGAAGCCGCAGCGAGAGCTGCCGAGTTCCGGCTGCGAGGCCGACCTGCCGCCCGAGCGCAAGCCCATCCCCGGAAATCCGCTGGACCTGCTCCCGCGCCTCCCGGACCGGCTGTCCATCCCGCTGCCGTACCCGCGAATCCTGCCCGTGCCCGAGCCGGCACCGGAGAAGCCCGTGGTGCGCATCCCGTCGGAGCCGCCGCCGAAGGACCCGTGTTCGGACCCGTGCCCGGACATCACCGACCCGCCCAAGCCGAAGCCGGGTGCCGGCGGGCCCGCGCTGAGCCTCGAGTTCCCCAAGATCACCCTCGACCCGGCGCCCAAGAACATCCCGGTCCCGGTGCCCAACCCGAACCCGCCGCCGCTGCCGCCCCGTCCCGCGAAGGTGAACCCCGGCGTCGACGCGGGTCCGGTCGCGCCCAAACCGACCCCGCCGCGGGTCTCGGGACACGAGTGGGTCGGCACCGTGACGGGCCAGGGCTCGACGAGCCGCACCGACAAGCGCTGGCAGATCAACGGCACCGACCTGGGGATCATGTGGGAGGCCGAGCCGGACAAGGTCGCGATCGTCTTCGGCGACACCTTCGGCAAGGGCTTCCGTCCGCCCGGCGCCAACGGCCGTGACTGGCGCAGCAACGTGCTCGGGTTCTCGTCGGACAAGGACCTCTCCGACGGCCTGTTCATCGACACGATGATCCAGGACAGCCGCTGCCACGCGGCCGAACTGCTGAGCGCCCGGCGTATCGACCACTACGAGATCACCGTCATCCCGACCTCGGGCTTCGCGGTCGGCGACCGGCAGTACATGAGCTACATGTCGGTGCGGACGTGGGGAGAGATCCCGGGCCTGTGGCTGACCAACTACGGCGGCCTGGCCTACTCCGACGACGGCGGTTCGACGTGGGTCAAGGATCCGTACGCGCGTTGGGACAACATCTTCGGCGTCAGCCAGTTCCAGGTGTCGTCCATGGTCCCGAAGGGCGACCACGTGTACATGTTCGGCACGCCCAACGGGCGTATCGGCTCGGTGGGTGTCGCCCGCGTGCACCGCGACCACATCCTGAACAAGACCGCCTACCAGTACTGGCGTGACGGCAAGTGGGTTCCGGCGCGCGACGGCAACGCGGCGTCGGTGATCATCGGCGGCCCGGCCGGCGAGATCAACGTCCGCTACGACGAGTCGACCGACCGCTGGCAGATGACCTATCTCGACGCGTTCCGGGGCGCGATCGTCCTGCGCAAGGCCCGGGAGCCGCAGGGCCTGTGGTCGGAGCCGTCGGAGCTCGTCCACTCGTCGAAGTACGCCCAGCTGTACGGCGGGTTCATGCACCCGTGGTCGGCGGGTGAGGACCTGTACTTCACCCTGTCGACCTGGACCGACTACAACGTCTCGCTGATGCGGGCGCGCGTTCGCTGAGTCGCGTCCCCGCGCCGGTCGGTCTCATCTGACTTCGAACGTCCTCGGCGTAGCGCTGATCGGGCGGATTCTGCATCGCCGTCGCGGGCGCTGCCGTGGTGGACGAGATCGTCGAGTCGCATAGCGCTCGAGATCGTCTTTCCACCTCGGCGGAGCCGCCAGGCGAACGACCGCACACATTCCGCACCGGGGATCGGTGATCGACGCGAGCGGGATGGGGCGAGGTCCGCCTCGAACACACGGCGGTTCCCGGCGCGCACGAGGGTGCCCGGCCGTGAGAGGAGGGACGCTCAGTCCTTGGGGCCCGGGATTCCGAGGAAGAACCCGATCCCGATGATCAGGCAGGAGACCAGAGCGACCACGAACATGACCCAGTAGGCAGGCATGTCGGTGACGTTACTGCGGGAAAACCGCCACCGCAGCAACTCTGGGACTATAGGGGGCCAAGGACCCGGAGGCGGTGGGTAACAAGGACGGACGGGACGCCGGGACCTTCGACGCGGGCGCGAGATCCGTCAGTCGGCGGCGTCGGCGGATGCGATGGCGTCCGCGTACTCGGCGACATCGATCTCCTCCGAGACCACCGCCTTGCGCTCGTAGTACACGTCGCGGTCGATCTCGTCGTCGGCGTTCGCCACGAGCATCGCGACGAAGGTGTCGCCGTTGACGTTGAGGAAGGTGCGGAAGATCCCGGTGAACCAGTCGACGGCGATGAGCAGTCCCACGGCCTCGAGGGGAAGATCCAGCGATGTGGCGAGGAAGGTCGCGACGACGGGGAAACCGCCCGGGACGGTGATCGTTCCCATGTTCAACAGGATCGCCAGTGCCATGCCGAGCGCGATCATCCCGATCGTCAGGTCCACGCCGCCGGCCTGTGCGAGGAACATCACCACGATCATGTAGTTGAGGACCGCGCCGTAGGAACCCATGGTCAGGCCGATCGACAAGGTGAAGTTGGCGACCTTCTGACTGACGCCGATCTTCTCGACGGTGTTCTTCAGGACGGTGGGAAAGGTGACCGCGGAACTGGTGGTGGTGACGGCGATCGCGGTCTGCTCGGTCAGCTTGCCGGGAAGCCGCCACGGATTGAGTCGCGTGCGTGCGGTGACCACGACGACGAACAGGACGAACAGGATCGCGACCCCGAGTGCGGTGGTGCCCAGGTACTTCAATGCCGTTGTCACGACGGAGAATCCGACGTCGCCGGACAGGGGTGCCAGCAGGCAGAACACGCCGACGGGAGCGATGTGCATGACGAGGCGGATCATGGTGAGCACGATCTGCTGGATCTGATCGACGAACGTGAGCACCCGATCGTCGCCGGACTTGGTGATCTGCATGCGCAGGGCCACGCCGAACAACAGGGCGAGCACGATGATCGGCACCATGGTCGCGGTCGACATCGCCTCGACGACGTTGGTCGACACGAAGTCACGAAGCGTGTCCTGCCAACCGGTCGTCTCGGCGGCGTCCTCGGTGAGGGTCGGGTCGAGCGTGCCGTCGAAGACCATGCCGGTCCCCGGCTTGATCAGGGTGCACAGAGCCCACGCGAGAACTGCGGCCACGACGGAGAATCCGATCATCCAGGTGAACGTGCGGACCACGATCCGGCCCGTTCCGGCGCCCGACATCGACGCCGTCGCGACGATGACCGAACTGAGAACCAGTGGAACGATGGACATCTGGATGAGTCGGATGAAGATGTCGCCGACGAACTCCAGGTTCGCGGCCCATTCCCCGACGATCAGGCCGAACACGAGACCGGCGATCGCGCCGATCCCGATCTGTACGGCGGGGTGTTTCAGGACTTTGGGATTCGGTCTCGTCACGTCGTGCGTCCTCGGGTTCGTCATCGGCCTTCGTTCCCGGGGACCGTACGCACGGCGTACTACCCGCACATGTCACAAATTTGTCGTCCAGATTTCACCGCTGGTGAGACGTGCGAAAAGTGTGCCGCCGATGACGGTGACGAGCGCCCTGTGCAGGTGTGCGGCAGACGACCTCACGGCGACAGGGGAGGTCCGACTGCCAGGGCGGTCGGGTACGAGCAGAACGCTGCGGGCGGAATCGTCCCAGGTCACGGTCCTACCTGCCCGATGCGCACCCGGCGCGGAGGCATCGGCTGGCGGCGTTCGGGCGGTGAGCGATCCGCGCGGTACGTGCGGCGACCGGGGTAACGCCCGCCACACGAGCCGCGCGGGTCGCGCGCCGGTGTTCGGTGCACGGAAAACCCACTGGCCGCCGACCCGTATCCTGGATGGGTAAATTCCCGCACCGACCAGGAGAGATCATGCTCGCCCGAATTGACCTGCGCGGTAGCACGCCGACGCTCGCCGAACTGCGTCGCGCGCTTCCCCGTGGGGGCACCGACGTCAATGCCGTCCTCGACACGGTGACGCCGGTGGTGCATGCGGTCGCAGAGAAGGGCACGCCCGCCGCACTGGAGTTCGGGGAGAAGTTCGACGGCATCAGGCCGCCCTCGGTGCGCGTCCCGGCGAAGGTCATCGCCGAGGCGCTCGAGGGACTCGACCCCCAGGTCGCCGACGCGCTGCGCGAGTCGATCACCCGCGCCCGCAAGGTCCACGCCGACCAGCGTCGGGAGACCACCCGCACCCAGGTCGTCGACGGCGGCGTGGTCAGCGAGAAGTGGATCCCGGTCCGCCGGGTCGGCCTCTACGTCCCCGGCGGCAATGCGGTCTACCCGTCATCGGTCGTGATGAACGTCGTCCCGGCGCAGGAGGCCGGCGTCGGATCGCTCGTCGTCGCCTCGCCCCCGCAGAAGGACTTCGGCGGCTGGCCGCATCCGACCATCCTCGCCGCGTGCGCGCTCCTCGGCGTCGACGAGGTGTGGGCCGTCGGCGGCGCCCAGGGCATCGCGCTGCTGGCCTACGGCGGCGCCGACACCGACCAGGCCGACGAGCCCAACGCGGTCCTCGACCCGGTCGACCTCATCACCGGCCCCGGCAACATCTACGTCACCGCCGCCAAGCGGCTCTGCCGCAGCGTCGTCGGCATCGACTCGGAGGCCGGGCCCACCGAGATCGCGATCCTCGCCGACGACTCCGCAGATCCCGGCATCCTCGCCTCCGACCTGATCAGCCAGGCCGAACACGACGTGCTCGCCGCATCGGTGCTCGTCACCGACAGCGTCGAACTCGCCGACGCCGTCGACGCGGCCGTCGAGCAGCAGGCCGCCGCCACCAAGCACCGCGAGCGCGTCGTCACCGCGCTGTCGGGGGAGCAGTCCGGCATCGTCCTCGTCGACGACGTCGAGGCGGGCCTCGCCGTGGTCGACGCCTACGCCGCCGAGCACCTCGAGATCCAGACCCGCGACGCCGCCGCCATCGCCGACCGCGTCCACAACGCGGGCGCGATCTTCGTCGGCCCGTACGCGCCGGTCAGTCTCGGCGACTACTGCGCGGGCTCCAATCACGTTCTGCCCACCTCGGGGTCGGCGCGCTTCGCGTCGGGCCTGTCGGTGCAGACCTTCCTCAAGGGCGTGCACGTCATCGACTACGACGAGGCCGCGCTGCGCGAGGTCGCCGACAAGGTCGTCACCCTCGCCGATGCCGAGGACCTGCCCGGGCACGGCGACGCGATCAAGCAGCGCTTCGCGGGGTCGCGCCGGTGACCGCATCCGACGCCGTGACCGAACGGACCGGCGGGCTCCCCGGCTCGGGCATCACCGTCGACGACCTGCCGCTGCGCGACAACCTGCGCGGCAAGTCGGCCTACGGCGCACCCCAGCTGAAGGTGCCGGTCATCCTCAACACCAACGAGAACCCGCACCCGCCGTCGCAGGCACTGATCGACGGCGTCGCCGCCTCCGTGCGGGAGGCCGCGGCGGAACTGCACCGCTACCCCGACCGGGACGCGGTCGCCCTGCGCACCGACCTCGCGGCCTATCTGTCGCGCGCCGCCGGAGTGCACCTCGGGGTCGAGAACCTCTGGGCGGCAAATGGTTCCAACGAGATCCTGCAACAGCTGTTGCAGGCGTTCGGCGGTCCGGGACGCAGCGCGCTCGGCTTCGTGCCGTCGTACTCGATGCACCCGATCATCGCCGACGGCACCGACACCGCGTGGCTGGTGGCCGCGCGCGCGGCCGACTTCGGACTCGACACCGACTACGCCGTCGCCGAGGTCGCCAACCGTGAACCCGACATCGTCTTCGTGACCTCGCCCAACAACCCGACCGGCGGATCGATCCCGCTCGCGGACCTGCGGCGCATCGTCGAGGCCGCGAAGGGCATCGTCATCGTCGACGAGGCGTACGCCGAGTTCTCGTCGGCGCCGAGCGCCGTCGAACTGATCGACGAGTTCCCGACGAAGGTCGTCGTCAGCCGCACCATGTCCAAGGCCTTCGCCTTCGCCGGCGGCCGCCTCGGCTACCTCGCCGCGGCCCCGGCCATCATCGACGCGATCCAGCTCGTCCGCCTGCCGTACCACCTGTCGGTGCTGACCCAGGCCGCCGCGCGCGCGGCACTGCGTCACGCCGACGACACGCTTGCCGGTGTCGCGAAGATCGTCGCCGAACGCCAACGCGTGGTGGCCGCCCTCGAGGAGGCCGGCTACCGCACGGTCGACTCCGACGCCAACTTCGTGCTGTTCGGGCGCTTCCGGGATACTCCGGCGTCGTGGCAGCGTTACCTCGATGCCGGTGTCCTCATCCGGGACGTCGGGATCGCCGGCCACCTGCGGGTGACCATCGGGCTCCCGCACGAGAACGATGCCTTCCTCGACGTCAGCCGCACGCTCGCATCAACAGATCTGGAGAACTCTCAGTGAGCATCCCCGCGCCTCGCATCGCGAAGGTCGAACGCACCACCAGGGAATCGTCGATCTCGGTCGAACTCAACCTCGACGGGACCGGCCGTACCGACATCTCCACCGGCATCGCGTTCTACGACCACATGCTCACCGCCTTCGGCCAGCACGGCAGCTTCGACCTCACGGTCAAGGCGGAGGGCGACATCGAGGTCGAAGGCCACCACACCATCGAGGACACCGCCATCGTCCTCGGTCAGGCGCTCGGTCAGGCCCTCGGTGACAAGAAGGGCATCCGCCGCTTCGGCGACGCCTGGATCCCGATGGACGAGACGCTCGCGCAGGCCGTCGTCGACGTGTCGGGTCGTCCGTACTGCGTGCACACCGGCGAACCCGACCACATGCTGACCGCGGTGATCGGCGGATACCCGGGCGTTCCGTACTCGACCGTCATCAACCGGCACGTGTTCGAGTCGCTCGCCCTCAACGCCCGCATCGCCCTGCATGTCCGCGTCCTCTACGGCCGCGACCAGCATCACATCACCGAGGCCGAGTTCAAGGCCGTGGCCCGCGCCCTGCGCGCGGCGACCGAATACGACGCCCGGGTGACCGGCGTGCCGTCGACGAAGGGAGCGCTGTGAAGCCCGACGTCACCATCCTCGACTACGGTTCCGGCAACCTGCGCTCGGCGCAGCGTGCGCTCGAACGGACCGGTGCCCAGGTCACCGTCACCTCCGACTTCACCACCGCCCTCGAGGCGACCGGACTCGTCGTCCCCGGCGTCGGCGCCTTCGCCGCATGCATGGAAGGGCTGCGCGCGGTCAAGGGCGAGCGCATCATCGGCCGTCGCCTCGCCGGTGGGCGCCCGGTGCTCGGCATCTGCGTGGGCATGCAGATCATGTTCGAGCGCGGCGTGGAGTTCGGCGTGGAGGCCGAAGGGTGCGGCGAGTGGCCCGGCGCGGTCACCCAGCTGCCCGCCGAGGTGCTGCCCCACATGGGCTGGAACACCGTCGAGGCGCCCGAGGACTCCGTGCTGTTCGCCGGTCTCGACGCCGACACCCGCTTCTACTTCGTGCACTCCTATGCCGCGCAGTCGTGGGACATGGACAACGTCGGGTCGCCGCTGGCGGCACCGAAGCTGACCTGGGCCGAGCACGGCGGACGCTTCCTCGCGGCCGTCGAGAACGGCGCGCTGTCGGCCACGCAGTTCCACCCGGAGAAGTCCGGCGACGCCGGGGCCCACCTGCTGGAGAACTGGGTGCGGGGACTCTCATGACCGACGGCACACCGCGCCGGGACGGGGCGGGGGCGGGTCCGGACGATACTCCGCGGCCGGGCGGCGGTTTCTCGATCGCCAAGCTCGCGTTCTACGCTCTCGGCGCCGGTGTGCTGGTCCTGGCGGTGTGCATCCCGATCATCGTCGTGTGCGCCAACTGGTCCCCGTTCGCCGGTCTGGCCGCCGCGCTGGTGGCGGTGGTCGCGATGATCGCCGCGATCGGTACGGTGGCAAACCGCATGGTCGACCGCGCGCGGGCCGAATTGCTCGCCGCGCAGGACCGGCCCCCGCACTGACTCCGGACCGCCCTCCGAACCCGACCCGATCCCACGATCCGACCCCCGCGAACAGACAGGAACAGATTCACCCATGGGTAGCACCCTCGAACTCCTTCCCGCCGTCGACGTCGCCGACGGGCAGGCGGTCCGCCTCGTCCAGGGCGCGGCCGGCACCGAGACCTCCTACGGCTCCCCGCGCGATGCGGCGCTGGCCTGGCAGAACGACGGTGCGGAGTGGATCCACCTCGTCGACCTCGACGCCGCGTTCGGCCGGGGCGACAACCGCGAGCTGCTCGCCGGTGTCGTCGCCGAGCTCGACGTCAAGGTCGAGCTGTCCGGCGGCATCCGCGACGACGAGTCGCTCGCCGCCGCGCTCGCCACCGGATGCACCCGTGTCAACCTCGGCACCGCCGCGCTGGAGAACCCCGAGTGGTGCGCCCGTGCCATCGCCGAACACGGCGACCGCATCGCCGTCGGCCTCGACGTCATCCGCGAGGGCGACTCCTACCGCCTGCGCGGCCGCGGCTGGGTGACCGACGGCGGCGACCTGTGGGAGGTGCTCGAGCGCCTCAACCGCGACGGCTGCGCGCGCTACGTCGTCACCGACGTCTCCAAGGACGGCACGCTGAAGGGCCCGAACCTCGAGCTGCTCGCCGAGGTCGCCGCCGCCACCGACTCGCCGATCGTAGCCTCCGGCGGCGTGTCGGCCATCGACGATCTCGTCGCGATCGCGGGCCTCGTCGACCAGGGCGTCGAGGGCGCGATCGTCGGCAAGGCGCTCTACGCGGGCCGGTTCACCCTGCCCGAGGCGCTGTCGGCGGTCGCCGGGGTCTGATGAGCGGAACCGAGAGCGCGCTCGACCTCCCGCGGTTGCTCGACACCGCGGGGGCCGTCCTCGACGACGCCGTCGAGATCTTCGTCGACGGCCTCGGTGCGCCGAGCGCGGTCTACAAGGGCGGCAAGGACTTCGCCACCCAGGTCGACCTCGACATCGAGCGCCGGATCACCGCGCAACTGGAGGATCGCACGCAGATCCCGGTCCACGGTGAGGAGTTCGGCGGCGCCGATCCGGTCGACGGCCCGGTGTGGGTTCTCGATCCGGTCGACGGGACATTCAACTACTCGGCGGGCATGCCGCTGACCGGCATCCTGCTCGGCCTCGTCGTCGACGGGGAGGCCACCCTCGGGCTGACCTGGCTCCCGCTGCTCGGCCGCAAGTACGCCGCACACGCCGACGGGCCTTTGCTGGTCAACGGCGAGGCGGTCGAGCCGCCACCCGACCTGGAGCTGGAGGAGGCGGCCATCGCCTATGGCTCGTTCAACGCCAAGGGCGGCGGCCGCTACGCCGGCGACCGGCGCGCCGACCTGTTGAGCGCGTTGAGCTCTCGCGTCGCCCGCATCCGGATGACCGGCAGCACCGGCGTCGACATGGCGTTCACCGCCTCCGGCGTGTTCGGCGGGGCGATCGCGTTCAGCAGGCACCCCTGGGACAACGCCGCCGGCGCCGCCCTGGTCCGCGCGGCCGGCGGCGTCGCCACCGACATCGCGGGGAATCGCTGGACGGTCACGTCGCCGTCGCTGGTCGCCGGCCGGCCCGGCGTCCACGCCGGGCTGATGAGGGTCATCCGGGAAACGGTCGGGGAGTGGTCGGAATCGCCCGACCTCTGAAGAGACGGACACGAGAACAGACGAATGAACAACGAGAACGCGAAGGAGACACGACGATGACGCTGGCGACCCGGGTCATCCCGTGCCTCGACGTCGACGCCGGACGCGTCGTGAAGGGCGTCAACTTCGAGAACCTGCGCGACGCGGGCGATCCGGTGGAGCTCGCCGAGCGCTACGACCGGGAGGGCGCCGACGAGCTAACCTTCCTCGACGTCACCGCGTCGAGCTCGGGCCGCTCCACGATGATCGACGTCGTCAAGCGCACCGCCGACCAGGTCTTCATCCCACTGACCGTCGGCGGCGGCATCCGCACCGTGGAGGACGTCGACGCGATGCTTCGCGCCGGCGCCGACAAGGTCAGCGTCAACACCGCGGCCATCGCCCGCCCGGAGGTGCTCGCCGAGATGAGCCGTCGCTTCGGCTCGCAGTGCATCGTCCTGTCGGTCGACGCGCGCACCGTGCCCGAGAGCTCGGAGCCGACCCCGTCGGGGTGGGAGGTCACCACCCACGGCGGGCGCAAGGGCACCGGCATCGACGCCATCGAGTGGGCACGACGCGGCCAGGACCTCGGCGTCGGGGAGATCCTGCTCAACTCGATGGACGCCGACGGCACCAAGCAGGGTTTCGACCTCCGCATGCTGAGGGCGGTGCGCGAGGCGGTCAGCGTGCCGGTCATCGCCAGCGGCGGTGCGGGCAAGGTCTCCGACTTCGCGCCCGCGGTGAAAGCCGGTGCCGACGCCGTGCTCGCCGCGTCCGTCTTCCACTTCGGCGAGCTCACCATCGCCGAGGTCAAGGAGGCGATGCGAAAAGAGTGCATCACCGTCCGATGAACCCCGCATCCCGCGCAGCACGGCACCAGGCAGGAGAACGCTGATGGCACTCGATCCCGAACTCGCAGCACGCCTCAAGCGGAACGCCGACGGGCTGTTCTGCGCGGTCGCGCAGGAGAAGGGCACCGGCGAGGTGCTGATGGTCGCGTGGATGGACGACACCGCGCTCGAGCGGACCCTCGCCACCCGGAAGGCGACCTACTACTCCCGCTCCCGCCAGGAATACTGGGTCAAGGGCGAGACCAGTGGGCACACCCAGTACGTGCACGACGCCCGGCTCGACTGCGACGGAGACACCGTCCTGCTCGTCGTCGACCAGGTCGGGGCGGCCTGCCACACGGGCAATCACTCCTGCTTCGACACGGAGTCGCTCACCTTCGGGGTCCCGCCGCGACCGGACTCCGCACAATAGTTCTCAACGTGATCACACCCGAAAGGCGGTGACGCTCCATGCCCCTCATCCAGATCTCGCAGACACCCGGACTCTCCGACCGCGTCAAGCGTGAGACGATCGCGGCGGTGACCGAGGCGTACGCCAAGGCCACCGGCAAGAACCCCGACTCGGTCTGGGTGACGATCACCGAAGTGCCGCGTACCCAGTGGGGCGTCGGCGGCGAGCCGCTCGGATGACCGGCGTGACGTCTGCGACGGGGGCTCACACGACGAGCCTCGAGGAGTTCCTGGATCTCGCCCGCGACCATCGCGTGGTGCCGGTGACCCGCAAGGTCCTGGCCGACTCGGAGACGCCGTTGTCGGCGTACCGGAAGCTCGCCGGCGACCGCCCGGGGACCTTCCTGCTGGAATCTGCGGAAAACGGCCGGTCCTGGTCGCGCTGGTCGTTCATCGGCGCCGGGGCGCCGTCGGCCCTGACCGTCGTCGACGGCCAGGCGCACTGGTGGGGTTCGGTGCCCGTCGGCGCGCCGGAGGGCGGCGACGCGCTCGAGGTGCTGGCCGAATCGCTGCGCATCCTCAAGACCGACCCGCTGCCCGGCATGCCGCCGCTGACCGGCGGGTTCGTCGGGTTCATGGCCTACGACATGGTCCGGCGCCTCGAGCGGCTCCCCGAGACCACCGTCGACGACCTGGGGCTGCCCGACCTGATGATGGTCCTGGCCACCGATCTGGCCGCCGTGGACCACCACGAGGGCGCCATCACCCTGATCGCCAACGCGGTCAATTGGGACGGCTCCGAAGAGCGCGTCGAAGAGGCCTACGCCGACGCGGTGGCCCGGCTCGACCGCATGACCGCGGCTCTCGCCGCACCCGCGCCGTCGACTGTTTCGGTCTTCGACCGGCCGAAGCCGGACTACACCGCCCAGCGCACGCTGGAGGAGTACAGCGGGATCGTGACCAGCCTGGTCGGCGAGATCGAGGCCGGCGAGGCGTTCCAGGTGGTCCCGTCGCAGCGTTTCGAGATGGACACCGAGGCAGACCCGATCGACGTCTACCGCGTCCTGCGGGCCTCGAACCCGAGTCCGTACATGTACCTGCTGCGGATGCCGGGCACCGAGGCCGACAGCGACACCGCTGCCCCGGACGCGATCGCCCGCAAGCCGTTCACCATCGTCGGCAGCAGCCCGGAGGCCCTCGTGACGGTCTCCGACCGGGTCGCGACCACCCACCCGATCGCCGGCACGCGCTGGCGCGGCGCCACCGAGGAAGAGGACCAGCTGCTCGGCAAGGGCCTGCTCGAGGACGAGAAGGAGAACGCCGAGCACCTGATGCTGGTGGACCTCGGTCGCAACGATCTCGGCCGGGTCTGTGAGCCGGGCACCGTCAAGGTGAGCGACTACCGCCACATCGAGCGCTACAGCCACGTCATGCACCTCGTCTCGACCGTGTCGGGCACGCTGCGTGCGGACAAGCACGCGCTCGACGCGGTGACCGCCTGCTTCCCGGCGGGCACGTTGACCGGCGCCCCGAAGGTGCGCGCGATGGAGCTGATCGACGAACACGAGAAGACGCGGCGCGGCCTGTACGGCGGCATCGTCGGCTATCTCGACTTCGCCGGCAACGCCGACACCGCGATCGCCATCCGCACCGCCCTGCTCGCCCGGGGCAAGGCCTACGTCCAGGCCGGTGGTGGCGTCGTCGCCGACAGCCAGCCCGAATATGAATACAACGAGGCCCGCAACAAGGCCACCGCGGTCCTCAACGCGGTCGCCGCGGCGTCCACGATGCGCCGGGTGGGCGAGCCCCCGGCAGGGGAGAACCCGTGACCACTGCCGACCAGCCCGCCGATCAGTCTGCCGAGCCGTCCGCGGCCACACCGTCGCGGCGGCCCCAGATCATCGCCGCGATCCTGATGGCGGCGACCGCCGCCGCGTTCTGGGGGGCGAGTCGGCTCACCTGGGCCACCGTCTCCGCCGAGGACGGGCTGTCGCCCCAGCGCGCCTTCGACGTGAAGGGTTCGGACTGGAGTCCGTGGCTGACGCCGCTCGCGCTGGTCTACCTGGCCGGCATCATCGTGGTGCTCGCGGTGCGTGGATGGGCGCTGCGCGTGGTGGCGATCCTGGTGGCCGCCGGCGGTGTGCTCGCGGCCTTCCCGGCGATCTCGCTGCTCACCGGCGGTGGTGACTCCGACTACGCCGCCGACGCCGGAGACATCCCCGACCGCTACGTCGTGCTGTTCGTCGACACCAAGGCTCCGGCGGCACTGCTGGTGCTTCTCGGCACCGTGTGCAGCGTCGCCGCCGGAGTGATGCTGCTGAGGGTGGCCCGGGGCGCGGTCTCGACGTCGAAGTACACGACCCCGGCGGCGCGCCGGGAGAAGCTCGAGAAGGAGATCTTCGCCGAGCACGAACGCCGCAAGAAGGCCGAGGCACAGGCGAAGGCCGCTCCCGATGCCGCCGAGGACACCGCCGCCGGTGACGACCTCGCGAAGTCCCGTGAGGCGAACGAGCGCATGATGTGGGACGCTCTGGACACCGGTATCGACCCGACCGACCCGTCGGACACCGACGACCGCTGACCGGGGGACCCGCGCGCTGACCGGGGGCGCCTGCGGATGGCAGACATCACATCCGGCCGCCGATGCGACAAGGCGCAGGTATCCCTTGACACGGCGCCGTGGACGGTGTCTCGGCGTCCGGGATCGGCCAACCCGCCGGAGGCCCGCGCGGCCCTCCGGTCTACCCTGAGATCACACGACTAGCGAAAGGGAACGGAGTCGCTGTGAGCATGCCCAACGTTCTCGCGTCGATCATCGAGGGAGTCAAGGCCGACGTCGCCGCGCGCGAATCGGCGATCGACTTCAACGCGGTGAAGGCTGCCTCGGCCAAGGCTCCCGCTCCCCGGGACGCCATGGCGGCGCTGCGCCAGCCGGGTATCGGTGTGATCGCCGAGGTCAAGCGCGCCAGCCCGTCCAAGGGGGAGCTGGCGACCATCGGCGACCCCGCCGACCTGGCCACGGCCTACGAGGAGGGTGGCGCCCGCATCGTCAGCGTGCTGACCGAGGAGCGTCGCTTCCACGGCTCGCTGGCCGACCTCGACGCGGTCCGCGCCGCGGTCGACATCCCGGTCCTGCGCAAGGACTTCATCGTGGGGCCTTACCAGATCCACGAGGCCCGCGCCCACGGCGCCGATGTCATCCTCCTGATCGTCGCCGCGCTGGAACAGAACGTCCTCGCGTCGCTGCTCGACCGCACCGAGAGCCTCGGGATGACCGCCCTCGTGGAGGTCCACACCGAGGAAGAGGCCGACCGTGCCCTGGAGGCCGGGGCGTCGGTGATCGGCGTGAACGCCCGCAACCTCAAGACCCTCGAGGTCGACCGGGACACGTTCGCCCGGATCGCCCCCGGTCTGCCGACCGAGGTCATCCGCGTCGCCGAGTCCGGCGTGCGCGGCACCGCCGACCTGCTCGCCTATGCGGGCGCGGGCGCCGACGCCGTCCTGGTCGGCGAGGGACTCGTCACCAGCGGCGACCCTCGTGCCGCGGTGCGTGAGCTCGTCACCGCCGGTACCCACCCCTCGTGCCCGAAACCTGTTCGCTGACAACGATGCAGGGGCCGTGTCCGGTCCGTGTCGTCGTCGGCCTGATCGACTGTGAGATGTTGTGACCGCCCATCCTGATTCGGCCCGTCCGGATTCGCCCGAGACCTCCGCCCTGCCCCCGGCCAGCACCGGGTTGACCACCCGTACGTCGATCGAGCCCGACGAGGGCGGCCACTTCGGCGTCTACGGTGGCCGGCATGTGCCCGAGGCGCTGATGGCGGTCATCGACGAGGTGACGTCGACCTACTTCAAGGTCCGCGCCGACGACGACGACTTCCTCGCCGAACTCGACCGTCTGCAGCGCGACTACGCCGGTCGCCCGTCGCCGTTGTACGAGGCGGAGCGACTCGCCGAGTACGCCGGTGGCGCACGGATCTTCCTCAAGCGCGAGGACCTCAACCACACCGGTTCGCACAAGATCAACAACGTCCTCGGACAGGCCCTTCTGGCCCAGCGGATGGGCAAGACCCGCGTGATCGCCGAGACCGGCGCCGGGCAGCACGGCGTCGCCACCGCGACCGCCTGCGCGCTGCTCGGCCTCGAGTGCGTGATCTACATGGGCCGCGTCGACACCGACCGCCAGGCGCTCAACGTGGCACGTATGCGTCTGCTCGGTGCCGAGGTCGTCGCGGTCGACAACGGCTCGGCCACCCTGAAGGACGCCATCAACGAGGCGATGCGCGACTGGGTCACCAACGCGCACAACACCTACTACTGCTTCGGCACCGCGGCCGGACCGCACCCGTTCCCGGTCATGGTCCGCGACCTGCAGCGCGTCGTCGGACTCGAGGCGCGTGCGCAGATCCTCGACAAGGCCGGTCGCCTGCCCGACGCCGTGACCGCCTGCGTCGGTGGCGGTTCCAACGCCATCGGAATCTTCCATCCCTTCATCGACGACGAGGGGGTGCGTCTCGTCGGTTTCGAGGCCGCGGGCGACGGCGTCGAAACCGGCCGCCACGCAGCGACTTTCACCGGCGGTACCCCGGGCGCCTTCCAGGGCGCCTACTCGTACCTGCTGCAGGACGAGGACGGGCAAACGATCGAATCGCATTCGATCTCCGCGGGTCTGGACTACCCGGGCGTCGGTCCCGAGCACGCCTACCTCAAGGACACCGGTCGCGCCGAGTACCGCCCGATCACCGATACCGAGGCGATGGATGCCCTCGCGCTGCTGAGTCGCCGCGAGGGCATCATCCCGGCCATCGAGTCGGCCCACGCCGTCGCCGGAGCCCTGAAGCTCGGCAAGGAGCTCGGCGAGGGATCGATCATCGTCGTCAGCCTGTCCGGGCGCGGCGACAAGGACGTCGACACCGCCGCACGCTGGTTCGGGCTCTTCGATCCGCCGCCGTCGCAGGACGAGGCCGTCACCGGGGGACAGCAGGGAGGAAAGGCATGAGTGCGGACGTGTTGGCGTCGAAGACGGGGCCGGTCTTCGCGAAGTGCCGCGAGGAGAACCGCGCCGCCCTCATCGGTTACCTGCCGGTCGGCTACCCGACCGTCGACGACTCGCTGACGTCCTTCCGGACGATGGTCGAGGCGGGGTGCGACATCATCGAGGTCGGCGTGCCCTATTCCGATCCGGTGATGGACGGGCCGACCATCCAGGAGGCCGCCGACGTCGCGCTCACCAACGGCGTGCGCGTCCGTGACGTGTTCACCGCGGTCGAGGCGATCACCGCGGCCGGCGGCAATGCGGTCGTGATGAGCTACTGGAATCCGGTGCTGCAGTACGGCGTCGACAGGTTCGCCCGCGACCTCGCCAACGCCGGCGGCTCCGGCGTCATCACGCCCAACCTCATCCCCGAGGAGGGGGCGGCGTGGCATGAGGCGTCCGACGAGTACGGCCTCGACCGCATCTACCTCGTCGCCCCGTCGTCGACCACCGAACGCATCGCGCTCACCGTCGACGCGTCGCGAGGATTCGTCTACGCGGCGTCGACCATGGGCGTGACCGGGGCGCGAGATGCGGTGTCGGACATGGCTCCCGAACTCTGCGCGCGTGTCCGCGAGTACTCCGACATCCCGATCGGCGTGGGTCTCGGCGTCCGCAATCGCGAGCAGGCCGCGCAGATCGCCTCGTATTCCGACGGTGTCATCGTCGGTTCGGCGTTGGTGACCGCGGCCAAGGCCGGCCAGGATCGCCTGGCCGCCCTGACCGCGGAACTCGCCGAGGGAGTCCGCTCGCGTCACGCGGTGGCCTGATCGGGGTCGAGCTGATTCTGGTCGGAGATCGTCAACCCAACCGTGTTGTCGTGAGCGATTCAGCGCAGAATTCTGAATATCGGAATATTAGCTAGCGCGCCTAGCTGACAATTGTATTTCAGAATTGTCGATTGTTGATTTCCTTTCTTCGTTGCTGTCCGAGTGGTCGGCTCGAAGAAAGGTGAAATCATGGGAGTTCGCGGTCGCCGTCTCGGCATCACCCTTGCGGTTGGTGCGACCGTGGCTGGAGGGGACTGGTGGCCGCGGCGAAGCCGATGCTGCACTGAGTTCACCGACTGTCACGGCGAACAATTCCGGAAGAACCATCAACATCACGGTCACCAATCCCAATCCCGCGGTCGATTCGGCGGAGAAGATCGGATCGATCTGTGGTCCGTTGGTTCTCGAGTACAGACTCGCGGGAGATGGAGGTGGTGAGCCATTTCGATGGTCGCCAGAACCTGATATCGACGCCGAGCCGGAGTCCATCGAGCAGGCTGCCGCGATGCTGGTCTCCGCGGGAATCGCGCCTCCCCAACGGTCTGCGTCATCGTCGGTGACGGTTCCCTCTGATGGTGTCTACATGGTGGGTGCCGTATGCGAATCCGATGTCGAACTGGGCGCCAGGAGTGTAGGGGGCGTGCCGCCGCTGGCAATCGGTGCCCAAACAGGCGTGCCCGTGAACGTCAGCGTCCAGGGACGGGGCATCACTGCATCGGTCACCAACAACACCGGTGTGGCCGGCTCGGTCTGCACCGCTGCGATCGGGGAGTTGGACTTCTCCCGGCCGGACCCGTACCGCTCGGAACCCAACTGGGAGAACCCGGGAACGGTGACTGTCACCGTTCCACGCGATGGGTACTACGCGGTGACGGGTGTCTGTGTCACAGAGGGCACACAGCCGGGCGAGGTCGAGGTGGTCAGCTACACCAAGCCGGCCAAGGTCGTGACCGTGCCCGGTGGAGCAACCCCCGAGGCCGACTGCGGCATGTCGCTCTGTCTCCCCGTTCGCGGAACGCCGACACCCTGACCCTGCCATCCGTCCGGGGGATCATCCCTCGACCCGAAACCGACCGCACGGAGAATCCCGTGCGGTCGGTTAGGGTTGCACCGTGATATCGCCGACCACGACGATGCTGGCCTACATCCCCAGCCCTCCCCAGGGCGTGTGGAACCTCGGACCCTTCCCGCTGCGTGCGTATGCGCTCTGCATCATCGTCGGGATCATCGTCGCGGTCTGGTGGGGCAACCGCCGGTGGGTGGCCCGCGGCGGGCAGGAGGGCGAGGTCCTCGACGTCGCCATCTGGGCCGTGCCGTTCGGACTCGTCGGCGGCCGTCTGTACCACCTCATCACCGACTGGCGCACCTACTTCGGGGCCGACGCGCCCAAGGAACCGCTCGACGCGCTCCGGATCTGGGACGGTGGTCTCGGAATCTGGGGTGCCGTCGCCCTCGGTGCGGTCGGCGCGTGGATCGGCGCACGACGCCGCGGCATCCGCCTGTCCGCCTTCGGCGACGCGATCGCGCCGCCGATCCTGCTGGCACAGGCCATCGGTCGGCTCGGCAACTACTTCAACCAGGAACTCTACGGCCGCGAGACGACTCTGCCGTGGGGCCTGGAGATCTACGAGCGCGTCAACGACTCCGGGTACGCCGACCCCGGGCTCATCGACGGCGTCTCCAACGGCGTGGTGGTCGCGGTCGTCCAGCCGACGTTCCTCTACGAGCTGCTCTGGAACGTGCTCGTCGTGATCGCACTGGTGCTCATCGACCGCACGTTCCGCATCGGTCACGGTCGGCTGTTCGCGCTGTACATCGCCGGCTACTGCCTGGGCCGCTTCTTCATCGAGATGCTGCGCGACGACCGCGCTGCCGTCGCGAACGACATCGCGGGCATCCGACCCAACCTGTTCACCGCGGCGCTCGTGTTCCTGGCGGCCATCGTCTACTTCGTCCTCGCGCCGAAGGGCCGCGAGCAGGGCCTCGAGATGTACCACCCCGAACGGGCCGCCGAACTCGAGGAAGAGGGCGTCGCCGGCTACGTCGACGACTGGTACGAGGAGGACTGGGACGCCGACGAGGTCGACGCTGCCACCGAGGTCGATGCCGACACCGTGGTCGATGACGGGCCGGTGGGAACCGATCCCGGTGTGGCCGTCGCCGACGACGAGCCCGCCGACGACGAGCCAGCCGCTGACGATGCCGCGGAGACGATCGAGATCGAACCCGAGGGTGCGGTGGACGAGACCGTCGAGCTCGCGTCGAGCGGCACCGCAGACGACGCTGTCTCGGACGACGAGGACGTCGCGATCGACTCCGACAGCACCGTGTCCGACGGCACCGATGTCGACGCCGAGGCAGAAGCAGATGAGGCGGGAACGTCCGGGTCGGCGCCAGAAGAGTCGGTGGCAGAAGAGTCGGTGGCAGAAGAGTCGGAGGCGGGGGAGCCGGAGGGCCCCGAGACCGCTGACGCGCCGCGGTGACCGCTGATGAGGTCACCGCGGACGAGGCCGCCGACGCCACCGTGTCCGCTGAGGCCGGCGCGGAGGCAATCGACGACGCGGGGGCAACCGACGACGCGGAAGCAATCGACGACGAGGAGTCCGGCGACGTCGCGTCCGCGGGGGCCGAGTCCGCGGGGGCCGAGTCCGTGGCTTCCGGGTCGGCCGCCGAAGGCGACGAGAGCACGGGCGACGCGACCGCTGCAGAAGAGACCGCTGTCGGCGAGACCCCGGACGGTGCATCGCCGGACGCCGAACCCACGGACGCCGAACCCACGGACGCCGAACCCACGGGCGCCGAACCCACGGGCGCCGAACCCACGGGCGCCGAGCCCGAAGAGGCCGCCGACACCGAGGCCGCTGACGTGCCGGTCGAGGAGCCGGCCACCGACGGAGACGACGAGTCGGCCTCGGACGTGGTCACCGGCACGCCGCCAGAGGCAGCCGACGATGCCGAGTCCTCCGACGAATCGGCAGCCGATGACGAGCCGGAAGCCGAGGCGGAGTCCACCGACGCGCAACCGGCGGAGCCCGATTCGGTCGAGGACGGCGGCTCGAGCGACCCGGACAAGGGCTGACGCCGGCAAGAGACGACGAGTACTGACGACCAGCACTGACGCTGTCGGCACCGGCTGAAGGGCCGCCGGTCCGGCGTCAGTCGCCCGCCTGGTCGGAGACCGGGTCGATCCCGTCGGAGACCGGTTCGATCGCTCGAACGCGCCAGTTCCGGTCCGCACCTCGCTGCAGGATCAGCCGACGCGCGGTCGAGCGCTCGCGGCCTTCCCGCCGACCCGACGAGGTCGACCCTGGCCGTGCCGTCGACGGTGTCCGTCGGGACCAACTCATGCGCCGGCGAGAGTCCGCTCAGTTCCTGCTCGACCGCGTCGAAATCCCAGCACGAGGGATCGACGGTCAGATCGGCGAGCGCCCGCGGATGTCGGTCCCGGGTGGCCAGCGCTCCCCACCAGAGGTGAGCGGCCGCGAGGGGGTCGCGGCGCAGTGCCTCGGCGGACGCCCCGGCGAGGTGCCGTGCGCCCGTAGCCACACCGTGCGCAGGGACGTGGTCGGGGTCATCGGTGGCGTCGGGTTCCGGTACCACCGGAGATCGATCGCGAAGGCAACTGCGAGCAATGCCAGGCTGACCCCGATCAGGACGAGGTCGGTCAACAGGTCGTCTCCGAAGAGGACTCCCTGTGCGTTCCACACCACGTCGAGGACCATCAGCGCGACGAGCAGGCGCACATCGGGCCAGCGCCAGTAGACGATCGCGGTTGCCAGCGCCCAGGGTGCCAGCCATCAGACACCCGCATGACCGTAGTAGAGGTGGTAGGCCATGCGTGCGGCGACGAGGACCGGAACGGCGAATCGTCCGGACACGCGGTAGAACCGCAGCACGGTGACCGGAGCTGCGACGACGAGGATCTCCTCGCCGATCCCGGCGGACACTGCGTCGAGCCAGTCGGTGGTCGCGGTGGCCTCCGGCGTCTCGAACCAGTTCAGCAGTCCCAACCGGTTGAACATGGGGATCGTGACGACACCCTCGAGAAAGAACGCGAGAGCGACGATCCCGGCGCCACCGAGCACGGTCTCGACGGGTACCCGGGCGGACGACCACGGCCACCGGCCCGGCGACGGCCACCACGGGCGGCGGAACCGCAGCGCGGCGACGACGCAGAGCGCGACGGTGATCGTCCACACCAGGCCGGCCACCGACGAGGCCAGGCTCGTCCCGATCTCGTGGACCACGCCGGCCGGCGCGGCGTAGCGGACGGATTCGAGAGTCTCCGGACCGAACACCGCGAGATAACCGACGCCGACCGATCCGATGGCGATGCCCGCCTGGGTCGTTCGAGTGTTCGCGATCAGTCGTTCACGCGCGGCCCGCCGGCCGCCTTCGACCCGCATCGCTGCAACGTAGCAAACAGACGCCGGTGGTTCGTTCCGCCGGATGACGCGGTGCCTCGGCACGCCAGAGCAGAGCGGGACGGGGCCGCGGTCGCCATCATCACAGGCCAGCGCACGGACACGGGCACCGGTGTTCGGATAGGATCGAATGCACACCGACGCGCGATCTCCCTCCGCCCGGTACCGCCCCGAGGCGCCGCCACGACGGTTTCGACTCGGCCCGATACCGATCTCGGCACGGTCACTCGCTCGGCGCGCAATTTCTCCTCGGGCCAGTGCTGTCCCAGTGGACACTCAGCAGATCCGACCTGTCGGATCGAGGAGGTAGTGATGCTGTTTTCCGCTCTCCCGGCCAAGCAGGGCTTGTACGACCCCGCGCTCGAATCCGATTCGTGCGGCGTCGCCATGGTCACCGACATCCACGGGCGCCGGTCGCACTCGATCGTCTCCGACGGTCTGCTGGCGCTGGAGAACCTCGAACACCGCGGCGCCGCCGGGGCCGAGGCCAACAGCGGTGACGGCGCCGGCATCCTCATCCAGCTGCCCGACGAGCTGTTGCGCGCGACCGTGGACTTCGACCTGCCCGAACCCAACGCGGCCGGCGACCACACCTACGCCGCGGGCGTGTGCTTCCTCCCGATGGATCCGGCGTTGCGGCGCAAGGCGATCGACCGTGTCGAGGCGCTGGCCGCCGACGAGGGGATCACGATCCTGGGCTGGCGCGACGTCCCGGTCGACCACGAGCACGCCGACATCGGCAAGACCGCGGTCGAGTGCATGCCGTACATGATGCAGCTGTTCGTGACCATCGATCCCGAGCCGGGCGCCGAGCGCGTCGGCGGTCTCGCGCTCGATCGCCTCGTCTACCCGTTCCGCAAGCAGGCCGAGCGGGTCACCCCGGAGATCGAAGAGGCCGGCACCGGCCTGTACTTCCCGTCGCTGTCGAGCCGCACCATGGTCTACAAGGGCATGCTGACGACGATGCAGCTGCCGCTGTTCTACGCGGACCTGCGTGACGAGCGGTGCACGAGCGCGATCGCGATCGTCCACTCGCGCTTCTCCACCAACACCTTTCCGTCGTGGCCGCTGGCGCACCCGTTCCGGTTCGTCGCGCACAACGGCGAGATCAACACCGTGCGCGGGAACCGCAACCGCATGCGGGCCCGTGAGGCGCTCCTCGAGACCGACCTGATCCCCGGCGACCTGAAGCGCGCCTTCCCGATCTGCACCCCGAACGCCTCCGACTCGGCGTCGCTCGACGAGGTGCTCGAGTTGCTGCATCTGGGTGGCCGCAGCGTGCCCCATGCGGTGATGATGATGGTCCCGGAGGCCTGGGAGAACGTCCCCGAGATGGTCCCGAAGCGACGCGCGTTCCTGCAGTTCCACGCCTCGCTGATGGAGGCCTGGGACGGGCCGGCCTGCGTCACCTTCACCGACGGCACGGTCGTCGGCGCGGTCCTCGACCGCAACGGCCTGCGCCCCGGTCGGTGGTGGCAGACCCGCGACGGCCGCGTGATCCTCGCATCGGAGGCGGGTGTCCTCGACGTGCCGGTCGGCGACGTCATCAGCAAGGGGCGGCTCGAACCGGGCCGGATGTTCCTCGTCGACACGGCCGCCGGCCGGATCGTCCCCGACGAGGAGATCAAGGGCGAGTTGATGAACGCCGAGGCGTACGACGAATGGCTCTACGCCGGGCTCCTCGATATCCGGACGCTGCCCGATCGCCCGGTGTACAAGCCGAATCACGACACCGTCGTGCGGCGCCAGCAATCCTTCGGCTACACCGAGGAGGACCTGCGGGTGCTGCTCACGCCGATGGCGGCGTCGGGCTACGAGCCGCTCGGTTCGATGGGCACCGACACCCCGATCGCGGTCCTGTCCCGCCGGTCGCGGCTGCTGTACGACTACTTCGTCGAACTGTTCGCCCAGGTCACGAACCCGCCGCTGGACGCGATCCGCGAGGAGATCGTCACCTCGATGGCGCGCGTCATGGGGCCCGAGCAGAACCTGCTCGAGCCGACCGCGGCGTCGTGCCGCCAGATCCTGTTGCACTGGCCGGTGCTCGACAACGCCGAACTCGCCAAGCTCGTCCACATCAACGACGACGGCGACCACCCCGGTCTGTCGGCGAAGGTGCTGCGCGCCCTCTACGAGGTGAACGAGGGCGGGGAGGGCCTCCGCAAGGCCATCGAGGATCTGCGCATGCGCGCGAGCCAGGCCATCGCCGAGGGGCACAGCACCCTGGTGATCTCCGATCGCCGGTCGGACAAGGACCACGCGCCGATCCCGTCGCTGCTCGCGGTCTCAGCAGTGCACCACCACCTCGTCCGCACCAAGGAACGCACCCGGGTGGCACTTGTCGTCGAGTCCGGCGACGCCCGCGAGGTCCACCACATCGCCACGCTCATCGGTTTCGGCGCGGCCGCGGTCAACCCGTACCTGGCGCTCGAGACGATCGAGGACCTGATCGGCGAGGGCGAGCTCACCGGCGTCACGCCGTCGAAGGCCTTCCGCAACTACATCGAGGCGCTCGGCAAGGGCGTGCTCAAGGTGATGAGCAAGATGGGCATCTCGACCATCAGCTCCTACACCGCGTCGCAGGCCTTCGAGGCGGTCGGCCTGTCGGCGGAGGTGGTGCAGGAGTACTTCACCCGCACCGTCACCCAGATCGGCGGCGTCGGGCTCGACGAGATCGCCGAGGAGGTCGCGATCCGGCATCGCCGTGCGTTCCCGGAGAACCCGACCGAGCAGGTCTACCGCCGGCTCGAGGTGGGCGGGCAGTACCAGTACCGCCGCGAGGGCGAGTTGCACGTGTTCACCCCGGAGACGATCTTCCTGCTGCAGCACGCCACCAAGACCGGTCGCGAGGAGGTCTTCCAGAAGTACTCCGACGAGGTCAACCGCCTGCAACGAGAGGGCGGCACGCTGCGCGGCCTGTTCGAGTTCGACCTGTCCGAGCGCGAGCCGATCCCGCTCGAGGAGGTCGAGCCGGTCGAGTCGATCATGAAGCGGTTCAACACCGGCGCCATGAGCTACGGGTCGATCTCCGCGGAGGCGCACGAGACCATCGCGATCGCGATGAACCGGATCGGCGGGCGGTCGAACTCGGGCGAGGGCGGCGAGGACGTCGACCGACTCTACGACCCGGAGCGCCGCAGCGCGGTCAAGCAGGTCGCGTCCGGCCGGTTCGGCGTGACCAGCGACTACCTGATCAACGCCACCGACATCCAGATCAAGATGGCGCAGGGCGCGAAACCCGGTGAGGGCGGCCAGCTCCCGGCGTACAAGGTGTACCCGTGGATCGCCAAGACCCGGCATTCCACACCCGGCGTCGCGCTGATCTCACCGCCGCCGCACCACGACATCTACTCGATCGAGGATCTCGCGCAGCTGATCCACGATCTGAAGAACGCCAATCCGCAGGCGCGGATCCACGTCAAGCTCGTCAGCGCGGTCGGCGTGGGCACGGTCGCCACCGGCGTCTCGAAGGCGCACGCCGACGTCGTGCTCATCTCCGGCCACGACGGCGGCACCGGCGCCTCGCCGCTGACCTCTCTCAAGCATGCGGGCACCCCGTGGGAGATCGGCCTCGCCGATGCCCAGCAGACCCTGATGCTCAACGGCCTGCGCGACCGGATCACCGTCCAGTGCGACGGCGCGCTGCGCACCGGCCGCGACGTCATCATGGCGGCGCTGCTCGGCGCCGAGGAGTACGGGTTCTCCACCGCACCCCTCATCGTCGAGGGCTGCATCATGATGCGTGTGTGTCACCTCGACACCTGCCCGGTCGGCGTCGCGACGCAGAACCCGCAGCTGCGTGCCCGCTTCACCGGGCGGGCCGAGCACCTGGTGAACTTCTTCCGGTTCATCGCCGAGGACGTGCGGAAGTACCTGGCGCAGCTGGGGTATCGCACGCTCGACGAGGCGATCGGCCAGTCTCACCGTCTGCACACCGACAAGGCGCTCGCCCACTGGAAGTCGAAGGGCCTGGACCTGACCCCGATCTTCCGGCAGGTCGAGGGCAAGGGGCCGAGCCGGCGGGTGCGCGACCAGGAGCACGGTCTCGATCGCGCACTCGACCAGACGCTCATCCAGCTCGCCGAGGGCGCGCTCGAGGACGCCCACCCGGTCACGCTCGAGCTCCCGGTCCGCAACGTCAACCGCACGGTCGGCACGTTGCTCGGCTCCGAGGTGACCAAGCGTTACGGGGCACAGGGGCTGCCCGAGGACACCATCGTCGTGAAGCTCGAGGGCAGCGCCGGCCAGTCGCTGGGCGCGTTCCTGCCGCCCGGGGTGACGATCCGGCTCACCGGCGACACCAACGACTACGTGGGCAAGGGACTGTGCGGCGGCAAGATCGTCGTCGCGCCGCACCCGGACTCGCTGTTCGTCGCCGAGGACCAGGTGATCGCGGGCAACACGATCCTCTACGGCGCGACGTCCGGCGAGGTCTATCTGAGAGGCCGTGTGGGGGAGCGGTTCTCGGTTCGCAACTCGGGCGCGACGGCGGTCGTCGAGGGCGTCGGCGACCACGCCTGCGAGTACATGACCGGTGGGCGGGTCGTGGTGCTCGGACCGACCGGCCGCAACCTCGCCGCCGGCATGTCCGGCGGCATCGCCTACGTCCACGCCCTCGACGAGTCGAAGGTCAACATGGCGATGGTCGAGCTGATGAAACCCGACCCCGACGACCTCGAGTGGCTGAAGGCGACCATCGCCGAGCACACGGAGCTGACCGGGTCGGCGATCGGTGCGTCGATCCTGGCCGACTGGCCGCGGCGCAGCCTCGCCTTCACCAAGGTCATGCCGACCGATTACAAGCGTGTCCTCGACGCGGCCCGCATGGCCGAAGCCGAAGGGCGCGACGTCGATTCAGCGATCATGGAGGCGGCACGTGGCTGATCCGCGCGGGTTCCTGGAGGTCCCGAAAAAGGAAGAGAAGTACCGGCCGGTCGCCGAGCGGATCCAGGACTGGGAGGACGTCCACGAGCACCCCGCCGACCCGGCGAAGGAGCTCGAGGAGGTCGGCACCCAGGCCCGGCGGTGCATGGACTGCGGTATCCCGTTCTGCCACTCCGGCACCGCGGGATGTCCGCTGGGCAACCTGATCCCGGAGTGGAACGACCTGGTCCGCCGTGGCCGGTGGGACGCGGCGAGCGCACGCCTGCACGCGACCAACAACTTCCCGGAGTTCACCGGCATGGTGTGCCCGGCGCCGTGCGAGGCGGCCTGCGTGCTGTCGATCAACGAGCGCGTCACCGGCGGCAGCGTCACCATCAAGCGCATCGAGAAGACCATCGCCTACGAGTCGTGGGCCGAGGGCTTCATCGGTCCCGAGCCGCCAGCGTCCAAGATAGGCAAGTCGGTGGGCGTCGTCGGCTCGGGACCCGCGGGTCTGGCCGTCGCCCAACAGCTCACGCGGGCCGGACACGACGTCACGGTGTACGAGCGCGACGACCGCGTGGGCGGCCTGCTGCGGTACGGCATCCCCGAGTACAAGCTGCCGAAGGCCGACATCGACCGCCGCATCGCCCAGATGCGCGCGGAGGGCACCGACTTCGTCGTCAACTGCGATGTCGGCACGGACCTGTCGGTCGAGGAGCTCCGCAACAGGCACGACGCGGTGGTCCTGGCCATCGGCGCGATGGAGGCCCGTGACAACCCGGTGCCGGGACGTGATCTCAAGGGCGTCCATCTCGCGATGGAGCACCTGGTCGCGGCCAACCGGGAGTGTGAGGGCGACGGTCCGTCGCCGATCACCGCGGCCGGCAAGCACGTGGTCATCATCGGCGGCGGCGACACCGGCGCGGACTGCCTGGGCACCGCGCACCGTCAGGGTGCGGCGTCGGTGGTGCAGCTCGACTACAACCCGGAACTGCCCGGTGAGCGTGACGACGATCGTTCGCCGTGGCCGACGTGGCCGCTGATCATGCGCACCTCGAGCGCACACGCCGAGGGCGGCGAGCGGCGCTATCAGGTGGCGGTCCAGCGTTTCCTCGGCGACGACGAGGGCAACGTCACGAAGATGGTCCTCGCCGAGGTGCGGGTCCAGCGCGACGCCGACGGCAACCGGGAGATCATCCCGGTCGGCGAGGAGTTCGAGATTCCTTGTGAACTGGCACTTTTCGCGATCGGCTTCACCGGGGTGCGGCGCACCGAACTGCTGAGCGGCCTGGGGATCGAGCCCAACCGTCGGGGAGCGATCTCGTGCGGCAGCGACTGGCAGACCGACGCCCCCGGGGTCTTCGTCTGCGGCGACGCCCATCGCGGCGCGTCACTGGTCGTCTGGGCGATCGCCGAGGGGCGGTCGACGGCCCGCGCGGTCGACGAGTTCCTCGTCGGCTCGTCGGACCTCCCGTCGCCGGTTCGTCCGGCGACGCTTCCGCTGGCCGTGCGCTGACCGCCAGGGGCGCGTTCTCCGGTCACCTGGACCAACACGCACGGGCGGCAGGTGTGACGTGAATTGCGTACCGGGGAGTAGCCGGGTGCCACCTGCACGGACACCCGGCGCACCGCCGGTGGGGGCCCGGTCGGCGCGTGGAGATGCACCTACGACGGGACTAAGGTGATGTTGTGACACGGCGAACCAAGATTGTCTGCACCCTGGGTCCTGCGACTTCCAGCGACGAGCGCCTCAAGGAGCTCGTCGCTGTCGGTATGGACGTGGCCCGGATGAACTTCAGCCACGGCAAACACGAGGACCACGCTGCCGTGTACGAGCGGGTCCGCAAGGCCTCCGACGAGGCGGGCAAGGCGGTCGGCATCCTCGCCGACCTCCAGGGTCCCAAGATCCGGCTCGGCCGCTTCGACGGCTGCGGCGGGAAGACCGTCTGGGAGACCGGCGAGCAGGTCCGCATCACCGTCGAGGACGTGGCCGGAGACCACGACCGGGTCTCCACCACCTACAAGAACCTGTCCGAGGACGCCAAGCCCGGCGATCGGCTGCTCGTCGACGACGGCAAGGTGGGTCTGACGGTCTCGGCGGTGGAGGGCACCGACGTGATCTGCACGGTCACCGAGGGCGGCCCGGTCAGCAACAACAAGGGCCTGTCGCTGCCCGGGATGAGCGTCTCGGTGCCCGCGCTGTCCGAGAAGGACATCGACGACCTGGAGTTCGCGCTCGGGCTGGGCGTCGACCTGGTGGCGTTGTCGTTCGTGCGCAGCCCGTACGACATCGAACTGGTCCACGAGGTGATGGACCGCGTCGGCCGCCGCGTGCCGGTCATCGCCAAGCTGGAGAAGCCCGAGGCGATCGACAATCTCGAGGCGATCGTCCTCGCGTTCGACGCGATCATGGTCGCTCGTGGCGACCTCGGCGTCGAGCTGCCGCTGGAGGAGGTGCCGCTCGTCCAGAAGCGCGCCATCCAGTTGGCCCGCGAGAACGCCAAGCCGGTGATCGTGGCGACGCAGATGCTCGACTCGATGATCGAGAACTCCCGACCGACACGCGCGGAGGCGTCCGACGTCGCGAATGCGGTGCTCGACGGCGCGGACGCGGTCATGCTGTCGGGGGAGACCTCGGTCGGCAAGTACCCGCTGGAGACCGTGCAGACCATGGACCGCATCTGCCGCGCGGTCGAGAACGGTCCGCGCGACGTGCCCCCGCTGTCGCACGTGCCCCGCACCAAGCGCGGCGTCATCTCCTACGCGGCCCGCGACATCGGCGAGCGTCTCCAGGTCAAGGCCCTCGTCGCCTTCACCCAGTCCGGCGACACCGTCCGACGCCTGGCCCGCCTGCATTCGCGGTTGCCGCTGCTGGCATTCACCCCCATCGAGGAGGTCCGCAGGCAGCTCGCCCTGAGCTGGGGCACCGAGACCTACATCGTCACCGACGTCGACACCACCGATCACATGATCGACCAGGTCGACCATCAGCTGCTCGAGGTCGGACGCCTCAAGCACGGCGACGTGGTGGTCATCGTGGCCGGCGCCCCGCCCGGCACCGTCGGTTCGACCAACATGATCCACATCCACCGCATCGGCGAACAGGATCACTGACCGACTCGACCCGAGCCGCCCGCTGCCGGCCGCTCGGGTCGGTGCGCGTACCGGTTGCGGCCGGTCACTAGGGTGGTTGGCATGACCGTGGAACACACCGGGGATCTCGGCAAGCTGCTCGAGCTGCTCGACGTTGAACGCCAGGACGAGGACCTGTTCATCGGACAGCATCCCGAGCAGGTCACGGCGCGCACGTTCGGCGGACAGCTGCTGGGACAGGGCGTGGTGGCCGCCGCCCGCACGCTCACCCGCGGCAATCCGCCGATCCACGCGCTGCACGCGCACTTCATCCGCGGCGGCGACGTGACCAAGCCGATGGAGTACCACGTCGACCGGTTCCGCGACGGCAAGTCCTTCGCCAACCGGCAGGTCACCGCCAAGCAGGACGGCGAGACGATCTTCACCATGCTGGTGGCCTTCCAGGACAACGCCGCCGGCCTCGAGCACGCGGTCGAGATCCCACAGGTGCCCTACCCGGAGGAACTGCCGCCTCTCGGTGAGCATTTCAAGGGCTACGAGGACCAGATCGCGACCTTCGTCAACGCGCTGCACCCCATCGACATCCGCTTCGCCAACGATCCGACGTGGAAGGCGAAGGAGTCGGGGACGAGGCTCACCGACAACCGGGTCTGGATGAAGGCCGACGGCGTGATGCCCGACGACCCCGTGATGCACGTTGCCGCAATGTGTTACGCGTCGGACACCACGGTCCTGGACTCGATCATCACCACCCACGGACTGTCGTGGGGCCTCGACCGGTTGTTCGCCGCGACGGTCAATCACTCGATGTGGTTCCACCGCGAGTTCCGCTTCGACGACTGGCTCCTGTACGCGACCCGCTCGCCGGTGGCCACCGGCTCGCGCGGCATGGCGTCCGGCCGGTTCTGGATGCGCGACGGGACGCTCGCGACGTCGGTCGTCCAGGAAGCCCTGATCAAGTACTTCCCGCCGCGGACGTGACCGGCGCGCCGATGAACCGGCCCCCGGTCGCCGACCACGAGATGTGGCTCGACCCGGGGCCCCGGCTGCCGCGGCGCAACTGGCAACGCCGGACCAGGCTTCCCGTCATCGTCGCGACCACGGTGGCGATGGTCCTGCTCGCCGCGCTCGCGATCGGTGCGGTTCTCCTGGGGGCGCTGCGGACGCCGACCTTCATCGCGAAAGGCGGGGTGGTCGTCGACTGCACCTCGCAGACCGCCGAGATCCCCGGCGGCACACCGATCACCCGGCAGTCGCCGGTCGTCATCTTCGACGCTGCCGGCGGCGAGGTCGCCCGGACCACGCTGACCGGGTTCGTCCGCGACGACGACGGTTGCCGGCTGACCTTCGAGGCGGACCGCGTGGAGTACACCGACGCCGGTTACCTCGTCCGCGTCGGCGACCGCTTCACGCAGACCGCGTCCGCCTCGGCCCTGCAGCAGGGAGTCGTCCTCCGGCCGGTCGGCTGAAGCGCGCCCGACCGGTGTCGCTCCGGCCGCCCTGCCGTCGGACACTCGCCTGGCGGTTCTGGTGTGCGGCAACGGGCCGTCGAGTCGGCCGTCCGACCATGCCGCGGTTGCCGGGACGTCACGACGCTCAGCCCGTCCGGTCCGATGAACCGGGTCGCCGTGCGCAACGCGGTCGACGGACTGACGCCGCGGGGATTCACCCCGATCGCCGAATCGCTCCGCCAGGCCGCGGCGACCCTGCCGAGCGATGGCGATGTCTCGATCGTGCTCGTCTCCGACGGCGAGGACACGTGCGGCGTCGAACGTCCACAAGAACGCCTTCCGGTGTGACGACCAGGGGACGAGGCCCTGATCGCCTCCTCGCACGATCACGGTTGCCCGGACATCGGGTGTGGCGCGGGTTAGACTGCGCCGGATCAGTGTTGGGCCCGGACCCGTTGTGTCGACGCGACGTTCGACGCCGACGCGTGCCTCCGGGTCGCGCCGCGAACCGGTCGCCCGGTCGTGACGCACGACGGTAGGGAGCGTGGGTGGACTACAGCAGAGACTGGAACAACGAGATCTGGGAGAGCCTGAAATGGCTCGGCATAGCCTCCGCCATCGCGATCGCGGCGATCCTGGTGATCGGCTTCCTGCTCGCCCGGTTCAGCCGATGGGGACGGCCGCTGTGGCGGATCATCGGCGGCTACTTCACCGAACCCGCCACGCGGGTCCGGGCCTGGATGTACTTTGTCCTGCTCACCGTGCTCGCGCTGGCCGGCGTCCGCGTGATCGTCCTGTTCTCCTATTTCAGCCGAGACCTGTTCAACGGCCTGCAGATCGCCGCCGAATCGTTCGCCCAGCCCGGGCCCGAGGGTGAGCAGCTGCTCCAGCAGGGCAAGGACATGTTCTGGTACTCGATGGCGGTGTTCGCCGTCCTGGCCACCATCCACGTGGTGCGGACGATGGTGGAGATCTACGTCGGCGCCGCCTTCGAGATCAGCCTGCGCAAGTGGATGACCGCCGGTGCCGCCGCGGACTGGATGGAAGGTCGCGCGTTCTACCGCAACCGTTTCGTCGACCTCGGCGGTGTATTGTCGCGCAGTGTCCTGCCGTTCCGCCGGCGGACGAAGACGTCGAACAAGGTCACCGACATCCATCCCGGAGTGGACAACCCCGACCAGCGCATCCAGGCCGACATCACCAACGTCGCCTCGGTCGGCTCGGGCCTGCTCTGGGGCGGCGGCGGCTCGTCGACCAACGGCGTGCTGACCGCGTTGGCGTCGATCGTGTCGTTCACCCAGATCCTGTGGGAGCTCTCGGGCCCGGTGACGCTGTTCGGCGTCGAGATCCCGCGGATGATGATGTGGCTGGTGCTCAGCTACGTGCTGCTGACCTCGATCATCGCGTTCGTACTCGGCCGGCCCCTCATCCGCCTCAACTTCTGGCAGGAACGCCTCACCGCGAACTTCCGCTATGCGCTGGTCCGGGTCCGGGACGGCGCCGAGAACATCGCCTTCTACCGCGGCGAGAAGGTCGAGCACAACGGCCTGATGGCACGATTCGCCGAGGTCATCAAGAACTACTGGCAGATCGTCTACGTCTCGATCATCTTCAACGGCTGGAACTTCGTGGTGAACCAGTTGTCGGTCGTGTTCCCGTACCTGGTCCAGGCGCCGCGATTCTTCGAAGGCCAGATCAAGCTCGGCGACATGCAGCAGACGGCGTCGGCATTCGGCGAGATGCACGACGCGCTGTCGTTCTTCCGCGAGAACTACGACACGTTCACCGGATTGCGCGCTTCGATCATCCGCCTCGACGGCCTCGCCGACGCCGACACCAAGTCGCGGACCATGCCCGAGATCTCGACCGTCGACCGCGACCGCGCGGTGCGACTGGCCGACATCGACGTCAAGACCCCGAACGGCGACGAACTGATCCACGCTCTCGACCTCTCGCTCGATCCGGGGGATGCCCTGGTCATCAAGGGGCGTTCCGGCGCCGGCAAGACGACGCTGCTGCGCGGCCTGGCCGGGCTGTGGCCCTACATCGACGGCGAGTTCGCGCGTCCGGCGGGCAACAAGACGCTGTTCCTTTCGCAGATGCCCTACATCCCGCTCGGCGACCTGCGGACCGCCGTCGCGTATCCGGCGCTGCCCGACGACATCGGCGACGACGCGATCAGAGAGGCCCTGGAGAAGGTGTTCCTGCCGCACCTGGTGGACCGCCTCTATGACGAGGAGGACTGGGCCAAGGTCCTCTCCCCGGGTGAGCAACAGCGCGTCGCGTTCGCCCGCATCCTGCTGACGCGACCGGAGGCGGTGTTCATGGACGAGGCGACCTCGGCCGTCGACGAGGGCCTCGAACACGCGCTGTACAAGCTGATCCGGACCGAGCTGCCGGACACGATCATCGTCTCGGTCAGTCACCGCAGCACCACCGACCAGCACCACACCCAGGTGCTTCAGCTGAGCGGCGACGGGGCGTGGACGGTGTCGCCGGTCGGTGCGGGCGCATCGCCGGGTAAACAGTTGTGACCTGCAATTTCTCGCTCTGAGGCCGTTCGTCCTGAATCGATCTCCCCGAGTCCCTCGACTCGCTAATGTGGCGCTCACCACATTCACGACGGCGAGTCGAGGGACCATGACCGCAACAGATCTGATCACGTTTCCCCACGAGACCGGGGTCGACGTCGCAACACTGCCCGCGGCATTCCAGCAGACGGTCACGGTGCGTCCCGACGCCGTCGCGATCCGGACGCTCGGCGGAAGTCGGCAGCTCACCTGGGCCGAGTACGGCAGGCGGGTCGAGGCCATCGCCGGAGGGCTTGCCGCGCTGGGTGTCTCGCGGGGCGACACCGTCGGCATCATGCTGACCAACCGCCCGGAGTTCCACCTGGCCGACACCGCTGCGCTGCATCTCGGCGCGGTGCCGTTCTCGATCTACAACACGAGCTCGCCCGAGCAGATCGAGTATCTGTTCGGCAACGCCGAGAACAGGGTCGTGGTCACCGAGCAGGTGTTCCTGCCGGTGATCACGGCTGCGAACTCGGGTGTCGAGACGATCGTCCTCGTCGACGGCGGAGGCGGCGACACGATCTCGCTGGACGAGGTCGAACGTCTCTCCCCGCCCGAGGGGTTCGACTACACCGCGTCCTGGCAGGCGGTGGAGCCCGAGGACCTCGCCACCCTCATCTACACCTCCGGCACCACCGGCCCGCCGAAGGGCGTGGAGATCACCCACCGCAACATCATCGCCGAGCTCGCATCCCTCGCCGACATCGTCGACGCCGGATTCGACGACCGAGCCATCTCGTATCTGCCGGCCGCCCACATCGCCGACCGGGTGTCCTCGCACGCGGCCAACATGGTGCGCGGCATGCAGCTCACGACCGTCCCCGATCCGCGGGAGATCGCGGCCGCACTGCCCGACGTCCGCCCGACGTTCTTCTTCGGTGTGCCGCGTGTCTGGCAGAAGATCCGCGCGGGCATCGAGGCCAAGCTGGGCGAGGAGACCAGTCCGGTCAAGAAGGCGCTCGCCGGGTGGGCCCTCGCAATGGGGAACAAGGCCGCCGAGGCGCGGCTCGCCGGAAGGGATCTCGGGATCCTCGACAAGATCCAGCACGATCTCGCCGACAAACTCGTGCTGCACAAGGTCCGTGCCGCGCTCGGCCTCGACGAGGTGGCCTTCGCCGGCTCGGGAGCCGCGGCGATACCGGTCGAGGTGCTGAAGTTCTTCCTCGGGCTCGGCATCCCGGTCCTGGAGGTGTGGGGGATGTCGGAGACCACCGGCGTCTCCACGATGACCACCCCCGACGACCTGAAGATAGGGAGCGTGGGCAAGCCCATCCGCGGCATCGAGGTCAAGCTCGCCGAGGACGGGGAGCTCCTGGTGCGCGGCCCGGTCGTCATGAACGGCTACCGCAAGCAACCCGACAAGACGGCCGAGATCATCGACCCCGACGGGTGGCTGGCCACCGGCGACATCGCGACCATCGACGCCGACGGGCACGTCACGATCGTCGACCGCAAGAAGGAACTGATCATCAACGAGGCCGGAAAGAACATGTCGCCCACCAACATCGAGAACACGATGAAGGCGGCGTCGTCACTCATCAGCCAGGTGGTGGCGATCGGCGACGGAAAACCGTACGTGTCTGCGCTGGTGGTCCTCGACCCGGAGGCCGTCGACGCCTTCGCCAGGCGCCACGATGTCCAGCAGTCCGATCTCGCCGGGTTGTCGTCGCATCCGCAGGTGGTGGAGGAGATCACCCGGGCGATCCGGGCGGGCAACGGGAAACTCTCCCGCGTCGAGCAGGTCAAACGGTTCACCGTCGTGCCGACCGCCTGGGAACCCGGTGGCGACGAACTGACCCCGACGATGAAGTTGCGCCGCAACCCCATCGCGACGAAGTACGCGACCGAGATCGTCGGCCTCTACGCGGCGCAGCCGGGCGATGCCGTCGTGGATCTCCGGTCATGACCGCCGCATCGACGCCCGGGCACGACGCCGATCGCGAACTCCGTCCGGTCGACTACGTCGTCGTGGAGTGGCCCGAGGGGCGGCCGAACTGAGAAGCCCTTCCATCGCCGTTACCGAGACGGCGGTGAGCAACCGGGTGTCGTGGCGGCCGGCGAACCGGTGGGCGCAGCAGGACGCGGTCGCCGGCCAGGACCCGCGGGCCCGGCAGCACCCCGACCCGCAGCACGCCGCCGCGCAGAAGGCGAAGATCCTCGGTATATGAGTCATCCCGCGCAGCGTCGCGTCAGGACTCGATGGTGGGTGCCGAGTCGTCGGCGTCGAGGGCAGCCTGACGCGAGGTGTCCTTGAGTGCGACGCCGGATCGACCGAGCTTGCGCGCCCCGTCGACCAGCGAGGCCGCGATCCGCGCGGCCACCTCGTAGTGCAACCCGTCGGGCGGGTGGATGTTGGAGATGCAGTTGCGGTCGGCGTCGGTGCGGCCTGGGCGCGGGAGGTGGGTGAGGTAGATGCCGAGGCTGTCGGCGACCGACAACCCCGGTCGCTCGCCGATGATGACGAGCAGCGTCGACACGCCGAGCGCCTCGCCGATGTGATCCCCGAGCGCGACCCGGGCCTGGGTGGCGATCACCGGAGGGGCGATCGAGTACCGGCCGTCGAACGCGTCGACGAGGGCCGCGAGGAGTCCGCGCGCATGGTCGACGACGGCGCGCGGGGAGAGCCCGTCGGCGATGACGATCCCGATCTCGCTGTCCGAGCGGGGAACCCGGGAGAGATCGGCCGGTGTGCGGCCCAGGTCCGGCCGCCGCAGGTACTCGCTGCGCGACGACGCCTGGCTGGTGACGATCACCGGCTCGTCGAGTCCCGAATCGGCCAGGGTGGCGGCGAACGCCTCGGCATCGAGCGGTTCGTGCACGGCGTCGCGGGCGGCCGCATGGGCGGCCTGGAATTCGAGGACGCGTCGCGTCGGCAGGGAGTTTCCCGCCCGGCCGAGGCCGATACGGGCACGCGTCGTGCGGCGCAGCGGTGCCCAGACGTCGGCATCCGCCGAATCCGTCTGGGGCGGTGTCTGTTCCGGAGTGGTCATCGTCCGGCCGCCAGGGAGAGCAGGGGAGAGGTCGCCGGGTCGACCGGCAGTATGCGGCCGTCGGCATCGGCCATGCCGAGCCTGGCCAGCCAGGCCTCGAACTCGGGGGCGGGGCGGAGGGCGAGTGCCTGTCGCACGTAGAGCGCGTCGTGGAAGGACAGGCTCTGGTAGCCGAGCATGATGTCGTCGGCCCCGGGGACGGCGATGACGAACGCCGCACCCGCGACACCGAGCAGCGTCAGGAGCGTGTCCATGTCGTCCTGGTCGGCTTCGGCGTGGTTGGTGTAGCAGACGTCGACGCCCATCGGCAGGCCGAGCAGCTTGCCGCAGAAGTGGTCTTCGAGGCCGGCGCGGATGATCTGCTTGCCGTCATAGAGGTATTCGGGTCCGATGAACCCGACCACGGTGTTGATCAGCAGCGGGTCCAGTGCGCGCGCCACCGCGTAGGCCCGTGCCTCGAGGGTCTGCTGGTCGACGGGCTTGCCACCGGTCCCGAGGTGGGCTCCGGCCGAGAGGGCCGATCCCTGCCCGGTCTCGAGGTACATGACGTTGTCGCCGACGGTGCCCCGCTTCAGCGACCGCCCGGCCTCGTCGGCTTCCTGGAGGATCGCCAGGTCGACTCCGAAGGCCTTGTTGGCTCCTTCGGTTCCCGCGATCGACTGGAACACGAGATCGACGGGTACACCCTGCCCGATGAGGTCGACGGTCGTCGTGACATGCGACAGCACGCACGACTGCATGGGGATGTCGTGGCGCTGCCGGATGTCGTCGAGCATGTGCAGCAGGTCGGCGGTCGCGTGGGGCGAGTCCGACGCCGGGTTGATGCCGACGACCGCGTCGCCGCATCCCATCAGCAGGCCGTCGAGTGTGGCGGCGGCGATCCCGCGCGGATCGTCGGTGGGATGGTTCGGCTGCAGCCGGGTGGCGATCCGGCCGGGCAGGCCGATGGTGGTGCGGAAGGCGGAGGTCACCCGGATCGCCGAGGCGACCAGGACGAGGTCCTGGTTGCGCATGAGCTTCGACGTCGCGGCCGCCATCTCCGGCGTCACGGCGGGGGAGATGCGGGCGATGCGTTCGGCCGCGTCCGGCGCCGTCGACGCCTCCAACAGCCAGTCCCGGAACCCGCCGACGGTCAGATGCGCGATCTCGGTGAACGCCTGCCGGTCATGGGTGTCGACGATCAGTCGCGTGACCTCGTCGGATTCGTACGGGACGAGCATCTCCTCGAGGAATGCCGACAGCGGGACATCGGCCAACTGCCATGCGGCAGCGGCGCGTTCGGCATCGGAGATGGCGGCGCACCCGGCGAGTTCGTCGCCGGAGCGGCGCGGCGTGGCCTTGGCCATCAGTTCGACCAGTCCGTCGAACTCGTACGTCGTCCCGGAGATGGTCTGGCGGTACCTCATCGGGAATCCTCAGCGCTCGTCATGGTGTAGGCGAGTCTAGGTTCGGCGCATCCGTGGCGCATGGCGAACGAACCGGCTCACAGGTACCGGGCGCGCCGATCAGTGGTCCGTGTCGGCGAGCCGGCTCGATGCGGTGTCCGGCGCGGGCTCGCTGCCCGTCGGCGACCCGGTGCGCGCCCTCGCCAACGACCGCGCGTAGGCGCCCATCGCCCGCCCGGCGGCGAGGATGGGTTCCGTCGACCGAAGCGTCCGCGCCATCACGAACGCGCCTTCGAGGGCGGAGACGAGAGCGAACGTCAGGGGGCGGGCATCGGGTTCGGGGATCCCGCGGGCGACGAACATCGATGTGCCCGAGTCGATCCACGACGCCATGACCTCGCCGGCCGCCTCTCGCAGCGCGGGTTCGGTGTCGGCGACCTCGCCGGCGACCGTGGCGACGGGGCACATGTTCAACCAGCCCGCGGATTCGATGGTGTCGGCGGCCGCGACGAATGCGGACTCGACGCCTTCGGCCGGATCGTCGATCGGAGCGAGGAGCATGGTGACGAGTTCGGCGTAGGCCGCGCCGGACTGTCTCAGTGCGGCGGCGGCGACATCGCGTTTCCCACCGGGGAAGTGGTGGTAGATCGAGCCGATCGGCGCCTGCCCGGCCTCGACGATCTGCTTCATGCCGGTCGCCGCGTAGCCCTGACGGCGCAGCAACTCGATCATGCCGGCCACGATGCGGTCCGTCGTCCTCCCGTGCGAGGCCTTCGACAACTTCCCGCCGGGCCTGCCCGGCAAGCTCGCCACGCTGGCGGTCCGGATACCCGGCGGGGTCACGACGGCGGCGCGGCAATTGCGGATCGGCTGGTTGCGGAGGCTGCCGATGCTGTGGGGGCAGATGGTGACGACTTCCGTCGGAGACCCCGTGCTGGACGAGCGGATGCGCGCGTGGACCGAACCCGTCCTGGCCGATGCCCGCATCCGCCGCGATCTCGTCAAGTACGCGCGAACGACGTTCGACGACGCGGAACTCGTGCGCAGGACCGAGGCGCTGCGTGATTTCGACGGCGATGCGCTGGTGTTGTGGGCGCCCGACAACCGGGTGATGCCACCCGAGCGCGGACCCCGGCTGGCCGGACTGCTGCCCCGCGGTCGATACGCGGAGATCCGCGGCGCCGCGGTGCTGTCGATGCTCGACGAGCCGGAGGCGGTCGCGCGCGAGATTGGCGGCTTCCTCGCCGGGGACCGCTCGCGCGGGCCGGGCTGATCACCCGATCAGGACGGCTCCTCGATCTTGAAGCCGACCTTGAGCGTGACCTGGAAGTGGGCGATCTGACCGTCCTCGATGTGGCCGCGGGTCTCCGTCACCTCGAACCAGTCGAGGTTGTTCACCGTCTGAGATGCGCGGGATATCGCGTTGCGGATGGCGTCGTCGGTGCCGGACTTCGACGACCCGACCACTTCGATGACTCGATAGACGTTGTCGGACAAGGCTTCTCCCATCGATCATGCCGACCGTTCGGGGTGGTGTCCGAACCGTTCGGCTCCTCCGGTGACCTGGTCTCTGTCTACCCCTATGATGCGGTGGATGAACCTCGAATCGGCAAACCGTGATCCCGATGCGCGATGTCCGTGCCTGTCCGGCTTCCCGTTCGGTGAATGCTGCGGGCCCGTCCTCGACGGCACCCGCCCCGCGCCGACCGCCGAGGCCTTGATGCGGTCACGGTTCACCGCATTCGTCGTCGGCGACCGCGAGCACGTGCTGCGTAGCTGGCATCCCCGCACCCGCCCCACCGACCTGTCCCTCGACGAGAAGATGCGCTGGTACCGGCTCGACGTGGAGTCGACGAGGGGCGGTTCGCCGTTCGACACCGACGGCGAGGTCACCTTCACCGCCTACTACCGGGTCGATTCGGACAAGGGGAAGCTGCACGAGCGCAGCCGGTTCACCAGGTACCGCGGGGAGTGGGTCTATGTCGACGGCGTCATCGCCTGACCCGATCAGCCGACGCGGACTCGCCGCCCCTGCACGTACACCTCGGCGATCGAGGACTCGCGGATTCCCATGAGCAGGGTGAAGAGCGTCTGATCCCGGGCGAGGTCCGGATCGTCGGATCGCACCGCGTTGTCGAGTCGCGCCTGCAGCGCCTCGTCGGGCCGCACGACGAGGAAGTCGGCCTCCTTGCCGGCGTCGAGGTTGCCGAATCGTTCCTCCATGTCGAGGGCGCGGGCGCCGCCGAGCGTGCCGAGGAACAGCATCTCGGCCGGATGCAGGGAGACACCGGCATCGCCGGGCTCGCTGATGTGCTGCTTGAAGGCGTCGCCGAGGACCCGGGGGATCAGCCACTCGTCTCCGCCGCCGAAATCGGTTCCCGCCGAGAGGTTCACGCCCGCCGCGACGGTCCGCTTCCACGGCATCGTGCCGGACCCGAGGAAGAGTTGGGAGATGGGGCAGTGTGCGATCGACGTCCCGGTCTCGGCCATCCGCGCCAGCTCGTCGTCCCGGCAGTGCACGGCGTGGGCCAGGATCGTGCGCCGGCCGAGCAGACTCTTGCCGCCGACCCGTGAACCCGGCAGGAATCTCCCGTCGTAGGTGTCGAGATACGACTCGACCTGATAGAGCGCGCGGGTGGTGTCGATCTCGCCGGTGCCCGGTCGGTTGTTCTCGTTGAGATGCGTGTGCACGTACACTCCGCGGTCGCGGTACTCGTCGTAGAGCTCGCCGAGATTGCGCAGCGTCTCGGGCGTGACCGACAACGAGAACCGGGGCACGATGGCCACGTGCACGAGCGAGGTCGCCGGGTCGGCGGTGTCGGCGGCGTGCCACCTGTCGATCTCCTCCCGCGTCAACCGGATCGCGTCCTCCTCCGAGGTGAGGAGGGGTCGGGCGGAGCCGCCGCCGACCGTCTGGATGCCGCGGCCGGAGACGATGCGCAGGCCGGCCGCGAGGGTCTCGGTGAACAGCGCGTCCTGCGCGTGGGGGAAGGCCGACCCGAACGCCATCATCGCCGTCGTGCCCGCGGCCGTACGCCGGCGGGTGAACTCGCGCGCGGCCGTGCGGGCGAACCCCGGATCGGCGAAGCGCGCCTCGGACGGAAAGATGCAGTGGTCGAGCCACTCGAGGAGCTGACCGCCCCCGTAGGAGTCGCCGGCGAAGGTCTGCGGGTAGTGGATGTGCGTGTCCACGAAGCCCGGGATCAGGTAGGCGTCGCGGTGTTCGTGGCGCACGGCGTCGGCGTATTCGGCCGGCACGCCGTCGCGCTCGCCGCAGTACTTGATCCGACCGTCGCCGCCGATGACCAGCGCTCCGTCCGGGATCGACACCAGCGCGCCGATCGATTCGGTGATCAGGGGGCTTCCGGTCAGGTGGAACACGTGCCCGTGATGAACGTGGTCGGTCATCGTCGACTCCTGGACATCACCCGGGGGGACGTCGTGAGATGGGGAAGGCACCGGCAAAGGATGGCACGGGTGGTGCCGACGTGCAGGTCGGGCGGGCACCGGGGCGTCGCCCACGCGGGCCGCGGCCGGCCGGCGCGGCTCAGACGGCGCCGTGTCGGTCGATCCACTCGATCAGCGGTTTGGCGGAGCGCCAGTCCTTGCGGACGCGGTCGACGAGTGCGGGCGAGTGGATGACCTCGTCGAACCCGTAGTCCTTGCCGACGAACAGCGACTTGTGCCGCAGGAGTTCGATGCGCGGGTGGTCGACGTCGTAGCCGCGGGGTGCGGTCTTGAGTCGCTCGCCGTCGACCTCCCAGCCGGCCTTGGTGAGCTTGCGCACGATGCGCACGAGTTCGGGGCCGTGCAGGTCGTCGTCGATGGCCCGGCGGATCGCGGCGAGCCGGTCGGAGGCGGCCTCGTAGAAACCGACCGCGACACGGACGCCGGGCGCCCCGATCTGGATGTAGTAGCCCGTGGCGGGGGCCACCTGGACGAAGGCGCCCTGATGGGTCTTGTACGGGGACTTGTCCTTGGAGAACCGTACGTCCCGGTACGGGCGGAACAACTTGGCCGGCCCGAACTCGTCGGCGAGTTCCTCGGTGAGCACGGTCATCGGCTCGGCGACCGCCGTCGTGTAGGTCTCTTTGTGCTGCTCCCAGAAGTACTTCGAGTTGTCGATCTCGAGGTCGTCGTAGAAGTCGAGGGCAGCTTCGGGGAAACCGGTGAAGCTCATGCACTCACCGTATCGGTGCGACCCGGCGTCCCGGACTCCTGTGCGGCGGCACGCGTTCGTCGATGTGCTCGGAGTAGCCCCGGGTGGTGAACTCCTCCCCGTCGAGGCGCACCTGCGCGCTGTACCCCGAGATGTACCCGCGGCCGATGGCGAAGCGTTGCGGACAGTCGTAGGTGCCGACGACCGTCATTCCGTCGCAACCGAACTCGAAAGTACGGGGCAACAATCGCGCGTTGCCGTGGGCGTCGACGGTCGGGGCGTCGTCGGTCTCCAGGACCCGGTGGTATCCGCCGTGGACCTTGCGGTCGGGTGTGCCGTCCATCGACCGGAAGATGACGTTCGTCTCCACGATCGCCCCGAAGGCGCCGAGTTGCGTGAACAGGATCTGCCGTTCGCCGGGCACGTCGAGCACGTGGTAGCTGAACCACTGCAGCGGCAACCGTCGGCGGGAAGCGCGGCGCAGCACCACGTAGGGACTCACACTGCGGGCGTACTCGAGGTTGCCGACGCCGGAGACCGGGGTGACCACCCCGCGGTGCGTGACCTCGCCCTCGTAGCGTCCGACGTGGCCGATGTGCCGCCACACCGGCGATCGCACGAACCATGTCGTCTCCGGGCGGCACCTCATGGTCACCCGCGCGTCGAGGTCGCCGGCGTGCAGGCGGATCTCGAAGTCCGGGTGGGTCCCGCTGATGGTCGCGAGCGTCCCGAACTCGGCGTGATCACGCGCGAACCGGCCGTCCCGTTCGATCGACAGCACCTCGCATGCGTAGGCGTTCTCGGCGCCGCTCGATGCCGACGCGACGATGATGTCCTGGGGATCGTCCGGTGCCGCCTCGTGCGGGAAGTCGAAGGCCTGCAGCCCGGTCGTCCCGCTCATGACCATCCGGCTCAGATAGCGATGCGGGTCGGGCGGTTCGGGAGCATGAGGCCGTGATCGCTCCAGCCGTAGCGGCGTGAGAGAGCGGTGTGGGGGAGCAGGTCCAGCGAATGGTCGAACGGCTCGTGCGATGCGCGATGGGCGGCGTCGGTGTAATGGCGGGCCACCGCCAGTGCCGGCCGGAGGTATCGCGGCGGTCGCGATGGGTACTCCGTGGTCATCGGGCCGCTCCGGAGTCGTCGAGCCGCCCGAATCCGACGACCCCGCCGTCGGACGACCAGTCCAGCTTGTGGACCCGGATCCTCCTCATCTCGTTGCCCCCGACCGTGACCGCCTCGTCGCCGTCGACCGCGACCACGATGTTCGTGTGCTGGCCCAGCGCCCAGGACCGGTCGTACAGGACGACATCGCCGACCCCGGGCGTGTGGTCGCCGACCGGTTTGAACCTGCCGGTGCCCTCGTAGAACTCCTGCAACGTGAACACGCCCGGGATGCGCCAGTGCCCGGAGTTGGGGTTGCGCAACGGCACCCCGGCCTCCCGCATGATCCAGCTGACGAAGTTCGCGCACCAGGGTTCGTCGGCGCCCTCGGAGTAGAAGGTGCCCGGCCGCTGCCTGGCGTGCTCGGCGCGCAGCAGCTCGACGATCCGGTACTGCGTCGGCGTCAGCTGCGACGCGTCGACCTGCGGGAACTCGGCCGTGTCCCACGGAAGCCACCGTTGCGGCACCGTGCGCCAGGCGACCACGCCGACCCCGAGGACCAGTATCACGACGACCACCGCGGCCAGGACGAACGGGCGGCGACGGCGTGGTCGGGGACGCGGATCCGTGCCGGTCGCGGGATCGGCTCCGGTGCGGGTCGCGGCATTGGGCTCAGGGCTCACCCCGCCGAGTGTAGGCAAACCATCCGCGCACGAGGCCACGCCGAATCCCGATGTCGGAACGGACGAGGCTGCGAGATGTTGGCACAATGGCCGGGCCGGGCCGGGGAGGGTGGAGAGAGACGATGGTGGACCAGACCGAGCACGCGCCGATCCTGCGGGTGGGCGAGACATGCCGGGAGATCGCCGCTGCCGGGCGGGTGGCGTGCATCGTCGACGCGGCCGATTACTTCGTGCACGCGAAGTCGGCCCTGCTGCAGGCCAAACGCCGTGCGGTGTTGATCGGCTGGGACGTCGACACCCGTATCCGGCTCGACCCGCGCTCGTCGGAGGGCGATGTGCCCGACGAACTCGGGGACTTTCTCAAGTGGCTGGTGGACAACCGGCCCGGATTGGAGATCTACGTTCTGCGCTGGAGCGTCGGCGCGTTCACCGGCATGTTGCGCGGCGTCGCGCCGCCCTTCGTGCAGGACCTGCTGACCGGGCGCCGGCTGCACTACCGGATCGACTCCGCCCATCCCGCCTCCGCCGCGCACCACCAGAAGATCGCGGTCATCGACGACCAGTTCGCCTTCTGCGGCGGGATCGACATGACCGTGGACCGCTGGGACACCTCGGAGCACCTGTCGCGCAACGAGTTCCGTCGTGGTCCTGACGGCGAGCCGCACGGTCCGTGGCATGACGTGACGGTAGCGCTCGACGGGGATGCGGCCCGGGTCGTCGCCACGGTGGCCCACGACCGGTGGGAGGCGGCCACCGGCGAGCGACTGGCCCCGCTCGTCGACAACACCGCGGGGCCCGACATATGGCCGGAGGGCCTCGAGCCGACCTTCACCTCCTGCGACGTGGGCGTCGCCCGCACCATCCCGCACTACGGCGACCGTCCGCAGGTCGAGGAGATCCGGAAGCTCTACCTGGCGGCCTTCGCTGCCGCGCGCCACACCATCTACATCGAGAGCCAGTACCTGGCCGCACGCGAGATCGCCGAGGCGCTCGCAGCACGGCTTCGCGAGGACGACGGACCGGAGATCGTCGTCGTGCTGCCCCGGCATTCCGACAGTCCCGTCGAGCGACTCGCGATGGACGGGGCGCGGCACAGACTGCTGAAGTTGCTGTGGCAGGCCGATGTTCACGATCGCTTCCGCGCCTACTATCCGGTGACCTCGGAGGGCGACCCGATCTACGTCCATGCGAAGGTCCTCGTCGTCGACGACGTCCTGCTGCGGATCGGTTCGTCGAACCTGAACAACCGGTCGCTGGGGTTCGACAGCGAGTGCGACGTCGCGATCGAGGCGGATGCCGACGACCCGGCCGACGCCGAGTTGCGAGCGAAGATCACCGGGTTCCGTGTCCGACTGCTGTCCGAGCACCTCGACGTGGCCGCGGACGAGTTCGATGCCGCTGTGCGGGAACGGGAGTCGCTCCTCGAGGCGGTCGAGGCGATGCGCAGCCCGGGGCGGACACTCGAAGAGTTCGACCGGGAGACGATCGACGACGAGGAATCGGTCATCGCCGAGAACGAACTCGTCGACCCGGAGGACGCGAGAACCCCGACGCTGGAACGGGTCTACCGGAGCGTGCTGCGGCGGGCCGGCGGCCGGCGGTCGCGCCACTGAGGCCCGGAGGTCTCCGGTCGCGGCGCTCGTACCCGGCGGCCTCGGACCCGGGGCTCTCGACCCTGCGGTCCTGCGGCCCTGCGACTCGAGGCATCCGGGGATCGCGGTCAGTCCGCGCGGACCCTGGCCGCCTCGATGGCGGGTGCGATGATCTCGGCGAGGTCGGCTGCGGCGTCGCGGTCGCCCTCGGGCGGCATGGCCACGAAGCTCAGGGCCATCCGGGTGGTCGCCCGACAGACGCGTTCGATGTCGTCCTCGGCCATCGACAGCCAGGTGGACTCGCGGAACGCCTGCGCCAGTACCTCGCTCGCGGTCGTGAGGATCGGTGCGGCGTCGGTGGTGATGAGCTTCATCAGGTCGGGCTTCGCCTCGCCGGACAACAGGGACGCGACGAGGGGGTCGGTCGCGACCCCGGCGAAATACTCGGTGAACGACGTCCGCAGCGCACCCGTCACGTCGTCGACGTGCGCGGCCAACGCCTCGGCCACATGTCCGGCGAACCTGCTCGCGAGGCGCACGGCGTACCCGCGGGCCAGTCCGTACCGGGAGCCGAACTCGTTGTAGACGGTCTGGCGGCTCACCCCGGTCGCGGCGGCGACACCGGACATCCGGACCTGCGACCAGTCCCGCTCCATGAGCAGGTCGTGCAGGCCGTCCAGGAGCGAGTTCCGGAGGAGCGACTTGCTGTCCTGCGCGTAGTTCCGGGTCTTCATCTCTCGCGCCAGTCCCTTGACCGTCGTGTCCGTTCGCGCCGCGGCGCGGTGTCGGCTCCTCGTGTTCTCACTCGCACAGTCGTGCGATGCCGCTGTGGACATTATCAGGGCTGTGTATGAGCACTGGACAAAGCGGGTGGCTTGTAAAATACACTTCCGCCGAGAAGATCCCTCGCGCTCTTCTGTCGGGGGAGGGCGCGAGGGATCTTCTCGGGGGGATTCAGATGCGGTGAGGGGACATCCGCGCCTGCTCGAGGGGCTCTGTCACCCCTCCGCGTCGGTGTGCTTGTCGACAGGTCGACTCCACATGTTCGATCGGGTACCCGGGGTTCCGGGTCCGGAAACTGACTGTTCCATCTGCAACGACGTTCACGGCGGTCTCGGCGCCAGTTGATTCGAACGGACGACACCGTGCGTGTCGGCCGCTGCATATATGTCCGCTGTGTCCATGTTGCTGTGTGTGCGTCGCTGCGTCGCTGCGTCGCCGCTGGTCCGGGGGTCTCACCGGGGACGCATGCCCGCCAGAAGGATCGACACCAGCCGGGGCACCAGCTCCGGGGTCGCGGCACTGACGGCTGCCGGCTGTGGGCGGGTGAGCAGGCCGATGCCGACGATGAGCTCGAGTGCCTGCAGGTCCCCTCGGACGAGTCCGGCGTCTTTCGCTGTGCCCAGTAGTTCTTCGACGCGCTCGAGCGTCTGTGTCTGCGTCTGCCGAACCGCGGTGGTGACGTACTCGGCCAGCGCCGCCGACAGCGCACCGAGGTCGAGGTCGACGAGTCGGTTCACGAACGCCGCCCACGTGTCATCGGGGGAGTCGGCGATGGTCGCCAGCGCTTCGTCGGCCGCGCGGGCGATGTCGGCGAGGATGGTCTGTGCGACCTCGTCGGCCAGCGCGTGCCGGGACTCGAAGTTGCGGTAGAGCGTCGCGATGCCCACCCCGGCGGCTTCGGCGACGGCCTCGAGGGCGACGCCTCCGCCCTGGGCGGCGAACAGGCGGCGGGCTTCTCGGACGATCGCCTCGCGTCGTCGTGCCGCGTCGGCCCGCATGGCCACGTCCCTTCTCCTCCGTGGGGCGGCTTCGGTGTGCACCGTCCATCACAACCGGTTGACAAGGCCAGTCTAACCGGAGGATCATCCTCCAGTATTAAGTGGAGGAAAAGCATCCACTTCTAGTGCTGAGGAGAATTGTGGTGCTGATCGCGATCCGGATCCGCTCGAGACCGCGCCGCCCCGGACTCGTTCGGCAACGGTTGCCGGAAACCCTCGCGCGGCCCCGGTGGCGTCGCCGATACTGCTGGCATGGTGCCGATCCGGGGAATCCGCGCTCGTCGTGACCGCTCTCGTCTCCACCTGGGTGCGCTCGCAGCCGCGCTGCTCGCACTGGCCGGCCTCGTCGTCGCCACACCCGGCACGGGTTCCGCCGCGGGGTGGCGGTACACCATGGTCGGGTTCAGCAACATCAGCCAACATCACATGGACGTCTACCAGTCCGGCGACGCGACGACCTTCCGGCCGCTGCGGATGTCGGCGTTCACACCGCCATCGGGCGTGGTGCGCGACCCCAGCATCTTTCGCGGCGCCGACGGCTGGTACCACGTCGCGTACACCACCGGTCGGGCCACCATCGGCTTCGCCCGCAGCCGCGACCGGGTGAACTGGGCGTTCACCCACGAGTACCCGGTGCCGTTGTGCTGTGCCCTCCTGCCCGGCAGCGGCGACGGCAGAGGGGTGTTCGGCTCCACGTCGGGTTCGTTGAGCTTCGGGTCGGCGGGGTCGAGCGACGGGCCGTCGTTGTCGCCGTTCACGACCAAGGCCTGGGCCCCGGAGTTCTTCGTCGAAGGCGGTCGGGTCCACCTCGTCCTGTCGATGTCGACCGGCGGCGGATTCATCCCGTACGTGATGACCGCACTGGACCCCGGTCTGCGGATGTGGACGCCACCCGTGCCGATCCTGAGCATCGGCGCCGACCATATCGACACCACGATCGTGAAGGTCGGCGGGACCTACCATGCGTTCGTCAAGAACGAGGGCAAGAAGACCATCGAGCACGCCGTCGCGGGCTCGCTCCACGGCCCGTACCGGTTCGTGCCGATCCGCAACTTCGGCCGTTTCGTCGAGGGCATGGCGGTGGTGAGGCTCCCGAACGGCAACTGGCGCATGTACTTCGACGCCTACAAGACGGGTCAATACCACTACAGCGACAGCCGCGACCTGTACGCGTGGTCGCCGGCCAAGGAGCTGCCGCGTCTGTCGGGCACGGTCCGGCACTTCGGGGTGATCCGGGAGTCAGCGTAGGTCCGCCAAGCCGCTGTGCGACCTCGTTTCGTCGATGCGACCTCAATCGAAGTCGCACCGTCGAAGTGAGGTCTGGCGGTGGTTTGCCGTCGCGATGCGAACGACATCACACAGGGCCGGGTCGGTGTGGCGCCGAGATGGCGGCGGGAAGTGGCAATCCGCTGCTGACCTGCGCGGATGTGGTGCCCCCGGTGAGACTCGAACTCACACTGGACGGGTTTTGAATCCGTTGCCTCTGCCAATTGGGCTACGGGGGCTCGTGCCCGGGATGACCCGTGCAGGAGCCAACTCTAGATGATCGGCCGAGTGCGCCTGCAACCGGTACTCTTCGGGGCAACCACGACGTGGAGGAGGGATGGTGACGGTGACCGACAGTGCGACGGCAACCACCGGTGAGGCCACGAAGACGCACCGTGTGCTCGTGGCCGAGGACGACTCGCTGATCCGCATGGACCTGATCGAGATGCTCCGCGAAGAGGGCTACGACGTCGTGGGGGAGGCGCCCAACGGGCAGGTCGCCGTGGAGCTCACCGAGACGCTGAAACCCGACCTGGTGATCATGGACATCAAGATGCCGGTCCGGGACGGCATCGACGCGGCGACCGAGATCGCCGAGAAGCGCCTCGCGCCGGTCGTGATGCTCACGGCGTTCAGCCAGCGCGACTTCATCGAGAAGGCCCGCGACGCCGGCGCGATGGCCTACCTCGTCAAGCCCTTCACGAAGGCCGACCTGGTGCCGGCGATCGAGGTCGCGGTGAGCCGGTATCACGAACTCAAACTCCTCGAGCGCGAGGTCGCCTCGATGAACGAGCGGCTCGAGATCCGCAAGCTCGTCGAACGCGCCAAGGGGCTGCTCATGGCGAAGCAGGGGTTGTCGGAGCCGGAGGCGTTCAAGTGGATCCAGCGCGCCGCGATGGACCGCCGGACGACGATGAAGGCGGTCGCGCAGGTCGTCGTGGAGACGCTCGGGACCAACTGACGGCAGAAGGTCATTGTTCGCAATGTCGGTGGGCGTAAAGGAGTTTCACGTTCTTTACGCGGGGGCAACAACATCGGACTAGCTTTTCTCCCACGATGTGCGGTTGGACGCGTCAGCTCGATGCGCCGCCTTCGTGACAAGAGAATCGCAAGGAGAGCATTGATGTCCTTTCGCTTTTTTACGAGCGGGGCAGTGGCCGTGACGGCGGCGGCAGCGCTCGTCGTCGCCGGCTGCAGCAGCTCTGACTCTGGTTCCGACGGAGGCTCGGCGGCGTCGGAGAGCGTCACCGTCGAATCCACTCCCGCCCCGCCCGGCCTGGGCCTTGCGCAGAAGCTGGCGTGTAACCCGCCGAAGGCCACGCCGGGGCCGGTGAGCACCGCGCCGCTGAAGATCGGCACCCTGCTGCCCGAGACCGGCTCCCTCGCGTTTCTCGGGCCGCCGATGGTCGCGGGCGTCAACCTCGCCATCAAGGACATCAACGCCGCCGGCGGCGTCCTCGACAAGCCGGTCGACCTGATCACCGGTGATTCCGGCGACACCACCACCGACACCGCCAACGCCACCGTCGACCGCGAGCTCAGCCAGGGCGTCCAGGTCATCATCGGCGCCGCGTCGTCGTCGGTGTCGCTGAAGGTCATCGACAAGATCGCCAATGCCGGCGCCGTCATGTTCTCGCCGGCCAACACCTCCGACGAGTTCACCTGCTACCAGGACAAGGGACAGTACTTCCGTACCGCTCCCGCCGACGTCCTGCAGGCGCAGGCACTCTCGCAGACCATGGCCGAGGACGGCGTGCAGCGCGTGTCCATCCTCGCCCTCAACGACCCGTACGGCACCGGGCTCGCCGACAACACCGTCCGCGATCTCGAGGCCGCGGGCGTCCCGTCCGACCAGATCCAGAAGATCATCTACGACCCGAACGCCCAGTCGTTCAACGCCGAGGTCGACCAGGTGAAGAAGTTCAACCCGGACGGCATCGCGGTGATCGGCTTCGAGGAGAGCGCCAAGATCATCACCCGCATGCACGAGGTGGGCATCGGCCCGAGCGACGGCAAGCTCGTCTACGGCGTCGACGGCAACATGGGCAACGCACTCGGCGAGGCCGTGGGAGACGGCCTGCTCAAGGGTATGAAGGGCACCACCCCGCTCACCCAGACCAGCGGTGAGTTCCAGTCCGCGCTGAAGGACCTCGACCCGAAGCTGATCGACTACAACTACTCGGGCGAGAGCTACGACGCCACGGTGCTGAGCGCGCTCGCCGCCGAGGCCGCGAAGTCGACCGACGGACGCGCCATCGCCGCCAACATCATCGGCGTCACCAACGGCTCCGAGGAGTGCGACTCCTACCAGGCCTGCCTGGATCTGTTGAAGAGCGGCAAGACGATCGCCTACGTCGGCAAGACCGGCAACCTGGCGTTCAACGCCGCCGGTGAACCCAGCGTCGGCTCCTACGGCATCCCGGAGTTCGATGACAGCAACCAGCTGCTGACCCCGACCCGCAAGTACGTGTCGGTGGCCGCGCAGTAGCCCTCACGACAAGAGACCCCGACCCGAAAGGGTCGGGGTCTCTTCGTCTTTCGTCGAAGGGTCCGCTGCCGGCCGTGTCAGGCCTTGGCGGCCAGCTCCTGCTGGTACTTGCGGGTCATGTGGTCAACGGCCTCGAGCTGCTTGGCGGCGTGGCCCTCCCGCACGGCACGGGCGTGCGCGGCGGCGTCGAGGGTGGCCTGCGCCTGTCCCTGGAAGTGCGGGAACACCTCCTGGGCGAACAGTTCCGCGGAACGCTTCGTGTCCTGGGGATTCGCCCAGTCGTGCCCCATCTGGAGCATGCAGCCGAAGCCGCCCGACTGATCCCAGAGCCGCTGCACCTGGGCGCGCGCCTGCTCGGGCGTGCCGATGACGCCGATCCCGGCTTCGTTGACGAAGTCGATCATCTCGGTGAGTCTGCTTCCGGAGACGGCCATCTGGGGGAACGCCGCCACGTGCTGGAAGTAGTCGAACCACTGCTCGATGCCGTACTCGACCTGCCGGTAGGCCTCGGCCTCGGTCTCGGCGATGTGGAACGGCCCGGCGAGCGTCCACTTGCTGCGGTCGACCGTCACGTTGTTCGCCGCCGCGCGCTCCTCCATCACATTCCAGTGGTGGCCGAGCGCGTCGAAGCCGTCCGCGGACAGCGTCGCGCCGATCGAGAGCAGTCCCAGTCCGTGGGTGCCCGCCAGTCGGGGTCCGGTGGGCGAGGCCACGGCGGCGACGACGATGTCGATGCCGTCGGCCGAGTACGGGGCCAACTGCAACCTGGCGTCGTACAACTCGTGTGTGCGCGTCTTGGCCGACACCGTCTCGCCGCGGAGCAGGCGCACGACGATGTCGAGGTTCTCCTGCAGCAGTTCGCGGGTGTCGGTGGGGTCCAGCCCGATCATCGCCGAGTCGGTGGGCAGCGAGCCCGGTCCGACGCCGAAGATGGTCCGTCCGCGGGTCAGGTGGTCGAGCTGCATGATGCGGTCGGCCGCCCACAGGGGGTTGTGGTACGAGAGCGAGGTGACGCCGGTGCCGAATCGGATGCGCGGTGCGCGCTGCGATGCTGCGGCGATCATGATCTCGGGCGACGCGATGATCTCGCTGCCGGCGGAATGGTGCTCGCCGAACCAGACCTCGTCGTAGCCGAGGTGGTCGAGGTGATCGACGAGGTCGAGGTCCCTTTCGAGCGCCGCCGTGGGGTTGCGGCCGGGTGCGTGGAACGGTGCCATGAAGTATCCGAAGCGAAGCCTGCTCATGGTGTCTCCTTGTCGATCAGCTCGGCCCGGCGGTCTGCCGGTCACGATCGAAACCCTAGGGAGAATGTGACGGCGGCCACAGTGCACGAAAGTGGACAAAATCGTGGAAACCCACGACGCGGCACACGTTGCGTGGCGTTGAATGTGCCCTGGATCACATCGTATTGGGTATCGTGCGGGGATCGCTTCGCGAGGAAGGAGTGGGCGTTGGCTGGTCGGTCGGTCGAGCTGCCCGTCGAGGAGTACGAACGGATCTTCGCGATCCTGGACGCGAGTTCGCAGGCCACGAGCCTGGACGAGTTCAAGAACGATCTCATGGTGGCACTCCACGAGCACTATGACTGCCTGAACACGACCTTCTTCACCGGCCCGACGTTCGTCACGGCGTTCTCCGACCCGGCTCCCGTGGTCACCGGCAGGATCACGCCGGTCATCGACGAGTATCAGGCCCGCTGGTACCCCAAGGACGTCTTCGCGTCGCCGCAGTCGAGGGCGGCGCTCGCGGCGCGGCCGGCGATCTCCGCGGACGACCTGCGTGGTCTGCCGAACGACTCGGTGACCTACCTGCAGGACTTCCTCTATCGCAAGCGGTTGCACAGTGCGTCGGTCATGCACCTCGACCTCGCGCACGGCTGCCATGGTCTGGTCGGCATGTTCGACTCACGGGGGAGGGAGCCCGACCCCGCGCGGCTCCACGCGATGGGCATCCTGGCGCGCCAGTTGTCAGAACGTGCGAAATCACTTCCCGGACAAGTTGTTCCCTCGTGGCGGGATCGGTTGACGCCACGACAGGTGCAATTGGCCGAACTGGTCGCCGACGGCCACACCAACGAGGAGATCGCAGAGATCCTCAACCTCGGACTCGACACGGTGAAAAAGTATGTGAGCCGGGTGTTCTCGGCCACACGGGTCCGCAACCGCGCGGAACTGGTGAAGCTGGTGTGCCTGGAGTCGATCGCCGCAGGGTGAGCGCGTGGGGTCTGGCCCCGCGCCCGGTCACCCCGAGTCCGGTCACCCCGAGTCCGGTCACTCTGCGTCGGGTCGCCGCCGGCCCGGTCGGTGCAGGTCCGGCCGGCGCCGACGGGTGGGCGGTCAGCCCTTCTTCTCCGACCTTCCCGCCAGGGTGCCGAGATAGAGTTCGACGATCTTCGGATCGGTGGCGAGGTTGCGCCCGGTGTCGGTGTAGGCATTGCGGCCCTGGTCGAGGACGTAGCCGCGGTCGCAGATCTGAAGGCATCGGCGGGCGTTCTGCTCGACCATGATGATCGAGACGCCGGTGGCGTTGATGGCCTTGCAGCGGATGAACACCTCGTCCTGGAACATGGGGGACAGGCCCGCCGACGGCTCGTCGAGCAGCAGCACCGCCGGGTCCATCATGAGCGCCCGGCCCATCGCGACCATCTGCCGCTCGCCTCCGGACAGTGCCCCGGCCTTGACCTTTCGGCGCTCGGCCAGCAGCGGGAAGAGTTCGGAGACGAACTCGAACCGCTGGGCGAAGGTCTTCGGGCGCAGGTACACGCCCATCTCGAGGTTCTCCTCGATGGTCAACGCCTGGAACACATTCTGCGTCTGCGGCACGTATCCCACGCCTTTGTCGACGAGGACGTGGGCCTTGGCCGCGGTGATGTCGTCGCCGCGGAGGGTGACCTTGCCCTTGCGCACCGGGATCAGTCCGAACAGGGTCTTCAGCAGGGTCGACTTGCCGGCGCCGTTGGGGCCGATGATGCCGACGATCTCGCCCTCGTCGAGATAGAAGTTGCACTCCGACAGGATGTCGATGCCGGGTAGGTAGCCGGCGGTGATGTCGTCGGCCCGCATGAGTGCGTCGATGGCGCGCTTGCGGTGCTCCTCCGGCGTGGCCGCGAGCTGCGCGGGTGTCAACGACGTGGAGTTCGCTCCGGTGCTCATCACTCGCCCTTCTTCTCGGGGTCGACGCAGTGGGACGCTGCGTCGTCGGTGACCTCGGGCAGTTCGGTGACCGGCTCCGAGAGGTCGCCACCCTCCTCGAGGGTCTGCTCGATCGCCGCCTCGACCTTCTCGGCGAGGACCGCGGTATCGCCGACCGGTCGGCCCTGGTCGTCGAACTCCAGCGCCATGTCGTGGTGGCCGCCGAGGTAGGCGTCGACGACGGCCTCGTTGTCACCGAGGTTCTCCGGCAACGACTCCGCGATGATCTGGCCCTGCGCCATGACCACCACCCAGTCGCTGATGTCGCGGATCACGTCCATGTCGTGCTCGACGAACACCACGGTCACGCCCTCGTCGCGCAGCGCCTTGATGTGCTCGAGCAGGCTCTGGGTGAGCGCGGGATTCACGCCGGCCATCGGCTCGTCGAGCATCACGATCTCCGGGTCGGTCATCAGCGCCCGCGCCATCTCCAGGAGCTTGCGCTGACCGCCCGAGAGCGAGCCGGCGAAGTCGTCGGCCTTGGCGTCGAGCCGGAACCGGCGGAGCAGTTCGTGTGCGCGCTCGGTGATCTCGGCCTCCTGCCTGCGCCACGTCCACGGCATGAGGGCGGACAGGAAATGCTCGCCGCGCTGCCCGGTCGCCCCGAGCTTGACGTTGTCGAGGACGGTCATCTTCGACAACGCCTTCGTCAGCTGGAACGTGCGCACCATGCCGCGGCGCGCGACCTGGTGGGGGACCATGCGGCCCAACGATTCCCCGTTGAGCGACCAGGTTCCGGTGTCCGGCCGGTCGAAGCCGGTGATCAGGTTGAAGAAGGTGGTCTTGCCGGCGCCGTTGGGGCCGATGAGGCCGGTGATCGCGCCACGCTGGATCTCCAGGTGGTCGACCTGGACCGCCTTGATGCCGCCGAAGCTGCGGGAGACGTCGTCGACGACGATGATCGGGTCGGGTTTGGCCGACCCGGGCACGGCGTCGACCCCGGCGAACAGGCCGGAACGCTCGGGGGCGGTCAGCATCTTGAGATCGCGTCGGGTGGCGCGGGTGCCCGCGATGCTCGCTTCGGTCTCGTCGAGGGCGGTACCGGCCGGGGCGGACGGTGCCGGGTGATCGTCGTCGGGAATCGAGTGGCGTCCCTCATCAGGCATCGAGCTGCACCTCCCTCTTGTTCCCGAGGAGTCCCTGTGGTCGGAACACCATCATCAGGATGATCGCCAGGCCCAGCAGCACGTAGCGGATCGCGCCGACCTGTTGCGCGGACAGGTCCAGCATGGGGTTGTCGCCGGACGTCGTCTGACGCAGCAGGGCGTCGGGGATGGCCAGCAGGAACCAGAACAGCATCGCGCCGACGACCGGTCCGAACACCGTGGCCGCACCTCCGAGGATCAGTGCGCCGTAGGCGAAGAACGTCTGGGCGGTCGAGTAGAAGTCGGGGTTGATCGATTGCGTCGCAAGCGCATTGAACACACCGGCGAGGCCGCCGATGCAACCGCCGAGGATGAGTGCCTGCATCTTGAAGAAGTAGGCGTTCTTGCCCAGCGACCGGGCGGCGTCCTCGTCCTCGCGGACCGCCTTGAGCACGCGACCCCACGGCGAGTGCACGAGCAGGTAGACCATGAGGCACAGGAGGAGCACGACCGACCAGCCGACCACCATCGACCACAGGTCGCCGCCGAGGAATTTCACCCCGAGGAACGAGTACTGCTTGCCGTTGTCGAACGGGCTGATCGAGAAGAACCCGCTCGCGTAGCCGTAGATGCCGTTGGTGGAGTGGGTGAAGCCGTCCGACGACGTCGAGCGGAACACCAGGCGCAGGATCTCCGACGCGGCGATGGTGACGATCGCGAGGTAGTCCGCCCGCAGGCGCAGCGTCGGGATGCCGAGCACCACCGCGAGCATGCCCGCCGCCGCGATGCCGACGATCGCGCCGAGCCACAGCGGCTGGTCGTAGTTGACCGCCATGATGCCGACGCCGTATCCACCGAGCAGCGCGAAGGCGATCTGCCCGAAGTTGAGCAGTCCGGCGTAACCGAAGTGCAGGTTGAGGCCGATGGCCAGGAGTGCGTAGAAGATCGCCGACGGGCCGATGAGCTGGGCGGCCGCGATCTGTAATGCCGAGACGATGTCCATGGGTCAGCCGATCCTCGCTCGCGATCCGAGAATGCCCTGGGGCCGGATGGTCAGGATGATGATCAGAATCAACAGGCCGCCGATGTACTTCAGGTCCGGGCTGAGGACGTAGGTCGACAGCTGCACCAGCAGACCGACGATGAGGCAGCCGAGCAGCGCGCCGTACGCGGTGCCGAGTCCGCCCAGCGTGATGCCGGCGAACATCAGCAGCAGGAGCTTGAAACCCATCTCCCATTGCACGCGCCCGCCGAGTTCGGAGAGCGCGAACATGACGCCGCCGAGGGTTGCGAGACCGCCGGCGAGTGCCCACACGAACAGGATCACCCGGTCGACGTCGATGCCCGACGACTCGGCGAGGTCCCGGTTGTCGGCGACGGCGCGCATCGCCTTGCCGATCCTGGTGCGCTGCAACATGACAGCGACCGCAAGCAGCACCACGATGCAGATGACGATGCACGCGAGGTTGACCGGGGTGATGGCGAACGGCCCGGAGCCGATCTGCTTCTGGGCCTGATAGTCGTCGAACGGCTCGGACCGGTCGGAGAAGAAGATCAGGATCAGGTAGCGGATCACCAGTGCCAGGCCGATCGACACGACCAGCATCGAGATCAGCCCGGTTCGTCGTCGCCGCAACGGTCTCCACAATCCCAGCTCGTTGGCCATGCCGATGCCGACGCCGACCACGATCGCGAGAAGCGTGGCGGGGATCAGGTGCAGTCCGACCTTCACGTTGAACACCCAGGCGATGACCGCACCCAGGGTGACGAGTTCGCCGTGGGCGAAGTTGGTCAGGCCCGTCGTGCCGAAGATCAGGCTGAGCCCGACGCCGGTGATGGCGATGATGAGGCCGAACCGGATGCCGTCGATGGCCAGGCGGGTCAGTTCGGCGACGGCCGACACCTCGGTGCCCGTGCGCACCTCGCCGAACGAGAAGATCACCGGCCGTGCCGTCCCGCCGCTGACGTCGACGGGCAGTTCGTTCTTCTGGACCGCGACATCGTCGGGGAGGCTCTCGGTGTCCAGGACGATGGTGTACGTGCCGGGCGGCACGTTGATGGACCACGCACCCGTCGGCGACGAGGTCGCCGTGCCGACGACGTTTCCGGAGGCGTCCTTGGCCTCGAGCTTCACGTCGGGGACCTTCTCGTCGCCGTTGCGCAGGACGCCGAACACGCGGACCTCGTTCGGCGCCGCCTCGGCGGTCGTCGCGCCGAGCAGGCCGCCGAGGAAGGTCGCCGCGAGAAACAGCAACAGCGCCAGTCCGATCGGCCGGGTCGGGCCGGACGACGCAGGACGAGGTGCCGGGAGACGGGTCTGGCGAGCAGGGGCCCGATATGAGCGACGCGAGGACGAGGGATCGGTGCGGTCGGCGGATACGGGCGGGGCCTGCAGGTCAGGCTCTGTCATCGAGGGTGGTACCTCCCTTGTGACCCGGACGGATGAGGTCCATCGGCTCGCGAACCCGCCGCGGTGGCCGGCGAAATGGCCGCTGCGAGTTCACCTTGCGGACCTTAACCGCAGCTGTGTCGCCGCGTGGCGACAACGACGTTTCCCGGAAGTTACAGTTCCCGCTGCGTCGAAGTGACCCGATCGGTGAATGTCCTCCTCGCCGACGGGGACGGGTTCTAGGCTGGTGTGATGGTGCCTGTCGTCGTCGACGAGACAAGAGATCTCGACCTGGTCAGCGCGCTTCTCGCCCAGGCCTTCGCCGATGACCCGGTCGTGGTCTGGCTCCACCCGGACCGCTCGAGGCACCTCCCGCTGTTCCGCACACTGGTCCGCCGGAGCCACGGCGTGAAGGCGACCTTCGATCTCGCCCTCCGCGACGGCCAGCCGGTCGGCGCCGCGGCCTGGGACCCGCCGGGTCACAAGATCTCGGCCCGGGCCCAGGTGTTGTCGACGCTCGAGTTCATGCGCGCGCTCGGCTCCCGGGCCATGCGGGGGATGAAGCTCGAGGAGGAGTTCGCCAGGCGACGCCCGAAGGAGCCGCACTGGTATCTGGGACAGGTCGGCACGCCGGTCCAGGGTGCCGGGATCGGTTCGGCCCTGCTCCGGCACCGCCTCGAACGGATCGAGGGGCCGGCATACCTGGAGTCGTCGAACGCCCTCAACGTCCCGCTGTACGAGCGGTTCGGCTTCGAGGTCACCGAGGAGTTCGAACTCCCCGACGACGGACCGAAGGTGTGGGCGATGTACCGGCCCATGCGCTGACGGCGCCCCGGCCGCCGGCGGCCGGCGAGGGCCACCAGGGCGTTCGGGCGGGCGGGTCCGGCTGTCGGCGCACATCACTAGACTCTGCGACGTGAGTCCAGCGCAGAGTTCCCCGGCAGCAACCCGTACCGGCAGCAAGGGCAAGACCAGGCAACCGGTCCTCATGCTCCTCGACGGTCATTCCCTGGCATATAGGGCGTTCTTCGCGCTGCCGGCCGAGAACTTCAAGACCCACTCCGGACAGACGACCAACGCGGTCTACGGCTTCACCTCGATGCTCATCAACCTGCTGCGCGACGAGGAGCCCACCCACATCGCGGCGGCCTTCGACGTCTCGCGCAAGACGTTCCGCTCGGAGATGTACCCCGAATACAAGGCCCAGCGGGCGAAGTCCCCGGACGAGTTCTCCGGGCAGGTGGAGCTCACCAAGGAGGTGCTCGACGCCCTCGGGGTCACGGTGCTGGCGATGGAGGGCTACGAGGCCGACGACATCATCGCCACCCTGGCGACGCAGGCCCGTGAGCAGGGATACAAGGTGCTCATCGTCACCGGCGACCGCGACTCGCTTCAGCTCGTCGACCCGTCGACCACCGTGCTGTACCCGCGCAAGGGCGTCTCCGATCTCACCCGGTTCACCCCGGAGGAGGTCGAGAAGAAGTACGGTCTCACGCCGACCCAATATCCCGACTACGCGGCGCTGCGGGGCGACCCGAGCGACAACCTGCCCGGCATCCCGGGCGTTGGGGAGAAGACCGCCTCGAAGTGGATCCGCGAGTACGGCTCGCTGGCCGCCCTCGTCGACCACGTCGACGAGGTGAAGGGCAAGGTCGGTGACGCGCTGCGCGCGAACCTCGCCTCGGTGCAGACCAACCGCCAGCTCACCGAACTCGTGCGCGACATGCAGCTGCCCGTCGGACCCGACGACCTCGCGATGGTCGGCTGGGACCGCGACCGCATCCACCAGCTCTTCGACGACCTCGAATTCCGCGTCCTGCGCGACCGCCTGTTCTCCACGCTGAGTTCCGTCGAGCCCGAGGCCGAGGCGGGCTTCGCCCTCGACGGGTCGATCCTCGGCGCGGGGGAGGTGGCGTCCTGGCTGAACGAGCACGCGCGCACCGGCCGCAGCGGCCTCGCCGTGACGGCGCCGCATGTCGTCGTCGGCTCCGATCCCGCCGGCCTGGCGATCGCCGCGGCCGACGGCGCGTCGGCGTACATCGACGTGACCACGCTGAACCCGGAAGACGATGCGGCACTGGCCGCCTGGCTCGCCGACCCGGAGGCGCTCAAGGCGGTGCACGAGGCGAAGTGGGCCGTCCACGCATTGCGTTCGCGCGGTTGGCAACTCGCCGGCGTCACCAGCGACACCTCGCTGGCGGCCTACCTCGTGCGGCCCGGCCAGCGGACCTTCAACCTCGACGATCTCGCCCTGCGGTACCTGCGTCGTGAGCTGCGCGCCGACACCGGAGCCGGTGAGGGTCAGATGTCGCTGCTCGACGACGACACCGACGGCAAGGTCGCCGAACAGCACATGCTCGAGGCGCGTGCGGTCCAGGAACTCGCCGACACCCTCGACACCGAACTCGAGCGCATCGACTCCAAGCCGCTGCTCACCGACATGGAGCTGCCGCTGTCGTTCGTGCTCGCCGATCTCGAGGCCGCGGGCATCGCGGTCGACGTCGACCACTTCAACGCCCTCGCCCAGATGTTCAACGACCGTATCCGGGCGGCCGCCGAAGCGGCGTACGAGGTGATCGGCGAGCAGATCAACCTTGGCTCGCCCAAGCAGCTGCAGGCGGTGCTGTTCGACAAGCTCGACATGCCGAAGACCAAGAAGACCAAGACCGGCTACACCACCGACGCCGACGCGCTGCAGTCGCTGTACGAGAAGACCGAGCACCCGTTCCTCGCCCACCTGCTCGAGCACCGCGACGCCACCCGGCTGAAGGTGACCGTCGACGGCCTGCTCAAATCGGTCGCCGACGACGGGCGCATCCACACCACCTTCAACCAGACGGTTGCCGCCACCGGCCGCCTGTCGTCGACCGAGCCCAACCTGCAGAACATCCCGGTGCGCACCCAGGCCGGGCGCGAGATCCGGCGCGGCTTCATCGTCGGATCGGATCCGGCCACCGGCACCGACTTCGAATGCCTGATGACCGCCGACTACAGCCAGATCGAGATGCGCATCATGGCGCACCTGTCGGAGGACGAGGGTCTCATCGAGGCGTTCAACACCGGTGAGGACCTGCACAACTTCGTCGGGTCGCGCGCGTTCGGCGTCCCGATCGACGAGGTGACCACCGAGATGCGCCACCGCGTCAAGGCCATGTCGTACGGACTCGCCTATGGTCTGTCCGCCTTCGGGCTCGCCGCGCAGCTGAAGATCAGCCGCGAAGAGGCCAAGGAACAGATGGAGCAGTACTTCGCCCGGTTCGGCGGCGTGCGCGACTACCTGCAGAACGTGGTGACCGAGGCCCGGCGCAACGAGTACACCGCGACGCTGTTCGGGCGCCGCCGCTACCTGCCGGATCTCAACAGCGACAACTGGCAGCGCCGCCAGGCCGCCGAGCGGATGGCGCTCAACGCGCCGATCCAGGGCACGGCCGCCGACATCATCAAGGTGGCGATGCTCAACGTCCACAAGCGCCTGGCCGCGGAGAAGCTGCGCTCGCGCATGCTGCTGCAGGTCCACGACGAGCTCGTCGTGGAGGTCGCCGCCGGTGAGCGGGACGCCGTGGAGAAGCTGGTGCGTGAGGAGATGGGCAACGCCATCACCCTGTCGGTCCCGCTCGAGGTGTCGGTCGGGTTCGGCCGGTCCTGGGACGACGCGGCGCACTGATGGCGTCGCCGCGCACGATCGGGGTCCTCCACGGAGACGGGATCGGTCCGGAGATCGTGCCCGCGGCGATCGCGGTCGCCGATGCCGCGGCCCGAGCCGAGGGCGTCGAGATCGAGTGGCGTGAACTGCCCTTCGGTGCCACGGCGATCGCGACGCACGGTAACCCCGTCCCGGACGAGACCCTGACCGCTCTCGACGGCCTGGGCCTGTTCGTGGTCGGGCCCCATGACTCGGCGTCCTACCCGGCCGAATCGAAGAGCCCGACACCGGGGGCCGTTCTGCGCGGCCGGTACGGGCTGTTCGCGAATCTCCGCCCGGCCAAGGCATTTTCGGGTGTCGCCGCGACGACACCCGACATCGACGTGCTGATCGTGCGGGAGAACTCCGAGGGTCTCTACGCCGACCGCAACATGGCCGTCGGCAGCGGCGAGTTCATGCCGACCCCCGACGTCGCGCTGGCGGTGGGACTCGTCACCCGGGCGGCGTCGGAGCGCATCGCGCGAGTCGCTTTCGAATCGGCACGCGAGCGGGCCGCGGCCCGGACTCCGGGCACCCGGAGGCCGGGCCGGGTGACGGTCGTGCACAAGGCGAACGTGCTGCGGATGACCACCGGCCTGTTCCGCGACGTGTGCCTGGAGGTCGCCGAGGAGTTCCCCGACGTCGAGGTCGACGACAAGCACGTCGACGCGATGGCGGCCCTCTTGGTGCGGCGCCCGGCGGACTTCGACGTCGTCGTCACCGAGAACCTCTTCGGCGACGTGCTCTCGGACCTTGCCGGCGAACTCGCCGGTTCCCTCGGCATCGCCGGTTCGGTGAACTGCTCGCGGACCCAGGTCATGGCCCAGGCCTCTCACGGCGCCGCCCCCGACATCGCCGGCCGCGGAGTCGCCAACCCGACGGCGATGATCGTGTCGGTGTCGATGGGCTTCCGCCGGTACGGGATCATGACCGACGACGCCGCCCTCGTCCGCGCGGCCGACCGCATCGACACGGCCGTTTCGACGACCTTCGCGTCGTCGGTCGCGACCGCCGACCTCGGCGGCACCGCCTCGCCGGGGGAGTTCGCGGACGCGGTGATCGACCGGCTGAACCAGGCGTGACCACGGCGTGAGCGCCCGTGACCGACCGACGTGCGAGCCGTGCCCGCTGGGGCGCGACACGAGAGACGCGCGAGAGTACATGCGCGAACACGCGGGTGTCCGGCCGGCGAACCCGACGCGAACTAGAGTGAGTTGGTCTGACCTGGTGACCGAGGACGAAGGGATGTGTTTGTGACACGGGCCTCGACACAGGGCTACCGGCGTTCGCGTCGGCCGAGAGGTGCGGCGGCGCGCCGGATGCGGATGTGGGGGTGCCTGCTGGTGGCCCTCGCCCTTGCCGTCACCGGGTGCGTGAACAACGAAGAACGCGAGCGCGCCAACCAGGTGACGCCGATCGACGTCGACGTGCAGAAGGTGCCACAGATCGCCGCGCTCGTCCCGCCCGAGATCGCGAGGACCGGCAGACTCGTGATCGGGGTGAACGTGCCGTACCAGCCCAACGAGTTCAAGGGACCCGACGGCCGGATCATCGGCTACGACGTCGATCTCATGAACGCCGTCGCCAAGGTGCTCGGCCTGACCCCGGAATACCAGGAGTCGCAGTTCGACACCATCATCCCGTCGGTGCAGGCGGGGACGTACCAGGTGGGCATGTCGTCGTTCACCGACACACTCGAGCGGGAGAAGCAGGTCGACTTCGTGACCTACTACAGCGCGGGTGTGCAGTGGGCGCAGGCGGCTGACTCCGACGAGGACATCGACCCGTCGAACGCCTGCGGCAAGCGCGTTGCCGTGCAGACCACCACCTACGAGGACACCGACGAGATCCCCGCCAAGAGCGCCGAGTGCAAGGCGAAGGGACTCGAGCCGATCGACAAGGTGAAGTTCGACAGCCAGGACGAGGTGGTCAACGCGCTGATCCTGGGCCGGGTCGACGCGATGTCGGCGGACTCGCCGGTCACCGCCTATGCGATCAAGCGCACGAACGGGAAGCTGAGGCCGGCCGGCGAGGTGTTCGACTCCGCGCCCTACGGCTGGGCGGTCCGCAAGGGATCGTCGCTGGCACCCGCGATGCAGAAGGCCGTGCAATACCTCATGGACAACGGACAGTACGAAGAGATCGCGGCCAACTGGGGGCTGCAGGAGGGCATGATCGATGTCTCCGTCATCAACGGGGCGGTGAGCTGAGATGACCTCACCGAACCCCGACACCGTCGCCGGCGAGCCCGAACCGATCAAGGCGGTGCCGCTGCGTCACCCGGGGCAGTGGGTCGCCGCGGCGATCATCATCGTCCTCGCGGCCCTGTTCGTCTACGGCGCCGCCACGAACGAGGCGTACGCCTGGGGCACCTACGGGCGGTACCTGTTCGATCAGCGCGTGATGTCCGGTGTGGGGTACACCCTCGCCCTGACCGTGCTGTCGATGGTCATCGCGATCGTCCTCGGTGTGGTCCTCGCCGTCATGCGGCTCTCGCCGAACCCGGTGCTGCGCGGAACCGCGTGGGTGTACCTGTGGGTCTTCCGCGGCACCCCGGTGTACGTGCAGCTGGTGTTCTGGGGCCTGTTCCCCGCGATCTACAAGAAGATCGACCTGGGCATCCCGTTCGTCCACCAGTTCGCCCGCCCACATCGACATCCAGACCCTCAATGCCGCATTCCTGTTCGCGGTGATCGGCCTGGGCCTGAACGAGGCCGCGTACATGGCCGAGATCGTGCGCGCGGGCGTGTCGTCGGTGGGCGAGGGACAAGTGGAGGCCTCGGTCGCGCTGGGCATGTCGTGGTCGCAGACGATGCGCCGCACCGTCCTGCCGCAGGCGATGCGCGTCATCATCCCGCCCACCGGCAACGAGCTGATCTCCATGCTCAAGACCACCAGCCTGGTGGCGGCCGTGCCGCTGACGCTCGACCTCTACGGCCGTGTGCGGGACATCTCGGGCGTCAACTTCGAGCCGATCCCGCTGCTGATGGTCGCCTCGACCTGGTACCTGATCGTCACCAGCATCCTGATGGTCGGCCAGTTCTATCTGGAGCGCTACTACGCGAAAGGCGCCACGCGTGCGCTGACCGCCCGGCAGCTCAAGGCGATGGCCGCCGAGGACGCGACCGACGCCGGCGGCGCAGCAGGTGGTCCGGGCGCCGGCCGTACGACCGGGGGAGAGAACGCATGACATCCAGCGCTGCGACGCCCGCTGCGGAAACGCCCATGGTCCTCGCCGACCGGGTGTGCAAGAGCTTCGGGTCGGTCCAGGTCCTCAAGGGGATCTCCCTGGAGGTGCCGCGGGGCACGGTGACGTGTCTGATCGGTCCGTCCGGATCGGGCAAGTCGACGTTCTTGCGGTGCATCAACCACCTCGAGGTCGTCAACGCCGGGCGCCTGTACGTCGACGGCGACCTGATCGGATACCGCGAACGCAACGGCAAACTGTACGAACTGAGCCCGAAAGACGCTGCCGCACAGCGCCGCGACATCGGCATGGTGTTCCAGCACTTCAACCTCTTCCCGCACCGGACCGTTCTCGAGAACGTCATCGAGGCGCCGATCCTGGTCAAGAAGAAGTCGCGCGCCGAGGCCGTCGAACGGGCCGAATACCTGCTCGACCGCGTGGGTCTGGCCAATCGGGCCGACGCCTACCCGGCCCAGCTGTCGGGTGGCCAGCAGCAGCGCGTGGCGATCGCCCGCGCCCTCGCGATGGACCCCAAGCTGATGCTCTTCGACGAGCCGACCTCCGCGCTCGACCCGGAGCTCGTCGGCGACGTGCTGAAGGTGATGCGTGAGCTCGCCGCGTCGGGCATGACGATGATGGTCGTCACCCACGAGATGGGCTTCGCACGCGAGGTGGCCGACCAGCTGGTCTTCATGGACGGCGGCGTGGTCGTCGAGAAGGGCGACCCGCGCGAGCTGCTCGCCGATCCGCGGGAGGAGCGGACGCGCTCGTTCCTGTCGAAGTTGCTCTGAGGCAGGCTTCTCCGGCGCGGGAAGGTGTGCGCCGCACCCAGGACCCTGCTCGACATCGCCACGCAGCGCACCGAGCAGATGCGCGGCGTCGGGGTCATGCGCGAGGATCGCCAGATCCCCGCCGTGGCGCCCGCTTCGATGTGCGCGGGGTGACCGCCGCGGTCACCGACCCCGAGGGCCGCCTGCGCGATTCGGGTCCGCTCGCGAGCGGGCGGCCCGCCGGTGTCACTCCGGCTTGTGGCTGCAGAAGATCGCGGTACCGGGGAAGTACTTGCCGCGGAACGGACTCCACTGTCCCCATTCGCGATCGTGGTCGTCGGGCCACTCGGGTTCGATGATGTCGTCGAGGATGAAACCGGCGGCCCGGAGTTCGCGTACCCGGTCGCCGATGGTCCGGTGGTGTTCGACGTAGGTGATGGTGCCGTTGTCGTCGGTCTCGGTGTACGGCGTGCGGTTGAAGTAGGGAATCCTCACCGTGAGACCGTCCGGGCCGGGGTCGTCGAGGAACATCCACCGCATCGGATGGTTGACCGCGAAGACCCACCGGCCTCCGGGCTCGAGCACGCGCGCGACCTCGGCCATCACGCCGGCCGAATCGGCGACGAAGGGGATCGCCCCGAACGCCGAGCACGCGATGTCGAAGGACTCGTCGGCGAACGGCAGAGCCTCTGCGGTCGCCTGGACCAGCGGGGTGCGCACCTCGTCGGCGGCCATGGCGTCGAGGCCGATGCCGAGCATGCGGCGGGAGATGTCGACACCGACCGCGTGCGCGCCGTGCGCGGTGAGCCAGCGGGCGCACGGCGCCGAACCGCAGCCGATCTCCAGGATCGTCCGGCCCTCGATCTCGCCGAGGAGGCCCCACTCGGCCTCCCGCACACCTTCCGGGCACCAGACGAAATCGCCGCCGCCGGTGTAGGTGCCCAGGAACTCGCCGTGCTCCTCGTGATAGGCCTGCGCGTCGTGATCCCACCACCATCGGCTGGCCCGGTCGCTGGTCGCGGAGTCCACGTCGCCGAGCAGGCGCGGCGGCCGGACCTGGGCGTCGGCGGAGTGTTCGTCCGGGGTGGCGGGCATGGGAGTGATGATATGCGGTGTCTCACCTCGTGCGGATCACGCCGTCTTCAGCTCGTAGAACCGGAAGAACGCGAAGTCCCGGATCGGTAGGACCTCCACGGCGGTGTACCCGGCGTCGAGGGCGTATTTCGCGAGTGTCGACGGACGGATGACCCTGCCGGTGGCGACCGACGGTGGCGAACTCATCGAGTCCGGCAGGCACACGAAGAGCGAGAACGCGTACATCAGACGATCGAGTTCGTCTGCGGGACCGGCGAACTCGGCGCTGACAGCCTCGTCCATCACGATCATCGGCGCGCCCGGTGCCAGTGCCTCGCGCACCGACGCCAGCACGTCGACGGGCCGGGCATGTCGTGGATGCACTCGAAGGCGAACGCCGCGTCGTACGGCCCGTGGGGCTTGGCGTCCTCGCCGCCTGCGACCTCGAACGTCACCCGATCGCTCAGACTCGCGGATTCGGCGTTGGCCCTTGCCATGTCGACGGAGTCGGCGTCGATGTCCAGTCCGACGAGGGTGGCGTCCGGGTAGGCGCGGGCGAGTGCGAGGGTCGAGTATCCGGCCCCGAACCCGACGTCGAGAATCCGTGCGCCCGGGCAGGACAGGATCTCGTGGAGGTGGCCGACCTCGGCGAGCGCGGGCGCCGGCCGGGTCTCGAACCACGGCCTGTTGAGCGCGGCCTGCGACTCGCGCGCGTCCGCGCCGAACTGCTCCCAGCTGACGCCCCCGCCGTGTCGGTAGGCCTCGAGGAGTTCCGGCAGCCTGGCGAACGACGCGGCGAACATCCGTGGGAGCGCACCGAGGTAGTCGAGACTGCCGGTGTCGGTGAGGACCTCGGCGATGCCGGGGGCGATGTCGAATCTCGGCGGCGTCGTGGACAGGTCCACATCGAGGATCGAGGACGCGGCCTGCATCTCGAGCCACTCGCGGGCATACCGCTCGTCGGTGCCGGTCTGAGAGGCGAGGTCGGCAGCGGTGAGCGGGCCGTGGTCGGCGAGGCACCGGTACCACCCCAGGCGCTCCCCGAGGTAGACGCTCATGGTCTCGGCGGTGGCGAGGGCGGAGGCCAGGAGGCGTCCGGCGAAATCCTCGGCGCTCGGTGCGGAGGTGGCGCGATCAGGGTGCTCGGGATCGTTCGCTGTGATCGCCATGCTGTGACGATGGCACCAGCTGCTTTCATGCAGGTCACAGAATGGTTGTGACTCGGTGGTCGAGAGTCGGGCCGCTCAGCAGGACCGGCCGGCGACGACGTGCTCGGCCTTTGCGTCGGGGTCCCAGCGGCGGACGGCGGTGAAGGTGCACCGCCGGCTGGGTGGGCCGAGCGATTCGAGGTTCGCCAGCGCCTCGCCCACCTGGTGGTGGGTGAGACGCCGCGCCAGGGTGATGTGCGGGGTCCATGCGCCGGGGGCGACGTGGTCGAAGGTGCTCGGTTCCTCCGATCCAGCGGCGGCGTCGTCGGGGTGCACGGTGTGCGCGCGGATCGTCCGGGCGACCACAGCGTGCAGCGACAGCAACTCGGGGTTCGGGACCACGAGCAACGCCAGCACATGGCGTGACCCGTGGCCGAACACGATCGGCGCGCCGACGAACGCCGGCAACGGCAACCGCTGCGCGACGGGCGCGAGCGCGGCGTCGGCCGCCGCGGAGATGTGGCGTGCGGCGAGCAGGGTGACGTGGGGGCGGTTGGTATCCGAGCGGACCCGCTGCGCGCTCGGTAGCCCCACCTCGGCGAGCGCGGTCCAGCGTCGCCGCAACCAGGCGTCGGAGTCGTCGTCGGGTAGCAGCTCGATCGAATGTGCCACGGCCTCGAGTGTGAACCAGGACCGGCGTCGAGCGTGGCCGGATTGTCCGATCCGCGCGCCCCGGGCCTACACTCCGGTGCGCCGACGCGCCGCGCCCCCCGGGACGTACAGCAACCTCCCAGGTTCACCGCAGGGTGGCCGAAGCTTCACCTGCTGGAGTGGTCGAGTCCGTTGTCGCGATGAGATGGGCGCGTCCGGTCGGTCACGGACGGGCGGCACATGCCCGTACCGGGTCGTCGACGGTGGAGAGCGTTGGGAGAGAAGGGAGCGCGGTGGGCGTCGCCAGGTGGTTGCGGCGGAATCGGTCCGGCGAACAGGCGGGTGAGCGGGTCGACGAACAGACGGAGGCGCTTCTCTCGACCCCGCGGCCCCAGGGTTTTCAGGAGACGGCCAGCAGGCTCCACGCGTTCAACCGCTACGAGATCAAGTACTTCGTCGACGAGATGAAGGTGCCGGAGCTGCGTCGCGAGCTCGCGGCCCGGATGGATACCGATCCGCACTCACCGCACGGTGGTTACCCGGTGACCTCGCTGTACTACGACACCCCGGACCTGCGCTTCTACTGGGAGAAGATCGAGGGCCTGAAGTTCCGCCGCAAGCTGCGGATGCGCCTCTACGGGGACCCTGCCGAATGCACCGAGGACACCCCGGTGCAGATCGAGATCAAGCAACGGGTCAACCGCGTCACCCAGAAGCGGCGCACCGCCATGCCCTACGGCAGGGCCCGGAGTTGGCTCGACGAGCGCAAGGAGATCGACTGTGATGACTCGCAGCGTCCCTTCGTCGACGAGGTGACCACCCTCGTCGGCAACCTCGACCTGCGTCCCACCGTGACCACCGGGTACCTGCGGGAGGCGTTCGTGGGGCGCGACGCAGATCTCGGGCTCCGTGTCACCATCGACCACAAGGTCCACGGTCGGGACCGCGATTTCCACTTCGGGTCCGGGGCGCAGAACCGCTTCACGATCCCGCCCCGGCTGGCCATCGTCGAACTCAAGGCCAATGAGCGCGTGCCCTATTGGGCCACCGACCTGACCGCCCGGATGAACATGTCGGTCGTCCGGATCTCCAAGTACTGCCAGTCGATCGAGGCGTTCGGCCTCGCCCCCCGATCGATCCTGGGCGCCCCGGAACTGATAGTGCCTCCCGACGTCGACGATCGGGTCCCCGATGACGTGTTCGACACGTACCCGACTCACACCGTGTAGTTAATTCTGAAAGAAGACAATGAATTTCGATTTCCAAGACCTGAGCGGCACGTTCACGACACTCGACATCGTCGTGGCGCTGTCGCTGTCGTTCGTGTTGTCGTCGATCATCGGCTGGGTCTACAAGTTCACGCACCGGAACGTCTCCTACAGCCAGTCCTACGTGCAGACGCTCGTGATCGTCGGCATGGTCATCTCGCTGGTCATGCTCGTGGTCGGCTCCAACATCGCGCGAGCCTTCGCCCTGGTCGGCGCACTGTCGGTCGTGCGATTCCGCAACGCCATCAAGGAGACCCGCGACGTCGGGTTCATCTTCCTGGTGATGGCCGTCGGCATGACGACCGGCACGCGGTTCTACGTGCTCGCGGTCGCGGCCACCATCGCGATCTGCCTCGTCATCGTGCTGATGAGCAAGTTCAACTGGTTCAAGCTCGACGTCCAGCGCCAGGTCGTGAAGGTGCAGGTCCCGCCGGAGCAGGAGTTCACCGCACGCGTCGAGGACGTGCTCATCGACAAGTGCAAGGAGTTCGAGCTCGTCTCGACCGAGGCGGTGCGGGCCGGGGCGCTGAACGAGCTGTACTACACGGCGCAGTTGAAGAAGGGCGTCAAACCGGCGGAACTCATCTCGGCGCTGAGCGCGGTCAACACCGGCCAGCGTGTCACCGTTCTCACCGGCTACGACCAGACCGACATCTAGACGACGATGGGCGACAGCGATCCGAACGACGTCGCATCCGCCGACACCGGCAGCGACACCGTGGCCGATCCCCGGCCGGCGCCCCCGCGCCGGCGTCTCCGTCACCGCATCCCGCGTTCGCTTAGACAGCACTGGAAACTCCCGGTGGCGCTGGCGGCCTTCGTGATCGTGATGGCGACCGTGTTCGGCGGCTGGAAGATGAGCCCGCTCATCACCGGCGACCCGGCGGTCGTCACGTCGGAGATCACCGACGACGTCGCGGGCACGGTCGACCTCTTCGATCCGTCGGTCCCGCACGAGCTCACGATCGAGATGAGCGACGCCGAGTACCGGTCGATGTTGTCGTCCTTCGAGAAGGACGGCAGCAAGGAATGGGTGTCGGCCCGGGTCGTCATCGACGGCACCCGACTCGACGACGTGGCGGTGCGGCTCAAGGGCAACTCGACGCTCATGGGGCTGCGCGGGGACCGCGGCGGCCGGCCGGGAGGGCCGGGTGCACCACCGGGGGCGCCGGGCGGTGGAGCGCCGCAGGGGCCCGACGCGCAGGTCGGACCGCAGCCACCTTTCCAGACCGATCCTGCGGACATGGAACGGATGCGGAAGATGATGACGCAGGTCGACAAGAACGACCCGACCTCGTTGCCGCTGCTGCTGAGCTTCGACGAGAACGTCGAGGGCCGCGCCTACCAGGGCATGACCGAACTGTCGGTCCGTCCCGGCAGCCCCGTCGTCAACGAGGCGACCGCGCTGACCCTCACCGCCCGCACCGGTCAGCCGTCGCAGCGGTACGCCTACGTCGCCTACACGATCAACGGCAGCCCGACGGCGACGAAGCTCGTGCTCGAGCACCCCGACGAGAGCTACGCGGAGCGGCTGTTCGACTCGAAGGGCTACCTCTACAAGGCCGACGCCGGTTCCCGGTTGAAGTACGTCGGCGAGGACCAGTCCGACTACTCCGGGCAGTTCAAGCAGATCAACTCCGCCGACAACGGCAACCTGCAACCGGTCATCGATCTCGCGCGATGGCTCGACCGGGCGAGCGACGAGGAGTTCGCCCGAGACCTGCACGAGTGGGTCGACGTCGAGGCCTTCGCGCGGTACGTCGCCACCCAGAACCTGCTGGGCAACGGGGACGACATGAGCGGCCCCGGCCAGAACTACTACCTCTGGTACGACCTCGAGGCCGAGAAGTTCACGGTGATCTCCTGGGACCTCAACCTCGCCATGGCCGGCGACCCGACCATCGGTCCGGACGACGAGGTGTCGATCGGGCCGATGCGGGCTCGCGCCGCCGAGGGAACGGGGCCGGCGGTCGCTCCGGGGCAGGTCCCGGCCGATGCGACGGGCAGGCCGGGCGCCGGCGCACCCGCGGACGCACGGGTTCCGGTGCCGGGGGAGGCACCCGGGCCGGCGGAGCAGAACCCGGCCGCGCGGTTCCCCGGCGGCGACGGTCCGCCGGCCGGCGGACCGGGCGGCCGTTTACCCGGTATGCGGGACGTCAAGAACCCCCTCAAGGTCCGCTTCCTCGCCCAGGCGACGAAACCGGGCGGGGCGTTCACCGAGCTGTATCACTCGGCGTACTGGGACCTCTACGACAGGATCTACGCGGACGGCCTGGCCGACGAGGTACTCGACGCGATCGCCGCGGAGCTGCCGGTGACCGACCGGATGACCGCGCAGGAGGCCTCGGAGTCCGTCGACAGCCTCCGGGCGTGGATCACACGCCGGTCCGCCGCACTCGCATCTCAGCGCGGATGAGCGGTGCCCTGCGACGGCATTTGTGCAGCACAACGCGTCTGGAGTAGGCTTGACGAACGCGCGTGCGCACTACTGCGCGCGATAGGCGCGAGCCCCGGTCGGCAAGCTCTTGACCAGGGGTTTCGCACCGAGACACACGTCAAGAACTGTACCTACTACACACCTGTCCGGAGCAACTCAACATATGTCGTCCCCCACGATCTCCTCGCCGCAAGTAGCCGTCAATGACATCGGCACGGCAGAGGACTTCCTCGCCGCCATCGACTCCACGATCAAGTACTTCAACGATGGCGACATCGTGGAAGGCACCATCGTCAAGGTCGATCGGGACGAGGTTCTGCTCGACATCGGTTACAAGACCGAAGGCGTCATTCCCTCTCGCGAACTGTCGATCAAGCACGACGTCGATCCCCATGAGGTCGTCAGCGTCGGTGACGAGGTCGAGGCCCTGGTCCTCACCAAGGAGGACAAAGAAGGCCGTCTGATCCTCTCCAAGAAGCGTGCGCAGTACGAGCGGGCGTGGGGCACCATCGAGGAGCTCAAGGAGAAGGACGAGGCCGTCAAGGGCACCGTCATCGAGGTCGTCAAGGGCGGCCTGATCCTGGACATCGGCCTGCGCGGCTTCCTCCCGGCATCGCTCGTGGAGATGCGTCGCGTCCGCGATCTGCAGCCGTACATCGGCAAGGAGATCGAGGCCAAGATCATCGAGCTCGACAAGAACCGCAACAACGTGGTCCTGTCGCGCCGTGCATGGCTCGAGCAGACCCAGTCCGAGGTCCGCAGCGAGTTCCTGCACCAGCTGCAGAAGGGCCAGGTCCGCAAGGGCGTCGTGTCCTCGATCGTCAACTTCGGTGCGTTCGTCGATCTCGGCGGCGTCGACGGTCTGGTCCACGTCTCCGAGCTCTCCTGGAAGCACATCGACCACCCGTCCGAGGTCGTCGCCGTGGGCGACGAGGTCACCGTCGAGGTCCTCGACGTCGATCTGGACCGCGAGCGCGTGTCGCTGTCGCTCAAGGCCACCCAGGAAGACCCGTGGCGTCAGTTCGCCCGCACCCACGCGATCGGCCAGATCGTCCCGGGCAAGGTCACCAAGCTGGTGCCGTTCGGTGCGTTCGTCCGCGTCGACGAGGGCATCGAGGGTCTGGTCCACATCTCGGAGCTCGCCGAGCGCCACGTCGAGGTCCCGGATCAGGTCGTCGCGGTCGGCGACGATGCGATGGTCAAGGTCATCGACATCGATCTCGAGCGTCGTCGCATCTCGCTGAGCCTCAAGCAGGCCAACGAGGACTACACCGAGGAGTTCGACCCCTCGAAGTACGGCATGGCCGACAGCTACGACGAGCAGGGCAACTACATCTTCCCCGAGGGCTTCGATCCCGAGACCAACGAATGGCTCGAGGGCTACGAGAAGCAGCGTGAGGCATGGGAGGCCCGCTACGCCGAGGCCGAGCGTCGTCACAAGATGCACACCGCGCAGATCGAGAAGTTCGCGGCTGCTGCCGCCGAGGCGGCCAACGCCCCGAGCGACTACTCGTCGGCGTCGGAGAGCCGTTCCTCGAGCTCCAGCTCGGGCGGTTCGCTCGCCAGCGACGAGCAGCTCGCCGCTCTGCGTGAGAAGCTGTCGGGCAACGCCTGACCCCTTCGCTGCCTGACGGCAGCGCGGTGAGCACACGAGAAGCCCTCCCGGGAAACCGGGAGGGCTTCTCGCATGTCTCCGGCCCCGTTCCGCGGGGCGGTTGCTGATACGGTGGGCGCAATCGTCACTCGGTACGCCGTACGAGATGAGGTCCCGATGCCACCCGCCGACGACGCCCGCACGCTCGTGCGGCTGCTGTGGCGTTCGGGTCCGGAGGCCGACGCCCGTCCGCGCCGTGGACCGAAGCAGCGGGTCTCGGTCGACGAGATCGTCGACACCGCCGTGGATCTCGCGGATCGCAACGGCCTCGACGCCGTGTCCATGCGAGCGCTTGCGACCGCGCTCGGAATCGGCCCGATGAGCCTCTACACCTACGTACCGTCCCGGGATGTCCTCGTCGCCCTGATGATCGACCGGGTCGCCACCGATCATCCGATGCCGGAACCGGCCACGACGCCGGCGGAATCGCTGGCGGCCATCGCCCGCGCGCTCCGCGACGAACTCCTCGCGCACCCCTGGCTGCTCGACGCCCCGCCGTGGCGTCATGTGCTCGGCCCCAACGGGCTCGCTCGGTACGAACGGCAGCTGGAGGCCCTCGAGTCCGCCGACCTCCCGGATCTCGACCGGGACCGAATCCTCAGCGTCCTCACGTCGTTCGTGGTCGGCAACGCGCGCGAGGCCGTCTCGGCGCGGACAGCGCCGTCGCGGAGCGGGATGAGCGATGCCGAGTGGTGGGAGGCCGTCGCCCCGGAATTGGACGCGGTGATCCCGGACGGCGCGTATCCGCTGGCCAACCGGGTGGGGTCAGCTGCGGGAGAGCTGTATCAGGCACCGGGGGCGCCGGCCGAGGTGTTCGAGTTCGGGCTGGCGCGACTTCTCGACGGGTTGAGACCGCTTCTCGGGGAGTGACACACGGTCTGGTGCCGCCTGCTTCCGGACTGATGCATTGTTGACAATAATTGTCATTAAGCGGTTCGATGTCCCGGTGTTCACATCACCGACAAGACTCATCCGATCCGTCCTCGCCGTCTCCGCGGCCGCCGTGGTCCTGGCGGGCTGTTCCGGCACGGACTCCCACCATGGCGAGGTTGCATCGCCCTCGTCCGGCCCCGTCGAACAGCGCAGCGCCACACCGCGTCTCGCGCTCAGCCACGACGGTGGCATCCTCGTGCTCGACGCGCAGTCGCTCGATCAGGTCGCCGATCTCCCCGTCGACGGGTTTGTCCGACTCACCAGTGCGGGCGACGGTCGGCACGTCCTGGTCTCGGAAGCCGGGGGGTTCCGGGTTCTCGACATGGGCACCTGGACGCGCAGGCACGGCGACCACGGGCATCACCAGACCGCCGAGCCCGCACTCACCGAGATGCGTTTCGGCGCAGACGAACCCGGGCACGTCGTGGTCCACGACTCACGGATCACACTGTTCAGCGACGGCACCGGGCAGGTCGACATCGTCGAACCCGCGGAACTCATGCGCGGCAAGGCCGTCTCGACGACTTTCACGTTGCCGCAACCGCACCACGGCGTCGCGGTCTTCCGTGGCGACGGGACGGTGGTCGTCACCCGTGGTGACGAGGAGAAGCGCACCGGCATCGCGATCCTCGACGCCTCCCGCAAGGAGATCGCACGCAACGACGAATGCCCCGGCGTGCACGGCGAGGCCGCGGCCGCCGACGGGCGCCTGACCTTCGGCTGTGAGAACGGCATCCTCGTCGTCGACGACACAGACATCCGGAAGGTCGACAGCCCGGATCCCTATGGGCGCATCGGAAACCAGGCGGGAGACGACTCCTCGCCGATCGTGCTCGGCGACTACAAGAGCGACCCGGACGCCGACATCGAGCGGCCCACCCGGATCTCGCTGACCGATACGCGCACCGGCCGGCTCCGCCTCGTGGACCTCGGCACCTCCTACAGCTTCCGGTCCCTGGAGCGTGGGCCCGGCGGTTCCGCGGTCGTCCTCGGCTCCGACGGGGCGCTGCACCTCGTCGACGTCGAAACCGGTGAGCGCACCGCCCGGATCCCGGTGATCGGGCAGTGGACCGAGCCCGACGAGTGGCAGTCGCCGATGCCGAATGTGGCCGTGCAGGACGGGATCGCCTACGTCAGCGATCCGGGTGCGAAGCGGATCGTCGCGGTCGACCTGACCTCGCGACAGAAGATCGCCGAGGCGGACGTGCCGCACGAGACCATCGAGCTGGTGGCCGTCACGGGCTGATCCCGGCGACTCGACCGTGTGTGGCCCCGGCCGGATCCGTGTGCCGGTGTGACCCGGCGCCGACGCGGTTTGTCAGACTGGAGGGCGTGATCAGGCTGGGGCTGACCGGCGGTATCGGGGCCGGTAAATCGACAGTGGCGAAGACCTTCGTCGAGCGGGGCGCGTACATCATCGACGCGGACAAGATCGCGCGCGAGGTCGTGGAACCCGGGACCGAGGGGCTCGAGAAACTGGTGGAGGCGTTCGGTTCGGACATCCTGTCGGCCGACGGCAGCCTCGATCGTCCTGCCCTGGCGGCGAAGGCGTTCGTCGACGAGGAGTCCCGGAAGAAGCTCAACGCCATCACGCACCCGCTGATCGGTGCGCGCACGCAGGAGCTCCTCGAGGCGGCGCCCGAGGACGCGGTCGTCGTCCAGGACATCCCGCTGCTGGTGGAGAACCACACCGCGCCGTTCTTCCACCTCGTGGTGATCGTCCATGCCGATGAGGACGTCCGGCTCCATCGCCTGACCACGATGCGCGGCGTCGACGAGGCGGACGCTCGGGCCCGCATCGCCGCGCAGGCCACCGAGGAGCAGCGGCGGGCCGTCGCCGACGTCTGGCTCGACAACTCCGGGACGCCCGAGGAACTCGCCGCGGCGGCCGCGGAGGTGTGGGACAGGCGCCTGGTCCCGTTCGAGGCGAACGTCCGTGCCCGACGCGCCGCGGAACCCGACCCCGAACTCATCGCACTCGAGCCGAACCCGGATGGCCCGTCGGCCCGCGTCGTCAACCGGCTATGGGCGATCGCCGGTGAACGGGCCGCGGCCGTCGAGGTGGTCGACGCGGAGAAGGTGCAGTTGCGGATCGTGGCGCGTGATGGCGCGGCGGCGGAGCAGCTGACCGATCTGCTCGCGGTCGGCGGGTTCGCGCCGGCGGAGCCGGGGGTCTACCGGTCGTGCGATCCCGGTCGTCCGGCGACGGTCGTCGTCGAGACCGCCTGACCACCGTCACCGGCATCCGCCAGATCTGACTACGAATGTTGCCAGATCTGGCCACAGCCGGGTTCCCGTCCTGCTAGTTTGCTGATCACAGGGGCCGGCGGGCGGTCGTACGACGCGCCGCCTGCCCTGTGCTCGGTGGACGGCTACTAAAGGTGAGGAGCACGGTATGTGGGGTTCGGGGCTCGTCAAGCGGACGCGGATCCTGTTCGGGGCGGCCGCATTCGGTGCGGCGATCGCGACAGGCGTGGTCACGGCTGCGCCCGCGAACGCGACGCTGCAGGCGATCGCGGTCGACTCGCTGCCCGGCTACGGATCGTCGTCCAACGGGTCGACCAACTATGCGATGTACGGGGCGGGTTGCGCCTACAGGCTGTCGGTGCTGGTGGGGGATCCGCGCTCGGCGAAGTCCAATCTCAAGGTCACCGACACCGTGAACGGCCGGACGGTCACCGTCTACGACCGCAAGCCGCAGACCGTCGAGGTCAAGCCCATCTGGCGGCCGGCCACGCCGGGCCGCCACGTGCTGACCGCCACGCTCGACGGTGCGGTCAAGACCCGGACGGTCACCGTGGGCGCGGGAATCCAGTTGCCGCAGTTCATCCGGAACGGCACGTGCTTCGTGCTGCCGACGTACTGAGCGTCAGGACGGCCCCGGCCGATGGTCGGAGAACATGACGACGCCGCCGACCTCGGCGTCGAGCCACGCCTGCACACCACCGTGCGTGGCGGCGCCCACCAGGGCCCGGGTCGCGATCTCGATCGCCTGCACGCACTGGTCGATGTCGAGGTGGCCGCAGCGATGGGCCTCGAAGACCTCGTCGACGTCGATGAGCTGCAGGGGCGACCCGGGCTCGTCGACGAGGTCGAGGTACCAGTCCTCGGCAAACCATCGGCCCTGCTCGTCGGGACCGTGGAACCGGCCGACGTCCAGATAGAGCCGCTGGTTCGCCCGGTATCCGCCCTGGTAGTGAAAGATGTTGGCGCGCAGCCCGAGTGATGGGAGGAGCCAGGACTCGAGGTGGTCGAACCGGGGATGCCCCGGTGCCGGTCGCGACATGTAGAGCCCGAAGTCGGTGACGCGGTACTCGTCGACCCGCCGCACGAAACCCTTGTTGTCCGTGTTCGTCATCGCCGGCACGTCGAACACCTCGCGCTTGGGCGGATGCATCGGGTGGGCGGCGACCGGCGAGGCGGCGGGACCGCTGTTGCTCGTCATGGCACCGAATCTAGTCAGTTGGGCAGCGGTTCTCAGGGTGAAATCGGTGGAGATCTCCCGGGTTCCACCGGATGTGCCGCGGGTCCCGCCGGACGCATGGTCGACAGATGAGCTCTGTCCCGGCTGCCGGCGCCACGCGGGCGCGCGTCGCCACCCGTTCCCGGCGCGGCACCCCGACACCCGCGCGGCAGGGGCGACAACTGCTGTTGTGGATTCACATCCTCTCCTCGGTGAGCTGGATGAGTCAGGCCCTCGCCCTGCTGGTGCTGCTGTCCCGGGGCGGAACCGAGGGCGCGGTCGCCGCGCACGTCCTCGACACGACGGTTCTGGTCATCTCCGCCAACGTGTCCGCGATGTCGGGTTTCCTGCTCTCCTCGACGACGCCCTGGGGCTTCTTCCTCCACCGGTGGGTGCTGGTGAAGTTCCTCATCACCGTCGCGTAGCTCGTGGTCGGCATCGCGGTGCTCTCACCCCGCCTGAACGAGGTCGCTGACCGGGCCGCGGCCGACGGCCAGGTGACCGTCCCGACGGGCCTGCTGATCTCCACGGTGATCATGGCGTCGCTGATCGCCTTCCAGGGGTGGGTGTCGGTGGCCAAGCCCTGGCCGCGGGTGCCCGGACGGTCGCGGACGAAGGCGCCGGTGCCGCGGCCGGGGATCGTGGCGGCGGCACCCGTCGCGCTCGTGGGTGACGTCCTGGTCTTCGCGATCCTCGGCCAGCCGATCCCGGTCTGCTCGCTGACGGCGCTGATCGCCGCGCTCGTCGGGCGCAGGGACGGTCGGCGGGAGGCCGAGCGCGCGGGAACATCGGTGTCGTGACGCGCGTTTACCCTGGCATCATGGCCTTTGCAGCAGAACGTCCCGTGCTCGCTCATTCCGAGTTCCGTCCGATCGGCGAGGTCGAGCGCACCGGCGGCCGGTTCGAGGTGGTCAGCGAATACGAGCCGGCCGGCGACCAGCCCGCCGCCATCGCCGAGCTGACCCGGCGGATCAAGGCGGGGGAGAAGGACATCGTGCTCCTCGGTGCCACCGGCACCGGCAAGTCGGCGACCACCGCCTGGCTGATCGAGCAGGTGCAGCGCCCGACGCTGGTGATGGCCCCGAACAAGACGCTCGCCGCGCAGCTCGCGAACGAGCTCCGGGAGATGCTGCCCAACAACGCCGTCGAGTACTTCGTCTCGTACTACGACTACTACCAACCCGAGGCGTACATCGCGCAGACCGACACCTACATCGAGAAGGACTCCTCGATCAACGACGACGTCGAGCGGCTGCGCCATTCGGCCACCTCGAGCCTGCTGTCCCGCCGCGACGTCGTCGTGGTCGCGTCGGTGTCGTGCATCTACGGCCTCGGTACGCCGCAGTCCTACCTCGACCGCTCGGTGCAGCTCGAGGTCGGGCAGGAGATCGACCGCGATGCGCTGCTCCGGCTCCTCGTCGACGTGCAGTACACGCGCAACGACCTGTCGTTCACCCGCGGCAGCTTCCGCGTGCGCGGCGACACCGTCGAGATCATCCCCTCCTACGAGGAGCTCGCGGTCCGCATCGAGTTCTTCGGCGACGAGGTGGAGGCGCTCTACTACCTGCACCCGCTCACCGGGGACGTGGTCCGTCAGGTCGATTCGCTGCGCATCTTCCCCGCCACGCACTATGTCGCCGGTCCCGAGCGCATGGAGCGGGCGATGGCCTCCATCGAGGCGGAGCTCGAGGAACGTCTGGCCGAACTCGAGGCGAAGGGCAAACTGCTCGAGGCACAGCGTCTTCGCATGCGGACCACCTACGACCTCGAGATGATGCGACAGGTCGGCTTCTGCTCGGGTATCGAGAACTACTCGCGCCACATCGACGGTCGGTCGGCGGGCAGCGCGCCCGCGACGCTGATCGACTACTTCCCGGACGACTTCCTGCTCGTCATCGACGAGTCGCACGTGACCGTGCCGCAGATCGGCGGCATGTACGAGGGCGACATGTCGCGCAAGCGCAACCTGGTCGAGTACGGCTTCCGCCTGCCGTCCGCGATGGACAACCGTCCGCTGACCTGGGACGAGTTCGTCGACCGCATCGGCCAGACCGTCTACCTGTCGGCGACGCCGGGACCGTACGAACTCGGCCAGTCCAACGGCGAGTTCGTCGAGCAGGTCATCCGCCCGACCGGCCTCGTCGACCCGAAGGTCGTGGTCAAGCCGACCAAGGGGCAGATCGACGACCTGGTCCACGAGATCAGGCAGCGCACCGAGCGGGACGAACGCGTCCTCGTCACGACCCTCACCAAGAAGATGGCCGAGGACCTCACCGACTATCTGCTCGAACTCGGCATCCGCGTGCGCTACCTGCACTCGGAGGTCGACACCCTGCGGCGCGTGGAGCTCCTGCGCCAGCTGCGGTCGGGCGAGTACGACGTCCTCATCGGAATCAACCTGCTCCGCGAGGGTCTCGACCTCCCGGAGGTCTCGCTCGTGGCCATCCTCGACGCCGACAAGGAGGGCTTCCTGCGCAGCACGACCTCGCTGATCCAGACGATCGGCCGTGCCGCCCGCAACGTCTCGGGCGAGGTGCACATGTACGCCGACAAGATCACCGACTCGATGCGCAACGCGATCGACGAGACGGAACGACGCCGCGAGAAGCAGATCGCCTACAACAAGGAACACGGCATCGATCCGCAGCCGCTGCGCAAGAAGATCGCCGACATTCTCGACCAGGTGTACCGCGAGGCGGAGGACGAGGCCGTCGCCGTCGGCGGATCGGGACGCAACGCGAGCCGCGGGCGTCGTGCGCAGGGCGAGGTGTCCAAGGCCGGCAGCGCCGGGGTCATCGAGAAGCGCGACGTGTCGACGATGCCGCGCGCCGAGCTCGCCGACCTCATCGCACAACTCACCGAGCAGATGATGAGTGCGGCCCGAGACCTCCAGTTCGAGCTCGCCGGCCGCCTGCGCGACGAGATCGCCGAACTGAAGAAGGAACTCCGCGGCATGGACGCGGCCGGGATCAAGTAGCGGCGCGGCCGGCGTGACCGACGCCGAACACGCCGGTTCATGTGCGGAAAGCCACGATCCGGGGGACAGGCGGGCCGTGGCAAACTAGTGTCCCGATGAAAGATCCCTGCAGTTTGGGGACCAACGAACGCCTCGCTGATGGGCAGCGGGGCGAATTCATGTCGGAGGTTGGGATGAGCGCATACGAGACCATCGTCGTCGGTACCGACGGCTCGGAGTCGTCGCTGAAGGCGGTGGAGCGTGCGGGGGCACTCGCAGGGGCTGACGGTGCACAGCTGGTGATCGCATGCGCGTACTTCCCGAACGAGCGTGGTGCCGGTGAGGCCGCCGACATCCTCAAGGACGAGGCATATCAGGTCACCGGGTCCTACCCGACCGAGGAGATCCTGCGCACCGCCAAGGAGCGCGCGGTGGCCGCCGGTGCGACCACCGTCGTCCAGCGTCCCGTCAAGGGCGCCCCGGTGGACGCGCTGCTCCAGCTCGTCAACGACGTCAAGGCCGACCTGCTCGTCGTCGGTAACCGCGGCCTCAACTCGATCGCCGGCCGGCTGCTCGGCTCGGTGCCCGCCGATGTCGCGCGCAAGTCGTCCTGCGACGTCCTGATCGTGCACACCACCGGCTAGCCGCCGCACGACGCATCGTCGTGAGTCCCCGCCTCAGCGGGCGTCCGGGAAACCTCCCGCGCGTCCGAGGAGGGCGGGGACTTCCTTTTCCAGCGCCGCGCCCAGCCAACCGGCCGCCTCGACGAGGGCGCCCATGTCGACGCCGGTGGTGACGCCGGACCGGTCGAGTGCGTAGACGAGGTCCTCGGAGGCGATGTTGCCCGTGGCGGCGGGGGCGAACGGACATCCCCCGAAGCCGCCGATCGAGGCGTCGAGCGCACTCGCCCCCGCGTCGAATGCGGTGAGCGCGTTTGCATATCCGGTGTTACGGGTGTTGTGGAAGTGCCAGCGCTGGGGGATGCCCGGGGCTCGCGCCGCGGTCAGTTCGGCAAGGTCGCGGACCTGGGCTGGGACGCCGACCCCGATGGTGTCGGCGAGCGCGATCTCGTCGGGCGCCTCGCCGTCGGTGAGGCGGGCGACGATGTCGCCGATCAGGTCCGGGGCCACTTCGCCCGCGAACGGGCAACCGAACGCGACCGCCACGGTGACGGTGGTGGCGAGCCCGGCCTTCTTGGCGTCGCGCACCACATCGATCGCCGCGGCGATCCCCTCGTCGACGCTGCAGCCCTGGTTACGCCGGCTGAACTCCTCGGTCGCGGGGACGACCGCATTCACCTCGTCGACCCCGGCGGTGAGAGCGCGCTCGAGGCCTCGCCGGTTGAGGACCAGCCCGATGTAGGAAACCCCGTCGGTGCGGGGAACCTGTGCCATCACCTCTTCGGCGCCCGCCATCTGCGGGACGCGCTTGGGATTGACGAAGCTGACCGCCTCGACGCGACCGACGCCGGCGTCGACGGCGCGGGCGATGAGTTCCACCTTGTCGTCGACCGTGAGGATCTTCTGCTCGTTCTGGAGGCCGTCGCGCGGACCGACCTCGACCAACTGCACGCTCGTCATCCCCCAATCTTGCCCCGCGGCGGATGTCCGATGCGACCGGGTCGCCCATCTTTTCCGCTGTCGGTCGAACGGCCTAATTCGGTGGGGCCGGTAACGATTCGGAACGGGCCAGAGTGGCTGCAGGAGACTCGTGTGACTCATGTGGTCACACGAGCCCCAAATCGGCCTGCCGTGATCTCCTCCCGGTGACGGAACCGAACATGCGCTGTAACACTTCGGATCTCAAATGTGATGTGAAGCGTATGATTCGAGGCTGTTCGGCGAACGCTTCGGGGGTGGTGGAAGCGGCGTCGCCGTTGGCACCTTTCGCCGAGACCACTATCGGACGATGCATGGATGACGAGACATCCCGAGCTCAGGGGATCCCGACTGTCGGGAGCGGGTCGGAGCGTGGGAAGGACACGGCGGCATGACCGAAATCGAGTTGCTCGACCTCACCGCCGCTCAACGTGCCATGTGGTTCGCCGAGAACCTCGACGATGATCACTCGATCACGGTTGCGCACTACCTGGACATCGTCGACGCCGGGCGTCCGTTCGACCGGGAGTTGTTCCGTCGCGGCGTGATCGAGGGGGCGCGCGAACTCGAGACCGCCTACACGCGGATCACCGAGGTCGACGGGGTGCCGAAGCAGTACATCGACTTCTCCGCGTCCTTCCCCGTCATCGAGATCGACCTGAGGGGCCAGCCCGATCCGGTCGCGGCGGCCGACGAGTGGATGCGCGCCGACCATCAGCGGCCGGTCGACCTGCGCGCGGATCCCGTTGCGATCGGCGCGTTCATCCGCGTCGCCGACGACCGCACGTTCTGGTACATGCGCGGCCACCACATCGCGTTCGACGGCTACGGCGCACTGATGTGCCTGCACGAGGCGGTGGCCCGATACAACTGCGCGGTATCCGGAGCGGAGCGTCCCGCGCCTCGGCGGGCGTCGCTCGCCGAGGTCGTGGCCGATGACGCCGCCTACCGGGAGAGCACGCGCTTCGCGAAGGACCGGGAGTTCTGGTCCGAGCGTGCCGCAGGGTTGCCCGAACGGGTCACGCTCGCCACCCACCCGGCGCTCACCGGCATCCACACCGACACCGTGGTCGCCGCGGGCATGCTCGACGCCGACCTCGAGGCCCGTGTGCGCCGGTGTGCCCGCGACCTCGACGCCTCTGTGGCCGCGATACTGACCGCCGCCTTCGCCGCCTTCCTGGTCCGGATGTCGGCGACCGACGACGTCGTGCTCAGCCTTCCGGTCACCGCGCGCACCACGGCGCGCATCAAGCACTCGGCGGGCATGGTGTCGAACATGCTGCCGCTGCGCGTGGACGGCGTGGGAGCCGCGACGTGCGCCGACGTGGTCGCCGCGGTCACCACCGAGATCACCTCGGTGCTCCGGCACCAGCGCTACCGGTCCGAGGACATCCGTGCCGCCGCAGGATTCGGCGACGCCGTCGGCACGGCGTTCGGGCCGCTGGTCAACCTGCTCCTGTTCGACAGGCCGATCGAGATCGAGGGCGCCCGGGTCGGCTACCACATGCTGTCGGCGGGCATCGTCGAAGACCTCGTGATGAACGTCTTCGCCGCAGGCCCGGACGCGCCGCTCGAGGTGGGCCTGCACGCGAACCCCGCCCTCTACGACGCCGCCGAGCTCCAGACCCACCGGAAGCGCCTGCTCCACGTGCTCGGCCAGTTCGTGGAGGACCCGAGGCGGCCTGTGGCCGATCTCGGCCTGCTGCTACCCGGGGAATCCCGAGGACTCGCGGAGTTCGGCGACGGGGGACCGGCGTCGGGGTTCTCCGAAGAACACGTGCTGGCGCCGTTCGTCCGGCGCGTGGCGTCGACCCCGGACGCTCCCGCACTGGTGTCCGACGACGCGACGCTGACCTACCTGGACGTGGCGCAGATCGTCGAACGGCTCGCCGGTCTGCTGGCAGCCGAGGGAGTGTCCACGGGCGACCGTGTGGTGGTGGCGCTCGACCGCTCGGTGGAGCAGGTCTGCGCCATCTACGCGGTCATGGCACTCGGAGCGGCCTACGTCCCGGCCGACCCCGCCGAACCCGAACACCGGCGAGCAGCCGTGGAGGCGATCGTCACGCCCCGTCTCGTCGTCGACGCGACCTTCGTGGAGACGCACCGTCGCGCCCTGCACGCCGAGGGCCGGCCGGGTGGCGACGTCGAATCGGTACTGACGGCGCTCGGCGAGCGAGTGTGCAACCGTGCGTTGCCGCCACACCAGCCCGCGTACATCATCTTCACCTCCGGCTCGACCGGGGTGCCCAAGGGCGTCGAGATCGATCACGTCGCCATCGGTCACCGACTCGCCTGGGTGCAGCGCGACCACCAGCTCACCGCGTCGGACGCGGTGCTCTACAAGACCCCCGCGACCTTCGACGTCTCGGTGTGGGAACTGTTGTGGCCCTTGCGGACCGGAGCGCGAATGGTGATCGCCCGACCCGGCGGGCACCGCGACCCCCAGTATCTGCGCGCGCTCATCTCGGCCGCGGGGGTCACGGTCGCGCACTTCGTGCCCTCGATGCTCGACGCCTATCTCGACGTCGTCGCACCGGCAGGTGTCGCCCCGTCGGGAGGGGACGCCTCCACCGGAGGCGCCGCGCTGCCGGCCTCCGTTCGTCTGGTGTTCACCTCGGGAGAGGCCCTGAGCGCACAACTGGCCCGGCGCCTGCTGAGCGGGTCGACGGCGGAGTTGGTGAACCTGTACGGCCCCACCGAGGCGGCCGTCGACGTGACCTCTCACCGGGTCACCGTCGACGAGGACTTCGTCCCCATCGGCCGTCCGGTCCCGGGCACCGTGGTTCGCGTCCTCGACCGTCACCTGCGTCCGGTGCCGGTCGGCGTGGCCGGCGAGCTCCACCTCGTCGGTCCGCAGCTCGCGATCGGCTATCACGCCGCCGCGGCGCAGACCGCCACCCGGTTCGTCGCCGACCCCCTCGGCGCCGACGGCGCGCGGATGTACCGGACCGGCGACCTGGTTCGCTGGACCGCCGACGGCGAGCTCGAGTACCTGGGCCGCACCGACCACCAGGTGAAGATCCGCGGACAGCGCGTCGAGCTCGGCGAGGTGGAGTCGACCGTCGCCTCGATGCCCGGTGTGGAGGCGGTCGCCGTCCTCGCGCGCCGCGACCTGGGTCCGGGACCGGTGCTGGTGGCCTACCTGCGACTCCGTCGCGTGGGCGCCGGCCCCGGAGAACCCGCCGCGCCGCAGATCGACGCCGAGGCGGTCCGGGCGTACTGCCGGCGCCGGCTGCCCGGTCACATGGTCCCGGTCGGCGTGGTCTTCGTCGACTCCTTCCCGACGACACGTTCCGGCAAGCTCGATGCCTCGGCCCTCCCGGCGCCGGATCTCTCCGGTGACCCGCAGGAGTTCCGCGCGCCGAGCACACCGGCGGAGAAGGTGCTCGCCGGGCTCCTCGCGGAAGCGCTCGGATGCGAGCGGGTGAGCGTCTCGGACAACCTGTTCTCACTGGGCGCCGACTCGCTGACGGCCGCGCGCATGGTCGCGCGCGCCCGCATCGACCACGGATTGTCGATCGCGCTCACCGACGTGTTCGACAGCCGTGATCTCGCCGACCTGGCGACTCGCGCCACCACCGTGACCGCAGACGGGCCGCGAACCCTGGAACCGCGCCCGCGTCCGAGCCGAATCCCGCTGTCGCAGGCGCAGACCCGGATCTGGTTCCTCAACCGGATGGCGCCCGCCGACCCCGGATACAACATGTCGGGCGCGCTGCGCATGAACCATCCGGTCGATCCCGGGACCCTTCATCGAGCCGTTCTCGACGTGCTCGACCGCCACGAGATCCTGCGCACCGTCTTCCCGGGCGTCGACGGCGAGCCGGAACAGCGAATCCTCGACACATCGACCGCCGCCGAGCAGCTCGACGCGACCCCGCTGCAGGTGGCCGACGGCCTCGAGGCGGCGCTCGGGGCGGTCGTCGAACGCGGTTTCGATCTCACCGATCAGATCCCGTTCCGCTATCGGCTCCTCACCGGCGACCCCGGCGGCGACGTGATCGTGCTCGTCCTGCACCACATCGCGGCGGACGGCCACTCGCTGCGCCCGCTGCTGCACGACCTGATGACGGCCTACGACAGCCGACGGGCCGGACACGAGCCCCGGTTCGCGCCGCTCCCGTTGCAGTACGCCGACGTCGCGATCGAACGGGCGGAGACCCTGGGCACCCCGGAGAAGCCCTCGTCGGTGCTCGTCGAGGGGTTGGAGTTCTGGCGGGACGAGCTCGACGGCGCGCCGGACCTGCTGCAGCTGCCCACCGATCGACCCAGGCCGCGCGTGATCTCCGGGGCGGGAGACCATCTCGACGTCGACCTGGACCCCGAACTCACCGCGGGAATCCGCGGGCTCGCCGCGTCGCTGGCCGTCACCCCGTTCGCGGTCTTCCAGTCCGCGCTGGCGCTCACGCTCGGGCGGCTCGCGGCCACCGACGACGTCAGCATCGGAACCGCCGTGGCGGGACGCGACGACCCGGCCGTCACCGACCTCGTCGGCATGTTCGTCAACACGGTGGTGCTGCGCACCCGCCTGCGACCCGCCGACACGGTGCGCGATCTGGTCGTCGGCGCCCACCGGCGCTGTGCCCGCGCGATGAGTCACGCCGACGTGCCGTTCGAGCGCGTCGTGGACGCCGTCGCCCCGCAGCGCTCGGCATCCCATTCACCCTTGTTCCAGGTCGCACTCACCGTGCAGCCCGATCAGCTCGCAGAGCTGTCGCACTGGACCGGCTCGGCCGAGATCCTCGACGCACGGGTGCCCGCGGCGAAGTACGACGTCACCGTCTCGGTGACCGAGCGCGCCGACGACTACGCCGTCGAGTTCTCCTATGCCACAGACCTGTTCGACGCGGAGACCGTCGCCTCCATGGCCGATCGTCTCCGTCGGGTGCTGGAGCAGATGGTGGAGCGGCCCGAGCGTCGGCTGACCTCGGTCGACGTCCTCGGGCCTGCCGAGGTGCGGGCCCTGACCGAACCGCGGCGGGGTCGGGTGCCGGAGGCGACCCTGCCCGAGCTGCTGGAACGGGGCGTCTCGGCCGCGGACCCGGCATCGATCGCACTCAGCGTCGACGAGGGCTCTCTCACCTGGGCGGACATGACGGCGGCCGTCCATCAGATCGGCCGTGCGATCGCCGGACGCGGGATCGGCCCGGGCGACGTCGTCGCCGTGTGCATTCCCCGCTCGGCGCGCATGGTGCTGTCGATCCTCGGCATCGCGATGAGCGGCGCGGCGTTCGCCGTGCTCGACCCGAGGCTCCCGGCCGGGCGCCGGGCGTCGATGCTGGCCGACTGCGGTGCGGGACTCCTGATCACCGTCGACTCCATGACCGGCGGTGACACCGCGGCCGCCGAAGGCGGGGCCGTTGACGTCGAGCAGTGGGTCCTCGACGACCTCGACGTCGAGCTGAGCTTCGTCGGGGTCGGCGACCACCCGCTGTCCGACGCCGAGCGAACCCGTCCCGTCCACGTCGACGACCCGGCATACCTGCAGTTCACCTCCGGGTCCACCGGGAGTCCGAAGGCCGTCGTCATCACCCATGCCGGGCTCGCGGAGATGGTCGCCGAGCAACACGCGATCCTCGGGATCAGCCCGCGTGCGCGTGTGTTGCAGCTCGCCGCACCGGGTTTCGACGTGGGCGTCTTCGAGATCCTCCTCGCGATGTGCGCCGGTGCCGAACTCGTGGTGTCGCCCGCGGACGTGTTCGCCGGCCCCGAGCTCGAAGAGGTCATGACGAGCCGGCGGGTCACCCATGCGGTGGCCACTCCGACCGCGCTCGCGACGATCGACCCGGAGCGGGTCTGCGACCTCGAGGTCATGATGACCGCCGGCGAGGCGTGCCCGCCCGAACTCGTCGAACGATGGGATGCCGCCGGGTGCCCGCTGGTCAACTGCTACGGACCGGCGGAGACGACCATCTGGGTCACGGTCTCGGAACCGATGCGTGCGGGTCGTCCGGTCTCTGTCGGGCAGCCGATCTCGGGGGTCGGTGTTCGTGTGCTCGACGCGAACCTGCGTCCGGTGCCCGCAGGCGTCGTGGGTGAGCTGTACCTGACCGGTCGTGCCCTGGGGCGCGGCTATCACGGCCGTCCCGGGCTCTCCGCGAGCCGGTTCGTGGCCGACCCGTTCGGAGACGGCGACCGGATGTACCGCACCGGCGATCTGGTGTCCCGGACATCCGATGGGGATCTGATCTACCACGGCCGCAACGACTTCCAGATCAAGATCCGCGGCATGCGGGTCGAGCCGGGCGAGGTCGACTCGGTGCTGGTCGAGCATCCCGACGTGGAGAACGCGGTCACGGTGGGCACGAGCACGCCGAACGGCGACACCGTGCTGGTGTCGTACGTGACCGGTCCGCCCGGATGCACTCCCGCTCCCGAGCAGATCCTCGACCACGCCGTGGCCCATCTCCCGGCCCACCTCGTCCCGCACACGGTCCGGGTGCTCGAGGAGTTCCCGGTGACCCGCACCGGCAAGGTGGACCGGCGCGCACTGCCCGCAGTCGAGATCTCGCCGGCTCGCGAGTACGTCGCTCCCCGTAGCCGTCTCGAGGCCGCGGTGGCGCAGGTGTTCGCCGAGGTGCTCGGGTTGCAGGCGGTCAGCGTGCACGACGGCTTCTTCGAACTCGGCGGCAGCTCGCTGTCGGCGACCAAGGTGACCCACCTGCTCGAACAGCACATCGACCGGCGCGTGCCGCTGTCTCTGCTGTTCGAGAACCCCACGGTGGCGAGCTTCGTCGCGGCGCTCAACAGCGTGGACGCCACAGGGGTCGGACGGGTGCTGACGCCGCGCAACCGTCCGCACATCGTCGAGTTGACCGGGACCCAGCGTGCACTGTGGACGCTCAACCAGATCGACCCGTCGTCGTCTGCCTACAACGTCGAACTGACCCTCGAGCTCGACGGCCCGCTCGACGTCGAGGCGCTCGTCGGGGCGCTCGCGGACGTCATCGTGCGTCACGAGCCGCTGCGCACGCGCTACCCGCTGCACGACGGCGAGCCCGTCCAGTTCATCGTGCCGACGGCCGACGCGGTCCGCGATCTCCGCGTCCCGATCGTCGAGACGACCCCGGATCGTGTCGAGGCGGAGATCGAGGCCGTCGTGAAGCCGGGCTTCGACCTCACCAAGACGGTGGCGACGCGCGCGGCGATCTTGCGACTGGCGGCCGACCGTCATGTGCTGGTCTTCGCGGTGCACCACATCAACGCCGACGGCGGGTCGCTGTGGCCGATGGCGCGCGACCTCACGGCCGCCTATCGGGCACGGGTGGCCGGCGAGACCGGCCGGTGGTCGCGGGCGGCCGAGCGCACCCGGGTGCAGTTCGCCGACTACGCCTTGTGGCGCGCCGAACGGCTGTCGACCCGGCGCCCGGACGGGAACACCGAGGAGCAGCACCAACTCGACTACTGGCGGCGGCGACTCGAGACGGTGCGCGAGCCCGCAACCGTGCCGACCGCGAGGCCGAGGCCGGCGCGCCCCCGGCATGTCGGGGGACTCGTCGACTGGTCCGTCGCTCCGGAGACCGCTGGTGTCATCAATCACCTTGCGCGCGTGAACAACACGACGCAGTTCGTGGTCTTGCACGCGGCGCTGGCGGTCCTCGTCGCACGCCTGTCGGGGCACGACGACGTCGTGATCGGCACCCCGTTCGCCGGCCGCGACGACCCGGCCCTGGCGGACATGGTGGGCATGCTCGTGACCACCGTGCCCCTGCGCACGCGGGTCTCGATCGACGAGCCCTTCGACGATCTGCTCCGGCGTGTCCGCACCGAGGACATCGCCGATCTCGCGCACGCCGAGGTGCCGTTCGACCAGATCGTCGACCACCTGAACGCGGCGGGCGTGGGCCCGGCGCGACGCGGCGAACAGAACCCCTTGTTCTCGGTGATGATGTCGTACCAGAACCTCGAACTGCCCGACGTCCGTCTCGACGGGCTCACCGTGCGGGTGCGGCCGCCGGCGACGTTCCCCGCGAAGGTCGACCTGGAGGTGATGGTCTTCCCGACCGACCTCGACGGCGTGGACCGCGGCGGCGCACTCGGGGGTCGCATAGTCTACGACACCGACCTGTTCGACCCGGCCGAGGCCGAACGCATCGCACGCCGGTACGAGAGCCTGCTCGCCGACATCGCCGCGCGTCCGTCGGCGCCGGTGGGCGATCTGACGATCTGGTCCGCCGAGGAGCAATCCGCTGCGCCCGAAAGTGATCTGCCCTTGCACGACCTGGTGTCGCAGGTGGCGGCAGGCCACCCCGACGCCGAGATCGGTGTGCCGGGCGCCCCGGCGATCACCTTCGCCGACCTCGAGGCCACCTCGGTGGCGATGGCGATCTCCATGCCCGACGCGGACCCGGCCGAGGCGCTCGCGGTGGCGGTCACGACCCTGCTCGCCGACGCCGACCGCACACTCGACGAGGTCCTCGCGTGCATCCGCCGGTCGGCCGAAGGCATCCTGCGCCCGACGCGGGGGACGGCCGGCGACGGTACTCGAAATCGGGTGGAACCCGCGTGACCTCGAGTACCTCGGCTCCGCGCAACGTACCGGGCGCTGGGGCGGCGATCGCCCAACCGCTCGCGGTCCGACGCCTGGCCCTCGCTGCCGCGCACGCCCCCGACACGGAGGCGATGACGGGTGCCGGCGGGCCGGTCACGTTCGCCGATCTGCATCGCAGGGTCGCCACGGCGGCGACGACGCTCGCCGGTCGCGGCGTCGATCCCGGCACCGCGATCCGCGCGACCGTCACCGCTCTGCTGCCGCGAACAGGGAAGACGCCGGCCGAGCTGGCCGCGGCCGCGCAGACCGTTCTCGCCGACCTCGACCGGCGCATCGACGACCTCCTGGGAACCGGCGACCTCGAGTCGCTGCCGGGGCTGGTCCGGGTGTCGGCTCGCAGACGCGGGGATGCGGTCGCGCTCACCGACCTCGACGGGACCTCGATGTCCTATCGCGAGCTCGACGAGCACACCGACCGGCTCGCGCAGGCGCTCGCCGCCGCGGGCGCCGGCCCGGAAACCCTCGTGGGCGTGGCGATGCCGCGCACCACCGGACTGATCGTCGCGCTCCTGGCAGTCCTCAAGACCGGTGCGGCCTATCTGCCGTTGGACCGGACGCATCCGCTCACGCGCCTGCGGTCGATCGTCGACGACGCCCATCCGGTGCTGGTGCTGGCCGACGCCGAGACCGCCGCCGCGTGGTCGGCATCGACGGAGATCTCGGCCCGGACCCTCACTCCGGACGAACTCCTGGCCTGGTCCGAGGAGAGGCCGGCGCCGCGACTGCCGGAGCGGATACGCGCCCATGCCGCTGCATATGTCATGTACACGTCCGGGTCGACCGGTGTCCCCAAGGGCGTCGTGGTCACGCACGACAACGTCGTGTCACTGCTCGTCGCACTCGATCTCCTCGTCGACAGCACCTACGACGACGTCTGGTCGATGTTCCACTCGTACGCGTTCGACGTCTCGGTGGGGGAGATCTGGGCCGCGCTGGTGGCCGGAGGCCGCCTGGTGGTGCTCGACCACGCGACGACCCGCGCACCCGATGACGTGGTCGAGGTGTTCGACCGCGAGGGCGTCACCGTCGCCAACTTCACCCCGTCGTCGTTCTACCAGTTCGCCGCCGCGGTGCGGCCCCCGCACGGGCGGCCGCTCCCGCGCGCACTGCGCAGGCTGCACTTCTCGGGCGAGTTGCTCGACTACGAGCACGTGCGGAAGTGGCAGGCCGACCGCGACGCAGACGGCTCCCCGACGCCTCCGGGAGCCGATGTCGGCGGTCCCCAACTCAACAACATGTACGGGCCGACGGAGACCACGGTCTACATGACCCGGCGCGAACTCACCCGCCGGTTCGTCGACGCCGCAACGGCGTCCGACATCGGCGGACCGCTGTTCGGGTCACGGGTCCATGTGCTCGACGGCCGGCTCGCCCCGGTGCCCGACGGTGTCCCCGGCGAGCTGTACGTCTCCGGCGTCCAGGTCACCCGCGGCTTCCTCAACCGGCACGGCCAGACCGCCACCCGCTACGTGGCCGACCCCTTCGGCCCGCCCGGTTCGCGGATGTACCGGACCGGCGACATCGGCGTCGCGCGCGACGGTTCGATCGAGTTCGTCGGTCGCCGCGACGGCCAGGTCAAGCTGCGCGGATTCCGCATCGAGCTCGGCGAGGTCGAATCGGCGATGTCCGCGCTCGACGGCGTCGACGCCGCGGGCGCCGCGGTACGCATGCGCGGCGACACCGAGCATCTCGTCGGCTACCTGGTGCCGACCGCGGGCGCGGAACTCCCCGACGAGGCGATGCTGCGCACGCTTCTGGGCCGGGCCCTGCCGGACTACATGGTGCCCACGCTCTTCGCCACCCTCGATGCGCTGCCGCTCACCGTCAACGGAAAGCTCGACCGGGACCGCCTGCCGGATCCGGGCACCGCCGACGAACCGGATGCGATCGAGCCGCCCGCGACGCCGGTCGAGTCCGGCCTCGCCGACATCGTCGGGGAGATCCTCGGCATCGACGAGGTGAGTGTCACCGCGTCGCTGTTCGATCTCGGCGGCAACTCGCTCACCGCGACCCGGGTCGCCGCGCGGGCGGCGGAGGTCTTCGACGCCGCGGTCGCGGCCCGCGACCTGTTCGGCGCTCCCACCGTCCGGGGGTTGGCCGCGATCATCGAACAGCGGCTCGCCGAGGAGGGTGACGGCGACCCCGGTGCCCGCCCCCGGCCGCCGTTGCGACCGGTGGACCGTTCCGGACCGCTTCCGCTGTCTCCGGCCCAGCGACGCATCTGGTTCCTCGAGATGCTCGATCCCGGCGGCGCGGCCTATCTCATCCCGGCGGTGCTGCGACTCCGGGAGAAGCCGGACGCCGCCGGCGGGCTCGACCCCGCGGTGGTGGCCGCCTCCCTCGACGACCTGATCGTCCGGCACGAGTCCCTGCGCACCCGGATCGTCGCCGAGGACGGCATCCCGCGACAGGTGATCGATCCGCCCGGCGCCGGCCGCCACGACGTACAGGTCGATCCGCCCCTGGACCTCCGCGACGCCGGCGACGCGCAGGTCGAGGTGACCATCCGCGACATCGCCACGCGCGGTTTCGATCTCGCACGACAGGCGCCGGTCCGCGCCCGCCTGCTGCGGGTGGCCGACGACGAGTGGACGCTCGTCATGGTCATCCACCACGTCCTGGGCGACGGCGGGTCGATCGGTCCGATGGTCACCGATTTCGTCCGGGCCTACCGGGCACGGGCGGAAGGACGCGCGCCGGAGTGGGAGCCGTTGCCCGTCCACTACGTCGACTACGCGGTGTGGCATCACGAGGTCCTCGGCGACGTCACCGATCCGTCGTCGCTGGCCGCGCGCCAACTCGACTGGTGGAGAAAAGAACTCGCCGACGTCCCGGAGCTGGCCGAACTGCCGCTCGATCGTCCGCGGGAGGCTGTCCGCGACGACTCCGGTGCCGAGCTGTCCACCGTGATCGACGGGCAGACCTGGGCCGCGCTCCGCGACCTCGCCGACCGGCACGGGGTCACCATGTTCATGTGCGTCCACGCACTGCTGGCGGTGACGCTCCTGCGGTCGGGCGCCGGCGACGACCTCGTCATCGGCACGCCGGTGGAAGGCCGCGGCGAACGCGGTCTCGACGGACTCATCGGCATGTTCGTCAACACCCTCGCTTTGCGCACCCGCATCAGGCGCGACCTCGGCTTCACCGAGGTCCTCGAGGTGTGTCGCGAGGTCGACGTCGCCGCGCTTGATCACGCCGACCTGCCGTTCGAGACGGTCGTCGACGAGGTCGTCACGACCCGCGACACGGCCCACCCGCCGCTGTTCCAGGTCGCGCTGGCCTTCCAGAACTCCGACCGGCCCACCGTGGAACTGCCGGGGCTGCTCGTCGCCGAGGCGCAGGCGCCGGTCACGGCCGCGAAGACCGATCTGCAGGTGACCGTGCTCGACGCGCCGGGCCGCCCCCGCGACGCCGACACGCCCATCGTCATCACCTACGCCACGGCGCTGTTCGACGCGGACACGGTCGCCGCGCTCGGGCAACGGATGGTCGATGTCGCCCGCGCCGTGATCGAGGCGCCCACCGCGCCGGTCGGAGACCTGCCGGCCGGGCCTTCCGACGCTCCCCGCGCGGTCGTCGCTGCCCCGTCCCTCGCGCCGGCACGGCGGACGCTGCCCGACCTGCTCGCCGACGCCGCGGCACGGCATCCGGACAACACCGCGGTCACCGACGGCGAACGGTCGCTCACCTACGCCGAGCTCGACGCGGAGTCCAGGCGCGTCGCCGCCGCCCTGCGAGGCCGCGGGGCGCGGCCCGGAACGGTTGTCGCGCTGGCGGTTCCGCGATCGGTCGACGCGGTGGTCGGGTTCTGGGGCATCGCGCGGACCGGAGCGGCGGTCGGTCTCGTCGACCCCGCACAGCCGGCTGATCGCATCCGGTTCATGGTGGGCACACTCGGAGCCCGGATCGGACTGGCGGCCGACCCGGTGGACCGGATCGACGCCGACGGCCCGCGGTGGTCGACGATCGGGAACCTCGCGGGCACCGCGGACGACCCCGACGGCGCCGATCTCGACGCGCCGGGCGTGATCCCGCACGTCGACGACACCGCCTACGTGATCTTCACGTCCGGCTCGACCGGACGTCCCAAGGGGGTCGCGGTCACCCACCGCGGGCTCGCCGACCTCGTGGCCGACGCACGCGGACGCCTCCGGCTCACCCCGGAGTCGCGTGTCCTGCGGTTTGCCGCACCCGGATTCGACGCATCGGTCTTCGAGATGCTGGTCGCCGTCGCGGAGGCCTCGACCCTCGTCGTGGTCCCGCCCGGGGTCACCGGCGGTCACGAGCTCGCGGAGATCCTCACGGCCCGGTCGGTCACCCATCTGACCGTCACGCCGACCGCGCTCGCCACGGTGCCCGCCGACGCGGTCGACGGCGTCCGGGTGGTGTGCGTGGCCGGTGACGCCTGCGCACCCGAGCTCGTCCGGACCTGGTCCACCGGCCGCACGATGCTCAACCTCTACGGGCCCACCGAGGCCACCATCTGGTCCACCGCCTCGGAACCGCTACGGCCCGACGCGCCGGTCACGATCGGCGGCCCGATCTCCGGGGTCGGGGTCGCCGTCCTCGACCCGCGTCTGCACCCGGTCCCACCGGGGGTGGCCGGCGAGCTCTACCTCCTCGGTCCGGCGCTCGCGGCGGGTTACCTCGGGCAGCCGGCGCTGACCGCGGAACGCTTCGTCGCCGCGCCGTTCGGCGGGCCGGGGGAGCGGATGTACAAGACCGGCGACCTGGTCCGCCCGCGCCTGCGGGACGGCCGATGGGAGCTGGAGTATCTGGGCCGCGACGACCTCCAGGTGAAGATCCGCGGATTCCGGATCGAACTCGGCGAGATCGACGCGGTGCTGTCGGATCATCCGGCGGTGGACTTCGCGACCACGTCGGGCATGCGCCACCCCACCTCGGGGGAGACCGTCCTCGTCTCCTGGGTCCGGTGGGTTCCGGGCGCCTCAGCCGACCCGCGGGACCTCGTCGGGCACGCGACGCGACGACTGCCCGCGTACATGGTGCCGGCGGCGATCGTGCCGATCGAGGAGATCCCGCTCTCGATGACCGGCAAACTCGATCGGGCCGCCCTGCCGCTGCCGGAGTTCGCCCGAGCCGAGTTCGTCGCACCGCGGACCGACACCGAACGCGCAGTGGCGGCGGTCTACGCCGAGGTCCTCGGACTCGCGGACGGCGATCAGCCGGTCTCGGTGCTCGACTCGTTCTTCGACCTCGGCGGCACATCTCTGTCGGCGACGCGCGTCGTCGCCCGGATCGGGGACCGGCTCGGCGTCGACATCGGCGTCCGCGCCCTGTTCGAGGCGCCGACCGTCGAGTCGCTCGCCGCGGCGGTGGACGCCCGCGACCCCGGCAGTGCGGCAGGGGTCCGGGCACCCGGCCCGCAGGCCCGGCCCGAGCACATCCCGCTCTCGTATGCGCAGCGCCGGATGTGGTTCCTCAACCAGTACGAACCCGACTCCGCGGCATACGTGATCCCGATCGTCGTCCGGCTGCACGGACGCGTGGACATCGCCGCGATGCGTGCGGCGATCAACGATCTCGTCGAGCGCCACGAGGTGCTGCGCACCGTCTATCCGACCGTCGACGAGACACGGGATGAAGACGGCCCGGCGACCGCCGAGCCCCGACAGCTGATCCTCGGCGCGCATCCGGACCTGGTGCACGTCGGGCACACCCTGGTCTCCGGCGCCGACGTCCTCGACGCGGAGATCGCCACCACCCTCACGACGCCCTTCGACGTGACGCGGGATCTGCCGCTGCGCGCGCGAATCCTGAGCACCTCCGATCACGACCACGTGCTCGTGATGGCGCTGCACCACATCGCCGCGGACGGGGAGTCGGCGCCGGTCCTGGCGCGCGAGCTCGCCGAGGCCTACGCCGCGCGCCGGGAAGGCGGGGCGCCGGCCTGGGAACCGCTTCCGCTGCAGTACGCCGATTTCGCCATCTGGCAACGGATCCGGCTCGGCGAACCCACCGATCCGTCGTCGGAGATGGCACGGCAGCTCTCCTTCTGGGTCGACCGGTTGCGGGGCCTGCCCGACGTGCTGCCGTTGCCGACCGACCGGCAGCGCGGTCCGGCACCGGACCTGTGCGCGGCGACGACACGGTGGTCGTTGCCCGAGCAGACCGCGGCCGCCCTGCGCAGACGTGCGGCGGGGAAGCGGGCGACGTTGTTCATGGTCGTCCACGCGGCGGTCGCCGCCACGCTGGCGCGCCTGACCGCCACCGAGGAGATCGCGGTCGCCACCCCGGTCGCAGGCCGCGGGCACCGCGACATCGACCGGCTCGTCGGCATGTTCGTGAACACGCTGATACTCCGCGTCGATGTCGACCCCACCCTGACCTCCGGGGAGCTGCTCGATCGTGTGGTGGCCGCCGACCTGGCGGCGTTCGACCACTCCGACGTCCCGTTCGAGCGTGTCGTCGATGCCGTCGACCCACCGCGCATGGACAACGTCGAGCCGCTCGCCCAGGTCATGCTGGTCCACACCGCCGGCACGGGCGACCTCGCCACCGCGAGGCTCGGCGACCTCGACGCCGAGTTCGTCGAATTCGACGACACCACCGTGAAATTCGACCTCACCATCGGGGTCCGGGAAGACGCCGACGGTGCACTGACCGGGTCGATCACCTACGCCGAGGCGCTCTTCGACGAGTCCACCGCCGAGATGATCGTCGCCTCGCTGGTGTCGATGCTCACCGCGCTGGCCGGCTCTCCCGACGCCGCGATCGCCGATATCCCCATCCTCACCCCGACCGAAGCGGCGGTCCAGCGCGAGCTGTCGACCGGGCGCGAGGTGACGCTGGTCCCCGAGACACTCGCCGAGGCGTCCCTGACCGGGTATCGGATCGCCCCGGACGCCGTCGCCGTGCGCGCCGACGGCCGCTCGCTCACCCACCGGGAATTCGTGGCCCGGGTCGCGGTCCTCGCCCGTGAGCTCATCGACGCCGGCGCCGGACCCGAGGACGCCGTCGTCGTCTGCATTCCGCGCTCGGTCGAGCTCGTCATCGCCGTACACGCGGTCCTCGCAGCCGGCGCGCAGTACGTCCCGGTGGCGCCGGACACCCCGCCCGAACGGGTGCGCCACATCCTCGACATCTCCGGCGCGGACATCGGACTCGTCGCCGCCTCCACCGCGGTGGCCGGTGACGACGATCCGCCGGCCGATCTCGTGAGCCGGCTACTGGTGGTGGACTCCACCACCCCGGTCGACCTGGACACGCCCGTCGTCACCGACGCCGACCGTCGCTCGGCGCTTCGGCCCGACAACGCCGCCTACACCCTGTTCACCTCGGGCTCCACCGGGCTGCCCAAGGGCGTCACGGTGACGCACCGTGCGGTGGTCAATCGATTGCGCTGGGGCATCGACGAATTCGGGATCGGACCGGACGACGCGGTGATGCTCAAGACCCCGGTGGGCTTCGACGTGTCCGTGCCCGAACTCTTCGTCCCGTTCATGACCGGCGCCCGCCTGGTCATCGCCCCCGACAACGCGCACCTCGACCCGCAGGCGGTCGCCCGGCTGATCGACGCCGAGCGTGTCACGACAGTTCATTTCGTGCCGTCGCTGCTGACGGTCTTCGTCGAGACCCTCCGCGCCGTCGCTGGCACGGGCCGGGCCGCGCACCTCCTGCCCACCCTGAGACACCTGTACTGCTCGGGCGAGGCACTAGCGCCCGCGACGCTGCACGAGGTCGGCGCCGTGCTGCCGCACGTGCAGGTCCACAACCTGTTCGGTCCCACCGAGGCCGCGGTGGAGGTCTCGTCGGCCACCCTCGACCCCGATCTCGATGTCGTGCCGATCGGCCGTCCGGTCTGGAACACCGGGACCTACGTTCTCGACGCGCGCCTGCGGCCGGTCCCGTTCGGCGTCACCGGCGAGCTCTACCTCGGCGGTGTGCAGCTCGCGCGCGGGTACGCACGCCGCGCGGACCTGACCGCGGAGCGTTTCGTCGCCGACCCGTTCGGCCACGGCACCAGGCTGTACCGCACCGGCGACCTCGTGCGGCGCAACCGCGACGGCGCACTGGAGTACCTGGGCCGCAGCGACTTCCAGGTCAAGCTCCGCGGCCAGCGGATCGAGCTCGGGGAGATCGAGGCCGTCCTCGCCGCCGTCGACGGGGTCCGGCAGGCCGCGGTCACCCTGGTGCGCGCACCGGGCGGGGCCGAGCATCTCGTCGGTCACCTCATCGGGCCCGACGCCGACGGCGCGCTCGACCGTGCGAAGCAGGCGGTGGCCGACTCGCTGCCGGCATACATGCATCCCACCCTGTGGACGACCCTGGCCGAGGCCCCGTTGAGCAGCACGGGCAAGCTCGACCGGAAGGCGCTGCCCGCGCCGCGATTCGACGTTGCGGCCGAGTTCGGTGGCGACGCCGAACCGGCCGACGACGCCGAACGGGTCGTCGCCGATATCGTCGCCGCGGTCCTCGGCGCCGACCGCGTGGCGATGACCGAGTCGTTCTTCGCACTCGGCGGGGACTCCATCGCCTCCATCCGCCTGACCTCGATGCTCCGCGCCGCAGGTTTCACCCTCAGCCCGCGCGACGTCTTCGCCGCCGGATCGATCCGTGACCTCGCCCGCCTTGCCCACCGCGAACCTGCCGCCGTCCTCGAGGAACTGCCCGGCGGAGGCATCGGAGCGGTCTCGCCGACGCCGGGCGTCGCCTGGATGTTCGAGCTCGCCGACGACCCCGCGCAGATCTCCGACTTCTCGCAGACCACGGTCCTCACCCTCCCGGCCGACATCGACGAGGATGCCCTGCGCAGCGTGATGGTCGCGGTGGTCGCCGCCCACCCGATGCTCACCGCCGCCCTGACCGTCGACCCGGACGGTGAACCAGTGGTGGTCGCCGGTGCCGGGAACGCCGAGGACATCCTCGTCACGATCGCCGAGCGGGACCTCCGGCACGATGCGCCGCAGGCGTCGCTCGACGATGCGATCAGCGACGCGCATCGCCGGGCACTCGAGGCGCTCGCGCCCGCGGACGGTCGTCTGGTGTCGGCCGTCGGCGTCCGCCTCACCGGCGCCGGACACACCGTCGGTCGCCTGGTGATCGCCATCCACCACCTCGGTGTCGACGCGGTGTCCTGGCCGACGATCGTCTCCGGACTCGGTCGCGCGTGGTGGCAGTACCGCAACGGCGAGCGACCCCACCTCATCACCACCGGGACGTCCTTCCGCCGGTGGGCCGCCGTCCTCTCCGGGCTCGCCGAGCGGACCGAGGAGATCGGTTGGTGGACCGAGCAACTCGGCGGCCGGCGGGACGCGGTGATCGACCGCGCCCGCGACACCTTCGACTCCACGGTGTCGACGACCCACACGATCGACGTCGCCCGCTCGGAGGCGACCGTCGGACGCGTGGCCGAGGCGTTCGGCGCGCGCGTCGACACCATCCTCGCGGCGGCGCTGGTGAGCGCGATCGCCGGCGGCCCCGGTCGGCAGCGACTCGGGTTCACCGCGGACGAGATCTCACTGGTGCTGGAGAACCACGGCCGAGAAGAGGACGTCGCCCCGGGCGCCGATCTCAGTGAGACCGTCGGCTGGTTCACCTCCTTCGTTCCCGTGTCCGTCGAGGTGAGTGCGCAGGGGGAGACGACCGGACGGGAGGTCGCCCGCCTGGTCAAGGCGCTCAAGGACCGACAGAAGCGCATGCCCGACAACGGGATCGCGTTCGGCCCGCTCCGGTGGCTGCGCCCGGCGTCACCCCTGGCCGACCTGCCGCTGCCGCCCGTCACCGTCAACTACCTGGGCGCCCTCACCTCCGAAGGGGACGAACAGGGCGCGGGGGCAACGGAATTCGTCCCGGTGGCGGACGCCCCGTTCCTGCCGCCGTCGGTCCGCGGGGACATGGTGGCCCCGGCCGCGCTCACCGCGACGATGGGAACCGTGGCGTCGGGCGAGGGCAGGAGGCTCCGGCTGGACCTGACCGCGCCCGAGGCGATCCTGACGCGGGCCGATCTCGACGGCCTCGCCGATCGCTGGGAGTCGGCGCTGGCGGCGCTCGCCGGATACGTCGACGGCATCGGTGATCCCGGCCCCGCCGAGACCGATGTCATCGGCGGCGGACTCGTCCAGGCGGAGATCGACGCCCTGGTCGACAGGTACCGGGGTCACACGGGCACCCGTTCGGCGACGATCTGGCCCGCCACACCACTGCAACAGGGACTGTTCTACGAAGCGGAACGGACGGCGGCCGCGGAAGCGGAGGACCCGTACGTCACCCAGTCGGTGATCGAGTTCGCCGGCGAGCACGCACCCGAGGCCCTGTTGCCCGCCGTACGGGAGGTGCTGGCCCGGCAGCGTGTCCTGCGGTCGGCGTTCACCCGCTCGGCGTCGGGCCTGCCGGTGGTCGTCGTCCCGCCGGCCGACCACCCGTGTGTCCGCGAACCCGACTTCCGCGGCGTCGACCTGACCGCGGAACACCCGGTGGTCGCCGCGGAGCTGATCGCCGAGCTCGCCGCGGAGGATCGGGACAGGCCGTTCGACCTGTCGGCACCGCCGCTGATCCGGTTCACCGCGGTCTCGCACCGCACGGCGGACGGCCCCGCCCACACGTTGGTGATCACCGCCCACCACATCATCCTCGACGGCTGGTCCGGACCGATCCTCGTCGCCGACCTGCTCGCCGCCCACCTCGGGCGCCCGGCGATCACCCCGGCCGCCGACATGGAGTCCTACCTCGCGTGGCTCGACGACCGCGACCGCGACGCCGCCCGGGCGGCCTGGCGCGCCGAGCTCGCCGACGCCACCCCGACCCTCGTGGCGCCCCAGCACGCGGCTCGGACGGAGCCGGGCAGGCGCCGTCCGCACGAGGTCGCGGTCCGGCTCGACGCCGCCACCCGTGACGCCCTCGAAATGCGTGTCCGAAAACTCGGCAGCACCGTGAGCACGGCCCTGCACGCGGCCTGGGCGATCGTGCTGTCCCGGCTGACCGGCGAGCGACGGATCGTGTTCGGCGAGACCGTGTCGGGCCGTCCGGCGGATCTCGACGGCGCCGAGGCGATGATCGGGTTGTTCATCAACACGGTTCCGGTGGTGGCCGACGTGGCGCCGGACCGTGCCGTGGGCGACCTGGTCGCCGAACTCCACGAGACGCGGGCGCGGCTCGTGGACCACCAGTTCCTCGGACTCGGCGAGATCATCGGTGCGACCGGGCATTCCGCGCTCTTCGACACTCTCGTCGTCTACGAGTCCTACCCGGTCGACGCCGACGCGGTGATGGACGGGTCCCGCGACTCCGGACTCGAGATCCGCGATGTCGCCACCTCCGACGCCACCCATTACCCGCTGGCCCTCATCGCGTCACCCGAAGGCGACGGTCTGTCCCTCGTCGTCAGGGCCGACCTCGCCGCCGTCGATGCCGAGGTCGTCGAGGTGGTCGCCGCCAACCTGGTCGACCTGCTCGGCGCCGTCGCGGACGACCCGACCACACCCGTCGCCGCACTCGACCCGATGCCGGAGCAGATGCGTGGGGTTGTCGAGTCGTGGTCGGGTGGTCCGGTTGTGGGGTTTGGGTGGGGTGGTTGTTCGTTGGGGTCGTTGGTTGCTGGGTGTGTGGGTGTGTCGGGGTCGTCGGTGGCGGTGTGGTGTGGGGATCGTGCGGTGTCGTATGGGGAGTTCGGTGGGTTGGTTGCGGGGGTTGCGGAGCGGTTGTTGGGGTTGGGTGTGGGTGTGGATTCGGCTGTGGGTGTGGTGATGTCGCGGTCGTTGGAGTTGTTGGTGGCGGTGCATGCGGTGGTGGTTGTGGGTGGTCGGTATGTGCCGGTGGAGCCGGATGTGCCGGTGGAGCGGGTGGGGTTTGTGTTGTCGACTGCTGGGTGTGGGGTGGTGTTGAGGCGGTCGGGTGATGTGGGTGTGGTGGTTCCGGAGGGTTTGGGTGTGGTGTGTGTTGAGGTGGATTGTGGTGTGGGGTCGGGTGTTTCGGGTGATTTGGCGGGTGTGGTGGAGCGTGTGGGTGAGTTGTCGCCGTTGGTGGGTGCGTACACGTTGTTCACGTCTGGGTCGACGGGTCGGCCGAAGGGTGTGACGGTGTCGCATGGGGCGGTGGTGAATCGGTTGGCGTGGATGCAGTCGTTGTTCGGGTTGTCGGTTGATGATGTGGTGTTGTGGAAGACGCCGGTGTCGTTTGATGTGTCGGTGTGGGAGTTGTTCTGGCCGTTGATGGTTGGGGCGTCTGTGGTGGTGGCGGAGCCGGGTGGTCATCGGGATCCGTGGTATGTGGCGTCGGTGGTGGAGCGGTTCGGGGTGTCGGTGTGTCATTTCGTGCCGTCGATGTTGTCGGTGTTTGTGGATGCGCTCGGTGGTTCTGTTGATGGTGGTGTGGGTGTGTCGGGGTTCGGGTCGTTGCGTCAGGTGTTTTGTTCGGGTGAGGCGTTGGGTGTGGGTGCGGTGCGGGGGTTGCAGGGGTTGGTGCCGGGTGTGCGGGTGGTGAATTTGTATGGGCCGACTGAGGCTGCGGTGGATGTGACGTCGTATGTGTGTTCGGGTGGTGAGGTGGTGGTGCCGATTGGTCGTCCGGTGCCGAATGTGTCTGTGTGGGTGTTGGATTCGCGGTTGCGGCCGGTGCCGGTCGGGGTGGTGGGTGAGTTGTATCTGGGTGGTGTTCAGGTGGCTCGGGGGTATGAGTCGCGGGCGGGGTTGACTGCGGAGCGGTTTGTGGCGGATCCGTTCGGGGTGGCGGGGTCGCGGTTGTATCGGACGGGTGATCTGGTGCGGTGGAGTGGTGTGGGGGAGTTGGAGTATGTGGGTCGTGTTGATTTCCAGGTGAAGTTGCGTGGGCAGCGGATCGAGTTGGGCGAGATCGAAAACGTCCTCGCAGACGCGCCCGGCGTGATCTCTGCCGCGGTGCTGGTCCGCGACGAACGACTCGTCGCCTATGTGTCCGGTCCCGTCGGCACGACGGGGGCCGACATCCGCGAGCATGCCGCCCGGCACCTCGCGCCCTACATGGTTCCCGACACCGTCGTCGTGCTCGACGAGATGCCGCTGGGGACCTCGGGGAAGATCGATCGCAAGGCGCTTCCCGCGCCCGACCTCACCCCGCGCGCGATCGTCCCGCCGGCCTCGGACACGGAACGACAGATCGCCGACATCGTCGCGGAGGTCCTCGAGCGCCCGGCCGGCCAGATCTCGGTGACCGACGGATTCTTCGAGATCGGTGGCCATTCGCTCTCGGCCACGCGGGTGGCGGCGCGGGTCTCCCACGCCTGCGGCGTGCCGTTCGGCGTCCGGGAACTCTTCGACGGTCCCTCGGTGCGCGCCATGGCCCGGTGGGTCGACGAACGACGCGACGAGACGACCACCGGGCGGGAGCACGATGCGGCACATGTCCGCGACCTGGGGTCCATCCCGCGGCCCGCGCGTCCTCCGCTGTCGCCCGCGCAGGAGCGGATGTGGTTCATCAACCAGTTCGATCCGTCGTCGCCGGCCTACAACATCCCCTTCGCCCTGCGGCTGTCCGGGCGCGTCGACGTCGTCGCGCTCCGCACGGCCCTGGCCGACGTCATCGTCCGCCACGAGGTGCTCCGCACCCGGTACCCGCAGGATCTCGAGGGGCGCCCCTGGCAGGACGTCCTCGACGTCGAGGAGCTCGGCGTCGGACAGTGGTGGTACGACGCCGACGTCGAGAACCTCCCGAACACCGCCTTCGACGTGACCCGGGACCTGCCGATCCGCGCCGGAGTCGTCACGCTCGGATCGACCGGAGACCACCTGCTCGTCGTCGTGCTGCACCACATCGCCGCCGACGGGGAGTCGTTGCGGCCGCTCGTCGCCGATCTGCTCACGGCCTACCGTGCGCGCGTGGCCGGAACCGAACCGACCTGGGAACCGCCGGTCGTGCAGTATGCGGACGTCGCCCTCTGGCAGCGTCACACCCTCGGCCGTCTCGACGACCCGGATTCCGAACTCGGCCGCCAGGCCGCGTGGTGGAAGGATCAGCTGGCCGATCTGCCCGACGTCCTCGAACTCCCGACCGACCGTCCCCGGCCGGCGGTCGCCTCTCACCGGGGCCGGGTCGTGGACATCGAGGTACCCGACGACCTCGCGTCGGTGATCGAGGACTACGCACACCGACGCGGCGTCACGCTCTTCATGGTCCTGCATGCGGCCGTCGCGGTCGTCCTGTCGCGCCTGGCCTCGACCACCGACATCGCAGTCGCCACCCCCGTCGCGGGCCGCGGCCGCGCCGAACTCGACGACCTCGTCGGCATGTTCGTCAACACCGTGGTCCTGCGCACCCGGGTCGATCCGAACACGACCTTCGGCGAGGTGATCGGCCAGGTCCGCACGACCGATCTCGATGCCTTCGCCGCCTCGGACGTGCCGTTCGAGTACCTGGTCGATGCCCTCGCACCCACGCGCAGCGAGGCCTTCGCCCCGCTCGCGCAGGTCATGTTCACCCTCGAACAGTCCCCGGTCGGGGAGATCTCCGTCCCGGGTCTCACGGCCACCCCCGTCGACACGGGCAGCCCCGCGGCGCGATTCGACCTGATGATCGGCATGACCACCGACCGCGACGACGACGGCCGTCTCGCCGGTCTCGCCGGTCGCATCGTCTACGCCACCGATCTCTTCGACGAGCGGACGGTTCGCGAACTGGGGGCGCGCATCGTCGACGTCCTGACCGCAGGCGTCGCCGACGACCGGGTGGTCGTCGGCGACATCGACCTCGCCGACGCCGCCGAACGTGGGGTTGTCGAGTCGTGGTCGGGTGGTCCGGTTGTGGGGTTTGGGTGGGGTGGTTGTTCGTTGGGGTCGTTGGTTGCTGGGTGTGTGGGTGTGTCGGGGTCGTCGGTGGCGGTGTGGTGTGGGGATCGTGCGGTGTCGTATGGGGAGTTCGGTGGGTTGGTTGCGGGGGTTGCGGAGCGGTTGTTGGGTGTGGGTGTGGGTGTGGATTCGGCTGTGGGTGTGGTGATGTCGCGGTCGTTGGAGTTGTTGGTGGCGGTGCATGCGGTGGTGGTTGTGGGTGGTCGGTATGTGCCGGTGGAGCCGGATGTGCCGGTGGAGCGGGTGGGGTTTGTGTTGTCGACTGCTGGGTGTGGGGTGGTGTTGAGGCGGTCGGGTGATGTGGGTGTGGTGGTTCCGGAGGGTTTGGGTGTGGTGTGTGTTGAGGTGGATTGTGGTGTGGGGTCGGGTGTTTCGGGTGATTTGGCGGGTGTGGTGGAGCGTGTGGGTGAGTTGTCGCCGTTGGTGGGTGCGTACACGTTGTTCACGTCTGGGTCGACGGGTCGGCCGAAGGGTGTGACGGTGTCGCATGGGGCGGTGGTGAATCGGTTGGCGTGGATGCAGTCGTTGTTCGGGTTGTCGGTTGATGATGTGGTGTTGTGGAAGACGCCGGTGTCGTTTGATGTGTCGGTGTGGGAGTTGTTCTGGCCGTTGATGGTTGGGGCGTCTGTGGTGGTGGCGGAGCCGGGTGGTCATCGGGATCCGTGGTATGTGGCGTCGGTGGTGGAGCGGTTCGGGGTGTCGGTGTGTCATTTCGTGCCGTCGATGTTGTCGGTGTTTGTGGATGCGCTCGGTGGTTCTGTTGATGGTGGTGTGGGTGTGTCGGGGTTCGGGTCGTTGCGTCAGGTGTTTTGTTCGGGTGAGGCGTTGGGTGTGGGTGCGGTGCGGGGGTTGCAGGGGTTGGTGCCGGGTGTGCGGGTGGTGAATTTGTATGGGCCGACTGAGGCTGCGGTGGATGTGACGTCGTATGTGTGTTCGGGTGGTGAGGTGGTGGTGCCGATTGGTCGTCCGGTGCCGAATGTGTCTGTGTGGGTGTTGGATTCGCGGTTGCGGCCGGTGCCGGTCGGGGTGGTGGGTGAGTTGTATCTGGGTGGTGTTCAGGTGGCTCGGGGGTATGAGTCGCGGGCGGGGTTGACTGCGGAGCGGTTTGTGGCGGATCCGTTCGGGGTGGCGGGGTCGCGGTTGTATCGGACGGGTGATCTGGTGCGGTGGAGTGGTGTGGGGGAGTTGGAGTATGTGGGTCGTGTTGATTTCCAGGTGAAGTTGCGTGGGCAGCGGATCGAGTTGGGCGAGATCGAAAACGTCCTGGCCACCACTCCGGGGGTCGCCGAGGTCGTCGCCTCGGTCATGTCGCTGCCGTCGGGCGACCAGCTCGTCGCCCACCTCACCGGAACCGGCCTCGATCTCGACTCCGTCCGCGCGGTCGCCGAGGAGCGGCTGCCCGCCTACATGCGGCCCACGTCCTGGGTGGTGCTCGAGGAGATGCCGCGCAACACCTCCGGAAAGATCGACCGCAAGGCGCTGCCGCTGCCCGACTTCGCCGGTGACGAGCACGTCGAACCGGCGAACCCGCTCGAGGTCGCGATCGCCGAGATCTTCGCCGACGTCCTGGGCCTCGACGAGGTCTCGGTCACCACGAGCTTCTTCGACGCCGGCGGCAACTCGCTGGCCGCCACCCGGCTCACGGCGCGCATCGGCCGGATGCTCGACGCCGCGGTGACAGTGCGTGACGTCTTCGACGAACCGACGGTCCGCGGACTGGCCGGACGCTTCGCCGGCGCCGCCCGGATGTCCACGGTGCCGGCGGCCGCGACACCGAGACCGCGGCCGGAGACGCTGCCGTTGTCCAGCGCCCAGCGTCGGATGTGGTTCCTCAACCAGTACGAGCCCGATGTGGCGTCCTACATCATCCCGTTCGCGTTCCGGATCGGCGGGGGCGTCCGCGCCGACGACATCCGGGCCGCGATCGGCGACGTCGTCGCCCGCCATGAGATCCTGCGCACCACCTACCCGGTCGGTGCCGACGGACGCCCGCACCAGGTGATCGCCGTGGACGCCGACTTCGACTGGGCCGTCGTCGATTCCGAGGAACGGGCGCGCGAACTCGTCACGATGCCCTACGACCTCACCCGCGACCGTCCGATTCGGGCGCGCCTGTACGACGATCCCGCCGCTGGCTCCTTGCTGGTGCTGGCGATCCACCACATCGCCGCCGACGGCGCCTCGGGGCCGGTGCTCGCCCGCGACCTCCTGACCGCCTACGAGGCCCGCCGCGCCGGACGACGCCCCGACTGGATTCCACTGTCCCGTCAGTACGCCGACCATGTGCTGAGCCTGGTCGAGGACCCGGCCGTCGCGTCGCAGCGCCGCCGTTGGTGGGTGGAACGACTCGCCGGCGCGCCGACCCTCTTGGAGATCCCGACCACGTACCCGCGTCCGGGCACGCGCGATTCCCGAGGAGCGACGGTCGAGTTCACCATTCCGGGCCGGACCGCCCGGGCGGCGGCCGAACTGGCACGCACCGCGGGCGTCAGCACGTTCATGGTCCTGCACGCCGCACTCGCCGCGCTGCTGGGACGGCTGTCCGGCGGCCGCGACGTGGTGATCGGCACCGCGACCGAGGGGCGAGACGGCGGCACCGACGACCTCATCGGCATGTTCGTCAACACCGTCGCGCTGCGGACCGGGGTCGAACCGTCTGCGCCGTTCCGGGATCTGCTCGCCGTCGTGCGGGACACCGATCTCGACGCCCTCGCCCACGCAGACGTGCCCTTCGACGAAGTGGTCGACGCGCTCGGCATCGCTCGCACCGGATCGCACGCGCCGCTGGTGCAGGTGCTGCTGACCACCGACGCCGCCGGAGGCGCCGGTATCGCCGCGGAACTGCCACAGGATCTCGACATCGTGCCGATCGCGATCAGCGACGAGACGGCGAAGTTCGATCTGACGGTCGCGATCCGGACCGACGGGAGCGAAGGAGCACCCTGGCGGGGCACGCTGGGCTACGCTCGCGATCTCTTCGACCACGCCGACGCCCGCCGCCTCGCCGACCGCTACGTCGGACTCCTGGCCTCCGCGGTCGCCGACATCGACACCGCAGTCGGCGAGCTCGACCTCCTCGTCGACGGCGAGGAGACGTCTCCGTTGGTGTCCGGGGAACCCGATCCGGACCCGGTGGTGCTCGGCGACCTCTTTGCCCACGCGGCTGCGACCCGGCCGGATCACGTCGCGGTCGTCGACTCCGGACGGAGCTGGACCTACGCCGAACTGGACCGTGCGAGCACACATCTCGCCGCCGAGCTAGTCGAGCGCGGGGTCGGCCCCGACGACGTCGTCGTCTGTGCGTTCACCCGCTCGGCGGTCGCGCAACTGGCGTTGTGGGCCGTGGCCAGGTCCGGTGCGGTGTATTGCCCGATCGACCCGCGGCACCCCGCCGATCGCATCGCCCGGATCATCGAGGCGAGCGGCGCGGCGGTCGGGCTCACCGACGGCTCGGCGGATGCCTTCGACGACAGCGGCTCCCGAGGCGCCGGCCTCACCTGGCTGCGAGTGGACGACGGCCGTGCCGCCGACCTCCGGGCCCGCGCCGACCTGCCGCGACCGGAACCCCGCACCGCGGTGCGCCCCGACAACGGGGCCTACATGATCTTCACCTCCGGTTCCACGGGCCTGCCCAAGGGCGTGCTGGTGACCCATCGCGGACTGACGGGTGTCGCGACGGTGCTCCGCAGCCGGCACGGTTCGGGGCCGGACGCGCGCTGGCTGGGGATCAGCTCGCCGGCCTTCGACGCCGCGATGCTCGAGGCGTTGGGCGCCTACGGCAGCGCTGCGACCCTCGTCGTGGTGCCGCCGGAGATCTACGGCGGACGCGAGCTGGCCGACTTCATCACCGAGCAGCGCACCACACACGCGTTCCTGGTCACCTCGGTCGCGGCGTCACTGCCCGATCCCTCGACGTTGCCCATGACCGATGTGCTCGTCGGCGGGGAGGCGGTGCCGGACGCGGAGAAGGACCGGTGGGCCGGCCACACCGGGTTCCACAACGGATACGGCCCCACCGAGACGACGATCATCAGCGTCACCTCCCCGGCGATCGGCCCGGCCGAGCCGGTACGGCTGGGACGCCCGGTCCCCGGCGTCACCGCCCATGTTCTCGACGAGCGTCTGCATCCGGTTCCGCCGGGCGTCGTCGGCGAGCTCTATCTCTCCGGCGGCGCCCTGGCCCGCGGCTATCACGGCCGAGCGGCCCTGACCGCCGAGCGCTTCGTGCCGTCGGTCTTCGGGCCCCCGGGAAGCCGGATGTACCGAACCGGCGACCTGGTCCGGCGGTCCCGCACCGGCGATCTGACGTACCTCGGCCGCAGCGACTTCCAGGTCAAGCTGCGCGGGCAGCGCCTCGAGCTCGGTGAGATCGAGGCGACGCTGAGAGCACATCCGGCGGTTCGGAACGCGGTCGTGATCGGCGTCGGGGATCCGGTCACCGACCTCGCCGGATACGTCGAGCCCATCGGGCCGGATCGCGATCTCGGGATCGACGAGTTGCGGGATCATCTCGCCGGTCATCTGCCGCCGTACATGGTCCCGGCCGCGCTGCGCATCATGGACGAACTCCCGCGCAATCCGGTCGGCAAGATCGACCGGGCAGCTTTGCCACCGATCGACCTCGACGCCGGTACGGAGGCGTTCGTGCCCCCTGTCGGCCACACCGAGCGCGTCCTCGCCGCCGTGGTCGCCGACCTGCTCGACCTCGAGAAGGTGTCGGCCACCGAGGATTTCTTCGCCATCGGCGGGAACTCGCTGTCCGCGACGCGGTTGTCCGCCCGCGCCGGCGACGAGTTCGGCGTGCGGGTCGGCGTCCGAGACGTCTTCGAGAACCCCACCGTCCGCGGCCTCGCCCGGCACATCGACACCGTCCACAACTCCGAGGCACCTCTCGTGCCAATGACGGCGGTCCCAGACCGGCCGGCCCGTATCCCGCTGTCGTATGCGCAGCAACGCGTCTGGTTCCTCAACCGGTTCGAACCCGAGTCCGCTGCGTACACGATCCCCCTCGCGGTCAGGCTCGTCGGGGACCTCGACCGGGACGCGCTGTTCGAGGCCTTCTGTGATGTCGTGGCCCGTCACGAGGTGCTGCGCACGGTGTTCCCGGATGACGCAGGCGAGCCGTACCAACGCATTCTTCCGGCAGATGCGGCGCGCGAGGCGCTGCGCTGGGATGATCTGACGGTCACCTCGGCGACCGACGTGCCCGCCGAGGGTGGCCTCGGTGAACTGGTGGGCACGACCGGATTCGATCTCACCGCGGAGATCCCGCTCCGTGTCCGCCTCATCTCCGGGCCGGGCTACCACGTGCTGATCGTCTTGATCCATCACATCGCCGCGGACGGCGAATCGATGCGCCCCCTGATGTCGGACCTCTGGAGTGCCTACCTGGCCCGATCCAGCGGGCGCGTGCCCGAGTTCTCCGAACTGCCGGTGCAGTTCGCCGATCACGCCCTGTGGCAGCGTCGGACACTGGGCGACGTCGAGGCCCCGGATTCGGTTCTGGGCCGGCAGGTGCACTACTGGGTGAACCGGTTGTCGGGCCTCCCCGACGTGCTGGCTTTGCCGACAGACCGCCCGCGGCCCGCGGTGGCCTCGCAACACGCTGCTCAGGTGCGGGGAGAGATACCGGTCGAGCTGACCCGGCGTCTCGCTGACGTCTGCCGCGAGCACGGCCTCACCGAGTTCATGCTCTTGCATGCGGCGCTCGCGTTGCTGCTCGCCCGGTTGTCGGCGACCCGCGACATCGCGATCAGCACGCCGGTGGCCGGCCGCGGACAAGCGCACCTCGACGACCTGGTGGGCATGTTCGTCAACACCCTCGTGTTGCGCAGCGAGGTCGATCCGACGTTGCCGGTCGGCGAGTTCCTCGATCGCACCCGTATCGACGACATCAACGCCCTCGCCCGTCCGGACGTGCCGTTCGATTACCTGGTCGAACGGCTCTCTCCTGTGCGCTCCGAGGCGTTCGCCCCGCTGTGCCAGGTCATGCTTTCGGTCTTCCACGGATCGACCGACGAGAACGTCGGTTGGCCGCAGTCGCTCGCCGGTCTCCGGATCGAGCCCGTGTCGGTGTCGACTGAAACCACCGAGCTCGACATGACCGTCGTGGCCACCGTCGACGAGGGCCGGGCATGGCCGATCGTGATCGTCTACGCCACCGACCTGTTCGACGAGTCCACCGTCCGCACGACCCTCGCCCGCCTGATACGCGTCCTCGAGCAACTCGCCGAACCTGCCGAACGCGAGGTCGGGGCGATCGACCTCGCCGACGCCGCCGAGCGGGCCCGAATCGCCACCATGGCCACCGGACCGGAACTCGACCTGCCGTGGTCGTCGATCACCGAGACCGTCTACGTTCAGGCCCGCACGAAACCGAACGCAGTCGCGCTCGTCGCGGGGGACCGGACCCTGTCCTACGCCGAATTCGCCGACCGCGTGTCGCAGCTCGCGCGTCGCCTGGCCGATGCCGGCGTCGGTCCGGAAACGGCTGTGGGCGTGTGTATTCCGCGGTCGGTCGATCTGGTCCTCGCCGTCCACGCCGTGGTCGCCGCCGGCGGGGGTTACGTCAGCATCGACCCGTCCACCCCGCCCGAGCGGCTGCGGGCCATGATCGACACCGCGGCGATCTCGGTGATCCTCACCGCCGACCCGCAGCCGGCGGTGCTCGACGGCGTCGCGCCCGCCGTGCTGACCGTCGACGCGACCGAGCCGGGCGCGGCCGACGCCGACCTGTGGTTCCGGCCCGTCCACCCGGACACCGGGCTGTACACCCTGTTCACCTCCGGATCGACCGGAACGCCCAAGGGCGTCACCGTGAGTCGTCGGGCGGTGCTCAACCGGCTGGCGTGGCTGCAGGACCGGGAACTGCTGTCTGCGGATGCAGTGGTGATGCTGAAGACCCCGGTGACGTTCGACGTGTCGGTGCCCGAGTTGTTCGCGCCGCTGCTCGTCGGCGCGCGACTGGTCATCGCCGAGGACGGGCGTCACGGCGACCCGTCATACATCCTCGACGAGATCGCCCGGCAGAAGGTCACCTCGGTCCACTTCGTGCCGTCGATGATGGCATCTTTCGTCGAGTACGTCGGCGACGATCCTCGGCGGCGAGAAGCACTCGCGTCGCTCCGGCGAGTGCATTCATCCGGCGAGGCCCTGCCCGCCGCGACCGCGCATGCGATGGCCGCACTCGCGGAAAACGCTGCCCTGGACAACCTCTACGGGCCCACCGAGGCCGCGGTCGATGTCACCGCGCACCTGCTCCACCCCGACGACGAGACGGTGCCGATCGGCGCGCCGGTCGCCAACACGCTCACGCTGGTCCTCGACGATCGGTTGCGACCGGTCCCGGTCGGGGTGGTCGGCGAACTCTACATCGGTGGGCCGCAGCTGGCCCGGGGCTATGCGTCGCGGCCGGATCTGACGGCCGAGCGGTTCGTCGCCGACCCGACCGGTAACGGCGCGCGTCTGTACCGCACCGGTGATCTGGTGCGGTGGAACGCAGCCGGCGAACTCGACTACCTCGGGCGTGCGGACTTTCAGGTGAAACTGCGCGGCCAGCGGATCGAACTCGGTGAGATCGAGTCGATCTTGACCGGAATCGACGGCATCACCCACGCCGCCGTAGCGGTCCACGGCGGCGCATCGACCGGTGTGCTCGTCGGCTATCTCGCGGGAGACGTCGACCTCGACGCCGTACGGGCCCGGGTCGCGGCGACCCTGCCGCAGTACATGCGGCCCACGCAGTGGGTGGTGCTCGACGATGTCCCGCTGACGGCGACGGGCAAGCTGGATCGTCGGGCGTTGCCGGCACCCGAGATCGCGGCAGGCGAGATCGTGCGCCCCGCCGACGGGATCGAGCGGGCCGTGGCCGGGATCTTCGCCGAGGTCCTCGGCGTCGACGAGGTCTCGGTGACCGTGCCGTTCTTCGAGCTCGGCGGTCACTCGCTCCTCGCCATGCGCGTCGTCGCCGCGATCGCCGACCGGCTCGGCGTCGACATCGACATCCGCGATCTGTTCCGCACCCCGAGCGTGCGTGAACTCGCCGCCACGCTCACGAGGCGACGGCTCGGCGCCCAGCCGCTGCGTGCCCGGCGCCGTCCGTCGCGGATCCCGCTGTCGTATGCGCAGCAACGCATCTGGTTCATCAACCAGTTCGACGTCACCTCGCCCGTCTACAACATGCCCGCCGCCTTCGACGTCCTCGGCGACCTCGACACGAGTGCGCTGCGCGCGGCCCTCGTCGACGTGATGAGTCGGCACGAGCCGCTGCGCACCGTGTACCCGCTGGGTGACGACGGGCTACCCGAACAGTCCGTCCTCGATGCCGACGATGCCGCGGAGCAGTTGGCCTGGCAGGAGACCGACGACATCGGAACCGCGATGATGCTGTGCGGCAGGGGCTTCGACGTCGCACGTGAGCTGCCGGTCCGGGTTGCGGTCGCCCCGATCGAGGGCGGGCATCGCGTCGTCGTGGTGATCCACCACATCGCCGGCGACGCGGCGTCCCTGGAGATCCTCACCGAGGAGCTCCTCGCCGGGTATCACCGCCATGCGACCGCGTCGGGGTCGGCCGGGGAGACCGGGGGCGCAGGAGCGGCGGAGAGCGCGGAACCGCTGGAGATCGGCTACATCGATCACACGCTCTGGTCGCGCGAGGTCCTGGGCGACATCGAGGACGAGTCGTCGCCGATGGCATCGCAGTTCGAGTACTGGTCGCAGACCCTTCGCGGGATCCCCGCGGCGATCGACCTGCCCGTCGACCGGCCGCGGCCTCCCGTGACCGACCATCGCGGCGGGCGGCTGACGATCGACTTCGGGGCGGAGCGCAGCGACGCCGTGTTCGCCACGGCGCGTGCCCACGGGATGACCGCGTTCATGGTCTGTCACGCCGCATTCGCGGCGACCCTCGCCCGCCTCACCCGAGTCGGCGACGTGAACATCGGCGCCGCGGTCTCCGGGCGCGGACAGGCGGCGACCCGGCGCATGATCGGCATGTTCGTCAACACCGTCGTGCTGCGGACCCCTGTGCGCGACGACGACACCGTCGGCGACCTGCTCGATCGGGTGCGCGCCATCGACCTCGAGGCCTTCGCCCACGCGGACATCCCGTTCGAGATGTTGGTCGAACACCTCGCGCCGGTGCGTTCGACGGCGCACCCGCCGCTGGTCCAGGTCATGATGAACTACCTGTCGGCAGGGGATTCGGCAGCGGCTCCCGTCGGCGACGAGGACTCGGCCTGGGATCTCGACGGGCTGCGGATCGTGCCCGTCGACGCGGGCGCGCCACCCGCGAAGGTCGATCTGAGTCTCGGCCTCGCCGAGCGGCACACCGCCGACGGGCTGTCCATCGTCGGCGAGATCGACTACGCGGCAGCGCTGTTCGACATCGAGACGGTCGAGACGATCGGGCAGGCCTTCTTCGTGATGCTCGACGCGATCACCGCCGGGTCGGACCCGACGGTCGGTGACGTCGAACTCGTGCCGAGCGCAGTGGCACAACGCCTGCGGTCTGCGACCGAAGCGATCGTCGTCGACGAGTGGGGACGGGTCCTGCCGCCGCGCGTGCCCGGCGAGCTGCGCTCGGCCGGTCGAGGTGTCTCCGGCGAGCGTCTGCTCGCCCGGTGGATCGACGGCGCCTCCGCTCCCCGGATCGAGATCCTCGGTCGCCTCGACCGGCAGACCAGGATCGGCGGCCTGCGGGTGGACCTGGACCGAGTCGAGTCCGTGCTGGCCGAACTCGACGTCGTCCAGTCCTGCGCCGTGGTCGCGGTCCCGGGGAATGATGGCGACGAGATCCACGCGTGGGTGGTCGTGGCCGCTCCCGACAGGACCGACGACGGCAACCGCGCGGCGACACTGCGTCGGGAGCTCGTCGAGCTCCTCGCACCGCACGAGATTCCGACCACCCTCACCATCGTCGGCGAACTGCCCGTGGATTCTGCCGGCCGGCCGGACCACGCCTGGATCGCCCGCAGGATCGCCGACACCTCGCCTGCACGGCTGCCGGGGGCGCCGGCCGCGCCCGACGGGCCGTGGGAGGAGATGGTCGCCGAGTGCATGTCGGAGGTCACCGGCAAGCCCTTCACCGATTCCACCCAGGGCTTCTTCGACCTCGGCGGCACCTCGCTGTCTGCCGTCCGGCTCGTCGCGGAGCTGCGACGACGCACCGGCATCCCGGTCGAGGTCGCGTGGGTCTTCGCCGGGCCGACCCCACGGGACCTCGGCGCCCGGCTCGCGGCGCACCACGACCCCGGCGTCGAGGAGCCGGCGCCGACGGGCGTCGTCGTGCCGCTTCGCGCCGAGGGGGCGCGGCCCCCGGTGTTCTGCGTCCATCCGGCGGACGGCCTCGCCTGGCTGTTCGGCGCGTTCACCCCGTATCTCGACGACCGGCCGGTCTACGGACTCCAGGACCCGTACGTGGTCGCCGGCGAGCTGCCGGATGCGACGATCCGCGACCTCGCGGTGCGCTACGTCGACGAGATCCGGCGCGTCGTGCCCGACGGTCCGTATCACCTGCTCGGCTGGTCGATCGGCGGACTGATCGCGCAGGAGATGGCCGTCGCGCTGCGCGAGCACGGCGCCGAGGTCGGATTCCTCGGACTGCTGGACAGTTACCCGGCCGACGAGGCGGGAGCCGACGAGCATCTCGCCGACGGGGTTGCCGCCGAGGGTTTGCCCGACGGATTCGATGCCCGGCGAGCGGCCGCCGGCCTTCTCGGCGGATGGCGGCAGGTCATCGACGTCGACGAACTCGTGGACCCGACCGATCCGCAGTCCGAGTCGCCGGAGGCCCTCGCCGCCGCGATCCGGGATCGGGTCATCGGCCTCGGACTGCTCGACGCGGACTCCTTCGACCGGATGTTGCAGCGGCTGGGCAGCTCCGCGGATCGGATCATCGCCCACCGGCCGCGTCACCACGCCGGCGACATGACGCTCGTCGTCGCGACCGGCGAACACGACGACCAGGTCGCGGAGTCGATCGCGGCTCGCTGGGAACCCTTCGTGGGAGGCGAGATCACGCGCGTCGACCTCGACACCGACCACCTCGGCATCGTCGGCAGCGAGGCGCTCGACCTGATCGGTCCGCGGATCGATGCGGCACTCCGTGAGGCGGACGGTCCTCGCGAACGCTGAGTCGGGATCTCGGGGACCCGACGCAGCGGTCGCTCCATGGTCTCGAAAGCCCGGTCGGGTCGTCGCAGCGTCGTGCGGTGCGTCCGGCCCCCGGGCCGCTCAGCCTGCGACGGCAGGCATGTCGGACAGCGACTCGGGGAGTTCCTCCGCGTGGACGACGAGGAGACGCTGGGTGGCGCGGGTGAGGGCGACGTACAGGTCGCTGAGACCACGTGGCGACTGGGCCACGATCTCGGCGGGTTCGACGACGATGGTCGTGTCGAACTCGAGGCCCTTGCAGGACCGCACGGTGTAGACCTTCGGCACCTCGACGTCCTTCGCCTCGAAGGATGCGGGGTCGAGCGCCGAGGTCACCGTCTCCAGAAGCGAGTCCGGTACCACGACCGCGGTGAGGCCCTCCGGCTCGGCGAGATCGACCGCGCGCAGGATCCCCTCGGCGATCTCGGAGGTGTCGTCGGATCCGATCGACACGGCGAGCGGTTCGATCCCGTTGCTGCGCAACGACGTCGGCGGCGTCTCACCGTTGCCGATCTCGTCCAGGACACGGGCCGCATAGGTCATGATCTCGGCGGGGGTGCGGTAGTTGACCGTGAGTTCCTTGAACTGCCACCGCTTGGCCACATACGGTTCCAGGACCTCGCCCCACGACCGGGTGCCCGCCTCGTCGGAGGTCTGGGCGGTGTCGCCGATGATGGTCATCCAGCGATTCGGGATGCGGCGCATCACCATCCGCCACGCCATCGGCGAGAGCTCCTGCGCCTCGTCGACGATCACGTGACCGAACGTCCAGCTGCGGTCGCCATAGGCCCGCTCCGCGGTGGTCAGGCGCTTCGTCTCGGTCTGTCGGGCCGCGAGCTGTTCGGCGTCGATCAGGTCGTAGGCCATGAGGATCTCGGGATCGAGTTCGTCCTCGAGATCCTGTGGCGCCGAACCGGTCAGAATGTCGAGCGCATCCTGGGCCTCGGCGAGTTGCCGGCGCCAGCGGGCGCGTTCGGCACGCTCGGCGTCGTCGGTTCCGTAGCCGACGAGCTCCGCGAGTTCGTCGAGAAGCGGCACGTCCGCGGGGGAGAAGTCCTCGCCCTCGCCGGAGTACGTCCGCGGCTTGCGGTACAGCGCGGCGCGGTCCTCGTCGCTCCACCCGGTGGTCGCCTTGCGGATCGCCTTGGCATCCGAGAGGAACTCCCGCAGCATGTCCTGCGGGGTCAGGGTCGGCCAGTACTTCAGGAGGGCGGCCCGGATCTCGGGGTCGCGGCTCATGTCGTCGCGGATGTCGGCGATGTCGCCCGGGCTGAGCAACTGCGAACCGTCGAGCAGGCTGGACCCGATGGCCGACGCGTGGCGCGCCGCCAGTTCGGCGAAACCGGCCTTCAGAAACGCCGGTTGGGCCTGGTTGTGCGGACGGCGCGAGGCACGCGCCTTCGCGCGCGCGGCCTTGATGAGCGCGGAGTCGATCTCGACGCGATAGCCGTCGAAGTCGATCGACTCGGGCTTGGACGGCAACGCCTGCTTCGCGCGGACGGCCTTCTTCATGACGTCGACCATCCGCAGGCTGCCCTTGATCGCGGCCGTGGCGCGCGGGTCCTCGGCGCGGGCACGGACGCCGGGGAACAGGTCGCCGATCGTCGAGAGCAGCACCCCCGACTCGCCGAGCGACGGCAGCACCTGTCCGATGTAGTTCAAGAAGTCGTCGTTCGGGCCGATGATGAGAATGCCGCTGCGCGAGAGGATCTCGCGATGCGTGTACAGCAGGTAGGCGGCGCGGTGCAGCGCGACCGCGGTCTTGCCGGTGCCCGGCCCGCCCTGGATGACCGTCACACCGCGATGGGTGGACCGGATGATCAGGTCCTGCTCGCGCTGGATGGTCTCGACGATGTCGGTCATCTCGCCGGTGCGGGCTGCGTTGAGCGCCGCGACGAGTGCCGACTCGTTCACGACGTCGCCGTGTCCGAGGTCGTCGAGCACGGCGTCGCCGGCGATGAGCGATTCGTCGCTGACGCCGCGCACCTTGCGGTTTCGGGTGCGGATGTGACGACGGCGCGACACACCTTCGGGGGACGCCGGGGTCGCGAGGTAGAACGGCCGTGCGAGTGGTGCGCGCCAGTCGAGGAGCAGGGTGGCGTCGGTCGCCGAGTCGTCGAGCGACCCGTCGTCGCCGAGTCCGTCGTCGAGGATGCCGATGCGGCCGATGCGGCGGATCTCGCCGTCCTCGAGGTCGAGTCGGCCGAAATACAGGTTGTGCTCGGCGGCATCGATCTTCGCGAGGTCCTCGATGTACATCCGCTCGTACGACTCGCGCTCGGACAGGGCCTGCGGGGTCCCGCCGCGTTCGCTGAGCGTTGCGGAGAGCCGACGCCTCGTGGTCTGGCGCATGCGGTCGAGGCGACCGTAGACCCGGTCGAGGTGGTGCTGTTCCTCGGCGAGCCTGGGGTCGGTGTCCGGGGAGAGCGCGGTCATCGGGCGCCTCCGTCCGCGGCGAGGGACGGCCAGGCCGGCTGCGACAACCCCGCGGCGCGCATGAGACCGGTCACCCGGGCACCGAGGTCGCCGGTCGCCAGCCGCGCACAGACGTCGGCGGGCGGACCGTCGAGTTCGGTCACTCCCAATCGGCGTGCGAGCCACGCCAGCACGGTCGGCTGATCGCCGAAGGGCAGCACGGAACCGCCGTCGGGGTCGGCCAGGACTCCATGACGTGAGACGTAGAGGTCGAACTCGTCCGGAGTGGGGACGCCCGGCAGGCGGTCTGCGAGCTGGAGGGGATGGTCGTGCGTGTTCACTGTCCGTCGATCGTAGTTGGGTTCGGTGCGGTCCAGAGCCTCGGTCTGCGACGGCGTCAGCCATGCACCGACGGTCGTCAACACGCCCTGACCTGCGTGAACAGGTGCTGCGGGGATGTATCCGCGAGCCGCGACGTGGGCGGAATGGCCCACTGTGATGTTGGCGACCCGCACCCTGCAGAGGGCGGGTTCCACCGCGTCACCGAGATGGTCCAGCTTACGCCGGAGAACGCTCGGGGCGGCATTCGAGCCGACGGCCATGACCAGACGCGAGTTCGGCGGCGGGGCCACGGACCCGAGCGGCTGCAGCAGAACGGACGCGGGCACCCACGGGTAGTCCTCCGGTGGGTGCGCCGCGTCCGGTCTGTTCTGGTTCGTACTCAGCGTCGTTCTCGGACCGAGCGGTGTGACGGGCCGCGCTCGATCAGGCGCGGGCCTTGCGCCAGCGCTTGCGTCCCTCGTCGGCGGTGTGAGCCGCGGACTCCTCGGCGGCGGCCGCGAGCTGACGCGCGGTCTCGGCGAGTTCGGCCGAGCGCTGACGCGCGATCTCGGCGAGCTCCGCCGAACGATCGCGGACGACATCGCCCAGTTCGGGGGCACGCTTGCGGGCGACCTCGGCGAGTTCCGCGGAACGGTCGCGGGCGATGTCGGCGAGCTCGCGGGCGGCGTCGGCGATCTCGGGTGCGCGCTTGCGCGCCTTGCGAGCGAGGATCGGTGCGCGCTTGCGGGCGGTCTCGGCGATCTCGGTCGAACGCTCGAGTGCCGCGTCGGCGAGTTCGGGAGCACGCTCGCGTAGGAGCTCGGCGGTCTCCGCGGCGCGCTCGGCGATCTCCTGCGAACGCTTCTGCGCTGCCTCGGCGATCTCCGGGGCGTGCTCGCGGAACCGCTCGGCCGCCTCCGCCGAACGCTCCGAGAGCAGATGCGCGCCCTTGCTCAGCAGCTCGCCGGCCTCGACGGACCGCTCGCCGACCAGCTCGGCACCCTCATGGGTGCGTTCGCGCAGCGAGTCCCACGTCGAGTGGCCGGCGGCGGTGCCGATCGGCAGTGCCGCGGCGACGGCCTGCGCCTTCTGCCGGCCACGCCATGCCAGCGACGGCTTGCCCTCGGTGTCCACCGCGGCGAGCAGGACTCCGCCGAGCAGGCCGACGTTCTTGACGAACGCGTCGCGCTGGGCCTGCTTGCGGACCGGATCGGCCTCGTTCCAGAAATCGGTGCCCGCTGCGGTCGTCGGGACCAGGGTGCCGGCCAGCACCACCGACGCCAGTCGCGGCAATTTGCCGGTGGCGAGCAGGATGCCGCCGCCGATCTGGGCGGCGGCGTTGATCTTCACCAGGGTCTCGGTGTCCTCCGGGATCTTCTCCGCCACCTCGGGCGGCAACGCGGTGCGAGCCCGGTCGACGACCGGCTCCGCGGACTGCGCGATCGGTTTGGGGCTGCGAATCGTCTCGACGCCTTGCGCGATGAACGCGGAGGCGAGGAGCGGGCGGGCGATACGGCGGAGAATCATCGGTCACAACCTTCTTCAGTCGATGCGGTTCGAGATCCGTCGGGTCGCGCTGACTTCGGGGTCAGAGCGATGGGCCTCGTCAACGCTACCCGTCCTTCGGATATGTGCTGGTGAATCGACTCTTCGTGATCCTTTCGGGGATATCCGTCCCAGATCGCGAACACAGTGCGCTTCGTCAGACCACGTATCCGGTGGGGGAGAAGGTCAAACACCGGCCGTCACGGCCCGCCGAGGACGTTGCGACTCGTCTCATATCCACCCGCTCGATGTCGTGGGTGCGTCCTAGGATTCGGCGCGTGGGCTCCAAGAAGAGTGACAACGGCAGCGCCATCGTCGTGGGGATCGTGCTGGTCGCCGTGTTCTGCGCACTCGCGTGGCCGTACTACCTCGGCACCTGGCTCGCGGTGGAGTTCGGAGCGGACAATCCGTCCACGGCGCGAACGGCGACGGGTTGGGTCCTGGAATCCATCTACCTGATCGGCCTGGTGAGCCTCGGGATCTGGTCGTGGTGGTCGGACGAGCGGGAGAAGGAGAAGGCCCGGCGTCTCGAAGCCGAGAAGCGTCAGCGCGAGATCGACTTCGGCTCGGACGGTGCCCGGCTCTACGAATCCGCCGAGGCGGCGATCGCGCGGATCGCCGGATCCGAGGCGGCCCGCGCCGGCTGGCTGGGGGACCCGGCCGACTTCGACTTCCGGGCAGATCTCTGGTCGATAGCGGCGAACCTGCGTCGCGCGGAGGAGATCCGGAAGGTGATGGCCGGCGCAGCCGGGATCCGCAGGTTCACCAGGACCGACGAGCAGATGCTCGACGACGCGCGGCGGACCGTCGCAGCCCTCGAGCAATCGGTCCAGCGTCGTGTCGAGCTCATCGGAGAGTGCGCGCGGCAGGCCGAGGACATCGACCGCGCGTTGCGCGAGGAACGCGAGAACGCCGAGGACGCGAGGCGACGCGAGGAGCTACGCGGCCGCCTCGGCACCGTCCTCTACGGTTCGCCTGCCACGCCGGCCGAGGAGGGCTCGGAATCCGCCGACGTCGTGAAGGCGCGGGCAGCGGCGTTCCACGAGCTCAAGGCGCTCGTCGACAAGCACCGGATCGACGAGGGGCAGTAGCGCCCGATCGGCCGGACCCACCACCGTTTGCGTGAACCCCTCCGGCCGATGCCGGGGCAGGAATGCGGAACGGCGGCGGGTGTGCGCGGGCTCACCAGCCGCGCTCGCGCCACTCCGGCAGGTGCGGGCGCTCGGCACCGAGCGTGGTGTCCTTGCCGTGCCCGGGGTAGACCACCGTCGAGTCCCCGAACCGGTCGAAGATCTTGGTTGACACGTCGTCGAGGAGTTTCTCGAAGTCGCCGGGCTGCCACGTCTTGCCGACGCCTCCGGGGAACAACGAGTCGCCGGTGAACAGCTGCACGACCTCCTCGCCGTCGGCGGTGGTGTCGGTCAGCGCGAGGGCGATCGACCCGGGGGTGTGGCCGACGAGGTGGATCGCCTCGAACCGGAGGTCGCCGATCTCGATGACGTCGCCGTCGTCGACGAGGCGGTCCGGGGCCACCGGGATCTCCGGGGCATCGTGGCGGCCGGCGGCGGTCGGGGCGCCGGTGTGCTCGGCGACCGCCTCGAGGGCCTGGACATGGTCGAAGTGCTGATGGGTGGTGAAGATGAGGGCGGGCTTTCCGCCGATCGCGTCGAGCGTGGCGATGATCGTCTCGGCGTCGTTCGCGGCGTCGATGATCAGCTGATCACCCGTCGCCTTCGAGGTGACGATGTAGACGTTGTTGTCCATCGGCCCGACCGAGAGCTTCACGATCGTGGCCTTGCCGAGGGTGCGGCGTTGCGGGGTCTTGGACTCGGAGAGGTCGCCGGTGTAGTCGTCGCTGATCGGTGTCGCGGAGGTCATGGGGAAAGGCTATGACACCGCGCGGTCGCCATCGCGCCCGTCACCGCCGTGTCGTGTGACGCTCGCGACGGCCGGACGCGCTCTGAGCACGGGTATCGTGGACTATCGGTTCGATGGTGTATGGCACGGGTGGCGAGACCGATCCTCCGGCCCTCGGACTGCGAATCCCCAACGGGTCTACGCCGTCGAGACGGCTTGTCGGTACCTGCCGATATGGTGCCCATGCGCCGCGCGTGCGCCCTGAGCTCGATGGACCTGTGACTCGAAAAGAATGTTAGGACTGCAGTGGTTGATCGTCTGATCGTCCGAGGTGCCCGCGAACACAACCTTCGCGGTGTCGATGTCGACCTTCCCCGGGACAGCCTCATCGTGTTCACCGGATTGTCGGGCTCGGGCAAGTCGTCGCTCGCCTTCGACACGATCTTCGCCGAGGGACAACGCCGTTACGTCGAGTCGCTGTCGGCCTACGCCCGGCAGTTCCTCGGCCAGATGGACAAACCCGACGTCGACTTCATCGAGGGGCTCTCGCCGGCGGTGTCGATCGACCAGAAGTCGACCAACCGCAACCCGCGGTCGACGGTCGGCACCATCACCGAGGTCTACGACTACCTCCGCCTCCTCTACGCGCGCGCCGGAAAGGCCCACTGCCCGGAATGCGGCGAGCCGATCGCCAAGCAGACGCCGCAGCAGATCGTCGACCAGGTCCTCGCGATGGAGGAGGGCACCCGATTCCAGGTGCTCGCGCCGGTGGTCCGCACGCGCAAGGGCGAGTTCGTCGACCTCTTCGCCGAGCTGCAGACCCAGGGCTTCTCGCGTGCCCGCATCGACGGCGTCGTCCACCAGCTGACCGATCCGCCGAAGCTGAAGAAGCAGGAGAAGCACGACATCGAGGTCGTCGTCGACCGCCTCGTCGTCAAGCCCAGTGCCAAGCAGCGCCTCACCGACTCGGTCGAGACCGGCCTGCGCCTGGCCGACGGGATCATCGTGCTCGACTTCGTCGACCTCGACGAGGACGACCCGAACCGCGAGCGCCGCTTCTCGGAGAAGATGGCGTGCCCCAACATGCACCCGATCGCCATCGACGATCTCGAACCGCGATCCTTCTCGTTCAACTCGCCCTACGGCGCCTGCCCGGAGTGCGACGGCCTCGGCGTTCGCAAGGAGGTCGACGAGGACCTCGTCGTCCCGGACCCCGACCTGTCGCTGGCCGAGGGTGCGATCGCGCCGTGGTCGACCGGCCGCAACGCCGACTATTTCCTGCGGCTGATGTCGGGTCTGGCCGACCAGATGGGCTTCGACGTCAACACCCCGTGGAAGAAGCTGCCGGTCAAGGCCCGGCGCGCGCTGCTCAACGGCAGCGACCACCAGGTCCACGTGAAGTTCCGCAACCGCTACGGACGCACCCGCTCGTACTACACCGAGTTCGAGGGGGTGATGTCGTTCCTCGAGCGCCGGATGGAGCAGACCGAGTCCGAGCAGATGAAGGAGCGATACGAGGGGTACATGCGCGACGTGCCGTGCCCCGCGTGCGAGGGCGCACGCCTGCGCCCGGAGATCCTGGCCGTCACGCTCGACCACCCCGAGTACGGGGCGAAGTCGATCGCCGAGGTCTGTGCGCTCTCCGTCGCCGAATGCGCCGACTTCCTGGACAACCTGCACCTCGACGAACGTCAGGCCGCGATCGCCGGACGCGTCCTCAAAGAGGTCCAGGCCCGCATCCGGTTCCTGCTCGACGTCGGTCTGGAGTACCTGTCGCTGTCGCGCGCGGCAGGTTCGCTGTCCGGCGGTGAGGCCCAGCGCATCCGGCTCGCGACGCAGATCGGCTCCGGCCTCGCCGGCGTCCTCTATGTCCTCGACGAGCCGTCGATCGGCCTGCACCAGCGCGACAACCGACGACTCATCGAGACCCTCACCCGCCTGCGGGATCTGGGTAACACGCTGATCGTCGTCGAACACGACGAGGACACCATCCGCGCCGCCGACTGGATCGTCGACATCGGCCCGCGCGCGGGCGAGCACGGCGGCGAGGTCGTGCACTCGGGCAGTTACAAGGACCTGCTCAAGAACAAGAGGTCGCTGACCGGCGCATACCTGTCGGGCCGCGAGGAGCTGGCGATCCCGGAGATCCGCCGACCCATCGACCGCAAGCGGCAGCTGACCGTCGTCGGCGCCCGCGAACACAACCTGCGCGGCATCGACGTGTCGTTCCCGCTCGGCGTGCTGACCGCGGTCACCGGTGTGTCCGGGTCGGGCAAGTCGACGCTGGTCAACGACATCCTCGCGACGGTCTTGGCCAACAAGCTCAACGGCGCGCGGCAGGTGCCCGGCCGGCACACGCGCGTCAAGGGACTCGACAACCTCGACAAGCTCGTGCAGGTCGACCAGTCGCCGATCGGTCGCACCCCGCGGTCCAACCCGGCGACCTACACCGGCGTCTTCGACAAGATCCGCACCCTGTTCGCCGCCACCACAGAGGCGAAGGTCCGCGGCTACCAGCCGGGCCGCTTCTCGTTCAACGTCAAGGGCGGCCGCTGCGAGGCGTGCACCGGCGAGGGCACGATCAAGATCGAGATGAACTTCCTGCCGGACGTCTACGTCCCGTGCGAGGTGTGCCACGGCGCCCGCTACAACCGCGAGACGCTCGAGGTCCACTACAAGGGCAAGACCATCGCGGAGGTCCTCGACATGCCGATCGAGGAGGCCGCCGACTTCTTCGAGCCGGTCACCTCGATTCACCGGTACCTCAAGACACTCGTCGACGTGGGCCTCGGCTACGTCCGCCTCGGTCAGCCGGCGCCGACGCTGTCCGGCGGCGAGGCGCAGCGCGTGAAGCTGGCCGCCGAGCTGCAGAAGCGCTCGTCGGGCCGGACGATCTACATCCTCGACGAGCCGACCACCGGCCTGCACTTCGAGGACATCAAGAAACTGCTCGCGGTGATCAACGGACTGGTCGACAAGGGCAACACGGTCATCACCATCGAGCACAACCTCGACGTCATCAAGACCGCCGACTGGATCATCGACATGGGTCCCGAGGGCGGCAGCGGCGGCGGCATGGTCGTCGCCGAGGGCACGCCAGAGGACATCGCGGTCGCGCCCGGCAGCCACACCGGCAAGTTCCTCGCCGAGATCCTCGACGTCGACCAGACGGTCGCGTCGGCCGGCTGACGCAACCGCAAGAGGAATCGCCACTTCTGGTACAGGATCGCGGGTTTCACCCAGCGACTCGGTCCGGAAGTGGCGATTCTGCTGAGACTCGAATGGCGCCGGCGGGCTACTTGCCCATCGACTTGCGGATCTCCTCGAGGCGCTTCTTGGCGGCCTCGTCGCGCTTGCGCACCATCTCGTCGACGCTCTGTCCCTCGGGCGTGGCCTCGGCGAGCTCCTGCGATCCGATGGCCGTCGTGATGCGGTTCTCGATCTTCTCCCGCACGTAGTCGAAGGTCGGGATGCCGTCCTCGGTGTAGTCCGGGTCCGGGAGAGAGCCCGGCAACGGGGCCCCGGTCACCGGGCCCGGCACGATCTCGGCGTCGACGATGTCGTCCGACGGGGTGCCCGCGGGCTGCGTGCCGTGGGTGCCGGATTCTCCTGGGGTGGTCATACCGTCAGGGTAAGCGGTTTCGGCATGTGTCGTCGGCACGCTCGGCCCACCAGGTGAGGCCGAAACCTATTTCCTCGGCGCCCGGACCGGCCCGGTGTACTTCTCGCCGGGACCCTCGCCCGGCTCGTCGGGGTAGGCGCTGGCCTCGCGGAACGCCAGCTGCAGGCTCTTCAGGCCGTCGCGGATCGGCGCGGCGTGGATGCCGAGGTCGGCCTTCGAGGCGTCGACCAGGCCGGCGAGCGCGTTGATCAGGACCCGGGCCTCGGGGAGGTCGATCTTGTCCTCGGGGGTGCCCTCGGCCAGGCCGAGCTTCTCCGCCGAGGCGCTCATCAGCATCACGATGGACCGGGTGATCACCTCGATCGCCGGAATATCCTGCAGGTCGCGGACGTTCTCTGCCTCAGTGTGCGCCGCGTCTTCCGCGCCGGTGCCACTGCCCGTCGCACCCTTCTGGGGTTCCGGTGCTGGTGACGAATAGGAGTTCTCGGCCATGGCTGATAGACTCCCATAGCACGACCGCCCTGGGATGCGCCGGGGTCGTAAGTGGAGTTCCGCTCCCACCGTGTGACGCGAGTCCTCGCCAGTCGAGATCGCAGTTGCTCGGTCCGGTTCACGCCGACGGTCACGACCACATCCTCGTCGATGTGTCGCACGACGTCGGCAGTCGCCACGCGAACACGCGGCGATGCGAATCGGTCGGTATCGGAGCCCCGCGGACCTGTGTCCCGGGGCTCTCTTGCTGAGGGTTTCACACTCGGATCTCCTGCCTACGGCCCCCGCGCGACGACGCGACGGTTACCACTGCAGGATTGAACTAGGAGGCCCCATCAGCACTGAGACCCGCATCAACGAGCGCATCCGCGTCCCTGAGGTCCGACTCGTCGGACCCAACTCGGAGCAGGTGGGCATCGTGCGTGTTGAAGATGCGCTTCGCTTGGCCTACGAGGCCGACCTCGACCTGGTCGAGGTGGCCCCGGACGCCCGTCCGCCGGTCTGCAAGATCATGGACTACGGCAAGTTCAAGTACGAGGCGGCCCAGAAGCAGCGTGAAGCACGCCGCAATCAGCAGATGACCGTCATCAAGGAGCAGAAGCTCCGGCCCAAGATCGACGACCACGATTACGAGACCAAGAAGGGTCACGTCATCCGGTTCCTCAAGGACGGGTCCAAGGTGAAGGTCACGATCATGTTCCGCGGCCGTGAGCAGTCGCGTCCGGAACTCGGCTACCGGTTGCTGCAGCGCCTGGGCAACGACGTCGCCGACTACGGCTACGTCGAGACCGCAGCCAAGCAGGACGGTCGCAACATGACGATGGTCCTCGCCCCGCACAAGGGAGCGAAGACCCGCCAGAAGGCGCAAGAGAGCCGCGAACGTTCCGGCGGAGGCCAGAAGAAGGCCGACGCCCCCGCGGACGAGAGCTGAGCCGATCGGCCGGGCGGGGAGCACATGCCCCGCGCCGGCCGTGATCACGAGACGTGAACCCGGGATTCCAGCCGTACCTGGTCAGGTTCGGTTGCCCGCGTTCGCCCGACAGAAGGAAGAAAATGCCTAAGAGCAAGACCCACAAGGGCACCGCGAAGCGGTTCAAGGTGACCGGCAGCGGCAAGATCGTCCGCCAGAAGGCCAACCGCCGCCACCTCCTGGAGCACAAGCCCTCCAAGCGCACTCGTCGCCTCGACGGCACCACCGTCGTCAGCGACAACGACGCGCCGCGTATCAAGCGCCTGCTGAACCGCTGACGCGAGCGACCCCGGACATCTGACGAGCAAAAGGATCTAGAACATGGCACGCGTGAAAAGGGCCGTCAACGCCCAGAAGAAGCGTCGGACCACCCTCGAGGCCTCGAAGGGCTACCGCGGTCAGCGGTCGCGCCTGTACCGCAAGGCCAAGGAGCAGCAGCTCCACTCGCTGAACTACGCCTACCGGGACCGTCGTGCCCGCAAGGGTGAGTTCCGCAAGCTGTGGATCGCCCGCATCAACGCTGCGGCCCGCGCCAACGACATCACCTACAACCGCTTTATCCAGGGCCTGAAGGCCGCCGGTGTCGAGGTCGACCGCAAGGTCCTCGCCGACATCGCGGTGACCGATCCCGAGGCCTTCACCGGCCTGGTCGAGGTCGCCCGCAAGGCCCTGCCGGCCGACGTCAACGCCCCGGCTGCCTGATTGAGCAACACCGCACACGACCCGCGAGTCGCGCGGAGGATGTCCCGATGACGGAGATCCTGTCCGAGCGATCCTCGCGGGTCGTGTCGTTTGCCAAGCTCCACCGCGCCGCCGCCAGGCGCGAGCAGGGCCGATTCCTCGCCGAGGGGTCGAACGCGGTGGAGACCGCCCTGGCCGTCGAGAAGGCGGAGACGGTGCTGGTGGCGGAAGAGCATCTCGATCGTCACCGCGCGATCGTCGAGACCGCCGAGGCCGGGGGAGTGCCGGTCCTGCTGATCTCCGGGCGTGCGGCGTCGAAACTGTCCGAGACCACCACACCGCCCGGCGTCTTCGCCGTGTGTCGGCTCCTGGACGCGTCGCTGGCCGACGTGCTCGCCGACGAGCCGCGTCTGCTGGCGATCGCGGTCGAGCCCCGTGAGCCCGGCAACGCCGGCACCCTGATCCGCTGCGCCGATGCGATGGGCGCCGACGCGGTGGTCCTGCTCGGCGACTCCGTCGACCCCCACAACGGCAAGTGCGTCCGCGCGAGCGCGGGGACGGTCTTCACCGTGCCGGTGGTGCGCGAGAGGCGGGTGGCCGAGGGTCTCGCGACGATCGCGGCGTCGGGCATCACGCTGCTCGCCACGGCCGCCGACGGCGAGGTGAACCTCGACCACGCCGACGAGGTGCTCGCCGGCCGGATCGGCTGGCTGTTCGGCAACGAGGCCCACGGCCTGTCGCCGGAGGTCCAGCGCGTCGCCCACCACCGGGTGTCGATCCCCATCCGCGGCCGCGCGGAGAGCCTGAATGTGGCCGCCGCAGCGGCGATCTGCCTGTACGAGAGTGCGCGGATCCACAACGCGGTGGGTCGCGGCTGACAGCTGTCCGACGCGGCCGGTAGGGTCGGCGATCGTGTCAGAAACCGTGTCACCCGAGTCCGTGCCGTCAACCGAGTCCGCCTCGGCGTCCGCCCCCGTCGCCGGGGCGCAGCAGACAGAGACGCCCGCGACCCCTCAGACCGTTCCGGCCCCTGATCCGGCCGTGGTCAACGCCCGCGTCGCGACGGCGATCGCCACCGAACTCAACGTCGGAGTCGGCCAGGTCCGTGCGGCGATCGAGCTGCTCGACGGCGGGTCGACGGTCCCGTTCGTCGCGCGCTACCGCAAGGAGGCGACCGGCGGCCTCGACGACGCCCAGCTGCGCACGCTCGAAGAGCGTCTCGCCTACCTTCGCGACCTCGAGGCACGGCGCCAGGCCGTACGCGAGTCCATCGCCGCCCAGGGCAAGCTCGACGCCGAGCTCGACGCGCGCATCCTCGCCGCCGACACCAAGGCGCGGCTCGAGGACATCTACCTGCCCTACAAGCCCAAGCGGCGCACCAAGGCCCAGATCGCGCGCGAGGCCGGGCACGAGCCCGTCGCCGACGCCCTGCTGTCGGATCCGAACACCGACCCGTCGACCTTCACCGCCGAGCAGCTCGACGGTGCCCGGGCGATCGCCGTGGAGCGCATCGCCGAGGACGCCGATCTCGTCGGCGAACTCCGTGAGCTGATGTGGCAGAAGGGCGTTCTGCGGACTGCCGTCCGTGAGGGCAAGGAGTCCGCGGGCGCCAAGTTCGCCGACTACTTCGAGTACTCCGAGCCGTTCACCACGATCCCGTCGCACCGCGTGCTCGCCGTGCTGCGCGGTGAGCGCGAGGAGATCCTGAGCGTCACCCTCGACCCCGATCCCGAGGCCGCCGAGCGCCCGGCCGGGCCCGGCATCTACGAGCAGCTCATCGCCGCCCGGTTCGGCATCTCCGATCAGGGGCGCCCCGCCGATCGCTGGCTCGCCGACACCGTGCGGTGGGCCTGGCGCACCAAGCTCTTCGTCGGGTTGTCCATCGACATCCGCACCCGGTTGCGCCAGCAGGCGGAGGCCGACGCGGTCGCGGTGTTCGCGACCAACCTCAAGGACCTGCTGCTCGCCGCACCGGCCGGTGCGCGCACCACGATGGGCCTCGATCCCGGTCTCCGCACCGGCGTGAAGGTCGCGGTGGTCAACGAGACCGGCAAGGTCGTCGACACCGCCACCATCTACCCGCACGAACCGCGCCGGGACAAGGCCGGTGCGCTCGCCGTGCTCGGCGCGCTCGTGCAGAAGCACGGCGTCGAGCTGATCGCCATCGGCAACGGCACGGCCTCCCGAGAGACCGACGCGCTCGCGGGTGAACTCGTGGCCGCGATCAAGGCGGCGGGCAAGACCCCGCCCACGACGGTCGTCGTCTCCGAGGCCGGCGCGTCGGTGTACTCGGCGTCGGCGTACGCGTCCAAGGAGCTGCCCGACCTCGACGTGTCGTTGCGCGGCGCGGTGTCCATCGCCCGGCGCCTGCAGGATCCGCTCGCCGAGCTGGTGAAGATCGACCCGAAGTCGATCGGCGTGGGCCAGTACCAGCACGACGTGTCCGAGACGCTGCTCGCCCGGTCGCTGGGCGCGGTGGTCGAGGACGCGGTGAACGCGGTCGGCGTCGACGTCAACACCGCCTCGGTCCCGCTGCTCTCGCGCGTGTCAGGCATCACCCCGAGCCTGGCGGAGTCGATCGTGTCGTATCGGGATTCGAACGGGGCGTTCCGCAACCGCAAGCAGATCACCGAGGTTCCGCGCCTGGGGCCCAAGGCGTTCGAGCAGTGCGCGGGCTTCCTCCGGATCACCGACGGCGACAACCCGCTCGACGCATCGGCGGTGCACCCGGAGGCGTACCCGGTGGTGACCCGGATCCTGGAGAAGGTCGGCACCGACGTGCGTTCGCTCATCGGTGACACCGCCACGCTGACCAAGCTGCGTCCCGACGACTTCGTCGACGAGACCTTCGGTCGCCCGACCGTGGTCGACATCATCTCCGAGCTCGACAAGCCCGGCCGCGACCCGCGTCCCGAGTTCAAGACGGCGACCTTCGCCAGCGGCATCGAGAAGGTCTCCGACCTCGAGCCCGGCATGATCCTCGAGGGACAGGTCACCAACGTCGCCGCGTTCGGCGCGTTCGTCGACGTGGGCGTCCATCAGGACGGTCTCGTCCATGTGTCGGCGATGGCTCATCGCTTCGTCTCCGACCCGCACGAGATCGTCAAGTCCGGCGACATCGTGAAGGTCAAGGTCATGGAGGTCGACGTCGAGCGCCAGCGCATCGGCCTGTCCCTGCGCCTCGACGACGAGCCGGGCACGACCGGCAAGGGCGGGTCACGCCCGCCCCGCGGAGAAGGAAACCGCGGCGGCGGTCAGGGACGCCGCAACGACCAGCGCGGTCGTGGCCAGGGTCGGGGCGGCAACCGCAACGACCGTCGTCCGGCTCCCGGCGGCGCGATGGCCGATGCGCTCAAGCGCGCGGGTTTCGGCAACTGACGCACCGGATCCGACGAATCGCGGGACCGGGTCCCGGACTCGCGCGCACCGCGTCGCGACTTCGGGCCCGACCCGCGATTTTGCCGTCTGCGACCGAGTGATTCTGCTCAGGTCCGCGGTGAATCGGCCGGTCAGACTCGGTGGATGCGCACGATCACGCCCGTCTCGACCCGCCCGCGCGGCCTCCCGACGCCTCGCGAACTCGCCGCCCTCACCGGTGACCGCGACCGCTACATCGATCTCATCCGCATCGTCTCGTTGCTGGTCGTCGTCGCCGGTCACTCGATCATGCTCACGGTCGACACCGCCGGGGACTCGATCCTTCTCGGCAACACTCTCGGCGAGATACCCGCACTGCAAGCCGCGACCTGGTTGTTGCAGGTCCTGCCGCTGTTCTTCTTCGCCGGAGCCGCCGCGTCGACGCACGCATGGAGGTCTCGTGCCGCCACCGACGCACCGAGTGCCGGACAGTGGCTGTTCGGTCGTGCCCAGCGCCTGCTCCGACCAGTGGTCTGGTATCTGAGCGCCGTGGTCGCCACGCTGGTGATCCTGGGGGTCACCGGTCACGACGCCGCGGTCGACGTCGTCGCCCGCCTGAGCGTGCAACTGCTCTGGTTCCTCGGAGCCTACCTGCTCGTTCTGGCCGTCGTCCCGTTCCTGCAGCGGGTCCGCACGACCGGCCACATCGCGATCGCGCTCGCTGCGTGCTGGGGGAGTACCGCGCTCGTCGACGCCGTTCGCCTGTCCGGCGGCCCGTCCTGGCTCGGCTATGCGGGCTTCCTCACCGTCTGGACTCTCCCCGCCGTGCTCGGCGTGGCCCACGCCAAGCGGATCCTGCGACCCGCGATCGCCGGGGTCGTCGCGGCGTGCGCGCTCGTCGTCGACATCTGCCTGGTCGTGTGGGGGCCGTACGAGATGTCGCTCGTGACGGTGCCGGGTCAGCAGCTGTCGAACATGAACCCGCCCAGCCTGCTGCTCGCCGGCCACGCGATCGTCCTCTGCGCCGGGGCGATCGCGCTGCGGGGCGTACTGGCCGGCATCGCCGACAGCCCGCGGGTCTGGTGGTGGGTCGTCCTCGGCAACCGGGGAGCGATGACCCTGTACCTGTGGCATCTGCCGGTTCTCGCCGCGATCGTCGCACTCGGCGCGGCGGCCGGATTCGACCGCGCCGACGCGCACAGCATGTCGTTCCCGATCGTCGTCGCGACGCAGACCGCGTTGCTGCTGATCCTGATGGTGCCGGTCCTCGTGCTGCTCTCCCCGCTGGAGAACAGGCCCCTTCCGTGGTGGGACGACCCCGTCGCCCGACGTGCGGGCCGGGCTCGCGACGCGGCCCTGGTGTCGCTCGTGGTGGTCCTCGGCATCGCGGTGCTGATGGTGGCGAGGTCCGGCCTCGTCGGCGACGGTCTGGTTTACCTGCTGATCGCCGCGGGCGGTGCACTCGGCGCCCGCTGCCTCGCGCTCGGCATCGACCCCGAGGCCCGCCCGCGGACGTAGAGCGCGTGCGGTCGCGCGCTGGTCACTCCTCCCTGCAGGTCAGGGCGAGGAGGCGGTCGACTACCCTCGATGGGAGTCATCGCCGTCGTCGACGGTGGTCCGGGAACGCAAAAAGCCAAGGTCCCGGGACCGCGTCGCGTGACGACGACGCAGTCCGTCCACCGACCCACGCATGAGGAGCTCGCCGACCGTGGCCACTTCCGCCGACGAAACGGTATTCCCTGGACCCGACGACCTCGAGGCCGCCGCCGCAGCGGCGATCGAGGCCTTCGAGGCGGCGGCCGATCTCGAGCAGCTCGCCGCGGCGAAGACGGCACACCTCGGGGACAAGTCGCCGATCGCCCTGGCACGACGCGCGCTCGGCAGTCTTCCGAAGGAGCAGCGGTCCGAGGCGGGCAAGCTCGTCAACCAGGTCCGCGGGCGGGTCACCGCCGCACTCGAACTCCGCACCACGACCCTCGAGGCCGAACGCGACGCGGCGGTGCTGGTCGCCGAGGCGGTCGACGTCACGCTTCCCAGCGGCCGCCGCCCGGTCGGCGCGCGCCACCCGATCACCGTGATCGCCGAACAGGTCGCCGACGTCTTCGTCGGGATGGGCTGGGAGATCGCCGAGGGACCCGAGGTCGAGACCGAGCACCACAACTTCGACGCGCTGAACTTCCTGCCGGATCACCCGGCGCGGTCGATGCAGGACACCTTCTACATCGCCCCCGAGGGGTCGCGTCAGGTGCTGCGCACGCACACCTCGCCGGTGCAGGTGCGCTCCATGCTCGACCGCGAGCTCCCCATCTACGTCGCGTGCCCGGGCCGGACGTTCCGCACCGACGAACTCGACGCCACCCACACCCCGGTCTTCCACCAGATCGAGGGACTCGCCGTCGACAAGGGCCTCACGCTGGCCCACCTTCGCGGCACCCTGGAGACCTTCGCGCGCGCCCTCTTCGGGCCCGAGACCACCACGCGCATGCGCGCGTCCTACTTCCCGTTCACCGAGCCGTCGGCCGAGGTCGACGTCTGGTTCCCGGGCAAGAAGGGCGGGCCCGGCTGGGTCGAGTGGGGCGGCTGCGGCATGGTCAACCCGAACGTCCTGCGGGCCAGCGGGATCGACCCGGACGTCTACTCCGGCTTCGCCTTCGGCATGGGCCTCGAGCGCACGCTGCAGTTCCGCAACGACATCTCCGACATGCGCGACATGGTCGAGGGCGACATCCGGTTCACCCTGCCCTTCGGCCCGGCGGCCTGATCACCGGCGAGCACCCTCACAGACTTCTCCCGACGCGACGAAAGTAGTTGATAGACAGTGCGTGCACCTCAGTCCTGGTACACCGAGGTCCTGCGTTCCGGCGACCCCGAGTGGTCGGCCACCACGGAGGAGATCGACGCGGGCTTCGTCCGGGTCGGTTTCGAGATCGAGGACATCGAGAAGTTCCCGGAGATCACCGGCCCGCTGGTCGTCGGGCGGGTGGAGACCATCGAGGAGCTCACCGGCTTCAAGAAGCCGATCCGCTTCTGCACCGTCGAGGTGGGCGAGGAGCAGCCGCGCGGCATCGTGTGCGGCGCACGCAATTTCGCCGAGGGTGACCTGGTCGTCGCCGCGCTGCCCGGAACCGTGCTGCCCGGTCCGTTCGAGATCGCCTCGCGCAAGACCTACGGCCGCGTCTCCGACGGCATGATCTGCTCGGTCTCCGAGCTGGGCATCGGCAACGACCACAGCGGCATCCTCGTGCTGGCGCCCGGCACCGCCGAACCCGGCGCCGACGCCCGCGAGGTGCTCGGCCTCGACGACGCGGCGATCGACGTGAACGTCACCCCGGACCGCGGGTACGCCTTCTCGATCCGCGGACTCGGCCGCGAGCTCGCGAGCGCCTTCGAGGTGCCTTTCGTCGACCCGGCATCGGTCGTCGACGAGGTGAAGGCCGACGGCACGCCGTGGCCGGTCGCCATCGACTCCGACTCCGGCGCGACCCGCTACACCGCCCGCGTCATCACCGGCGTGAACCCGAAGGCCGTGTCCCCGTGGTGGATGCAGAAGCGACTCCTCGTCGCCGGCATCCGTCCGATCTCGGCGATCGTCGACGTCACCAACTACGTGATGATCGAACTCGGCCAGCCGCTGCACGCGTTCGACGCCGACCGCGTCTCCGGCACGGTGACCGTCCGCTCGGCGAAGCCGGGGGAGAAGCTGCGCACCCTCGACGACGTCGAGCGTGTGCTCGATCCCGAGGACGTCGTCATCGCCGACGAGACCGGCCCGATCGCGCTCGCGGGCGTGATGGGCGGCGCGGCCACCGAGGTCGGCGACGAGACCACGACCGTGCTGCTCGAGTCGGCCACCTTCGACCAGGTCCGCGTCTTCCGCACCGGCAAGCGACACAAGCTGACCTCGGAGGCGAGCAAGCGCTTCGAGCGCATCGTCGACCCCGAGGTGACGGCGGTCGCCTCCGACCGGGCGGCGCAGCTCATCGTCGAGATCGCCGGCGGCACCATCTCCTCGCCGCTGTCGGAGGCCCGCGTCGACACCCCGAAGCCGGTCGCCATCAGCATCCCCGCCGACGAACCCGACCGCGTCGCCGGCGTCACCTACCCGGCCGGCACCACGGCCGCCCGCCTGCGAGAGGTCGGCTGCGAGGTCACCGGCTCCGACGTGCTCGAGGTGACCCCGCCGTCGTGGCGTCCGGACCTCAAACAGCGCGCCGACCTCGTCGAGGAGGTGCTGCGCCTCGAGGGGCTCGAGGACATCCCGGCCGTGGTGCCCCGCGCACCCGGCGGCACCGGCCTCACCCCGAAGCAGCGTCGTCGCCGGAGCATCGGCCGCACGCTCGCACTCGACGGCTACGTCGAGGTGCTGCCGTACCCGTTCATGCCCGCCGGCGTGTTCGACCTCTGGGACCTCCCGGCCGACGACGAGCGTCGCCGCACCGTCAAGGTGCTCAACCCGCTGGAGGCCGATCGTCCCGAGCTCAGCACGACGCTGCTGCCGGGCCTGCTCGAGATGGCCGCGCGCAACATCGCCCGCGGGAAGCGCGACCTCTCGCTGTACACGATCGGCCAGGTCGTCATCGCCGGTGACCAGGCAGCGCCCGTCCCGGCGCTCGACGTGACCCGCCGTCCGACCGAGGAGGAGATCGCCGCGCTCGACGCCTCGCTCCCGCACCAGCCGCTGCACGTCGGCGTGGTCCTCACCGGCCTGCGCGACCCCGCGGGCCATTGGGGTCCGGGACGTCCCGCCGATTACCTCGACGCCTTCGAGGCGGCCCGCACGATCGGCCGTGCGGCCGGTGTGACGATCGAGCTCACCGCCGACGACCACCGCCCGTGGCATCCCGGCCGCTGCGCGCGGCTGACCGTCGACGGTCGTACCGTCGGCCATGCGGGCGAGCTGCATCCCGCGGTCCTCGAGCGTGCGCATCTGCCCAAGCGGATGTGCGCGGTGGAGATCGACATCGACGCCCTGCCGCTCGACGTGGTCCTGCCCGCGCCGTCGGTGTCGGTGTTCCCGGCGGTTCTGCAGGACGTCAACGTCGTGGTCGCGAGGGACGTGCCGGCGGCCGAGGTGGAGAAGGCCCTGCGCGAGGGCGCCGGTGAACTCCTCGAGGAGATCTCGCTGTTCGACGTCTTCACCGGCGAGCAGGTCGGTGAGGGCAACAAGTCGCTGACGTTCTCCCTGCGGTTCCGCGCGGCCGACCGCACCCTGACCGAGGACGAGGCGAACGCCGCCAAACTCGCCGCGGTCGACGCCGCCGCCGAGCGGGTGGGGGCGCGCCTGCGCTGACGCCACGCGCGTCAGCGCCGGGACGAGCAGGGCGCCTGAGTGGCGCGCGACTCGCCGACGGCCACCCCACCGATGAATTGATTTGCATCGTTCTGCATAATGATTGCATGACGATCAAAGTGGCGGTGGCCGGCGCGAGCGGCTACGCGGGCGGTGAGATCCTCCGGCTTCTGTTGGGGCATCCCCGGCTGCGATCGGGTGAACTCGAGATCGGCGCGCTGACCGCAGGGGGCAACGCCGGCAGTGTGCTCGGCGTCCACCATCCGCATCTGTTGCCGCTGGCCGACCGGGTTCTCGAGGACACCTCGCCCGAGGTCCTCGCCGGTCACGACGTGGTCTTCCTGGGCCTGCCGCACGGCACGTCGGCCGTCATCGCCGACGCGCTGCCGCCGACGACCCTGATCATCGACTGCGGCGCGGACTTCCGGCTGCGGGACGCCGAGGACTGGGCCGCCTACTACGGCGGCGACCACGCGGGAACCTGGCCGTACGGCCTGCCCGAACTGCCGGGCAACCGGGAGGTCCTGAAGGCGGCGAGCCGCATCGCCGTCCCGGGCTGTTACCCGACGGTGTCGATCCTCTCGCTGCTCCCGGCGTTCGCCGCGGGCCTCGTCGAGCCCCACGCGACCATCGTCGCCGTGAGCGGCACCTCGGGAGCCGGCCGGTCGCCGAAGGTCGATCTCCTCGCCTCCGAGGTGATCGGGTCGGCCCGCGCCTACGGCGTCGGCGGCGTGCACCGGCACACCCCGGAGATCGGGCAGGCGCTGTCGGCGGCGGCCAGCGAGCCGGTCAGCGTGTCGTTCACCCCGGTCCTCGCTCCGATGGCGCGCGGCATCCTCGCCACCTGCACCGCGCGGACCACCGCCACCAAGGCCGAGATCCGGGCCGTCTACAAGCAGGCCTACGCCGACGAGGAGTTCATCCACGTCCTGCCCGAGGACCGGCTGCCCGCAACGGGTTCGGTGATCGGCTCCAACGCCGTCCAGCTCGGCGTGACCGTCGACGAGCGCGCCGGGACCCTCGTGGTCGTCGGTGCCGTGGACAACCTGACCAAGGGGACCGGCGGCGCCGCGGTCCAGTCGATGAACCTGGCGCTGGGCTGGACCGAGAACGAAGGACTGAGCACCGTGGGAGTGGCACCGTGACGAGCAGCGAGCAGACGCCGACACCGTCGGCGTTCCCGGAACCCGACCGGATCGAGGGCGGCGCGCCCGGCGACCGGCCCCGCCTCGTCCGCGAACAGGGCGTGACCTCACCCCTCGGCTTCCGCGCCGCGGGAATCGCCGCCGGCATCAAGGCCTCCGGCGCCCCCGACCTCGCGCTGGTCTTCAACGAGGGACCCGACCACTCGGCGGCCGGCGTGTTCACCCGCAACCAGGTCAAGGCGGCGCCCGTCCTGTGGTCGCAGCAGGTGCTGACGACCGGCCGGCTGCGCGCGGTGATCCTGAACTCCGGCGGCGCGAACGCCTGCACCGGCCCGGGCGGCTTCCAGGACACCCACAAGACCGCCGAGGCCGTGGCCGAGGCACTGAGCAACTGGGGGACCGAAACCGGTGCGGTGGAGGTCGCGGTGTGCTCGACGGGCCTCATCGGCGACCGGCTGCCCATGGACAAGGTCCTGGCCGGCGTGACCGAGATCGTCCACGAGATGGCCGGCGGACTGTCCGGGGGCACCGACGCCGCGCACGCGATCATGACCACCGACACCAAGCCGAAGCAGGCCGCGCTGCACCACCCGCAGGGGTGGAACGTCGGCGGCATGGGCAAGGGCGCGGGCATGATGGCGCCCTCGCTGGCGACCATGCTCGTGGTGCTGACCACCGACGCCGCCGCCACGCCCGAGCAGCTCGACACCGCGTTGCGGCGCGCCACGGCGCGGACGTTCGACCGGCTCGACATCGACGGCTGCATCTCCACCAACGACACCGTGCTCCTGCTGAGTTCGGGTGCGAGCCAGATCCCGGTCGAGCAGGCCGACCTCGACGAGGCCGTGTTCGCGGTGTGTGACGACCTGGCCGCGCAGATGCAGGCCGACGCCGAGGGCGTCACCAAGCGCATCCGCATCACCGTCGCCGGCGCGCGCACCGAGGACGACGCGGTCGCCGTGGCACGGTGGGTCGCGCGCGACTCGCTGGTCAAGACGGCGCTGTTCGGCTCCGATCCCAACTGGGGCCGCGTCCTGGCCGCGGTCGGTGCGTCGCCGGTCCGGATCGATCCGGACCTGATCTCGGTGTCGTTCAACGGTTCCCCGGTCTGCGAGAACGGATGTGGCGTCGCGGGTGCCCGCGAGGTCGACCTGTCCGGTCCCGACGTCGACGTGGTGGTCGATCTGAAGCTCGGCGACGCCTCGGCGTCGGTCCGGACGACGGACCTGTCGCACGCCTACGTCGAAGAGAACTCGGCGTACTCGTCATGAGCGGCGACGCATCGCAGGCCGGTGCCCCGAAGATCGATCCGGACGCCGGATTGGCCAAGGCGAGGGTCCTCGCCGAGGCGCTGCCGGCCCTCCAGGAACTCCATGGCGCGACGATCGTCGTCAAGTACGGCGGCAACGCCATGGTCGACGACGAGCTGAAGAAGGCCTTCGCCGCCGACATGGTGTTCCTGCGCGCCTGCGGCATGCACCCCGTCGTCGTGCACGGCGGCGGTCCGCAGATCTCGGCCATGCTGAAGAAGCTCGGCCTCCAGGGCGAGTTCAAGGGCGGATTCCGGGTGACCACGCCCGAGGTGATGGACGTCGCCCGGATGGTGCTGTTCGGTCAGGTGGGCCGCGAACTCGTCGGCCTCATCAACCGGCACGGCCCCTACGCGGTCGGCATCACCGGTGAGGACGCGCACCTGTTCACCGCGACCCGCCGCACCGTCATGGTCGACGGCGTCGCCACCGACATCGGACTCGTCGGCGACATCACCTCGGTGAACACCTCGGCGGTGCTCGATCTCGTCGCCGCCGGACGCATCCCGGTGATCTCGACGATCGCCCCCGACCGCGACGGCGTCGTGCACAACATCAACGCCGACACCGCGGCGGGCGCGATCGCAGAGGCGCTCGGCGCGACCCGGCTGGTGATGCTCACCGATGTCGAGGGCCTCTACACCGACTGGCCCGACCGCGGTTCGCTGGTGTCGCAGATCGACACCGACGCGCTCGCGGAGCTGCTGCCGTCGCTGGACTCCGGGATGATCCCGAAGATGGAGGCCTGCCTGCGCGCGGTGACCGGGGGAGTCGAACGCGCCCACGTCATCGACGGCCGCGTCGCCCATTCCGTGCTCGCCGAACTGCTGACCGAGAGTTCCACCGGCACCGCCGTCGTCGACCCCTCCGAGGCCGTCGCCGCGACCGGAACCGAGGAGGAGAAATGACCGCGCCCTTGCAGGAGCGCTGGGCCACCGCGCTAATGAAGATCTACGGCACCCCGCCGATCGCCCTGGTGGGCGGTTCGGGGCCGTACGTCACCGACGCCGACGGCAGGCGCTACCTCGACCTCCTCGGCGGCATCGCGGTCAACGCCCTCGGCCACGCCCACCCGGCGATCGTCGAGGCGGTCACCACCCAGCTGCAGACCCTCGGCCACGTGTCGAACCTCTACATCTCGCCTCCGGTCGTCGAGCTCGCCGAGAAGCTGCTCGACAGGTTCGGCCATCCCGGGCGGGTGTTCTTCTGCAACTCGGGCACCGAGGCCAACGAGGCCGCGTTCAAGCTCGCGCGGCGGACCGGTCGTCCCGAGATCGTGGCCGCGGAGAAGGCGTTCCACGGCCGCACCATGGGAGCGCTCGCGATGACCGGGCAACCGACGAAGCGCGCCCCGTTCGAACCGATGCCGCCCGGCGTGCGCTTCGTGCCGTACGGCGACGTCGAGGCCCTCGACGCCGCGGTCACCGATCAGACCGCCGCGGTCATCCTCGAGCCGATCCTCGGCGAGGCCGGAGTGATCGTGCCGCCCGCCGACTACCTGGCCGCGGCCCGGCGGATCACCAGTGAGCGCGGCGCGCTGCTGATCCTCGACGAGGTGCAGACCGGGGTGGCCCGCACCGGCACCTTCTTCGCCCATCAGCAGGTCGGCGTCGTCCCCGACGTCATGACCCTGGCCAAGGGACTCGGCGGCGGCCTGCCGATCGGCGCGTGCATCGCCACCGGTCCGGCGGCCGAGCTGTTCGAACCCGGCCAGCACGGCACGACCTTCGGCGGCAATCCGGTCGCCGCCGCCGCGGCGCTCGCCGTGCTCGGCGTCATCGAGTCCGAGGGGCTCGTCGACCACGTCGCCGCGGTCGGCAAGTCGATCGCCGCCGGCATCGAGGACCTGCACCACCCGCTCGTGTCGCACGTGCGCGGAGCCGGCCTGCTGCTCGGCGTCGTGCTCGCCGAGCCGGTGTCGGCCCACGTCGACGCGGCGGCCCGCGACGCCGGGTTCCTCATCAACGCCCCGGCGCCCGACGTCCTGCGGCTCGCGCCGCCGCTGATCCTCACCGAGGAGCAGGCGGAGAGCTTCGTGCAGGCATTGCCGGGCATCCTCGACGCAGCCAAAAACAGAGCGACGCAACAGAACCAGGGGGTCCAGCAATGACGCGTCACTTCCTCCGCGACGACGACCTCACCCCGGCAGAACAGGCCGAGGTGCTGGCGCTCGCCGCCGAGGTCAAGGCCAACCCGTTCAAGTACCGGCCCCTCGAGGGCCCGCGCGGGGTCGGCGTGATCTTCGACAAGAACTCGACGCGTACCCGGTTCTCGTTCGAGGTGGGCATCGCCCAGCTCGGCGGCCACGCCGTGGTCGTCGACGGGCGCACCACCCAGCTCGGCCGTGAGGAGACCCTCGCCGACACCGGCCGCGTGCTCTCCCGTTTCGTCGACGCGGTGGTGTGGCGGACCTTCGGCCAGGAGCGCCTGGAGGAACTGTCCTCGGCGGCGACGATCCCGGTCGTCAACGCGCTGTCCGACGAGTTCCACCCGTGCCAGGTGCTCGCCGATCTCCAGACGATCATCGAGCACAAGGGCTCGGCCGCCGGCCTGCGGATGACCTACCTGGGCGACGGCGCCAACAACATGGCCCACTCGCTGGCGCTCGGCGGCGTGACCGCCGGGATGCACGTCACCATCAGCGCACCCGAGGGCTTCCGGCCGGATCCGGCGATCATCGCCGACACCGAGCGTCGCGCCGCCGAGACCGGCGGCTCGGTGAGCCTCGTGGCCGACCCGGTCGCCGCGGTCACCGGCGCCGACGTCCTCGTCACCGACACCTGGGTGTCCATGGGCCAGGAGGACGACGGCAAGGACCGCAAGGCGCCTTTCCTGCCGTACCAGATCAACGACGAGTTGCTCGGACACGCCGCCGACGACGCGATCGTGCTGCACTGCCTTCCGGCCCACCGGGGCGACGAGATCACCGAGTCGGTCATCGACGGCCCGAGGTCGGTGGTGTTCGACGAGGCGGAGAACAGGCTGCACGCGCAGAAGGCGCTCCTCATCTGGCTGCTCGCGCACCAGTGAGGACCGGGCGAGACCACGACAGCCTACGACGAGTGACACAGGACGAGAGATGACCGCCGGAGCCGAACCACGCGGAACCGCGTCGAGCGGGGCCGAGCATTCGGAGACCCGCCTCGCCGCGACCCGTGCGGGCCGGCACGCGCGGATCGTCGAGATCCTGGCGACCCATCAGGTGCGGAGCCAGACCGAACTGCAGCGCCTGCTCGCCGAGGAGGGCATCGAGGCCACCCAGGCCACGCTCTCCCGTGACCTCGACGAACTCGGCGCGGTCAAGCTCCGCGCCGCCGACGGCGGGGCCGGCGTGTACGTCGTGCCCGAGGACGGCACCCCCGTCCGCGGGGTGTCCGGCGGCACCGACCGCCTCGCCCGACTCGTGACCGACCTGCTGGTCTCGACCGACAGCAGCGGCAACCTCGCGGTGCTGCGCACGCCCCCGGGCGCGGCGCACTACCTGGCAGCGGCCCTGGACCGGGCGCGGTTGCCCGACGTGGTGGGCACGATCGCCGGTGACGACACGATCCTCGTCGTCGCCCGCGAGCCGCTCACGGGCGCCGAACTCGCACGACGGATCGAGGGACTCGTGTAGCCGCCCCGGCCCGCAATCAGCACCAGAGAGAGACCCACAGCACAAGAACCGAACCGAGCACGCCGCGAACCGAGACCCGGGCGGCGTGGCCGGAACCCCGGGGCCGATGATGGACTCGGGTCATCGCTTAGAACAGGAGCTTCACCTCATGGCAGAACGTGTCGTACTCGCATACTCCGGCGGCCTGGACACCTCGGTCGCGATCAGCTGGATCCAGAAGGAGACCGGCAAAGAGGTCGTCGCCGTCGCCCTCGACCTCGGGCAGGGCGGCGAGGACATGGAGGTCGTCCGCCAGCGTGCTCTCGACTGCGGCGCCGTCGAGGCCGTCGTGGTCGACGCCCGCGACGAGTTCGCCGACGAGTACTGCCTGCCGGCCATCACCTCCAACGCCCTGTACATGGACCGCTACCCGCTGGTCTCGGCGCTGTCGCGCCCGCTGATCGCCAAGCACCTGGTGACCGCGGCCCGCGATCACGGCGGCACCGTCGTCGCGCACGGCTGCACCGGCAAGGGCAACGACCAGGTCCGGTTCGAGGTCGGCTTCGCCAGCCTCGCACCCGATCTGGAGGTCATCGCCCCGGTCCGCGACTACGCCTGGACCCGCGAGAAGGCGATCAAGTTCGCCGAGGAGAACGGGATCCCGATCACCGTCACCAAGAAGTCCCCGTTCTCGATCGACCAGAACGTGTGGGGCCGCGCGGTCGAGACCGGCTTCCTCGAGGACCTGTGGAACGCGCCGACCAAGGACGTCTACAGCTACACCGAGGACCCGACCGTCAACTGGAACTCGCCCGACGAGGTCATCATCGGCTTCGACAAGGGTCGTCCGGTCAGTATCGACGGCCGTCCGGTCTCCGTGCTGCAGGCCATCGAGGAGCTCAACCGTCGCGCCGGTGCGCAGGGCGTCGGCCGGCTCGACGTGGTCGAGGACCGTCTCGTCGGCATCAAGAGCCGCGAGGTCTACGAGGCCCCGGGCGCCATGGTGCTCATCCGCGCCCACGAGGAGCTCGAGCACGTCACCCTCGAACGCGAGCTGGGACGCTACAAGCGCGGCACCGACCGCAAGTGGGCCGAGCTGGTCTACGACGGCCTGTGGTTCTCGCCGCTGAAGCGTTCGCTCGACGCCTTCGTCGAGTCGACCCAGGAGCACGTGTCGGGTGAGATCCGCCTGGTCCTGCACGGCGGCAACATCATCCCGAACGGCCGCCGCAGCTCGGAGTCGCTGTACGACTTCAACCTGGCGACCTACGACGAGGGCGACACCTTCGACCAGTCGGCGGCCCGCGGCTTCGTCGAGCTGCACGGCCTGTCGTCGAAGATCGCGGCGAAGCGGGACCTGAATCTGTGAGTGGCGAGCAGACCGGCGGGACGACCAACGAGGGCTCGCTGTGGGGCGGCCGGTTCGCCGGCGGCCCCGCCGCCGCCATGGCGGCCCTGAGCAAGTCGACCCACTTCGACTGGGCCCTCGCCCCGTTCGACATCCAGGCGTCCAAGGCCCATGCCCGCGTGCTCAACCGGGCGGGGCTGCTGACCGATGACGATCTCGCGGCGATGCTCGAGGGTCTCGACCGTCTCGCCGCCGACGTCGCAGACGGCACGTTCGTGCCGGCCGAATCCGACGAGGACGTGCACGGCGCGCTCGAGCGCGGCCTCATCGAACGAGTGGGCCCCGAGCTCGGCGGCCGGCTGCGTGCCGGCCGGTCGCGCAACGACCAGGTGGCCACCCTGTTCCGGATGTGGCTGCGGTCGGCGATGCAGCGGGTCGCACTCGGCGTGCTCGACGTGGTGGACGCGCTCACCGCCCAGGCGGCGGCGCACCCCGACGCGATCATGCCGGGCAAGACCCATCTCCAGGCGGCGCAGCCGGTCCTGCTGGGGCATCACCTGCTGGCGCACGCGCAGCCGCTGCTCCGCGACATCGACCGGCTCGCCGACGCCGACCGCCGTACCGCGGTGTCGCCGTACGGCTCCGGCGCTCTCGCCGGTTCGTCGCTCGGGCTCGACCCGGCCGCGATCGCGGCCGACCTCGGGTTCGACGCGCCGGCCGAGAACTCCATCGACGCCACCTCCTCGCGTGACTTCGCGGCCGAGGCCGCGTTCGTCTTCGCGATGATCGCGGTCGACCTGTCGCGGTTGTCGGAAGAGGTGATCATCTGGAGCACACCGGAATTCGGCTACGTCACGCTCGCCGACGCCTGGTCGACGGGCAGCTCGATCATGCCGCAGAAGAAGAACCCCGACGTCGCCGAGCTCATGCGCGGCAAGGCCGGGCGGCTCATCGGTGACCTCACCGGCCTGCTGGCGACCCTCAAGGCCCAGCCGCTGGCCTACAACCGTGATCTGCAGGAGGACAAGGAGCCGGTCTTCGACGCCGTCGCCCAGCTCGAACTCCTCCTGCCGGCGGTGACCGGCCTGGTGGCCACGCTCGAGTTCCACACCGACCGGATGGAGGAGCTGGCCCCGGCCGGCTTCACCCTGGCCACCGACATCGCCGAGTGGATGGTCCGGCAGGGCGTGCCGTTCCGCGTCGCCCACGAGGTGGCCGGGGCGTGCGTGCGGGAGGCGGAGTCGCGCGGCGTCGGCCTCGACGAGCTCGACGACGAGACCCTCGCCGGGATCAACCCGGCACTCACGCCGGCCGTCCGCGAGGTGCTCACGGTCCGTGGTTCGGTGGAGTCGCGCAACGCGCACGGCGGCACCGCGCCCGAGCAGGTGCGCCGTCAGATCGAGGTCGTCTCGGCCTGCTCCGCCGATCTACGGACACGGTGGTCCGCGGGCTTCGGGGGACGCAACTGAACAGCTGCCCGGATGGGTAGAGTGAGCTTGGTCACCGCTGCGTCGGTGACTGTGTCTCGGTGACGACGGGAGGGAATCGACGCGATGGTGTCTTGGGAGGGGCTCCCGGATCTCGGCGGGGTGGTCGACCGAGTGCTGGCGACCGCGCAGAACGGGCTCGAGGTGCTGCGCTACGGCGGCCTCGAGACCGGTACCGAGCCGGCTCCGTTCGCGGTGGTGGAGACCCGCAGGATGTTCAAGCTGCGCCGGTACTTCCCCGATGAGCCGTCGACCGGGCCGAACATCGTGCTCGTGCCGCCGATGATGGTGTCGGCCAACGTCTACGACGTGACCGAGCACAACGGCGCCGTGTCCATCCTGCACCGCAACGGGATCACCCCGTGGGTCGTCGACTTCGGCTCGCCCGAGCGGGAGGAGGGCGGGCTCGAGCGCACGCTCGCCGATCACGTGGTGGCCGTCAGCGAGGCCATAGACCTGATCGTCGAGGAGACCGGCCAGGACATCCACCTCGGCGGGTACTCCCAGGGAGGCATGTTCGCCTACCAGACCGCGGCATACCGGAGTTCGAAGAACATCGCCAGCGTCATCACCTTCGGCAGCCCGGTCGACGTGCTCGCGGCGTTGCCGCTGGGCATGCCCGCAGGGCTCGTCGCGCCGGCCGCGGAGTTCCTCGCCGAGCGCTCGTTCACGCAGAACCTGTGGGTCCGGGATTGGATGGCGCGCACCGGTTTCCAACTGCTCGACCCGGTCAAGACGATCCGCAGCCGGATCGACTTCCTCCGCCGGCTCCACGACCGCGAGGCACTGCTCACCCGCGAGGACCAGCGCCGGTTCCTCGAGGCGGACGGCTGGGTCGCGTGGTCGGGTCCGGCCATCGCCGAGCTGCTCCGTCAGTTCGTCGCCCACAACCGCATGGTCTCGGGCGGTTTCGTCATCAACGGCGACCTGGTGTCGCTGACCGAGATCACCTGCCCGGTCCTCGCGTTCGTGGGTGAGGCCGACGACATCGGCCAGCCCACCGCGGTGCGCGGCATCGTGAAGGCGGCCCCCGACGCCGAGGTCTACGAGTCCACCCTGCCGGTCGGCCACTTCGGCCTGGTGGTGGGTTCCACTGCCGGCCAACACACCTGGCCCACGGTGGCCGACTGGGTGACCTGGCTGTCGGCCGACGGTCCCCGTCCCGACCTCATCCGCGAGATGGAGTACGTGGAGAGCGGACACGGCGGCGGCGTCAGCCTGTCCTCGCGCATCACCCACGGCGTGGGCGCGGTCGCCGACGCCGGCTCGGCGTACTCCCGCGAGATCCTCGGCCTCCTCAACTCCTTCCAGCGCACGTCGATCGCCGTCGCATCGGAGTCGGTGCGGACGGTCCCACGGCTCCTGCGCCTCGGCCAGATCCAGAGCGGCACGCGGATCTCGCTGTCGAAGCTGATGGCCGAGAACACGCGCAAGCACGGCGAGAACGAGCTGTTCCTGTTCGAGAACCGCGTGCTCACGCACAGCCAGGTCGACGCCCGGATCAACAACGTCGTCGCCGGCCTCGTGGAGTGCGGCATCCGGCCGGGCCAGCACATCGGCGTTCTGATGGACACGCGCCCGAGCGCCCTGGTCGTGATCGCGGCACTGTCCCGCCTGGGCGCGGTTGCGGTGCTCCTCGCCGCCGACGCGGACGTGCGCGAGATGATGCTGCTGGCCGACAGCTCGGTCATCGTCACCGACCCGAACAACCTCGACCTCGCGACCGCGGCGTCGGATCGGGTTCTCGTCCTCGGCGGCGGCAGCGGCGACAGCCGCTCCATCGAGGGGGCCGACGGCGACACGATCATCGACATGGAGCAGATCGACCCGGATCAGGTCGAGATGCCGAGCTGGTACCGCCCCGATCCGGGACTCGCGGGCGATCTGGCGTTCATCCTGTTCAGCCGCTCCAAGGGCAAGCTCGTGCCGTGGCCGGTCACCAACCACCGGTTCGCGATGTCGGCGTTCGGCGCGGCGTCGGCGGCCGCACTCACCGACCACGACACCGTGTACTGCCTGCCGCCGCTGCACCATGCGTCGGGACTGCTCACCACCCTGGGCGCGACGGTCGTCGGCCGGTCGCGCATCGCGCTGTCCAACGGCATCGACCCGGAGACGTTCTCCACCGAGGTGCGCCGCTACGGCGTGACCGTGGTGTCGTACACGTGGTCGATGCTCGCGCAGGTGGTCCGCGACCCGGCCTTCCGGATCAACCAGCACAACCCGATCCGGCTCTTCATGGGTTCGGGCATGTCGGGCGGACTCTGGGAGGACGTGTGCAAGAGTTTCCCGCGCGCCCGGATCCTCGAGTTCTTCGCCACCGCAGACGGTTCGGCGATCCTGGCGAACGTCACCGGCGAGAAGCTCTCCTCGGTCGGACGTGCGCTCCCCGAGACCAACCCGGTCGAGGTCGCCGCCTACGACATCATGCGCGACCAGCTCCTCATCGACGAGCACGGCTACGTCCGGCGCGCGGAGGTGGGCGAGCCCGGCCTGCTGCTCGCCAAGGCGCGGCACAAGTTCGACGTCAACGGGACGGTGCTGCGCGACGTGTTCGCCGCCCGCGACCGCTGGGAGGTGTCGGGCCACCTGTTCGTCCGCGATGCCGATGGCGACCTGTTCTTCCTCGGGTCCGTCGATCGCGTCATCAAGGCCGAGACGGGGCCGATCTTCATCCCGACCATCAACCACGCGTTGTCGCGGGTGACGGGAATCGACAAGGTCGTCACCTACGGGATCGGTGAGCCGGGGCACCAGATCGCCATCGCGGCGGTGACCCTGCGCCCCGGCGTCAAGGCCGACTCGCTGACGGCCACTCAGCTGCGCGTCGCGCTCGGCGAGTTCCCGTCCGTGCTGCGACCGCACCTGATCCGCGTGGTGGACGAGATCCCGCTCTCGGCGTCGTTCCGGCCGTTGAGCACGGTGTTCCTCGCCGAGGGACTGCCGAAGCCCGGGCCGCGGATCTGGTACCGCGACGAGGAGGGCCGGTACCGGCGCTACACGAGGACCGCCGCAGCCAAGCTGGACTGGGCGGCTGCGCCGGTCGACGATGCCATAGGCTGATCCGCGTGACATCACGAGCTGAGGCCATCGATCCGATCGTCCGCGAGCGGCTGGCCTGTCCGCAGGACCACGGCCCGTTGATCGACGCCGGCGACGAGCTCTACAACCCGCGTCTGCGCGTCGCCTACCGCATCGACTCCGACGGCATCCCGGTCATGCTGATCGACGAGGCCCGCAAGGTCGACGACGCCGAGCACGAGCGCCTGGTCTCCGGGCAGTAGGCGGCTCCCAGGAGCCGCACGCGGCCACCTCGGTCACCTCTCACACGCCCCGATCTGGGTGGATGACAAGATCGAAGGGTGAGTGCTGAGACTGAGGGAACCGCCAACACGACCGAGCCGGGTGTCGCCACGGCCTCTGCGGAGGCAGGCCCGACCGACATCCTCGACGAACTCCAGTGGCGAGGCCTGATCGCGCAGTCCACCGATCTCGACGCGTTGCGCGCAGAGATGGCCAAGGGGCCGATCACGTTGTACGCGGGTTTCGACCCGACGGCGTCGAGCCTGCACGCAGGTCACCTCGTGCCGCTGCTGACGCTCAAGCGGTTCCAGCTCGCCGGCCACCGGCCCATCGTTCTCGCCGGCGGCGCCACCGGTCTGATCGGTGATCCCCGAGAGGTGGGGGAGCGCACCATGAACGCACCGGACACGGTCGCGGAGTGGGCGAGTCGGATCGACGCCCAGCTGCGCCGGTTCGTCGACATCGACGATTCGCCCACCGGCGCGGTCGTCGTCAACAACCTCGACTGGACCGGGAAGATGACCGCCATAGAGTTCCTGCGGGACCTCGGCAAGCACTTCTCGGTGAACGTCATGCTGGCCCGCGACACGGTGAAGCGTCGCCTCGAGGGCGACGGCATCAGTTACGCCGAGTTCAGCTACCTCCTCCTGCAGTCGAACGACTTCGTCGAGCTCAACCGCCGCTACGGCTGCGTGCTGCAGATCGGCGGATCCGATCAGTGGGGCAACATCATCGGCGGCGTCGACCTGGGTCGTCGTCTCGACGGCGTCTCGCTGCATGCGCTCACCGTTCCGCTGGTCACCTCCTCGGACGGCAAGAAGTTCGGCAAGTCGACCGGCGGCGGGAGCCTCTGGCTCGATCCCGAGCTCACCAGCCCCTACGCCTGGTACCAGTACTTCGTGAACACCGCCGATGCCGATGTCATCCGCTACCTGCGGTGGTTCACCTTCCTCGGTCGTGAGGAGATCGCCGAGCTCGAGCAGGCCACCGCGGACAAGCCGCACCTGCGTCTCGCCCAGAAGCGGCTGGCCGCCGAGATGACCACCCTCATCCACGGAGAGGCCAACACCCGGGCCGTCGAACTGGCCAGCCAGGCGTTGTTCGGACGTGCCGACATCACCGAGCTGGACGAGGCGACCCTCGCAGCCGCCGTGGGGGAGACCGTCGTCGCCGAGTTCTCCGAGCGCCCGACGATCATCCAGCTCCTCGTCGAGACCAAGCTCGCCGACAGCAACAAGGCTGCGCGGCGGACGGTTTCCGAGGGCGGCGCCTACGTGAACAACACCAAGATCACCGATCCCGAGTGGCAGCCGGCCGACGCCGAACTGCTCCACGGCCGATGGCTGGTGGTGCGCCGCGGCAAGAAGAACTTCGCGGGTGCCAAGTTAAGCCTCTGACCAGGCGATTTGACGTGGTGTTCGCGCCTGTGTAACTTAATCGACGCACCGCAGAGAGCAACGCCCCCGGGGCCGAGAGGACCGGGGAGGCAAAAGTGCCCGGGCCACTCGCTCGGGCCGCCTGTGCGGTGCCACTCCCGAGAACAAGAGCGTGAGAATATTGCGCTCTGGGAGAGCTCTTCGGAGCCGGCCTCCTCACGGAGGACGTCCGTTGGGTGTGTGTTCTTTGAGAACTCGATAGTGTGATGATGGATTGTCTGATGCCGTTTTTGGCATCGAGCATTCTTTACGAATGTTGATGTATTTTTTGTTCATGTCATCTGGCCCCGTCTGGGTGGCGTGAGCTGGTTTTTGGATTGGTCAGGTTTTCTTTCCTGGTCTTCTAGTGTTGAAACGCCGGCTCTTGTGGGTTGGTTGTTTTGCTAGGTTTTCATGGAGAGTTTGATCCTGGCTCAGGACGAACGCTGGCGGCGTGCTTAACACATGCAAGTCGAACGGAAAGGCCCAGCTTGCTGGGTACTCGAGTGGCGAACGGGTGAGTAACACGTGGGTGATCTGCCCTGGACTCTGGGATAAGCCTGGGAAACTGGGTCTAATACCGGATATTCACTTTCTCTCGCATGGGGGTTGGTGGAAAGCTTTTGCGGTTCAGGATGGGCCCGCGGCCTATCAGCTTGTTGGTGGGGTAATGGCCTACCAAGGCGACGACGGGTAGCCGACCTGAGAGGGTGATCGGCCACACTGGGACTGAGACACGGCCCAGACTCCTACGGGAGGCAGCAGTGGGGAATATTGCACAATGGGCGCAAGCCTGATGCAGCGACGCCGCGTGAGGGATGACGGCCTTCGGGTTGTAAACCTCTTTCACCAGGGACGAAGCGTGAGTGACGGTACCTGGAGAAGAAGCACCGGCCAACTACGTGCCAGCAGCCGCGGTAATACGTAGGGTGCGAGCGTTGTCCGGAATTACTGGGCGTAAAGAGCTCGTAGGCGGTTTGTCGCGTCGTCTGTGAAATTCTGCAACTCAATTGTAGGCGTGCAGGCGATACGGGCAGACTTGAGTACTACAGGGGAGACTGGAATTCCTGGTGTAGCGGTGAAATGCGCAGATATCAGGAGGAACACCGGTGGCGAAGGCGGGTCTCTGGGTAGTAACTGACGCTGAGGAGCGAAAGCGTGGGGAGCGAACAGGATTAGATACCCTGGTAGTCCACGCCGTAAACGGTGGGTACTAGGTGTGGGACTCTTTTCACGGGTTCCGTGCCGTAGCTAACGCATTAAGTACCCCGCCTGGGGAGTACGGCCGCAAGGCTAAAACTCAAAGGAATTGACGGGGGCCCGCACAAGCGGCGGAGCATGTGGATTAATTCGATGCAACGCGAAGAACCTTACCTGGGTTTGACATCTACCGGACCGCTCCAGAGATGGGGCTTCCCTTGTGGCTGGTAGACAGGTGGTGCATGGCTGTCGTCAGCTCGTGTCGTGAGATGTTGGGTTAAGTCCCGCAACGAGCGCAACCCTTGTCCTGTATTGCCAGCGCGTAATGGCGGGGACTTGCAGGAGACTGCCGGGGTCAACTCGGAGGAAGGTGGGGATGACGTCAAGTCATCATGCCCCTTATGTCCAGGGCTTCACACATGCTACAATGGCTGGTACAGAGGGCTGCGATACCGTGAGGTGGAGCGAATCCCTTAAAGCCAGTCTCAGTTCGGATTGGGGTCTGCAACTCGACCCCATGAAGTCGGAGTCGCTAGTAATCGCAGATCAGCAACGCTGCGGTGAATACGTTCCCGGGCCTTGTACACACCGCCCGTCACGTCATGAAAGTCGGTAACACCCGAAGCCGGTGGCCTAACCCCTTGTGGGAGGGAGCTGTCGAAGGTGGGATCGGCGATTGGGACGAAGTCGTAACAAGGTAGCCGTACCGGAAGGTGCGGCTGGATCACCTCCTTTCTAAGGAGCACACAACATCACACGTTTCTGCCAGCGTATGTCTGTGCGGCGTGTGTGTGTTCGAGGGTGAAACATCAGACACAGCCTGTGGGTTTCGTCGCCTGACGAAACATCTGGGTTGCCGCTGAGGTCGTGAGGCCGGCGGGTTGATCGTCACACTATCGGGGTTCTGAGGGAACACACGTTTTCCTCTGAGCTGCAGATCGGGTGTGTGTCGGTGAGGTGTCCTGTGGTGGGGCGCGGAGGCATGCAGCTGGGTGCGGTGTGTGTTGTTTGAGAAGTGCATAGTGGATGCGAGCATCTTTATTTCGCGCCGGCAAGGCTGGCGGCCCCTTGTGGGGTGGCTGGTGTTGTTGGTGTGTGATTGAGCAGAAAACTTTTGAGTTTTTGGTGATGTCTACATTCGATCCTCGTGTGCAGGGCCCTTTGTGGTTCTGTGTGTGGGGGGTTGTTTGTAGGTGTTGTTGTAAGTGTGTAAGGGCGTTCGGTGGATGCCTTGGTACCAGGAGCCGATGAAGGACGTGGTAGGCCGCGATAGTCCTCGGGGAGTTGTCAAACGAGCTGTGATCCGAGGGTGTCCGAATGGGGAAACCCAGCACGAGTGATGTCGTGTTACCACCAGCTGAATGTATAGGCTGTGTGGGGGGAACGTGGGGAAGTGAAACATCTCAGTACCCATAGGAAGAGAAAACAATAGTGATTCCGTGAGTAGTGGCGAGCGAAAGCGGAGGAGGCTAAACCATGCGCATGTGATACCGGGTAGGGGTTGTGCGTGTGGGGTTGTGGGGTTCATCTTCTTCCATCTACCTGTGGAAGCGTGAGTCAGAAAACTGTGTGTTAGGTGAAGTGGCCTGGAATGGTCTGCCGTAGACGGTGAGAGTCCGGTAGCTGAAAGCACATGGTCTTGCGTGATGTTCTCCCAAGTAGCAGCGGGCTCGTGGAATCTGCTGTGAATCTGCCGGGACCACCCGGTAAGCCTGAATACTTCCTGGTGACCGATAGCGGACTAGTACCGTGAGGGAAAGGTGAAAAGTACCCCGGGAGGGGAGTGAAATAGTACCTGAAACCGGACGCTTACAATCCGTCAGAGCCTGTGCCTCCTTTGGAGGGTGGGTGATGGCGTGCCTTTTGAAGAATGAGCCTGCGAGTTAGTGCTCGGTGGCGAGGTTAACCCGTGTGGGGTAGCCGTAGCGAAAGCGAGTCTGAATAGGGCGTTTGAGTCGCCGGGTCTAGACCCGAAGCGGAGTGATCTACCCATGGCCAGGGTGAAGCGACGGTAAGACGTCGTGGAGGCCCGAACCCACTTCAGTTGAAAATGGAGGGGATGAGCTGTGGGTAGGGGTGAAAGGCCAATCAAACTCCGTGATAGCTGGTTCTCCCCGAAATGCATTTAGGTGCAGCGTCACATGTTTCTTACCGGAGGTAGAGCTACTGGATGGCCGATGGGCCCCACAGGGTTACTGACGTCAGCCAAACTCCGAATGCCGGTAAGTGAGAGTGTGGCAGTGAGACTGCGGGCGATAAGGTTCGTAGTCGAGAGGGAAACAACCCAGATCGCCGGCTAAGGCCCCTAAGCGTGTACTAAGTGGAAAAGGATGTGGGGTCGCGAAGACAACCAGGAGGTTGGCTTAGAAGCAGCCACCCTTGAAAGAGTGCGTAATAGCTCACTGGTCAAGTGGTCCTGCGCCGACAATGTAGCGGGGCTCAAGTACACCGCCGAAGCCGCGGCACTCACACGTTAGCTTGTCGGTTCTCTACGGAGGGCCGGCCAGGTGTGTGGGTGGGTAGGGGAGCGTCCTGCATCCGTGGAAGCCACAGAGTGATCTAGTGGTGGAGGGTGTGGGAGTGAGAATGCAGGCATGAGTAGCGAAAGCAGAGTGAGAAACTCTGCCGCCGGATGACCAAGGGTTCCTGGGCCAGGCTAATCCGCCCAGGGTGAGTCGGGACCTAAGGCGAGGCCGACAGGCGTAGTCGATGGACAACGGGTTGATATTCCCGTACCCGTGTATCCGCGCCCATGCTGAATCAGTTGTACTAACCATCCAGATCCTTTCCGAGGCGCCTTCGGGTGCCCGGTGGGGTGATGCGTGGGACCTCGGCTGGTAGTAGGCAAGCGATGGGGTGACGCAGGAAGGTAGTGGGGCCAGTTAGTGGTTGTACTGGTGTAAGCCTGTAGGGCGAGGCATAGGCAAATCCGTGTCTCGTGATGCCTGAGAGGTGATGCGTAGCCGTTGAGGCGAATTCCATGATCCTATGCTGCCGAGAAAAGCCTCTAGCGAGTTGGTACACGGCCCGTACCCCAAACCGACACAGGTGGTCAGGTAGAGAATACTAAGGCGATCGAGATAACTGTGGTTAAGGAACTCGGCAAAATGCCCCCGTAACTTCGGGAGAAGGGGACCCAGGCTGGTGAACACCCTTGCGGTGGGAGCTGGTGTGGGTCGCAGAGACCAGAGAGAAGCGACTGTTTACTAAAAACACAGGTCCGTGCGAAGTCGTAAGACGATGTATACGGACTGACGCCTGCCCGGTGCTGGAAGGTTAAGAGGACCGGTTAGTGGATTCGTCCGCGAAGCTGAGAATTTAAGCCCCAGTAAACGGCGGTGGTAACTATAACCATCCTAAGGTAGCGAAATTCCTTGTCGGGTAAGTTCCGACCTGCACGAATGGCGTAACGACTTCTCTGCTGTCTCAACCACAGACTCGGCGAAATTGCAGTACGAGTAAAGATGCTCGTTACGCGCGGCAGGACGAAAAGACCCCGGGACCTTCACTATAGCTTGGTATTGGTGTTCGGTACGGTTTGTGTAGGATAGGTGGGAGACTGTGAAGCCGGCACGCCAGTGTTGGTGGAGTCGTTGTTGAAATACCACTCTGATCGTATTGGACTTCTAACCTCGGACCCTGATCGGGTTCAGGGACAGTGCCTGGTGGGTAGTTTAACTGGGGCGGTTGCCTCCTAAAAGGTAACGGAGGCGCCCAAAGGTTCCCTCAGCCTGGTTGGCAATCAGGTGTTGAGTGTAAGTGCACAAGGGAGCTTGACTGTGAGACGTACATGTCGAGCAGGGACGAAAGTCGGGACTAGTGATCCGGCACCGGCAAGTGGAAGCGGTGTCGCTCAACGGATAAAAGGTACCCCGGGGATAACAGGCTGATCTTCCCCAAGAGTCCATATCGACGGGATGGTTTGGCACCTCGATGTCGGCTCGTCGCATCCTGGGGCTGGAGTAGGTCCCAAGGGTTGGGCTGTTCGCCCATTAAAGCGGCACGCGAGCTGGGTTTAGAACGTCGTGAGACAGTTCGGTCTCTATCCGCCGCGCGCGTAAGAAACTTGAGGAAACCTGTCCCTAGTACGAGAGGACCGGGACGGACGAACCTCTGGTGTGCCAGTTGTCCCGCCAGGGGCACCGCTGGTTAGCTACGTTCGGAAGGGATAACCGCTGAAAGCATCTAAGCGGGAAGCCTGTTCCAAGATGAGGTTTCTCACCCCCTCAGCGGGGTTAAGGCCCCCACAGATCATGGGGTTGATAGGCCAGAACT